>CAWGLF010000012.1:0-36214 GCA_963823295.1 uncultured Acidobacteriota bacterium
ACCTGGAACTTCTGCGTGCTTCCGTCGGGCAACAGAAGCTCATATTCCCCGGCATACGCATAGGCGCCTTTACGTTTTTCAGAGGTAAGTTTCGCCTTGTAGTCTCCGGGTACGAGCAAGCCGACGGTTGTGGCGGAAATTCTTTCTCGATTGCCCTGAAGCTGATACTTTTCCCCAGCGATGAGGACGTCGAGTATCAAGCTGGTCGCCAAAGTCTGGCCCAGGTACTGGTTCTCAAGATGGGATGAAATCACATGGGCGCTCATCGGGTAGTCAGCGGGATTGCTGCAGCCCAGGCGAGTGAGGAAGAAAACACCAAGATTGCAGCCATCGAAGCAAATAGCTTTTTCATGTCGTGCCTCCGCTTCTTTTAACCCGATCCATCCGGAATGGTTTGAAGTATTTATTTCAGACTTCAAGGGTTGGTATGAAGATCAGTCCGAGGCTCTCGAAGCCCGCGCCTGCATGCGTTCCACTACGCTCGGGGGCACCAGTCCTTCAACTGATCCGCCCAGCCGAAATACCTCCCGAATCAGCCGCGAGCTGACGTAGGAGTATTTCTCGGCAGGCATCATGAACACCGTTTCCAGCTGGGGAGCGAGCCGACGATTCATCAGCGCCATCTGGAATTCATATTCGTAATCGCTGATGGCTCGAATGCCGCGCAACAGCGCCTGCGCATGCTGCTGGCGGGCAAACTCGACCAGCAGGCCATCGAAGGTGCTCACGGAAATATTGCCGAATTCCCGGGTGGCTTCGGTGATCATTTCGACGCGTTCCCGCACCGGAAAAAGCGGCTGCTGCTTCTCCGAGTTGTTGAGAATCGCGACAACCAGGTGGTCGAAGATTTTTGAGCCGCGGGCGATCAGATCCAGATGCCCATTCGTCAGAGGATCGAAGGTGCCAGGGTAAATTGCGCGAACAGTATTCACGTCAGATGGATTGTAACCCGGATGGCTGATCGTCATTGCTTCAGGAAACGGGAAAAGAACGCAAACATCCGCCGGTCCGCATCTGCCGTGTCCGCCACGCGATACCCGCTCTTATTGTTAGGATTTTCAAACGCATGGCCAGCATCGGCATATTCCTTGACATCAACCGGATGGCCGATGTTTTGCATGGCGGCAGCAAAGGCGTGAACGTCTCCCGGAGTGATGCCCCGGTCGTGCGCTCCGAAATTGCCCAGGATCGCCGCATGAATTTTCTTCAGCTGTGCGGGATCCGTCTCCAGCGCTCCGTAATTGATGGCAACCGCACGCAGCGATGGGTCGGCGATGGCCAGCTGCATCGCGAAACCTCCTCCCATGCACCACCCCACCGCACCAATCCGGTTCGGTTTGACAAATTTCAGAGTCTTCAGATACGCCACGGCGGAGGTGAGATACATCACGCCCCGGTCCTGCGGCAGCGCTCGCATCAGCTCATGTGCGGTCTCTGGATCGGACGTAACCTGCCCGCGGTACAGATCAACCGCCAACGCCACATATCCATGTTCGGCAAACATCTTGACCTGCTGCCGAATCCAGTCATCCAATCCCCACCATTCATGGATAACAACGATCGCCG
Source organism: uncultured Acidobacteriota bacterium (assembly GCA_963823295.1). Classification (GTDB taxonomy): domain Bacteria; phylum Acidobacteriota; class Terriglobia; order Terriglobales; family Acidobacteriaceae; genus JAKAAZ01. The sequence goes on from CAWGLF010000012.1 coordinate 1,567, forward strand.
GAAACGGACCAACGCCCTGGGGCCGATATAAAACGCCATGAACCGTCTCCCCGCCGCTTCGGAAGCTGACGTTTTGCGGGCCTGCTGCAGAAGCTGGACCAGCAAAACAAGACCTGGGAGTAGCAACGGCCAGGCAGAGCAAAACGAATAGAGAGCGCCTATTCACACTTTCCCCCGAAGGAATGGTCCTATGGATAGCGGCCGTCGTCAATCAAAATCGTTGGAAATCGTAACCGGCAGTTTTGGCCCTATCCCATATGCATTCCGCCGTTCACGTCGAGCACATGGCCGGTGATATAGCTGGCCTCGTCCGATGCAAGAAACGCGACGGCGTGCGCGACGTCCTCCGGCGTGCCGGCGCGGTCGAGCGGAATCTGCGTCAGCATGGCGGTCCGCTGCTGGTCGTTCAGCACATCGGTCATCGGCGTGGAAATATAGCCAGGGGCTACAGCGTTCACAGTAATGTTGCGGGAAGCTAATTCGCGCGCCAGCGACTTGGTCAGACCGATCAACCCCGCTTTGCTGGCCGCATAGTTCGCCTGGCCGGCCTGCCCCGTCTCTCCTACCACGCTGGTGATGTTGATGATTCGACCCCAGCGCGCCTTCAACATGCTGGAACACGCCGCCTGCGTCAGCAGGAACGCGCCGGTCAAGTTCGTTGCCAACACCGCGTCCCATTCCGCCAGCTTCATGCGCAGCATCAAATTGTCGCGGGTTATCCCACCGTTGTTCACCAGGATCTCAATCTTGCCGAACTGCGCCAGCACCGCTTTCGCTCCGGCACGGATCGACTCTTCACTCGCCAGGTCCAGCTCAAACGGAACCGCTCTCCCACCCGCCGTTTCAATTTCCGCCGCAACTTCCGCCAGCCTGGAAGTGTTCCGCGCGGCGAGCGCAACTTGGGCACCGGCTTTGGCGAGTATCAGGGCGCAGGTGCGGCCGATCCCCTGTGAAGCGCCCGTAACCAGGGCTATGCGATTCTCCAGTGAAAACATGCAATCGACTCCTATATGAATCGAACTTTCCGGCCGTTGCAGGGGCGCGAATCTTCCTACGTCCGTTCCCTCTGTAACGCAAAACAAATCGTTCCGGAAATCTGGATTATAGACGGCGTCAAGCCATCGCCAGCACCGGCTGCGGTTTCCAGATGACAACCGCCTGGCTCCTGGCAAAATGTAGCACCGGGGGAATATCCGGCAGGCGAATGCCGTGGGCCTGCGGCAGATCGTTAACTTCTATTTCCGCTTCGGCGGCTTCCAGCGGCCAGGGAGCATGGTGAATGTTTCCCTGCAGAAGCTGACCCCCGCGATCGTGGGTGAACAGGCAATATCGTTCCGTCAGAAAATATTCGATGGTGTCGCGGGCGGCGCGCTGGGAACGTTGCGGGCCGAGGCCGCGATAGGTGGCGCGAAAGCGAACGGCTCCTCCGGTAAACAGCCGGGTGCTTTTGTAGTGAACCCAGCCTCCATCGCGTTCTTCGGCGCGCATTTGTGCCCAGTAGTAGGGCAGATGAAACCACATCCTCGCCGCCAGCACGGCCAGCGGGTTCGCGGCGTCGAGCGAAAAGAAGTACACGCCCGGAGTACCCGTGCGCTGATCCCGCACATACGTGCGTAGATTCAGCTCCGCAAACCGTCGTGCGCCGGGCACACTGCCCAGACCGCGAAAGCGAATCCGGTCCATCGTGAACGGCACGATGCCAACCCAGCCGGTCCCGGCAAACCCATCGACGATCAGTCCCTTTGGCACCAGATCTGCCAGCGCCTCCGCCGCCACCGGCCAGTGCGCGAACAGCAGACTGTGCCACTGCTGAGTCATGATCCACGGCTGCGCGGGCAGCGCCCACGGCCGGTCTTCAACCATCGTCAGGACATCACCCATTCAATTTGCCTATTCCATGGCTCCGTACGCCAGCGTCGCGAAGGATTGAATCGTCGGGAGACCTGCGGCTTTCCCGCTCAGCATCCGCGCCTCTGGGTTACTCTGAAATCCGAACACATCTCAAAAGCAACCCACCCAACAAAATAGCTTGTCACGAAAAACTATGCCTGCCAACGAAACAAATCCAAACCCCGCCCCCAGTTCCACCGAAGTCTACGCCATCCACGGGGCCGACCCCGAGGTGCTGGCCTACGCGATGGCGAAATACTCGCGCTCCGCGCTTTCCATGAAAGAGTCCCTCCGTGAATTAAACGCGCAACGAGCCGAACAGTTTCTCAACACGTTCTATTTTCAGTACGGCCACCGATCGATTGCCGATCTGGCGCATATTGCGCTCGCGGTTGAGCGACTTTCGCTGCTGGCGGCCATCGCCCTGGTCGATGAGCAGCGCTGGGACGGCCAGGAGCGCTCGACCCGCTACCAGAATTTCCGCAAAAGCGGCTGGTATCTGCCGCAATTCGGGGAGAACAGCGAAGCCCGGCAATCGTACACGAAATGCATCGAAGGCCTGTTCCATTCGTATGAGGAAATTTCGCGCGGCGCCATCGACCTGCTGCGCAGCCGAGTACCAAAGCCCGCCGAAATGCCGCCGGAAGCCTATGAGCGCACGCTGCGGGCCCGCGCTTTCGATGGAGCGCGATATCTTCTGCCCCTCGCAGCCAATACATCGCTCGGTGAAATCGTGAATGCCCGCACTCTCGAGACACAAGTCTCGCGGCTGCTTTCGCACACGCATGCGGAGGTTCGACGGCTGGGAGAAAAACTGCGCGAGGCTGCCGCGACGCCTTCGTGGAACGTGCAGCGAGCAGCACTCGAAGCGCTACAGCAGGAGATTGCCACCGCCAATCCGGCGCTCGGCGAGCGCGCAGCGGCTGTGCTGCTGCGCGAGGTCCCGGTTGCCCCCACGCTGGTGAAATATGCCGCACCAATCGAATATATCCCGAAGACACGCGTGGAACTCGAGCAGGCCGCGCGCGAATTGATGCGGGCGCAGGCAATCGCACCAGCCCCACTCGTGGATCTGATCGAACCGGAGATAGATGGCCATCAGGAGTCAATCGAAATTGAAATTGTCACCACCCTGCTCTACAGTGCGTGCCATTATCCCTATCGCCAGATTCGCGAGCAGGTGGCCGCGCTTGATTCCGTCCGTCGCGAAGAGCTGCTGGCGCTGGGCACGCGCCACCGCGGGCGGCACGATGAGCTGTCACGCGCCTTTGCTTCCGGCTACTGTTTCCGCTTCGACATTCTGATGGACATCGGCGGCTTCCGCGACATGCACCGCCATCGCCGCTGCGTGCAGACCATCCAGAGCTTTACGAATCTCCACGGCTATGACGTCCCGGAGATGTTGGCCGAACTCGGACCTGCGTCAGCCTTACGAGCAGGCGGTCGATCGCGCACACGCTGCTTTCGACTGGCTATCCCAAGCAGATCTTCCCGAGGCAAATGCGACCGCGCAATATGTACTGCCGCTCGGCACGCGCTGCCGCTCGCTATTCAAGATGGACTTCGCCGAAGCCCTCTATATCGCCGAGCTGCGCAGCGCGCCCCAAGGCCATATCTCCTATCGCCGCGTGGCATGGGAAATGTATCAGTCCATTGCCAAACGACACCCCGCGCTGGCGAAGAATTTCCGCGTGACGGATGTGAATATACCCATCGATCCGCTGCAGCGGTAAAGTGTTATGCGGTGAACATCCACTCCTCCTAGGTTCCGTAGGGTCCCATGTTCCCGGGCTGACGAAGGAAGGGCCGGTTGCTATGCAGAACCGGCCCTAGCTTGTTACCTGCGGTTAGTTTAAGGATTTGACGATGAGGCTCGACGCCTGGAGGATGGGATAGGGCGAGCCTGGCTCTTCCTTAACACTGGTCGAGGTAGCCGAATAGACGTGCAGGTTGAGGGTGCTCAAGGCAAACAGGTGGTTATGTTTGTCCCAGCCAAACTGCAGAAAAGCTTCGGTGGGATTCAGCAGTTTCGTGTATTTCACAATGGGGTCAGCTCCGTTGAAGTGGTAGACGTAAAAGCCCTGGCCTGCACCACCAACGACGAGCAGCTTACCCGTGGGAGAAATGCTCATTCCAACGCCCCCGTTGATAGTTGGCATATTCGCCATGGTGCTCTTGGTGCTCAGGTTGCCTTCAGAATCAGCCGTATAGCTGGCCAGGACCGCAGGTCCATCTGATCCATCCTCGTCCACAATCGCAGGCGCCAAAAATATCGCCAGATGATTGGAAGGGTCAGCTGCAAGGCCTTCGGGACAGTAAACGTCGCCTCGCTTGGCCTTTGGCAATTCCATTATCTGGTTGATAGGCTGCAGCAACCCACTGCTTTCCCGCTTGTAACCCTGGGTCAGGTTATCTTGCGGCACGTTCCCATCACAAGCCGTTTGATAGGCGAAGTGGTTGTTGCCGAGGAACTCGCTCATGCCTAGGCCACCCATTTGAAAAGCCGTGGTAATGCCGATAAAGTGCAGTTCTCCATTGGATTCGATCTTGAACGCTTCCTGTCCCGAGAATCCTCCATCGATGATGTAGTTGTACAAAGTCGACCCGGTGAGGTCGAGCCTCGTTGGGCCGCAGCAGCGGCTGCCTGGTCCCTGTGGCAAGTACGAGGCTGCATCCACCGACGCCACCTGCTTGAAAGCGCCGTTGGAAGCGATGGAGTAGGTATAGATGTGCTGGTTATCGTCGCCTACGCCGAAGAGAAACTTCGCGTTTACCGACAGGAAATTGACGGGATTGCCGGAGAAGGGTTGACCAGGCACCGCGGTAAGTTTTCCCGCAGAGGACACATTGAAGGCGCCGATGTGGAGGGGTCTGGCGACATAGACGCGGGCCACAGGGGTGCTGGTAGATGCCGGCGTCGCGGTTTGGGCATAGATTGGCGCTGTACAAAGCAGCGCGAACAGGCAGACAAGTAACTTCATTGTGCGAGGCATCGGGAATCTCCTTATTGAAAACCGTTGCGGGCGAGACGAGAAAGATGCGCCTTGGTTGAGAGTGCTACAGGCTTGAGCTGTTCGCCGGTTTCCCGATGCCAGGGTCTTGCAAATCCGGTGCGCCGTTCCTAACCGTTCAGGCAATCGATTCCATGGGTCCCCACCGCGAGCGGTGGATGAAGCCAGGTGCGTGTTCCTCTTTTATCGCTCGGGAAGCACGACTGAGTGCGGAGGAAGGGGTTCCGCCAAAGCCGACTCATCATAAACCCGTGGATCGGTTCCTGCAACCGCGGCGCTTCCGGGGGCAGCCATCGTTGTTGCGGTGAAAGCTGAAAGTCCGCCCGGTGTGGGCCATGTCGCTGGGCGGCATCACCTGCTTCGCGTTGCGCATGACCGCAATATGAAGGCTCTGGAATCTCCAGGACCATTCTGAAAAGCAGGTGAGGGTGCCCGATTCAAGCCCTCTTCCGGCTTGAGTGGGATGTAGATTCATTCCCTGATAATGGTATGAAACCGCCATCATCAGTTCCCAGGTCAGTCCCACCCGCATCTCACCAAACAGGAGGCTCCCCATGGATAGCGTCGCCATCCCCGACGATCAGGTCGTTCCGCTGGACTCGATCGCACCCGGTGTACTCGGGCTGCGCATTATCTTTGTCAATGTTTTTGCCGTCACTCATCCGGACGGCTCCTGGAATCTGATCGATGCCGCCCTCCCGCATTCCGAAGGAATCATTCGCCGCTGGACGGAAAAACATTTCAGCACTCCGCCGGCGGCAATCCTCCTGACCCACGGACATTTCGACCACGTCAGCGCCGCGGGCGTTCTGGCTGATCATTGGAAGGTTCCGATCTACGCCCATCCCCTGGAATTTCCCTACCTGACCGGAGAGAAGGAATACCCGGAGCCGAATATCGGGGCCGGCGGCGGGCTGATGACCCTACTGTCACCGCTTTACCCCAGAGGTCCGGTGAACCTGGGCAGCCGCCTGCGGGCGTTGCCGGCGGTGGGGCCGGAGGCGATGGCGCTCGCCGAAATTCCGGGCTGGCAGATTCTGCATACTCCGGGCCACACCCCAGGCCACGTGTCCTTTTTCCGGCCGGGGGATCGCACCTTGATCGTCGGAGATGCGTTCTGCACCACCAAGCCGGAGTCGTTTTTCGAAGCCGCCCTGGCGCAGCAGACGGAGTTGCATGGGCCGCCAGCCTATTTCACATCCGACTGGGCGGCGGCGCGCCGGTCGGTCGAGCACCTGGCCTCGCTTAGTCCCAACGTTGTTGCGCCCGGTCATGGAAAGCCGCTCGCCGGGTCTGCTGTGGCCGGTGGTCTCCGCACGCTGGGTCAGGAATTTGATAATGTAGCCGTGCCGGAAAATCGCTCCGTCGCCTGATTCCGGCTCGCCTTCTTCCCACCGGGAATCCCTCTCTGTGGCTGGATGTCAGCCACCGGCGCGCATCTCTTTTTTTGCATTGACCACTGCAAGGCGGCGGTATATAGTGCGTCTCGGCTTGGATTCCCCGTCCAGCGACGCGTCGTTTCGAATGAGCTTCGGAGCGGCCTGATCGAAAAGCCAGCAGCCCAGAGCAAAACCACAGCGATTGCGATGGGGTGAGTTGGGATTATGCGCAGCTGCTCTTTAGGGAATACCTCCGTCCGGCGCATTTTCCACCTTACGCCCTCTGTGCTTCAGCCTGGGCGACATCAGGCGCGGTTCGAACGTAAGGAGAAAGACCATGAAGCAGCTGTTCAGTGCCCTTGCCGTAGTCATGCTGTTGACGTCATCGATGATTTCCAACGCACAGTCGTCCGCTGCTGACGGGGTTCAAACTGCGGCCGCCACCGCAGCAGTGCCGCAAGCGAACGTAGACAGCGCCGCGAACAATCCAAACATTCTCTTTATCATCATGGATGACGTAGGCATCGATCAGATGAAGATCTTCGGCTATGGCGGATTGACGCCGCCAAGAATGCCAAACGTCAATGCGGTCGCGCTCGCCGGAGTGCGATTCCGGAACACCTGGTCGATGCCGGAGTGTTCGCCCAGCCGGGCGATGTTTTTTGAGGGCCGTTACCCGTTGCGCACAAAGATATATAGCGCCATCCTCGACGACGATCTGGCCAACTCGCAGATGTCGCCCTTTGAAGTGTCAACTCCGGAGTTGCTCAGACGGCGCGGTTACGACAGCGCCATGTTCGGCAAGTTCCATCTGGCAGGGCCTACCTTCAATCCTTTTGGCGCGGCCACTCCGCTGGCGCTGGGATGGAATCATTTCGATGGTTTTCTCGAGGGAGCGCCTTTTCCGATCGACTCGACGGCGGGCGGAATAGCGGCTGCCGGGACCTATACCTGCGGGTTCGTGCCGAATGCGAATTTTCCCGGCGGCTCCAATGCCGGCGCCTGCTACACGGTCGATAACAAGTGCGCGGTCATCGTTAAGAGCCCGGCCGTATCCACGCCTGGCAAGACCTGCCTGGAAAGAGGCGGCGTTTTCGTACCCAATCAGGCATGCCAGTCCACGCGGCCGGCAGACGTGACTTTTGACAACTTTAATGGTTACTACGTATGGCGACGGGTCATCGAGGATCGCCCCAACCATGTGACCGTCCTCCCATTCGCCGACCCGCGCGCAAGAGGATATGTATCGGTAGCCACGACAAATTCAGCCATCCAATGGATCAATTCCGAGAGCGCCCAGGGCAGGCGATGGATGGCTACGGTAGCCTTCGCGAATGACCACACGCCGTATCAGCAGGCGCCCGACAACCTTTTGTCCCCGGGTTCGCAAATCACCAATGGGTTCAAATGTACCGGCAACGATCCGAGAAATGTGGTTGCGACGCGCATACTGAGCAATCAGATGATCCATGCGATGGATACCGAAATCGGCCAGATTCTGGTTGGAACAGGGCTGGCAACCGCCAATTCCGACGGCAGCCTGAACTATCGCCCGGACGCCACGAATACGATGGTGGTGATTATCGGAGATAATGGAACCTTTGCTCCGGGGGTAAAAGTACCCTTCGATCTGAATCGCGCGAAAGGCTACGTCTATCAGACCGGAGTATGGGTGCCTCTGATCGTTGCGGGGCCATTGGTCAACTCTCCGGGCCGCGAAGTGAAATCGATGGTCAATGTCGCGGATCTTTTCCAACTGTTTGGCGAAATCGGCGGCATTGATGTTCATCAGGCGGTGCCGAAATCCCACATTCTCGATTCGATGTCCATGCTGCCGTATCTGACCAATCCCGATCAGGCGAGCATCCGGCAGACCAACTTCACCCAGACGGGCAACAACATCCACCTGAACGAACAGCCGCCGCCGCCATGCGTTATCCCACTCTCCAAACCTCCCACCTGCGTTCAGATTTTTACCAAGAAAGGGATATGCGCATACGAAGGCGGGACCTGGTACGGCCCCGATCCAACGACTCCGGGGCAGCAGTTCGCTTCCTGCTGTGCGGTGAAGAATTCCGGACTCTACGATTCCACCGGTCTGAATATTCTGCCCGATTCGCAGACCGCGACGCGCAACGATCAATTTAAGCTGGTCCAAAAAATGGTGCCCGATTGCTCGAGTTCTTCCGGCTCCGACACGACCGTAAATGAGTTCTACAGGATCAACGAGGCCACTCCCATTCCAAAAATCGACAAAGCGGACGACGATCTTTGCTCTTCCACCGAGGGTTGTCCGTCCGGCCTGAATAAAAATCAACTGAAGAACTACAACCAACTGATGAGCGTTATGCAGTCGACATTGACATCGGAGCCCGTCTGTCCGGGAGATGGGAATGAAGATAAGCAGGTGAACGTTCAAGATTTATTGAACTGGGCGGCGTTCAGTCATTTTCAAAACCCGGAGAACCCCGGCTTCAGCTCCAGCTGGTATGACTTTAATTTCGATGGATTGACCAATCGAACAGATCTGGACGTAATCCAGGCCAACTTTGGGAAGAACTGCCTGAAGTAACACTAACGGCTTTCGACAGGAGACTTTTAGATCGGGGAAAAGACCTTCCATGTCACGATCAGGACTCTTTATTGCAAAATGGAGCCGGCTGGTTGCGGCATGTTCGCTTGCGCTACTCCTGCTTGCCTTCCAACCGGCTTCGCTGGGCCATGGGCATCGCATGCCCGTCGCCGCCAACCGGCCTCTTTCCACTGCACCGTCACAGCGCGGGCATGCCACTGCTCAATCCCGTCGGGCGCTGGCCGGCATGGTCTGGATTCCCGCCGGTGAGTTCTGGATGGGCAGCAGTGATCCGCAATTTAAGGATGCCCGGCCATGGCACCGGGTGAGGCTCAACGGGTTCTGGATCGACAAGACCACCGTGACCAACGCGCAGTTTGCACGTTTCGTCGCGGCCACGCATTATGTAACCGTTGCGGAGCGCAAGCCGCGGGCCGAGGACTATCCCGAAGCCGATCCAGCAAAACTGGTGGCAGGTTCGGTGGTGTTTACGCCTCCTTCCCATCCCGTGGCCCTGGACGATCCAATGCAATGGTGGAGCTATGTGAAAGGGGCCGACTGGCGGCATCCTGAAGGGCCGGGCAGCACCCTCAAAGGGAAATCAAACTATCCGGTCGTGCAAATTGCGTATGCAGATGCGGAGGCGTATGCCAAATGGGCTGGAAAGCGACTCCCCACAGAAGCGGAATTTGAATACGCCGAGCGCGCCGGCCTCGATCGTCAGCCTTATGCGTGGGGGAAGGAATTCAAACCCGCCGGCAAGTACATGGCAAATACTTTCCAGGGCCATTTTCCCGACCGCAACACGGGAGCAGACGGCCATGTGGGGATCGCTCCTGTCGCTTCATTTCCGGCCAATGGGTACGGGCTTTACGATATGTCCGGCAACGTCTGGGAATGGACTTCCGATTGGTATCGGCCAGATTATTACCAGACACTGGCGGACCGCGGAGCTGTAGCGATCGATCCCAAAGGTCCGCCGGACAGCTATGATCCCTCGGAACCCGGCATGCCCGCGAAAGTCATTCGCGGTGGCTCGTTCCTCTGCACCGATCAGTATTGCTCGCGTTACAAGCCGGGCGGAAGAGGCAAGGAGGAGCCGAGCACAGGCACCAATCACCTGGGGTTCCGCCTGGTGAAGGATGCTCCACCCAACACCGACTGATTGATGACGAATGCCGCCAATAAAGAGAATGGGTTGTTTACCGATGATCCTCGGAACTCTCTCGGAATAAAGATATCGGTGGTTCCACCAATAGCGCTTTTGTGGCTTTCACAGCTGATCCCGAAAAGAAGCAGGAAACCGGGCATTACACGAGCGATGAGATCAAAGTAGGCATTCGGGATCACACCGAATGCCTGCATTGCGGCTTTGCTGGAATCGTCCGGCATGTCGATCATCCCTCCTCTAGCAATTTCTCCACCATATTGATTGCATCGTCCGCGCCTTACGCCTCGCTGATACGTCGACCTAACGAAGCGAAAAACGCCGCGGTGGTGGATTCTGCTCCAACAAGGACCACTGGACGTTGGAGTCTCAGTGCCAGGGCAACCTCCGAAGCAGTCCCGCTGCTTATCCCACAAACGAGAACGACTTGGCTGGTCAACACATTCACTACATTCCGCGCCTCGCCCAAGCCCGTCAGGACCGGAAGATCAACCGCCAATGAGACATCGGTACGTTCCGCAGAAGGGAGAATCCCTATGGTGAGTCCTCCGACAGCTTTTGCACCCTCCAAAGCCGCGTGCATCACCCCATGCCCCCGCCCTCCGGTCAGAACTATCCAACCCTTGAGGGCGACAAGTCGGCCCAATTCATGGGCCAAGCGGCGATCCTGCTCGGTCGCATCCTCACCCGGTCCCATGATTCCAATGACTATTCTCGCCATACCTGCTCAATATATGCCAAACCAAAACGGCCAATGGCTCCAGCAAATAACGGGCTATACGGAAGTTAACGGTCAGTTGGCGAGAACAGGCCTTCTCGTGAATTGTCCCCAAACCGATTGGTGCTAAAATCCCGCCAGTAACCAATTCTCAAAAAACAACGCGGCGCTCGTGGCCGCGTAAGATTCAATTCTACTAACCCCCGGAGATTCGTATGGCAGAGGATAAAGAACGCACGCGCGCAATCGATCTTGCGCTTTCCCAGATTGAAAAGCAGTTTGGCAAGGGATCGATCATGCGCCTGGGCAGCAAAGAGGCCATCGTTCCCATCTCCGTCATCTCCACCGGATCGATCTCCTTCGATGCGGCGCTGGGCGTGGGTGGAGTTCCGCGAGGCCGCGTTATCGAAATCTTCGGACCGGAGTCCTCCGGCAAAACCACGATCACGCTGCAGATCATCGCCGAGGCGCAGAAAATGGGCGGCATGGCCGCGTTTGTCGATGCCGAGCATGCGCTCGATCCGCAGTATGCGAAAAAGCTGGGCGTCGATGTGGACAACCTGCTGATCTCACAGCCGGACTACGGCGAACAGGCGCTCGAAATTACCGAGGCGCTGGTGCGCTCCGGGCGCAATCGACGTGCTGGTGGTCGACTCCGTCGCGGCGCTCGTGCCCAAGGCGGAGCTCGATGGCGAGATGGGCGACTCCCACATGGGACTGCAGGCCCGCCTGATGTCGCAGGCGCTTCGCAAGCTGACGGGAACGGTATCGAAGTCGCGGACGTCGCTGATTTTCATCAACCAGATTCGCGAAAAGATCGGCGTCATGTTCGGCAACCCTGAAACCACCACCGGCGGCCGCGCGCTGAAATTTTATTCCTCTGTGCGCGTGGACATTCGCCGCATCGCCGCCGTGAAAGAAGGCGATGTCGTCGTCGGCTCGCGGACCAAGGTGAAGATCGTCAAGAACAAAGTTGCCGCGCCGTTCCGCGAGGCCGAATTTGACATTCTTTACGGCGAAGGAATCTCGCGCGAAGGCGACGTTCTGGATCTCGCGGTGTTGCACAATATCGTCGAGAAATCGGGCGCGTGGTACAGCTTCTCCGGGGAGCGAATCGGCCAGGGCCGCGAAAACGTGCGCCAATTTTTGAAAGACAACAAAGACACCTTCGCGCGAATTGAAACCACGCTTCGCCAGAAGCTGGGGATTGCCGGCAAAAGCGACACTCCCGAGATGCCTCCAGTACCGTTGAACGGCGCGGCGGCCGCGCAGGATGTGGTGAAAACCGCCAGAAAGTAAACGATCCCGGCAGATATATTTTCCAAGATATATCTGCCGAAATCGAGTCCGAGACCCCGAACGTCGATCCCTCGGGTTGTATCGCCGTGCTCACAAGTCCGCCTCGAGACGTGGGGATCGGCCTTGTTTGCATAAATATCTGGACACCCCGCCCAAACCGAAGTAGCTTTGAGCAGACATTCATTTACAGCAGTACAGGATACACATCCAGCCTTCCGGCTTGGCGTGTGTCCATTTGGAACTCTTTCTGCTCTTGGCCGGTGAACCCCACGAACGACTCTCCCGCCATGGCACGCATCCACGCGCAATCCAACCCCCATTGGAGTTGTAGCCATGAATTTGTCCTCGATCTGCCCTCGTAACCTCCTGCGATTCACCACTTACGCGGTTTTGCTTGTCGCGCTGCTGGCCTCGCGCGCCATGTATGCGCAGACGACCTATACCGTCACCGACACATCAGACAATGCGAGCGACACCGGCTCTTTGCGCTATGCAGTCAACACCGCCGTCGACGGCGACACCATCGATTTCGCGTCCAACGTGCGCGGCACCATCACGCTGACCAGCGGCACGCTCGCAGTCAACACCGCGGTCACGATCGCGGGGCCGGGCGCGAACCTGCTGATCATCTCCGGCAACAATGCAGCCCCGGTGTTCACCATCGGAACCGCCGGAACGGTGAACTTTTCCGGTCTGACCATCACCAACGGCAACAACGCTACCTTGAACGGCGGCGGAATTTCTCACAGCTATGCCGGAACATGGGCGGTCAACAACTGCGCCTTTATTGACAACACCTCCGTCATCGGCGGCGGGGGCGGTATCGACAACGGCGGCACGTTGACGCTGGAGAATAGCACCTTCGTCGGCAATAGCGCCTTGGCCGGCGGCGGTCTCTCGAACAATGGCGGCACTGCAACCATCGAGAACACGACGTTTATCGACAACAGCTCGACCGGCGGCGGCCCCGGAGGCGCCATCTTCAACAACGGCGCGATCATCGTCCTCAACAGCACCATCACCGGAAATTCCGTCGACGGCATCTGGAACAACGGCGCCAACGCGGTAACACTGACCAACAGCATCGTATCCGGCAACGCCAATGGGTTCGATTGCGAGAATTGCGGCACGCAAAGCGCCAATAATCTGGTTGGGGGCGCCGCAAATCTGGGACCGCTGCAATATAACGGTGGCACGACAGAGACCATGATGCCCTTGCCCGGCAGCGCCGCCATCGGCGCGGGCTCAAGCAGCAATGTCAGTACCGACCAGCGCGGTTTTGCCCGCTCCACCAGTGGCGCGAGCGATCTGGGCGCGGTTTCGACCAATTACCTGACCGTGACCACCACCGCCGACAGCACAGACACCACAACCTGCACCGGCGGTGCAACCTGCTCGTTACGCGATGCGATCACTGCGGCCAACAGCAACGGCTCGGGAGACGTGGTGTTTCAATCCGGAGTGACAGGCGCCATTTCACCGCTGGACCCGCTGCCGGGGATTTCAGGAAACCTGACCATCAGCGGCATCGGGATGACCCCGCTGAAGTTCTCGGAGATCGGTCCATTTCCATTTGGGATATCCGTACAGTCGGGAGCGAACGTGGCGCTGTCTGGCTTGACCGTCGCCAATGCCAACCTTGGCGGCCCTTTTCCCATGATTGCTCTCCTTTTCAACGGGGGCGGCACTCTGGCGGTGAATGGATGTACTTTCTCCGGCAACGATGTCCAAATGGCCGAAGGTGTTATCAACAACAATGGCACGCTGATGGTGACGAACAGCACTTTCTCTGGCAACACCACGTCAGAGGGCGCCATTTTCAACGACACGGTAACCAACAGCACATTTTCCGGCAACACCGCGTTTGAGGGCGGCGCAATTTACAACGAAGGCCCGCTGCTGGTGGCGGACAGTACGATTTCCGGCAACACTGCCTTAAACGCAGGCTATGGTGGCGGCATCTACAACAATTCCGGCACTTTGTTGATGGTGACCAATAGCATTGTGGCGGGCAACACCGGTGGAGCCAGTCCCGGCGCGCCGGACGATTGCGCGAACTGCGGCACGCAGAGCCCCAGCAATATGATTGGCGGCTCGCCCGAACTCGGTGCGCTGGCGTCGAACGGCTTGAATGCCACCGTCCAGACGATGCTGCCGCTGCCGGGCAGTCCCGCCATTCAGGCGGGAGACCCGACCCTGTTGCCCGTTGGATTGACAATGGATGAGCGCGGCTTTGCTCGACTCACCGGCGGCAAGCTCGACCTGGGAGCGGCGCAGACCAATTACACTTCGATCCAGTTCGTGCAGCAGCCGCTCGGCGCGGTACTCAATGCCGCCTTCGCTCCGGCGGTGACGGCGGAGGTGCTCGAAACCAACAGCAATCTCCCCGGACCCAACAACACCGATGCGGTGAACGGTATTCCGCTCACCCTGACCTTCAACGGAACTGGCACCCTGGGAGGAACGCTGACCCAGACTACTTCCGGCGGAGTCGCGAGTTTTGGCGATCTGAATGTGAATACCGTAAGTACCGGCGACGCCCTGGCGACAGCGCTGATGATAACGTCGGCGCAGACGCTGACGGCGACCAGCAGCGCCTTCGACATCACCCTGGTTCCATCCACGGTCAATTTCAATCCGCCGCTTCCGGCTGGCGTGACCTACGGCGTGGCGCCTCTCACCCTGAAGGCGAATGCGGAGTCTTCGGGTACGCTAACGGGCCAGTCCGTCACCTTCCAGGTAGACTCCGGTCCGGCCACGGTGAATGGCAATGTGCTGACGATTACCGGCGCGGGAACAGTGGTTGTGGAAGTGGATGCGGCAGCCAACAACACCTATGGCGCGTCGGATGTAACCGCCAGCATTACGGTGGCGAAGGCGGCTTCGGCGCTGAGTCTGACCGCCTCTGCCAACCAGGCCCCTCCCGGAGCGGCGGTGGTTTTGACGGCCACTGCCACTTCGACCGCAGGCGTGCCCACCGGCACGGTGATCTTCCTCACCGCCGCCGGCCCGCTGGGCACCGCCGCGCTCACTGCGCAGGGCGTCGCAATGCTCTCGGTGACAACGCTGCCGTCCGGCAGCAATGCGATTACGGCCAGCTATTCGGGAGACGGAAACTTTACCGGCTCGGGCGCTCAACTGTCGGCTCCGGTCGTGATCGTCACTCCCACCTTTACGCTGACCGCCGCTCCCGCGTCGCTGACACTGCGGCAAGGCCAGATTGGAACAGCAACATTCACCGTGACCCCTCAGAACGGCTACAACGGCACGGTGAACCTGAGTTGCACCAGCCTGCCTGCATACGCGACCTGCTCCTTTAACCCGGCGAGCGTGACACTCGATGGAAGCGGAAAGGCTGTGACCGCCCAGTTGACCATCATCACCCAGGGGCCAGTCATCGGAATTGTGAGCGAGAATCGTGGCGACGCCCCGTTGCATCCGGCCTCTACGCCCGCCATGGCAGCGATCTTCTGGCTTCCGGGTCTACTGCTGGCCGGCTTTCTCGGGCTGGAGCGCAAGCGGCTCGGAAGGGCAAAACGCCAATTGCTGCTGCTGGCACTGATGGTCGGCCTGGCGGGTACGATCGGCAGTTTGAGCGGATGCGGCGGACCGAGCTCATCCGGTGTCTCGAGCACACCCCCGAACACCCCGACGGGCAGCTATACGGTCACAGTTACGGGTAGCCCGGCGCAAGGCTCGGCAAAAAATACAGCTTTTGCCCTGACCGTCACGCAATAGACCGGCAGGAACGCGCCTCCAGCAAGGGTGCGATCCTGCATGAAATATCGCATGGATAAGCGGTTCTCGTGATGGAAGGGCACCTTCGGCCCTTCCACCACGAGGGATCGGCAGCTGTGCCGTCTCACCATTCCTGGAATCCATTTCATTGCCTGCCGGACACAAATCTTTCCGTAAGTCTGAAGCCACGTACAAAGGATCAATACCCCCCATAAAATACTGCTTGCTAATCGACCGTTCGGCATGTTAACTACAAAGTCAATAATGTACGGAGAACCAGCCGGAACCAGCGTGCATCCACAGGCAAGTTCAGCACGCATACCTCCGCCCGGTTAGTAAGGAGACTCATGGAAGCGATTAAGATCGGCACGACAATTCGTGGGGTCCGGCTGCAAAAAGGCATGTCGCAGGGAGATATCGAAAAACGCACCGGATTGCTCCGCTGCTATCTTTCGCGGGTGGAGAATGGGCACACGGTTCCATCGCTCGACACGCTCTATAAAATTGCCGGCGCGCTGGATGTCCCGATGGCGCACTTTTTCGCCGAGAACGCGCTCAGCTATGAAATGCCGAGCCAGCGATTCAGCGACGACGAGCTGCGCTTTCTTACCCAGATACGGCGTTATTCGGCCAGCCTGAATGACAGCGATCGCAGGCTGCTGCTGGCGATGGTGAAGAAGTTTGCCGGGGCCGACGGTAACTGAACGCCATCCTGGATTAGCTTCTAAAGCGAAAGACCCAGTATCCAAAAAGTGTAAGCAATCCCAGAACGATAGCAAACACCACGCGCTGCCGTCGAAAATAAGGCTCGCGTCCTGTCCCGAGAATCGGGGCGAGCGGCACACCCATCGCCATCCCGGAGAGAAAGCCTCCCAAATGGGCCATGTTGTCGATTTTGATGCCGCCGGAATACAGTAGCGTGGACCCGCCAATCGCCAGGTTGATCACAGCAAAATAGATAACGCTGCGGCGTAGGCGGCGCAGTTCCGCGCGCGGGAATGGCAGATGCGGAGAATTGAGGAGCAGGATCAGAACTCCGGCGATACCAAAGACGGCTCCGGAGGCTCCCGCCCCCACCACTGCAGGATTGTTTACAGCGGAACTAAGCAGATTGCCTGCCATGCCGGTAAAAAGATAGACCGCGACCATTCCTAGGGCGCCCAGCAGCGGCTCTCCCAACAATCCCAGGTTCCAAAGGCACCACATATTCGTGCCAATGTGGATGATGCCAATATGCACAAAGGTCGCCGTCAGTACACGCCACCATTCACCGTATACAACTTCCAGGAGCCCGTTGTTCGCTCCCCAGCGCAGGATGTCCGCCCTGGTGGGCGCCCACCACGACGCGCCATTCAAGATCATCAGCAGGTACACCGCAACATTAATCCCGATCAGAATATAGGTTGCCGGAGCATAGGCCCATCCGGCGAGAATGCGGGAATAGGAGTGTTGCGGAGGAGGCTCATGGGTGTAACGGCCCGTGCGGAGATCGTATTCAGGCTGCCCCTGGTCACTCGCGCCATTGTGTCTTGTGGCCATGTCCCGGGGAGCCGGAGGCAAAACTTCCACCCCCCTGCCTCCGCTATTATTTCGATTGTCATTCCACTTGCTCAGATCGAACTCTCCGGCATGAGCGTAGCTCCGCTTGATACAGGCTATCGGGCGTCGAGCTAGAACACAATGGTAGACCTGTGGGCACCGAGCAATAAGAAATTGCTGGATCTCGCCTGATCATTGGCCATCCGCGCGCGGCTCGCGGGAACGCGCGGCTCATACATTAAAATTGATTTTTATTCCATTCCAGAGCGGAGCAGCATGAAGGCAATTCGGCGCGTCCTCGTCAGCGTCACAGATAAATCCGGCATTGTCGAGTTTGCGCGTGCGCTGGAGCAGCACGGAGCAGAGCTTGTCTCGACCGGAGGAACAGCGCGAGCTTTGCGCGAAGCCGGGCTCACAGTCCGGGATATTTCCGACCTGACCGGCTTTCCGGAGATGCTGGACGGCAGGGTGAAAACGCTGCACCCGAAAGTGCATGGCGGCATTCTGCACGTGCGCTCGAATCCTGAGCACCAGGCAGCGATCGCAGCGCATGCGATCCAACCCATCGATATGGTGGTGGTGAATCTGTATGCGTTTGAGGGAACGCTGAAGAAGCCGGGTGTGCGGTTTGCGGAAGCCATCGAAAACATCGACATCGGCGGCCCTTCCATGGTGCGCTCGGCAGCGAAAAATTTCGAGGACGTGGCGGTGGTCACCTCCTCGACCGATTACTCGGCGCTGATCGAAGAGCTGCGCGCGAACCAAGGCAAGCTCAGCCGCAATACTCGCTGGAAGCTGGCGCAAAAGGCTTTCGGTGTGACTGCGGCGTACGATCTGGCGATCGCGAATGCGCTCGAAACGATGTCGACGCTGCCCACGGAAGACGCGGCACTGAACGGAGCCGAACGCGAAGAGTCACCCTTCCCGGCCACGCTGCGGCTGGCCTACCCACAAGTGATGTCGCTGCGGTATGGAGAAAATCCGCACCAGCGCGCGGCTCTTTATGCGGACGGCAGCGGCACTGGAATCGCCGGGCTGCGGCAGTTACAGGGCAAGGAGCTGAGCTACAACAACCTGGTCGATCTCGATGCCTGCTGGGGCTTGGCGCGCGAGTTCGGCGACCCGGCGGTAGCCATCATCAAGCACACGAACCCTTGCGGCGCGGCAACGGGCAGCTCCATTCTGGAGGCCTATCAAAAGGCGCTGGCTGCCGATCCGGTCTCCGCCTTTGGCGGCGTCATCGGCATCAATCGCGAGGTGGATGAGGATGCGGCCGCCGAGATCGTCAAGCTGTTTGTGGAGGCGATTGCCGCTCCTAGCTTCAGCGCAAGAGCGCAGGAAATCTTTGCTGCCAAAAAAAATCTGCGCCTGGTTGAGGTGCGTCCGGCAAATGCGGCACGCGTGCTGAGACAAATCTCTGGAGGACTGCTGCTACAGGATGCTGATCGCGGGCATACGGAAGCCAGCGATTTGAAAGTTGTTAGCAAGCGACAGCCGGACCACGCGGAGATCGAAGCGCTGCTGTTTGCATGGCGGGTCTGCAAGCACGTGAAGTCGAATGCGATCGTTTACGCGCGCGACGGCCAGACGCTGAGTGTCGGTGCGGGACAGACGAGCCGCGTCGATGCAGCGAAGTTTGGCGCGATGAAAGCGGTGCTGCCGCTCGACGGCTGTGTGGCCGCCTCCGATGCTTTCTTTCCTTTTCCGGACGGATTGGAAGTGGTGGTTGCAGCGGGAGCCACCGCTGTCATTCAGCCCGGCGGCTCGGTTCGCGATGCCGAAGTGATTGCGGCCGCGGATCGGCTGAATGCCGCAATGGTATTTACCGGGATGAGGCATTTCCGGCACTAGAAAGACTTTCTAAATGCAAAGGTTCGCATTTACGATCCGAAAGGCCAGCGTTGCCGAAGCCGAATATGTGTTCAATGTGATCGATGAATACTACGCTGAAATCGGCGTGATCGTTCGCGAGACCCGCGCGGAACTCGAACAATATCTGTCGATGAATCAAAGCGGCATTTGGCTGGCCTGGTCTGATGCTGAGAAAGGGAGGGGCACCGCGGACGACAGGTTTGCTATCGGTTGTATTCTGCTACGTCCACTGATCCAGATCAAAAATGCAGGGGAGATCAAACGGCTCTTGTTCGCCAACCGTACCGCGGCTCTGGGATCGCTAAGGCCATGCTGCTTGCGTTCGAGGATTATGCAGCGGCGCAAGGAATAGGCTGGCTTTATCTGGATACAAAGCAGGATCTGCAGGCTGCGATACAGTTCTATGAACGCTCCGGTTACCGCCGTTGTGAGCGCTATAACGATAATCCTCAAGCAACGATTTTCATGCGGAAACAGCTACTTTGAATAGCTGCATGTGGCAAATTCAGCATTTCTATCGAGCAATTTTTCCGATATCGGTAACCGAGCCGGATTCCTCCCGTTTCACGGGGAATGCCTTTTCCGAAGCTCGTATCTGGGTATCTTCTTCCGGTCCCTTGTCGCGTTTTTCATCGACCGCTGGAACGCTCCGGCGCATATTGGTTCCGATCGATGTCCCCATCGGCCGCAGATTCATGGAAGGCTGCGGCATCACCGTCTGATGCTGGGTAACAATGATGGCGGTGCATTTTTCCGTACCGGCGCAGCGATAGCTGTGCGGCGTGCTGGCGTCGAAGTAGACGGAATCACCTGGTTCCAAAATATAGGTCTGGGTTCCGTGGCGGATGTCCATCGAACCGGTCAATACATAGAGAAACTCAAAACCGGCATGAACGTGCGATCGCACTTCAGTGTTCTTTTTTTGCGGGATGAACTCCGCCAGATAAGGGTCGAGAGTGCGGTCGGGAACCAGATAGCCGAGGCTCTCGAAGAAATATGTTGGATCGTTGACTCCGCTCTGGGGAAGACGGACGCGTTCGGTTTTTCTGTGTACGCGAAAAAGTGTATGCGGCTCTGGATCGAAAAAGTAGGAGAGATCCTTGCTGAATACCATGGCAATGCGAGCGAGGTTGCGAAGCGTCGGCACCACCCGCCCGGTTTCCAGTTGCGACAGGAAGCTGGCGGACAGGCCGGTATGCTTTCCCATCTCCACCAGACCCATGGATTTTTTCAACCGAAGGCGTTTGATGCGCTCCCCGATCTTCTTCTCGCCGATAAATGATTCGGCACTTTCCGAGTCCACTTGCTTGGCGGTGGGGGTACGCTTTTCCACTGTATATTTCCTCAGGCTATTGGATGCACCCAGAGTTCCTTCCATTGTTCCTTTGATAAAGAATTCGTGAAGGGTAGATTCGGGCGCATTTGCTGCGGGAAGGAGCGGCCCTTATCCCTGAAGACCGCTTCCCGAAGGCTGCGCTGGGGCACCGCACTAGAATCAATGGCATGATCGTTGCCCCGCGTCCGCGTTTCCAATGGGCTCTCCGCACCCGCACGCTCGCGCTTGGCGATCGCACGCTCCTGTCAGGTGTGATCAACGTCACACCTGATTCCTTTTCGGATAAAGGAAAGTTCTTTTCGCCGGAAAAGGCTGTTCAACATGCTCTGCGGCTGCTGGCGCGCGGCGCGGACATCCTGGACGCCGGCGGGGAATCGACCCGCCCGGGCACGCGGCCGGCTGTTTCTGCCCAGGAAGAGATCGATCGCGTGCTGCCTGTGATCGAGGGCGTGCTGCGCGAGCATCCCCGGGCCGTAATTTCTATCGACACGTATAAGGCCGAAACCGCACGCGCCGCCGTGACCGCAGGCGCGGAGATTGTCAACGACGTGAGCGGATTTCTATGGGACAACGCCATGGCGCCCACTTGCGCCGAACTCGGCTGCGGCACAATTCTGATGCATACGCGGGGAAGGATGCAGGAGTGGCGCACGCAAACCCGGTTACCGCATGATGAGGTTGTGCCGTTGGTACTGAGCGAATTACGCGAACGGGCGGAGAACGCCCTCAGCGCCGGAGTGATGCACGATCGCATCGTGCTCGATCCAGGCTTTGGCTTCGGCAAAACCGGAGATGAGAATTATCCGCTGCTGGCGAACCTTGACGCGCTGCATGCCCTGGGATTTCCCATTCTCTCGGGCACTTCACGAAAATCATTCCTGGGCCATACTCTGAGTTCAATCTACCGAAACATTGTGCCGCCAGGTGAACGCGACATCGCCACTGCCGCCTCAATTACAGCCGCGGTGCTTGCTGGAGCGCACGTTGTACGCGTCCACGACGTCCGGACCGCGCGCGAAGCCGTGGCCATTGCCGATGCGATTCGCCCTCAGTCTTTTTGGAAAGATTAGAAAACTATCTGGGGAAGTCTCCGCTAGCCGACCGCTCCAAACAGTGACCCTGCCCCGGCAGTGATTGCCATCGCCAGAGCGCCCCAGAAAGTGACCCGAATGGCGCCCGATGCAACTCCTGCTCCGCCTGTGCGGGCGGCCAATGCACCCAACAGTGCCAGGAACAGGAGCGAAGTCCCCGCTACCAGATAAATCAAAATGCTCTCAGGCGCGAGTGCCGTGACAGTGAGTGGCAGACCCGCACCGACGGCAAAGCTTGCGGCCGATGCCAACGCGGCCTGCACAGGATGTGGCGCGCTGGTTGTAGTGATGCCAAGTTCGTCGCGGGCATGTGCTCCCAAAGCATCATGCGCCATCAGTTGCTGGGCAACCTGCTTCGCCAACGCCGGATCAAGGCCGCGCGCAGTATAGATCGCCGCCAGTTCCTTATGTTCGCCCCTGTTGTCTGCCTTCAGCTCCTCCCGTTCCAACTGCAGTTCGGCTCGTTCGGTGTCTGCCTGGGAATGGACCGATACATATTCCCCCGCCGCCATCGACATCGCTCCAGCCACCAGACCCGCGACTCCGGCAAGCAGTACGTTGCTGTGGGTGGTGTGCGCGGTTGCGACGCCGAGCACGAGACTCGCAGTCGAAAGGATGCCGTCGTTCGCGCCCAGGACAGCCGCGCGCAACCAGCCGATCCGTCCGATGCGGTGTTGCTCCTTCATCCGTCGACGCATCACTGCTCGGTTGTTTCTTCCGCATCGGCAGCCAGCGCAATTCCATTGCCGGGTCCAGAAGACTGCCAATCCTGGGCCTGCAACTGCCTGGTCGTTCTGTCGATCGGCTCAATCGACGGTAGCGTATCTCCGGCAATTCCCAACTCTTTCATACGGCGCGCTGCAGGAAACACTCTGCCCTCTAAAGAACCAATCAGCTTGTCATAATTTTCCACGCTGCTGTTTAAGCTCGCGCGAAGATTCTTGAAGTGCCCGCTGGCGGTCGTCAAGCAATCATAGACTTTCTGCGCCTGCGTTAGTATTTCCTTGGCCTCCCGACGTGAAGAATCCTGCTGCCATCCGAAAGCTGCCGCCTTGAGCAACGCAATCAACGTAGTTGGCGTGGCGAAGATTATCTTCTCGTTGGCGGCGGCTTCAAACAGCCCTGGATCGGTTTGTAATGCAGCGTAATAGTAGACGTCTCCCGGTATGAAACAGATTGTCATATCGACGGCGTCTTCAAATGCTCTTTCGTACCGCCGACTGGCCAATTTCATCGCCTGCGTTCTGATGTTTTTTGCGTGATCCTTTAATTTTTGCTGTTTGAGATTCTCGTCTAGGATATCCGCAGCGTCATGAAAGTGGCCCATAGTAGTCTTCGCATCGACAATGATTGTGCGGCCATTTGGGAGATGCACGATCAGGTCGGGACGGCTGTCGTCCTGAGTGTGCTGTTGC
The DNA here is from genome assembly GCA_963823295.1 of uncultured Acidobacteriota bacterium. Lineage (GTDB taxonomy): Bacteria > Acidobacteriota > Terriglobia > Terriglobales > Acidobacteriaceae > JAKAAZ01. The sequence continues at coordinate 24,595 of CAWGLF010000012.1, forward strand.
GTAAAATCGCAGTGTTCGGTCATGCCGGCCAACTCTACAACGCGGTGCAGGACGATTTCCCCCCATTTCCCGGTGGTACGCGTGTTTCTCAGCGCGGAGGACAACGCGGTAGCAGCATCTTTCAAGCTTTTCTGATCGTTATCCAATTGCAAGAGCTGTTGTCCCAACTTTTCGTATGCGCCTTCGCGCTTCGATTCGAGCTGTTGTGTCTGATCGTTCAATTTATCCAGTGTCTTTTTCACCGGCTCTAGCAAAGTGTCGATCGCCTGCTGTCTCGTATTGAACTCATGCTTGGCCAGTCCCAGAAACTGATTATTGCTTTCTGTTAAAACAGCGTTAGCTGTGAGCTTGAAATCATCCTTCAACTGCTTGCCGATGGTGGTCAACAGTTCCCGCTCACTCGCCAGAGCTGCCTGCCCTGCCTTCAATTGTTCCTGAACGCGAGCCGCTTCCGTGGTGAGATCCCTATACTGTCGGCGAAGATTTTCAAGTTCGACGGCCTGGTCGTCACATTGGCGCTTGAATTCTTTCGCCTGAGTTTCAAATCCTGCACGGTTCGCCAGCAGCGAGTCCCGCTCCTGACGCAGACGCTCGAATTCTTTTTTGTTTTCCCGCAGTGCGTCTTCCAAAGGCGCGGCTACGGTTCGGGTGGCACGGCTGCCCAGCCACCAGCCCGCCAGCAGGGCCAGCACAACCAGCAAAGCCATTCCCAAGAGGGGTGCGATATTCATTTGGAGTCTGCCTTTGCTCCAATGGTAAATGGACGGCTGGCTACATGAAACAGCAGCCGGCTCCGAGTTACCCGCGCGTCCGTTTCCCCGCTGCGCTTTACACTGGCATAGGCGCTCAGTACACTCGAATTTCGAGCATGGACATCCGACACAGGGATGTGCCTCCGCCGGGGTTTCCCTGTACTCTTAATGGAGTATCCGGTCGGGCTTCTCGCTGTGTTTTCGCGGAGAGGCCGGGGTATGCCGTGTCCACGTTTGAGAAAAGTAACCTGCGGAGTTAAACAAAAAAGTTCAGGAGAACGAAATGGCCGTTGAAGAAAAAGTGAAACAGATCATTGTGGAGCAGTTGCAGGTCGATGAAGCCGAAGTCACCCCAACTGCATCCTTTCAGGAAGACCTGGGAGCGGATTCGCTCGATGTCGTCGAGCTGGTGATGCAGTTCGAAGAGGCGTTCGATCTTGAAATTCCCGACGAGGAAGCCGAGAAGATCAAAACCGTGCAGGACGCCGTCGATTACATCAAGAAGAACGGTAAAGGCGGCCAATAGTCTTGAAGCGGCGTGTCGTTGTCACGGGTATTGGCCTCATTTGCGGAGTCGGCAACAGCGCTCCCGAGGTGTGGAGCAATCTGCTGGCGGGCAAGAGCGGCATGGCCCCCATCACCGCCTTTGACACGACCGGATTCTCCGTCACTTTCGCGGCAGAGGTCAAGAACTTCGACCCACACCGCTTTATCGAAAAGAAGGAAGCGCGCAAAATGGGCCGCTTCATTCATTTCGCCCTCGCCGCTGCCCATGAGGCCATTGAATCCTCCGGCCTGAAGATCACACCCGCAAACGAGGAGCGAGTCGGGGTTCACATCGGCTCCGGTATCGGCGGTTTCGATATCATTGAGCGCGAGCACAGCAACATGCTCGCCGGCGGTCCGCGAAAAATCTCACCGTTCTTCATTCCCGCCGCCATCGTCAACCTTGCCGCCGGACAAGTTAGTATCCGTCACGGAGCGAAAGGTCCGAACGAAGCCACGGCCACTGCCTGCACCACCAGCGCGCATTCGATCGGCGACGCGTATCGCATCGTTGAACGCGACGACGCCGATGTGATGATTGCCGGTGGTTCCGAAGCAGCCATCACTCCGATGGGCGTCGGTGGATTCGCTTCCATGCGCGCGCTTTCCACCCGCAATGACGATCCCACACATGCCTGCCGCCCTTTCGATAAGGACCGCGATGGTTTTGTGATCGGCGAGGGCGCCGGCATTCTGATCCTTGAAGAACTGGAGCACGCGAAGGCGCGCGGAGCGAAGATTCTGGCCGAGATCATCGGCTACGGCATGAGTGCCGACGCTTATCACATGTCCGGCATGGCCCCGGAAGGCGAGGGCTGCGCGCGCGCCATGCGCAACGCGATCAAGACGGCCGGCATTCAGCCGCACCAGATTGACTACGTAAACGCGCATGCGACCTCGACGCCGCTCGGGGACGCGCTGGAATCGAATGCCATCGCAACAGTCTTCGGCGAACACGCCACCAGCCACAAGCTCAAGATCAGCTCGACCAAATCCATGACTGGCCATCTGCTGGGCGGCGCTGGCGGTTTAGAGGCAGGAATCACAGTGATCGCGATGAATGAGGGCCAACTGCCCCCGACCACGAACCTCATCGATCTCGACCCCGCCTGTACCCTCGATTACATCCCGAATAAGCCTATTCAGGCGCATGTAGATATCGCCCTGTCGAACTCCTTCGGGTTTGGGGGAACGAATGGGTCACTGATCTTCCGCCGGTGGACGGAATAGCACCGTTTGACCAGGTTTACAATGGATATATGAGCCGCTCAGTCGAAATCACGACACCGATTCCATCTGCTGAAGAATTAGCGGAACGCCTTGGCATCAGCGTCGAGCGTCAAAAAATGCTTCGCCGCATTATGCGGCATGTCGATTCAGGTTCAATCCATCGGAACTCAAGAACGAGAACATTTGCCCCCAAGAAGTCCTCTGCCAGGAACAAGTCCGATGAACGCACCAAAGTCAAGCGTTGAACCGGATTCAGTTTTTCTTAATATCCCTTATGACAACCGATTTAGCCGCCTATATCTTGCCTATATCGCCGGCCTGATTGAGCTTGGGCTTACTCCGAAGGTCACTCTGGGTATTCCAGGTGGAACAGCCCGGCTGGATCGAATTTTCGCGTTGATTCAGACCTGCCGTTATTCGGTTCACGATCTTTCCCGGGTCCAGCTTGACCTGACTCCCCCGCGCACCCCGCGCTTCAACATGCCATTTGAGCTAGGCCTCTCCATCGCCTGGGCCAAGCTGAATCCACAGAGACATACATGGTTTGTGTACGAAACGCAAAACCGACGAGCGCAGAAGTCAATCAGTGATCTGAACGGAACGGATTGCAACATCCACAAAGGTACGGCGGAGGGGGTTATGCGCGAACTTTGCAATGCATTTGTTCGCCGCAAGAACAGGCCATCCGTTCCGCAAATGATACAGACCTACGAATCACTTAGACGCTCTGTTCCTGAGTTAAAGCGACATTGTGGTGCTCAAACAATTTTTGAAGCCCGAATATTTCGGGATCTGCTGCTCCTAGCCGGCCAATTCCGGGACGAGGGCAGAACTACCGACTGACAGTCAGGGCTATATATCATCACTTCAGCAGTCCAAACACCGCGACGCCGTTCTGCGTCCCCACATATACCTTCCCATTCGCAATCATGGGTGTGATGTATTTGTTTCCCGCGCCGTAATGGTCGCGTCCGTTGGCGGCCTGGTTGCTGTCATATAAATCATGCCCTAGATTGGTCGCGTCGTAAGCGTACAGCACTGCCGGGTTGCTATTGTCTTCTACCCAGACGATCCCGTTCGAGGTGCCGTTGGAAGACACGCTCGGAGTCGCTCCGGGATACGGAAATGAATGGCTGCTCTGGGAACTGGGGGCGGTCGCCAGCTTTGCCTGCGTGATCGGATAGGCTCGAATTACATCGCCCACCGCACCATAGTAGACGGTGTTGTTCCAATAGGCCGGCATGGCGAACTCCGCGCCGTTCAGCGCTTTCGGCAGCTCCTGGTAGATGTTGTTCTTGTTCGAACTGAACTTGCCCATATTGTCGCGATCGACGACATAGATGTTTTCATCTTTGCCCGCGCCCACGGCAAGGTGGCGCACGGTACCCGATCCATCGGTCTCGTCAGGCAGCACCAGGTCTCCGCCGGAGCCGAGGTCCTGATCAGCGTCCGACTCCGCAACTGTGTTCGACATGTTGAAATAATCCGCGACCGCAAGCTTGTTGCCGTTGGTTGAAAGCTTCAGGAATGCGTTGCCGAAATCGCCCTTCGAAGGGAATCCGCTGGAGTTCAGCGCGGTGTCAAAGGTACCATTGCCCGCCAGTAGATAGATATTCCCATTCGAATCCGCGGCGGGTCCGGCGCCGGAGCCCCAGAACGCTCCTTCCGACCCGTTCGGCGTCACGTTCAGCACGCTGGTCTGCGCCAGGTTGCCTTCGTTGTATCCCATGACCCAGGCGGTATAGGGTTCGATATCGCAATGGGATCCCCATGCGATATAGATAACCCCGTTCAGCAGCAGAAGTCCGGCGCGATCGTTATACTGCGCCGGATCGAAGACAATCTGGCCGTTGTGGCTCTGCGGTCCGGTGCTCGGATACGTCGCCTGGATGGTCACTGGGCTACCGGACTGCTCGGCGCCAGTGGTTAGATCGAGCGCATGCAGGCGTTGATGATAATTGCCGGAGCTATCCTTCGACGCCACAACAAAAAAGACGGTTCCGTGCGCACCGGCCTTAGGATCGATGAGGGGCGTGTTGGTGATGCCGATTTGCGGCGTCACCTGGCTGCAGTTGCGCGGATCGGTGGGCGTCTCATTCGGACCAACGGCGGAGACGTGCCACAACACCGTCCCGTTATCGGCGTCGAACGCGTATGCGGAATCGTTCTCCGTCACCACATAGAGCACGTTATGGGTCGTTCCGTTGATTGTCTCCGCAGCCACATAGAGCGGTTCCGCATCGACCTTGCCGTCGGCCGCGTAGAAACCGATTTTGCCGAAGGAGTTGGAGTTTACGTTGGCAGTCGTCAGTACCGTTTCCTCGGTATTCTGGCCGGTGCGCGCATTGTCATTGTGATACGTCAGCACCGAGACGGTACCAGGGCTAGATGAGCCGGAGCCGCTTGAGCCGGTCCCTGTAGTGCTGGTGGTGCCGGTGGTACCAGCAGATGAACTCGAGCCGGAGCCGCAGCCGCTGCATCCGACCAAACATGCCAGGGAGAGACCACAAAGGACGAGCATCACTCTGAAATTGCGCTGGCTGTCGAAACGCATAGTTCGGATCCTTCTAAAAAGAAATTTGGTCCCGGCAATTGGCCTATATTCGGGAGCAGTTCCCGTAGCGAGGCTTCTTAATTGGATGCTACAGAACGCACGGGTATTTCTCCAGTCCTTGAGAGAGGCTCGGATCACATCCTAATTGCTCTACTGTGAGACGATTGGGGTGATGAAAATGAAACGTTGTGCAACTGCAATCATGGCTGCTGGCAAGGGCACGCGGCTCAAATCCAAACGCGCCAAAGTTCTGCATTCGATCGGTGGCAAACCCTTGCTGCGACACGTTCTTGACGCGGTGCTCCAGGTAATGCCGCCGGAGCAGGTTTTTGTGATCGTAGGCCATCAGGCGGAAGAGGTAGAGCGGGCCGTTGGGAATTCTGGAGTTCAGTTCGTACGACAGACCGAGCAGCTCGGCACCGGCCATGCGGTCCAGATTTTGCGCAACGCCGTCGCCGGATACACCGATCTTCTGGTGTTGTCGGGGGACGCACCATTGATTCGCCCGGATACGATCGGACGGCTGCGCGATTTTCATCAGCAGCAGCACGCCGCGATGACTATCCTGACCGCGCGTCCGGAGAACCCTTTTGGATATGGACGGATCGTGCGCGTTTCGCCGGCCGGTCCGGAAGTGGCGGCGATCGTCGAGCAAAAGGCGTTAACGCCAGACCAGCAGAAGATCGGCGAAATCAACTCGGGTATTTATGCGTTCCATACCGAAACGCTTTACCGGCACATCGATTCTCTCTCCGCAAGCAATCACCATGGCGAGTATTACCTGACCGACATGGCGGCCATCCTGCGGTCGGCAGGCGAGCGCGTGGTAGCAATGGAAGCCGCAGACGCGATGGAAGTGCTGGGCGCAAACACCATCGCCGAGATGATGCAGCTTGATAGTGCCCTTCGCACAGCAACGGCGCGCAGATTCATGGCCGAAGGTGTCACCATTTTTCAACCAGAGACCTGCCAAATTGACAGCACAGTGTCGATTGGACAGGATACTGTCATCGAGGCCTATGTGCAGCTGCTTGGGAACACCCGCATCGGGGAGGATTGCCGCATCCGGTCCTACTCCGTGATCCAGAATTCGACCCTGGCCAACAATGTTCTGGTGCGAAACAGTTGCGTGCTGGACGAGGCGGTGGTCGAGGACGGCGCCTCGATCGGACCCTTTGCCCACCTCCGGCCCGAGAGCCAGATCGGGCGCGAGGCGCATATTGGCAATTTCGTCGAGACCAAGAAGACTCGCCTGGGCGCCCGCTCGAAAGCCAATCACCTGGCGTATCTGGGAGATGCGAATATTGGTTCCGATTGCAATGTTGGAGCCGGGGCGATCACCTGCAATTACGACGGCACGCACAAGCACCCGACAAAGATCGGAGACGGCGTTTTCGTCGGCAGCAATTCGACCCTGGTGGCGCCGGTTACGCTTGGAGACAACAGTTATGTCGCCGCCGCATCCTGCATCACCGAGACGGTCCCTTCCGGAGCGCTCGCGTTCGGGCGCGCGCGTCAGGTTGTGAAGCCGGGTTGGGCGGAAAAACGCAAAGCGGCTTCTCAAAATAAAAAATAGTTTCCGGAGTGGGGGAGAGACCACAGGTCCCTCCACTCCGCGGCGATCCGGTCGGGATGACAAACTCTCTTTTCGCCCTCAATCGCCCTTAGTTCGGTCGTCATCTCCGCCTAAGCCGGGCGACCGCCGGTTACCGGGCAAACGCAAGATCCTTCGCGTTGCTCAGGACGACAGATTTTGTGCGATTGGCGGTGTGACCCAGACTGGCATTCCCTGGATTCTTCGCTTCGCTCAGAATGACCGGCCTGAATTTCCTTACATCTGTATATTGACGAGTTCCTGCGGCTGTTCTTGCGGCATGCCGGGAGAAGTCGACGAGGTCTGCGGGGCGCGCCAGTGGTCGATATAGGAGACCTGGTGGACGCAGGAGATAGTGCAGTTGGGTGCGCAGGTCTTCTCGGTCAGAAATTCCCGCTCGACATCCTCGCGCCGGTATTCGGATAACGGCGTTCCCGGCCAGCCGCGCTGCTGCGAACAATAATGCACCAGCCCGTTTTCGCAGATGTACAGATAGCGCGACCCGGCGCGGCAGCGCCAGTCGTTCGGCTCGCCATTGGCAATGGCTTCCTGAAAGTGATTGAAGCGGGAGTAGTTGCGCTTGCTCAGCTCCCGGACCTGATAAAAAATCTTCCGTTCCTCTTCGCGCAGAGGTTTTAGCTGCCCGTCGCCGTCGTGGATGATGCCGATGGTCGAGGTGAAACCCAGCTCCAGCGCTCGACGCGCAATCGTCAATGCGTCCTGCGGATGCTTAATGCCGCTGCCCACGACCGAATTAATGTTGACGTGAAAGTCGGCATGCTCGGCGAGCATCTGCAGCTTCTTATCGAGAACTTTCAGGCTCTTCTTCGAGACCTCATCCGGCTGCACGTTGTCGATCGAAATCTGCATGTGGTCGAGTCCGGCGCGGTTCAGCCGGGCAATCCGGTCCGGAACCAGCAGATAGCCGTTGGTGATCATGCCGGCGATGCGGCCGTGGTGGCGGATGCGGGCGATGATCTGGTCAAGCTCGGGATGAAGCAGTGGCTCGCCGCCGGAGATGGTGACGACGCTGGTGCCAAGCCGCGCCAGATGATCAATGCGGGAGAGCATTTCCGGCAGCGGAACCGGGGAGGAAACATCGTCAAACTCATTGCAATAAGTGCAGGCAAGATTGCAGCGCCGCATGGGCACGATATGTGCCATGTAAGGATGGCTGGTCGAGGCCAGCGCATGGGCGATCGAGGCCAGCTCGCGCACCCGGCGGGCGGCGGCTTTTCGGCGTCGAGCGAGACTGGGGGAACCTGTGGCCATCTCTTTTATTGAATCACAGCTAATAGGCGAAGGAATAGCGGAGAGGAACAAAGCCAGCCCGATGTCTCAGGAGCGAGACCTGGGGCACCCAGCAATCCAGAGAATAACGGCGGCAAATATCAGGCGGATATCCTCTGGATTCTTCACTCCGCTGCGCTTCGTTCACACGCCCAAAGTGGGATTCAGGATTTGCTTGTCGCCAGAGTCAGCAGCAGAATCTGCGGATGCCGGTGGCGCAAGATTTGCAGCTTGATTGCCTCATGACGATTGTCTTTCAGTATGTGGTTCCATCGGCTGCGGGAGACCATGGGCAGATCATTGGCCTTGCAGATTACATCGCCGGCGTGCAGCCCCGCGCGCACTCCCGGGCTATCGGGATCGATACTTTTTATCAGTAGGCCGGTTGAGTTTTTCAGGCCGAAATACCGGGCCAGCTGTGAATTCATGACGTCAAAAATGATGCCCGTATAGGGCAGCGTGCCGGGGATGTAGCTCATCAGACCGCTTTTGGAGCCCAGGGTTTTTCCGATTTCCGCCGGCACCGCGCCAAGAAAGCCGGTCGGCTGCACGGGTTGGGGGCTGGGATCGGGAACGGTGTAGTGCTGCGACCATGCCTCCTGCTCGATGGTCTTACGATCGGCGAGCACGATGCTGACCCGAAACACATGATGGCCGCGCAGAATATCCAGCACCACCGTCTGTCCGGGATCCATCTTGTGCAGCGCCTCTCTCAAATCTTCGGCGTGCTGCGCCCGGCTGCCATCCAGCGTGATGATCACGTCGTTCGAGCGCAGACCGGCTTTGCCGGCGGGAGCGTCATGATCGACCGCTGCAATAGCGACACCCTCATGCGGAGGCGTGTTCAACTTTGCCCTTTGCTGATCGGTCAGGTTTTCAAAATCCACCCCAAGATAGCCTCCGCCATGGTGGTGAAAGCTGGCGATCGCGCCCGGCGGTCCACCAGCCACGATCGAAAACGCCAGAAACGCCACGCATCCGGCCCTCGATTGTAGAGATCGCAATTTCATGGTGTCGTTCTGCGAGTGATTCGCAGCTTGCTGCGTAGTGTATCGGATCGCCGTGCGATCGGCGGGGAAGCGCCCGCGGATTATTCCGTTGGAGGAATGGCCGCTAGCGCCTTCAGCGAAGCTTCTCGCAGGGCGGGATTGTCATCCTGCGTGGAAACCGTGTGCAGCACCATCCGCACGCTGCTGTCGGCCTGGACCGGTTCCAGCATCTGCAGGGCCCGGCTGCGGATCGGCTGGTACACATCGTGCATCAGCGCTTCGAGCACAGCATCCCGCACGTGCGCATCCTGGCCGATGTAGGGTTCCAGCCCTTCAAGAGCCGTCATCCGCACGCCGGGATCGTGATCATACCGGAGCGCGACCATCAGAGCGGTCCGCACCGCCGTACCGTCACAATTGACGCCCGCTTTGCACTGCTTTGCCAACAGGCCCACCGAGTCGCTCTGCACGCTGGGGTCGGCTGCATTTCCCGTTGCTGCCAGCAGCAGTCTGCGCACTTCAGGATCATCGATCGGACCCTCCACCGTGGCGGGCACCATCTGGTTGAAGTGCACCTCAACCATTTTTGTGTTGGGGTGCTGCACGATACTGTTTACCTTGATGACCGAAGGGGCCGACCCCGGCACCGCCGGACCGATGAATTGAGCCGTGGTCGATGGCGCGGCCAGCGGATGTTTCCCGTTCCAGTAATGGCCGGCCGTTGTTCCGATCGCGAGGCCCAGGACGGCAAGAGCCGCGGCCATTCCGGGCGCGGCACGCAGTTGCGCAAAAAATCCGGAGAAGCCGGTTTCGAGCCGCAGCCAGAGACTGGGCGGGGGTAACTGATCTAAAGCATTCTCCAGCCGGATACGGCTGGCGGCGAGGAAACTGGGGGAGGGTTCCTGTATAGGATCAAGCGAAAGCGAATGCCGAAGGGCTTCATACGTCTGCAATTCCTTTCGGCAGCTTTCGCAACCCGAGAGGTGCTGCTCCAGCTTGTCGCTATCCGGATCGGGCAGCTCTCCGTAGATGTATTGCACAATGGATTCCTGTGCGGCACTGCATTTCATGGCCTGCTCCTGAAATTGAAACGAGTCATCAACATCACCTGTCTATCGCAGTTACTTGCTATCGCAGTTCGGCGAGCTGCATCCGCAGCTTGCGCGTGGCACGGAACAGCGTATTTTTCGCTGTTTCTTCCGTTGTGTTCAACATTTCGCCAATGGTCCGCAGACGCAGACCTTGGTAGTGCTTCAGTTCGAATACCGTCCGCTCCCGCGGAGTTAATTTCTCGAGTGCCGCCTGAATCTGTTGGCTCAGTATCTTGCGGTCCAGCTCGCGATCCGGGTTCGCCATAGCGCGATCGTCCGACACGTTGATCATGGTGTCGTGCTCCTCGCCGGCGGCGTCGATCATTACCGCCGAATCTTCTTTCCGCGTTTTCTTTCGGCGCAGATGATCAAGGCAAAGATTGGTGACGATCCGATAAATCCAGGTATAGAAGGAGCACTCGAAACGGAAGCTGCCAATGTGCCGGTAGGCCTTGAGGAATGCTTCCTGATGGATATCCTGGGCGTCCTGTTCCGACCCGGTAAGATGCATGGCCAGGCGGAGGACGGCATGATCGTACTGCCGCACCAGGGCATCGAAGGCCGCGCGCGACCCCTTCTGCGCCTCGCGGATCAATTCGGCGTCCTGCACCCGCGCTGTACTGTCGGCGAACATTCTCGACTTCGATTGTATGCGGGGACGGGCAGGGAGTGGGCGTGCGGGTGCGTCGAGCGGCAAAACTGCGAAGTGCGGCAGCTCCATAGGTCTCTCCAGTTATTCAGACGAAAGAATTTGCCGGAGGTGAGCCGGGGAGCGGCTATTGCATGCAATCAAATCCGATACACTGGGGCCGATGAACGCGAAATCCGATTTTTCCGCGGACAGGTCGTTATTTGACGCGAACCAGGGCCCAAACCCTGGCCGGGATGCGAAGTCCTCCGGCTGGACAATCGCCTATACTGACGGCGGTTCGCGGGGCAATCCTGGGCCCTCCGGCTACGGCGTAGTTCTGCAGGCGGAGAATGGGACAACACTGGCCGAATTAGGCGATTTTCTTGGCATGCGTACCAACAACGTTGCCGAGTATTCCGGGCTGCTGGCGGCACTGGAATATGCGCTGGCGCATGGTGTGCGGCGGCTGCGGGTCATCTCTGATTCCGAGCTGATGGTAAAGCAGATGCGCGGCCAGTATCGCGTGCAAAGCCCGGAACTGCGCCCGCTGTTTGAGGAGGCAAAACGCCGCGCAGCCAGGCTGGAGGGCTTTCAAATTGAACATGTGCTGCGCGGGAAAAATAAGAGGGCCGACGAACTGGCCAATCAGGCCATGGATCGCGGGATGCGGAAATCCGATGCTGCCGGGTCTGCTGCTCCTCCGATCCGGCCGCTGCGCGGAATTGTGAAGGGTGGAAAGATTTCTCTGCTGGAGGGGTCGATTCCGGAAGGGACGATTGTTGTGGTAATGCCGGAGAAGGAGCTGGGGGAGCGAGCCAAAGCCGAGCGGAAATAACGCAGGCACAGGCCCCCACCGACATTCTCTGGATTTGGCTTAGCGTGGAGAATGACAAGCCCTCTACACGAGCTTATCCCTCAGTCAGCGCTGCCTTCACCAGCTCGC
>CAWGLF010000013.1:0-34235 GCA_963823295.1 uncultured Acidobacteriota bacterium
GTGAAACTACTCTGTGGCTGGTGTCGTCCAATTGTCGATGGCAGCAACGCAAACACCCCCGAGTCCGCCCGAGAACCCATAGAGCCGAAGCTCGACCGTTTGCCCTCGCGGTATGATCCCGCTCGCCGCATGAGCTGCTGGAAGTCATCGACGATCTCGAAGGCTCGCGGTTTTCGCGCGCGTGCGGGAGGCCATCTGGGTTTCGGTCATCCTGCATCTTCTCGTCTTCTGGTGGATTTTCTACGGTCCGCGCTGGAAATTTCTGCAACAGGCCACGGTGGTCAATCCCATGCCGGTCACGCCACAGCAGCAACAGAGCAGGTCTATCTGAACATGCCGCCGGACCTGGTGAAAAAGAAGCCGAAGCCGACCAACATCATCTCCGACCAGAACCACGTGGCGCAGACCAAACATCCGACGCAGGATCAGAAGACAATCGAAGAATTGCAGGCGATGCGCCGCGCCGGAAGGCCGTCGCCTCCGCCGCAGCCGCAGGCAACAGGCACGACCGCAGCAGCTGCCGCAGCAGCCACAACCCGCGCCGCAGCAACAGGCACGCGCCGCACCAACCGCCGCGCCCCGGCAGCAGACGCAGCGGCAGCCGCTTCCTTCCGCGCCCAACGCCACCAAGCAGGCCCGGGAGCAGGCCGCCCAGCAGGCCGTCCAAAAGCACAACAACAGGCCGCCAACCAGCCGAACATGTCGGTGGGCGAAATGATTCGCCAGGCGGAGCGCAATGCAGCGCGGTCGAACGGAGAAAACGGCGAAAACGGGAGGCGCGCCCGTGGCCCATCCCGGTATGCAGTCCGGAGTGGAGGTTCTGAGCGATACCATGGGCGTGGATTTCGGCCCCTATCTGCGCAAGGTAATCCAGGCCACGCAGGCGAGCTGGGACTTGCTGATTCCGGAAGCCGCCCGTCCGCCGCTGTTGAAAAAGGGCAAAGTCGCCATCCAGTTCATCATTACGCCGGATGGCAGCATCAAGCAGATGCAGCTGGTGCTGCCGTCCGGAGATGTATCGCTTGACCGCGCCGCGTGGGGCGGCATCACTGGCGCGGGTCCGTTTCCGCCGCTCCCAAGCAATTCAAGGGACCATATCTCGCGCTGCGGTTTTACTTCCTCTATAACGAACAGACCGGCGAGTACACGCGGCAATGATTGCTCCGGAAGAACGCAGTTGCGACGCCGTCAGGCAATCGGCCTGGTGTGGATTGCGCTGGCGATTCTACTCTTCACCGCGATTCGCGCCGGCTGGCATGCCATCTTTCTGGCCCGCTGGTGGAGGCTGTGGTAGCCGAGCAGATCCTCCGGAAACACTGCCGCTTCTGGTAGTGGTGCACGGAGCGACGGCCAGCGGAAAACTTCACTTGCCGTCGAACTGGCGGAGCGATTTTCCGGCGAGATTGTCAGTTGCGACTCCGTGGCCGTCTATCGCGAGATGGAGATTGGCACCGCCAAGCCTTCCGCCGGAGGAACGCGCGCGGGTACCCCATCACATGCTCGATGTGGTTTCGCCCGATCAGCCGTACACCGCGGGAGACTATAGCCGCGATGCCCGCGCCGCGCTGGCCGGAATCGTCGCGCGCGGTAAGATTCCCATCGTTGCCGGAGGAACCGGACTGTATCTGCGCGCGCTGCTGGACGGATTGTTTCCCGGGCCGCAACGCTCGGAAGCGCTGCGGGAGCGGCTGCGCGACATAGAGAGCAGGCGAGGAAGTGGGTACCTGGCTCGAATATTGCACGGCTCGACCCGATCTCCGCGGCGCGCATTCATCCCAACGACACGCCCAAAATGATTCGCGCCATTGAAGTGACTCTGGCGGCGCGGCAGCCCATGTCGGCTGCGTGGGAAGCCGGAAGAAATCCGTTGCAGGGGTTATCGCATTCTGCGCCTCGGGCTCGATCCGCCGCGGGCTGCGTTCTACGCGCGCATCAATCAGCGGGCGGCAGAAATGTTTTCCCGCGGGCTGGTGGAGGAAACGGAACAGTTGCTGGCCACGATAGGCCGGATTGCCGTCCGCTGGGATCGCTGGGATATAAACAGGCCGCAATGCTGCTATGCGGCGAGATGTCGCTGCCCGACGCCATTGCGGCCACACAGCAGGGACATCGCAATTACGCCAAGCGGCAAGCAACATGGTTTCGCCGCGAGCCGGGTGTCCACTGGCTGAATGGATTTGGCGATGAGCCGGGAATTTTGGCCGAGGCATTTCTCATATAGGGAGAGAATTGTAGCTAAAGGCGATCCGACAGTTATGTAACTATATTGCTTGAGAGAGTCTGAAAGGGCAACGAAGACGAATGGAACAGAAAAGCCGCTCGATTGAGCGGCTTTTCTATTGCTGATGCGAATGCGGCTATGCTTCGCGGACGCCATCCAGAAATGCCCGCAGCTTGCGCGAACGCGATGGATGCCGCAGCTTGCGCAGCGCCTTGGCTTCGATCTGGCGAATGCGTTCGCGCGTCACCTGGAAGCTCTGGCCGACTTCTTCCAGCGTGTGCTCGGAGCCGTCTTCCAGGCCGAAACGCATTTTGATGACGCGCTCCTCGCGCGGCGTCAGCGTGCGCAGCACCTGCGAGGTATAGTCCTTCAGGTTGACGCTGATGACGGCATCGGAAGGCGAAACCGCCTGGTGATCTTCAATGAAGTCTCCCAGGTGCGAATCTTCTTCCTCGCCGATCGGCGTTTCCAGCGAGATCGGCTCCTGCGCAATCTTCAGCACCTTGCGCACCTTCGCGACAGGAATGTCCATGCGCTTGGCGATCTCTTCCGAAGTCGGCTCGCGCCCGAGTTCCTGCACCAGCTGGCGCGAGGTGCGGATCAGCTTGTTGATGGTCTCGATCATGTGCACCGGGATGCGGATCGTGCGTGCCTGGTCCGCAATGGCGCGCGTGATCGCCTGGCGAATCCACCAGGTCGCGTAGGTGGAGAATTTGTAACCGCGGCGGTACTCGAACTTGTCCACCGCCTTCATCAGGCCGATGTTGCCTTCCTGAATCAGATCGAGAAACTGCAAGCCGCGATTGGTATATTTCTTCGCGATCGAAACCACCAGCCGCAGGTTGGCTTCGATCAGCTCGCGCTTGGCCTGCTCGGCGTCCATGTCGCCCTGGATCATTTCGCGCTGCGTGCGCTTCAGCTCCGCAACCGAAACCCCGGCATCGAGTTCCAGCTTTTCGAGATCGCCCTTGCAGTTGCGCTGCTGCCGGCGATACTCCTTGCGCATCTCCTCGCTCTTCGACTGTTCATGCTTCTGGTCGAGAGCTTTGATCTGCCGGTCGAGCGCGCGCATGGCATCGACCGTCTTATTCACTTTGTCGAGCAGCCGCTTGCGCTCGAAGTTGGTATATTTCAGCTCGCGAATGACGCGCGAAACCAGCACCAGTTCGCGGCCCAGCGCCCAGCGCGTCCTGCGATGTTCGCGCGCCTTGCCTTTTTCCTTGGCGTTGATGCCTTCCAGTTTTTCGCGCAACTGCTGCGCTTTTTTGTAGTGCTTCACCAGCGTGTCGATGCTGGCGATGGTCGCCTTGGTGCGCGCCTGCAGAATCTCTTCGGTGAGTTCTTCCTCATCGAAGATCACCACTTCCTTGATGCTGCGCACGCCGCGCTTCAGGTCTTCGCCGAGCGCCATCACTTCGCGCGTCACAATCGACGAGCGCGCGATCGCCTTCATCACGCGCATCTGCCCGCGCTCAATGCGCTTGGCGATTTCGACTTCGCCTTCGCGCGTCAGCAGCGGCACCGTGCCCATCTCGCGCAGATACATGCGGACCGGGTCGTTGGTCTTCTCCATCGCGCCGGGCGTCAGGTCCAGCTCGACGTCTTCGCTTTCTTCGCTGTCCAGTTCGTCGCGTTCGGCGGCCAGCTTGGGCTGGTCATCGAGCAGATCGATCCCCTGCGTCCCGATGGTGGTCATCAGGTCGTCAAGATCGTCGGCGGAATTCATTTCGCCGGGAATAAGATCGTTCACTTCACCGAAGGTCAGGTAACCCTTTTCCTTGCCCGTGTCGATCAACTTTTGAATGTCGTCTTCGTATTTATCGTTATGCCAAAGTTGCCCCTCTTCTCGAGATGCTGGTTTTGAGAGTTCTAGTGTCCGTGGGCAAGACAATTTGGATGCGGTCGAAGCCGCGACGGCAGGCCAATTGATAGGCGTACTTATGACGCCAAGGCGCACGTCCCCAGTCCACCACAGAATACCACGAATTCGGGTCAGTTGTCCTCTCAAGCAAGGAAACCGGCTTCCTTTCGCCCGCATAATCACTTTGAACCGCCCGGCCCCAGCAGATGCACTTCCTGGAGCGTCCACCAATATCCGCTTCCCGGAGGATTAGATGAGTAATGGGTGCCTTTCGGTCCATTCGTAAAGTTTGCCGAGTAGGAAAGCCACGCGGTCCGGCCATCCCGGCTGATGAATTTCGACGGAAAATTCACAAAATATCCCTGCTCGCCAAAGTTCTTCATGTAAACCACCAGCTTCCACGGTCCGGTAATCGGCTGCTTCGAGAATATAGGTGTCGAACTTTGAAATGGTCGTATGGCCGTCGGTGACCGCCATCAGATACAGCTTCAATGGAGCGTCATAGGTGATGGTCACGCTCCCCATGTGGTTGTTCCAGTCGAGCAGCGGTTTGATTTTTGCAAAATCGTGGGTCCAGACGGGTTGGCTGCGGCTGTCGTGGCCAGCAAAATACTCGTATTGCGAAGCGTCATTGATCGCAGGGATAGATGGCTTTACGCGGGCCAGATATATCTGGTCGCCGGTGATCCAGCTCAGGTTGGCGTCGCGCGGCTCGGGATCGGGATCGGTCGCCCCCTGCGAGACTAGATATACATAACCGTCCGGCGAATACTGCATATTCTTTCCAAAATCGACGATATGGGGCACGCCCAACTTCACTTTGCCGCCAAAATGGCTCGGTTCATTGAAAAGCGGATGGGCACAGACTGTGCGGGCTTGGGTGCCAGGTCTTGCCGTAATCGGTGGAATAGCGAAAGCCGGCAAACGGGCCGAGAACGTCCCAGTTCAGGTGCTTCCGGGCGTCTGATACAGGCAATACGTTCCGTAATACCAGACCCCGTCGTAGACCAGGCTGCCGCCGGATATCGTCCGCCGTACGGTTCGGCGCTGGCCGGGTAAGTGGCGGCATTTTCAATCTTCAGGTGGAGAGGATCATTCCCGATGATCGTCGCGAATCCCGTGATCGCGCTCTTGCCTATTCGCGGAAGAAGATTTCACGCCGTTAACCGTTCCATCCGTCCAGGGCGAATAGAGATTACCATTTGCCGCCCACGAAGGATACCAGGTATCGGCATGGCCATACTGCGGCGTGCCTGCCGGTAAATGCGATGCCGGTAATCGTGGTGGACCTTTGAAAGGGAATATTGGGCGGCGGTTCAGAAGGCCACTGCTTGGGAAATTTTTGGGGGCCTGGCTCCAAAGCGAAATGCTCGGCCGCCACGACGAAACAAGAAATGCACAACCAAACAAGAGGATGCAGACAGGAAACAGCGAGTGCCGACGCGGGTCACGAAGGCATTTCCTTTCCGGACAAGCGATTCCGACGTTCATCTCACGATAAAGGGTGAACGGAAATGAACAGCTTATCCGTTTGCGCCGACTTGAATCGGGGCAGGATTCCGCGATGGGATGGAATCATCCCCGACGCCGGGGCTCACTGGAGAAGGAAAGAACCGCGTGACTGGGCACCGGAATGCCGTAAAGCTGGGCTGGCGTGAAGTGGCTCATCAGCAGAAAATTGTCCAGCTGCTCGCGGACGGCCGGGGACTGCGGCCCTGAAAGAATGCGATAACCATACACCCGGCCGGCTCTTGTTGACCTCCGCTTCCACAACCACCGGTTCGCGGAAGGTGACGCGCGAATCGGCTGCCCCGACGGTGTAGAGGAATCGTGGCGTGCGTGGTGCTCGTCGGCCACGGTTTCATTCGCGGCCACGGTGGCGGAGCGGCGACGGTACCGATCATCAGGCCGATCGTGCCCAGCAGGATCATGGCGGTGGCAAGGCCGGCCGCGCCCCGCGCCAGCAAAGGGGCCAGGGAGTTCTGCCAGTACATCTGCCAAATATCCAGACGGTGGCGCGCGGTACGGGCGCGCTCCTGCGAGACGGCCACGCGAAGCCGAAGGCCAAGATCGGCCGGCGGTTTCGCCGGACCGACGCTGGAAAGGAGGCGTTGCATATGCCGCCACTCCGCAAATTCCGCCGCGCATTCGTCGCATGGTCCAGATGGGCGGCGATCGACTGCATTTCCGCGCCGGAGATCGCTCCGTCGAGATATTCCGAAAACTGCGACCGCGTGGAGGAACAGGAAGTCATATCGCCTCCTTGCATGCATCACCGTCGCATCGGTCACGGTCGGCGGACGCTCGTGCGGGTCTGCTGGAGATGCACACTCGGCCGCTGCTCGGGTACGCGCGATAAAATCCCCCAGCCGAATCCGCAGCATGGCACGGCCCCGTACCAGCCGGGATTTTACGGTGCCAAGCTGGTCCCAAGATTTCCGCGATTTCGTCGTAGGCCATGCCTTCCAGATCGCGCAGAATCACGACTGTGCGGAACGGTTCCGGCAACTGCCGCAGCTCCGATTCCACCCGGGCACGGATCTCCTCATGCGCCGCCGCTTCAAAGGGCGACTCATGCTCATCGACCAGCATATCTTTCAGACAGATGGAATGGCCCCGCTCCGCCGCATCGGCTTCTGCGCTTCGATGGTCACTTCGCGGCCGCGATGCCGCGACCACCAGCGGCGCTGGTTGGAAGCCTCATGCAGCGCGATGCGGTAAATCCAGGTTCGCAGGCTGGAGTCGCCATGGAAGCTGCGAATCCCGCGGAATACCTTGATGAAAACATCCTGGGTGATGTCGGGAGCGTCGGAGGGGTCTTTCAGAAGGCGGGAAATCAAGGCTGTAAACAGGCGCGTGATATTGCGCAATCAGGAGCGAAAAAGCCTCTTCCGAGCCAGCCTGCAGCTCAGCGGTGAGGACGGCATCCTCCGCTCGGATTGCGATGACACCTGCTAGGTTTCCCAAAGCGAAAGCCGCGGACATGCGGTTACCTCAATGAATATCAGCCCATGAAGCCGTTCTCAACTGCGGCCTGCCCGGTTGCAGCAGGAACTGGGCCACACATGATTAGACAGCTCGCGGCCGTGAAATGTTCCGGAATCTTTGTTGAAATCACAGGTCTTTTATGCTTGACAAAATCGCGAGCCGGATTGCTAAATGGGGCGCGCTCTGTCCCGCTCGAAAAATTCCCTAACTGCGGACGATGAAGAGAAGCCAGCGATTGTTTCTATTTTTGCAAAATCAGAAGATGAGGTGGCACATGCGATTTATTCTCGAGGTTACGATTCCTCACGACACGTTTAACGCCGCTGTAAAAGACGGGAGCTGTGGGAAAGAAAATGAGGAAGATTCTCGACGAGCTCAAGCCGGAGGCGGTCTATTTCACGGATAATAACGGTCGCCGGAGCGCGATCATGATCGTGGATCTGGCCGATGCATCCAGGCTGCCGTTTTATACGGAGCCGTGGTTCCTTACGTTCAATGCCGACATTCGAGCTCGACTGGTCATGACTCCGGAAGACCTGGGCAAAGCCGGCCTGGAGGAACTCGGCAGAAAATGGGCCTGAAACCTGTGACTGCCCGGATGCAGCCTCAGGCCGAAAGCCGGTTCAGGCCCTTCTCGCCTTGAGCGGTATCCAGCGCCCGCGATTGCAGTCGATAATCGACGAGCATGCCGATCCCAATGACCAAAGGAATGACCGCAAAGGCCGCCACCGACAGCACGTTGCGCTGCCGGACGACCCACGCCAGAATGACGAATGCCAAAGCTGTTCCCACCCCCGCCGCAATCAGGATGATGCCTGCCAGCCGGGTTTTCGCCGCGGATTTGCGGGGATCGGCGGCGAGCGAATCTTCCTCCGGCAATGGCAATCCCTTTTCAATCGCCGCCAGCCGTTCCCGGCTTTTCAACCGGCGCACATGATAATTGGTGAGATTCACAATAAGAATGATGGCAACGACCATCACAAATACTGCGATTGGCACGATGATGTCACCCATGACATTGCCTCCTTTAATTTCTGGAAGCGTTAGACCGGGGGCTGGTTCAAAAGTTTCAGCATCAAGGATGAAACTTCTCGGCGAAACTTCAGTCTGAGATAACTTGCCGGCACCCGCAGAGTTCGAAGAAATTGTGCGCGAGCATCAGGCGATGGTCTTTCGCACCCTGGCGCGGCTGATTCGCAGCCGCGAACATATAGAAGACCTCGCGCAGGAGGTTTTCCTGCGGCTTTACCGGGGTATGCAGCATTTTCGCGGAGATGCCAAGCTCACCACCTATCTCTATCGGATTACTCTGAATGTGGCGCAGGATGAGTGGAAGCGGCAGCGTCTGGAGCAGAGCAACCGCTCTTTGAGCGATGTGGAGGCCGGCTGGGAAGATCGCCTCGTCAGCCGGGAACGGGGCGCCGAGCACTCATTGAGCGAAAAACAATTGCGGGCGCAATTGGAGAGCGCTCTGGCGGAATTGAGTGCGGTGGAGCGCGAAGCTCTCGTTCTCTTCCATCAGGAGGAATGCACCTACGAGCAAATCGCGGTCATCCTGAATCTTCCGCTTGGGAACCGTGCGCACGCATCTGCACCGGGGGCGGCTGAAATTACGGGAACGCATGCAGGAAAGGATGGGCGTATGTGCGAAGACAAGATGATTTGCGAGGCTGTCCGGCGGGCCCTGGGTGAGGACTCCATGCCGGAGCTCACCTCTGCGGAAAAGGAGCACTTAGCAACTTGCGAATCTTGTACAGATCTGCTGCTGATGCGCCTGCTTCAGCAAAAGCCGGAAGTCGCGATACCCGCAGAGTTCGCGGCCCGCGTCCGGTCGCGGTCGGCTGTCGGCATCACACCGGCGAGGAATCGTCGGGCAATCCCTGCCTACGGATTCATCACAGCAGTTGCGGTGTTGATGGTGCTGGCCCTGGCATGGAGCGTGTTCGCGTATGTCGATCCGCAGTGGTGGACGTTCAGGGGCGGCCTTCCTCTGTTGCTGGAATATATTGTTACTTTTGAAATCGGCGCAATTGCGTTATGGCTCGGCATCCGGCGCTTCTCTGGATAACTAGGTTTTTCTGTTGCTATGAGATGGTAAGAAATCACTCTGAGTAAGCCTATTCCGCTCCCATATACCTACGGGAAAACCAGTCCAGTTCCGCGCCTTTCAACAGCTAAAATCATTTTGCGTGTCCACCCGCGTTCGTCCCACGCGAATTACGCGCTGGCGGCGATCGATCAGAGAGCTATCAAAAGAATATTTCTATGAGCGAACCGCAAGTCGAACACATTCTCGAGGTCGGCCTTGGTTTCTGGGCATCGAAAACCCTACTGAGCGCCGTAGAGCTGGGGGTATTCACGAAGCTGGCCGAAGGTCCAGCGGATTTGCAGACCTTGACGGAAGCCCTCGGGATACATTCCCGGTCGGCCCGCGATTTTTTCGATGCCCTGGTCGCGCTGGGTTTTCTGGAACGCAGCGGCGGAACATACCGCAATACATCTTCCACCGATTTCTTCCTCGACCGGCAAAAACCGTCTTACGTCGGCGGAATCCTCGAAATGGCGAATCTTCGTCTATATCCCTGCTGGGGCAGTCTGACCATGGCCCAGCGGACCGGCCAGCATCAGAGTGAATCGAAAGGCGAGCAGGATGCCTTTGCCAAAGCTCTATGCGGACCCCCAGCGGCTCACCGGGTTTCTGAAGGCGATGACCGGAATCAGCAAGGGAGCCAACCGCGCGATCGCCGCGAATTTCCCCTGGAAGGACTACAAGAGTGGCCCTCGATCTGGGCACTGCGCAGGGCGATCTGGTGACGCAGGTGGCGCGCGGGCAATCCGCATATTTCCGGCATCGGCTTCGACCTCCCCAGGTCGCCCCGATTTCGAGGAGTATGTTGCAGCCAACGGAGTTTCCTCCCGAGTCTCGTTTTGTGCGGGGAATTTCTTCGACGACCCGTGCCCTCCGGCCGACGTTGTCATGATGGGCCACATCCTGCACGATTGGGATCTGGAGCGAAAGAAGTTTCTGATCCGCAAGGCGTATGACGCGGTCCCCGAAGGTGGGGCCTTAATCGTCTACGACAGCCTCATCGACGACGACCGCTCAAAGCATGCCTTTGGCCTCTTGATGAGCCTGAACATGCTGGTGGAAACACCCGGCGGCTTTGACTATACGGGTGCCGACTGTGTGGGCTGGATGAAAGATGCGGGCTTCCGCCAGACGCGCGTGGAACATCTGGTCGGCCCCGACTGGATGGTGATCGGCATCAAGTAGCGAAGCTGTGTTCGGCTAAGATAACGGCAGCATGCCCACCCGGGTTCGTTCCCACGCGAAGATCAATCTTGGCTTAGCTATCGGCCCGGTGCGGCCGGATGGCTATCACGCGCTGGCGACGATCTATCAGACGCTTGCGATTCACGACATCGTCGAAGTCTCGGCAAGCCGGCTTGCGGGTGGCGCATCCAGGATTGCCATCACTTGCAATGACAAGCGCGTGCCCTGCGATGCGCGCAATACCTGCTGGAACATCATCGAGCGGGCGCTGGAGCATCTCAAAATCGCCGCGCAGGTCACGATTCACATTGACAAGCGCCTGCCGCTGCAGGGCGGCCTGGGAGCAGGATCGGCCAACGCCGCCGCCGCGCTGATTGGCCTCGAATGCGAGCTCGGCATCAGTTTCCCCGGTGACGAGCGGCTCGCCATCGCCGCAGAAACCGGCTCGGACGTGCCGCTGTTCCTGATCGGTGGAACGGTGCTCGGCCTGGGACGCGGCGAAGAGGTGTATCCGCTGCCCGATTTGCCGGAGACTGCCTGTGTTCTGGCGATTCCCGGAGCGGGCGTTTCAACGCCGCAGGCCTTCCGCGACTGGGATGAATTGCAGAAGAAGGGGACAGAGGACAGCGAACAGGGAGCGGCCCCCGGAATCTCGCCGGACAAATTGACCGGGGAGGCGGGTTCCGATAGGCTAAAGCAGTTGGGTCGTATGTGGGCGGCGGCTTTGGCTGTTCCCCAGGAACTTCATGCGAACGCCTCCGGTGTCTTTCCAGCGAAAGACCGGGCCGGGAACCTTCTTCTCGAGCTTGTCCGTACCGGGATCGAAAACGACTTTGAACGGGTCGTTTTCACTCAGTATCCCTCTCTGCGCGGCATCCTCGAAACGTTGAAGAAAGATTCCAGCCACGAAACGGCTGCGATATACGCGGCTCTTTCCGGTTCCGGTTCGGCGCTTTTTGCCTTGTACGGCACACAGGCGGAGTCCGGGGCTGCGATGGAGCGGCTGGCGAAGCAGCAGGTTCAAGCATACGAAACCAGGACTTTGGGACGCGAGAAATATTGGCGCGACATTGTTTTGCAGGGATAATCTGGGTGCCGGGTGGCCCAGGTACGCGAAGCTTACCTGGGTACTGAGAGTTTTGGGCGATCGACTAACGGTAGGTCAAGTGCCTTTGGAGCACTCGGTCTAGGTTCGAATCCTAGTCGCCCAGCCATGTAGTTTGCTCCATGTAGTTTGCTCTTGATGGGATGGCTTTGAACCAACAGCCATCGATGATCGTTTGCAGTTTGGAACACCAACGCCAACCAGCTTGGAGGTTCAGACGTATGAAGGATGAAATTTCCGGGAGGAGTTCGACCCTGACGATGGCAGCCGCAGTGCAACCGGCAACTACCGCGGTGATTGAGGATGGAAATGCGGCTGCAAGCACGGGGCAGCAGCAGGCGCGACCGGCCTCCGGACGCAAACGCGCCAAGTCCTACAGCGAGGACAAGCGCTTCAAGATTTTCAGCGGCGGTTCCAACAAGCCGCTGGCGGAAGAGATTTGCAAGTTTGTCGGGGTGCCGTTGGGCGAATGCCGCCTGCAGCGGTTCTCCGACGGGGAAGTGTACTTTCAGCTGCTGGAGAACGTTCGCGGGGCCGATGTTTTTGTCGTGCAGCCGACCTGCTATCCGGTCGACCAGCATCTGCTGGAGCTGCTGATCATCATCGACGCTCTGAAACGGGCCTCGGCGGGGCGCATCACGGTAGTGGTTCCGTATTACGGGTATGCGCGGCAGGATCGGAAAGACCGGCCGCGGGTGGCGATTTCTTCGAAGCTGGTGGCGGATCTGCTGACCACCGCCGGGGCAAATCGGGCGCTGCTGGTCGATCTGCACGCGGCGCAGATTCAGGGATTTTTCAATATCCCGGTCGATCACCTGTTTGCCAGCCCGGTGCTGGTGGGTCACTTCCGGGAGCTGAATCTGCCGGATTTAACCGTCATCTCGCCGGATGCGGGAGGCGTGGAACGAGCGCGATTTTTCGCCAAGAAGATGGAAGCGCCGCTGGCGATTGTGGACAAGCGGCGGACCGATATGAATGTTTCGGAAGTCATGCATGTGATCGGTGATGTGCAGGGCCGCACCTGCCTGATTCTCGACGATATTGTGGACACGGCGGGCACGCTGGTCAAGACAGTCGACGCGCTGCTGGATGCGGGAGCAAAAAAGGTGTACGCCTGCGCGACTCATCCGGTGCTGTCCGGGCCGGCGATGGAGCGGATTGCGAGCTCCCGGCTGGAACAACTGGTGGTTACGAATACGATTCCGCTGCGGGAAGAAGCCCTGCAGTCGGACAAGATCAAAGTGCTGTCGATTGCCGGTCTGATTGGCCGGGCCATCGAAAGCATTCACATGGAGACCAGCGTTAGCAGCCTGTTCAACTAATGCCGGTCTTGAAATCGAATTTTCTGTAGGCAGATTGCACGCAGAACATAACAGTGTGGTGGAATTCACTTTCCGCCACGAGAAGGGAGCGGCGCTAACACCGCCGTGCCCGAAGGGAAACCAGAAAACGATGAGCGCTCCTGAAGTAGTGACCGCAACTCCCCGCGAGGGGAAATTCAACAAGAATCATGCCCGCCGTCTGCGCGTTTCCGGCGTGATTCCCGCCGTGGTGTACGGGGCCCAGCAGCCCTCGGTCGCCGTTACAGTCGACCCCAAACAGATTCGCCGGATTCTCCATTCCGAGTCCGGCCACAATACGATTTTCGATCTTAGAGCATTGACGGTACCACCGCGAAGGTCATGGTGGTCGACTGGCAGAACGATCCCATCAAGGGCGGCCTGATTCACATTGACATGAAGCGGATCGCGATGGATAAGGCGATACGCGTGCAGGTGCCGATCCAGTTGCTGGGCGTGCCGATCGGGGTTAAGACCCAGGGCGGCGTGCTCGACCAGGTGCTGCGCGAGATCACCGTCGAGTGTCTGCCGGCGGACATTCCCGGCAATATCGGCGTGGATGTCAGTGAGCTTGCCTTCGGCATGGTCATCCGCGTGGCCGATCTGCCGCATGGCGGGAAGCTGAAATTCATTACCGACGAGGAAACAACGGTCGCCCACATTACGGCGGTTCGCGAGGAAGTTGTTGCCACGCCGGATGCGCTGGCAGCTGCGGCTCCGGCAGAGCCGGAAGTGGCGAAGAAGGGCAAGACGGAAACTCCGGAAGCGGCTCCCGACAAAAAGGAAGCCAAGAAGTAAGTCCGGGGGCGCATGGAATCTTCTGGCGGCGTGACGCTGATCGTCGGTCTGGGCAATCCCGGAATCGAGTATCAATTCACGCCGCATAATGCGGGATTTCTGGCCATCGATCGCCTCGCGGAACGCTGCGGGGTGGCGGTCGCCAATCGGCGTTCGAAGGCTCTGACAGCTTCGGCCGAGATCGCGGGCAGGCGGGTTCTTCTGGCGAAACCGGAGACCTGGATGAACCTGAGCGGATCGTCGGTTGCCGCGCTGGTGAATCAGCTGGAAATCGATCCGCAGCGGGATTTGATTGTGCTGTATGACGAGGTCGCTCTTCCGCTCGGCAGCATTCGGATTCGCGAGCGGGGAAGCGCGGGCGGGCATAACGGGGTGAAGTCGATCTCCGGCGCGTTGGGTACGGAGGAGTGGCTGCGGGTGCGGATTGGCATCGCCCCGGAAGAAGCAATGGCTGCTGAAAGAGCGCGCCAGGGACGGAAAGAGTATGTTCTGCGGCCGTTTCGCAAGCAGGAGCTGGCCGTGCTCGACACGGCGCTCGACGATGCGGCGGCGGCGGTGGAAACGATTTTGACGGAAGGCGCAGGGCCGGCCATGAACCGGTTCAACCGGCGGCTGACCGTCGAAGAAGAATAATGCGGCTTGAAAGACCGCGACAGGCAGCGGATCACACGACCTGCTGCCGGAAATGAGAGACGAATGGAACGGAAATACGAAGTGATGTTTATCCTGCGGCCCGACATTGCGGCCGAAGACGCGGACAAATTGATTGCCGGCTTTGAAGCGACCATCCACAAGGGGAACGGGAAGCTGGTGTCGAGCGAGAAGCTGGGCAACCGCAAGCTCGCCTATACCGTCCGCAAATTCAACGAGGGCAACTACAACCTGCTGACGGTTGAGGCCGATGGCAGCCTGGTGTCTGAACTGGAACGCCGCCTGCGCGTCACCGAGCAGGTGATCAAGTTCATCACCGTGCGCATGGACGAGGAAGAAAAGCGAATTAACAAGATTCGCAAGCTCCGCTCCACGCGCGTCAAGCAGAGCACGCTGAACGCCCAGGCCGCCCATGCAGCCGCAGCCCAGGCTGCCACTGCGCAAGCTGCCGCGGCCCCGCCGGTTCCGGCGCCGCCCAGCGCGGTCGAAGCACCCGCGGAGCCCGCGCCGGTTCCAGAAGCGATCGCGTAGCCGATTCAATCAATATCGCGTGGCCGATTCAATCAACTTAGTACGCAAAGTTCACCGCCGGAGCAATGCTCCGGCACGAAAGAAGGAGCAGCAGCATGGCTGATGAAAGACCGCAATCGACACCACGTGAATCTTCGGGCCCCGGCGGCCCGCGTCCACCGCGCCCAGCGGGTCCGGGCGGTTCCGGACCGGGCGGACGCAAATTTTTCCGCCGCAAGAAGGTCTGCAAATTCTGCGTCGAAAAGATCGACGCAATTCCTTACCGCGATGTGCGCCTGTTGCAGGGCTTCGTCGCTGAAAGCGGCAAGATCGTGCCCCGGCGTCTGACCGGCGTCTGCACCACGCACCAGCGCCGCGTCACCCGCGCCATCAAGCAGGCGCGCAATATCGCTTTGCTGCCTTTTGCGCAACGCCACTAGACAGTTCACGATTTTCTGGAGATTGGGATATGGAAGTTATTTTGAAGGAAGACGTCGACAACCTCGGCCATCGTGGAGATGTGGTCAAGGTTGCGCAAGGATACGGGCGCAATTTTCTGCTGCCCAGAAAACTCGCCATCGAGGCGACGGCAGGAAATAAGGCCGTCATTGAGCAGATGAAGAGTTCTTCCATCCGCCGCTCGGCCAAAGAAAAGGGCGACGCGGAGCAATTGCTGCAGCAGCTCGATCAGGTATCGCTCGAGTTCACCCGCAAGACCGGCGACAACGACCATCTGTTCGGCTCGGTGACCGCGGCCGACATCGCGCAGGCGCTCGAAGCGCAGGGATTCCAGATCGATCGCCGCAAGGTGCATCTGGAAGAGCCGCTCAAATCACTGGGAGAATTTCTGATCCCGGTCCGCCTGCATCGCGAAGTGACTGCGCACGTGAAGGTGAATGTCGCCAGGGAAGCCGAAGAAGAGTAGTCGCCCCCCTCAATGTCATCCTGAGCGTAGCGAAGGATCTTGCGATTTGCGGGCGAAACACGAGATCCTTCGCTGCGCTCAGGATGACAACTTTCTCTTATAGCTATCGCCCCACGCGCAGGCGTGAGCCCAGCATATCCGGCAGTCCGGCGCGCTGGATGCGAAGCTGCGCCATGTGCACGTCGTAGGGAACACGATAGAACGTGATCCGCCGGGCTACGTCGTCGTAGAGCGCAAAGGCCGCCCGCCACTCGTGATCCCGCGGCTGCCCAATGGAGCCTGGATTGATGAGATACGCCGCAGAGTCCCGCAAATCCAGCTCGTATTCTTCCGGCGTGTCGACCTCCGTATAGATGGGTTTCAACTCGAACCATTCGTTATCGGGACTCGCGGCAAATCCGCCCTGAACATGCGTGTGACCAAAGAAGACGATCCGCGGGAACTCGCCCGTTGATCGCATCTCTGTCATCTGCTCTCGAGCGTCCCACATGGACAGGATGTATTGGTCCTCATCCAGCAACGATCCATGCACGCATCGGGTGGGCCGCCCACCTGCATTGTTTCCCAGCGGATCGACCGGCCCGCGCCGCATCGCCCGCAGCCAGCGGACACTATCGTCATCGAGCTGGCGCCTGGTCCATCGCACCGCAGCCAATGCTACAGGATTGAAGTTTTCCGCATCGGTCAGCCCCGAGCAGGCGCGGTCATGATTGCCGCGCACGAAGACGCTTCCAAGCTCCCGCGCGCGATCAATCACGGCGCGCGGCGCAGCGCCATAGCCCACCAGATCGCCAAGGTTCCAGACAGCATCGTGCGCGGGAGCAGCCGCCAGCACCGCATCGAGCGCGTCAATGTTGGAATGAATGTCGGAAAGGATCAGCGCCCGCATAAGCTGAATGGTCCAGAGCGCCGAAGATTTCGGCGCGTCCACTTATGCTACTAGGGCGCAATATCCGGAGTCATCGGCGTTCGTCTGGTAATCGAAAGAGACTTGACTTGGGCGAGCAGTTAAAGGTCGCGTACTATGTGACGTGCGCCCAAGATTCATGCTGACCGCCGTTTTGCTGATCTCGCTGGCTCTGCCGTCGTTGGCGCAGGTGGCCCCGGCGCCCGATGCTCCGCCGGCTGAAGTGCCGCCGCAACAGAACACCACGCAAAATCTCCCGGCGAAGCCCTCCGCGCCTGTGCCCACGTTTGAAATAACCGCCAATCTGGTCAACCTTTTCTTCGTGGCTCGCGGACCGCACGGCGTGCTGATCCCAAACCTCACCCAATCCGATTGCGCCGTCTACGAAGATAACGTCCAACAAGCGCTAAAAAGCTTCACCGCTAAAAGCGATCAGCCTCTGACTCTCGGCATTCTGCTCGATACCAGTCTGAGCCAGCAGCGGGTTCTGCCGACCGAGCAGCAGGCCGGCGCCGCCTTTCTCCGGCGAATTCTAAGACCGAAAGACGAAGCCTTCCTCATGTCCTTCGACGTCGATGCCACCATGCTGTCCGACTTTACAAGCAGCGCTGGCGATCTGAAACGCGCCATCGACAGCGCTCGCATCAACTCCAATTCCGGAAATTTCGCGAACGGCACAGTCCCCTCGATCGGCCGCCCGAAGGGCACGGTTCTGTACGATGCCGTGTACCTGGCTTCCGAAGACAAGCTGCGCCATGAGACCGGACGCAAGGCCCTGATCCTGCTGACCGACGGCGAGGACGAGGGAAGCGAACAGAGTCTCAAATCCGCCATGGAAGCGGCACAAAAGGCGGATGCCATCGTATATGTTCTTCTGATACAGAATTCCGGCACGTTTGGAATGGGGGACGATGCCGGCGCAGGTCCGATGCGGAAGCTGGCGCAGGCCACCGGAGGAGAGGTGTTCAAAATCGGCAGCAATGGCCGCAAAATGCAGGCCGCCTTCGACCAGATCGAAAGCGAGCTGCGCACCCAATACCAGGCCAGCTACACGCCCACGAACAAAGCGAGAGATGGAACCTACCGGCGCATTCGAGTCGAGTGCCGGCAGAACGGCGAGCCGCTCCACGTGCAGGCGCCGGCAAGGCTACTACGCCGAATCGACGGCAAAATAAAATTGGGTCATGTCGGGTCCTCAGATGCGCGAAGCCGGGGTCCCCGGCGACAGGTCTTCGTCGCTGGGGTGGGAAGCCCACTTAGGCTTATGTTCGACGGACAGACGAAAGGAAATCAGTGCGCGTTTCGCAGGCAGTCTTCGGCGTATTTCACCACTTTGAGCTGGCGCATCAATTGCGCCGCCACGCCTGCCTGCAGACGGTCTACTCCACGTACCCATGGCGGCGGCTCGAGCGCGAAGGCCTGCCGCACGAACATGTCGAGACGTTTCCGTGGATTCATGGCGGCCTCGCGCTGCTGGCCCGCTACGGCCTTTATCCCTCGCCCTGGACCGAGCATCTCGATTATTGGAATGCGCTGGCCTTCGATGAGTGGATCACTCGCCGCATTGGCCGGCCGGGTGCCCCTGCCGAAGCCCGGCTCGATGCGTTGATCGCCATCTCCGGAGCGGCGCTAAAAGCTGGCCGCCGGGTGCAGGCGCGCGGCGGCAAATACATCTGCGACCGCGGCTCGACCCACGCCCGCTATCAATGGCGCGTGCTCACCGAAGAGCACACACACTGGAAAGCGCCGCTCGACATCTACGATCCCCGCGATACCGAGCGCGAAGAAGTCCAGTACGCACAGGCCGACTGCATTGCCGTTCCATCGAGCTTCGCGGCGCGCAGCTTCGTCGCCGAAGGCGTGCCGCAGGAAAAACTGCGCGTCATTCCCTACGGTGTGCGGCTCGACGCATTTCAACCGGGCAAATCCGCGCCCGATCCCAGCACATTCGACGTCCTCTTTGTCGGCCAGGTCAGCCTGCGCAAAGGCGTTCCGTATCTGCTCGAAGCCTTCGCGCAGCTTCAGCATCCGCGCAAGCGTCTTCGCATCATCGGCCCAATGTTTCCGCATATGAAGCCGCTGTTGGCCCGTCTGCCAATGCAGCAGGTGGAGATCGTCGGAGCCGTCTCCAGGCCGGAGCTGGTGCGCTATCTCGGCAGCAGCCACGTCATGGTGCTGCCCTCGATCGAAGAAGGTCTGGCGCTGGTGCAGGGGGAAGCCATGGCCTGCGGCTGTCCGCTCATCGCCACGCCCAATACCGGCAGCGAAGACCTGTTTACGAACGGAAAGGAAGGCTTCATCGTGCCCGAGCGCGATTCGCAGGCGATCGCGCGGCATCTTCAGCAACTGGCCGATGATCCCCATTTACAGCAGCAGATGCGCGCAGCCGCTTTAGAACGCGTGCGCTATCTTGGCGGCTGGAACGATTATGGCGACCGCTGGGTCAGCGTATTGCAGGAAATCTGCGGAGTGAAGTGACTGCGGAAAGCGGCCGGGTAGCCCCTCAAGCCTCTGTTGCTTGAGTGGGGGAAAGAACTTAGGCGCTCTTCGCGCTTAAAGCCTTCAGGCGCGCGTTCAACCGGCTCTTATAACGGGAAGCCGTATTGTCGTGCAGAATGCCCTTCTGCACGCTTTTATCGAGCAGTGAAGCAGTCAGGTTGTACTGGGCGCGCGCGGCCGGAACATCGTTCCGGGTCAACGCCTCGCGCATGGCGCGAAGCCCATTGCGCAGCTTGCTGCGATTGGCGCGATTGAAAGCCGTGCGCTTGACGGTCTGCCGCGCGCGCTTCAAGGAGGAAACATGATTTGCCATCGAAAAATTCTCTTTCGCTCAAATGTCTTTGGTTTAGATTCGATGCGCGTCCGCTACACGGAGAGCACGGCGTAGCCGGACCGCAATTCTTAAGTCTAAGGGAATCAACCTGCCCGGTCAAACCGGACAGAACAGGGAAGCGGCATCCGAATCGGCACCGCTCCCCATTTATTGTTCTTATTCATTACAGTCCGCTTATTGATTACAGTCCAGCTTGAAATACGTACATAAATCTGCTGGCGTCAATGGAGGGCCATTGTAACCCGCGTTCACTTTGTGGGTGCCAGTGTAATTGCCAATCGTCAAAGTCAACTGAACAGGGTAGCTGCCGGGCAACCCTGCAGCTCCAATACCTTCCATGCCGAACAGGTACGCATCTCCGCCAACCGGCCGAATCACCATGCCCAGGATGACATTGCCGATCTTACCGTTAAAAGTGTAGTTTCCATCGGTTTTTACAAACGAGGATGGCGGAATCGCAATGTGATACCCGTTCAGTTGCAGCACCACGGTTTCAGTAATGGGATTGATGCTGCTGGTCTTCGACGGCAGCGTAAACCTTCCGCCCACCACAAAGGTCGTCTGCGGTGTGCCGATCAGTTCCATCACTGGATCCAGCGTCGGAAACGGAACCCGAAGCGGTGACAGAAGAAACGCGTGCTGGTAGCCCTGGGGATTGGTGCCTGTTCCGGTAATCTGTCCCAGATCGTTGATGGCCGCAGCACTGATCTGCGTCCATCCGGAGCCCGCTGGAAGTAATGATGCGATATCCACCATTCCTTTACCGGGCGTGTATAAGAACGAGCGATTGCCGCCAGATCCCCCCACCACTTGTGCGGAAGCATTGATGCCGAGACCAATACTCTGGGTATCGCCGGAAAGCGTGCCTAAGTCGGTCATCGTACCTTTGCTGTATAGAAATGCGTGATGATACGGCCCACCGCCGATAAACGAAAGACCTGTGATCTGGCCTGAATCGTTGATGCCGTATGCATAGCTGGTATCGCCGCCGGCAAGAGTGCCAAGATCTTTCACGGAACTGCCGCTGAACAGAGCCGCATGCAGCGTGGTCGTGCCGGCCGGCGTCGCGGCTCCCGCAACCTGCCCGGAGGCATTGATTGCTTCTCCAAAGCTATCGCCTCCGCTTGGAAAGGTGCCTAAAGCTCTCATCGTTCCGGCGCTGTACAGAAACGCATGAGAAAGGTACGGAGGGGCGCCGGTTTCAGAAGTTCCAGCGATCTGGCCGGAATCGTTGATGGCGTTTCCATCGCTGGAGGTGTCGCCTGGAAGCGTTCCAATGTCCTTCATCTTCCCGGCACTGTACAGGAATGCGTGATCGTATGACAGGATGGATGTACCGAAAAACTGCAAAGACCCTGTGACCTTGCCAAGTCCGGCGATTCCACTAGCCGAACTGGAGTTTGCGCCGGGAACAATTCCTAAATCCGTCACCTTACCCGCGTTGAACAAGGCAGCGACTTCCTGGGTAGTGTCGGTAAAGGCATTCCCCGCAACCTGGCCCGAGGTGTTGATCGCATTGCCGGAGCTGCAATAACACTTCGAGCCGTCCCCTCGCAGGTAGTAGCCGCCTGGCAGTACGCCAAGATCGGTGATCGTATAGATCGTTCCTCCGGAAACTATTTGCGCAGCGGCGCCAGGCGCAATCGAACCAAGCGCAAGCAAAAGTGCGAGAGCACAGCCGGCTGAGTAGCGAGCGAGGAGAGTAGAGATGCGTCTAAACGAACAAGCGAACGAGGGAGTGAGCATGACTGGGGGCCTCCAAGACAGAGTGGATCAGGCGCTGCAGGGGGAAGACCTGCGTTAAGCCAGCTTTATATTGCGTTTTTCTACACCGAAGTCAATGTACAAGTTATTGCCTTGCTGAACCGGCCCTACAACTCCCGCAGCTGTCGAAGGATTTCCCTTTTAGAGAGGCGGACGGGATATCCGCGCAGTAATGACTCCGCCTGTAGAGCAGAAGCAAGCGAGGTGTGAGCGCCACAGTTCATGGGACGCCAGTACCCTCACCTGTTTCTTATTAACTGCAATCCAGGTGAAAGTATTGGCACATCTCCTCACGGGTCATCGGAGGGCCGTTGTAGCCCGATTGATCGTTTCCGTGCTCGTGTAATTACCGATCGTCAAAGTGAACTGGACGGGATAGTGGCTGGGCAGCCCTTTTGCTCCGGCGCCCTGTATGCCGAATAGATACGTCTGTGCGCCTACCGGCCGGATCACCATGCCTAGAGCGACCTTGCCGATTTTGCCGTTGTAAACGTAAATTCCCTTCGTTTTCACAAACGAAGACGGTGGAACGGCAATGTGATACCCGCTCAACTGCAGCGCAACGGTTTCCTTCACAGGATTGATGGCGCTGCTTTTTGCAGGCAGGGTAAATTTTCCGCCCACCATGAAGCTCGTTGGCGGTTTACCGATCAATTCCAGCACCGGATCCAGGGTCGGAATCTTAATCCGCGCCTGCGCGTCAGGATTACTGGCTGTGCCGGTAATCTGTCCTGAATTGTCGATTTGGGTCGAGGTTGGCGGTTGCGCACCAGCACTCAGGCAGGCCAGACCCAGGCCAATCGCAAACGCGAGAGCACATCGGACGGAGCAGCGAGACAGAAGGGTGGAAATACCTTTGGACGAACGGGCGAACGACGGGATCAGCATGCTGGGGCCTCCAGGGGGCGGAGTAGAGAGGGACTCGACAAGAGAAAACCATGCGGTCAGATTTATATGTACTTTTTTACACGAAAACCAATCGGCTTATTTCTTTTTCTTTGTGGCATGCAACACGCGGCCTCATAGGAAACGGAACCGTCCCTGATCGTCTAAATGTCCATGATCGTTTAAAATAGAGGTAGTGGAAATGCCAGTTGGCTAGCGCGGGTCGCACTCTGAAGCGGGATGGTTCGCAGCGAAACAGTTCGATGATGTGTGCGCCGGAAATTCCAGGAAGATGAATTTTTGATTTGACGATTGACTCAATTCTCTCGCGGCGCTACTCTGTGCCCATCGACGTGCTTATCGACGCACTCACCCACGCATCGCGAACAACCCAGGCGGCCTGTCCAGTGCCTGGAGCGACGCCCGGCCCAGAAAACGCGCTGAACTCAGCTGAGCCATCCGCAACCGTCTTCAGGCAATCCAATCATATGTATCGGTCTCAGGCAGCGTTCGCTGCCTGCCGTTCCGGCGTTTCAAATCCACAGGGAGGCAACAAGTCTTATTGATGATAAAAACCATCGAGATCACGCCCAATATCGAGCCGATTTTCGGCACCCGTGACGAGAACCTCCATCTGATCGAAGCTTCCCTCAAAGTACATATCGACTTACGCTCCGACGCCCTCTATATCGAAGGCGAACCCGACGCCATCGCCAGGGTCGAACAGATCTTTGCGGATTACGAAGCTCTGCGCCGCAGCGGCGTCACGCTTCAGAATGGCGAACTGAACGGAATGCTGAAGCTGGTCACGGCCGATAAATCCGCCACCTTGCGCGGCATGGTAGACAGCGGAAAACAGCGCTCTACCGGCATTCGCCGCATGGTGCAGCCGCGATCGATCAATCAGCGGCAATATCTTGAGGCGATTGAGACCGCCGACATGGTCTTCGGCGTCGGCCCGGCTGGAACCGGCAAAACGTATCTCGCCGTAGCCATGGCGGTCGCCGCTCTCACGGCGAAAAAGGTCAGCCGTATCGTTCTCGTCCGTCCAGCGGTGGAGGCGGGCGAACGGCTCGGATTTCTGCCGGGCACGCTGCAGGAAAAAGTCGACCCATATCTGCGCCCGCTTTACGACGCACTCTACGATCTGCAGGAGCCGGATCGCGTCGACAAAATGCTCGAGCGCAATGTAATTGAAGTCGCTCCGCTAGCCTTCATGCGCGGCCGCACTCTCAACGATGCGTTCATCATCATGGACGAGGCGCAGAACACTACCCCTGAGCAGATGAAGATGTTCCTCACCCGTATGGGCAACAACGCCAAAGGCCGTTATCACCGGCGATATCACCCAGATCGATCTGCCGAATCCGCGCAAGTCCGGCCTGATTGAAGCCATCGATGTGCTGAAGGGCGTCGAGGGTATCCGTTTCTGCTATTTCGAGCAGGGGGACGTGGTGCGGCATCAATTAGTGCAGCGCATCGTATGCGCGTACGACGGTTATAACCGCGCTCAAAGGGAACTGCCTCTCGAAGTGGACAACCTGCCGCGGAACGACGTTAACGGCACCCCGGACCAGCCGCTTGTGCAGACGCAGTGACGTGCGAGTAACGCGAGCATGCTTCCTCAGATGAGGACATTTGAAGCGGCATACCGCTTCTCCCATGATTACGCTCGACCTGCCAGAAAGATCAGCGGTCAACATCTCCCGGCTTCGCGCATTTCTCGCGCGGGCGCGAAAGGCCGTGCCACTGGCCGGGGAAGTTTCCGTGCTGCTGACCTCGGACCCCGAAATTCGCAGATTGAATCGTGCTTTCCGCCATAAAAATAAGATCGACCGACGTCCTCTCTTTTCCGGCCGCTGCCTTCCCGGAAACTACCGCCGGCGATCTCGCCATCTCCATCGACACCGCCGCGCGCCAGGCGCATCAGTTCGGGCATTCGCTCGAAGCCGAATTGAAAATTCTGCTGCTGCACGGCCTGCTGCACCTTGCCGGGCTGGACCATGAGACCGACAGCGGAGAAATGGCTGCCCGCGAAGACCAGCTGCGCCGCCGTTTCCGTTTGCCCGGCACCTTGATCGCGCGCAGTTCCGGCCCAGACGGCGCGACCCGCAGCCGCATAACCGGCAGCCAGGCCCGCCGATGACGATCCTTCAGTTTGTCCTCATCATCCTGTTGCTGGCCATTCAGACGATTGTGTCCTACGTCGACCGCCTGTACTCCGAGATGGGAAAATTTCTCGCCCGCGATTTCCAGGAAAATATCGACGTTTGGGAACAGCAGATCGAACCGCGCCTCGGGATCAGCAGCAAACACGCCATGCAGTCGGCCGCTCTGCTTACGCCACTCTCGCTTGCGGCGCTGGTGCTGATTTTCGGCGACGTCGCCGTTTACGCCCATCGTGTTTACGGCGAGCCCATCGGCAACGATGTAGCGCAGCTGATTCTGGCCATCGTGGTGGCCATTTTGATCTTTCGCAGTTTTCTGCCGCAGCTGCTTTTTACGCGTACTCGCGGACAATGGATGGCCCGGCTAATCCCGGTTGTGCGCGCGCTGTTTTATCTCGTATTTCCCATCACCTTGGCGCTCGGCTTCCTGCTTTCCATCGCCGCGCTTGCGGAATCGGGCGAGCCGCCGGATGAAGAACATCCCTCGGAGGCCGTCGAAGCGCTCATTGAAGCCGGTAAGGAGGAGGGCATTCTCGAAGAGAGCGATCGCGCCCTGGTCCGCTCCGCCGTCGAGTTCGGCGACAAGATTGTCCGCGAAGTGATGACGCCGCGGCCGGCTATTTTCGCCGTGCCCGCCTCCATCACGTTGGCGCAATTCACCGAGCAACTGCGCACCCATGCCTACTCCCGCGTGCCGGTGTATGGGAACGATCTCGATGACATTGTCGGCATTGCGTTTCTGCATGATCTGCTGCACGTCACCGATGTGGACGCGGCGACTTCCACCGTCGGCAAAATGGCGAGGCCGGCAATGTTTACTCCGGAGACGAAAAATATTCAATTGCTGCTGCGGGAGATGCAACGGGACAAACAGCACATGGCCATCGTCATCGATGAATATGGCGGGCTTGCCGGGTTGGTGACGATTGAAGATATCGTGGAGGAAATTGTCGGGGCCATCAGCGACGAGCACGAGACCGCCACGTTGGAAGAAACCGCTCAGCCGCAACCTGACGGGTCCTATATCGTTCCGGGAAATTTCGAGCTGGCCGAACTCGATCAACTCTTCCCCGATTCTGTTCCGCTGCCATTGCCGGAAGAATATGAATCGACCACCCTCGGCGGCCTGATTACAGAAGAAGCCGGGCACATTCCCCAAGCGGGAGAAGTGGTCGATCTCGCGGGATTGCGCCTCGAAGTTCTTGCCTCCTCGGAACGCCGCGTCGATCGCATCCGCGTCCAAAAGACGGACGCTGCTGCCAGTTAAAGTTAAAGACGAGAGCGCCCTCGCCGCTCCACCGGAGGCTCTTTGCAAAATCCTTGATGTGCAGACAAAATGTGCATACACTAGATCCAATGAGCTTCGAGTGGGATCCGCGGAAAGCCGAAGCGAATTACAAAAAGCACCTCGTCTATTTTTCTGAGACCTTTCCGGTCTTTGAAGATGATTACGCAATTACCATCGCGGATGATGTCTCGGATCCCGGCGAACAGCGCTTCGTCTCCATTGGTTTGGGCGCAAGGGGAAGAGTGCTGGTTGTAACTTACAGCTACCGCGAAAGAAAAATCCGCATCATCTCAGCGCGACTGGCAGGATCAAACGAATGCAGGCAGTACGAGGAAAACCGATGAAACAGCAATACGATTTCAGCAAAGGAAAGCGAGGCCGGATCATCGCGCCGGAGCCGGAGCAACGGGGAAAGACGCGGATTACGATCCGCATCGATGACGATCTGGTGGATTACTTTTTGAAACAAGCCGAGAGATCCGGTGGCTCCGTAGGCTATCAGACATTGATCAATGAAGCGTTGCGCCAACATCTGGAGGGCAAAGCGCCTAAGCTGGAAGACACACTCCGCCGGATCGTCCGCGAAGAAATCAAAGCCGCAAGTTAGCTCACCGGCAGGGGTGCCCAGGTGCGCGAACTCGGGTTCCCGGC
Organism: uncultured Acidobacteriota bacterium; assembly: GCA_963823295.1. GTDB lineage: Bacteria > Acidobacteriota > Terriglobia > Terriglobales > Acidobacteriaceae > JAKAAZ01. Next base: position 26,170 of record CAWGLF010000013.1, read on the forward strand.
CAACATAGCTCGCTGAGGCTGGAAACTCAGCTGGATCGTATCTCGTGGAACATAGCATCCCAAGGATGGTTATGCGCCAGAATCTCGCCACCTTCGTCGAGGATTTCCAGCGGCACGGTAAGCAGATCGCAGTCGTCAGTTATCCCGGCAACCGGCGCCTCCACACTTCGTACGCGGATCTGGCTACGCTCGCCGGTCGCTTCTCCCGCCTGCTCTCCGAGCAAAAAATTAATCCCGGCGAGCGTGTCCTGCTCTGGGGTGCGAATTCCGCCGAATGGGTCGCGGCCTTCTTCGGCTGCGTGCTGCGCGGCATCATTGCCGTCCCTCTCGATGCTGCGGGCAGCGTGGAGTTCGCCACCCGCGTAATCGCCGATGTGTCACCGCGCCTGATTCTTGGCGACTCAGACCTGCTCCACAAATTATCTTCCGACGCGCCGAAGCTTTCGTTTCGCTCTCAGCTCCCGCTGGAACCGCTGCTCACGCCCGAGCCATCACTGAGTGCGGAAACGCCGCTCCAGATTCTCTATACCTCCGGCACTACCTCGGCTCCCAAGGGCATCGTTCACACGCACGGCAATGTCCTGTCCAGCGTGGAAGTCCTCGAACGCGAAATGCAGAAATATCTCCGCTACGAGCGCTGGGTGCATCCCTTGCGCTTCCTGCACACGCTGCCGCTCAGCCATGTCTTCGGCCAGTTCATGGGTTTGTGGGTTCCTCCGCTGCTCGCCGCCGAGGTGCATTATGAAGACAAACTCGTCGCCGGCCATTTGATCGATCGAATTCATCGCCAGCGCATCTCCGTGGCCGTGGTCGTTCCTCGCGTGCTGGAATTGATGCGCGCGCATCTATTGGCAGCCGATCCGCAATTGCAGTCGCGCCTTGCAAAATATCAGGCGCAACGCATCTGGTGGCGATGGTGGCATCTCCGCGACGTGCATCGCCGATTCGGATTCAAATTCTGGGCCTTCATCTCCGGCGGCGCTACGCTTCCGGAGGAGATCGAGCAATTCTGGAACACGCTCGGCTTCGTGCTGGTACAGGGCTACGGCATGACGGAAACCACCGCGCTCGCTACCCTGAATCATCCCTTCCACACCGCTCGCGGCAGCATCGGCAAGCCGCTCGCCGGACGCGAAGTGCGTGTCGGGCCGGATGGCGAAATCCTGGTGCGCGGCGCGAACCTGGCCGCCGGAACCTGGCGCAATGGCCGCATGGAGCCGCGCACGGAAGAATGGCTGCACACCGGCGATCTCGGCTCCGTCGATGCCGGCGGTGACGTGCGTTTTCTCGGGCGCAAGAGCGATGTCATCGTTGCCGCATCGGGAATGAACATTCATCCCGCCGATCTTGAGTCTGTCGTCCGTGCTCAGCCCGGCGTGCGCGATTGCATGGTTGTAGGCTGGAACGGTCCACGCGGCCCGGAGCCGGTCGCCGCAGTCATTCCTAATGAATCCGAGAACAGTGACCAGGCCATGCAGCAAATCCTCGCCGCTGCAAATCGCGAGCTGCAGGAATTTCAGCAGATTCGAAGCGTCCTTCGCTGGCCGGCGAACGAGTTCCCGCGCAATTCGACGGGCAAGCTCTTGCGCCGCGAAGTAGCAGCGTGGGTGCAACAGCAGCTTCAGACAAAATCGGCGAACGTAGCGCTCACATCCTCTCAGGACCCGCTGCTGCGCCTCTTGCAGCAAGTCACCGGAGAATCCGCCGAAGGCCTCGATGATACAGCCGATCTCGCGACCGCCCTGCACCTTGACAGCCTCGCACGCATGCAATTGGCTATGGGAATCGAAGAGCAGCTCGGTACCCCGATCAGCGACGAAGCCATCGCCCAGGCAAAAACTCTCGGAGACCTGCGCAAGCTGTTGCGCGAAAACGATGCCGCCCAATCGAAAGAGCGGGCCGCCGAAGTTCGCCCTTCGGCTTCGGTCAGGGTAAAGCTAACCTGGGTCCTTCTACAGATACAACCGCAGGTGTTCCCCTCATCCCGACAAATGTCGTCCCGAGTGAAGCCGAGGGACTTGCGGTTCCTGCCTCAACAGAAAATCCGGGTGCCCCATCCTTTGCGGCTCCATCGCAAAGGGTGGGATCGGGCGCGCCAAAATATGTGCACTGGCCGTGGACGAAACCAGTTCAGGCTGTCCGCGTGGGATTTATCGAAGGCATTTTGCGGCCGCTGGTCTCGACCTTCGCTCACCCCCGCGTGGAACTGAATCCCCCGTCATTCCCGCAAGAGCCCTCGATCTACGTTTGCAATCATGTGACCGCGATTGATGTCGCGCTCATCCTCTTCGCTCTTCCGCCTCGCGTGCGCCGGCGGATGGCGGTTGCCATGTCGGCGGAACTGCTTGCAGCCTGGCGCCGCAGCCGCGCCGTCGCCGCCGGGGTCGGGGCTGGGCCGCTGCGCTGGCTGGCTCCTTTGCAGGCGCAGGCCGTCACCGCTTTGATGAATGTGTTTCCGCTCCCCGCCGATGCCGGTCTACGCCAAAGCTTCGCCCATGCGGGGGAGGCGCTGGACCGCGGGTACAACGTTCTGGTATTTCCGGAAGGGCGGCGCACCACCGACGGCGAGCTTCAGCCCTTCCAGACCGGCATCAGCCTGCTGGCACAGGAATCCCAAACCGCTGTGATCCCCATAGCGCTCACTGGGTTATGGCAGGCATCGCAGAAGCATGGTTTTTCCAGAATACGGCCGCAAGGCCTCGCTGTTGTCGTGGGCACGCCCATGCATCAGGCACCGGGCGAATCCCATGCCCAGTTTGCCGCTCGCCTCCGTTCCTCCGTCGAGCATCTCATTGAAAGAGGAAGGGATATCGAGCCACGGTAAGGACCCGGGCTGCTGGGTCAGGATGCAATTCGTTTTTCCTTCTTTTAGGAACATGTCAACAGAGCCTGCTCAGGTCTAAAATCAGAGTCAACTATTCATGCCCGCACTTCAGCTCCAGGTAACGCTCGCCGTGGTGGACACGGACTACTCCGATTTTATCGAGCATGTCTTCACGCGGGCGGGCGCGACCGTTACTCGGCTGCATGTCCATTCGGCGCAGCAGTTGCTGCAGCAGATGGCGGATCATGTCCCATCCCTGCTGGTCATCGAAGTCGTCGATCGGCAATGGGAGATTTTGGACCGTCTGCGCCAGCGCTGTCCGAACCTGTCCATTGTGCTGGTAGTGAGTGGGCGGGAGGAAGAGCTCCCCCCGGCCACCTTGCGTGGCAGAGTGGATGACGTATGGCAGCTGCCGATGGACCTAAAATCGATTGCCGAGCGGGTTCAGGCGGTCATGCAGAAGCTGCGCTCCGCTGCTCAGAATGGAAATGCCGGTGCAAATCCCGCGGAGACGACTTACAGCAAACCTGGAACGCCCGCCATCGCCGGAAACGGAAATGCCCCTCCGCTGATGACCGGCGGCAATCCCCGGATGGCAGAGATTCGCGACACCATTGCGAAGGTTTCCGGGACCGATGTCACCATCCTGATCCGTGGCGAGAGCGGCGTAGGGAAGGAAGTGGCCGCGCGGATGATTTATGAGCACTCCCGCCGGCGGCAGAAGCCGTTTATCAAGGTAAACTGCGCCGCCATTCCCCACGATCTGCTGGAGAGCGAGCTGTTCGGCTATGAGGCCGGAGCGTTCACGGGAGCTGTTCGCAGCAAACCGGGAAAGTTTGAGCTGGCCGACCACGGTACTCTCTTCCTGGATGAAATTGCCGAAATGCATCCCAGCCTGCAAGCCAAGCTGCTGCATGTGCTGCAGGATGGGAAGTTTTCACGCCTGGGCGCCAAGCGCGATGTTTCGGTGAATGTCCGCATCGTCTGCGCGACCAATAAGCTGCTGGAGGAACGGGTCCGCGAAGGCTTGTTCCGCGAGGACCTGCTTTACCGGATCAATGTGGTCACCATTTTTCTGCCGCCGCTGCGGGAACGTCGCGATGAGATTCCCATCCTCACGAACCATCTGCTTCAGAAATTTGCCGCACAGTATGGACGTACATTCCATCCGCTGAGTGCCGAGGTTTCCCAGCGCATGATGGAATATGACTGGCCAGGCAATATTCGCGAGCTCGAGAACCTTTGCAAACGCTTTATTCTGGTCGGAAGCGAAACGCAGATCCTTCGTGAACTCTCAAACCATAGCAGTGCCAGAATCAGCCTTCCTCCGGAGAAGGACCTGGTCGAGCAGCCGCGGGCTGAAAGATCGACCGGGAACGAGTTCCCGATCTCTTCTGCCGACAGCCTTTCACTTTTGGAGATTGGCCGGCGCGCCGCCTGGGAAGCGGAGCGTAGAGCGATTCTTGATACGCTGGAGTTAACACGCTGGAACCGCCGCGAAGCTTCCCGGCGACTCCAGATTAGCTATAAAGCGCTGTTGAACAAGATCAAACAGATGGAGCTGGATGAAATCGGTCCTCGGTTCAACGGAGAATAGGTGAGGAATCTTCTACCCAATAGTGGTATTGAAATACCACTATTGGCGCGTTCGATTCGCGGAACATTCAAAGATCGCGTTCAGCCTCGGATTTGTTCCCGCGCACACTCCTCAAGAGGTAAATGTATTAGAATAAGCAATTTACGCTCGGATGACCACCAAATGAGAGTCAAGATAACTAAGGTAACAACGGAAGGCTTGGTTTGGCCCTTTACTTGCTCGATATACGAGTAAGTATGAGGCGTCCAACTTATTTGTCCTCTTCGCGTTTTCTCCCATAATCCGTGTCGCTTCTTGACGGAAGCGACTCCCATCGATCAAAACCTCGCCGCCATCCATCCTAAGTAAGCCTCGATGCAGGGCCCGCAAAGCGGGCCTTTCGCGTCCCTCCTCTCCGCGCAGAATCCGCTCTAAAATCTAAGATGTGAGTGGAAAAGGATCGATCAGCTCCAAACTGCGGGAAACGGAAGCGTTATTTGCCGCGGCTGGCCTGGAGCATAGCAGCGCACCGGAAATCTGCAACGAAAGCCCGGCCGCAGGCTCGCCCTTCGGCTTCCCTCAAGGGAAACTCCGCTGACCCGGATCTTCTTTCCACCAAGCGAAGTCCAGGCCCCCGCACCCGGCCAGTGGTGCTGCGCGTACCCCAATGGAAGCAATATCCGTGGCTGACGCATGGTTTCAGCACACGTCTCGGAGGAGTTTCAACAGCGTATCGGCCCGGGGACAAACGCGGAGAGTTGAATCTGGGAATCACGGCGGCAGATTCCAGGGAAAATGTGCAAAAAAATCGGGAGCTATTTCTGCGCGCGGCTCTTTCTGGCCATCCCGACCCGCCACCGGAGCAAACCCACCTGGTATTGCTGCGACAAATTCATTCCGGCCTGGTCCATCGGGTCGATCGGGCCCATCGAGCAAATGTGGCTGCAGAGGAGAAAACTCTGCGGGGCGATGGATTGATCTCTACAGAGGCGGGTCTGCTGCTTGCGATTCAGACGGCAGATTGCATTCCTGTTCTTGTGGCCGATGTGCGGCAACGGATCGTCGCCGCCTTTCATGCCGGCTGGCGCGGTACGCTGGCGCGGATTGTGGAACGAGGTGTGGGCCGTATGCGCGCCGAATTTGGCAGCCGGCCAGACGATCTGACCGCAGCGATCGGCCCCGGAATCGGCCGGTGCTGCTATTCGGTGGGAGAAGAAGTCTGCATGGAATTTCATTCGCAATTCGCTTATGCAGACAGCTTGTTTGAAGAGGTGTTCGATCTCGATCCCATCAAGCAGAAGTATCCGATGTTGTTTTTAACGGCGCGAGCTCCCGGCCACAGCAATCTGGGGCCAGGTATTCATCTCGATTTGGCCGAGGCAAACCGGCGCCAGTTGCTCGCCGCCGGACTACAAGCCCGAAATATCCACGTACTGGGGCTGTGCACGGCGTGCGATACGAAACGCTTTTTTTCTCATCGCGCCGAGCAGGGCTTTACCGGCCGCATGCTCAGCGTGATCGGAGTGCTCTAGTCTGAATTCCATGTAAAGAATCCAGAGGCTATTCGGATTCAAGCGGGAGGCTATCGCGCGTCATCTTGCCATTCACCATACGGAGAATTCCGAGCGGATTGTTGTTTTGAAGTTCGTCCGGCAGCGCGTGGGCAGGGAAGTTCTGATAACAGACAGGTCTGGCGAACCGAAAGATCGCCTGACTCCCGACTGAGGTGGAGCGGCCGTCGGAAGTGGCGGGATAGGGGCCTCCATGCACCATGGCGTGCGAGACCTCGACGCCCGTGGGATAGCCGTTGAAGATCAACCTGCCGACCTTCCGCTCCAGAATCGCAATTAGATCGCGGTTCTGATCGAGGTCTTCCTCCGTTCCCAGCAGTGTAGCGGTCAAGTGGCCTCGCAGGGATTCCGCTGCGCGAAGAGTCTGGTTGCGATCCGTGCTAGAGACGATGAGCGCAGTTGGCCCGAAGACCTCCTCACCCAAGGCCGGGTTCGCTTCGAGCTCCTCGGCGTCGGCCGTGAGCAGCGTAGCATTGGACGTAAAGCGGCTGCCCTCCTTTGCATCAGAGGGGGAGAAGCCCTGCAGTCGGCCGGAAGTCATACGTTCCGCAATTGCTTTTGAGAATTGCGTGGCGATGCCCTGGGTCAACATAGTGAATGCGGAAGATTGCTGGGCAAGCTGCTGGAGTTGAGCGAGTATTCCGCTTGCCTGCTGTTTCGGAACAAACACCAGTCCTGGCTTGGTGCAGAACTGTCCGGCGCCAAGAGTAATGGACGCATATAAATCCTTTGCGATCTGTTCTCCGCGTTCGCGCAAAGCGCCGGGCAGAATGAAGACAGGATTGGTGCTGCTCATTTCCGCGAAGCATGGGATCGGGTCGGGGCGAGCGGCCGCCAGATCCATCAGCACACGGCCTGCAGCCAGAGAGCCGGTAAAACCCACGGCTTTGATGCGTGGATGCTGCACGAGCGCGGTTCCGACGCTGGTTCCCTTATCAAATAGCAGAGAAAACACTCCGGCAGGCAAGCCCGCCGCATGAACGCAGGAAGCGATCACCTGCCCCACGAGTTCGCTGGTTCCAGGATGCGCCGGGTGCGCCTTCACGATGACAGGATTGCCCGCTGCCAGAGCGGAGGCCGTATCGCCGCCGGCAACGGAAAATGCCAGCGGGAAATTGCTGGCCCCGAACACCACGACCGGGCCCAGCGGACGGAGCATGGACCGCAAATCCGGCCTGGGCAATGGAACGCGCGCGGGCAGCGCCGGATCCATCCGCGCCATCACCCACGACCCCTCCTCCACCACCTCGGCAAACAGACGAAGCTGGTTGGCCGTTCGCGCAACTTCCCCTTGAAGGCGAGGAACGGGCAGCGCGGTTTCGAGGTTGGCGCGCTCAACTAACTGGTCGCGGATTGCTTCCAGGCCCTTCGCAATTTCGCGCAGGAAAAATGCCTTCTTCGCGCCGGAGAGTTTGCCGTACACGGGAAAGGCCTGCTCTGCCGCGAGCGTGGCGCGCTCGATGTCGTCTGCGGAAGCAGAAACATATTCCGGGCTCAGGGCCTCTCCGGTGGTTGGATTCATGCCGGTAAACGAATCATCGACACGCGCACCATTCCGCTTGCCCGTGTTCGTCTGCAGCCCTGCGATGAGCGATTGACCGGTCAAAGACATTTCTTGTGTTCCTCCGAATAGCACCAACTGGCGGTTGTTGCCAAGGTGCGCGTCCGCAAATTTGATCTAGCGGCGCTGCAAATCACTTTCCATTTCCGCTATACCATGTGAGATAAGGATAGCCAAGGCGCCGTGAACATTGACGGTAGTGGGTCAGTTTGGTTTTAAGTTTGTCATCACGAGCGGTGCAGGCCGTATTTCGGCCTGCAAAGTCGAGGGACCTGCTGTTCCAATTGTTGCACTGGCCCACTACGAATATCCGGCGCGAGCAGTGGAGCGCCTCCCACGTGCTAAAATTTGCATCTGCGGGTTTTGTGGCGCTTGGACGGATTCACAAAGCGCTACATCTGCATCATTCCCGAGAAGGGCGGTTAGCTCAGTTGGTTAGAGCGCCTGCCTTACAAGCAGGAAGTCGGGGGTTCGAGTCCCTCACTGCCCACCAAATTTTCCTTTTCATTTCCAAGCGCCGAGTCGCCTCTCGGC
>CAWGLF010000014.1:0-359920 GCA_963823295.1 uncultured Acidobacteriota bacterium
AAGTCGGTGTGCAGACGATCCGTCGCGCTCATGCCGTTCAGCCCGTCGCAGCTCTTCAAAGCGAATATTCGCTGTGGTGGCGAGAGCCCGAGAAGGAGATCCTCCCGACGCTGGAGGAACTCGGGATCGGCTTCGTACCTTTCAGCCCTCTCGGAAAGGGCTTCCTCACGGGTGCAATCGACCAGAGCACGAAATTCGACAGCAAGGATTTTCGCAACATCGTCCCGCGCTTCACTCCGGAGGCTCGCAACGCGAACCAGGCTCTGGTGGACGCGGTTGGCGAAATCGCCGCTCGAAAGAACCTGACGCGCGCCCAGATCGCACTTGCCTGGCTGCTTGCTCAAAAGCCGTGGATCATTCCGATACCCGGCACCACAAAGCTGAATCGCCTGCAGGAAAACCTCGGAGCGGCTGACGTAGAACTGACTTCCGACGATCTGCGCGCCATCGAGAACGCTCTTTCCGGCATCGAGGTTCAGGGCGCCCGCTACCCGGCACATCTGCAGCAGCGAGTCGATCGCTGAGCAAAAACGAGTAATTTTATCTGGGGACTAGTCTTAGTGAACGAATGACACCGCTGAATGAATGGCAAAACTTTTACGTGATCGTTGGCTCATCGGCCGGCGCCTTGATCGGATTGCAATTCGTCGTCATGGCCCTGATCGCCAGCGCGCCGATCATGCAGGGTCAGGAACAGACCGGGCAGGCATTTGTGACTCCGACCATTGTCCACTTCGGAACGGCGCTGCTGCTCGCGGCCATTATGAGCGCGCCGTGGCGCGGGTTTGCCCCCGTGGCCCTTCTCTGCGGGTTGGCGGGGTTCATTGGAGTTTTCTACGCCGTCACCGTCACTGTGCATCTTCGGAAACAGGCTCTGTACCAGCCCGTGTTAGAAGACTGGTTGTTCCATGCCATATTGCCCTGTGCCGCCTACGCCGTGCTGATCGCATCGGCGTGTGTCGGATTTCTCCTTGAGCGCCCGGCTCTGTTTTGCGTTGCTGCGGTAACACTGCTGCTGCTCTTTATCGGAATTCACAACGCCTGGGATACCGTCACGTATTACGTCTTTGTCAAGAAACCAGAGTGGCAAGATCGTTGAATCGATACGAGGAACACAAAGGCGAAGAAGGGGGCACAGAACATGGAGATCAAACGAGTAGGCACGCAAGCTTCCGAAAGAGGTCCGTCTGAGTGGTTTACGGGCACAGTGCGAATCAATCCGCTATTTCAGGCGCCTGATCCGGCATTTGTCCAAGGCGCCAGCGTCACATTCGAGCCAGGCGCGCGCACTGCGTGGCATACGCATCCGCTTGGGCAGACTCTCATCGTCACGGCTGGCTGCGGCTGGGCTCAGCGCGCAGGCGGACCCATCGAGGAAATCCGCCCGGGCGACGTGTTCTGGTTCTCGTCCGGTGAGAAGCACTGGCATGGAGTCACGTCGACCACGGCCGTGACGCACATCGCGATACAGGAAAAGCTCGACGGCAAGGTTGTCGACTGGATGGAACAGGTCAATGACGAACAGTACCGCAAATGATTACGACGGCCATACGGTCGACTCGCGATACCAATGGGCGATCAAATTTTCTCAATTTTGAACGCCGCGCGCCTTTCATGGCGCGAATAAATACAGTCGAAGCTCGTGCCAGTTTACCCACACTCGCATGCTGGGATAACTACTAGTTCCGCATAGCTGTCGATTGGCTGATCAAGATTTTCCGGCCTGTACGGTTCGGTACCATCCATGCGGAGTCTAACGGTATTAGCCAGCACAGCGTTCTTTGGTATTGCACGGTGCTTCGGAAGTCCCCATGGAATGAGCTTCCATTCATCGTGCGCCTTGCCGAGCGGATCGAAGGGTTTCGGCATCAGGCATTTCTCGATTGCATCTTCGTCGAACTTGAGCCCGCAGAACTTCGCGTTGTCGATCATCCAACGCAAGGTGATGTTCGACAGCTGCCACTCCGCGTAGCTGCCTCCCACATCGCAATGCACTCCCGGAAACCAGACCTGCTGCACTTGAGCATCGTTATTTCGCGGCGATCCGTCCGAATCCGTCCAGAGCGTCGGAACGAAAGATGAACGGCGTTCGTCGATCGAGATTGCATGATAAGCATTCATGATGCAGGGGCTCAGAGTGGTATCGAGGAAACCGTACTTCGCCTGATCGAACGCGCTGAAGAGATGCCCCGGGATGCCCAATGCCCCTACTGTATCCCAGACGCCTACCATCCTAACGTCAACATCCGTAAGCCCGTATTCCTGGACGAGGGGAGTCTTAGCCGCCTTCCTCTGATCGTGGTCCGTAATCCGGTAGGCGTCGAAGATGCGCTCGACAGTCCGATTATCAAGATTCTTTGTCGGTACGCCAAACAGGGCGATCATGCCGCCCAGACTGCGTGCGGTGTAGGCACCTCGGCTGAAGCCGAAGATGAAGATCTCGTCCCCCGGATCCCAAACGTATGCGAGTAAGGCGTAGCCATCCTGCACCTTTTCGAAGAGGCCCTCTCCCATGGTTCCGCCAAAGAAATGCTCAAAGGGTGTTCCGTTCGTTCCCACGCCGCTGTCGTAATACTTTAGTTGTGTTTCATCGTCATTGAGCAGCAGAAATAACTTTCTCACATTGGTATCTCCCGGCAACTCCGATGGCCCGTGGGGAGTATTCCAGGTTCCGTCAGCACAGAAAATGATCTTCTTGCTCATGCTTACCCCCGTTTCACGCGAAAACCTTCCCGCTGCTCCGGATGCCTGCTTGCCGACAGCTCCGCAGCCGACTGTGGAGGTTAGCCCTATCGAGGTGATCTCGGCGCCTCTACTGGTCGTACGCTATGCTAGCGCTTTTTTCGGCATCTCGCTCAAACGATTCGCTTCGGTTCGGTACGAGCACGTTGAACCGGCGTTGAAATTTCACTGCGTTCGGGCAGCAGAAGCGCACGTGAGTGCAGATGAGATTGTCGAGCACTGCTTGCGTCGTCGCCAGGGAGCATCAGCAGGGCTGCTGTTGAGTGATTAGCTCCGGAAGCTTCTGGAGCTCCACAACTTACCGGCAGCCGTTTACGCCATGGTGTGCGGGTACACAACCGGTCAAGAGATGCTACGCCCGATCAGCCCAGCCATTCGCCTGCATGTAAAGATCACCAGGAGCGCTCGTCTGGGGCCAGCTCGATGTAACGAGCTGGCCCCGCGGGTTAGATCAACAGTGACCAGCCTCCGGCTCCAACCATACTGGACGTAAAGTTGCCCAGCTCGAACCACGACCCAGTCCACGAAGGCCCGGTCGCTAAACTGCGGGTGTTGCTTTCCTAAATCGGTAATATTCGCATATCTGTTCTACAAAATCGAACAGTTCTTCGCATCCACAGTTACACCTATTTCGTCGTTCATGATTCACCTCAGAAGGAATGTGTAATCCGCAAAGATACCCGACGTCGTGCTGCGTTTAGAGTTCACCCCAGGGTGGGCTCGAAACGCGACCTGCCAGATACGATCCATGAATTACCTGGTCCTTCGGCTTGCCCGATGCATCCTGTACCGATAGCGCGCCACACAGAACCCTTGACGTTCTCTCGTAGCTGAATGCTACCCTGTTTATATCGTGTCGACTTTACTTTCATATTGGCAGCTTCCTCGTGCAGCTTGCATCTGCACCGGTGAAGTCAGGGCCTATCAAAGTCCTAATAATATACCAATGAAGGTTTAACTTATCTATTTAACCGATTGTATCTAATAATGTGGCCCCGTAGCTCAGGTGGATAGAGCGACGGTTTCCTAAACCGCAGGTCGGAAGTTCGAATCTTCCCGGGGTCACCATTCCTTCAGCTTGCCGGTTTCTGGCGCAGGTACATGCCGCTGAATGCCCGGACGGAATGATCTGGATAAAACGGAATGTAGCAACCGAACTCTGGATTTTCCCAGCTATCCATCAGCTCGTAATCAAGGTCAATCATCGACTGCAGGAATTCCTGTCGGTTGGCAATGCGGTACGGAGCCAAGGCCGGTCCCATATTGTGGAGCGTGTAAAAGGTTGGCTGCGAGCTGAGCGGCAGCTTGTTCAGCAGAATATGCCGAGGGCGTTGCGCAAGCGGGCGGAGAAACTCTGCAAAGCTCCGTTCTGGAAACTGCAGTGAGCCGAAGGCCAGCAGCAGCGTGGATTCCTGCGCGCGCTCAAAGGATGTGGTGAAGGATAGCTGGGCGCGTTCTTTCTCCTGTGCCAGTTTGGCTCCTGCTTCAACGACAGCAGGGACGTCGTAGATCGTCCATTGGAGATTCGATGGATACTGCAGAAACTTCTCAAACGAGTAGTAGGAGATTCCGAGATAGCCGCCGAAATCGAAGACGTGCGGGTTCTCCGGCAGAAGCTGGGACAGCCAGAAGAGGACCGGATAGTCGCTGGATCGAACCGTGCTCTTATGGCCCAGAAAGGTCGCCGAGCCGGGATTGTCATAGCTGTTGTTGCGCGTGGCCGGGATCGCAGCCGAGGCCGCGGCGAAGGATGGATAGACGCCGGAAAACAGCCGCTCCCATTGCGCGACGCGCTGGAAGTGCTCCTCGTATTCGAAGCGATGCCATTTGCGGATCAAGGGAACGGCGGCTTCGATTCGATCAATAAGACATTTAGCTTCAGCAGAAAGGAGCAATGCTTTAATGTGTCGCTTCATTCAGCCTCGGTAATCTTATGTCCGATAACATGTATTCTGTAAAGTAAACTGCAGGGCAACACCTGTTTTGGGTATTATCCGATCTTCTGAATCTACTCTAGTTTCTATTCCCTTTTTCGTGGAATGCGGGCGCGGTAAACTCGCCAGGCCGGTATCTTTTTCCTATGAAGGTCGCATTCTCTACCGGCCGTCCCGCGCACGTGGCACTACCGGCTAATCTTCTGGCACAGCGTAGGATCGACGTGACGATTTATACGGCGGCCTATCGTTCGCGGTTCCGGCAGCTTGCGCCGGGCGTTCATCTGAGATGGGTTCCGCAGTTCGTGCCAAGTTTCCATTTCCTGACCGGCGTGCAGCTTCCGCGACCATTCCAACGGGTAGATACCGCGACCTATGACCGGCTGGTGGGTCTACGGATGGAAAAATTCGACATCTTCTGGGGGTGGGCTTCGGGAGCCTTAAGGGCTGGGCGAGCGGCGCGGCATCGCGGCGCAAAATTTGTTCTTGATCGCGCCTGTCCTCATGTGGATGTACAGCAGGCGCTGGTACGCACAGAGTGTGAGCGACTGGGCGTCCCTTACCGGGCCGAGCCGCGCTGGTTCCGCGATCGGCAGCTTGCAGAGTATGACGAAGCCGATATCATCCTGGTGCCCTCGGAATATTCCCGTAGCTCCTTCCCGCCGGCGCTGCAGCCCAAAGTTCTTGTTGCGCCTCTGTTCGGACGAATGCCGGATGTGCAGCCGATTGCTTCCACCAGCAGAGGCAGCGATCGGCCGTTTACCTTCGGAACTGTGGGCGGCCAGCCTTTGCGAAAGGGCTTTCTCTATTTGCTGCAGGCCTGGGAGAAACTTCGATTGCCGAACGCACGATTGCTGCTGCGCACCAATGCGCCATTGGATCGCTCTCCGGCATTGCGGGATTTGTTGCGACGTTTGCCTGATGTCGAAGTGGTTGGATATGTCGACGACATGAGCAGCTTCTATAACCGCTGCGATGCATTTGTATTTCCGACCGTCGACGACGGCTTTGGGATGGCGCTGCTCGAAGCCATGGCGCACGGGCTGCCTGCGATCACAACCACCCATTGCGGCGCCGCGGAATTGTTCACGCCGGGCGAAGATTTGCTGGTCGTGCCGGCACAGGATGCGGAGGCTTTGGCGGCGGCAATGACTCGCTTGTACGTTTCTCCCGAAGTGCAGCATCGGCTTGGAACGAATGCTCTGCAGGTACTTCAAAAGATCCGGGGCGATGGCGAATACCGCCTGTATTCGCAGACACTCGACAGGATACTTGCTTTTTAATAGCCGCTTACATCGGTTATTGGAGCCAGAGAATGACGCGTGCTTTTTACCGTCATTCCTTGAGGGCGTGCAGGCGGTGTCCGATCCGCGCGGACAGCTTTTGAACGATCGCCTGCATGTCGAAAAGGAAGAACGCGATCAGCGCCAGAATCGCGCCCTACACCGATACCGGCGGCGAACTGCAATCGATAAAGATCGTGATACGTGTGCGCCAGAAGAAACCCGGCTCCCGCCAGTCCTACGGCACTCAGCCCGGCCAGACGGTAGAGGTATGTAAGGCGATGCTGGCCGGTATGCGCAAAAAGCCGCTGGTTCAATTGAACGATTCGCACCAGCTGGAACAGTTCCACGGCAAGCCATGTATATAGAAATCCCAGCATTCCCTGCCAGCGGACCATGGGCACTGACACAACCGCCAGTGTCACATAGCTGAAAAACATGATGCGCGCCAGCTGCTCATGCGTGTTGGTGGAAAATTGAAATTGAAACTTATGCTCTTTCGCGCTCAGCGTCATCGAGATGGCCGCCATTACGACATACGGCAGCATCGCGAACAGCGCGGGTTTATGCAGCCAAATGGTCAGCAGGACCGGCGAGACCACCAGGATGCCCAGGTTCACCGCTGGGATCAGCGAAAAGATCAGCCGCTCGGAGTAGGTATAGACGGCCGTCAGCTCAGGCCACTCCTGTCGGCCGAACAGTCGCGTGATTTCCGGTCCCATGGCCTGCGTGGGCGCATTCAGTATCTGACGAGACATGGAGAAGATGGTCCGCATGACAGTAAATGCCACCACGACGAATGGTCCGGCTTCGCGCTGCATAATTAGAACCGGAACTTCGTAGGAGAGGAATGTGCTCATGCTGATAAGGCCGAAATAACCGCTGGGGCGAAGGATGGCGCGCACGGCGCTCGGGTTCCATAGGTTGACTTGGGGAAAAATCTCCGGCGCAACCCGGCGAAGATGCCACAGTACCAAAGCCGTTCCCACAAGATAGACGCCGACCTGCAACGCGGCGAGCACCGGAAATGAGAATTGCATCCATGCGCCCGCCGATACAACGATGACCATTGTCAGCCGCAGCCCATTTACCCATAGGACGCCAGTGTGGGCGCGGCTCAGGACCATGTACATTCCGGTAAAGTAGCCGAATAGCACGCCCAGCAAAACCTGCATCGCGAGCAGATACAGCGTTTCCGCCGTGACGCGCTGCGAAAGCGTCAAATGCAGCCAGCTTTGTACCGGCAAAGCAAAAACGATAAGGCACAGGACAGCGGCGCTGCCTAGAATTCCCAGCAGCACGCGCAATGAAGTGGACTGCTGCAGGTGATATTGCTCGAGGTCATTCCGCTGATACCGGACGGTGAGGTCCTGAGTGACGTAGGTCTGGATGCCGAAATTTAGCGTGCTGAGATATGCGACGGCTCCGGACAGCGCAATCCATTCGCCATACAACGTGGTGCCGTAGCGGAATAAAAAGATCGGCGGCAGCAGCAACTTGGTGATGAGGTTCACCACGTTGGAGGTCAGCAGCGCGGCCATCACTTTTACGATTCGGGTAAGAATGCCCATAAAGCCAAACACAGGGTGATTGGAGCTACTAGTCTATATTCTGGAGAGGCTGCAGTTCCCTTTCCATGTGCCGGACCCGAACTCGCCAGCCTCGACAAACATGCAGACCGTTCCCGAGAGAGTGCTGTTTATCGCCGAAGTGGAGGCCTGGGGCGGAGCGGAGCGGAGTTTTGTTGCGCTCTGTAACTGGCTCGATCGGCACTCGCTGCCGTACCGGCTTCTTGTTTACTGGGACCGCGTGGGGCTGGAGCAATTTGCGTCGCATCCGCTGAAAAAAACAGAACTGCTGCCGGAGAACAATCCGCGCAGCAAGATCCTTGCACTGCGAAAATATTTTCGCTCGCAGCCTTCGGGACCGTTCCATCCATTGATGTCCGGATATCAGCCTGCCCTGCACGCAACGCTAGCGGGGCTGCGCGGCTTTCATACCATGATGCACGATACGGAAAGCTTGTTCGACGACTGGGACCAGAAAAAGTCCTGGAAGCGGCGATCGCGCCTGGCGCTGAATCGGCAGGTGCTGCGCAAAGGCCTGGGCAGCGGCGGCAAGACTATCGTTGCCAGCGAGTTTTTGAAGCGCGATACGGAGCGGCTGTACAAAGCGGACGCTACGATTGTGCGGATAGGCAGCCCTGTTGCGGGAATCAACTTCCGCCCTCGTCCAGTGCAGGAACAACTCCACATGCTGAGCGTGTCTCGCGTGGAGGCCAACAAGCGCATCGATTGGATTCTGCTGGCGCTGGCGGAATTGGAGCGCGGACCGGTTCCCCTGAGCCAGCGCATCGACTGGCATCTGGATATCGTCGGCCGCGGAGCGCAGCTTGAAGAAATGCGGACGCTGAGCCGCCAACTTGGCCTTGCGGACCGCGTCAATTTTGCGGGTTTTGTCGATGAACAACATCTTTCCACGCTGTACGAGCGGGCTCATCTATTCCTGATGCCGGCGCGCCAAGGGTACGGAATCCCCGCAATCGAAGCGCTTCATCGCGGCATCCCGGTTTTGTTGCATCGCGAATCCGGGGTAAGCGATATTCTGCTCGATACGCCATGGGCGCAGGTGTTTGAAGGAGGCCGGGAGAATCTGCAACCCGCGTTGGCAAAGGTAATCGCTTTCGTAATGGCGGGAATGCATCTCGACGCCATGCCGCCGCATCTGCCGACGGAAGACGAGTGGGCCGAGGAAATGGCTCGTCTGTGCGGATGGATTTAAGCGTGCTTGCCGGTTGCGATTCCACGCTGCACACGAGATCTTCGTGAATCGATCGACGCCGGAAAATTCTCCATCAATTCCATTGCCGCGGCGATGACCTGCTCACCCGATATCTCTTCCATCCAATAGGCGGCCTCGGGAACTGGGATGGATGGGCCTTGCAGGATGCGATACTGCGGGTGGCCGACCGGCAGCCATTCCCGCGAGTCTTGCCAAGCCGGGGCCAGTACAACTCCGGGCAGTCCAACAGCGCGCGCCACATGGAATGCTCCCGTATCCAGACTGACGGCCAGATCGCATTGGGCCAGCACGGCAGCAAGTTGGGCGACGGTCGTTTTTCCTGCAACGGAAATGCCCTGGTTTGGTAACGACTGTCGTAAGGCTTCAATTGCCGGCGCTTCGGCAGCGGTGCCAACGAACACCGGAGTTGCATCGAATTTTCTTGTCAGAGATGCAATCACCTGCTGAAAGCGTTCTCCGCTCCATTGGTTTTTTTGACCGCCGCTGTTCTGGGTGACGAAAGCAATGCGTTGCGTGCTGGAGTTTTCGCTTGGTGACCCCAGCAATGTCGCTGCGTGATCGGCATCATGCTCGGCGAAAAATATGCGCGGTTCGCGGAATACAACCGGCATGGCCGAGCGCCCGGAGTATGTCCAGATTTCCTTCAATCTGACCCCGCTCCGGAAGGAAAATCAACGGAATATCGTAGAGCTCTGGCGCGGCGGTATGGCCGGCGCGCAAAGCTTTGCCCGCGAGCACCGAAAGCAGCGCGAGCCGCGGCCGTCGATTTCCGATGGTGGTGATGATGCAGCGCGGGCCACGCGGCATCGATCGCAGCAGCCCGCGCACAGCAAGTCCCGCCTGAATGAAATCGTCCGCCGGGCTCGGAGTGACGATGCAGCGGTTAATGTATGAATTTTGGGCCAGCACACCGCCAGCCATGCTGGAAGCAGCGACTGTGATCGACGCATCCGGAACCGCGCGCCGGAGCGCTTCAAACAATGGCGTCGCGTGAATGACGCTGCCCAGTGGCGATTCGTACTGGAGAAATAGAAAATTTCGAATCTGCTGTGGATTCGTCCGGTGAGAAGGATGGCCGCCGCGAAACACGTGTTCGGCGTGTGCGATACCCGTGAAGATTGCCCTTTTCCACGGCTTCGTCTGTGGCTGCGGCATTGGGAACCTTTAGAAAAAAGAAATCCGCAACCAGCAGGCTACATCTTGTAGCGGCCCAGATCTTCATCGTTTAGATTTTCGAGCCAGCGCCGCAGTTCCTCGTTCGAAAAATTTTCCACTCCGGCGTTTGCGGTTCGGGTGGTGCGCAGAACCTGCTCGGTCAGGAAAATAGGACAATCCGTGCGCAGGGCCAGCGCCAGGGCATCTGATGGCCGGGCATCGAGGCTGATGAGTTCCCCGCTGCGCGCCATCCAGATCAGCGCGTAATACACATCGTCTCGCAATTCGGTAATGACCACGCGCTGCACTTCCCCATCGAGGGTACGGATCAGGTTTGCCAGCAGATCGTGGGTCATCGGGCGGGGAGTTGCGGTTTTTTCAATCTCCAGCGCGATCGCGTTGGCTTCAAAAATTCCCACCCAGATGGGAACCAGCGCGTCGCTCCGTACGTCCTTCAGAATCACGATGGGCATGTTCGTGACCGGGTCCATCATCAGGCCGCGGATCTTTACTTCCATTTCCTCGGTATGGACTTCGCCTGCGCCGGATTGAAGAGGTGTGTTCATGCGACACAAATTTCCTCGAGCTGGACGGCTCGTTTTTACGGCCTCGCCCAGCAGGCTGTTGGGAAAGCTCTGCGTGATGCGGACCTTCATGTAACTTCCAGGAGCTGGGAGGATGGCTGTATCCACCGTGAAATTCACAACTTTGTTCTGTGAGGTGCGCCCGGAGACCTGACCTCGCACCGCATTGTTACCTTCAACCATCACTTCCGCTATTTCCCCTATATGCTCGGCATAGTTCGATCTTTGTATCTCTCTCTGCATTTCAAGGAGAGCCTGCAAACGTCTTGTCTTTGTCTCTTCAGGGATGCTGTCGTCCATGCTGATGGCCGGCGTATTAGGACGCGGGGAGTATTTGAAGGCAAACACCGCGTCGTACTGGACTTGCTCGAGCAGCGTGATGGTCTCGGCGAAGTCATCGTCCGTTTCCCCAGGAAACCCGACGATGATGTCTGTGGTGAGGCTGATCGGGCGCCGCGCCGCGTGAATCCAGGCGATGCGCTCCAGGTACCATTCCCGTGTGTATTCCCGCTGCATCCGCGCGAGCACATGTGAAGACCCGCTCTGAACGGGCAGATGCACATGGTCGCAAAGCGTCGGCACGGCGTCGATGGCATCGACAATATCGCGGGTGAAGTCGCGCGGATGCGAAGTGGTGAAGCGTACGCGGCGAATTCCCTGCACCTGACCGACAGCAGCGAGCAACTCGGCAAAGCTCATTTTGCCGGAAGGATCGCGGTAGGAATTTACATTCTGGCCCAGCAATTGGATGTCTGTGTATCCCGTGTCCGCCATGCGGCGCGCTTCCGCGAGTACGGAATCCGAGGCCCGGCTGCGCTCTTTGCCACGGGTGTATGGCACCACGCAGTAAGAGCAGAATTTGTCGCAGCCTTCAATGATGGTGATGTAACCGCGGTGACGATTGCTGCGCGCGGTGAACTCCGTCTCAAATGTCTCGTCTGTCTGCCGGTCATCGAGGCCGGTGATGTGCTTTTCGCCTGCTTCCAGGCGTGCCAGCATCTCCGGCAACTTCCGGTAGGAGGCTGATCCGGAAACTATCGAGACATACGGCGCGCGGTCGAAGATACGCTCGCCTTCCTGCTGCGCCACGCAGCCGAGTACGGCGAAACGCTTGCCCTGCTTGTAGAGAGCCTTATAGTCGTTCAGGCGATGGAACACTTTCTGCTCCGCCTTATCGCGGATCGAGCAGGTGTTGTAGAGGATCAGGCCCGCATCCACCTCATTTTCGACCTGGCGATAACCTTCGTGGACCAGCGTTCCAATGACTTTTTCCGAGTCATGGACATTCATCTGGCACCCGAAAGTTTCGATGTAGAACGTCTTTTCGAGGAGGGCCATCGCACCAAAAGTATATCGCAGCGGCGGATGCGATTTCTGCCTGTTGTGAGACTTCCAGCGCACCCAGAGTGGAGCCGCGATCGATGGCTGATTAGACTTGTTTAGACTTGTAAGGATATGTGTCCAACGGATCGGCAGCATTGGAACGAGCGCTATCTCTCCGGAGACTTTGCTCATCGCGACGTTGCGGACCCATTTGTCATGGGAACGCACGAAAGTTATCTGCGGCCGCTGCTGCCGGCCCGCAGCACCGGGCTCGATCTGGCCGGCGGCGCGGGACAGCATGCCGTGTGGCTGGCACAACAGGGCTGGAGGATGACACTGGCTGACTTCTCCGATGTGGCGCTGGAGACGGCGCGCAAGCGGGCGGCGGACCTGCCGGACGACAGTGCAGTGGAGATGGTTCAGGAGGCGGCGCTCGATTTAGTCACCCGATTCCATGCCGAGAAGCGGCAGTTCGGATTTGTGCTGGTCACGTTTTTTCTCGACCGTGCTGTTCTGCCATGGCTACCGAAGATCCTTCAGCCGGGCGGCTTGCTGGTGTATCGGACCTATACAGTTGACAACGAGCGATTGGGAAATCCGCGAGGGCCGCGCAATCCAGAATTTCTTTTCCATTCACAGGAACTCCTGGAAACATATCGTGGGATGAAAATTCTGCATTATAACGAGACCGTCGTCACCAAGGGCGTAGTGGAGTTGATCGCGCAACGCAGCATCGATGACGCAAACGGAGCACATTGACGGTGAGGAAACGATCTGCGCCGACTGCGCACGCTGAACTACAACCGCAAGAAGCGACCGGCCATATCCGCAAGGACGGCCGTGTCCTGGCTGGCCTGACGAACCATTGTTTCGGCTGTGCCGCTGGCAACATGCAGGGGCTGCGCCTTAAATTTAAGGAAAACCCTGCGGAGGGCATCGTGGAGTGCCGGTTTCGCCTGCCGCGCCGATTTGAAGGGCCGCCAGGCCACGTGCACGGCGGGATCATCGCGACGGTTCTGGATGAAGCGATGGGCAAGGTAAACCGACAGAAAGGGATCGTCGCGCTCACCCGCCGCATGTCCATCGACTATCTTCAGCCAGTGCCGCTGGGGATCAAGCTCCAAGCTGTCGGCTGGCCAGTGAGGCAGGAGGGCCGCAAGCATTTCCACGCTGCGGAGATTCGCACTCTCGAGGGCACGGTGCTGGCCCGCAGTGAAGGACTTTTCGTGGCGATCGATCCGGCAGAGATATTTCGCAGGCATGAAACCAGGTCGGCCAACATAGCATAGCCGCCGCGGTGTAATCGCCCTGCCCTAAAAGCGAGCTTCCGCCCTTGAGGGAAACTGACCCAATACTCCATGGGACCGGAGGGAAATAGCGCGATAAAACTTGTTAGACTAAATAGGTTATGGCGCGATAACGCGCATGCGGGGGAAGACTATGACAGATCACAAGAAAAACGGCCATGAAGGCCACGGGAACGGCACCGGATTGCGCCTGAAAGTAGGTTTGGCGGAGATGCTGAAGGGCGGCGTCATCATGGACGTCATCAACGCCGAGCAGGCCGAGATTGCCGAGAAGGCCGGAGCCGTGGCGGTAATGGCGCTCGAACGCGTGCCCGCGCAGATTCGCGCCGAGGGCGGCGTGGCCCGAATGGCTTCTCCGAAAATTATCAAGAACATTATGGCTGCGGTTTCCATTCCGGTAATGGCGAAGTGCCGCATCGGTCATTTTGCGGAAGCTCAGGTACTACAGGAGCTCGGGGTGGATTTCATCGATGAGTCCGAGGTGTTGACTCCGGCCGATGAACTGCATCACGTCGACAAGCACGCATTCAAGACTCCGTTCGTCTGCGGCGCGCGCGATCTGGGAGAGGCCCTGCGGCGCATTGCGGAAGGCGCGGCCATGATTCGCACCAAGGGCGAAGCGGGGACCGGGGACGTGGTCCACGCGGTGAAGCATCTTCGTCAGATCGTAAAAGATATGCGCCAGCTAACGGTGATGAGCGAGGAAGAATTGTTTGCCGCTGCCAAGGAACACCGCGCTCCTTATGAGTTGATCCGCATGGTGGCGAAGGCCGGCAAGCTGCCGGTTCCGAATTTTTCCGCCGGCGGCATTGCCACTCCAGCCGATGCAGCACTGGTGCGGCAATTGGGCGCGGAGGCAGTCTTCGTCGGTTCGGGAATTTTCATGCACGATTCCATGACGCTGGCGCCGAGAGAAGAGGCGGAAAGCCGTGCCCGCGCCATTGTTCGCGCGACGACTTTCTTCGATGACGCGAAAGTGCTGGCCGAAACCAGCGAGGAATGCACGGGCGCGATGAAGGGGCTGGCAGTCGCGGCTTTGGATTCTGCGTCCATGATGCAGACGCGCGGCTGGTAAATTCGCTTTACCCAGGATGTTATCTTCCGGAGCGCAGCAACGGATCTCGCGCTTTGCCACGAACACGAGGTCCTTCGCGTTGCTCAGGATGACGGTTTCTGAGACCTCAAGATTTCTATGGCGCGTTCGTCTCATACACGTCCTCCGATCGTGGGTGTGCTGGCCCTGCAGGGCGACTATGCCTCGCACGCGCAGGCGCTGGAACGAGCGGGCGCGGAAGCGAAGATGGTGCGCACGAAGGAAGATCTCGCCGGGGTCGATGGTCTGATCCTTCCCGGCGGTGAATCGACAACGTTCCTGAACCTGCTAGCGCGGGAAGGCCTGTTTGCGCCATTGTTGAAATTTTCCCAGACCCGGCCCACATTTGGCACCTGCGCGGGCTGCATCCTGCTGGCGAAGCGGGTGCGAAATCCGGAGCAGCAGAGCCTGGGGGTGCTGAATGCAACGGTCGAGCGCAATGCCTACGGACGCCAGATTGACAGCGACATTCTGACGGCGGAGACTTCCCTTCCCGGCGGACCACTGGAGATGGTCTTCATCCGCGCTCCGCGCATTGCCGAGACCGGAGATGACGTGGATGTGCTGGCAACACGGGATGGCGCCCCGGTTCTGATTCGCCAGCAGAATGTTCTTGCGGCGACGTTCCACCCTGAGCTGTCCGACGACCACCGCATTCATCGATATTTTCTGCAGATGGTGGCGGAGAGCCGCGAATCGCCTGACACGTATTCTTCCACCGAGCCGTTTGCCGCTACCGGTTCAGACTCGCACAGCCGTCCAGGGTGATGTGCGGAAGGCACTGGATGAAAGTTTTGCTGGGAAGCTGCATCTAAAAATAGTAAGCTTCAAGTTCGGTGAAAATGTCGTCATGCCCGCAATCATTACCCGCGCTCCAGTTGATACAGAACGAAAAGACACGGGAAGCGGTGGGCGTCCGCCTGTCCATCACCGGCCAACGGGCGGTGGAGGCGGCGATGAAAACTGGGAGCGGCGGCCAAACCCGCGTGGGCCGCGGGAGCTGCTGACGCGCTATCGCATGGGCCTGGGATTTGCCCTGGCCGGCGATTTGATTTTCTTCGTCATCCTGGCCACAGTCTTCTTCGCCCAGCAACATACCGGGCATATCGCGCCAGACGATGAATATATTCTCGACTGGAAGCCGCTCACGATTCCGCCGATTCTATGGATCAATACTGCGGTCCTGCTGCTAAGCAGCTGGACCATGGAGATGGCGCGGCGCAGCGTCTTTCACGAACTTGACGTGATGGAAGAGTGGCTGGGGCTGGGCCGGCCAACCTCCCGGCGTGCGCTGCCCTGGCTGATCGCGACCATCGTGCTGGGCTCGTTGTTTATTGCCGGCCAATGCGTCGCGTGGCATCAGCTTTACATGCAAGGTGTCTATCTTGGCTCCAATCCCGGCAGCCACTTCTTCTATCTCATTACCGGTGCGCACGCGCTGCACCTTGCGTTTGGAGTTGCCGCAGTGACGACCGCGCTGCTGGCGATGTGGTCGGCGAAACGAATTGAAATCCGGCAGATCGTTGTCGATACCGCGGCTTGGTACTGGCACGTCATGGGCGTGCTGTGGGTTTGCTTATTCGCCCTGCTGCTGCTGTCGCAGTAGCCTTTCGAAAAACGCGGAAAATGGGGCAAAAGCGGAGATTTTTCGCCATAATCCTTTAAAAAGTTGAAGGATTATGCAGAAAAGTTGAAGGATTGTGCAGAAGAAGTTGAAGGATTAGATGGATTGAGAGAAGTTGAAGGATTGTGTGAGAAGTGAAGGATTGTAGAGAAGTTGAAGGATTGTGTAGAGAAGTTGAAGGATCGGCCCAATCAATGGACGACGCGGGCCGGGCGGTAGGGGTTCAGAGCTATTTTACCACTCTGCCTCTATATTCCTTTCCCTGGTCAGCCGGTTAAATTCTCCGCGAATCCGATTTGCCGCCGCCGACGAACTGAACGATTTCGAGTTTGTCTCCCGCCACGAGTGTGATCTGGTCCCAGGTAGCGCGCGGGGCGATGTCGCCGTTGCGTTCGATGGCGATGCGGTCGGGCTTCATCTGGAGAAGCTCGATGAGGCGGGTCAGCGCCGGATCGCTGTCGAGCGAGGGAAATTCGCGAACGGTGCCGTTGATGTCGAGTTTCATGCTGCGCGATTCCCTTCCCGCTCTCATAGCATTTGAGCAGAACCAGAATAGCTGTATCCATCAAAATGCACCTGGGGTGAGCAAAAAGCAGATCCTTCGTCGCTACGCTCCTCAGGATGACACGTTTGTGGGTACATCAACTTCATTCTGCTTGCAATAGAAACGAGCCTCAGGGTATCACGCGGGCGCCGTCAGGAACGGGCTGGGCGGCAGAGCAGGCGGTTCCACAGGCGCGATGCCAACGTTTCGACGATGGGCAGCGACTCCAGCATCTGCCGTTGTTTCTGGATCAGCAGATGGACGGCTTCGATGGAAGGGCCGCGAAAGTCCAGGCGGTCGTTCTCGGCTCCTTCATAGAGATAGCAGTCGTTCAGGTAGTCGATGGCGTGGCCGATGGTCTCGAGCGCGCGGCCCTGCTCGCGGGTGATGGAACGGCGGAGGCGGCGATGCGCCTTCGATCTCTCCAGAACTCCAGCCGCCATCTGGCCAGGCTGTCCGGCATAGCTCTGCTCGGTCGCGTGCGGCAAGGGCGAAATGGCGGATGTGATTTGCAATCTGTGTCCACCGGCGGCGCGGCCGCCGGAGATGCATTTCCACTCCCCATTGAACTCCGGTTGCACGGTTCCGTGTGTCGCCATGTCGCGTTCCTCCCTATCCATGGTTATCGGTTCATGGGTACGGACGCGTGAGAAAGCGTGGGTACGGAAGTACCCTCGGTTCCGAAAAGGAATTGAATTTCAAAATGGGAACGGTTCTCTTCCCACCCTAACCGCACAAAACGCGGTTAGGATGGGGCACCCGGCGCTTGACCGTTGCCACACGTTTGTCCTGGCGTCTCGAATACACTTGACGCATGTATTGGAGGCTCACGTTTGTCGCTCTCCTTTTGCTTTTCTGCCTCACGTGCTTCAGCCAGAGCGTGGCTCCGACTCCAGACGAGTTGCTTAAGCAAGCCCAAGCCGCCTATGACGCCAAGAATTATGCGGAAAGCGCGGCACTGTATAAGCGCGCACTTCCCTTCGTGACCGATCTGGACAGAGGAGGAACGGAGTACAACCTGGCCTGTTCTTTGGCATTAGCTGGAGATCGCGACGAAGCCTTTCATGTACTGCGCAATGCGGTTGAGGACGGTTACACGAATCAAAAAGACACGGAAACCGATCGAGATCTGATCTCCTTGCATGCAGACCCGCGCTGGCAAACTGTCCTTAATGCGATGTCAGACCTAAAGGCGCGGCAGGACCGGCGCTGGGGTGATAGCGCATTTGACACTCCGAATGTTCCGAACTTATCTGACGAAGATAAAATTGCGGGTTTGTCAGAGCTTTGGGCACAGGCAAAATTTGGGTTCGCCAATTTCTGGCACGTACCTCAATTGAACTGGGACAAGACTTATCTTGATTTCATTCCCAAAGTTCTCGCCGCGAAATCGACTGAGGAGTATTATCGCGTGCTCGAGCGCTTCTGCGCCTTGCTGCAAGACGGTCATTCGAATGTGTACAGCCCAGGCGAGTTGGAGGGAAAGTTCGGCCGTCTCGATCTGCGCACGCGCTTAATCGATGGGCACCTCCTGGTGATCGGTTCTCGATCTCCAACTGCGGATATGCGGGGGCTCCGTCCAGGGGATGAAATTCTCACCATCGATGGACTCCCGGCAATTGCCTGGGCCGAACGGAACGTGGAGCCTTTTGTGAGCTCTTCAAGCCAGCAGGATAGGGAAACACGGACATTCGATTACGAGCTATTTCTCGCTCCTTTGGGAACGCGCTTTACGTTGGCAACGGAGAACCTTGGGGGTCATCGAGCATCCCACACGTTTGTCGTGGCTCGGGGCAGTACCAGCAGAAACCATCATTTGAATTCCGCATTCTTCCGGGTGATGTGGCCTATATTGCGTTGAACAGTTTTGAAGGCGATACTGCGGCCAAGGAATGGGACAAACATTGGTTCGAAATTCAGAAGGCAAAATCGCTCATTCTCGACCTTCGAGAGAATGGGGGCGGCAGTGACTCGGTAGGATTTCATATCCTTGGCGGTCTAATTACAAAGGGTTCACCGGGTGAGCTATCGCGATCGACGAAGTGGATTGCGACCTACCGCGCTTGGGGAAATGCTGAGACACCTCTGCGATTTCCAGCCGAAATGATCAAACCCGATCCGGCAAGACATTTTGCGGCCCTGTGGCAATGCTAATCAGTCCGCGCACGTTCTCAGCTGGAGAAGATATGGTAGTCGCATTCGCCCAAGCACATCGAGGAATCCTGGTTGGGGAAGCTACTGCTGGCAGTTCGGGCCAGCCGCTCATGTTCAAACTGCCCGGGGGCGGCATGGCTCGCATTTGCACCAAACACGATAGCTTCGCGGATGGTCGAGAATTCGTGGGAATCGGTGTAATGCCAGACGTGCCGGTTCATATTACCCGGAGTGACATTGCGGCGGGCAGAGATCGAGTACTCGAGAGTACTTTGAATTGGCTGCACACGGCGCAGCATCGCCGTTCCGGCATCGCATCCGCGCCTCTTCCGTCGCGATGAAAGGCGGCCACGTCCGTTTGCTTGTAGGTCTTTCATCTGCAAATCTTCGCCAAAGACGGCTGAATAGGACACTAGTCATCCAGCCATATCAATCCCACCCTAACCGCACAGAAGGAGGTTAGGGTGGGGCGTCTCGGCGGAGAAGTGGACAGTGAATAGCGGACAAGGATCGGAAAAGGCAAAACAAATGCAGGGGTCCTTCGGTTGTCCCGTTCGCCTTCTGGCGAACCGGACTCGCTCAGGATGACTCATTGTCTATGCGAACATTCTGCACATGGAAATAATGCCAATTTCGTAAGACGGGTCATTCTGAGGGAGGTCGCCATGGCGGACGACCGAAGAACCCCGTATTTCACCGGCCCGGCAAAATACAGGGATTCTTCGCTGCGCTCAGGATGACTCAATTTTTATGCGAATATCCCGCACACGGAAACAATGCCATTTCTTAAGACGAGTTATTCTCAGGGAGGCCGCGTCGGCGGACGACCGAGACGCGCTGCTCAGGATGACTCCGCATTTGTAAATGGCTTCTCCCATTCAGCGCTCAAATCACGCCAATCCGGATTGGTGGAAACAATCAGCGCAATTTTTTTGATCCGCAGCCATTTTTTGATGGTCTTCTCGCGACCTATGGCCGACTGAATCGAAGCGAACCGCTCATAATAGACCAACCTATCGAGCCGGTATCGTTGCGTGAACGACCCTTCGTCCAGACCCGACTTATGCTCTGCGACACGACGTTCCAGGTTGGACGTGACTCCGACATACAGTGTCCGCCTGCGACTCGTCATGATGTATACCCAGGCGGGCTTTTCTCGCATCGCAAAATTTTACTGCGCCGCAAGCAAATGCAGGGATCCTTCGCTGCGCTCAGGATGACTCAATTTTTTATGGGAACATTCTGCATACGGCCCTACATCCCACCCCTAACCGCACAAAACGCGGTTAGGATGGGGCACCCGGCACCCGGCGCCTCGGTGATGAAGAACACGTGCAGCTCTCGATCGGATTTCGAAGCACGATCTACGCTGGATTTTTCGGGTGGGGATGTATCGCGCTTGAAATTTGATATCGATTCCACGCAATCTGTTTTGCCGCCACGCGGCTCCGCTGCTTGACAGTGGCGCAATTCAAACTTAAAGTCGAGCTATAGGCGGCGACAGAATAGGGTCTTCCGTTTGTGACTGCGGCCCTCATGCAAACTCCCAATTATTTCTGGAATTACCTGCCATTACTCTTTCAGATTTTGGCTGCGGTCGGGTTGGCATCTATCATTGTCACCGCTTCCTGGTTGATCGGGAGACATCGGCCCGGCAAGGTGAAGCTTTCGACCTATGAGTGCGGAATTGTGCCGCAGGGAGACGCACGGGGCCGGTTTTCTGTGCGTTTTTACATGGTGGCGATGCTGTTCATCCTGTTCGACGTGGAAGCTGTGTTCATGTTTCCCTGGGCGGTCATCTTCCGCAAGCTTCCCGGCCTGACTGGCTCACATTTCTTCGGATTCTGGGAGATCCTGGTGTATCTGGGTTTCGTTCTGGTCGGCTACTTCTACATCTTGAAAAAAGGCATTCTCGAGTGGTCCGAAGACAAGGCAGACCTGTAAGGATGGGACCTCTGTGACAGTCGAGACGGGACAGGATGAGAAGCAAGCGGTGCTTACCGCACATGCGGAGAATCGCGCGATCGCAGCCTTGACCCAACAGTTGCCGGATGCAATCAGGGGCGCCAAATACGATCGGGAAGAATTGACGCTGACGCTGGAGCGGGAAAGCATCATCGCCGCTTGCCGCGTCGTACAGTCTGCCGGATACGAATTTTTAGCGGATGTAACCTGTGTCGACTGGTACCCCAATCAGCCGCGCTTCCAGGTTACTTACCATCTATTGTCTATGAGCATGAAGCAGCGTATTCGGCTCCGCGTGATGGTAGACGAGAGCGATGCTTCGGTGGACAGCATTACTGGTGTGTGGCCGGCGGCGAATTTCTATGAACGCGAGATCTTCGACTTGTTCGGGGTGCGATTTGGCGGCCATCCTAACCTGCGCCGCATTATGATGCCGGACGATTATCAGGGCAATCCGCTGCGCAAGGATTTCCCGGTGGAGGGCTATCGCTGATGCCGGAGACGCCCGTTCTACTCGATTCACCGACGGTTGTGGAGGCCGATCAGGACCGCACCATGATCCTGAACATGGGCCCGCAGCATCCCTCGACACACGGCGTGCTGCGGCTGGTGCTCGAAATCGACGGCGAGATTGTGGTTCGAGTCGCGCCGGATATCGGATACCTCCATACCGGGATTGAGAAGACCTGCGAGGCGAAGTTCTATCAGCAGGTGGTGCCTCTGACCGATCGCATCGATTATCTAAGCCCGATGCACAACAATCTTTGCTACTGCCTAGCAGTGGAAAGGCTGTTGGGCCTGGAAGTGCCGGAGCGGGCGCAGTGGCTGCGGGTTCTGCTGAGCGAGCTGACGCGGCTGAACTCCCACTTGGTCTGGCTGGGCAGCCATGCCATGGACCTGGGCGCGCTGACGGTATTTCTCTACTGCTTTCGCGAGCGCGAGGAGATTCTGCGCATCTTCGATGACATCTCCGGCCAGCGCATGATGACATCCTATTTCCGTATTGGCGGAATCGCGCTGGAGCCGCCCCTCGATTTTGAAGCCCGCACTCGGGCGTTGCTGAAAAGCCTGCCGGACAAATTCG
The DNA here is from genome assembly GCA_963823295.1 of uncultured Acidobacteriota bacterium. Classification (GTDB taxonomy): domain Bacteria; phylum Acidobacteriota; class Terriglobia; order Terriglobales; family Acidobacteriaceae; genus JAKAAZ01. The sequence continues at coordinate 21,595 of CAWGLF010000014.1, forward strand.
ACGAATACGAAAACCTGCTGACCGGCAATCGGATTTTTATCAACCGCACCAAGGGGGTTGGCCTGCTGAGCGCGGCGGATGCAATCGCGTTTGGCGTAACCGGGCCGCCGTTGCGGGCCAGCGGCGTGGACTGGGATTTGCGCCGCGATATGCCCTACTCCGGCTATGAGAAGTTCCAGTTCAAAGTGCCGGTGTCAAACGACTGCGATGTCTGGGCGAGATATGTGCTGCGGATCCAGGAAATGCGGGAATCGGTCAAGATTGCGACGCAGGCGCTCGATGGTATGCCGGGTGGTCCCATCAAAGCCGATGCCCCGAAAATAGTTCTGCCTGATCGCGAAGCAATGAAGACGGAGATGGAAGCCTTAATCCATCACTTTAAGATTGTCACCGAGGGGTTCCCTGTGCCGCCCGGCGAGGTGTACCAGGCCATCGAGTCTTCGCGCGGCGAAATGGGATATTACGTGGTCAGCGATGGAACCGCTAAGCCGTATCGCGTGCACATGCGCAACCCAACATTCGCGACGTTGCAGGCAATCGAAAAGATGTGCGTGGGCCGCATGATCGCCGACGTGGTCGCGGCCATCGGCTCAATTGACATCGTGCTGGGGGAGATCGACCGATGAGCCCGGCCGCGATGGAACTCTCTCCTGCATCGAAGCTGCATGCGCAGGAGCTGTGGATATCCTTCTCTTCCCTGCTCCGTTCACACGTGGCGATGCGTGCGATTGCGCGACCGTCTGCGGGTTGGCAGGTGCTCGCAAGCTCAGAAGCCAGCATCGAGATCGAGGGCTGCGGCCACACGCAGCGCATTACGGCTCCCGGCGATTTCGGGGCCGGAACGGTTGCATCCAATTGCGGCGGGCAGATGGATGCGGACGACTCGGCGGCATTTTTCTTTACCGAAGACGGCAGGATCAGTTTTCGGGGCCCGGGCGTGACTCCGGATCAGGACAACATTGAGATGGAAGCCGCTGTGGAGTATGTCTTAGACAGGGTGTGCTCATGAGCACCTCTCCGAGCGCTTTTCCTACAGTTAAGCATTCCATCTTTTCGCCCGAACTGGCGGCTAGATTCGACAAGCTGGTCACGCTATACCCGGTTCGACGCTCGGCGTTGATTCCGATGCTGCTCTACGCGCAGGATGAAATCGGGTATGTGTCGGATGCGGCGATTGCGGAAATCGCACAGCGCCTGGACATCAGTGAGCTGGATGTCCGCAACGTGCTGACGTACTACTCGATGTTGCGTACGCATCCGATTGGCAAGTTCAACGTGCAGGTGTGCACGAATATCAGTTGCATGCTTCGCGGCGGCAATGAGCTTTTCGAGCATTGTGAAAAGCGGCTCGGAATCGGCCACAAGCAGACAACTCCGGACGGAATATTTTCGCTGGAAGAAGTCGAGTGCATTGGGGCCTGCAGCTGGGCGCCGGCGGCGCAGGTGAATTACGATTTTCACGAGAATTTGACGCCGGAGAGAGATGGACGCGGTGCTGGACCAGTACCGCAGCAAGGCCGGCGAATAAGCAAATGCCTACACTCGTTTCTCATCCCGATGAAGTCCGTATCGTTAGCAGCCGCTTTGGCCAGGGCGCGACGGAGATCGACCGTTACATCGAATTGGGCGGGTATGAGGCCACGCGCCAGGCGATCGAGCAGGGGCCGGACTGGATCATCGCGCAGATGAAGGCGTCCAACCTGCGCGGCCGCGGCGGCGCCGGATTTCCTACCGGAATGAAGTGGTCCTTTGTCCCCAAGCAAAGCGACAAGCCGAAGTATGTCCTGGTCAATGGAGATGAGAGTGAGCCTGGCACCTGCAAGGATCACCTGATTTTTCTGCACGACCCTCATGCCGTAATCGAAGGCACGATTATCGCGGGCCTCGCCATCGGCGCGAAGACCGGATTCATTTATCTGCGTGGCGAATATCGGTATCTCCTCACCATCATGGAAAAAGCCATCGCGGATGCCTATGCCAAAGGCTTTCTTGGAAAGGGCATCTTCGGCTCCAGTTTCGATTTTGAAATCGTCTCGCAGACCGGTGCCGGCGCGTATGAAGTCGGCGAAGAGTCGGCGCTGATGGAATCGCTCGAAGGCAAGCGCGGCATTCCGCGCATCAAGCCTCCCTTCCCTGCCGTGGTTGGGCTGTACGGCGGACCGACGGTCATCAACAACGCCGAGACGATTGCAACCGTTCCCCACATTCTGCGCATGGGCGCGGAGGCGTATGCGAAAGTCGGCTCAGAGCGAAACGGCGGCACGCGCCTGTTCTGCGTTAGCGGCCATTGCGAGCGCAACGGCGTGTACGAGCTGCCGATGGGCTATAACCTGAAAAAACTGATCTATGAAGTAGCCGGTGGGATTCGCGGCGGACGGCAGCTAAAGGCCGTTGTACCCGGTGGATCATCCACGCCGGTGCTGCTGCCGAATGAGATCGACATTGGGCTCGACTTCGATCAGGTGGGAAAAGCTGGCAGCATGCTCGGCTCGGGCGGCGTGGTGGTACTCGATGAAACGGTCTGCATGGTCGAGTTTGCGCTGCGGACGATGGAGTTTTATCAGCATGAAAGCTGCGGCTGGTGTATTCCCTGCCGCGAGGGCACAGACTGGCTGAAGAAGACGCTGACGCGATTCCATGCGGGTGGGGGAGAAGCGCGCGATATCGATAACATCCGCTACCTTTCGGAAAATATGCTGGGCCGCACATTTTGTCCGCTAGGGGATGCGGCGGCGATGCCGACGATTGCATTCGTCAAGAAGTTTCGGCAGGAGTTTGAAGATCATCTGGATGGGAAGCCCTGCCCGTTTGCGAAGCATCCGGCAGGCGAGCTGGTTGGGGTGTGAAATATCGCGATTTTCTTCGTATCATCGAAACTGATGGTTGGAGACACGTAAGAACAACCGGTAGTCACAAACATTTCAACACCCGGTGAAGCCCGGGACGGTAACGGTTGCCGGGCAAGGCAATGACGACATACCCAAGGGAACGCTGAACAGTATGCTGAAACAGGCCGGACTGAAGCAGGAGAACCAATGATGAGATATACGGTGATCTACGAAAAGTCGGCAACGGGCTATGGCGCCTATGTACCCGATTTACCCGGACTCGGCGTGGTCGGCAAAACCCTGGATGAAACTAAAAGATTGATCCGCACAGGTATTGAGGCGCACATTCAGGTTATGCGAGAGCATGGTGAAGCAGTCCCTGAGCCGACCTCTACCGCCGAAGAAGTTGAGGTCGCCGTCTTGGCCTGATTTGCGCTCCTCCACCCGGGCTCGCAGCAAGAGACCCAACCCGTTCGTTGAACAGCACAGAAACCTATGGCTGATGTAACCCTGACTGTCGATGGCAAGAAGATCACCGCTCCGGCGGGCACGCTGCTGATTGAAGCCTGCCGCAAAGTGGGGATTGAGGTCCCTGCCTTCTGCTACTATCCCGGCCTGTCGTTGCAGGCGGCCTGCCGCATGTGTCTGGTGCGCATTGAGAAGATACCGAAGCTGCAGACGGCCTGCACCACCCCCATTGCCGAGGGAATGATTGTCTCGACGGAAACTGACGAGATCAAGCAGGCGCGCAAGAGCATGCTGGAACTGGTGCTGGCGAATCATCCGCTCGACTGCCCGGTGTGCGATGCCGGCGGTGAGTGCGAACTGCAGGACATGACGTTCAAATATGGCGCGGGCGGCTCAAAGTTCGTCGATATCAAGAATCATCGTGATGAGCAACAGTGGTCGCCGGTGGTTTTTTTCGATCGTCCGCGCTGCATCCTTTGTTACCGCTGCGTGCGCGTGTGCGGCGAAGGGATGGACGTGTCCGCGCTCGGCATTCAGTTTCGCAATTCGAGCGCTGTGATTGCGCCGAACGATCAGAATTCTCTGAATTGCGAACAGTGCGGCATGTGTATCGATATCTGCCCGGTAGGTGCGCTGACCTCCGACACATATCGCTATAAAACGCGGCCCTGGGAGATGACCCACGTCGGCACCATCTGCACGCATTGCGGCGATGGCTGCAAGACGACGCTTGGCGTGCGCCGCAGCGAAACCGGCATGCAGATTGTGCGCGGAGACAACCGCGACAAGAGCGGGCTGAACGGAGAGTTTCTCTGCATTAAAGGGCGGTATGCTTTCGATTTTGCAGATAACCCTGAACGGGTGACGCAACCGCTGATCCGCCAGGCGGATGGTCACTTTGCGTCGGCGACATGGGAAGACGCAATCGCGCTGGTTGCGCGGAGCTTCAAAGGAATCCGCGATGAACGCGGCGGCTCCAGCATCGGCGTCATCGGCTCGACACGCATCACGAACGAGGAGGCGTACCTGCTGCAGAAGTTTGCGCGCGGCACGCTCGGCACCAACAACATCGATCATCACCGGACAACGGATTATGTTGGCTTCGTACGCGCGATGGCAGGGCAGAAAAATCGCTTCGCCAGCATTGCCGACGCGGCCTCTGCGCCCGCCATCCTGCTGGTCGGCAACGATCCCACGGACCAGCATCCGTTGCTTGCGTGGAATCTTCGTACAAATGTACGGCACAATCGCACCCGCATTTATATCGTCAATCATCGCCGGATTAAACTGACCCGGCAGGCGAAGAGTTTCGTTCCGATTCGGGCCGACGGCTACGAAGCCTTCACGCGCTTTCTTGGCGGCGAGGAGAACGCAGGTTTCGGAGACGATGCCAACGCACTTCGGGATGCCTTGCGTCAGGAGCCGAATCTGCTGATTATTTTTGGCGCGGAGCTGCGCGGAGCGGCCATCGACGCGCTGGTAAAGTTTGGGCTATCCCTGCCGGATACAAAATTCGCTTGCCTCGGCGACTATGTCAATTCGCGCGGCGCGGCGGATATGGGGTTATATCCCGACCTGCTCCCCGGCTATCGGTCCATTATGAATCCGGGAGGCACGGAAATTGAGTATGGAGGCCGGTTCCCTGCCCAGCCCGGCATGGATCTTCCGCAGATGTTTGAGGCTGCGGCCGCCAATCGGCTGGGCGCTCTCTATATTGTCGGCGATGATCCTGTCGAGCGGCTCGGAATTCGTGCCGAGGTTCTCCAGAATCCCTTCCTGGTTGTCCAGGATATGTTCCTGACCGCAACGGCAAAGCTGGCCGACGTGGTATTGCCCACGGCAAATCTGTATGAGAAATCCGGAACCGTGACCAACACCTTCGGCGATCTGCAAACGGTGAAGAAAGCCGGGGACCGCGCCGGCGTGCGCAGCGATCTGGAATTGATCGTGCGCATCGCGGATCAGATGGGCGAGGACATTCACACCCTGGTTCCGTTTGGCAAGGGCGTGCGCGCCGACATGGGACAGTCGCGCGGCGCGCAATCGGGCGAGGCCGATCGGCACGCGATTTGGCTGGCGGCTCACAATCTTGAGCCAAGGCTGAGTCCGTTCGATCCAAATGCGCTGCTCGATGAGATTCAGCGGCTGGTGCCTGGCTACGATTTCGATCGCATCAATCTGCTGGCCGGGACCAGCCAGCAGGTGCAACCGGCGGCGTTCCTGGAGCCGCTGCTGCCTTCGATCGTCGCCGAACGGCCGGACAATACCATCATGCCTTCCGGCGACACCCTGTTTACCTCTGGAACGCTGGGCATGTACAGCGAAAAGCTCAACGAGGTGGAAGTGTTTCAAGAACAAAAGAATATGGTTGCCGCCGACTGAGTTGTTTGTGCGGGGATATCGATGTTTCAGAGAGTGATACGAAGCGAACGTGAATATTCTCATTTTTGTTCTTTTAAGCCTGCTGAAAGTGGCCGTGGTGACGGTGATCTTTTTGACCGCTGTGGCCTATACGGTGCTGCTGGAACGCAAGCTGGTGGGGCGAATTCAGAACCGCTGGGGCCCTTCGCGCGTGGGTCCGTTCGGAATGCTGCAGCCGCTTGCCGACGGATTGAAGCTTTTTCTGAAAGAAGATCTGATGCCAACGGCGGTATATCGTCCGCTGTTCGTCATTGCGCCGATCATCGCGCTCTCCTGTGCGCTCATCTCGATCGGCGTGATTCCCTACGGCGCGGACGTTCGCTGGCATGGCGTCGACATGTTTCAGATCGCCGACATCCACGTAGGTCTGCTGGTCATTCTGGGAGTGACCTCGATCGGCGTCTACGGGGTCGCGCTGTCTGGCTGGTCCTCCAACAATAAATATTCCTTGCTCGGTTCACTGCGTTCGACGGCGCAGATGGTCAGCTATGAGCTGGCGCTCGGTTTGTCCGTCATTGGCGTCGTGCTTCGGACCGGCTCTCTGCGGCTGCGCGACATCGTGAATGTGCAGAATACGCAAGGTTTTCTGTCGTGGAATATTTTCCATGGCGGGCCAGATCATCGCATTTCTCATTTATCTGACCGCCGCATTCGCTGAAACCAACCGCACTCCGTTCGATCTTCCGGAAGCCGAGAGCGAGCTGACCGCCGGCTATCACACCGAGTACAGCTCGATGAAATTTGCCATGTTCTTTATGGCGGAATACGCCAACATGATCAACGTGGGCGCGGTCGCCACCCTGCTGTTTCTCGGCGGCTGGTCGAGCCCATTTGGCCATTGGATGCCGGCCATCGGCGGTCCGGTGATTCAGGCGTTGCTGCCGGTGTTCTGGTTTGTCCTGAAGATTTTTTGTTTCCTCTTTCTTTATGTGTGGGTGCGCGGAACTCTGCCGCGCTTCCGCTATGACCAGCTGATGGGATTCGGCTGGAAATTTCTTCTGCCGCTTGCGATTGCGAATGTAATGGTGACGGGTCTGGTGCTTGCCTTCCATGGCTGACCGATTCTCATCCCGCTGCTTGTTTTGCGCTGCAAGAGGCCGCAGATGCAGTGATTTACAATCGAATGGAAGTTCAAGCATCGCCGCTTCCACTCGCACCCGGGTTTTCCCAGCAAATCAGACTGTATGCACCTAGCTCTCTTCATCATCTTCGGACTGCTGTGCCTCGGCGGAGCGTTGAATCTGCTGTTGCAAAAGCATCCCATCAACAGCGCGCTGTCGCTGATCGTTGTTATGTCTTCTCTGGCCGTCCTGTATCTGCTGCTGGGTGCGGAATTTCTCGCACTGGCGCAGATCATCGTCTACTCCGGCGCGATCATGGTGCTTTTTGTTTTCGTCATCATGCTGCTGAATGCCGGCGAGGAGCAGCGGACGCATGGCAGCAGGGCAGCATATCTTGCGGGAATCCCGGGTGTGCTCGCATTGTTTGCCGTGCTGGCAGCTACCTTCGTTACGCTACGCACCAGCTTCGGCGAGGCGCGCCTGGGGGCTTTTATTGGGACGACGGCCGATGTGGGCCGTGTCCTGTTTCGCGATCTGCTGCTGCCCTTCGAGGTGACTTCCATCCTGATTCTGGTTGCGATTCTGGGCGCGGTCGTGCTCGCGCGGAAGGAGGATTGAAATGGCGGTTCCAATTTCCTGGTATCTCATCCTGAGCGCGGCGCTGTTTTCAATGGGCGTGTTTGGATTTTTGATCAAGCGCAACATCATTTCCATCTTCATGTCGATTGAGCTGATGCTGAACGCCGTGAACCTTGCCTTCATCACCTTCGCGAACCGTTGGCACCAGGTGAACGGACAGATATTCGTGTTTTTTGTCATGGTCGTGGCGGCAGCCGAAGCTGCTGTGGGCCTGGCCATCATCATTGCCGTCTTCCGCTCGCGCAATACGCTGAACGTCGATCAGATTGATTTGCTGAAGCTATGACACCTTCTCTGTATCTATGGCTGCTGCCACTGCTCCCTCTGGCAGGTTTCGTCATCAATGGAATCGTTCGGCCGACGCCTGCCGAAATCCGCGGTGTCGCTGGTAGCGCTTCTCTTCCCTGCTGCCGCTCTCGCGCAGGTGCTCTGGATTGCGGCTCGCGTCCATGGCGGCCTGGTGTTGCCATACGTGCAGCGTTTCGCTACGCCTTGGATTGCCGTCACCGGATTTCATGCGGATTTTTCCTTTCTCCTCGATCAGCTCACTCTGGTCATGCTGCTGGTTGTCACCGGCGTAGGTTTCCTGATTCATCTGTATTCGATCAGTTACATGGCGGAAGAGGAGGGCTACTGGCGCTTCTTCAGCTACATGAATCTGTTCCTGTTCTTCATGCTGACGCTGGTGCTGGCCGCTAATTTTCTGCTGATGTTTGTCGGTTGGGAGGGCGTCGGTCTGGTTTCCTATCTGCTGATCGGCTTCTATTACAACAAGGACTCGGCGGCGAATGCGGGCAAGAAAGCATTCATTGTGAACCGGATCGGCGACTTCGGTTTTCTAATTGCCATGTTCCTGCTGATTGTGCACTTCGGAACGCTGAGCTTCAGCGGCGTGTTCGGCGCAATTTCCGCTCATCCGCAGATGCAGGGCGGCGTGCTTACCGGGATCGCTTTGCTGCTTCTCCTGGGCGCAACCGGCAAGTCCGCGCAGATTCCGTTATATGTCTGGCTGCCGGATGCGATGGAGGGTCCAACGCCGGTCTCCGCGCTCATCCACGCCGCGACCATGGTGACGGCAGGCGTCTACATGATTGCGCGGGCGCATGTTTTATTTAACCGCTCGCCTGCGGCGCTGGCCGTGGTTGCGATCATCGGCGTGGCGACTGCATTCTTTGCGGCGACCATCGGCATGGTGCAAAACGACATCAAGCGCGTGCTGGCCTACTCCACGATTTCGCAGCTTGGCTATATGTTTCTCGCCTGCGGCGTTGCCGCCTATTCGATGGGGATATTCCACGTCGTCACCCACGCATTTTTTAAGGCGCTCCTGTTCCTCGCCGCCGGCAGCGCGATTCATGCGCTCGGAGGCACGCAGGATATGCGTGAAATGGGCGGCCTGCGGAGAGAAAATGCCGATCACGTTCTGGACCATGACGGCCGCGGTGTTTGCCATCAGCGGATTCTTCCCTTTTGCCGGATTCTTCAGCAAGGACGCCATTCTGGCCGCGACGTATCTGACCCCGCACGGAGGCAAGGCGCTGTGGGCCGTCGGTCTCGTCACTGTGGGGCTGACTTCGTTCTATATGTTCCGGCTCTGGTATATGACCTTCTTCGGCGAGGCGCGATATTCGGAGGCGGAGGCCGGCCACGGCGGACATGGCGTCCGGGAGAGTTCGTGGGTCATGCTGCTGCCTCTGGTGATCCTGGGCATTCTGTCGGTGATTGGCGGATGGATCGGCTGGCCCGAAGCGCTTGGGGGCAACAACTGGATTGCACATTTTCTCGATCCTGTTTTCGCCGGCGCCGGCCCCGGCATTACGCCGAGTACGGCTACGTATGGGCTGGAACGCATTCTGTCCGGCGTGTCTCTCTTTGTCGCGGTGCTGGGATGGTACTTTGCCGATCTGATGTATCGGCGCAAGCCGCAGCTTGCCGACCAGGCCGCCAGTGGGGCGCAGTCGCTCTACAAATTGCTTTGGAACAAATACTGGGTCGATGAAATTTATGCGCACGCGATTGTGTGGCCGATTCTGGCGGTTTCGCGGAAGGCATTGCAGCGCGGCTTCGAGTTCGGCGTGATCGATGGCACCAACGTTGCATGGGCGACGATCGCCGGCGGCACCAGCCGGGGCATTCGCCGCATGCAGTCGGGGAATATCCGCTCCTACGCGGGCTGGCTGGCCGGCGGAGCGGCGGCGCTGTTGATCGTGGTGCTCTACTTCGCGCACATGTACTGAAGAGGAAGGATTTCGTGTTGAACGCAAGCATTCTTACATGGCTCACCTTTCTGCCCGTGCTCGGCGCAGTGGTGGTGCTGTTGCTGCCGAGGCGCGGACGCGCTCCGCAGATTTTTTCTCTGCTGCTGACGCTGTTTCTTTTTGTGCTGGCGCTGCATCTTCCCGCGCATTTCAATTATCAGCAGCATCATGGATTTCAATATGAACTGAACGTACCCTGGGTCAGCAGTCCCGCCATCCGCTATCACGTAGGCGTCGATGGGCTTTCCATGTGGCTGGTGGTGCTGGTGTCGTTCCTGGCGCCGCTTGGCGTGCTGATTTCCTGGCGCGCGATTCGGGAACGCAAAAATGAATTTTACGCGCTCTTCCTGCTGCAGCAGACAGCGATGTACGGCGTCTTCATCGCTCTCGATCTGATTCTCTACTACGCATTCTGGGAGCTCTCGATTGTTCCGCTGGCGCTGCTGATCGGGATGTATGGCCGTACGTCCGGCGGCCGGCGCGCCGGAATCAAATTTTTTCTCTACGCATTCATCTCCTCCGCGCTGCTGCTGGTAGGGATGCTGTGGCTCTACGCGCAGACCGGCACCTTCGATTTCGTCGCGCTGCAGCAGCAGCTCCATGGCTGGAATGCAGGCGCGCACGCCACCGGATTATGGTTCACCGCGCTTGCCTTTCTGGTGGCCTTTGCGGTAAAGGTCCCAGTGTTTCCACTGCACGGCTGGCTGCGCGACGGCATCAGCGAAGCGCCGGCCGCGGTCATGATGATTCTGGCCGGAAAACTGGGCCTGTATTCCATGCTCCGCTGGCACGTCGAGCTGTTCCCGACCGAGGCCGCGCATATCGCGCCGCTGATGGTGGCTCTGGCGACCATCGGTATCCTGTACGGCGCGCTGATGGCGCTGGTGCAGACCGATCTGAAGCGGCTGGCCGCCTACGCCACGCTGAGCGCGGTCAGCTTCGTCGTGCTCGGCATTTATGCCTTCACTATCGCGAGCATGGATGGCGCGGCCTATCAGATTCTGAATGAAAGCATCTCCGCCAGCGCGTTTTTCATGCTGCTGAGTATTCTCCACGAGCGTTACGGAACATTCGACATGGCGCGACTGGGCGGTGTGGCTTCGAAGATGCCGCAACTGGCAACGCTCTTTGTGATTACCACCCTGGCGCTGATCGGACTGCCATCGCTGAGCAACTTCGTCGGTGAGTTTCTGATTCTGAGCGGCAGCTTTCAGACCCACGCACGGATTACCTCGGCGGCGACGGTGGGCGTGATTCTCTCGGCGGCGTACATGCTTTGGATGGTACAGCGCGTGTTTTATGGCACGCCCGCGACCGGCGGCGCGTTGCTTACCGGCGGCGACATGAACTGGCGGGAGCGGGCAGCGGTCTGGCCGACGATCGCGCTGATGATCGTGATGGGCGTGGCTTCCGTCTTCTGGATGCGCGCCATTGACCTCAGCGTTCCCAGCATGATCCCTCAGACACACACCGCCATTTACGCCCACGTCTCGAACGATGGAAGGGTGGCGCGATGACCGGCGTTTCTCCCGCACTGCGCATCCTGCCTGAAATTATCCTCACCGGTACCGGCGTGCTGGTCATGATGGCCGCGCCGGTGCTGAAGCCGTCGGCCAGCCGCAAATCTCTCGGGCTGTTGGCGATTCTGGGCACCCTGGCCGCCATCGGCGCCAGCATCTATCAGCTATACATTCCCGCCGGAACAGCCTTCTTCGGAACGGTGCGATCGGATGCCTTCAGCGCCTTTTTCCATCTGGTGATCGCCGGCATCGTTCTGGTCACGCTGCTGATTTCACTCGACTACTTCGAAGGCCACTCGAGTTATGTTGGCGAATACTATGCGCTGATTCTGTTCGGCTCGGTTGGCATGATGCTGATGACCTGTTCGGTCGAGCTGCTCATGGTCTTCATCAGCCTGGAGATTTCCTCCATTTCAACGTACATCCTGGCGGGATATCGCAAACGCAGCGCAACCAGTCCCGAGGCTTCCATCAAATATTTCCTGCTCGGGTCCTTCGCGACGGCTTTCTTTCTGTATGGCATCGCGCTCTGTTATGGCGCAACCGGCTCGACAAATGTTTACGACATCGCCAAAGGTGTTGCCGGGGGTGCCTCGACCCTGCTGTTGACGGTCGCCTTTGGCATGATGCTGATCGGCCTCGGATTTAAGGCATCGCTGGCGCCTTTCCACGTGTGGACGCCGGATACCTATGAAGGCGCGCCCGCGCCGGTCGTCGGCCTAATGTCTACAGGCCCGAAGGCCGCCACATTTGCCGTCCTGCTGCGCATTTGCTATGGGGCCTACGGCAGCGCCACCCATGCCTGGATGCCGCTGATCTGGATTCTGGCCGTGCTCTCGATGACCATCGGCAACCTGGGCGCGCTGACCCAGCGCAACGTAAAGCGGATGTTGGCGTACTCTTCGATCGCGCACGCCGGATATCTGCTGGTCGCTTTCACCGCGTTGGCGCCCATGGGGATTGCCGCCGCCAGCTTTTACACCGCGGCCTACGCCGCGATGAATGTCGGCGCGTTTGCCGTCATCAGCTATCTTTCCGGTTTCAGAGAAGCCCGCACGAACATTGTCGACTATGCCGGAGCAGCGCGGCGTCATCCCGTGGCTTGCGCGGCCTTCGCCGTGTTTTTGATTTCGCTGATCGGGATTCCGTTTACCGGAGGCTTCTTCGGCAAGTTTTATGTTTTCACCGCGGCACTGAACTCCGGCAATGCATGGCTGGCGGTGATTGGCCTCCTCAACAGCGGCGTCGCGGCGTTTTACTATCTGCGCGTGCTGGGGCAGATGTACATGGCTCCGGAAGAACCGGCGCAGGAGCCGGATACGGCCCATGCGCGGCCGGCCTTCGTGCTGGGCATGGCGATTCTTGTGCTGGCTGTGTTTATGCTGGGCATCTTCCCCGGCAATACGCTTCGACTGGCGCAGCGCGGGGGCAGCGACGTTTTCGCCGCAGCAAACTGCGACGTACCCTGTCCCAAATGTGGCTGTGCTGCGGCGATAACTCGGACTTTAATGCACCGGCGCGATGGTGATGTTGAGCTTGCCGCCGCAATCATCGACGTAGACCTCGGTCCCTTCGGCAATCTTAATTTTTTCCGCGAGCCGATCCGGAATCCGGATGACTAGATCCTCTCCATCGATTTCGGAGATTGCCTCGCAGACAAGACGCAGTTGCTCTCCTCCAGCGTCCAGCGGAATACGCAGCACGAGTCCCGCATCCTCGCGTTCAACGGGACCTCGTAGCGAGATGAAGGAGTTTTCCATCCCATGGGCCTCTCTGCCAGATTACTCCCAGGCAAAACGGCCTCCTCGCGGAGGCCGTTTCGTTGCGACTGAAATCCAGCTACTTCACTTTGAACAGAATGATGGCGAAGGTAAAGAGCGAGAGCGACTCGATGAATGCCAGGCCGAGCACGAGGAACAGAAAGATGCCCGGGCGCGCTCCGGGGTTGCGGGCGAGGGCTTCGCAGGAAGAGGCAACCGCGCGGCCTTGGCCGAGGCCGCAAAGACCAGAGGCGATGGCCATTGAAATGCCGGCAGCGATGGCCACGAGACTGCCGTGCATCGTGTCTCCTCCGGCGGATTGGGCGAACGCCGGAACGGCCATGCACAGCACCGAGAGCGTCATGAAAACGTTTTGCATCGTACGCATGTTATTACTCCAAAGCTTCCTTAAGGTCTCCCGGTAGTGGGTGGTTGACGTTCACCGTGCTGGCGCCCTCACGCTGGCCGGGGTGGTGCTGCTGGAGCGGAAGCGGACTCCAGCAAAACTGGAACTCAAAACGAACGCATGCTGCCAAACTTCTAGTGCTCGTGCGCAACCGCCTGCCCAATATAGATGGAGGCGAGCAGCATGAACACATACGCCTGGATCAGCGACACCGCCAGATGAAGCCCGATAAACGGGAGCGGCAGAATCAGCGGGAATAGCGAGAAGAAAATCAAAATCAGCAGATCGCTCGCAAACATATTGGCAAAAAGACGGATGGTCAGCGACAGGACACGCGCAATGTGTGAGATCAACTCAATCGGCAGCATCAGCGGCGCAATCCACCACAATGGCCCCAGGAATTGCTTGACGTACTTGCCCTTATTCCAGCGCATCCCCTGCAGGTGATAGTAGATAAAGGTTACGACAGCAAGGCCCAGCGGAACGACAGGGCTGGCTGTCGGAGTATCGACGTCTGGTATCAGGCCAAGCAGGTTGTTGATCACCACGAACAGCACGAGTGCGGTAAGAAACGGCAGATAGACGGGGTATTTGTGACCGATGATCGGCTCGGTCTGATTGGTGACAAACTCTTCGGCCATCTCGGCCAACTGCTGCGCCACGCCGGGCTTTTCTACTTTCAGGCTGAGCCGCACGATAATGAAAAATACCAGCAAGATCAGAAACGCCACAATTTCCATGGTGAAGACGGGGTCGATGGGCTCGGCGGGATTGATCGGCGGATGACCGACCAAATTCATCAGCCACGTGGCTGGGCCGGCGAACACAGAGTTCAGTAAATGCGCCAGAAAATGTTGAAGCGGCATTGCCGTACTTTCTTCCAGATGCTTTCAGGATTTGGTGAATCAGGAACTTGCGTTTACACCCGGGCCATCAAACGGATGGACTCGGCCGTCAAGGCAATCAACGAGACCGCCAGGCCGGCCAGTAAGGCGTAAATCGAACCATTCAAACTGGTAAGGGTAGCATACAAGAGCAACCCTGCAAGTGCCAAGCGCAGGAAGAACATCACTAGAACGCGGCCCATCGGGCTGGGGGTGCGGCCCTCTTCCATGCGCGACATCATGGCGGAGAGCAGCTGCATCCACTCAAAGATTCCCGTGGCCGAAATGGCCGCGCCGACAACAAACATCAGCCAGGTCTGCCAGCCCTGCCATGCCCACAGGATCGGCGTTGCTACAACTACAATCGCGCCTGCCAACCTTAGCGCATGGCGTAAAGTCCGGCGGATATCGTCTTCCGTCAACTGATTCAGAAACATGGGCGCGCCAGGGCGGCTTCGCTTCGACATGTTACTTGTCATCGCTTCGATTTGCCTGGTTAACCAACCGGACAATCTGGATAAATCCCGCAACGACTCCCACGAGCAGCCCCACGATGGCGATCCAGGAATGATGCAGCTTGTGATCGAGGTAGTCTCCAACCGCCCAGCCGAGGATGGTCGAAACTGGAAGCGCCAGCGCAATCTGCACGATAGATTCTGCACGAACCAGGCCGTGCAGAACCACTTTGCGATCGCTTTCCGAATCGGATTTTGAATTCGTCCGCGGCGAATTGGTTTGCAGCGGACCTGATTGTGGCGACATGGGATCGCTTACTTGCGGGCTAATTTTGCTCCAGACTGTCTTGTCCAGGAATTTTCTTACGAAGCTGTTGCATGCGGCTCAGAAGATCCTTCTGCAGTGAGGCGTATTGTGGATTTCCGTACAGGTTATTGCGCTCGCCTGGATCCGCGGCAAGATCGTACATCTCGTACTCCTGCGGCTCCAGATAGTAGTGGATCAACTTATGCCGCTCGGTTCTGATACCTCGATTTGGCCTGACGTTCTCCCATCCGGGATACTCGAAATACTCATACAGCCATTCCTTCCGCCACTGCGGCTGATGTTCGCCCTGGGCAAGCGGCATGACACTTTTCCCTTGCATTTGCTGCGGGGCGGCGACGCCTGCCAGATCCAGCAGCGTAGGTGCAATGTCGGTATTCAGGACCATCTCCTTGCGGACTGTGCCCGCTTTAATTTTCTGTGGATAGCGGATCATCATCGGCACGCGAATCGAAGGCTCATGCATCAGACGTTTGTCGAAAAGCCTCCATTCGCCCAGAAAATATCCGTGATCGGAGGTAAAAAAGATCGCCGTATCATCCATCTGGTTTGTTTTTTCCAGATGCTGGAAAAGCCTGCCAATATTTTCGTCCACGGCGACAAGACCCGCGTTGTAATCCTTTACCAGTTCTTCCAGGCTGCGCGCGTCATCGTCCAGATCGCTCTGGGTGCCGATCTTATTATGAGCATCTGCAAAGGCCCTGGGCTTGCCGGGATAACCCTTCAGATCGTCGTCAAAGGTCTCCGGCTTTGGAATGGGAACGCCGTTGTAGAGATCGAGCAGCCGGCGCGGCCGATAGAAAGGCGCATGTGGCGTTTGATACCAGACCAGCAGGCAAATGGGTTTTTCGTGCTCCTCGTTGAGCCAGGCCAGCGCTTTGTCTGTGACCAGATCGTCGGCGTATTTGTTCTTGTACGTTACCGGCTTGCCGATGACGCCTTTGCGGCCCTCGCGAAAGGTTGGAAAGTAGTAATTCGTCACGGCGGCATTGAAACCAAAGTAGTAGTCCCAGTAACGCTCGCGGACGCCATTCTGCACATGCACCTTGCCGACGATCGCTACTTCATATCCGGCCTTGTGCAGTAGATCGGTGAAGATCGGGATATCGGCAGGCAGCGGCTGATTCGGATGATGATTCGGATTTGTGCGTGCGCCGGTCGTCTTGGAATAAAGCCCGGTGAGAGCCGTGGCCCGCGCAGGTGCGCAAAGCGCATTCGTGCAGAAGGAATTGGTGAAGCGCGCTCCTTCGTGGCCGATTCGATCCTGATTTGGCGTCTTCAGCAGCGGATTTCCGGCAATGCCAACCGCATCCGCGCGCTGCCCTTCCGTGTAGATGAAAAGCAGGTTTGGCCGCTTTCCGCCGGATGGAACCTGCGCTACGCCGGGTAGCGAAGAGGTCAGCATCGTACCGGCTACAGCGACGCTTCCCTGCACAAAATCACGCCGGGTTGTCGTTCCCATGTTGTCGAGTTCTGACATGCTGTCCCTTTGCAAGGTTACGTATCGTCGCCTGGAGCTGAAACAATTACAGCTAGATTAACAGCCCGGCAGTTTATCGTACTGACTTATGAGCTTCCCGCCCGTTACCGCTTTTATCCTTTTTCCGGCAATGGTTCTTTTGCTGGAGCTCGGCCGCCGTCTACGCATCCGCAAACAGATTGAGGCCAAGAACTCCGCCATCGAAACCGCCATTTTCGCTCTGTTCGGTCTCCTGCTTGCCTTCACGTTTTCCGGCGCCATGCTGCGTTATGACGCGCATCGCGAACTGATCATCGAGGAGACGAATGACATTCAGACGGCCTATCTGCGTCTCGATCTGCTGCCGGCAGCTTCGCAAACACCGCTCCGACAGCTCTTCCGCGACTACACCACCTCGCGGCTTCGCCTCTACGACACGACTGCTCCGGACATTTCGCCCGAAACGGCTCGGCTGCAGCAGGCGATCTGGCGGCAGGCGATCCAGGCTGTGGCCGCACCCGGGGCAAATCCGGACGCCGCCAGGCTGCTGCTGCCGTCTCTGAACAAAATGATCGACATCACGGAGACGCGGCAGAATGCTTTCAAAATGCATCCTCCAGGAATGGTCTACCTGCTGCTTTTTGTCTTGAGCTGCTGGTGCGCATTCATGGCTGGATTTGGGATGACCGGACCGAAGCAAAACTGGCTCTACATCTTCGCCTTCGCGCTGGTGGTAACGCTCACTGTCTACACCACTCTGGATGTTGAATTCCCGCGTCGCGGGCTGATCCGGCTGTCTCACATGGATCAGAATTTGATTCACTTGCGCGATTCCATGAAATGAGCGCTGCGCGAAGGCCGCACGGATGCGGGATGATAGCGACCGCGGCAGCTTCTATACTGACAATGCATCCCAGCGCTTGCCAAAGGAAAAACGACGTGTACGAATCGGAATTTGAACGAAGTGTCTTCGAGCTTCGCCGCGAGAAACTTGCCCAGATCGAGGCGCTTGGCCAGCCGGTTTACCCCAACAGCTTTGCAGCTACGCAGACACTGGCGGAAATTCACGCTGCCTACGATACTTTCACCGGCGAGGCTCTGGAGCAGCCTCGCGTGCAGGTCGCTGTGGCTGGACGGATTATGGCCATCCGCGCACAGGGCAAGGCTGGATTTGCCGTCCTGCAACAAAACGGCGCGCGCCTGCAAATTTACGTTCGTATGGATTCGGTCGGGGAGCAAGGCTTTCAGTTATACAAGCTGCTTGATATGGGCGATCACATCGGAGTCGCCGGTTATCTCTTCCGCACACGCACCGGCGAGCTAACGATTCACGTCGACACGATCACCTTTCTGGCGAAAGCCATGCTGCCGCTGCCGGAGAAGTATCACGGTCTGGCTGACGTGGAGCTGCGTTATCGCCAGCGCTATGTGGATTTGTTCATGAATGCCGACGTGCGCGAGGTTTTTGTAAAACGAGCCGCCGTGCTGCGGGCGCTGCGCCAGTTTTTCGATGAGCGCGGATATATCGAGGTGGAAACTCCGATGATGCAGCCGATTGCCGGCGGGGCGATGGCAAAGCCCTTCACCACGCATCACAACGCGCTCGATATCGAGCTGTATCTGCGCATCGCTCCGGAGTTGTATCTAAAGCGCCTGGTCGTCGGCGGTCTCGATCGCGTGTATGAGATCAACCGGAATTTTCGCAATGAAGGCGTCTCGACCCAGCACAATCCCGAGTTCACGATGCTTGAGTTTTATCAGGCGTATGCAAACTACAACGACCTGATGAACTTGACGGAAGAGCTGATCAAATACATCGCGATGGAAGTAAATGGGACGACGAAGATTATCTTCAACGATGTCGAAATTGATCTTGTCGAGATGGCAGAGATTCACGATGCGGGAAGCGATCATTAACTTCTGGCCCGAGAGCAGACTAAGCCCTCCCATGAAGATTTGTCCACTGAAGATGCATTCATGCGCTGGTCAAGAACTACGACTTCAGCGAAGTACCTTCGAGGGAACAGATGGGAACTCGAATCGCCAAGGCATTTCTGGCAAGCAGGACAGGGCATCTTCGCCATGCCTACGCATTCAACACAGTGGCGGCGACAGGGCCGGTCCTTCGCTCGGTGATCCCGTTGGAAAGCAATATCGCGACCTTCTTTGAAGTCTTGCCGAACCCCACCTGATCCAGCCGACCATCATCTACGACTTTCCTCTCGCTGTCTCACCACTCTCGAAGCAAAAACCGGACGAGCCGGACTGGGTGGAGCGATTCGAGTTCTACATCGGCGGCTTCGAACTGGGGAATGCGTTCAGCGAATTGAACGATCCTGTAGACCAGCGCCGGCGTTTCGAACAGCAGCTTGCCGAGCGTGAGCGCGGCGACACGGAAGCGCACGCCATGGATGAGGACTACGTCCGCGCGCTCAGCTTTGGCCTGCCACCCACCGCCGGTGAAGGCATCGGCATCGACCGACTAACGATGGTGCTGACCGGCTCGCGCTCGATTCGCGATGTGATCCTGTTCCCGCTAATGCGTCCACAACAGGCCACCGACACAGAGAACAATTCACAACCATCGCAGTAGATCAAGAAAAAAGGAGTTTGGAAAACGCACCGATTCGGGGATAATGAAGCCAATTCCAATCCAGCTTTGTCGGGCGGACACTCCCCTATGCGCGGCCCTTTCCTGATGACTCTGTCGATCTCCGCCATGCTGTTGCCTGGTATCGCGTTTGCAAAACATGCCTGCATTTCTCCGCAAGATGCGCTGCAGCACGTTGGCAAAAATGTCTGCGTTTCCGCGCATGTGTATCGCGTGGTCGATGCAGTGGATGGGATTCATTTCCTGGATGTTTGCAGCCCGGAGACTTCCGATGCGGACTGCCATTTCTTTATCGTGAGCCTCAGCCGGGATGAGAAGTCGGTCGGCAACGTTCAAAGCCTCGCCGATCACACGATTCAAATCCGCGGCACCATCCACACAATTCAAGGGCGCGCTGAAATGGTGCTGAGCAACAAGCAGCAGCTCCATGGCGGGAAAGAAAAATTCCACCCGAATCCGCAGTTGGTAAAGAGCTTTTCCGCGGAGAATGGCGGCCAGGCTTTTAGCGCGCACAATGGCACCATGGGCCAGCATGGTGTTCATTTCAAGCATCGCGGCCGATAGCCGAGATTTTGTGCTGTCGAGTGAACGCGAGATCCTTCGCTTCCACCCCAACGCGCAAAGTTCGCGCGCCGGGGACCCCGATTCGCTCAGGATGACAAACGTAGGATGATTACCGCAAGGGGCCGGCCTGACGGCGCAGTTCCTTCAACGGATAAAGCGTGCCGCGCCACAGAACTCCGCCGCGCCACAGAGTTAAGGTCATCGAGCGCAGCAGCGTCCATAGGAATAACAGCGTAGCCAGCGGAAACAGCGCCAGATATATTGGGGAAATTTCGGTTTTCGACCAGTAGCGCAGGTTCAGCAGCAGCAGGCAAATCAGCGTGACCATCCCCGCCCATCGTGCCGGCCCTGCAACCGCCAGAGCGGCAAACGGAGTGAGGCATACAAGCGCCATTCCCAGGCAGGCGCAGCACACCGCCGCAGAACGAAAGCGAAAGACCGCGTACATATTTTTGGTCACGTTCTGGAGAATTCCGCGCGCGCTTTCCGCCCAGCGGATGCGGACGAGGTCTTTCCCGAACGCCACGCGTTGCGCGTACCCTTCCCGCTTGACTCGATAGCCCAGGCGCATGTCCTCGAGCACCTCCATCCGCAGTGCAGTGTATCCTCCCAGGGCTTCATAGACGGGGCGGCGGATCATATTGAACGCGCCCACCCCGATGTAATCTCGCGGGGACAGCGGATCGGGAATCTTCCATGGACGGGCGGCCAAGGCCGATGCGGTTTGAAAAAATGCGATGAGCATGCGCTCCGCCCAACCGCGCAGGATCAGCGTCGGATAGAGGACGAAGTGATCGGCGCCGCTGTGGAGGGCGAACGCAATCGCACGGCGCAATGCGTCGGGAGCGAAGATCGTATCCGCATCGGTGAAAAGAAGCCAGTCGGATGCAGCGCCGTTCGCAGCCAGGACCATGGCGTGCGGCTTACCGATCCAGCCGGTTGGCAATTCCCTGACGTGCAGCACGCGCAGGCGCGGCGAAGAGGCAGCGGCGATGCGGTCCATCAAATCTCCGGTGGCGTCGGTCGAGCGGTCGTCGACCGCGATGACCTGCAGATGGGGGTAGTCGCTTGCGAGCAAACTGCGCAGGCAGCTCTCAATCGCAGCAGCTTCATCTTTGGCAGGAACAATCACGGTGAGCGACGGCCATCCTGCGGGATCGCCTGCCATGGCCGTCGCGGCATATTTCGGATCGAGCAGATTCGGAACGCGCGGAAGCATGATCAGCGCCGGCAGCGCACGCCAGAGCCATACGGCGGCAATAAGCCACGCGAAAACTGCAAACAGAACTCTTCCATGGACAAAAAGCCAGAGCATGCTCATCCAGTATGCCGATTCTATAGTGCGGCTGACGCATGGATTCAAGCCGCGGCGGGATCGATTTCCGGAGCAAAGCGAGCACCGGAAAAGATCAGGATTGCCGGAGACAATCAGAGTGATCAGCGTGACCGCCAGCCCGGCGCGCAGAGAAGAGTGATCGGAGACCCACCCGATGATGCGCGGCGAAGGCGCATCGCCGAGTGCATGAATCAGGAACAACTCGATAGCAATGGCGGTCGAGCGGATCGGCGCGTCCACAGCGTTTACGATGGCCGCGTTTAGAGGCCCGGTGTTCAGGAAAAGCAGAAACTCCGCGATCGCGAGAGACGGCACCATTGCTGGCCGGGGGCCGTAGAAGGTAAGCAGCGCGAAGGGTGCTGCCAGCAGCACGCTCCATGCAGAAAGCAGATACAGGGCCGCCTTATTCCGCCGCAACCAGCGTTGGGCAATCCATCCGCCCACCCAGGTTCCGGCGATGCCGTCGACTACCGTGATCGCGCCCAGGATCTGGCTTGCTCCGGCAATGGAATAATGCCCGTGACGATACAAAAATGTCGGCATCCAGACGGAAATGCCTCCCAGAGAGAAAACCATCATCGCCATTCCCAAGGTGGCGGTCAGGTATGCGGGATTGCGCACCAGTCCAGCGAGGGTCGCGCGATCCGGCCTGACGGCAAGCGGCTCGGAGGCTCCACGCGCCGGCTCACGCATGAATATCCAGACCAGCAGAACGATGAGCAGGCCGGGCGCGGCGCAAACGTAGAAAGGCGCGCGCCATCCGTGGGCCTGGCCGAGCGTGCCGCCCACAATGTAGCCAAGCGCTGCGCCTACCGGCAACGAAAGGTAAAAAATGGTCAGGATTTTGTTGCGCTGCTCGGCCGGCCAGTAGTCCGAAAGGAGTGCGGGAGCATAGATGCAGAAGCTTGCCTCGCCAATGCCGACCAGGGCGTGGCGCCAGTAAAGCTCCGTGAAGGTGTGGACCAGCGCCGTCGAGAGGGTGAGCACGCTCCACAGCAATGCGCCGGCAATGATCAGGGGCTTGCGGGGAAACCGGTCGCCCAGCCAGCCAGTAATGGGCGCCGCCAGCATATAGGTAACAAAAAAAGCGAAGGTGAGCGCTCCAATGCGCTCATCGTTCACATGGAACGCCCGTTGCACCAGCGGCTGCACGCCTGCCAGCACATAGCGGTCCGTATAGTTGAGCAGATTGAGGGTGGTGAGCAGCGCGAGGGCAATCCACGCCGCATGGTGAGGATAACGTCGCTCTCGCGCCGGAGCAGAACTGTTGCGAAAAATCGGCGACACCATGCGCCGGTTACAAACGAAGCCGCGTCAATAAATCCTGGGGATGAACGGGCTTGGCCAGAATCTCAAATTCATGCCCCTGATTTCGCGCTTTCTCCAGCAAATCTGCTGTGGCTGCCTGGCCGGAGAACAGCAGAATTTTGCATTGCGGCAACATCGAGCGAATCTGGATGGCCGCGTCGATGCCGTTCATATCGTTCATGATGACATCGCTGATCACCATTTCCGGTTGCATGGACTGCGCCAGAGCTACCGCGGCTTCTCCACTGTACGCGGCAGTTGCCTCAAAACCGTTTCTATTCAGAATGATAACCAGGGTGTCCGCAATAACACGTTCGTCGTCAATCACCAGTATCTTCGGCTTCACGCAATCTCTCGCTTGCAATCAGGGATAGGTGGATCTGGTTCCAGGGCAGACCGGGGAAGTCATAAGATCAAGTGTAACCGAAAGGTTTACAAGGGGCGTAATACGCACTACTGATTGGACGTTTCATCCCGCGTTAAGTTGCGCATTTTGTTTCAGATTCAGCTCAAATACTGCGCTCGAATTCAACAGGTCCTCATCGAGAGACCCAGCGAGATGAACTACAGCAGCTCACAAAACTGAAGTGACCGCACGCACATAGAGCGAGCTGAATCGATCACAAACTCTTCCCGGTCCCGTTAATGCCTGGACAGATCGTTCGCGGAAAAATCCGCGACTCCGACCCGCACCACTGTTTGTGTATGGCTGCTATCTCCGGCAGACCCAGCCTTTTTTCCCGGTGCTGCAGGATGTGGCACCGGGGGTTCCTCCGTCCACGCCCCATACACCCGGTCGTTGTAGGATGCGATGCCGCTGTAATCTCCCATGAAACCGCCGGTCGCTGTGAATGGCATTGAGGTCCATGCATAATTGGCAAAACTTCTTCCGCCATCGGTGGACCGCGCGAGGGTGACGAGTGTCTTCCGGTTCTCGGGATCGTTGCGCCGGTCGTAGAAGATGACCGAGACGGCTCCGGAAACGGGATCGACTGTCAGCCATTGGTAAAACTGATCACTGCCATTGTGGATGGCGTCGTTATTGACGCGCACGGGCGCGCTCCAGTGTTTGCCGCCATCCCGGGAGCTGGCACAGAACACGTCGATGTCGCCGTTGCGATAATCGCTCCAGGTTACATATAAATGGGCATGTTTGTAATTGCCGCTTCGGGTGTCCACCGCAATCTGCGGAAATCCATTGGCGCGCTCAAAATCCTCCACCGCGAACATGACCGGCGCAGTGTGCAGTATATTTTTTGGCGGACGAAAGGACTTGCCGCCATCGCGTGAGGTCGTGAACTGGATGTTGTCGCCATAGGACCATACGGCATACAGGGTGCTGTCTGCTCCGACGGCTCCGTCGAATCCCTCGAGCGCGCCATTGTCGTCGCGCGGCAGGCCGGGATGCCGATCGATTTCCATCGGCGTAGACCAGCTCTTCCCATCGTCGGTCGAGCGCGATAGAACCATCCGCGAATCCACGAGACTCCAACGCGTCCAGCCGATGTAGAGGTTGCCGGCATGAGGCCCGTGGCTCACATCGGCCACGACGTACGGCTTATCTTCGAAGGGAATGCCAGGACGGTTTTGCTGCTCGAAAACGGTGATGGGCTGCGGCTCCCAGGTCTTCCCTCCATCAAGAGAGCGGCGGACAAAAATACCGTTCGTGGTTGCCGCATGGCCCCAGTAGTTGAAGGTTCCCAACTTGTTGAAGGCGATAAAACAGAAGATCGCGTGACCTTTGTTATCGAACGTGACATTGGGATCGCCGGAAACCTTGAAGTTTTTCGGGGCTGTGTTTTCTGCTTTTTTCCAATGTGCGCCGGCATCGGTCGAGTAGGCAATGCTTGCAGGCACCTGATACGCAACGACGACTTGTTGTGGATTGAGAGAATTCACCGCGACAGACGGCTCACTGAAATAACCCGGTGGGGTCAGGGTTGTCACCTGCGCCTGCGGAGCGCGTGTCAGGGAGGATGGAGTTTGAGCGAGAATGGCGCACGGCGACGGCAAAACCGCGGCGGCGGAAAAGAGCAGACAAAAACGAATTTTCGAGCCCATATCTAGAGATCCTTCGTTTCCCACCCCAGCGACGAAGACCTGTCGCTGGGGACCCCGATTCGCTCAGGATGACAGAGTTTCATTGCGCGAATGCATCGCGGGAGTGAATGCGAATTCCGAAGCTCGCCATGCGGGGAGTCGCGAGCGTGAGGATGGGGGTCCGTCCGACGTCGATGGAACGATTGAAGATATTGCTCATTGCTCCATAGAATTCGAGATGCGGATCCGAACTCGTGTGAGATATAACCGTCCAGTTGAAAATATCCATGCAGCAGGAAAGTGTTCTGATCGTCATCGAATTGACGTCCGCTCACGGTTCCCAGTAAAGCTGCTGTGCCGAGGGAAGGTTTTACAGCGCGAACCTGCATGGTCGCTGTGTTGTGCGGCACCTGCGGAATCCACTTTCCTACCAAATCCGGCGACTGCGCAAACTGGGTCACGGTGGCGTTCGCATACTGATAACCGCCAACGACAGAGAGCCAGGAAAGCGGTTCCGATTGATAGTTGAGCGAGACGCCGCGGCTGCGAATCTGGCCCAGATTTTCCCGCATCTGCACAATCTGCGTTGGAGTTGTGCTGATGGTCAGCGAAGTCACGGGACGGTTCACTTCGGTCCAGAAGTAACTCGCGCGAATCGTGGTGTTGTGCGACGGAAACGCGAACTCCGCTCCGGTCTCCCAACCCGTGGCGCGCTCCGACTTCAGATTCGAATTTGCCAGCGTGATTTCCTGTCCAACCTGAAATCGCCGATACAACTCGTTCAACGTGGGCGAGCGAAATGCCCGATACGCAGAGGCGGTGAAGGTGAGATAGCGGTCAATATGTCGAACTGCGCCCAGCTTTGGACTAGCGATAGTTTCGCTGCGATTGGGGATTTGAACCGGAGTTATGGGTCCGGTTCCGGTTTGGAGATTTTGCGCCGCGTCGAGGTTCAGGAAAGTATCGCCCCTGACGGAGCCGCTCAGAGTCCAGCCGCGGTATTGCAGCAGAGCTTCGGCATATTCTCCGACGTCGCGCTGGCGGGCGGTGGTATCAGTGAGTCCGTTGAAAAGCCCGGACTTGATGTGAACTTCGTAGTCGGTGGCGCGAACGTCATTGACGTCGGTCCCGGCAATGAAGGAAAGATCGGGAAGCAAAAGCTTTGTCCATTGCGCGGAGGCGCCGAGTTGCTGCGCGGTTACCTGCTGGCGAAGCGTCAGCGCCTCGCTGGCGCGATCAGCGGGAACGGAGGAGAACGTCTGCCGATAATGTTCCTGGCTTCCGAAGAAGTTGAGGGAAAAGATGCCTGCGTTCGTGGTCGTCCAATCGAGGCCGCCAGCATATCGCCAGAGCCGGTTGGCGTTTTTCTGCAAGGGAGTTCCGTTATTCCGAGCCTCATTCAGAACATTTCCGCGCAGGTGCGCAATCGCGTGTTCGGCGAGAATGCGGCGCAGAAACAATTCGCCATTTTCATAATGCACATTCGCAGGGGTATCGATGGGACCGCGAAAGGCTGGGGCAGTTTCAATGTATCCATCGGTGCGAAGAAAATCCCCAGCCGCCATGCCGCTCCACGGACCGGCCGCGGCTGTGCCCAGGACGGAGGCGTGCGGAGTATTTTCCTGCCCGTAGCCGGTATCGATGGCGTACGCGGCAGCACTCGGAGTACGCTCGATTAGGTTGATGACGCCGCCGACGGCGCTGCTGCCGTACAGATTGGAAACTCCGCCGCTGACGACCTCGACATCTTTAATAGCAAGCGAGGGCACCTGATCCCAGAAAACGTAGCCGCCGAACGGATCGTTGATTGGAATTCCGTTGGCGAGGACCAGGGTGCGGCTGGCTGCGGTCGAACCGAGCCCACGCAACGAGACTCCCTGCGATGTGGGATTTGCAACCAGAGTGCTGGAGCGGCGAAAAAAATTCACTCCTGTAACCTGCCGCAATCTGTCGCCAAAAGCGATGGTGCCGCTTCTCTGCAGTGCATGGCTGGAGAGAATCTGGACGGCATTGGCCGACTCGTCGATGGCCAGCGGGGTTCTGGTGGCCGTAACGGCGACCTGTTGCACATTTGTGGCCAGAGCCAACTTCAGATCAAGGGGCTGCGAAGGGAGGATCGCCTGTTGAAGCGGCGCAAAGCCGGCCGCCTGAATTTTCAGTATCGCTTGACCGTTGAGTGTGGTCGAGATAGAAAAATCGCCATCGGCAGAGGTAACCGCCTGCAGAGTATGGCTTCCAATTTCCAGTTGAAGATTGGCACCGGCGATGGGATGAGACGTTGGATCAATAATGTGACCGGAATAAATGTTCGGCGATAGACCAGAATTTCTAATTTGCGCTGCGCACGTCAGAGAAAGTGAAATTACAAGCAGAAGTGACAAGCGAAATAGAGGTTTGAAAGATTGTGTTGAGCGCACGAGATACCAAGTTATTTGATTTAGTTCTATGAATCAGCGGCGCGAAGCCGAGAGACCTCTTGCGTACCGGCAAAACCGAATTCCTAGTTAAACTTAGGATAACAAACTGATGGTTGAATTTACCTGGAGCCTCTTACGTAGAGAGCTGTTTCATCGACAAAACGCAGGTCCCTCCACTCCGCTGCGCTCCGGTCGAAATGACAGATCCATTGGCAAAAGGCTCTAAAGAAGCCGTACCAAAGCGCTGCGCGGTCTTATCGTTTTTTAGGTCCGGTAGGAAATTGTTTTGAGAGATTCTGGATAATGGAGTAGGCAGGCATACCACCTTTACATGCCGGATGCCCGAATCCGCTGGGACTTTTTCCATTCTGAAAATCGAGAATCATGTTGTCGTTGTGCGCGGGACTCGGGCCCATGGCTACGGTATCCAGTTGCAGTTCATGGCGTACCTTCCAGGCAATCACATGATCTGTGCAAGAGGTATCCCCGCTGAGGCCGAGACCGCCGATGATTTTGCCCTGTCCGTTGTAGAGCGCCAGCCCGCCGCCGAAAACGATGATGCCGCCTACAGCCTTGCCGACCATAGGATCGTTGGGGGTACCGAAGGAAGCGGGATTGCCCACGACGGCCTGCGGGTTGGGCGGATCGCTGGTGGCAAGGCTATAGAGGCTCTGGCCGGGCTGGGCGGCGGCATAAATGTTTGCCGTCGAGAGCGCATAGTCACTGCTGCTGAGGGCATTTGCTGTATTCGCCTTGGAGGCTGCAATCACGCGACTTCCGGGCCACTCCTGGCTGCGATTTGTTCCGCTGAAGACAACCGCGCAACCAATTCCATCGCGGTTCACGATGACCGCCCATTCCTGATTCCCCATGCCTCCGTTCTTGGTGGGGCCCTGCTTCACCACGGACTGCAAAACGCTACGCAGGCGATCCGCGTTGGGAAGCGCCGAACAGTCCGGCTTGGCTTGCGCAAAGGATGGAACAGTAAGCGCAAGAGCCGCGGTAAGAAGACAGAAATGAGAGGCGTTGCTCCCTTTGCGAAGAATTGGCTTGAACATTTGGTACCCCTTACTCGTGAATTTGGCTACTGTAACTGGCGAAGATAGGCAACCAAGTCCCGCAATTGCTGGCCGTTGAATTGAGTCAGGTTTGGCATTTCCGCGTCGGGCTTCAAGGATTGGGCGTGCGTGACCCAGGCCTCCAGGTAAGCATTGTTATTCGGGTATGAATTGGCTGCGATGAAACGCCGGCTGCCTATATGCGTCAGGTCGGGTGCGACCCGGCCGCCGGCCAAAGTTCCGCGAACGCTGTGGCACATGGAACAAGGACCGGCGAGAAATATCTTTTCTCCGTCGACGGCTTCCTGGGTGGTGGGCGGTGCCGCTGGTTTTCGCTGCAGATCGAGCCAAGCCTGGTACTCGTCCGGTTCCTGTGCAATCACCAGCAGTCTCATATGGGCGTGCTGAGCGCCGCAATATTCCGCGCATTGTCCCTGGAACGCTCCCGCATGGCTGGCCTCGATGCGGATGTAATTTGGATGACCTGGAATCAGGTCCACCTTGCCGTGCAGAGCCGGCACCCAGAAGGAATGGATTACGTCTTGCGATTCCAGTTCCAGCGTTACTGGACGATTGGTCGGAATGTGGATTTCATTGGCGGTAGTCGCCTGAAGATAAGGCTGATCGTTGAGATAGTGCACCTCCCACCACCACTGATGGGCAATGATAAGAATCTCCGGTTTGGTGTTTGCTTGCTGGGGATCCGCAATGGGAAAACTGGCAAGCAGCTTCAGACCGAGCAGGAAGAGGACAAACAGAACAATGAAGGGGATGAGCATGCCGCCGATGGCAATCCATCCCTGGCCGCCGCCGATGTCGACCGGCGCGTGCTCTTCGAGTGTGCCCCGCCGTGTGGTTGCAGCCCACGCAATCAACACCCACATGATCAGCGTGATCACCAGAAAGAGGATGACCAGCAGCCATTGCATTCCGGCAATTCGGTGGGCGGCCGGCCCCGCCGAATAGAGCGAGGACTGTGCCCGCTGGCAGCCCAGCATCAGTAGAAAAAGCGGACTCGTGAGTAGAAGGCGGCGCATGCTTTTCCTCTCAGTGTTGATGCGGACCCACACCCAGTTGTGTGTTGTTGGATGGATTCGGTACTTGCTCGTTGGGCGGAACTACCGGGGGGTCGGGTTCGGCCGGCGTGCGCATGGACTTGATATACGCCACCAGTTTCCAAATCTGATCTTCCGGAATTTTTGATCCCCAGGCAGGCATACCTTTGGAGCGGCCCTCGGCAATGGAGTCGAAGATCTGGTCGTCGCGGTCTCCGTAGAGCCATGTTTTGTCGCGCAAGCTGGGCCCCATGCCACCGCCAGCGTGACCGCCATGGCAGCCGGAGCAGTTGTACCAGTCGAAAAGCCTGCGGCCTTCCGCAAGAGCCACCGGGTTCCCGGTATATGGGTCGATGCGCCCTGCCGCGGTCGGCTGTCCACCGGGCACAGGCCCGACATTGGTCGGCGACGGAGCGGCCGAAACGGCAGCATTGCGGAGAGGAGTTGCAGCCGCCCATTGCGAGCACGGTGGCAAGCAGCAATGAATTTCCCGTAAGCACGAGCCAGGTTTGCGGATTGGTTCGCATGATCAATACCCCATTTGAGCCGTCGGCGATGCGTCTAATAAAGGAACGCCATAGGACTCCAATATCTGGTGAATCTCCGGCCTGCGCCGTTCTATTTCGGCATTCAGCTGTTGCCGCAGCTTCGCGTTTCCTCGCCTGACGCCCATAGAGATGGCAAATGTAAACGGAATCGCAGGTTTGGGCGAGACTACATCTATCGGCGTAACTACGAGCGACACGGATGAGTGTTTGGCGAAGTAACCCGCCATCGGTCCCCAGGCAATGGCGATATCGACATCTTTATTGGCAACAGCCTGGATCAGGTCCGACGGAGGATTCGCTTCCGAGAGATTGCCGTAAAGCGTGTAGCCAACCAGGTTGCGTACGATTCCGCGGCTAGTCAGCGCATTTACCGGCGGCAGATTGCTATCTTCATCTCCGGTGACGTGGACTCCGATCCGCAAGCGACGGAGACGCGGGTCGTCGAGTGACTTTATGTCGAGGTGGCGATCCTGTCGAGAAACCAGCACATAGCTCGAACGGTAGTACGGAATGCGTGGTGGCCGCGACCGGAATTCCGCTGGGAACTCCGATGACGACATCACAATTCCCGGCGTTCAGGGTTTTGCGGAAAAACGCCTGCCGCTGCGGAAACCAGTAATAGGAAACCTGCATGCCGAGATCTTTCCCCACGATGCGGCGATGCGATTTTCAAACCCCTGCTGCGCCTGATTGGAAAACGGCAGATTGTTTGGGTCCGCGCAGACGCGCAAGGTGGGGGCGGCGAACGCTGCCGTCGATGAGCAAAGAACCGCAAAAACCAGCCATTTAGAAGCTGAAGACATAGAGAGCAGCTCCCGGCTGCGTTTTGGATTTAATCGTTTTCATCGCGCCGACCACGCCCAGGGCAGCGTAGGGATCATCTGTAGAGACGTCCGGCAATGCGGTTGCACCCATCCAGCCGCCGATTCCGGAGAAGACCGCGACGTACTGCTTTCCGTCGGGACCGAGAAATGTAATTGGGTCTCCGATGATTCCCGAGCCGGTCTTCACCTGCCAGAGAATTTTTCCGGTATGGGCATCGACGGCCCGGAACCAGCCTTCCATGGTGCCGTAGAAGACCAGGTCGCCGCCGGTAGAGAGCACTCCGGCATAGACCGGCAGATCAATATCCTTGATGCCCCAGACTTGTTTCCGCTGCGCTACATCCCAGGCGATCAGCTCCCCTTGGTACCCGCCGGGCCCGGGATACATGCGCACGCTCGCTCCAAGATACGGCGTTCCGGCGATGTAGTTCACGGCGGTTCCCTCGTAATCCATGCAAGTGTTGTGAGCGGGAATATAGAGCAAGCCGGTGCGCGGCGAAAATGAGGACGGGATGAAATCTTTGCCGCCGGTCGAAGAGGGGCAGATATCAGTCGCATAGTGCCCCATGTGGGTGCGCTTATCGAGATTGATGTCCGGGAGACCGGTTTTCAGGTCGTATCCGTTGGCCCAGGTAACCGGTACATACTTATCCGCAGAAAGCAACTCGCCGGTCTCGCGATCCATGACGAACATGAATCCGACGCGGCCGGGATGCAGCAGCAGCTTGCGTTCCCTACCCTGCCAAGGCATGTCGACCAGGATGTTCTCCATGATCTCGTCATAGTCCCACGCATCGTGAGGCACGAGCTGGTAGGCCCATTTGGCCATTCCTGTTTCGGGATTGCGTGCCCATACGGTGACAGACCAGTGATTGGTGCCCGGCCGCATATCGGCGTTCCATACGCCCGGATTACCGGTGCCGTAGTAGATCAGGTTCAATTGAGGATCGTAGGAAATCCAACCCCATACCGGACCTCCGCCGAGTTTCCATTGGCCCGGAGTCCAACTCGTCAGGCCGAGGTCCTTGCCCTGATCTTTTTTGTAAAACGGCTTGAAATCGGAACCGATGCGCGCGTCAGCGTCCGTACCAGTGTTCCAGGCGCGCCACAGTATTTTGCCGGTCTTCAGATCGAGCCCGGTGAGTCTGCCGCGGACACCTAATTCACCGCCGCTGATGCCGGTCAGCACGACATTTTTGACTACGATCGGCGCCATGGTGATGGTCTCACCGAGGTTGATGTCGCCGATCTGCGTTTCCCAGACTTTCTGCCCGGTATTGGCGTCGACTGCGACCGTGTGGGCATCGAGCGTGTTGTAAATAATTTTGCCGTCCGCATATACTGCGCCACGGTTCACGACATCGCAGCAGGCGATACCGACCGCTCGTATATCCGGATGAGGTTTGAATATCCATTTCTGCGGGAAACCCGGCTTGCTCAGGTCGAGCGCAATCAGATAATTCGGGTAGGGCGTGACCATGTAGAGC
The DNA here is from genome assembly GCA_963823295.1 of uncultured Acidobacteriota bacterium. Classification (GTDB taxonomy): domain Bacteria; phylum Acidobacteriota; class Terriglobia; order Terriglobales; family Acidobacteriaceae; genus JAKAAZ01. The sequence continues at coordinate 53,327 of CAWGLF010000014.1, forward strand.
GTGCTGCCGACCACGAGAGGCTGGCCTTCAAATCCATGAGGAATTCCAACATTCGTAACCCCGACGATATGCAGGTTTTGAACATTTTCCGTGTTGATCTGATTCAGAGGACTGTAGCGGGTGTTTGCGTAGTCGCCCGCCGGCAGCGTCCACTGACCGTTTGGAACCGGACTGATCAAATGAATGCCCGGCAGTGCGCCGGGGATGTCGGTCGTCATTCCCTGGCCCGGCGCTGCCTTGTTTGCGCCCTTCTTTTGCTGCGCCAGAACACGCGTGCACGGAATGCAGGCGATGGCGCAAAGCATAACGATCCCAGCGGCGTGACTTGACAAGTTTTTGACTCGGTCCATGTTCATCCTTCCATTCAACGCAACGTGTAGAGATACGCCGCAACATCCCGCGCCTCACTGTCGGTAAGGCCCAGATCCGGCATCGCCGTGCCCGGTTCTACTAATTTGGGATCCTTGATCCAGCGGACAAGATTGTCCGGCGTGTTCGGCAGCTCGCCGGCAATCATGGTTCGCCGGCTGAAAAAGAACAGCGGGGGCCCGACAACTCCGCGGGCTGTATAAATGCCGGGAATGGTGTGGCAGGATCCGCATCCCTTCTCCTCGATCACTTTCTTTCCCTGGTAAGCATCCCCGCCGGTGGCAACTGTGTATGGCTGCAGCTGGCGGCCTCCGGTGCATCCTGAACCGAGCAGACACGCGCCGGTCGCGAGCAACAGGAATGCAATTCCGAGTGTGCCCGCGTCGACTGTAGGGCGTCACCTTCATCGCGTCCTCACGCAGAGGCTGATAATCATCAGCGGAATTCCGAACCAGATGATGCCGATGCCAAGAGTCACGCTGATAAAAAGGCCGATCAGCGCCATATATTCGCGGGGCGCGGTTGCTTCGGCGCGATAGAGCTCGTACTTGACCGGCAAGGCGACGCCAGTTGCGGTAGGACATGACGCCGGCGATTACGGCGATCGCCAGCAGAGCGAGAAACAATATGATGTTCAGCGACAGCAGGCCGGGATGGTGCTGGCGCCGCCGAACTGCTCGTTATGCAGGCATTCCCGCCAGGTGATCAGCGTATCGGCAATGCCGAGACCGACCCAGCACAGAGCCGCGCCGGCGGTACCAAACCAGAGCTTCCGGGGAGAGACTATCGGCGCGCGGGTTGTAGGTTCAGTGGCCATAAACGATCAGATTGGGGATCAGGTAAAGAATGCACACGATAAAAATCCAGACGATGTCGACGAAATGCCAGTACAGACGAGACGACATGGTAGGGACGGTACGGGGTTTCCGCAGCCGGGGCGTAGCGCGGAAGAAACAACACATACGCGAGCATGAGCAGGCCGACAATGACGTGCGCCGCGTGAAAGGTGGTAATGGTGTAGAAGATGGATCCGTAGGAATCGCTGTAAGGTGTCAGGCTTTTCCAGTGGTCAAGGTACTCAAATGACTGCAACTGCAAGAAAACCCAGCCCAATCAAAACCGTCAGCGCGAGCGCAATGCGGGCGGCGCCATACCGCTGCCGCTTCAACTGCCGCTCTCCCCAATGGAGCACAATGCTGCTGCTGATTAGAATCGCGGCCATGATCAGAGCGAGGGTAAATTTCGGGGGCTGGTCGATGAGCCACCTGTTCTTGTTATTGCCGATAAAGAAATAGCTGCAGAACAGGCTGACAAACAGCGCCAGCTCGGTCCCGATGACCATGAACATGGCAAACGTGCCGCGGCTCTCATCGAGCGGCTCAACCACTCGCTCGCCGGTTCTCTGATACACGTTGATCGTCGTGCTCATACGGCTCGCTCCTCGACTCGAGGCCATAGCCAGAAACAGCCGTCCGCGAACGTCAGAATCAGCCCGGCAAGCGCCACCCACAGCAGCGAGTAAACGAGACCGCCGAAGAAGATGAACAGTGCAATCGCCATCAGCAGCGGAGCGATCGATTCGGACGGCATCTGCGAAATGGCCAGAAACCGCGCATCCAGCCATGTCGTGGAGGGCGTCTGCCGCCCTTGATCGAGAACTCGGCTGCCATCCGGGTCTTCCTCTTCATCGTGATCGTCCCAGAGAGGATTGCGCGAAACGACGGTGGGAATATGGACAGATCCGTAAGGCGCCGGAGGAGACTCCAGATCCCATTCCAGGGTGTCTGCATTCCACGGATTCTTGCCCGCTACTCTTCCTGTACGAATGCTGACAAAGAAATTGATGATGCTGATCAGAATGCCGATTCCGAGTACGAAAGCGCCGATGGTAACGAGCATGTTCAGTGGGCCAAGGCCAAGGCCCGCGGCGTAGGTGTAGACGCGGCGTGGCATCCCGCCCAGGCCAAGCAAATGCATGGGAAAAAATCCGACATTGAAGCCGATGAACATAATCCAGAAGCTCCACTTTCCCAAACGCTCGTCCATCATGCGCCCGGTCATCTTGGGCAGCCAGTAGTAAAAGCCGGCAAAGACAGGGAACACATTCGCGCCAATCAGTACGTAGTGAATGTGGGCGACGACGAAGTAGGTGTCATGCACCTGCCAGTCCGCGGGAATATTGGCTGTGTAAACTCCGCTGAGTCCGCCAATCACCAGGCAGGCGATGGTACCCAGGGCGTAATACATTGCCGTGGTCATTACTAATCGACCTTTCCAGATAGTTCCAATCCATGCCAGTACCTGAACGATGGTAAAGATGGAAATCATCATGCTGCCGGCACTGAAGAAGCTCATCTCCATATCCGACATACCGACGGCAAACATGTGATGGAGCCAGACGCCAAAGCCGACCAGTCCTGTCAGAACTGTAGAAATCGCGACATATGGATAACCGACAATAGGGCGCCTGGAAAATACCGGAATAATCATGGAGATCATTCCCATGGCAGGAATGAAGATGACGTACACCCAGGGATGACCGAAGAACCAGAAGAGCTGCTGCCACAGCAGAGGCCTTCCACCGGCGTTTACCTGGAAAAAATGAGTACCCCAATGCCGATCTAGCAGCAGAAATACGCAATCGACTGTCAACGCCGGCAATGCGAATAAGATGGCGAAAGAGATTGTGCCCGTGCTGTAGCACAGTAGCGGCATCTTGCTGATCGCCATCCCCGGCGCGCGCATACGAAGGATAGTCGTAATAAAGTTGATCGCTCCGCCGGTCGTGGAAATTGTCAGAAATATCAGCGCGAGTGCATAAAAATCCATTCCTCGCTCGGGAGAATAGATGGAGTCGGTATAAGGGACATAGGCGAACCAGCCCGCGTGGGGCGCCTGACCCATGCAGGGCGCGATGTAAAGAAACACGGCGGAAAGCAGAAACGACCAGTAGGTGAACGCGTTCAGCCGCGGATACGCCATGTCCCGCGCGCCGATCATCAGTGGAATAAGGTAAACCGAAAAACCGGAAAGAATCGGCGAGGCATACCAGAAGATCATGGTCAGGCCGTGCATGGTAAAAAGCTGGTTGTACATTTCCGGCGAGAGGATGGCCTCGTCGGGGCGAGCCAGCTGGATACGCATGATCAGCGCTTCAATACCGCCGATAGCAAGCAGCACCATTGCGGTAACGAGATACCGCATCCCTAGCGTCTTATGATCGACAGTGGCGAACCATCCCCATACTGTTTTGGGCGTCTCCCATATTTCGCTCAAACGCTGCTCGACGGTTGCAGTGCTCATGCACTCCACCTGCATCTTTATTGAGAATAAGAATGGCCATCAGATAACCCGTCATTCCGGTGCGGCAGGTTATCAAGCGAATAATTGAGTAGATGAATGTTTAAACCTAAAAAGATGTCCAAGGTATTCGGATGGCCAATGATTTACAAGATAAGTGATCCGATGAATCAACAACTAGCTAAGCTCTTACTTACTATGAATGCGACGCATCTCATCTTTTTCATGCGCTGCCGCGAGCAAATAACTGTATGCCAATGAAGCAAGCTGTACGAGAGCGCCCGAATTATGACAGGGCTGCGCGTGCGCTGGCCAGGGCACGGAGAAATCTTGTTGAACGCCGCATCCACGATGCGTTGCCGGCATTTTATCTGGCAGAAGAGGCGGGGTGCGCGGCGGATGCGTGCGCCGCCGGGCGGTGGGAATGCCACATGCTGCTGGGAGATTTTGAATCCGCATGGGGGGAGAGCGATGCCATCGAACATCTAAGCGGCGCAGATCCTAACCGACTATGGGATGGATCGGAATTTTATGGCAAGCGGATCATTGTGCGATGCCTGCACGGCTATGGGGACGCGATTCAGTTCATCCGCTACGTACCCCTGCTGCTTCAGCAAGCCGCCAGCGTCGTCATCGAGACTCATCCGGAGATGGTCCGCATTCTGCGGCGCGCGTGCGGCGTGCAGGAAGTGATTCCATGGGAGCGCACATTGCCCGGTCCGGCGCCACAGTGGGACAGCCAGATCGAAATCATGGAACTTCCCCGAGCATTCCGTACTACTGCAGCAAGCATTCCATCATCGGTGCCTTATATTCACGTTTCGGAACAGGAACGCGTGGAGTTCTGCCGGGCGCGTGCCGTTCACGTTCCGGAGCAACGTGGGTTAAAGATCGGCCTGATCTGGAGATCGAGCGAGTGGAATCCGCGGCGCTCGATGCGACTCTCGGATATGCTGCCGTTGTGCCCGGTTCCAGGATGCAGCTTCTATAGCCTGCAATGGGACGCCACCGAGCAGGAAATCAGTCATCTGCGCCGGCAGGATGGTCTCGAAAATCTTGCGGGGAGCTGGAGAACCATTGACGAATTTGCAATATTGGTTTCCTCCATGGACCTGATCATTACGGTCGATACCATGGCCGCGCACCTTGCCGGGCGCATTGGCGGTTCCGGTGTGGGTGCTGCTTCCGCATTCCGCGGACTGGCGCTGGATGCTTGATCGCGACGACTCGCCCTGGTATCCGACAATGAGACTCTTCCGCCAGACGACCAGCGGCGATTGGAAGGATTGCGTCCGCAGGGTGAAGGCACGGCTATGCAGCCGGAGAGCAATGGAAAATATCTAGGTCAGCACTCCGGTTCGAAAAGCAGTGGATAAGTCCATGGGAGCACTCTTCGGAATTCCGTCGGGAGAATCCTCTGCCGCCGGAGGATTCAGGCAATTATCACAGGCTCCACAAAGTTCGCCGGGCGGCTCGCCAAAATATTCGCGCAATATCTGCTTACGGCAGCCGGTAGCCTGAGCATAGTGCATCATTTCATCGAGGCGATCGCGGTCTGTCCCGCTTCGCTCCTCGAATCCTGCAACCATCCGATCGAAGTCCCGATCTGCTGCCTGCCGCTGTGTGCGGGCATAACCGCGGGTCCGGCGCTGGACCAGTCCAGCTTCCCGCATCAGATGAAGAATCACCTGAAGACGGCGCATTGGTACACCGCTGCGCTCGCGTAATTCCGGAAGGGGTATCGTACCTTCCGGCGCCAGCGCCTCATAGACTGCGCGGCATTCTTTCTGGGTGGGATAGCGGCCAATCTGGAAAAATTTCTGAATGCGGCTATCTTCGAGGCGATAAAGAAGCACAGCGCGGGCCGGTTTTCCATCGCGCCCTGCCCTTCCGGCCTCCTGATAGTAAGTCTCCAGCGAGTCGGGAAATTCATAGTGGTATACGAAGCGGATATCCGGCTTATCGATTCCCAGACCGAATGCTTTGGTTGCGACCATCACCTTGATGTCGCCGCGCATAAATTCGCTTTGCATCCGCTCACGCTCCCGAATACGCATTCGGCCGTGGTACCGCCCTGCGGAAATGCCTTCGATCGTGAGCCACTCGTAGAGCTCGTTGGCGGCCTTCACGCTGGCCGTGTAAATGATCCCGGTGCCTTCTTCTTCTGCGAGAAGCGAAGCGATTTTTGCCTGCTTGGATTCCGTGTTCACGGTATTGAAGACGAAGAATTGCAGATTCTCGCGCTCCGTTCCGGTGTTGACAATCACTGCGTCGGGCACATTCAACTGTTTCAGGATGTCCTCGATCACGCCTTCTGTCGCTGTCGCCGTGACAGCGATCACTGGTGGATTTCCCAGCCGTTCGCGGGCATAGCGCAAACCGAGATATGCCGGACGAAAATCGTGCCCCCACTGGGAAACGCAGTGCGCCTCGTCGACCGCCAGCAGACTCACGCCGCCGGCGGCCAGCATCGCAAGAAACTCCTGGTTTTCCAGCCGCTCCGGAGTGACATAGATCAGTTGCGCGGCACCGGCTTCGATCTGGCTGGACGCCTCCTCAGACTCGGAAACGGTAAGCGTAGAGTCCACCTTTTCGACTTCCATTTCGGCGTCTTCGGCCTTTTCCTGCTGGTCCTGCATCAGCGCAATCAGGGGAGAAACAACCACAACGGAGCGTGGCAAAAACAGGGCTGGCAGTTGATAGCACAGCGACTTCCCTGCTCCGGTCGGCATCAGCGCGAGCACACTGCGGCCTGTCATCACGGCCTCCAAAACCTCTCGCTGGCCGGGCCGAAAGCGCCGGATACCAAAACGTTCGCGCGCCTCGCGATGCAGCAAATCCCACGGAATCTCCGGTGCTGGTGCGGCGCCGCGTTGCTTTTGGCCTGATGGCATGTATAGTTCCCTCCTGCATAGAGACAGGCATGGAAGTGTCCGCTTGCCGTGATACCAAGTCCAGACAGAATCGAAGCGAGTCTATGGGTTCTTAGAGGGTCTTTCGCGCTGGATAGTTTTCTCCCGGGATCAGTGGAGTGGTGTCGATTTTCCCGCAGGGCAAGGAGCGCAATAAGTTCTGTTATTCCAGCCATACACCAAACCTGCGATCTGGTTCCTGCATCAGACTTTGTGAGTGCAAGTCATTCCTTACATTTACGGTGAACACAATGGCTCTTTCTAAATCGACCAAAGATCACGAGGAAATTAGACGGTGGGCAGAGGCGCGTGGCGCCGTTCCGTCCGAAGTAAGCTCCACTCACAGGGATGGAGAACCCGGAATTCTGCGCTTTCAATTCCCGAAGGCAAAACAGAAAAATGATGCCGCTCTGCAGGAAATCTCCTGGGAGGAATTCTTTGAGAAGTTCGATGAGAACGACCTGGAGTTGATTTACCAGGAAAAAACCGCTGCCGGCCAAAAAAGCAATTTCAACAAATTGATCCATCCGGAGAGCGAAAAGGTATCCTCTTCGAAGAAGTCGTCCGGAAGATCTGCAAAATCGCGCACCTCGGCAACAGGAAAGCGCTCGAGCTCTGCTAGCGTCGGGAAGAAGCGAAAGAGTGCATAACATCGCGCTCAGACCGGGTTCGATGTAGGCGGATGTCATACGAGGAAAGACACGGATGAAGATCGTCATCTTCGGATTGACCGTTAGTTCTTCCTGGGGCAATGGACATGCGACATTGTGGAGAGGTCTGTGCCGCGCACTTGGAAAGCGCGGGCACAGGGTGGTGTTCTTTGAACGGGACGTGCCGTATTACTCCGACACACGAGATATGGATTCGCTGCCGGGCGGCGGAACATTGCATCTCTATTCCACATTTGGCGATGCAAAACCGTATGCCGAAACTGAACTGGAGAATGCCGATCTTGCGCTGACAACCAGCTATTGCCCAGACGGGGTTGAAGCAGCCGAGCTGATCTTGAATTCCAATGCTGCTATCAAAGCTTTTTACGATCTGGATACGCCCATCACCCTGAACCGGCTCCGTCGCGGGGATAACGTGGAGTATTTGCCGGCGAATGGACTGGGAGATTTCGATCTAGTTCTAAGCTACACGGGCGGCCAAGCGTTAACGGAGTTGACTGAATGTCTGAGCGCTCGCCGTGTTGCGCCGTTGTATGGCAGCGTCGATCCCGCCGCACATTTTCCTGTAGCTCGGTGCGAAGAATATCGCGCTGATCTTTCCTATCTAGGCACCTACGCCAGCGATCGTCAGGCAGCGCTTGAAAAGTTACTGATTTCGCCGGCGCGTACGCTCAGCGGACGAAGGTTTCTCATCGGGGGAGCACAGTATCCGCAGAGCTTTCCATGGGCGCCGAATATATTTTTCGTACGGCATATGCCGCCGGCATTGCATCCATCATTTTTTTGCTCCTCGCGGGCGACTCTGAATGTGACCCGAAAGGAGATGGCGGAATACGGCTTCTGCCCTTCCGGGCGGCTTTTTGAGGCAGCAGCCTGCGGTGTGCCTATTTTGACCGACACTTGGGATGGGTTGGATTCATTCTTTACACCGGGACGCGAACTGCTCCCTGTCGAGACTTCTGAAGACGTGATTCAGGCGCTGGAATTATCGGACGGCGAATTGAGAAGGATAGCAGAGGCGGGGCGTGAGCGGACGCTGGAGGAGCACACGGCAGATGCAAGAGTCAGGCAGCTTGAATCCATTTGTAGTTCCCTTTCGAGTGTCGCTTCCACGCCCGTAGTTGCAGCGGGAAATTATTGATAGCAAGGTGAGCATTATGTGGGGAATTATTCCAGCCGCCGGAGTTGGCAGCAGAATCCAACCACTCGCTTTTTCCAAGGAACTACTGCCGGTCGGGAGCAGGATTGAAGGCGGCGCGGAACGCCCTCGCGCAGTCAGTGAATACCTGGTTGAGCGCTTGATCGAAGGCGGCGCGAACAAGATTTGCTTTGTAATTTCTCCAGGGAAGTCGGACATCCTGGAGTATTACTCCGCGGGTGTGAGTGGAGCGGATATTGTCTACGCTGTCCAGCCAAAGCCCGCCGGCCTTTGCGATGCGATCTTTCGCGCGATACCCTTTATCCCTGTGGAGGAAACCGTCGCAATTGGGCTCCCGGATACAGTCTGGTTTCCTGAAAACGGAATCGCCGAGCTACCAGAAGACGTCTTGTCATTTCTGCTGTTTCCTGTTGCGCATCCAGAATTTTTCGACGCGGTAATTACGGACGATTCCGGCTCGGTGCAAAAAATCCAGGTAAAAGAAACGAATCCGCAGTCGCACTGGATATGGGGTGCGCTGAAAATACCGGGGGCGGTTTTTCGTGAGCTATATGACCTATGGCGGCGTCCCGAAAGGGGCGATGAGTTTATTGGGACGCTCACGAACGCATATCTAGCGCAGGGAGGATGTGCGATGGGCGTGCGAGCCGGGCAGGCTTATGTGGATGTCGGGACTCTGAACGGTTATCGGGAGGCAACAAGACTCCTCGAAAGCTGGAGTTTGCAGGTATCCGGGAAGAACAAGCTGACATCTTCCAGAAACACTGACGCGGTGATAACAAATTCTCGATAGCCGAATAACTATTCCTGGAATCAATTCGAGGATATTCGCGGTTTAGTAAATCTACATATTGATCCATTGCTTGCCGATAGGCTTCTCGAAACTCCGGCCGAGGATAAGTTGTACTTCGCGAATCAGCTTTTACACAGCGCTGGGTGAGAGAGGCGAAACTTTCCCCCTGACCTAGCGTGTGACTGGCACAGTACATGGCCTGGATGGCAGCACCCAGACAGCCGGTTTCCTCTTCTGCGGGAAGCTCGATAACGGCACCGGTCGCATCGGCCAGCAATTGCCGCCATTGGGGCGAACGCGCGCCTCCTCCAGTCAAATAGATGACCGACGCCTGTCGTCCCTGCAGTATCTGCTCAAGGCCGCGCAAGACTCCGAAGCTCACTCCTTCAATAACAGCCCGAATCAGATTTGACGATTTGAAATTGGTTGAGGAAATACCTGCGAAGATAGCCTTGGCTCTGGGGAGATCGGGAGTTCGCTCGCCGTTTAGAAACGGTAATACGACCATACCATCCGCGCCGGGTGGGGTGGACTGGAGAGCTGGATCTATATCGGAGACGTTCTTGCCAAGTAGGTCGAGCGTCTGCGTAACTACTCCGGTGGCGTTCATCGTGCAGACGAGCGGCAGCCAACCGCCGGTTGATGAACAGAAAGGAGCTATCAAACCGGATCTGTCGATAACTGGTCTGGAGCTGAATGAATAAACGGTAGACGAAGTACCCAGGCTCATGGTGACCCGGCCTTCTTCAATATTTCCCGTGCCGATTGCAGCCATCATATTGTCGCCTCCGCCTACGGAGACCATACAGTTTGACGGGCAAATTAAGTTCAGCGGCAACTTCCTTCCGCAGTGTACCTGCACATTCCTCGGTTTGTTTGAGAGCCGGAAGGCACTTGGACAGGTGATGGGTCCCTCCATCGATTCCATCAAGAATCTCTTTTACCCATTCCCGTTTTCGAATATCGAAGTATCCAGTCCCGGAAGCGTCACCACTTTCAGCGCAGATATCCCCGGTCAACCAGAAGTTCAGGTATTCGTGGGGAAGAAGAATATGTCGAATCCGTTCAAAATTTTCAGGTTCGCGGCTTTTCAGCCATAGCAGCTTCGACGCGGTATAGCCGGTGAGCGGGAGAATGCCAAATCGTTCGATGCAGGCTGCAGGGCCGCCCAGCATTTCCACCAGCGCAGCATTGTGCTCGGCCGTCTCCGTGTCGTTCCATAATTTTGCCGGGCGAATTACGTTGAGATCTTCGTCGAGCACGACCAGTCCGTGCTGTTGGCCGGATACTCCCACGGCGATCACGGGTAAATCCCGCGATCCAGCTAGGGCTTGCGCAACGGCTTCTTTCAGCGCATCAATCCACCACTGCGGCTCCTGTTCGCGCGCGCCCGATGGGCGCTCGATGAGAAGATGCCTGGAATATCCCCTTCCCAGGGCGTGCCCTCCCTCATCGACCAGAAGAGCCTTGGTGCCTTGCGTACCGCAATCGATGCCTAGGAACATCTAGTTTTCTCAGGATGAGATCGAGCACCCGTTGCGAGTTCGATGGGATTCCGTTGGCGCTGCACGATGAGATTTATGGATGGCGGAGAGGGGGGGATTCGAACCCCCGATAGCCTTGCGACTATGTCTGATTTCGAGTCAGGTGCATTCAACCGGGCTCTGCCACCTCTCCGTAGCTTTAGCGTATCGAAATTCATGCTTCCTGCAAACTGCTTTCCAAGTGTCTCCCGCGAAACAACGTCCAGGCAAACAGCAGCAATCCGCCGAAATATACATGAGAAATCGCAAACGTCCACGGCGTGTACATCAATAACGTCAGCGGGGCCCAGTTGTCGGTCATCAGCAGGTATATCGCAAGCACTGCTAAGAACGCTGACCAATTGCGAAAGGCTGCCGGCATCCACATCAGAAAAACAAGAAAAAATATCCCGTAGTGATGTTCCCATGCTATGGGAGAAGCCATCGTGGTCGCCATGGCAAACAGGAGAAAATCCAATGTTGTCGCAGTCCAGCGGCGCAGGGCTGGAATTACCAGGGCGACACCCAAGAGCAGCGCGGAGGAAGCCAATGTGGCCAGATAAATTCCGCGATTGTAGGGCGGGTAACCATAGACCCACGTCACCGGCGAGCCGATATGCATCTGGCGGTGTAGCCATCCATTCAGCGACTGATTCGTGAACAGGGCGTCTCCGTGGCGGCTCAGGTACTGCAGGACTTTCAGGTATTCCGCCGTGTTATGAACACCAAAAATCGCGAGGGAAAGGACGAGGCCGATCGCGAGCATGGATGCCAGGGAAACGGCGAAGCTCCACTGACGGCGCAGCAGACCCCAGAGCAGGAATAGCGCCATCTGCGGTTTGAGCCAGCAGAAAAAACCAACCAGAATTCCGGGCGCAACTCGCCGGCCGCGGAGCCACAACAGCGCGCTGGCTACCAGCAGGAAGTTCAGCAGCGTTTGCACCTGGCCCAGAAAAAAAGCATTAATCAGCGGAAGAAATGTGCAGATCAAGACAGCAAGGATGAGCCTGATTTTCCATCGGTCGGCAGAGGAAGAAGCTCTAACGACAGCGGCGGGGAACAAGGAGAAGAAGAACTCAGCGGCAGCCGCCCACGTACCCAGCAGCGAAAGCAGCAGGGTTATTTTCAGCGCGACAAACGGCCGGAGGTGAACCGAGGACGCGGCCTTCCATGCTCGAAATACCAGCAGTGAAGTGGGCGGATAGATAAAACGAACGCCGCGTTGAAAAAAGGTCGTTTCATAGAGCGCGCGGGAATGCTGCTGCCATGCCAGATCACCCTGCGCCATGTCTGCCCAGGAATCTGTACGGGCCCGCAGCAGCAAGGAATCTTTGGCGATCTTTAGAACACTGCCTGAATGCAGCCGGGGCACGACTGCAATCAGCAGTCCCTCAAATGCTAGGACGCAGAAAAGAAATACCGATAGCCGACGCGCGACGAGAGCGAGCCCTGCATTCTGCAATTGCTCTTTCACTTCCTGCTGAGTCTAACAAAATAAATCGGCGCACAATTATCCGAAGGTCGGCTCGACTTGTCTGAGGATTACCCACGGCTAGTTCCCTCTTGCTACCATGTTGCTAGCGCATTCTGTATCTTTTCCGCGGCTTCGCTTATGTTCAAGCGTCTATCGATCTGCCTCTTCGCTGTCCTGTTTACGACTGTGCCCGCCCTGCGATGTGCGGCGAGCGCCTATGACGCCCATCCCAAGCTCGTGATCATTCTGGTCATCGACCAGTTCCGCGAGGATTACCTGGAGCGATATCGCAAGGATTTCAAAGGGCAAGGCTTTAATCTATTCCTCGATCACGGTGCATATTTTCCGGATTGCTATTTCGATTACGGAAATCTGGTCACCGCAGCCGGGCACGCGACGATTGCAACCGGAGCCTACAGTGACAGCCACGGAATCGCCGCCAATGAGTGGTGGGATCTGAGTCGCAACAGGAAGCGGCCGATCAGTTCTGTCGAAGATCCCCGCTACAGCATTGTTGGCCTGCCTGCAAACGCGCCCGAGTCAGCGCTAGAAGGCGCTTCACCGCGCAATCTGCTAGCGAGCACGGTAGGGGACGAGGTCCGGCTGGCAACCGAGGGAGGAGCCAAGCTGTATGGAGTTTCGCTGAAAGATCGCGCGGCGATCTTGACGGCGGGACACACGGCGAACGGCGCATTCTGGATCGACCCCCAGAGCGGTACGTTCGTTACCTCCACCTACTACATGCCGAGATTGCCCGACTGGGCTACCACATTCAATCAGAGCGGTGCCGCCGCGCAGGCCAGGACCGCAGCCGGTATTTCCAGCACTGCGCCTTTCTATTCAATGGTCGGGCCTACCGATGCGGCCATCGATTATGAACTGAATTTTGCAGAGGCTTTGATTGAGGGAGAGAAGCTTGGCACCGGGAATGTCACCGACGTTCTGACGATCAGTATTTCCTCGACGGATATGCTTGGGCATCGGGTCGGCCCCGACTCTCCGGATCAGCATCAACTCGTCGATCAGCTCGACGGCAATCTGGACCAGTTCTTCCGCTGGCTTGACCATAACGTTCCAGGCGGACTCCGCAATGTGTGGATCGCGCTGTCCGCCGACCATGGGGTCGCTCCGGTGGCCGCAACCGCGCAGCAGTTGGGAGTTCCGGCAGCTACCTTCAATTTCAAGGAAATCATCGCGGCCCTGAATAAAAGCATGAACGACCGATTTTCGCCGGGCCAGCACCTTGAATATCTGCTCCCTGATCAGGACGTGCCTTATATTGCGCTGAACATTCCGGTGTTTGAACGCGCCGGCATCAACGAACTGGAGGGCGAGCGGGCCATTCAGGATGCGATTCCGGCGGCAATCGCGCAACTCAATCCCGCCGCTGGTCAATTGGATTCGAGCGTGAAGCCGAGTGTTAGCGCGTGTTGCGCCACAGCCGCGAGTATTCCGCACGTTTACGCGTTTGCAGATGGCCGCGATCCAACCAGGACTGCCTCCGACAGAATTCGGCCGCCTGATCGCACACAGCTATTCGCTCAACGGCGGGTGGTACGTGATGATGGTTCCCGATGAATACGAAGTGCCGTCGCCGGGCACGGGAGCAACGCATTTCTCGCCCTACTCGTACGACCGACATGTGCCGCTGGCCTTCTACGGATCTGTTTTCACGCCTGGGACGTATCAGGGGCGGGTTGAACCCATCTGATCTGGCGGCGACACTGGCTTCTCTGCTGGGCATCAATCAACCCTCATCCAGCATCGGCCATATTCTGAGCCAGGCCATTCACCCGGAAGTCGAGACTCTGCCGAAGCGTACGGTTCACCGAAGAAGGAGGCACGGACGAGTGACGAGCGAACCAGAGGCGACACCGGCTCCGGCCGGAGCCTCTTCACCAGCGTCTGCTCCGAGCGCAACTCCCGGTAAGGTTCCAAGTTCGCCAGCAACCCCGTCCCCTACGGTTCCAGCGGCACAGCCTCCTGCACCAGCGGCACAGCCTCCTGCACCAGAGGCACAGCCTTCTGCACCAGAGGCGCAGCCGACTGTTCCTCCGAAAACACCGGCTCCGGCGACGAGTACCAGCCCACAGTCATGAGTTCCGATCAGAAGCCCGATCTGGGAGTGCGGTTCTGCGGCATCGAACTGCGAAATCCCGTTATTGCGGCCAGCGGAACATTCGGGTATGGCGTGGAATTCGAGGACATCGTCTCGCTCCAGAAAATCGGCGCATTTGTGACTAAAGGTCTTTCGCGGGAGCCGATGGCCGGCAACGCTCCGCCGCGGCTGATTGAAACCGCAGCCGGCATGCTGAACGCCATTGGCCTGCAGAATATGGGCGTAGCTGCGTTTATGGAGCAGAAACTGCCCGCCATTCGGCACCTTCCCTGCCCCGCAATCGCAAATGTATTCGGCGGTTCCATTGAGGATTACTGTGCCGTAATCCAGACATTAAATGCGGCGGAAGGACTGGTCGCTTACGAGTTGAACGCATCCTGCCCAAACACCCACAGCGGGGGCATGGTGTTCGGAACCGATGCGCCGATGCTGCATGAGCTGGTCAAGCAGGCAAAGTCCGCAGCACGCCACCCGTTGATTGTGAAGCTGTCACCGAATGTGACCAGCATTGCAGCCATGGCAAGGGCCGCGGCTGAAGCAGGAGCGGATGCGATTTCTCTAGTGAATACATTTGTCGGAGTCTCGATCGATGCGAAAACACGACGCCCACGGCTGGCAAACTTTACCGGGGGACTCTCAGGGCCGGCCATCAAACCGCTGGCGCTGCGCCTGGTGTATGAGGCGTCACGCGCGGTTTCGATACCGGTGATCGGAATGGGCGGCATCACAGCGCCTGAGGATGTGATCGAGTTTATGCTGGCGGGGGCAACCGCCGTCGAGGTAGGCACGGCGAGCTATGCCGACCCGCGCGCGGTCGAACGGATTGCCGAAGGTTTGCGCGACTGGTGCCAACGCAACCATGTAGAGAAAATCGCAACCCTGACGGGCGGGTTGGAAGTTCCACCTCGGCAGTCGTGCTAATTAAGCTGGCTTGCCGGCTCCTTCTGCGGCGGCAATGCGTTCCTGGCCTTCGTGAATGACCAGATTGGCTTCGTCGTAGCGCTGGGCGTCTTCGCCCGCTTCCTGCCACATGCGGTTTCCACGTTCCAGTTCCTGCCGCGCGTCGGCAACATCGATTTCATTTGGGCGCACAGCGCTTTCGGCGAGGATGGTCACGCGATCCGGCAGCACTTCCGCGAAGCCCCAGGCGACGAAGAATTGCTGATCTCCTACATCGCCGCCATGCAGCGTGACTTCCCCGGCGCCTAGCTCCGTAAGGAGCGGAGCATGCCCGTACAGCACTTCCAGATAGCCGGAGCGCCCCGGGAGCGAGACCGTGTCCGCCGTGCCATCGATGAAGATTTTTTCCGGAGTTACCAACCGGACGCGAATTGAATTGCCGTCTGCCATAGCGATGCGCCCTTACGCCGGCTGCTTCAATTTTTCGGCGGCTTCCAGAACGTCATTGATGTCGCCCTTCATATAGAAGGCCTGTTCCGGAATATCGTCATGTTTGCCGTCAATGACTTCTTTAAAGCTGCGTACCGTGTCCGCAACTTTTACATAGCGGCCCTCCATACCGGTAAACTGCTCGGCCACATGGAAGGGCTGCGACAGAAATCTCTGCACTTTGCGGGCTCGCGCAACGGTCAGCTTGTCCTCTTCCGACAATTCATCGATTCCGAGAATGGCGATGATATCCTGCAAATCCTTATACCGCTGCAGAATGCGTTTCACACCCTGGGCTACATCGTAATGCTCCTGCCCGACGATGCGCGGAGTGAGAATGCGCGAAGTGGATGCGAGCGGATCGACAGCCGGATAAATGCCCAGTTCCGAAAGCGGCCTTGAAAGCGCCGTGGTCGCATCGAGGTGGGCAAAGGTTGTGGCCGGAGCGGGATCGGTGAAGTCGTCCGCAGGAACGTAGACCGCCTGCACCGAGGTGACGGAACCTTTTTTGGTGGACGTAATGCGCTCCTGGAGTTCGCCCATCTCGGTTGCCAGGTTCGGCTGATAACCGACGGCGGAGGGCATGCGGCCAAGAAGCGTGGAGACCTCTGAGCCGGCCTGCGTGAATCGGAAAATGTTATCGATGAACAGGAGCGTGTCGGCGCCTTCTTCGTCGCGGAAGTATTCGGCGACGGTCAGAGCCGTCAACGCAACGCGAAGGCGGGCTCCGGGCGGTTCCGTCATCTGCCCGTAAATTAATGCAGCCTTGGATTTGTCGAGCTGCTTCAGGTCGATAACGCCGGATTCCTGAAACTCCAGCCAGAGATCGTTTCCTTCACGGGTGCGCTCGCCGACTCCGGCAAATACAGAAAAACCGCCGTGCTTGGAGGCAACGTTGTTGATCAGTTCCTGGATAATGACAGTCTTGCCCACGCCGGCGCCGCCAAACAGGCCGGTTTTGCCGCCTTTCAAAAACGGCTGGATCAGGTCGATAACCTTGATCCCGGTTTCAAACATTTCTTCGCGCGTCGATTGTTCGTCGAAGGCAGGAGCCTGGCGATGAATCGGCCGAAATTCTTTCGCATCGACAGGTCCCAGCTCATCGACCGGCTGCCCGATTACGTTCAGCACGCGACCCAGTGTCGCCCGGCCCACTGGCACCATGATGGGACCTCCCAGGTCCAGCGCCTTCATGCCTCGTATCATTCCCTCGGTCGCTTCCATAGCGATGCAACGAACGCGGCCCTCGCCCAAATGCTGCTGGACCTCCAGGATGACGTCGAGCGGCGTGGGCACCTCGAAACCTTCGCTGGTCACCCGCAATGCCTGATAAATCGGCGGCATATGTCCCTCATCGAACTGAACGTCGACCGCGGGCCCCGCCACTTTGATTACCTGTCCGATATTTTCTGCCATAATTTCTTTTTCAAATCCTCTTCCGTCTTTCTTACGACAACGCTGCGGCGCCGCTTACGATTTCAATAATCTCTTTGGTGATTGCCGCCTGGCGCAGCCGGTTCATGGTCAGCGTGTAGGCATCGATCATTTCGGAAGCATTGTTGGTAGCCGCGTCCATTGCAGTCATTCGCGCGGCGTGTTCCCCGGCCACTGACTCCAGCAGCGCGTGGTAGAGTTGCGTCGATATGTATCTAGGCAGCAGCGCCTGTAACAATTCGCCCGGCGGCTGCTCATAAATGTAATCCACCTCGGCAGTGCCGAATTTATTCGCTTCTTCATCCGCCTCGCGGGTGTCTGTGGCTTTCAGGCTCACCCCGGCAGTCCGGGCAGCTTTTCCCATCTCCTCACGCTCCTCCTCATCCATCTCGAAGGCGCTGGTGATTTCCTGCTGGCCGACTTCCTTAATCGGCAGAATGCGTTCCACGACAACGCGCTGTGCAATCACGGACTGGAATTCATTGAACACCAGATACACCGAGTCGGTTTGCTGGGTGACGTAGCGCCTGATCAGGATGCGGGCCAGGTGCGCCGCTTTTTCAAAGGTCAGCTTATCGAGAATCCCGATGTGCTCCCCGGTGATTTCCACGCGCGCTTTGCGGGTGCGCTGCTTCGCTTGCTCCAGTTGCTCATCTTCGGCAATCGAAGACATGGTATAGCTGTGCCGCAGGATATCGCGCCCCTTGCGGCCGATGACTTCAAGATCGAGATCAAGATCGTCCCGCTGGTTGACGAAATGCCGTGCCGCCTTGAGCACGTTGCTATTGAAGGCTCCGGCAAATCCTTTGTCGCCGGTGACGATGACAACCGTAGCGCGTTTTTCCGGACGAGCAACCAGGAGTAGGTTCCGGGCCTCGCCGGTTTCAGGATCGTAAATATCCGCGCGCCGCACCAGCGAATCCAGCACGCTGGCCATCATGCGAGCGTAAGGGCGTGCCGCCAGGGTACGTTCCTGCGCGCGGCGGAGCTTGGCCGCCGAGACCATCTTCAATGCCCTGGTGATCTGCCGCGTATTCTTAACGCTGCGGATGCGCCGCCGTAAATCGAGAACGTTCGCCATTGGTTAGGAGCGCTGCCCCGCCACAGGCTCTTCCTGGAGCGCCCCGCTGTCCTCGTCTTTGGAAATGACATCCTTCGCCGCATTGTCGACGCTCAGCGGTGGGGTGGGCTGCTCTTCCGGTCTTTGAGTTCCCGTGGGCTGGCGGTTCTCCGGAGGTTTTTCGCTCGGCTTCTCTTCTTCGCCTTCGCTCTTTTTGGTTTTCTGCGCCTCGACATGGGCCTCAGGGTGTTCGGCGAAGAAGTTCTGCTTGTATTCCTTGATGGCCGCGGTCAACCGGTTTTTCAGATCGTCATCGAGCGCCTTCTTTGTGGCGATATCCCTCAGGACGGCAGCCTGGGCGGCATCCATATAGGGATAGAAACCCTCCTCGAATGAGCTGACATGTTCCACCTTCACGTCATCCAGCAGGCCAGCGGTCCCGGCGTAGAGGATCGCCACCTGCTTTTCCATCGGTAAAGGCTCGAACTGCTTCTGCTTGAGAAGCTCTGTCAAGCGCTGGCCACGATTCAGTTGGCTAAGCGTCACCTTATCGAGATCGCTGCCAAACTGGGCAAAGGCAGCAAGCTCGCGATACTGCGCTAAGTCCAGCTTGAGGGTGGCACCCACCTGCTTCGTCGCTTTGCTGGCAGCCGAAAAGCCGACGCGGCTGACCGACAAACCGACATTGACCGCCGGGCGAATGCCGGAATTGAATAGATCCGTTTCCAGAAAAATTTGCCCGTCTGTAATCGAAATTACGTTCGTGGGGATGTAGGCGGAGACATCGCCGGCCTGGGTTTCGATAATCGGCAATGCTGTGAGCGAACCGCCGCCGAGTTTCTGGCTCAGTTTCGCGGAGCGCTCCAGCAGACGGGAGTGGAGATAGAAGACATCGCCGGGATAAGCTTCGCGACCGGGAGGGCGGCGCAGAAGCAGTGAAATTTCGCGGTAGGAAACCGCATGCTTCGAAAGATCGTCGTACACGACGAGCGCGTGGCGGCCCGAGTCACGAAAGAATTCTCCCATAGCCGTCGCAGCGTACGGGGCAAGGTACTGCATCGGCGCGGGCTCCGAGGCCGATGCCACAACGACGATGGTGTAGGCCATTGCGCCGTGTTCAGTCAGCGTCTGCACTACCTGGGCGACCGAGGACCGCTTCTGCCCGATGGCGCAATAGACGCAGATCAGATTGTTCTTCGCGCTGTTCAGAATGGTATCCAGCACCACGGCAGTCTTGCCGGTCTGGCGGTCGCCAATGATCAGCTCACGTTGACCGCGGCCAATCGGAATCATCGAGTCAATGGCCTTGATGCCGGTGGCCATGGGCTCCTTCACCGGCTGTCGATCAATGACGCCCGGTGCCAGGCGCTCGACGGGCATCGTCTCGTCGGTATCAATGGGGCCCTTATCGTCGATCGGCTGACCCAGCGCGTTTACCACGCGACCGATCATTGCATCGCCGACCGGCACGCTCATGATCTTGCCGGTGCGCTTTACCTGGTCGCCTTCGCTGATCTCGGTGTAGTCGCCGAGGATGACAGCGCCGACCTGATCTTCATCGAGGTTCATGGCCAGACCGTAAATGCCATGCGGAAACTCGAGCATTTCGCCGGCCATGACCTTTTCCAGGCCATGAATCCGCGCGATCCCGTCGCCGAGGGAGATGATGGTGCCCACCTGATCGACGCGCACCCGCGACTCGAAGTTTTCTATCTGCTCTCGAAGTAACTGCGAAATTTCGTCTGCTTTGATTTCGGCCATTCTAATTCCGATAAAATTCTGGATTTGTGAGTTTTCAGTCTGCGAGCAACTTCTCGCGGAGCTCTTCGAGCCTGCCGCGCACCGAACCATCATAGACAGTATCGCCGATGCGGAGCAGAACTCCGCCGAGCAGCGAAGGATCCTGCTTATAAATCGGGTGAATCTCCACCCCAGCTAAAGCCGTAGCCCGGGCTTCCAGGTTCGATTTTTCCTCGGCCGTCAACTCGCGGACACTGAGTATCTCCGCCCGGCCGATATGAAGCCGCAGGTTCATCTGATTCCGGTACTCGGCAAGGATCGGCTCCAGCGCGTACATACGATCGTTCTGCAACAAGACCGCCAGGAAGTTCCGTACCTGTTTGGCCATGCCAATGCGGGCAGCGACTGCATCCAGCACTTTCAGTTTGGATTCCAGCTTGATGGAAGGGTTGGCGAAAACTTCGCGCAATTCCTTGCTTCCGCTGAACGTTCCGCCAAATTCCCTCAATTGCCGGTCGATTTCGACGGTGTCGAGGTTATCCGAAATCACCACGTCGGTGAGGGCGCGCGCATATTGGCGAGCGAAAACACTCATCAGTTCACTCCCCCGCCGGGATGCTTCCGATTCAGGTCGGTCACGAACCCTTCGACCAGCGTCTTGTCGCTTTCCGGGGTGACAACGATCTGGCGTCTCGCGTGTTCAATCACCAGCTCGGCGGCCAGCCGTTTCAATTGGCTCTGGGCATTTTTCGTGGCGGCGCTAATGTCCTGTGCGGCGGATGCAAGAATCTGCTGCTTTTCCTGCTCCATCGCGTCGCGCAGGCGCTTTTCTTCGAGAGCCGTTTCCTGCTCCGCCTTCCGCCGGATGGCATCGATTTCGTTGTCGAGCCGCCCCAGCCGTTCCTCCACGCCGGCCAATCGCCGGTTTGCATTTTCCGTGGCAGCACGGGCCTGTTCAATCTCATTTCGAATCCGCTCCGTGCGGTTACGCAGAGCCCTGGGTAGGATTAGACCGACACCCCAGACGATACAAATTACCAGAAGGATGAAATTGATAATTTCGAAGATGCGCGACGTGGCTTCGACCGAAAGGCCGAACATCCGTGCCAAGCTGTGAACCATAGGCGAGTGGCGATAGACGTTGGCGCCTTCTTCCGCTTCGGGATTGTCGATTTTCCTTTGCCGGCGCTCTTCCCGTCGTTCGGCCCGAAGCTTGGATTGGTGCGGGGTTTGCGCGATCGCAGGAGGTTCGGAGGCAGGATTCTGTATTGCCGCATCCGCCTGGAGGCCGGCTCCGGCGAGCATCAGCACCAGCAGGCAGCAGAAGGCGAACAACCGCAAGATCTTTCGCCGGAATGAACCCTGAGCGCAGCCGAAGGGTCTCAGCAGGGCAATTGATTGCCTCCGCAGCATGTCAACAACGCCGCAGGTTGTCATTGGGCCGGTCCCTGCGCGGGAGCGTTCCCTGGAGGCAGCACGGCCCGCACAACGTCCGCGGTGAGCTCGCCGATAAACCCTTCAAGCTGTAATCTTGCGGCCTCGGCACTCTCCTCAATGGAAGTAACAGCGGTTGCCACGCGCTGCTGAGAGGCAACGTAGGCTTCCATGAGCGCGTGCTCGGCCTCGACGTGGACTTTATGAAGCCGCTGATGACGCTCGTGGAAAATACCCGCGCGGGCGGTTCGCATGCGCTCCTCATATTCCGCCGTTTTCGCTTCCGCGGCTGCAATGGCCGACTCCGCTTTTTCAATCGCGCCCTGGGTCAGGTCATACCGTTGGCGCAGGATTTTCTTCAAAGGTGCATGTACCAGCAGCCGATACAGTGCCAGGGTGATGAGAAAAAGAATCATGGTCGGCACGGCGCCGAGCACAAGTCCACCAAGCTGTTGTAAAAGTGTCATTTACAGTTGTGATTCGGATTCGCCTGAGTACAGCGAGGAATGGATCGAATTGATTACTTTGAAGCTTTGTTTTTAACAAATTGACGGGTAGAGTGTCAAACCCCGCCCGGGCCTTTGCCGCGTCGATTCAGGCCTCAATCACGCCAGTAGTTCCTGTATCTGCCGAGCAGGGAGGCAGGACCTCTTACGAGCAGATGGACGGTTTCATCGTGAAACGTCCGGTCGAGAACGACGGTCCCGGCGTCAAGCGCGGCAAGTTTCGCACCTTCATTCTGCGGAATCTCCATGGCGCGTTCCTCCAGAGGGTCGGCCGCAAGCGCCGCATCGATTGCAGCCAGCAGATTTTCGAGACCGGTTCCAGTTCGAGCGGAAACTGCGATGGCATTTCCAATTTGCGGCAGGGTTTGGTCGGCGGCGGGGAGCATATCGATTTTGTTCATAATCTCAATGCGCGGTTTTTTCTCCACCTCCAGCTCGCGCAGAACTTTTTCGACCTCCTCGCGATGTACGTTGAGCGACGGGCTGGAAGCGTCCATCACGTGAATCAGGACCTCGGAGGTTTGTACTTCCTCCAGCGTCGCGCGGAATGCCTGAATCAGCGTGTGCGGAAGCGCACGGATAAACCCAACCGTGTCGGACAACAAGATACTTCGCCGCGAGGGCAGCCGGACCAGATGCAGCTTAGGATCGAGCGTTGCGAATAGGCGGGAAGACTCCACCACGCCGGCCTGGGTGAGTGCATTGAACAGCGTACTTTTCCCTGCGTTTGTATAACCGACCAGGGCCACGGTCGGCACCGGAACGGAGGAGCGCCGTTGCCGCTGCTGGCGGCGAATGCGGCGAACAGCCTCAAGCCGGCCGCGAACAATCTGAATTTTTCTGCCTATTTTGCGGCGGTCGGTTTCGAGCTGCGTCTCGCCGGGTCCGCGCGTCCCGATGCCGCCGCCCAATTGCGACATCAGCCGACCGCGTCCTGCCAGCCGCGGCAGCATGTATTCCAACTGCGCCAGCTCCACCTGCAGCTGCCCTTCGCGGGTGCGCGCGTGAGAGGCGAAGATGTCGAGGATTAACTGCGTGCGATCAATCACGCGGCATGGCAGAGTTCGCTCCAGTTCCCGCAATTGCGACGGCGACAAATCCTGCTCGAAGATGATCAGGTCCGCGCCGCGGCTGGCGGCGATTGCTCCGATTTCCTCCAGCTTGCCTTTCCCGACCAGCGTCGCCGGATCGGGATGATCGCGCCGTTGCAAAATCACCTGCAGCACATTGGCGCCGGCGCTTTCGGCAAGCTCGCGGCACTCGGCGGCTTCGGCGGAAAGCTCCACGCGAGCGGTATCGGTTGCTGCAGAGAGTGTGGCGACGCCAGAAAATTCCGCAGAGTCTTCCAGCTCCGCGCCTGTCGAATTGCTCTGTTCCTGGACCGCGCGTAAGGCGTCCTTGGCCAGGCGAGCGGAGGTGGTTAATTGCCGGCGGTACTTTCGGCCGGTAAACTCACAAACCACGATTAGAGTTTTTTCTCCCGGGCCGGAAGTGCTCCCGGGAGGATGTATGGAGTGCTGAGAATTGGGCAATTCGTTCATTGGCCGAACGTGCCGCTACATCGTTCTGTGCGCGGCGCGTGAGAACGCGGTGGGACCTTCACGAGGCCGTGGAAATTGGCGAATACCCGGACGCTGCTGCAGATCCGGCAGATGCCGCGGGAGCGTGACCCGCGCCATGAGTTCCGGTAGCCTGAGAGCCCATTCCGGTGATCGGAGCTCCGGCCGCGTTATGGCGGTGTTCGCCCATCAGCACTGGCTTGCCGCTGACCACGGTCGAAATTGCGTGCTTGAAGATGAGCTGCTCTTGATTGTTGTTTTCCAGCAGAACGGAATATTTATCGAAAGACCGGATGCGCCCGGTCAGCTTGACACCACTTACAAGGTAGATTGTGATCTGGGATTTGTCTTTACGGACAGTATTCAAAAAAGTATCCTGGATGTTTTGTGCTGTTTTGCTTTCCATTTGTCTTCTCCTGAGTGCTTCCAACTAGTGGTTCAAAGCGTCCTGCTCAAACGGGCAGGCAGATACCCGATTCGAAATCCGACAGCCATACCGAATTCTGCCCGGAAACGATGTCTTCACACCGTGCCAGTATTGTCCTACGAAATAGACAATATGGATAGCTCGGCCAAGGCTCCGCGACTACAGCTTGCATTTTGGATGCAACTATTGAGGCCCGCGTTTCACCTTTGCCAGCAAGGTGTTCTTTCCTGTGCGCCTGGTGGAAAGCCAGACCATCCTCAAGAGGCCTGTGTATACCCGACATAGGCAGGAACCGTAGGGGAGACGGCAGCAACGTGGTGCTAGCATGAAATGTGCAATTCGTTCCTTCCAGTGCTTCCCGCATGGGTAAAGTGCCGCAAACAGCGGTTCCGAGCGCGGACTTTGCCCGCCAGTATGCACAAATACGCGAAGAGGTTCTGGCTGCGATCGAGCGCGTCTGTGATAGCCAGCAGTTCATCCTCGGCCCAGAGGTGCGGCAGTTTGAAGCTGCTGCAGCGGCCGCCTGCGGCGCCGGTTATGGAATAGGGTGTTCGTCCGGCACTGACGCACTTTGGCTGGCGATGGCGGCGGCGCAGATCGGGCCGGGCGATGCCGTTCTCACAACGCCGTTCAGCTTCTTTTCAACTGTCAGCTCCATCCTGCGCGCCGGAGCCGAAGTTCGGCTGGCCGACATCGATCCGCGTACCTACAATCTCGACGCATCCCACGCGGCGGCGGCGGTTCAGGACGCCAACGGCAGAAATATCCGCGCCGTGCTTCCGGTCCATCTATACGGGCAATGCGCGGATTGGGACGCGCTGCAGGCCATCCAGGCACAGTTTGGAGTTCTGTTGATCGAAGACGCCGCCCAGGCCTTCGGCGCGAAATGGAACACTCAGCCGGCCGGCAGCCTGGGCGATTTGGCCGCCTTCAGCTTCTATCCGACAAAAAATCTAGGGGCCTACGGAGAGGCCGGCCTGGTGACGACCGGCGACGAGCGGTTGGCCGAACGAACCCGTATGCTGCGGGTGCATGGGATGCGCGAGCGCTATTTCCACGAAGAAATCGGCTGGAACAGTCGGCTGGACGCGTTGCAGGCTGCCGTGCTGCTGGTGAAACTGCGCTACATAGATCAATGGAACCAACGGCGGCGTGAACGCGCAAAAACTTATGACGACCTGTTTCAGCGGCATGGATTGACAGAGGCCGGCGTTTATCCCGCCAACGGTGTTGTTCTGCCGTACGTGGATCCGCGTGGAACCCACGTCTTCCACCAATATGTGATCCGTGTGCGGCGTCGCGACGATTTGAAAATTTTTCTTGCGGAACGCGGCATCGGCTCTGAAATCTTCTATCCCGTCCCCCTGCACCTTCAGGCCAGCCTGAAGAGCCTGGGTTACCAGCAAGGCGCATTCCCGGAGAGCGAGCGCGCCGCCAAAGAGGTCCTGGC
The DNA here is from genome assembly GCA_963823295.1 of uncultured Acidobacteriota bacterium. GTDB lineage: Bacteria > Acidobacteriota > Terriglobia > Terriglobales > Acidobacteriaceae > JAKAAZ01. The sequence continues at coordinate 78,646 of CAWGLF010000014.1, forward strand.
GCTGCCGATATTCCCCGAGCTGAGGATGAAAGAACAGGAGTGCGTCGTTGCCGCGATTGCGGAGTTCCTGGGCTAGCAGTTTCTTGGCGAGAAGTCGAGAGTGGCCGCCGGACCCAGTTCATTGGGAGCTCTAAACGGGTTGGGCTGCAACGGAACGACTGCCCGCTGCATCAAAGCACATTACTGCTCAACCTTTTGAGCACAGGAGAAACCGCTTGAACAACCGACTGACTCGCGTGTTGATGGGACTCACTCTTTTCTTTGCAATGGCTGGAGCATATACACCGGCGCATGCCCAGGAGACCCACCATCATCATCATCACTGGCATCATCGCCATCGCCATCATCGGCACGATCACCGGTAGATCGCGGTTCCAACGGGCGATCTGGTCGCGCTGTTTCCGGCAGGTTTACTTCGGTCGCTTTCGTCGTGAGCGGTGCTTATGTATTTGCCTGGATCGGGTTGGAGGTCTCTGTCGCGGTCCGGGCGTAGCCGCTGCGCCGGGCGGCAGAACCCGCCGAACGAGATTCCCTGTCATTCGATAAGTCATCGTTTGGAGTTGCGCGGCATGTGCCCTGCCGGTCTGTGGATCGAGAGCGGCGGTATTTTCCGCAGCGACTTGGAATGAGAAAACAGGCGCCGGGTCATTCGCGCTTGCCGTATCCCCCGTCACCACCTTTACGGGAAAATATCCTGCAACATCGCGCAGCCGGAACGCTGTTCCATAGCGATGCCGGCGCGTATCCCAGGTAAACACGCGCACCTGGTCGAAATCATACGGTAGTCCTTGCTTGTAGGAGGTCAAAACCGTCAGGTATTCCGGAACCTTTCCGTTCGGCTTGCCGGAATTCGGATCATCGACGGTGCGCAGGACATACGCGCCGACCATCTTCTCGTTTTCCGCATATTGCGCCACGTCCTGAGGGACATCCACCTCCAGATCACGGGATAGCATCCATCCGGTGTGCCCCGCTGCATCGCGCACCAGCCACCAATCTTCCATCGCAGCGGCCGGGGCAAACCGCGAATCGAAACCTTGTTTGTGGATCTTTTCCGCGTGCCGAAAGACGGCGGCTTTCGGCCGGGAATCGGGTTTGGAAGCGGTTTCATCCTTCACCCCGGCCAGCGGCAGGCGGAGCACGCCGCTGGGAGCAGATCGTGAAACGGAAGCCCGTTCCAGCAACGAAACTTTGGTATTCGGCGGCAGCAGATAAAAACGTTGCGTTTTTCGCCCCGGCGCCAGATGCACATACAGTTCGTTGTAGAGCACGGCCGTCGCGACGGGCTGTTCTGCAGCGTGCTGCTTCGCCAGGGTCTGGAACTCGTCGTATTCTTTTTGATCGATCACGGCATGCTCTTCAATCCAGCCCTGCGCGCCTTGCGGTGTTTTTACGCGGAGAAACCGGCGGCCATGGTCGAGCACCTCGAGGCGCTCGCCGTTGGTCACTTCCCCCACCCGGTTGGCGACCACGGCCACGCGATCGCGCAGATACATGTGCTTAGCGGTGACATAGACGTACTCCGGGGAGGAAATGGGATGGAAGTGGCTGCAACCCACGAATCCCGTGAGCATGTACAGGAGAAAGGCTGCGGCAACTGAACGGCGCAAAGCCAGAGCGAACGGAATCTGAGGGGGAGCGTCGGACATAATTTCGTGTATGGAATCCAGTCTACGTGGAGCTATGGCGAGATGGGTCCATCATTCGGCAGGTTCCTGTTCCGTAATGGCTCTGCTACGGCACGACAGCAAGAGAAATAGCTCCTGCCGGGTCTGTTCCGGTAGTGGTGGTGGTTACCGAGTCAAGCTGACCACCCACGCTCGAATCAAAACTGAAGACCTGCAGGTCCGGATTGCCGCTAGAACAGATCACCAGCAGATACTGGCCGGTCGAATCCAGGGACATGGCAACCGGCGTGGTCCCGGTCTTAAAAGGGGAACTGGGCAGCGCTGTTAACGCTCCTGTGGTGGAATCCAGCGAGTAGCCGGTGATGACGTTCGATGTACTGTTGGCAACATAAACATAGCTATTCGTGGGATCAACGACGATGGATGCGGGGCCCAGCTGCGACTGCTGGAACGGCGAGCCCGATACTTCTTTCAACGAGCCGGCCGCGCCAATGTTGAAGACCCGAATGCCGGAACCGGCTTCGCCAACGAACAAATACGTCGAGGTATTATCGGCGGTGATTGCGTTGTCGCCGGCGCCTGAGACACGAGGAGACAAGTGCTGCTGGTTCGACAGAGCACCTGTGGAAGCGTTGAACGCAAATGTATCAACGCCGCCATTGGAGAGTGCGACATAAACGTTCTGATCGTTGGGCGTGACGTATACCTGTTTTGGGGTACCTGCATCGAGCGGAGTTCCTTGACCGTTGACCACTGTCAGCGCGCCCGTGGACGTATCGATCTGGTACTCAAAAAGGGTCGGAATACTCGAAGAGATTAGAAACAAAAAGTTTCCGCTGGGATCGATCGTCATCCAAACCGGATTCAGGGTGGTAGCGACCTGAGCGCCACCGTTCGCCTGTGTCAAAGCTCCGTTCGTCCCGATGGAATATACCAAAACGGGGCCGAGGGCGGTTGCAACATAGAGCAACGTTCCCGTCGGAGTGGCGGCAATCGCAGTTGGGGGTGTACCCAGAGCACTGGTGCTTCCGGTCAGGCTGGTGAAGTTTGCCGTAGGGATCGGAAAAAGGCCAAGCGATCCCAGATTTGCATTGGCCACATAGGCAAACGAGCTATAGGTGCCACCACCGCCGCCTCCGCAACTGTTGGTTTCCTGACAGGTCGGTACAAAAAACTTACCCGAGCCGCAGCCGAGAAGTGCAGGAATACAAATCGCCAGCAGAATCGCTGCTCCTCGTGCCGGGGTTCGGATTCCAAGAATAGCTCTCATCGAGTGAACAGGTGAGGCCAGTTTACTCCAGTACACGGCTGAACGCATTGGACATGCCACCGGCGGTTGCAGCGGGTGCGGCGAACAGCGGTCAGAATTCCGTTCCGTTCCACTGCACGCCTGGATACAGACTGGGAATCCGGTGCGCGCGATAGAGGTTTGCTCCCGTTTCCGACAACCTCCATACCGTCTGCGGAGAACTGCTGTTCGTCACTTCATCCACTTCAGAAGCCGAACCGGATACGTCACACAGGTCGTACTCGACGTCGCCGTTCGGTAGAACGTTGGAGCTTCCGCCAAACAGCGAATACTTCGCCGTCGGCAGAATCTGATGGAAAACCAGAGTCGCCGTTTTGGCAGCCTCGTCGATCTGAAAGATGGGAATCGTCGTATAAAGACACGGCGGTGCGGAGCCAGTTCCGCAGGTCACTCCCGGCGGAAAGATGCGATCGTCGCCATTATCCATCAGTGTTAGCTGAAATGTTCCGGCACTGTTATTACCAACGATAGCTGGCGAATGCTGAGCGTATTCCCAGTCGGTTGGATCGGCGCCGTTCTTGAGGGTAAAATCGCCGCCCTCTCCGAGACGCCACAGGATGCTGCCATCGCCTGTACCGTTCGCGTAATTCACTTTAATCACCCAGTTCTGGTGGCGAATGGAAATAAGAATGTTCCCATCGCTCGGCGAATACACTACAGCGTTCGTATGGGTCCAATCAGGAAACAAATAGGGATGGCGATTGACGTCCAGATGGTCGAACTCATTCCAGACCCACACAGGATTCATGCTTGGGTCCAGATCGATGATTGCATCCCCCAGAACATACTGCGGGCCTGTATACCCCGCCACAGGATCGATTTCTTCAAACACGCTGCCGATCAGCAGGAAATGACCGTTCGGCAGTAGGGTCACATCGTGATGGATATCGGCGAGTGTCAGATTGAAACCGGCCGAGGATAAGCGCTGATTTAACTCATTCAGCGAAACCTGCTGGACGGTGTTCCCGGCCAGATCAATCTCCCGCAATACGCTCAGGGTGTTTCCGGTCACCGGGCCGCCTGATGTCGGTACCGGAGAGAGGATCAGGGCGACATCCCCGTTCTGCATGAACTTGACCGCCTGCACCGAGGTCGAAGCGTCCGCATCCGGGATGTTGTATCCCCAGATCAGGTTTCCTCGCAGGTCCGTGGCATAGGCGGAAAGAATATTATTCGAATTGGCTTTCTGCAGAACCTGATCCATCACCTCAATTCCCGGCTGCGGCCAGCCTCCGCCCGGGAAGCTTACTGCAATATTTGGAAGCTTGCCGGTTGGGAAGGAACCGGTCGTAAAAGTATGGTCTACATCCGTAACGGTCGCGCCACTGTCCAGCTTGATTACGGCCTGCATGTGATATTGCGTATTCGCCAGCATCCCGGCGACATATATTTTGGTCGGGTTGACACCGTCCGATATCACTGACCATGTTGAGATCCCGTATCGGACGCTTCCAAAGCGGACGGACACCTTGGCGGGAAATGGGGAGGTAACGGTATAGAGCGCGACCTGGGGATTGTTCGTCGGTTTCACTGTGCCGGCCTGAAGCACGGCGGAGGTTCCGGTAATCGCCACTGCCGATGGCGTGCCGGACGGCACGTTGGCGGGATTCAGGTTCAACGTAGCCCTTTGCTGCCCAGGCGCAACCGGGGTATAACTGACTACCATATCGCAGCTGGCGCCCGCCGGCAGTAAGGTGCCGCAAGAGGGGAAGAGATCGACACTGAAACTCGCGTCGCCTGTAAGCGCCGGCGCCAACCCGAGCGTAGCGCTGCCGGTATTCGTGACTGTTACAACTTTCTGCAACGCAGTGCTGTTCACGACGTTGCCGCCAAAGTCGAACGAAGTGGCACTCAAGCTCATCGCCGTCGCTTGTAAATTTTTCGGGACGGTGGTGCGCGGATTGAGCGTGCCGAATGTGCCGGTTTCGCACCCGCATATTATCAACGCCAATATGCTGAATCCTAGTGCCCCAAGAAAGTTCCTCATTGGGAATGCTCCTGAACGTAAATCCAAAGATGCTTCTGAATTTACTTTCATCGAGCAATAACTGGCAAGTCGGGGTAGATGAAAATCAATTAGGCCAGGTTCCTGCGAGAGCTTGCAAATTCCCCGGCCGCAGTGTCGCTCAAACGGAATACCTGCACACCCGGAGCCACGCCGCTGGAGACGGCCAGCAGGTATCCCCCGCTCGCGTCGAGCGAGAGCGCGGTTGGGAAGCCGCTGGTTGAAAATGGCGTCCTGGACGCTGCAGTCAATACTCCGTCGGAGCCGAGTGCATATCCCGCAATCAAATTCGATGCGGAATAAGCGGCATAGAGAGCGGAGTTGGCCGGATCGACAATCAAAGATGAAGGCCCACCCAGCTGTGAGGCAAACGGCGAACCGGAAATATCTGCAAATGAGCCATCATTGATACTCAACACACGGATTCCGGCGCCGGATTCAGCCACATAGAGAAATCGGGAACGTATTGTCGGTGGTGATCGCGGTGTCTCGGTCTCTACCTGGATGGAGCGGAGCGATGTAGACGCGATCCTGTACCAGCGCGCTGCCTGCATTCAGAGCGAATGCATCCACTCCGCCCGCTCCGAGTGCCACGAAAAGATGCTGATTGTCGGGCGTAGTGAAAACCTGCGAGGGCTGGCCCTGGTCGAGTCGAATCACGCCCTGGGACGCGGGAACCAAATACCCGTTTCCATTTGAGTTCAAAGAGTCGACCTCAAATACATGGAGCTCCAAGGAACTCGCCGAAAGAACGAACAGCAGGCTTCCAGAACGATCCATCGCCATTGAAGTCGGGTTCGGAACAGTCGCTACGGAAGTGCCACGATTCGCAAGCTGCATTGTTCCGCCGCTCCCGACTGAATAGGCATAAATTGAGCCGGAGGCGGTGGCGACAAACAGCAGATTGCTGTCCGGCTTTGCTGCTACCGCACTTGGGGTCGAAGTGGGTGTGGAAACCGGTTTGGTGGATTGGGTGATCTGCCCGGAAGCTACGGAGTACGCGCCCACGGTTCCGGTCCTCGCGTTCGCCATGTACAGGTAAGACGGGACCACCGGACTGGTTCCCGTTCCGGTAGTTCCCGTTGTGCTCGTGGTTCCAGTGGTCCCGAGTCCCAGTAGCCCGTAGTACCTGTGGTTCCAGTCGTGCCGGTAGTACCTGTGGTTCCGTAGTGCCGGTAGTACCTGTGGTTCCTGTAGTGCCTGTAGTCCCTGTGGTTCCTGTAGTGCCGGCCGTTCCTGTAGTTCCAGTGGTGCCCGTAGTACCTGTGGTTCCAGTCGTGCCGGTCGTTCCTGTGGTCCCCGTTGTGGTCGTGCTGTTACAGTCGTTGTTCGCCTGGCAAACCGGAATAAAGAAACCTTTACAGCCCGACATTGCAGGCACAGCAGCAATCAAACAAACGGCGAGCCCGCGGAGAAGGATGCGCATTACTTGTTGGATGCCGATAAAGGAGGACGTAACTACTGGTCGATGGCTGACTTCAGGATTGATCGATGGGCGTGCCCATTATGTATTTGTCCGATTCAATGAACCCTGCAAGGATTTCGCTGTCAGTCGGCCATAAGCGCATTGCGGGGATACTCGGCTCTCGACCAGAAAAGCTCCTATTGGACGCGCCGTGTCTTAATTGGGCTTCGGCTTGTGCGGACGGCGAAAGCGCTCATCCAGAGACTGGCGTCCGCTGAACCCCGAATCGATCGTGTGCCAATGCTGAATCTCCGTCTCGCCCATCTTCCAGCACAGTAGAACGATCTCTTCGCCCAGGCGGCAGGGAAAATCGAGCAGCCCGGCATCAAGATCTTTTACTTGCACGCCGATCGAGTCAATCTCGGCCAGAGTATCTTTTACCTGCTGCACGGCTTTGTCATGCTGGGCGCGCCTTTTCGCCACCTGCGCGATGCGGACCAGGGTTCCGCCATTCATGAAAATGCGCTGGCTGAGTTGTTGCAACTCCTCGGCAACGGTTTCAGCTGTATTTTTCGAGTCGATCGCGTTTTTCATCAGCGATTCCAGCACCGGAATCAGCGTCTGAGCTTCGTCGAGCGAAAAGGTTTTCATCTGCTACCCCCGAATTTCCAGCATACGATCCAATGCTACTCGTGCCCAATACTTGATGTCATCGCCGACGCGAATGCGATTGACCACACGGCCTTCTACCAGATTTTCGAGCGCCCAGGCAAGGTGCTGTGGCGAGATGCGAAACATGGTGGTGCACAAACATCCGGAGTCGTCGAGCGTGATGACTTTCTTGCCCAGTGGAGCGAACCGTTTGCCGAGCCGGTTCACCAGATGAATTTCTGTACCGACGGCAAACATGGAACCCGCGGGTGCGTCCTCAATAATTTTGATCAGCCGCTCTGTCGATCCGATCGCGTCCGCCTTCTGGCAGAGTTCGAGGCGGCACTCCGGATGTACGATCACCTGAATGCCCGGATACGCCGCGCGTACTTTGTCTGCATGCTCCGGCAGAAATCGTTGGTGTACGGAACAATGCCCTTTCCACAAAATGATTCGCGCCGAGCGCAGCCGGTCGGGAGTCAGACCGCCGTTGATCTGATACGGGTCCCACACCACGGTTTCCGAGCGTGGGATTCCCATGGCGAAAGCCGTGTTGCGCCCCAGGTGCTGATCGGGGAGAAACAGAACGCGTTTTGCCCGCGCAAACGCCCAGTCAAAAGCTGCTTTGGCATTCGATGAGGTGCAAACCAGGCCGCCGCGTTCACCGCAAAACGCCTTGATTGCCGCCGTCGAGTTCATATAGGTCAAGGGAATCAATCCGCCGGATTCCGGTTTGTCGAGCCCGGCCGCAACCAGCCTGGACCAGCACTCTTCCACCTGCGAGATATCGGCCATGTCGGCCATGGAGCAACCGGCATTCAGATCCGGAAGCACGACCTGCTGGGTGGGCTTGGCCAGAATGTCGGCACTCTCGGCCATGAAATGCACGCCGCAGAAAAGGATAAAGCGGCTGCTCGATTCCGCGGCGATCTTCGACAGCTTGTAGGAATCGCCGGTGAAGTCCGCAAAGCGAATGACTTCATCGCGCTGGTAGTGGTGGCCGAGGATGAGCGCATTCTTCCCCAGCGTGGACCGCGCGTCGGCAATGCGGGCATCCATCGTATGGTCCGGCATCGCAAGATAGTTGTCGAGAGAACAGGCTTCCTGCAGGGATTCCACAGGCAAAGTTGCTACGGATTCCAAAAGTGTTGTCACTATCTTCCGCCTTCAGTTCCCTGCAATTTCCGCAGCGGAACGGGGATGTTGAAAGCATTGCTTATGACTGCCGTTGCAGTGGATTCGCTGAGAACCGGTTCGAGATCCGCCGTTTCCCCCAACCCACGGGGATGTTGCAACACATATATTGGACGTTTTGCCGGACGATAAGATTCATCCAGAGAGACATTCCATTCATTTCATTGTAATACGGCGGCGTTTGCAGAATCCTTTTTTCGACTCCCGCCGTTCCCCAGATGATTGGCGAGAACCTGCCGCGATCTACGTTGCTCTTCCTAGCGTCCGATTGTTCGCCGCAAGTTCACTGAGTATGATGGAATTCGATGAGTCTGCCCGATACAGTCTTTATCTTCGTTCTGGCCCTGATCATTTTCGGTCCCAAGAAGCTGCCGGAGATCGGTCGGCAACTTGGGCGTTTGGTGGGAGAATTCCGGCGGGCCAGCAACGAATTCAAGTACCAGATTGAAGAGGAGTTACGACAGGTAGAGTTCGCCGAGAAGCGTAGCGCCCCATCGACTATTTCCCAGCCTGCCAGTGAACCTGTGGAACCGTTAAGTTCGGTCAATTCCGGCGCCGTTCTACCGGAATCTGCTGACCTGGCGGAGAATATCCCGGTCGGGCAATATCCAAATATCGACACCGTGGATACATCCGAACTCAACTCCACACCGGTTCCTCCTTTCGGAATGAACGGCTCGGATCAGGGACTAGAAAATCCAGAATTTACGGGAGAGAACTCCGGCAACGAAGTTGATCCCGAGTCTGGGACTTCTTCTCCGATCGCGATTAGTCCGGCACCCGGATCACAGCCGCGAACCACAGTGCCATTTACCGATTCAGTGCCGACCACTCCTTCTTTCGGGCAGGAAATCCCGGAGCCCCCCTCGGAAGAAGCGGCATCGTCCGACCGAGATTCTGCCCCGACCGAGGCGGAAGTCACACATGGTTGATCTGCTGGATCGCGCTCGCACCGCTGTGGGTGAACGGGCTGAATTGCCCGGCATGAGCCTGCTCGAACATCTCCAGGAGCTACGCAAGCGCCTGATCTATTCTCTTTTTTCGATCGCAGTGGGCTTTGCCGCCGCTTACGGATTCCACGATCAAATCGCTGCCTTAATGATTGCGCCAATCACCAAGGCTTTGAACGCTCATCATCTCCCGTCCAAACTTGTCTATCTGAATCCGATGGATGGCTTCAATTTTTATCTGAAGATCGGATTGTTCGGCGGGATTATTCTTGCCTCGCCCTTCATTCTGTACCAAGTGTGGTTGTTTATCGCCCCGGGCCTGTATCAAAACGAAAAGCGATACGTAGTTCCCTTTATGGCCGCGACGGTTGGACTCTTCCTGGCCGGAGCTTATTTTGGCTACCAGTTTGTGTATCCGGGAGCGCTCGAGTTTCTCATCGGCTACAGTAAGCAGTTCACCCCGATGGTCACCATCGGGGAGTATATGGAGTTGTTCTCGACCGTCATTCTCGGTCTGGGGATTGTTTTCGAACTGCCGATTCTCGTTTTTTTCCTGGCGCTGTTCGGGATCGTCAGCCCGAAATGGCTGTGGAAGAACATTCGCTACGCCATCCTGGTCATCTTTATTATTGCGGGCATCATTACTCCGACACCCGATCCGCTAAGCATGTGCATCTTCGCGACGCCGATGCTGATGCTCTATCTCCTCAGCATCGGCGTGGCGCATATGGTTCATCCTGATCGTCGGAATAAGCTGAAAAACGCAAAGCAGGGGGTTTGATGCTCAGGCAGCGAATAAGGCTGGTATTGCCAGCGGTTTTCACTATTGGCTGCATGGGATTCACCTGCGTTTCCGGTGCGCAGAATGGCCACAGGTCGCGCCCAGCTTCACCCGCACAGTTCAATGGCGGTAGGGCGTATCAATACGCACAGCAGTTTGTGAGCTGTGGTCCCCGCTGGGTCGGAAGTGCCGGACACGTCTGCGCCGAGAACTTCTTGAAAAAGCAATTTTCGAAAGACAATCTTGTCGAAGACACATTCACCACCAACACGCCGGCCGGGGCGATGACAATGCATAACTTCATCGTGAAGTTTCCCGGGAAAAAGGACGGCGTGATCGTGCTGGCCTCGCATTACGAAACCAATTATCCGCTGCGCAATATCAATTACTTGGGCGCCAACGATGGCGGATCCACCACCGGCCTGCTGATCGAGATGGCGAATACTCTGCGTGGACGCAAGCTGGATGGTTACAGCGTCTGGCTGGTATTTTTCGATGGCGAGGAAGCGATCCAGCAGTGGTCGAACACGGATTCCCTCTATGGCAGCCGCCATTTAGCCGCCAAATGGGAACGCGATGGAACATTGAAGCGGATCAAGGCGTTTCTTCTGCTGGATATGATCGGCGACAAAAATCTCGATATCGACCGCGACCAGAACTCGACGCCGTGGCTGCTTGATCTAATCGATACGGCGGCGAAAAGAGAGGGCGATCAGTCTTATTTCTTTGCCCGCCCAAATGCGATTCAGGACGATCATCTGCCTTTTGTTCAACGCGGCGTTCCCAGCGCCGACATTATCGACATCGATTACGGGCCGCACGACATGATGCATCCCGACGGCTATCATCACACCGCGGAGGACACGATGGACAAAGTCGGCGCACATAGCCTGGCCGTAGTCGGGCAGACGGTACTTGAAACCATTCACCTGCTCAACCAGCGCTAGGGATATCGCGAGAACCACGCTGAATCAATGATGCATACCAGCGTTCATCATGCTTGATTCCACACTCGGCGGCGCGCCTGTATGGCTGTGGATCGTTTTCCACGTGCTCGTTTTCGCACTACTCTTCGCGGATTTTTTTCTGACGCGCGGATCGCTTCCCGCCGCTACGGTTACCCGCCGATCGTACTGGCTTACGGCTCTCTGGGTGCTCGCGGCAGTATTGTTCGCGCTGCTGGTCTACCGGGTTCTATTGCCGCAATACGCGCTGGAATATCTGACCGGATATGGAATAGAGGAAGCGCTCAGCATCGACAATCTTTTTGTGTTTCTGGTGCTGTTCCGCGCCTTCGGATTGCAGGCTTCGCAGCAACGGCGCGTTCTTTTTGCCGGCGTGCTGGGAGCCATCATCCTGCGCGCCGTGATGATCTTTGTTGGTATCCGGCTGCTGGATGCGTTTGCGTGGATGAATTATCTGTTCGGCGCGATTCTGCTCTACACGGCATGGCATCTGTTTCGGGAGTCGCTGGAGTGTCCGCCGGGACCACATACAGAAAAACCTCCAGGAGCGATTCAATGGCTCATGCGGAAACTTCCCATGGCTGTCACCGAACATCCTGAAGAAAGCGACCGATTCCTGGTTAGGACCGGCGGCCGGCTGCGCTTCACTCCATTGCTGGTCGCTCTCATTGCGATCGAGGCGACCGATGTAGTTTTCGCGACGGACTCGATCCCTGCAGTGCTCGCTGTTTCCCACCATCCCTTTGTGGTCTATTCATCGAATATCTTCGCGGTACTGGGTTTGCGCTCTCTTTATTTCACGCTGGCTGCGGCACTGGAACGGCTGCATAAGTTGCGCTATGGATTAGTGGCAATTCTGGCCTTTGTCGGCCTGAAAATGATACTGGCCCACGTTCTGGCTCTGCCGATCTGGATTTCGCTCGCCGTCGTTGGCTCCGCGGTCGCGATCACCGCAGTCTGGTCAGTGCTTACGGAACCCGCTCCATTGAATCCGATGGTTACGTGAAGTCGATGAGGTCAACTTTTCCGTGGACCATGCGGGAGTGCCGCGCCGGGGCCGGGTTGTGCCCAGGAAAATCCGTTCGCGCATGCGCGCCTCGTGACTCTTTCCGCGCCAGGGCAGAGGCCGTGATCAGCTCCGCGACCGTGTGCAGATTGCGCAGCTCAACATCTTCCCGCGTGGAAGCAGCCGGGAGCTGAGGGCGCATGGCATCCAATTCCGATTGCATGGCGACGAGCCCGGTCTGGTCGCGCAACAGGCCGGCGTGCAGCCACATAAGATCCCGCAAGTGTTGCCGCAGCTCTGATGTGCGACTACTCAAGGTATGCTGCGCAAGTTCGTTTTTCGCAGCTGCGGAATTGGTTTCAACAAAACGCAAGAGCGTTCGAGGAGAGCTCCTCCTGCAAGATTGCTTCTCCCGCGCGCGCCCCGAAGACCAGCCCTTCCAGCAAGGAATTGCTAGCGAGCCGGTTCGCTCCGTGAACGCCGGTACAGGCCACCTCACCCGCCGCATACAGGCCCGGCAGCGTGGTGCGGCCGGATAAATCTGTGCGCACGCCGCCCATCATGTAGTGCGCTGCGGGCCGGACGGGAATAAGATCGCGCCCGAGTTCGAGGTTATATTTTTTCAGGAAAGAAGAGATTCCCGGGAAGCGTGCGTCCAGATTTTTCCCATGGATGTGGCGCATGTCGAGATATACCGGAAGCGGCTTTGCGTCCGGCGAATCCCCCAAGCTTTCGTGGGTAATCGCTCGCGCCACCACATCTCGCGGGGCCAACTCTGCCAACGGATGATAGCGCTCCATGAAGCGTTCGCCTCGGCTATTGCGCAGGTAGGCGCCTTCACCGCGCAGCGCTTCCGACAGCAGAAAACGCGGCGCTTCGGGGATCCCCAGAGCGGTCGGGTGAAACTGATAAAACTCCATATCGGATACTTCCGCGCCGGCTCGATAAGCCATCGCGATTCCGTCCCCCGTCGCCACCGGCGGATTGGTGGTATCGCTATAGACCTGGCCCGCGCCGCCGCTCGCCAGCAAAACCCCGCTTCCGACAAACTGCACCGGCTTGCCCGATGCGTCGAGCGCGGTGACGCCAACCACACGGCCATCGCGCACGATCAAATCGCAGGTGGTTACCCGTTCATGCAGGTGAATTCTGGGTTTGCGGCGTACGCGCTCCAGCAGCGCGCGCCCGATTTCCCTGCCAGTCGCGTCGCCATTGGCATGCAGAATACGCGGCAAGCTGTGGGCGCCTTCGCGCGTCCGCATCAGGTCTCCGTGATCGCGATCGAAGTTCGTGCCCCAGTCCAGCAACTCCGAGACACGCGCAGGACCTTCCTCTACCAGCAGCCGTGCCGCCGGCTCAAACACCAGGCCGTCTCCGGCGTCGATCGTATCTTTTTCGTGCAGCTCGATATCTTTAGCGTCCACCCATCGCGACCGCGATACCGCCTTGCGCATAATGGGTATTCGATTCCGACGCGACTTCCTTCGTGATCAGCGTCACTTCCACCGAGCTGGACAGGGTAAGCGCGGCGCGCAGGCCCGCAATTCCCGCGCCGACAACGATCCAACGAGACAATAAAGACTCTCTCCACGATTTCGAGGGTAGCACGCTGACGAAATGCATTCCGTGTAAATGGCGTCGATGCGGCCAGACGGATGTGAGGCGTGGGGTACGATGAAAATCAGCATGCATTCGATTCCGGTTCAAACTGCATCGGCCGAATATTCGGTTTTCGTCCGACCCCGGCTGCTGGAAAAACTTGCGGGGCATATTAACGCCTGCGGCGGTCTGCAGCGGCTCTATTTTTGTGGTCACTTCCCCTGAGATATGGTCCCTCTGGAGCGAGCGGTTTCTGGCGTCCTTTTCCGCCAGACAAATTCGGGTAAACGTTCTATTTATTCCTGCCGGAGAGCAACACAAGCGCCTTACAACGGTGGAACGCCTGGCCGAAGAGATGAGCCGCGCCGGAGCCAAGCGCGATGCATTGCTGGTCGCGTTCGGCGGCGGGGTTATTGGCGACATGACCGGCTTTCTGGCCGCGATCTACATGCGGGGGATTCGCTATATCCAGGTGCCGACTACCTATCTGGCGCAAATCGATTCGTCGATTGGCGGCAAAACGGGAGTGAATCTGCGCATCGGAAAAAATCTGATCGGCAGCTTTCATCACCCGCTCGCGGTTTTTGTTGATCCCGCAATTCTCTCCACCCTGCCGTCTTCGGAGCTTCGTGCTGGACTGGTGGAGAGCGTGAAAGCGGCTGTGCTTGACGATGCTCATTTTTTCAACTGGCTGGCGCGCAATCTGGACAAGCTTCTGGCAGGCGAGGACAAGGCGCTCACTCAAGCGATAAAAACTTCGGTTCAGATTAAAGCGGATATTGTTGGCGAAGATGAACGCGAAAGCGGCCGGCGGATGCTCTTGAACCTGGGCCACACCGTCGGTCATGCGATCGAAGCCGTTACTCATTATCGTGGCCTGCTGCATGGGGAGGCGGTGGCCTGGGGAATGGTCGCCGCGGTGCATCTGGCGATTGCGCGGGAATCGCTCTCGCCCGCAGAAGGCAGCCGCATCGAACAGCTGCTGTTTCGCCTTGGTCCTTTTCCGCGCTTCCGCGCGACGGCAACCGCGCTGCTGGAGCGGACTTCCGCGGACAAAAAACATCTGCAGACGGTACATCGATTCGTGCTGCCGGTCGCGATCGGAAAGGCTATCGTAGTGGAGGATGTCAGCCAGCGGGAACTGCTGGCGGCAATCGAATCCATGCTGCACATTATGAAAGAGCGCGGCATATGAGCGGCCCGGCCCATGGAGCCGAGCCGCCGGGCTCGGTCGATGAACAGAGCGCCAGCCTTGCTGTTCGATCGATGTTCAACAGTATCGCGCCACGTTACGATCTGTTAAATCACGTTTTGTCGGCAAATGTGGATCGGCTGTGGTGGCGGCGGGCGGCGCGCACCTTTTCTCATATCCTGAAAAAACCGGATGCTTCCGTAGTAGACATGTGCTGTGGAACCGGCGATATGACGCTGGCATTGTTGCGATTGCGGCCTGCAAACAGCCGACCTGTTGTGGCGCTCGATTTTGCCCAGAACATGCTGGAACGAGCGCGGGAAAAATTCTTCTCGCTCGAAATCTCGTCCTTTCGCGTAATTACTATCGAAGCCGACGCGCTCCATATGCCAATCGATAACAATTCCGTCGATCTGATCACCAGCGCCTTCGGGTTCCGCAATCTCGCCAACTATGAGGCCGGGCTCAACGAGATCCGACGCGTCCTGCGGCCCAGCGGTGAAGTGGGCATTCTCGATTTCAGCGAGCCCGAAGGCCTGCTCAGCGGCGTCTACCAGTTTTATTTCCGGCGTATTCTGCCACGCATCGGCAGGCTTCTCTCGGGCTCTGCAGGCTCCTATGCCTACCTGCCGCGGTCGGTTGAGCGCTTTCCGGCACCCGACGAAATGCTCGCCATGATGCGCGCGTGCGGATTCCGCGACGCGACCTGGACACCTTACACCTTTGGCATTGCGGGTCTGTACCGTGCTGTGAAAGCATGAGCATCAACTAGACTGATCCGGCTCCATATCTTCCGAGATCTAGCGGTAAAAAGATGCAGCTAGAATGGGGCACCCGCATCAACTAGACTGACTCCGCTCATATTTCCAGTGGGTCGATATACCATGGCACGCATCGCTTTCAACTCCGGCCGCATGGTCTCCAGCGCAACGGCGAAAAAGCGCACGGTAGCCATTTCGCTGCTGGTTGCGGCGTTGATGGCATTTTTGAAGCTGTGGACAGGCCTGGCCAGCGGCAGCATCGGCATGTTGTCCGAGGCCGCCCATTCCGGCCTCGACCTGGTTGCCTCCTGCATCATTCTCGCTTCTGTCATGATCTCCGACCGGCCCGCAGACGAGGCTCATACCTACGGCCATGGAAAGATGGAGAACCTCGCGGCGTTTACGGAGACTTTGCTGATGATTGCCTCTGTCCTGTGGATCGTGGCCGAGGCCGTCGAGCGGATTCTTCGCCACCATCCTCCCCTGCGCCTTTCGATCTGGCCCTTTGCCGTGCTGGTGCTTTCCATGGCGGTCGACTATTTTCGATCTCGCGCTCTGGGCCGCGTTGCCCGGCAGACACGTAGCCAAGCGCTTGAAGCAGACGCTTTGCATTTCAGCATGGATATCTGGTCGAGTCTCGCGGTGATTGGCGGATTGCTGGCTGGCGCCGCGTCGCAACACTGGCATCTGCGCTGGCTGTCTTTCGGCGATCCGCTGGCCGCAGTTATTGTGTCGATAATAATTTTAAAAGTCTGCTGGCAGCTTGCGCGGCAGACCGTCGATATCCTGACCGATGCCGCTCCGGTGGAAACGCGCCGCCGGGTCACAGAATCGTTGCGGCAGTTGCCGGACATTGTCGGCGTCGAACGCGTCCGTCTTCGCCTAGCAGGGAACCATTATTTTGCGGACCTCACGGTCGGGATGCCCCGCAATCTTACCTTTCAGCGCACCGAGCAGATGAAAGAGCAGGTGGCGGATGCGGTGCATCGCATTCTTCCGGAAGCAGACGTAATGGTGAATGTTGTTCCCCGCGCCGGAAGATCGGAGAGCATTTTCGATCGTGTGCGCGCCGTCGCCGCGCGTCACGATCTCTCGGTACACGACCTGAGCGTGCAGCACTACAACGCAAAACTGCATCTTGAACAGCACCTTGAGCTTCCCGAGTCTCTAAGCCTGCGGGAAGCGCACGCGCTGGTGACAACCATCGAGGGCGAGACTCGCGCCGATGTTCCGGAGATAGACACCATCCTGACGCATATCGAAAGTGAGCGCGGCCATATCGAAGTCGAAGCGCGGCGAAGTCAGGATGCGGCACTGGAAGCGGAACTGCGTCGCATTGCCGCCGAATTTCCGAACATCCTCGATGTGCATGATGTGGTGGTGTCGAATGCCAGAGACCGGATGCAGATTTCCTGTCACTGCACCCTGCCCGACGACCGCAGCATGTCCGATGTTCACTCGCTGATTACCGCATTTGAGGATCGCGTGAAGGCGGAAATGCCGCAAATCAGCCGAGTGTTTATTCATCCCGAACCCGCCACTGATAATGCTCGATAACATCGCGAAGGATCCAAAACAGTTATCGCCTCCCGTTGCTCAGGGTTACACAAGGATTCATATAAATGGGAGCAACGCCATGAGGAGAGAAGATTCATGCGTGCTTCACGCCCGACGCGAATAAAATAAGCTGACTCTCATGCGGCAATTATTTCGCGCACTCTCGGCTGTTCTCGCGCTGCTCGCAATCGCGCTCGTTTCCGCGCTGATTACGATGCGGCTCGCGATTCACGGAGCGGAAGTGCGCGTTCCCGCGCTGTCCGGATATTCCCTGGCGCAGGCCGTTACGCAACTGCATGCGCGTGGTCTCGAAACTGCTATCGATGGTCACTTCTACAGCACGACCCAGCCGGTTGGCCATATTCTGACGCAAAACCCAGCACCCGGGACGCTGGTTCGCAAATCCTGGCGGGTACAAATCGCAGTCAGTCTGGGACCGCAGAAAACCGCGATTCCGGCCCTCGAGGGGATGGACCAAAACATGGCAACCATTACCATCCGGCGAATTGGGCTGCAGGTGGGCGACATTGCCGCGATCCCGTATGGCTACGCCGCGGAAAATACAATCGTGGCGCAAACACCGCTGCCGGGAGCGACAGACATACAAGGCCCCGGGATCGCTCTGCTGGTGGCGCAGGCATCTCCATCGCAGCAGGAGGCTAGCGTTATGCCGGATCTGACGGGAGAAACCTTTTCCATGGCCGCGTTGACGATTCTTCACGCCGGATTCCAACTGGCTCCGTTGCAGAGCCAATCCACCACGGCGTCCGCTGTGCCTGCGGCGAACCAATCCACGGCAAATCCAACGCAACCGCCCGCTCCGAGCGCACAAGGATCTATAGCTGCGCCCGCATCGAAGCAGTCTTCGGCCCCGTCCGGAACGGTCATCGCTCAGATTCCTTCCGCGGGCAGCCGCATTTCTGCGGGATCAACGATTCAGCTGACCGTCCAGCCATGAGGATGCTTATCTAGCCGCGCTCGATCAAGGCGGCAAAAAATCCGTCGCAGGGATGCAGGCCGGGCAAAGTCCGAAGATATCCATTGCGGAAAGCGGTGGCGCGAAGCTCTGAGACGGCTTCGCCCTGCACGATTCCCTGCTCCTCCAGCCGCTCGAATTCCGCGCGTAAGTCGATTTTGCGGTAGTCGCGCGGGGAAAACTCACCCGCTGCGAGGCAAGCGTCGACAACGGCTTCATTCTCTTCCGGCTCCAGAGAGCAGGTGGAGTAGAGCAATCGTCCACCGGGTGCAAGCAGGCGCAGGGATGCCGCGAGAATCATCCGCTGCCGTTCCGCCTGGCGGCCAAGCTCGCGCAATTCGAGCCGATGGCGAATTTCCGGATTGCGGGCCAGCGTTCCCGTTCCCGTACATGGGACATCGCAAAGAATTCTGTCGAACGGGCCAATGCCGCTGAGCTTCGCGGCATCCGCCACACGATACTCGATCCGATCCTGTGGAATCAGCGAAGCGAGCCTTGCCTGCATCACAGCCAGCCGCCGTGAATGTATATCGCAGGCCAGCAATTCTGCTTCCGGATTGTTCTGCACCAGTACAGCGGTTTTGCCGCCGGGAGCCGCGCAGCAATCCAGAATGCGCGAGCCTTTGCCCAGCAGCTCCGCCACGAGTTGCGATCCTTCATCCTGAAATTGGGCATGAATCTGATTTGAACCTCGGTCGGAAATGGAGCCAGCCGCAAGGAAACGCGCTTTCGCCAGAAACGAACCCGGTTCCAGAGTGAAACCCGCAGCAAGAAGCGCGGGTTCCGCATCTGGCGCAAGCAACCGCAGTGCGGCACGGGGCTCTTGCTGCCCATGCTCGCAAATCAGCCTGCAGGTCTGCGCGCCATACATTTTGCGCCAGCGGGCGACCATCCACTCTGGATAGGCAAGTTCGGCGTCAAAGCTGCGCTGCTTCGGCAGTGCGGCGACTTTGCGCAGTACGGCATTCACCAGGCCAGCCTGTCGCGCCGCGTCCGAATGCTTTGTCCATTCCACCGATTCGAAGATGGCCGCATGAGCGGGAATACGATCGAGGAACAAAAGCTGGTAGGCGCCAACTCGAAGCGCCAGCATCGCGTTCTCCGGCAGCACAAGACCGGGACGTGCCAGAAAACGGCGATACTCCACATCCAAAACACGTTGCCAGCGCAGCGTCCCGAGCACCAGCGTCGTGCAAAGATTGCGATCGGCTTGAGTCAGCTCGTCGATCGCGCGCGAATGCAGCAGGCTGTCGCTGTTCGCTTGTTCCCGGCCAACTTTAAGGAGAATTTCGAACGCCGCCTGGCGCGCGGGTGCAATGGGGGCATACATCGCGCTCAGCCCAGCCGCTCGCCGGGCGCAAACGCAAAGCCATTCAGGAAGGCTTCCACAGGCATCCGGCGCTTGCCTTCCAGTTGCAACTCCAGCAACTCAATCCAGGTGCCTTCACCGCAAGCGGCAAACAGGCGATTTCCGTTCCGCAACAGTACTCCTGAGACTGCTGGCTTTTTGTTCCAATTGATTGGCGATGCGCAGTCGCATGTGTGCTCAGCTTCTTCCCGCGAAAAGAAGTGAACGCGCCCGGCCAGGGCTGAAACCCTCGCCAGCGGTTGTATATCTGTCCTGACGGCCGGGTCCAGTCGATACGGCCATCTTCCCGAGTCAGAATCGGTGCGAGTGTCGCGGTTGTGTGATCTTGCGGGCTGCCGCGGAGCGTACCCGCAGCAAGACCGGCAATCGTTCGTACCATTAGCTCCGCACCTTCTGCGGCAAGCATCGGCGACAGCTCCACTGAGGTCTGGTGGGGCAAAATCGGCACACGATTTTGGAGCAGGATATCGCCGGTATCGAGGTCTTCGTCCATTCGCATCGTGGTGACGCCGGTCTCGGTTTCGCCGTTGGCCACAGCCCACTGGATGGGTGCGGCACCGCGATATTTCGGCAACAGCGATGCGTGCAGGTTCAGGTTACCCAGGCGTGGCAGCGCAAGCATCCAGGGCGGAATCAAGCGTCCGTAAGCGACGACAACGATCGCGTCCGGAGCAATCTGCTGAAGACGGTCTTGCAGTTCCGCGTTGTTGCGGATTTTTTCCGGCTGCTCGATTGCCAAGTCACGTTCGAGGGCGAACTGTTTGACGGGAGAGATTTGGACCTCCATCCCGCGTCCGCTTGGACGATCCGGTTGCGATAGGACCAGCTCCACGTTATGGCCGTCCTTCAGCAAAGCCTGCAGGGTTGGAACGGCGAACTGCGGGGTCCCGCAGAAGACGAGGCGCATCGCGCTACCAGTCGCCCGCTTTCTGCAGTTTGCGGATCTTACGCAATTGCAGATCGCGTTTCAGGCGGCTGAGACGAAAGATAAAAAGGATTCCATCCAGGTGATCGATCTCGTGCTGCAGCGCCCGCGACAGTAGTTCCTTACCCTCCACCTCAACGAGATTGCCGTCGGCATCCTGTGCCCGGACTTTCACCTCTGCAGCGCGCACGACACGGTCGCGAATCTCGGGCAAACTTAAGCAGCCCTCTTCCTCCACCTGCTTGCCTTTTTTGTCGACGATTTCAGGATTGATCAGAACGATTTTCTGCTTGGGATCCTTCTGAAAACTGATATCGATCACCGTCAGGCGCTTCGAAATTCCGATCTGCGGGGCCGCCAGCCCAATCCCCTGCGCGTCGTACATGGAAGCGAACATATCGTCGACGAGCTTGCGCAGCTCCGCGTCGAACACTGTGACTGGCTCGGCAGGCTGTTGCAGGATCGGGTCGGGGAATTTCACTATCGGATAAATCATCTGAACTGTTTCTGTCCTTCGAACTACCCTCATCAGAAATTGCGAATCTGGTCGCAGTATCCTTGATAGTTTCGCATCATTTCGCGCAGCGAGTCGCCTCCAAACTTTTCGCATGCAAGCTTCGCCAGGGTCAGGGCAACCATGGCCTCGGCAGCCACTCCAGCCGCGGGAACCACACAGACATCTGATCGCTCATATGCGGCTTTGACCTCCTCGCGGGTTGCGAAGCTGACCGAAGCCAGGGGACGGCGCAATGTAGAGATTGGTTTCAGATAGCCTCGAACGATAACATCCTCGCCGTTGGAAATACCGCCCTCGATACCTCCGGCGTTGTTCTGTTCACGCGCGAAGCGCGTGTGCTTCTCGGGATCGCCATTTTCCGCAGAGTAATGGATCGCATCATGCACTTTGGAGCCGAACGCCGCAGCCGCCGTGACACCCCGGCCAATCTCCACAGCTTTCACCGCCTGAAGAGACATGACTGCCGCGGCCAGCAGCCCATCCAGCCGCTCGTCCCAGTTGGCATACGTTCCCAAACCCGGCGGAACGCCGTGCGCGACTACTTCAAAAACTCCGCCGACCGAATCACCAGTCCGCAGCACCTGATCGACCACTGCCTTCATCCGCTGCTCGGCAGCTTGGTCGACACAGTTCAGCAAGACCTCTTCCCGTTGCTGCAGGGCTGCGATTTCCGTCCATGTAGCCTCGCGATCAAGCTCCTCGCATCCTACGCGGATCACGTGACTTGCAACAAATATATTAAGTATAACTAGAAGTTGCGTCGCGATGGCGCCAGCAGCCACCCGGGCCGTCGATTCACGCGCCGACGCTCGCTCCAGAACATAGCGCGCATCGGGAAAATCGTACTTTATCGCACCCGCCAGGTCGGCGTGGCCGGGTCGCGGTGAAGCGACAGCTTTGTACTTCGAAGGATCGCCTTCACTGACCGGCAAAATCTCGGTCCAGTTCTTCCAGTCGTTATTTTCGATGCGGATGGCAATCGGCGATCCGATCGTCTTTCCGTGACGAACGCCGGAAAGGATATGCGCCGTGTCGCGTTCGATACGCATCCGGCCGCCACGGCCATAGCCCTGCTGCCTTCGCCACAGTTCGCGATTGATTTTGGCTTCATCGATGGGCACGCCAGCCGGCATGCCGGAAACCGTTGCAATGAGACATTCGCCGTGGGATTCGCCTGCGGTCGAAAAACGTAGCATGGTTTGGAACCAGATTCACTTTCTGTAAAGAATGAGGTGGCTTATCAATTTTGAACGCAAAGAGGAGTCCATCGGTTTCGCAGATTCTCTGGATCTTCCCCTTCGACAAGCTCAGGTAAGAATGACAGACTGAGTCAGTCGTGCTGTCCTCGTTAGCCGGTAAGCCACTTAAACTGCGATTCGGTAAGCGGAACAACCGAAAGTCTTCCCTGCCGCAGCAGCGGCGAGTCGGCGAACAGCTTCTTCTCTTTCATCTCATCCAGCGTCTTGGGCGCAATCGGCTTTCCACAGCGAATCCGGACGATAGGAACACGGGGATCGCTCGCATCGACATTGACCACCGCCGCGGTTCCGACGGCACTCCGCTCATCGCCGGTATGGTAGATCACCAGGCGCTCTCCCGGATGCATCTCGCGCAGATATTTCACTGCCTGCGGATTGGTAACGCCATCCCAGATAGTCTCCTTCTCGCGCTTAAGGTCGTTGAAGGAATAAACGCCTGGCTCGGTTTTCAGTAGATATGGCATCGCTTACTCGTTCTTCGCTCCCGATTGCCCAATGTACTCCCGCGTATTCACCAGGGGCCGTTCCAGAGCTCGTACACGATCGATATATATCGGCGCCGGCAGGCCTTCCGGATGACATGCCTCCTGCATAGCCAGCATCTTGGCTTCTGCATCATCGAGGTAGTGGAGCAATACGGCCTCGGGAATCATGGGCAGTTTCGGCGAACCGAATTCAAGCGATCCGTGATGGCTCAGAATCATATGCTCTACCAGCGTATGGAGATGCTTTGGGAAATCCAGCAGCACCTTCGTCTTCTGGTCAAGCAGGCGCGTGGCGATCGCGATGTGACCGATCAATTGGCCTTCCAGCGTGTACTCGAATCCGCGCTCCCAGCTCAACTCATATATCTTGCCTACATCATGAAGAATGGCACCCGTCAGCAGCAGGTCGCGGTGAATCAGCGGGAAATGGCTGGCGGCCAGATCGCAGAACTGCAACAGATCGACGACATGCTCCAGCAATCCGCCGATCCAGGCATGATGCATGAACTTCGCGGCCGGTGCAGCTTTGTAGCGTCGAGCAATCTCCGAGTCGTCGAGAAACGCGAACACCAGCCGCTTCAAATCAGGGTCGGTAAATGTATTGACCGAATCGCGGAGCTGGCTCCAGAGCGCGTCGATGTCGCGCGCCGTTCTGCGTTGAAAATCGGCGAGATCTATCTGTTCGAGTTCCAACCGCATGATCTCAAAGATCCGCAACTGCAGCTTGCCATTGAACTCATCGACGCAGGCTCGAACATCGACAAAATCGTTCTGCTCGAACTTGGCGGCCCATAGTTCGGCGGTGTCCCAGACGCGGCCATCCAGGCGTCCGCTGCGATCGCACAGCGTCAGCGAAAGATACTTCCCAGTACCATCATTGCGGTCCCGCAGTTGTTTCTGTACTACCAGGAAATGGGAGCGCACGTTCCGGCCACGGTGCTTTGCCGCATCCGCCAGAAAAAAATCTTTCATGCGCTCCTCTTCCGGAACCTGATTCCGTTTATGCGTTCAGACATGCTTCGCTGAAGCTGCCAGCCCGCCGCCCCATTACTGCTGCTGGGTGGCTGGACTGGAGCCGGAGGAAGTGTCACCGCTGCCGTTCGATAATGGTTCCGCTGCCGGCGGGTTGCTCTTCTTCTCACTGTTCTTCTTTTCGTCGCTCAGGCGCGTTTTCTCGCCATTGGCGACCTTAACTTTCTTCTTCTTCTTTTTCTTCGTCGTATCCCCAGCCAACCCAAGCGGCGCAGAATCCACTTTTTGATTCGCTGCCTCAGCCGGAGTCAACGCGCTTGGTGTGGCGTTATCCTGCTTTACTTTCTTCACTTTCGGCTGATGCTTGTGGCCCTTCGCAGATACGGGGGTGGATTTGTGCCGCGCTTCATCACTGAATCGCCGTTTCTGCTGCTTGGGCTGGGTCAGCTTCGGCGTGTGTTCGAGATCCGGGCCGAGGGGCTGCACCTCACCATTGGCTACGGCAGCCGCCGTAGCCGAATTCGCTGCGGCTGGTGCTGCCGTGGCGCCACTTCCGCCCGACGCTGTTGCCACCTGCTCGGCCGAAACCGGAGTTTCAGGCGCACGGCCATAGCGAAGCTTCACACGTTTGTTCTTATGCTTTGCGGTGCTCTTGGCGCGCACTCGTTTGAAGCGGGAAGGCGCAGGAGTTTCCGCAGCCGAAGGAGTTGCAGCGGTCGTCGTCGTCGGAGCAGCTGCCGTTGTTATAGGAGCGGCTGATGGCGTAACACCCGCGGGAGCGGCATTCGAAGCAACCGCGGTGGTTCTGTTCCGGTCTGACATACGGCCAGTCACACGTTTGTCAAAACGCCGCTTCTTCTTTTTCTTTTTCGGCTGTGGTGGCACGTAGGCTGTAAATGTCGGCTTGGTCTCGTTCGGGCTGGCAGCAGCGTCGGTATATCCCGGACGAATGTCGATGTAGGCCTCGTCGCGCAAGCGGGTAAGATACTGCCGAACCGCCGGCTCAATCCTCTGCATGTAGAGCGCCTGTTCGATCTGCGGTTCCACCTTTTGCAGGGGCTGAGTGCCCCCGGGATTATGCGCCGTCACCTGCAGAATGATGTAGCCCTGCCGGGTGCGGATCGGTTCCGTATAGCCATCGACGGGCAGGTTAAATGTCTGGTCTTCGAGAACCTTGGCCAGAGCTCCGCGCTTGAATTCTCCCAGGTCGCCGCCCTGCTGCGCCGTGGGACCGCCGGAATACTCTTTTGCCAGATCTGCAAACTTGCCGCCGGCCTTCAATTTGGCTTCTACTTCTTTCGCCTTGGCCTCGGCGGCGCTCAATTGGCTATCGGTGGGGTTTTCACTGGTCGGAATTAAGATCTCGTTCAGATGAACCGATTCCGGCTGGGTAAAGCTGTCGAGGTGCTCGTTGTAATACTTCCTGACGTCGGCCTCGGAAATCTGCATCTTGCTGCCAACCTGATCGCGCACGACCTGTTGGGTGATGATGTTGTTGCGGATGTTGGCCTTGAAATCTTCGTACGAGGTGCCCTGCTGCTCGACTGCTTTCTCGAGGTCGTCCAGCGAGCCGAGATGGTTCTGCTTTCGGATTTCGTCCAGGCGCTTGATCAGTTCCGTATCGCCTGTAATCCCAAGCTGCTTGCCTTTCGACAGCAGCAACTGCTGATCGATCAAATCTCGGAGAAGAGTTTTCTCGGCGTGATTGTACTGTTCGAGCGACCAGTTGTTCTGGCGCGACTCCTGAGCGAGTTCCGTCTGGGCGCGAGTGTAGTCGGAGTTCGTGATGACCCGGTCGTTAACACGCGCGATGATCTGCTCAACGGGCGTGCCGTACAAGCTGGCCACATCGTTGGAGTCTGAACTCAGGCTGGTGCTGGCGCCCAGGGTCGGCGCGGCTTCCGTAGGGGACTGACCGCCGGCCTGGGTGGTACTGCCGGTGGCGGGGGTGGTATTCGTTTGACCCGCGCCGGGCAAGCAAAGCGCAGCGGCAAAAGTCAGAGGAAGTGCAACGCGGGCGACTGCTCTCAACATCATTTTGTTAACTCATACCATCCAGGCCTGCCGGCGTTGTGGCGGAGTTCCCTACCGGCGGATTTTGTGAGCGCCCGGCGGGAAAAACAGCGGCACGATGCAGGTCGATTCCGTTCCCTCCATTCTAACCGCATCGCGGCACCTTTCCCAACCGGATGAACCCACGCGAGGGCGGCGTCCATCGGGCCAATGGCCGAACATTGGGTGAGTGTGGCAACATGGACCCGCTGGGGGATCTTCAGCTATGCCTACATCCGTCGAGCGGCGAACCGTGGATCTGTCTCAGTATCCTAACCTGGTCGTCATCTATCTTGGAATGCGGGTCAATCGTCTGACCGGTCTCAAAACCCTGGCCGGATTCGGGCCGAAGATATCCGGTTCGGTTGCCGCCCAACCCGACGGGCTGCTGCTTCACGAAAATCTCATCTATTCCTTGTTTCCTATGCATGCAGGTATGCGGCAGTACTGGCGCGATATGGAATCGCTTTTGGCATGGACTCGCTCCGATCCGCATCGCCAGTGGTGGAAAAATTTTTTACGGGATTCCGGTGGCACCGGCTTCTGGCATGAGACCTACCTGATGCAGGGCGGAATGGAAGCAATTTACGACGATGTAGCCGAGCCCATCGGCTTCATGCGCTTTGCACCCGTCAAACGCGCCCGCGGTCCGATGTTTGGTGCCGCCCATCGCACCGCCAGAGCCGATCACGCGGAGCCTGTTGTCAGCGAGAAAGAATTGTATGAACCATAATTGTCATCCACCGATGTTGAGTTCCAACTGGGCCGATGTTTCGAATTCAGGTAGTCTTCCACACCAGTTCAACAGTCGCGCTGAATGTTACACTGAGGCGTAGTGAATACAGCCTTTCTCGCCAAAACCGCCACCGTGATTCGAACCCGTGTCGCCAGAGGAACCAACGGTTCATGACTCCCCGCGCTCGCCGCTCCCTTTTTTTTGTCATCGTATTTCTTATCGTCTGCGGCGCCGCAGGCGCTTTCCTCGATCATCAAGTCGGCGCGCAGTCCTCCGGCAATGAATCCACCTTGCGGGACAGCCTGAAACAATTCACCAACGTATATAGCGTCGTCGAACAGAATTATGCCGAGCCGATGACCAAGGATCGCATCAACACCGCGATTTACGACGGCGCGATTCCGGACATGCTGCACGTCCTCGATCCCCACTCGAACTTTTATGACCCCACGGCATTTGCCGCCATGCGCGAGGAACAGAGCGGCAAATATTACGGCGTCGGCATGCAGATCATGCAGCAAAACGACAAGATCGTCATCGTCAACCCGTTTGAAGGGACGCCTTCCTATAAAGCCGGGATACACCCCGGGGATGTAATTCTGGCCGTGAACGGAAAACCCGTGAACGGCGTCGGCCCCGATGGCAAGACCATCAAGAGAGCCACCACCCTCGACGTCGCCAACATGCTGAAAGGCCCCAAAGGCACTCCGGTGGACATCACCATCGGCCGCGAAGGCCGGCCACAACCGATCGTATTCCACCTGGTTCGCGCGGAGATTCCACGCGCCAGCGTCGATCTCGCCTACGATATCCAGCCTGGCATTGGTTATCTCCACATCAAGGATTTCGCTGAGGAAGGAACCGGGCAGGAAGTGCTGGCGGCTTTGAAGAAGATGGCGCCGATCAACGGCCTGGTGATCGATCTGCGGGGCAATCCCGGCGGACTGCTCAGCGAAGCAGTCGCGGTCTCCGGAGATTTTCTCCAAAAAGGTCAGGTGATCGTTTCTCAACGGGGACGCGCCTTCCCTCCCATCACCTATCGCGATACTCATGGCGATCAGGGACGGAAGTACCCCATCGTGGTTCTGGTCAATCGCGGGACCGCATCCGCCGCGGAGATCGTCAGCGGCGCCCTGCAGGACCATGACCGCGCTCTGGTCGCCGGTGAAACCACCTTCGGCAAGGGGCTGGTGCAAACCGTGTATCCGCTGTCCGACAGTACCGCGCTCGCGTTAACCACTTATCACTACTACACGCCGAGCGGCCGTCTCATTCAACGGAATTACACCGGCGTATCGATGTACGATTACTTCTTCAATCCCGCTGACCGTCCCAGCAGCGATGCGAACCGTGAAGTGAAGCTTACCGACTCCGGGCGCGCTGTGTACGGTGGCGGCGGCATCACCCCGGATGTGAAGATCGACACTCCCAAGTCGAATCACTTCCAGGACGTGTTGATGGAGCAATTCGCATTCTTCAACTTCTCCAATCATTACCTGGTCAACCACACTGTCACCAAGGACTTCAAGGTCGACGATTCGGTCATCCACGATTTCGAAGCCTATCTGACCAGTAAGAAGATTCCCTGGACAACAGAGGATATCGATGGGGTACGCGACTGGATTGACATGAGCATCAAGAGTGAATTGTTCACGTCCGTCTTCGGACAGCAGGAAGGCTTAAAAGTCCGCGCCGCCTGGGACCCGATGATCAGCAAAGCTGTAACACTGATCCCGCAGGCAGAAACGCTGGAGCAAAACGCGGAGAAGGCAATCGCGCTGAAGGCCAGCGCTACTGCCGCGATTCATTGAGGCTTGTACGCTCGTTTCAGAAATGCTCAAAGTAAGATGTGTCATCCTGAGCGAAGCGAAGGACCTGGTCTTTTGCAGGCGACCACAAGGTGGCTCGACTTCGCTGCGCTCGCTTGGAATGACAGTCTATATTTGAAAGACGCCTCTCCATTTACCATAAAGATATGACTCTGCTCCTCTACACCGCCTCCTGGTGCCGCGATTGCCGCGTGGCCAAACGCTTCCTGTTACAGCACAATATCCCGCACACAGAAATCGATATCGAACACACCCCCGGTGCTGCGGAGGAAGTGATTGCGCAGGTGGGAAAACGCGCCATTCCTCAGTTCGTAATCGATGGCAAATGGGTCCAACCCTATCGTCCCGGCGTCGGTTTTCTGCATAAGGAAATGTCCGAACTGCTCGGCGTCGAACGGAAATAACATCGGGCAGGGTGGCCCACTCAAGCGCTTTCCCTGCCGGAGTGGTGGAAGGATAGCCCTTTCAATCTCGCAGCAGAGAGGCCGGAATTGTGATCGATCGTTACACCCGCCCCGCCATGGGCCGCATCTGGACGGAAGAAAACAAATACCGCATGTGGCTGGAGGTCGAGTCCGCCGCCTCGGAAACGCTGGCGGAATTCGGTATTGTCCCGTCCGCAGCCGCCCGTGCCATTCGCGAACGCGGAGCCATCGATGTCGCGCGGATTCAGCAGATTGAAGCCGAGGTCCGCCACGACGTGATTGCGTTCACCACGGCAGTTTCGGAGAAGATCGGGCCGGAAGCGCGCTGGTTGCATTATGGCCTCACGTCGAATGACGTGGTTGATACCGCGCAGGCCCTGCAGGTGAAGGCCGCGTCTGCGATTCTGCACGACGATATCCTGCGCCTGCTTGAAGTCCTGAAGCGACGCGCCATCGAATTCAAGCACACCCCCACGGTTGGCCGTACGCACGGCGTCCATGCCGAGCCGACCACGTTTGGCCTGAAACTGCTGAACTGGTATGCAGAGATGCGGCGCAACCTGAAGCGCTTCGAGATGGCCGCCGAGGACATGCGCGTGGGCAAGCTTTCCGGCGCCGTCGGTACATTCGGGCATTTGAAACCAGAGCATGAAGCGCGCATCTGCGAGCGTCTCGGCCTGGAACCCGCTCCAGTGGCGACGCAGGTGCTCCAGCGGGATCGTCACGCGTTTTATATCGGAACACTGGCGCTAATTACAGCGACGCTCGACAAGATCGCCGTAGAAATCAGGCATCTGCAACGAACGGAAGTACGGGAAGCGGAAGAGTATTTTTCCGAGAAGCAAAAGGGGTCATCGGCCATGCCGCACAAGCGCAACCCCATCACCTGCGAGCAGATTAGCGGCCTGGCACGGGTGGTGCGCGCCAATCAGCAGGCGGCGCTGGAAAATGTCGCGCTATGGCATGAACGCGACATCTCCCATTCTTCGGTCGAGCGAATCATTTTGCCAGATTCAACCATCCTGACGGATTATCTGCTCGATAAAACGACAGTGCTGATCGACCGGCTGGTGGTTTATCCGCAACGCATGTTGCGAAATCTGGAGCTGACGGGTGGCCTCATTTTTTCCGGCCAGCTATTGCTGGAGCTTGCCGAAGCTGGCATGTCGCGCGAGGACGCGTACCGTGTCGTGCAATCGCATGCCATGCACGCCTGGCAGCGGGATTTGAATTTTCGCGAGGAGGTCAGCCGAGACCCGGAAATTGCAAAGCTGCTATCCCCGGAAAAGCTGGCCAGGGCGTTCGATCTGGAACGCCAGTTGGCGAATGTGGATACGATCTTCGCGCGGGTGTTGAACGACGCCTAAGCGGCTGGCGTTTGCGAGCGAGACCGGGGGGCACTAGCAAACAAATCGGGCACCCATCCCTGCAAGAATAGGTGCCGGTCCTTGTATGCGCGTCAACTATTTGACCTCCAGAGTGAAGACCTTTTTCTGAAGTGAGTTGTCCCACCCGCCGGCGAAGATGGCTACGCGATGGCTCCCAGTGAAGAGATCCAGGGATTGATCGAGAAAAGTGTAGTTGGAGAAACCATCGAATTGCTGCACTGCCTTTTTCCCGTCGATCCAGACTTCCACCTTTCGCATCGGCACCTGGCCGGCAGCTCCCACGTTAAAAGAAACTGGAGAAGCTACAGTGCTGCCCGATTTCGGCGAGCACACGTTGATTCCCTCGAAGGCACTGGGCGGCTCGCACCTGTGAAACTTGCTGGATGTGGTATTGAGCAAGGTGATGCGAGTATAAGACGTGGCGTTATCGCATTCAGTGGGGGCGCATAAGGTAAGGGAGACATCGGGTTTTGCATCGAGATTGGCGCGCAGCACGGTCGGGCCTTCCCAGAGAGCCAAAGATGATGGAACCGTATAGACGATCTGATCCGGATTGTACGTGCCGTCGCTATTGCGGGTCAGTACACCAACGTATTGAGAGTCTTGTTTGCTCTGGCCGCAGCTGCTCTCCGATACGATCAAGTCCCGGATGCCGTCGCCATTCACGTCCGCGGCTATGGAACCTGCGAAGCAATGCAGAATGCGAATTTCGGCGGCGTTCTCGGTCCAGGCACGGTTGGAATTGCCGTAATACACGTTCATGTGATGGGCGGGATAGGTCGTCACTACTACGTCCGTCTTGCCGTCGCCGTTTACGTCCATGAACCCGGCGCTAGAGTTCGTGGAGAGCTGAATCGTCCTCTGGACCGGGAAGTAGCCGGTGCCATCCCCATAGAACACCGAGACGTCGTTGGGAAGGTCAGGGTCCGCTTCCTCGAGCGCAAGATCGGCTTTGCCGTCGCCATCGAAATCACCCAGCACCAGCTCACCCACGGCCTGGGTTGGTGTAACGGGGCCGACGGTAAAGCCGCTTTTGCCATCGCCGAACCACACCTGAATGCCGTTGCTATCCTGGCTAGCGCGCGAGGAGACATCCTCAGCGGCGGCATTGAGGAAGGCGATATCCATGATGCCGTCATGGTTGAAGTCCGCGATGACAAATTGATCGATTTCTTCATCGATGGTTGGGAAGGCCGCCTTCTCACTGAAGTGGCCTTTGCCATCATTCAGATACAGATAGAGGTTGTTAGGCCCGGTATTGGTGGTTGAAAAGACAACGATGTCCGCCTGGCCGTCGTTGTTGAAATCCCCAATGCCGACTGATGTCGCTTGTCCGCTGTCCAACGGCTTGTAGGAGACCGGCGCGGCATAGGTGCCATCGGGGTTGGAAAGCGCCACCTCGAACCCAGCGGTGTTGACATTGAAATAGACGAAATCCTCGCGGCCATCGTTGTTCAGGTCGGCGTGGAGATTGGATGACTGTCCAGCCGCTTTGATTTGGGTAAAACTGACGGTTGAAGCGAGAGCGTGGTTACGAAGTAAATAAGCCAGAACACAAGTTAGAACGAAGAGCGATGCGAAACGGACCCCTTGGTAGCGCGGCATAACAAGCTCCTTCGATGGTTCGCGTGGATGGATGATCGAAGGATTTGGTTGCTCGGATAAACGCAGTTACTGCAGATATTCCTCAATGTAGGGGTCTTTTGACCGCAGCAGCTCCACCAGCGACCCAGAAAAAGCAATCCGGCCATCCCGCAGCACCATAATCGTAGTATTCGGATCAACGCCATCGTTCGGAAACCTCTCCATCGAATTCGTCTTCCGATCAAAGCGATGCGTCGCCAGCGTGAAGGCATCCTGCAATCGATGGGTCACCAATAACGCCGTACTTTCATAAACATCCCGCTGTTTCATAACCAGTTGGATGATGGTAGTCGAAGTGATTGGATCGAGGCCGCCGGTCGGGGAATCATAGAGCAGCAGCTTCGGCTGCGTAATGATGGCGCGGGCAATTGCGACGCGACGTCGCATTCCGCCGGATAGCTCCGCAGGAAATTTATCGATTGCGTCTTCCAGCTCCACAAATCGCAGCGATTCCACTACCTTTCGCTCGATATCGGTTGGGTCATCATGTTGTTCGCTGCAGCCGGAAGGCGACATTATCGCGGACAGAAAGCGAGTCGAACAGTGCGCTTTCCTGAAAAACCATGCCAATATTGCTGCGAAATGCGAACAACTCGCGCTGGTGCAGCGCATCGATATCCTGCCCGAAAATTCGAATGCGACCGGAATCCGGCGGGATCAGCGCATTCGCCAGTTTCAGCAGAATGCTTTTTCCAGAGCCCGCGGCGCCCAGGATGATGAGCGTCTCTCCGGTGCGAGCGCTGAAGCTCAGGTCATTCAGCACTGTATTTCCATCGAAGCCAATGCAGACATGCTCAAACTGCACGACAATTTCCGTATCCGGCGCCATAGGTCGCGGAGCGGGGGCAGCAATGGTTCCTGTGGTCGACATCAGCGCCCGAAAACCCCTATGAGCAGACGGCTGATCACAAAATCGCTGGCGATAATCAAAACCGAACTGATGACGACGGCCTGAGTTGTGGATCGGCCTACGCCCTGCGTACCGCCCCGGGTGGACATTCCGAAATAGCAGCCGATGGTTGCGATAATGAAGCCGAAAAATACTGGTTTCACCAGGCCTTCGAGGATGTCGGGATACTTGAGATATTGGTATGCCATGTGGAAGTATTGCGAGCCGCTCAGGCCGAGCATTAGGGTGGAGACCAGGCCGCCACCCAAAGTTCCCACCGCGTCGGATAGGATAGTTAGAAAAAAAAGCATCACCACGGTTGAAATCAGCCGTGGCGTAACCAGTTTTTTGATTGGGTCGGTGCCCAGGGCGCGCATGGCATCCACCTGCTCGGTCACCTGCATGGAGCCAAGTTCACTCGCCATCCCGGAGGCGTTGCGGCCGGAGACCATCAGGCCGGTCAGCACGGGGCCCAGTTCCTTAATCATCGACAGACTAACCAGTTCGCCGGTGACCGATTTCGCGCCGAACTGTGCCAGCGTGGTTGCCGACTGAAGCGCCAGCACGCCTCCGGTAAAAAATCCCGTCAAAATGACGATGGGAAGAGAACCCACGCCGATCAGATCGGCCTGAGTGTACAGGTCTCCCCAGTAGAAAGGACGCCGAAAGATGTTGCCGATCGCCGCCCAGGATAACAGAGAATATTCCTGTACCGCCAGGACCTTGTCACGCAAATATTCGCCAAACTGCATATCCGCATTATGGCATCCGAAAGGCAATCGTCCCAATAAATGCGAATGGGTGCTTTGGATACCCGCAGAGGAACGCCGAGAAAATTACGCGTATTTCCCATTCTGTGGAGTGCCGGCGAAGATACGTTGTCGTCCTGAGATCGCCGCGGCAACCGAAAATTTTGCGTTTGAGCCGAGGAACCGTGAGATCCTTCACTCCGCTTCCCTACCCAGCGACCCACCGCAGCGCGCAAAGATCGCGCGCCGGGGACCCGGGACGAAGACCTGTCGCTGGGGACCCCGGTTGTGCTGCGTTCAGGATGACAATTCTTTCGATTGTGGCCTCTATATCAACCGGAGAAACGCTATGGAGAGAGGTCCTCCCTACTTCAAAAGAGAATCGCTTTAAGGCATCTTCTCCAGCGTGGCAGCGGCACGATTCAAAGCATCAGTTAGCACCACAAGCTGGCTGGCCGCGCGGGCTGAATCTTTTGCATCGATGGCTTCGTTAACGCCCGGAATCTCAACCGCGCCATATCCTGTGAACTCCCCAGGGTCGTAGATGGTGTGCTTATACCAGGGGCGGTTCGGCAGACCCTCAGGAGAGAGCAGGTCTTCTTCCGTCTGCCGCAGAATTTCGTTTTGTGAACGTAGCTCACCGGAAGGGTTCCGTTCAGCTGCCAGCGCCTTGACTCCCGCGCGGCGGAACCGGTGCGCCGCAGCCAGGGCGGGGCTGAAATCGAGGTTTTGCATTCCAGCTGTGCCGGCTCTTTTTTGTGCCGCCTGGAGATAGCCCACGATGTCATTGCCGTATACCGCGTAGTTGTAGGGAACCAGGTCCGCGTCGGCCATGGTGATGGCTTCCAAGCCCAGAACACGGGCAATTTCCTGGAGGTACACAAACGTCGGATCGGCAAATTTGATGAACCAGGTGTAATCGTCAAATGTCGAGTGATACACCCCATACGGGCCGCCTGATGAGATGTAGTTCGAGGGCACACCCAGATGCTGAAGAAATACTGTGTAATCGGAGCCGCCACCAATTTCATCCATGCTCAGTCCTTCAACTCGAGAAGATGGTTGGTCATCGTCGCAAGCGCATCCATTGCCGCGCTGGCTGGCTGACGCATGGCGTTGATCCCGCAGCCACTCATCATGAACGGTGCCGCCCTGCGGGGCGGGCACGAGCTTTGTAATATCGGCGACAAATGGCTGCAGTGAAGGAATGGACCCGGCGTCGAAATTCGGCCCTCCGACGCCTATATCAACGTTGAAGTAGGCAACGGCGTGCGCTAGTTGCGCCGCATTTTGCTCCGCCCATTCGGTTGATCCGAGCATTCCTTGTTCCTCTCCATCCCAACTGGAGAAGATCAATGTCCGTTTCGGCTTCCAACCTTGCTTCAGCAGAGCGCCGACTCCATGCACAGCTTCAAGCATCGCGGCGGTGCCACTGCTGGGGTCTACCGCGCCATATACCCACGCGTCGCGATGATTGCCGACAATCACCCAGTCGCCCGGATATTCAGTGCCGGGAACTTTCCCGACTACATCCCAAATGGTGCGCAGAGCATAGTCCTGCTGCAAATCGAGGTGAACTTTCACTGGCCCCGGTCCCAGGTGATACGTGAAAGGCAGCGCCCCTTGCCAGGAACGTGGGCTCTCCGCTCCGCCGAGCGCCTTCATGATTGGGGCAGCGTCTTCATACGAAAGCGGCGTCGAAGGAATGGTGGGTACATTCGTGGCGTCTTTCAGCGGTACGCGTTTGCTGGCCGGCAGATTCGGCGTGGAGGCAACGCCGGGTGTCGTGGGATCGCCCGGATACTTCATAAGGTACTGAACCGATCCGCGCTGTACGGCGGAGGGCGGACGATACGGTCCTTTGGGATACGCTTCCCCGCGAAAATAGCCGTCATCAGCCGGGTCGGAGTACATAATGACACCCACAGCGCCGTGCTGCTGCGCCAGATAAACCTTTACCCCGCGGTAATTCTGGCCGTAGCGGACGATGACGATTTTGCCGCGCACGCTGATGTGCCTGGCCGCGAGCGCGTCAAAATCCTCCGGACGGCCATAATTTGCATAAACCGCTTCGGCGGTCACTTCGCCGGAAGGTGAGTAGCTGTTATAGGCGGTCACGATTCGTTTGTCGTTCTGAAAGGGATCATCGCTGACATGCTCCGGCGTTGGCCCGGACATGAGTTGTTCTCCGTCCGCGCCGTACGCGGTCACCTGAATGGTTTTCGGAAGATTCAGCATGACCCGGTAAGGAACGATTTTGGTTTCAAGACCAGCATCGCGAAACTTCTCCGCGACATATTTGGCGGTCGCGTAGTCTTCCTTTGATCCTGTGAGGTGGGGAGCAGCCGTCAACACCTTCAATTCCTGCCCGGCAAGCGCAGCGTCAGGAACTTTCAGGAAATCTTCGTCCAGCTTCAGTTGCGGGGCATAATCGCGAAAGCCCGGCATGGCGGCGAGGGCGGCCGGGGCTGCTGCGGGAACGGATTGCGCTGAAATATAGCCACAAAGCAGCAGAAAAGCTCCGGTACGTATCAGCAAAGAATTCCCCTTTCGAGATGTTTGAAAATAATTTGAAGCGTCGAGCAGAGCGTTAGTCCTTCAACCGCTCCAGATGCTGGAAGCCGCCGCTGGCATAAAAAATCACCACAAAGATGGACAGGTTGTAGCAGGCGTGCACCAATGCCGAAGCGGCGACCGAGCCAGTACGCTCGCGAATTGCAACCAGAACCAGGCTGACCAGGAAGACCATCGAAAGCGGTCCCCAGGCATGCGCCACCTGTTGCGCGTGCAGCAAGGCAAATGGGACGCTGGTCAGAATGGCAGCGATAATGCGTCCCGTCCACGGACGCAGCGAAGGATAAAGAAATCCGCGAAAGGCGATCTCCTCGGCAATCGGCGCAATGAACACACCAAACAACGCGACCATCCACGCGTCAACGGCATTGCGAAAAAAGGCATCGACGGGCAGCTCTTTCGGTACGGGCAGATAGTTGGACGCAAGCTGAATCGCAAATCCAAGGCCAATGCCGAGCACCAGCAGCCACGTCCAGTTCCGCTGTAGCGCGGACCAGTTCCAATGGATGCCGGCGAAAAATCCGCCTTGCCACACACGCCGGAAAAGTGCGATCGCAAGCAGCAGAACAATTCCGTAAGAGACGACCATCATCGGAATTGTGAATCGCGGCTCGAAAGCCAGCTTCCTCAAGCTGATGTTGCCGAATATATGCCAATGCAAAGCTACAGCAGCGCCGATCCCCTGGATAGCTGTCAACAGGATCACGGCCAGCGCAAAGAACGCCACCATTTCGAGTAAAGTCGGCGTTTCTTTTTCAAGCGGGCGCATCTGAACCAAAGGGTCGCCCGGAGTGGGGGGCATTACTTCCGGAACTGAGTATGCGTTCCAATTCATTCGGGACAGTCCTGAAGTTGCGGAGCCTGAACCTGCTCTCTTGCCGTATTCAGTTTTATCTTTTTGCGGGCAGTTTCGCGACCATTTGTTGGGATGCTGCGCAAAGCGTTTTCCACGTTTTTCTTTGGCGACGATGTCTGCGGAAAATAACGGCGCAGAAACTTTCCTGTATGCGAGTAGGGAAGGACGGCGATTTCAGACGGCGTGCCTTCGGCCACGATTTCGCCGCCATCCATTCCCCCTTCCGGACCCAGGTCGAGGATCCAGTCGGCGCTGCGCACCACATCCAGATTATGTTCGATGATGATGATCGTATTGCCAAGATCGGTAAGCCGATGCAGCACCTCCATCAGCTTGCGTACATCATCGAAATGCAATCCGGTGGTTGGCTCATCCAGCAGATAGAGCGTGCGCCCGGTCTGGCGCTTCGACAACTCGCGGGCCAGCTTCATGCGCTGCGCTTCGCCGCCGGAAAGCGTCGTCGCCGACTGGCCAAGATGCACATATCCCAGTCCGACATCGTATCAGCGTGGCCAGCTTCTGCCGCACCACAGGGATATCCGCGAGCACATTGAAAGCATCGGCAATCGGCAGCTCCAGAATGTCCGCGATCGAGTGCCCGTTGAACTTTACCGCCAGCGTCTCCTGGTTGTAACGGCGGCCGTTACATACCTCGCAGGTGACGTAAACGTCGGGCAGAAAATTCATTTCAATCCGCCGCTGACCATCGCCCTGACAGGCCTCGCAACGGCCTCCCGGAACGTTGAAGGAAAATCGTCCCGCCTTGTAGCCGCGCTCGCGTGCCTCCGGCAGCATGGCAAACAATTCTCGAATCGCCGTAAACACGCCGGTATACGTCGCGGGATTCGATCGCGGCGTGCGGCCGATAGGCGACTGATCGATCTGGACTACTTTGTCGATCTGTTCGGCGCCGACCAGACGGTCGTGCTCCGCGGGTTCCTCGCGCGAGCCGTAGAGGTTCTGCGCCAGCGCCCGATAAAGAATGTCATTGACCAGCGTGCTTTTCCCTGAACCCGACACGCCCGTTACCACCGTCAATAGGCCCAGAGGAAACCGCGCCGTTATGTTTTGGAGATTATGCCCCCGCGCACCTTCCACGGTCAGCCACGGCTTGCGCGATGCTCGCGGTTCACTGCGTGTTATCGTCTCAAGCGTTCCGTTCAGATACTGGCCCGTCAACGAACCAGGAGCCTCCATGATCTGCTGCGGCGTGCCTTGCGCAACCACCGCGCCGCCCAGCCGCCCCGCTCCCGGGCCAAGATCCACGACATAGTCGGCGTGGCGAATTGTGTCTTCATCATGTTCGACGACGAGCACAGTGTTGCCCAGATCGCGCAATGAAGTCAAAGCCTGTATAAGCCGCTGATTATCGCGCTGATGCAGGCCAATGGAAGGCTCATCCAGCACATACAGGACGCCGCGCAGCCGCGAGCCGATCTGCGTCGCTAGGCGAATGCGCTGGCCTTCGCCGCCGGAGAGGGTCGCTGCGTTGCGCTCCAGCGAGAGATAGCCGAGGCCGACTGCGTTCAGGAATTCCAGTCGTTCGATGATCTCCCGTTGCAGCCGGACGGTGATGAGCTGTTCGCGCTCACCAAACTGAAATCCGCGCACCGTATCGAGAGCGACGGTCAGCGGCATGGCGGTGAAATCCGCAATCGACAGGCCATTGACCTGCACCGAAAGCGACTCCGGCCGCAACCGCTTTCCCTTGCAATCCGGACAAGTAGCCGCCGACATGTAGCCCATCAGCCATTCACGATAGCTGTCGGAACGCACCTCATCGAGCGACTGCCGCAGCCATTTCAGAATGCCGTGGAAGCCCGTGCGCGGTCCCTCTCCGCGTTCCGGCCCATAGAGCAACAACTTCTGCTGCTTCTCCGCCAACTGCTCAAACGGCTTGCGCAGGTCGATCTTGTATTTGTCCGCGGCAAGTTGGATAAGGCGGCCCAGGTACTGCGAGGTGCCGCCCGGCCCCAGTCCCCCTTCCAGCAACGGCTTCGACCAATCGACGATGATTTTTGCCGGATCAAAATCGTAGATGCTTCCGAGGCCATTGCAATGCGGGCACGCGCCATACGAACTGTTGAAAGAGAAACTGCGCGGCTCGAGCTTGGGAACGCTGATGCCGCATTCCGGACAGGCCATGGTCGACGAATAAAGCTGCTCTTCCGGCGGCATGCCGGCGCTGACAGGCATGGCAACCAGCACCAAGCCGTTCGCCATCTGGAGAGCCTTGCTTACAGCGGTTTCCAGGCGCTTCTCCACCCCGGGCCTGACCGCGATGCGATCGACAATGGCTTCAATGGTATGGTTCTTTCGCTTTTCCAGAACGACATCTTCCGTCAGATCGCGAACTTCACCGTCAACACGGGCACGAAACCCCTGCTGGTCGAGATGTTCGAGTTCCTCCCGAAACTCGCCCTTGCGCCCGCGCACGATAGGCGCATAGATCGTCACCCGCTCGCCCGGCGCCAGACTCATCACCCGGTTTACGATCTGATCGGCGGATTGGCGCGAAATGGGCCGTCCGCAGTTCGGACAGTGCGGCACGCCGACCGAGGCGTAGAGCAGCCGCAGATAATCGTAAATTTCGGTAATGGTTCCGACGGTCGAACGCGGGCTGCGGCTGGTGGTCTTCTGCTCGATCGAGATTGCCGGACTTAAGCCTTCGATGGAATCGACATCCGGCCGTTCCATCTGATCGAGAAACTGGCGCGCGTACGCTGAAAGAGTTTCCACGTAGCGGCGCTGGCCCTCGGCGTAGATGGTATCGAAGGCCAGCGACGACTTGCCCGAACCTGAAAGTCCGGTGACTACGGTGAGGGAGTTGCGCGGCATCTCCACGGTGATGTTCTTCAGGTTGTGCTGGCGCGCCCCGCGCACTATGAGCTGTGACATCGACATTTGATTTCCCGGAATGAGGCACAACCTTCGCCGTTGGTTCTATGACCGTTGGTAATGGATCAGGAACCTTCGTAAGCAACAGAATTGCGCTTAACGGACTAGTTTATAGCGCGGATATTCGATTGAATCAGCTTTAGGGTACTTTCGTTTTACCGTGCTGCCCAAAAGAATAGCCAGACGTTCCCGAGCGCGATATTGTTTGTGCACGGCATTGGGGGCACTGCCCGAGGAAACTCAAATGATGCTGCTGGTGATTTCGGCCATTCTGGCCTCGCTCGCATTGGGAATCACAATCGCTTATGGATTGTGCTCCGCGTTGTTCACGCTGTTTCGCATGCGCGTGCAGGCACAAAGCCCGGCCCGGCTGCCAATGCAGACGAAAACCGCCCATCTTTAGATTGCGATTGCATTTTTCTGATTCGTTGCAAACATGCATCCACCTAAGCATCATTGCGGATGCATTCTTCTCAATTCATTAAAAATCTCTTGCGGCGTTTTGGGGTGCACCGGCTCCGAAGGATTCTCCGGCGCGGAAGTGTCATCCGGCGTGCTGTTCACGGCGGGTGGCGGAACAGGCGCAGCCGCATTATTTTGCCGAAGCACTTCCCGAGGCCGGCGTAAGCAACAGTTTTGCGGGAGACTCTCCGGGGCCGCCGCCAACAATGACGTAGTTGTATCCGGCGCCATCAAGCAGCTTCGAAAGTGTGCTGGTCACCGGTCCCGGACCATATTGTCCATAAATACGTTCATCGCGATCCAACCCCTCAATGGTAAGCCCAGTTGTCTGTGATACCTGCCTCAGAATCTGCACCAAGCTCGAGTTGTCGGCATCGATGCGCAGATTGTCACGGCTGAAGGTAATCGTTGCGGGATGCGCCGCCTGCTCGGCCGGCGGCACGGGCGGCGGTGGT
Organism: uncultured Acidobacteriota bacterium; assembly: GCA_963823295.1. GTDB lineage: Bacteria > Acidobacteriota > Terriglobia > Terriglobales > Acidobacteriaceae > JAKAAZ01. The sequence goes on from CAWGLF010000014.1 coordinate 119,109, forward strand.
GGCGGCGGCTCGGCCGGAGCCGCAGCTTTCCGTTGGGTGTGATGCCGGACTTTGTGATGAACAGCATGCCGCTGGGTGGTGGCGGTTTGTGGCCCGGCCTTTCCCGCCGTGGTCGGCTGCGCGGTGCCGTGATTTGCCGTAGCTGCCGGCGGGGTAGTGGATTGTGCCGTGGCAATCAGACCTGCGGTCAGCAGAAACCAGCCGATCAGCACTAGCAAGCTGCTGATAGAGTCAATGCGGACAAATGCAAATGGGCATTTGGAGTTGGACTGCATCCAACAGCTTGATGATTGCTGGAAATTCGTCAACTCCACTCCAGCTCCGTGATAAGGTTCGAAAGCCATCCCTGTACTAGACTAACAATGTTTGCCCCAGTCGGCGAAGCGGCCATGCGCTTCGATCGCCGCATCCGGGTAAGCTGAGGGAAAGCACACGAATGAGTTCGACCGAAAAACCACTTTCGCAAGCAATTCGCGAGCGCCGGGCTACTCCCAGCTTTGACGGGTCCCATCTGCCGGACAACGATTTAAAAAAAATCATCGAGGCCGGATTGCATGCTCCCAGCGGTTACAACATGCAGCCTTGGCGCTTTATTGTCGTTCGCACCCCAGAACAGAAAAAGCGGCTGCGCGCGGCCAGTTTCAACCAGGCCAAGGTGGAAGAGGCTTCGGTGATGATTGTTGCCTGTGGTGACGCCGATGGCTGGCGCAATGGCGATGTTGAAGAGATGCTGCGTATGGGTCGGGAGGGCGGTATGTCGGAAAGTTACGCTGCCCAGGCCAAGGAGACCATTCCGAATTATCTATCGAATCATCCCAATATAGTCATGTGGCTCAATCGCCACGTCATGATTGCGTTTACCCACATGATGCTGATGGCGGAAACCCTCGGCTACGATACGGCGCCGATGGAGGGCTATGAGGAAGATAAAGTTCGGGCTGTTTTGAAGCTTCCGCTTAGCTATCATGTCGTCGCTCTGCTGGGCATCGGCCATCTGCAAGGCCCGGACAAACATTACGGCGGCCGCTTCGATATGGCCCGTACCGTGTTCGCGGAAGAATACGGCAAACCCCTCCGCCTATAGGGAAACTCTGATCAAGTCCAGTTTTCAAGGAGACCTGGGTGGCCAGTTCAAACCGTCTTTTGGCTTGAGCGGGATCGAAGAACAAATCGGCCGACGGCCGGAAATGCGGGTGCGCGTAGTCGGGAAGCCAACCTGGGTCTCTTTCCCGGCTCCCCAACACTGCTATTCGGTTGGAATACCGAAAGGAATTCTTGGCCCAGTCACGCGAATATCCATCGGCGCCCATTGTCGGAGTTGGAGCTGTCGTGATCGAGAATGCTCGCGTGCTTCTGGTCCGCCGCGGACAGCAACCGTTGCTGGGGCAGTGGTCGGTTCCGGGCGGTGCCGTGGAGCTGGGAGAAACGTTGGAAGAAGCTATCGTCCGCGAAGTCCGCGAAGAAACTGGCCTGACGGTTGTTCCCACTACATTGCTGAAGACCATTGACCGGATCGACCGCGATGACGACGGCCAGGTCCGGTTCCATTACGTGCTGGTCGATTTTTTATGTCGCGTTGCGACGGAGCAGGAGATGCTCGGCGCCGCGACCGATGTCTCAGAAGCGCAGTGGGCGCCGCTCGAAAGCTTGCGCCACTCAGAACAATTTGTCCTGCCGAAATTTACGCTTGAAGTCATCGAACAGGGCCGGCGACAAATCCAGCAAATCGAGCAGGCCGCTTCCAGTCCTTAGCATCTGATTCCCTATGGTCGACTCTCGGAACAGCCATTTCCCGGCGAGGAAACCGGCGTTCTCGCGTTCATCCTGTTCTCAGGCGAGCTGGCATTCTGTGTCTGCTGCTTCTGATGATCGCGGACATGGTCTTCACTGTTCTTTTTTATAAGCGCCCTTTGTGGGTCATCGATGAGGTGATGCATGCCCGGCTGAAAGTGGCCGGAATCGAGAGCAAGTTTGTCATGGTCGGGCCGTACCGCGTTCATTACTTTGTAGGAGGCCGGGGCAAACCGCTGCTGCTGATTCACGGTCTCGGTTCGCGTTCCGAAGACTGGACACCCGAAATGCCGGATTATGTGAAGAGCGGTTTCCGAGTGTATGCAGTCGATCTGCTGGGCTGCGGGCGTACGGATCATCCCGACATCGCATACACAATTCAGCAACAGTCCGACATGATCGACGGATTTCTAACTGCCGTCCACGTGCAGAAGGCGGACGTGATTGGCTGGTCGATGGGCGGATGGATCGCGCTGAAATTCGCACTTCAGCATCCGCAGAGCATCCGGAGATTGGTGGTGATGGACGGCGCCGGGCTTTCGTTTCATACCAGCCTGACACCGAAGATCTTCGAACCGCGCACGATTCCCGAGCTGAAGCAGCTTGAGGCTCTGCTGGTCGAGCATCCGCCATCGCTGCCGGGTTTCTTCAATCGCGCTTTACTCCGCGCGATGCAGCGTAATTTTCCGGTGGTCCATCGCACCGTGGAATCCATGCTTACAGGTAAAGACCTGCTCGATGGGAAGCTCGGCCGGATTCACGAACCGGTCTTAATTATCTGGGGCGAACAGGATACATTGATTCCCCCAAGTGTCGCGCTCCGGATGTACCAGGCCATTCCGCAGTCCGTGCTTCAGATGTACAGCAAGTGCGGACACATCTGTCCCGCCACCTGCGCGAGTCGCATTGTTCCTCACGTCATCGATTTCCTGCATAGCAAACCGCCATCGCCAGGCGGAATTTATAACTACTGAACATAAGCTTCGGCTGAATGAACGCTGTCATCCTGAGCAACGCGAAGCATCTAGGCGTTTGGGTGGCCCACTCAAGCTTCTATTGCTTGGGGTTCTCCGCTCTAGGCGTACCGCTCCATCGATACGCGGAGGCTTGTGGCAGGCCGATATGCGCGAGCACCCGGCACACGTATTGATGCATCATTTCCAGCATGTCGGCGGGATGGTTGTAAAAGGCTGGAATGACCGGAAAGATGGTCGCGCCCGCATCGGCGGCTAATTGCATATTGCGAAGATGAATTTGGTTGAACGGCGTCTCTCGCACGCACAGGAGCAGCGGACGTCTGTTCTTTCAGGCACACATCCGCGGACCGCGCAATCAAGTTTTCCGCCAGGCCGTTCGCAATCGCACCCAGAGTTCCCATGCTGCATGGCAGCACGATCATGCCATCGCGGGATAACTGCCGCTGGCAATCGGAGCGCCAATATCCGACGGCGCGTGCTGGGTGATCTTCGTGCTCTCCTGTCCGAGAAATTTCCCAATCAGGCCGGAGCGGCCGCTGATCTCGAGCTCTTCGGCCAGCACCCGCAAGGAATTTTCCGAAGCAATGAAGTGGACACGCTCAACACGCTGATCTACTTCGAGCAGCCGCAGCAGTTCGCGCGTCAGCAGGGCGCCGCTCGCTCCCGTCATCGCCACGGTCAAGACTTTTCCGGAAGGCATTTGTGTCCTGTCAGCGCCCCTCTGGTTTGATCGTCTGTTGCGAAAAGTTGTCATCCTGAGCCCGTTCGGCTTCGCTCAGGGTAAACTCCGCGAATGACCTCGTGAACGGTTGAGCGCATTCAGAGAGCATAGACCTCCAACGCAGGGGTATCAATGAAAATCATCGATTGCGGTAACGCAGCTTTTGAGACTTAGGTTTAGTCTCTCTGCTACGCTGGAGGGTTTGCAATTCCCGCAACCGGAGAAGATGCTTATGGCCTTCAAATTCAAGGGCGTCGATTTTATTGGCTTCGACACGCTGCTGAGTGAAGATGAGCGGATGGTTCGCGATACGGCGCGCGCATTTATCGAAGAGAACCTGATTCCGATTATTGAGAAATGCAATCGCGACGGGCGCTTTCCGAAAGAGCTGATCAAGCCGATGGGGGAGCTGGGATTTTATGGCGCAACCATTGAGGGCTATGGCTGCGCCGGCATGAACAATGTGGAATATGGCCTGGTGATGCAGGAGACGGAGCGCGGCGACTCCGGGGTCCGCAGCTTTGTCAGCGTGCAGTCGGCGCTGGTGATGTATCCGATCAACGCGTTTGGCAGCGAGGAGCAGAAGGAGGAATGGCTGCCGCAGATGGCGAAGGGCGAGAAGCTGGGATGTTTTGGGTTGACGGAGCCGGACTTTGGTTCGAACCCCGCGGGGATGCGGACGCGCGCGAAAAAGGATGGCGGCGACTACATTCTGAACGGCGAGAAGATGTGGATCACCTCCGGATCGCTGGCCGATGTGGCGGTGATCTGGGCGAAGGTCGAAGATGAAGACAATCGCGTGCGCGGATTTTTGGTCGATACGAAACTGCCCGGATTCAGCGCGTATGACGTGCATGGAAAATGGTCGCTGCGGGCGTCGGTGACGTCCGGGCTTTCCATGCAGGATGTGCGCGTGCCCGGCTGCGCGCTGCTGCCGGGGAGCAGCGGATTGAAGTCGCCGCTGATGTGTTTGAACCAGGCGCGCTATGGGATTGGCTGGGGAGCGGTTGGGGCGGCGATGGCCTGCTATGACACGGCGCTGCAATATTCCCTGCTGCGCAAGCAGTTTCGCGATCAGCCGATCGCGAGTCATCAACTGGTGCAGGAAAAGCTGGCGTGGATGATTACGGAGATCACCAAAGGCCAGCTGCTTTCGCTGCAGGTGGGCCGGATGAAAGATGCCGGAACCGTCAGCCATGAACATATCTCGATGGCGAAACGAAACAACGTATGGATGGCTCTGGAGTGCGCGCGGATTTCTCGGGACATTCTGGGGGCGAACGGGATTACGGACGATTATCCGATCATGCGGCACATGATGAATCTGGAGTCGGTAAAGACGTACGAGGGCACGCACGACATGCATACGCTGATTATCGGCCAGAGCGTGACTGGTATTCCGGCGTATTAGGGAAGGCCCGTGAAATCGATACAAGGACCCATATTTCTGGAACCGCGAGGTTCTTCGGTTCGCTCAGGATGGTAATCCATAGCAGTTTGGCTTAGTTGCGGCGCTTTTGAATTTGTAACTCTTTCAATTGCGTTTCGCTGACGGGCGATGGCGCATCCACCATCAGGTCGATAGCTTTGGCCGTTTTTGGGAACGCAATTACTTCGCGCAGGCTTTGCGCGCCGGCCAGGATCATCACGATCCGGTCAAGTCCCAGGGCAATGCCGCCGTGAGGCGGCGTGCCATACTCCAGCGCCTCGAGGAAAAATCCAAATCGCTCGTTTGCTTCCTCGTCGCTCATTCCCAGCGACTCAAAAATCTTTTTCTGCACGTCCTTGCGATAGATTCGGATCGATCCCGAGCCGAGCTCCAGGCCATTCATCGCCAGATCGTAATAACGCGCGCGGACGGACGCGGGGTCCGATACCAGGCGATCCATGTCTTCTTCATGCGGTGATGTGAACGGATGATGAGAAGGCATCCAGCGCCGGGTTTCCGCGTCGAATTCGAACATGGGAAAATCCGTCACCCAGATGGGAAAGAATGCTCCTCCGCCTTGAACCAAAGAAACAGCCGAATCCGTGGGTACGCTGGCTGCCTGCTGGACCGCGCGTTCGGTTGCGGCAAATGCTCCGTGCCGATCCGCATATTTTTTCGCCAGCTCCATGCGCAGTATTCCGGCAGCGGAATAGATTGCGATCTCGCGCTCGCTAAGGCGGCCGGCAATTTTGGTGTCACTCGCTTCAATCCGCGTTGTCCCATCGCCGGCGACGAGGACCAGTAAATCATCCTGCACTGCCTGGGTCTGTTCGCGGATTTTTGAGACGGCTTCAGCGAAGGACTTCTCTAACCGCTTGAGATCGTCAATCAGCTTCGCGCCCTTTCGTGTGTCAAAAAGCGGGCGGTTTTCCTCGCGCTCCTTGCGCGACAGCTCGCCGACTTTCGGAATGCGCAGTGCAATTACAGGAAGTAAAGGATCGACGCCCAGGGATTCCAAATCGGCCGCCGTGAATGCGCCGCGTATATCGGCTAACTCTGGGAGGCGCATGTCGGGCTTGTCGCTGCCAAAGCGGCGAATCGATTCATCATAGGTGATCTGCGGAAACGGAGTAGTTAGCGCGATGCCGGCTGCGGCAAAAGCGGCCGCCAGAAAACCTTCCACTATGCGAAAGACGCGTCTCCTGCTGCGGAAATGTCATTTCGAGATCGATCTGCGTAAACTCCGGCTGGCGATCGGCGCGCAAATCTTCGTCGCGAAAACAGCGGGCGATCTGGAAATAGCGGTCCAGTCCGGAGATCATGAGGATTTGCTTGAAGAGCTGCGGAGACTGCGGCAGCGCGTAGAATTCGCCGGGATGGACGCGGCTCGGCACCAGATAATCCCGCGCGCCTTCAGGAGTGGACCGGGTTAGATATGGCGTTTCAATTTCAAGAAATCCCTGGGCAGCGAGGTACTGCCGGATCGCCAGCGCAATCCTATGGCGCAGAATCAGGTTGCGCTGCATGACAGGCCGGCGCAGGTCGACGTAGCGATACTTCAAACGAAGCTCTTCGTTCAGAATGGCGTCTTCCGCCGGCGAAAATGGCGGCGTCTTTGCATCGTTCAGGATACGCAGCTCGTCCGCATCGACTTCGATTTCGCCGGTCGGCATGTTTGGATTGATGGCCGCGGCCTCCCGGCGGCGCACCTTTCCTGTGACGGCGATCACATATTCCGGGCGGACGGCTTCCGCCTTCGCATGTGCCATCGGGCACAATTCTTTATCGAGCACGATCTGCACGATACCGGAGCGGTCGCGCAGATCGAGAAAAATCAGGTTGCCGTGGTCGCGGCGGCGGTTGACCCAACCCATCAACACGACCGGGGAGCCGTCGTTCGCAAGGCGCAACTCGCCACAGGAATTTGTCCGTTCCAAATTTCCAAGAAGATCCAGTTCCATTGTTTCCTTATTGCATCATGAGAATGAGTGAAATAATTTGTGCGGGTTCGTCGTCGTACAGCTCATTGCCTGCGGAGAACGCCTTGTAACTCGCTGCGTGGGACTTTGATCTGCTCACCCGTTTGGAAGTTCTTTACGGTCATAATGCCGGAACGAGCTTCGTCTTCTCCGAAAAGCACAATCGATCGCGCGAGTTTGTTTCCCGTTTCGAATGATTTTTTCAGCCGGAACGAGCCGTCGCCAAGCTCCACACTGAGGCCGGCACGGCGCAGCTCGCGTGCCAGGAGAAGCGATCCCGTTTGCTGCGCCTCGCCAAGCGGCGCGATATAAACATCTGCCCTCGTGCTGGAGGCGCTTTCAGAAGCCTGCGCCTGCAATGTCAAAATCAGCCGGTCCTCGCCGATCGCAAAGCCAATCCCCGGCGCCTTTGGGCCGCCGATCGCTTCGCTGAGCCCATCGTAGCGACCGCCGCCGAGCAAGGCATTCTGCGCGCCCAGGCCGCCGTGAATAAATTCGAAGGTCGTTCGCGTGTAGTAATCAAGTCCGCGGACGAGGCGCGGATTTATCGTGTACGGAACACCGCAGGTATCGAGCGCGGCGCAAACCGCCGCGAAGTGGTTGCGCGAATCTTGGTCAAGAAAATCAGCGATCTTCGGCAGCGCGTCGATCTTCTCCTGGTCCTCGGGCACTTTGCAGTCGAGGACGCGCAACGGGTTCGTGACTGCCCGGCGTTGGCAATCGACACACAGCGTGGGTGCCACATCGTTCAAAGCTTTTCGAAGCGCCTGTACATAGCGGGGCCGATCTGCCGTCGATCCGACAGAATTCATCTGCAAAGCCCATCCGCTAATTTTGAGTTCATCGAGAAATGTTGCCAGCATCTCCAGCACTTCGGCATCGCGCAGTGGAGATTCGCTGCCCGCACTGGGAGGCCCGATGACCTCCGCGCCAATCTGAAAGAACTGGCGATAGCGGCCTTTCTGCGGGCGCTCGCGGCGAAACTGCGGACCGATGTAATAGAGCTTCTGGAGCAGACCGGTGTCGCCCAGATTGTGCTCGATGTAAGCGCGGACAACTCCGGCGGTGTTTTCTGGGCGAAGCGTCAGTGATTGCGATTTCTCCGACTGTGCGCGGGCGCGGTCCTCCCACGTGTACATTTCTTTGGAGACTATGTCAGTTTCCTCGCCGACACTGCGGGCGAAAAGCTGGGTATCTTCGAAAATGGGCGTGCGGATTTCAGCGAACGCATAGCGCGCGAAAACGCTGCGCGCGGTTGCCTCGACGTGATTCCATAGCTCTGTTTCTCGCGGCAGCAGGTCGCGGGTGCCGCGCACAGCCTTGATCTGGCTCATAAGTCGTTACATTTACGATAAATGGTCTGAGAGCGAAAGTGCGCGGATCGAGCTTCAATTTCAGGGAATGGAAGAACCGCAGGTCCACTGCACCGCGATGCCTGCATCTCACCCAGCCCAAAAGAGGTTTGTATGGGCCACCGTCCTGTATTTCTGAATCTGATGTAAAGACCAGGTGACCTTCCCGCACCTGGGGCACCCGCAGCATCGCTAAGGCTGGCAGATGGGGCACCAGAAGGTGGTACGGGCTTCAGTTCCCTGCTTGCGCATCTGGATCGCCGCGCCACAGCGGCGGCATGATTCGCCTCGCCGACCATACACCCAGAGACGCGCAGACCGGTCAAGCGAATTCGTCGTGCGCCGCGCTCCGGTACTGGCGTTTTCAGAGACATTGAATTTCAAAAATTTGCGCGAGACTTCGATGATCATTTCCAGTTGCGGTTGCGTCAGGGTTTCAACACGGCGGAATGGATGCACGCTGCAGGCGAAGCAAATTTCGGATTTGAAGACATTGCCAATTCCGGCGATTACATGCTGGTTTAACAAAACGTTGGCAATTTCCTCCTGCGCACGTTGGCGGATCTGGGTCAAAGCCTGGCTGGAGTTAAAGTTTTGCTTTAATAAATCCGGCCCCAGCTCAATCAGCTTGGTCTTCCGCGCCAGCGATGCCGGCGAATGGAACTCCGCGACAGGAATGGTGAAGCCGACAGCGATCCAGTCCTCTGTCTCGATCACGATGCGCATGTCTCGCCGCTGGCGGCGCCAACGTTCGCCGGTGCGATAGATATGCCAGCTTCCATTCATCAGCATGTGGGTGAGCAAAACCAAATCGCCGGAGAGAAAAATCAGCAGCCATTTACCGCGGGCTTCCACGCGCTCGACTGTCCGGCCGGCGATGACATGGTCATCGTCCGCGCGGGCCAGCTTCGCGTAACCGGTCTCGAAACGCGTGATGGCTTTTCCAGCGAGCGCCCGATCGAGAGTGCGAGCGGATCGAAAAATGGTGTCTCCCTCGGGCATCGCTATTGCACCTCCCGGTTTGGAGTGACGACTGGTTCCTTCGGAACAGGCGGCATCAGAACCCGCCGTAGGTTGAAGCCGCGGGCGAACGCTGGAATCCTGCGTCCAGCAGAAACCGACTGAGGAAATGCTCGTCGGCAGGCACATCATTTATGGTAGCAATCAACATGCCCGCGGGACGCCCCGCGCCCTCGGAGCGCAAATCCTGCTGTCCAAGTTCCGCGAGAAAATTCGCCAGATCGCGCGCGGTGTGACCGCGGGCGGGTTCATCCGGCGGCAGAAACGTTATCAGGTTGGGGTTGTTACGGCGCGTGTAGGCGGCCAATTCCCCGTTGCGCAGAATCACTCGGGCACCGACAGCGCGGGTTAGCATTCGCGTGGCGGGCTGCTCGTTGTTCTCGGTAAAGGCCGAGAGGCGATGGCCAGCGCAGCACGGAACCGTACAGGTTCGCCGGATCGGCTGCGGCGAGGGCCAGCATCTCCGTTTTTTCCGGCTCCGGATTGGCGCGCAATGAGCGGAGCAAATCGACGGCGGATGGCAGCGCGAACTGCGCGCCGCCCATCCCAGCGACGAAATATCCGCGGCGCACACGGCCGGACTCTTCGAGGGCCTTCAGCACGCGATAGACAGCGCTGAATCCGCCCGCGATGTTTTCCAGTTCCATGGACTCACGCGTAACAATGCCGTGGCGTTTCAGCAACTGGAGAGCGAGGGCATGGCTACGGGTGGTGGCGGAGGGTGGAAGCGTGCCGGGCACATCGACCAGTGTCCAACGACCCTGTGCGCTGAGCGGCAGGGTACGGCGTGAACGAAAATTCGACTGAGCATGATCGCGGTGCGTCGAACGCGTGCTGGCCTTTCGCGCCATATATGCGCGTACCGCGTGGAAGGTGTCGTTGGTGATCCAGCCATGCCAGACCAGGCCCCACAGCGCATCGAGCGTTTCTCCGGGAAAGCCTCCGCCCACGGCCTCATGCAGCGCGGAAAAAAACATCGCTCCGCGGGCGGTAAGTATCTCGATAATTTTTCGCTGCTTATCTTCCAGCGGATTTTCTGACGCATCAAGTTGCAGCTGCGTTAAGGGCGCGTGGAGTTCGGGCAGTTTATCGGCAAGGTAGAGCGCGATGCGGCCATCGGTCTCGCCGATCGGTTCGACGCCGCACCAGACCACCTCTCCCGCGCCAATCAGGGTGTCGAGATTGGCGGGCTCGTAGCCGCTGATGCGGGCCGGCAAAATCTCTCGCTCAATCAACGATGCAGGAAGCGGCGCGCCTTGCAATTGATCGACGGCATCGAGCACGGCATCCAAGCCCTTGCGGCGATGCAGGCATCCGTGCCAGTGGGCAGCCATGCGGGCCAACGTCTGCTGCTCGGCGGGTTCGACCTGCTTGCGGAGACGGGCCAGGGATTTGCGTCGGATCGTGCGGAGCACCTCAGCATCACACCATTCGCGATGCATGCCGCCGGGGCGGAAATCTCCTTCAACCAGTCGCCCGGCATGGACCAGCGCGCGCAAGCCGCTCTGGACCGATTGCAGTGTCCAGCCGAAACGCGTAGCGGCATCGTCAAGTGTGAATGGTCCGTGGGTGCGCGCATAACGCTTCAACAATTCCAACTGCGGTTCGGGCACGCTCTCCAAAAAAACTTTCGGGATGCCGGGAGGAAGTGGGATGCCGAAGCCGTCGCGGTATTTCGCAGCGTCCTCAATCGCGATGAGGCGTTTGCCGCCGAGCATCTGCAGCTCCAGCACGCGGCGGGTACGGATCAGGCGATCGATCGCGGCGTTCGCGTCAATGCCGACGCTGCGCTCTGCGATTTCCGTGCGCGTGAGATCGCCCAGCCGCAGCAGCAGATCGTGCACTCCATCGATGTTTTTTGCACGGTAATTTTCGGCGAGTGCCTGAAGTTGCTCCTCTACCTCTTCGATGGCCGCGGCATCGAGCAATTCGCGCAAATCGGCATCTCCCATCAGTTCGCGAAGCTGGTCCTGATCGATAGTGAGGGCCTGGGCGCGGCGCTCGGCGAGGGGGGCATCTCCATCGTAGATAAAATTTGCCGCGTAGCTAAACAGGAGCGATGCGGCAAAGGGCGATGGGGTGCGGGTGTCGACAACATGGACGCGGATGTTGCGCATTGCGATGCCGCGCAGCACCTCCAGAAACGCAGGCATGTCGAAAACATCGCGCAGCGTCTCTCGATAGGCCTCCAGCAGCATGGGGAACGATGCATAGCGGGAAGCTACGGAGAGCAGATCATAGGCACGTTTGCGCTGCTGCCATAACGGAGCTCGCCCTTGTGCACGACGGCGAGGCAACAGCAAGGCTCGTGCCGCGCTCTCGCGGAATTTTGCAGCGAAGAGCGCTGTCGATCCCAGCTGGCGCAGACACGAGTTCAGTCGCCTCTGCGACATCCAGCATCAGCAGATCGGAATCGGGCGGCTCGACGGTGTCCGGGAAACGGAGGACGAAGCCGTCGTCGGTCCACAATGTTTCAACATCGACGTGGCCGGCGGCCTGCAATCTTCCGCTGATCGCCATAGCCCAGGGCGCATGAATGCGGCTGCCAAACGGCGTCATGACACACACACGCCAATCGCCCAACTCATCGCGGCATCGCTCGATCACAATCGTGCGGTCATCAGGCACCGCATCGGTGGCGAGCTCCTGATCGGCGAGAAAGCGCAGCAGATTGTCGGCTGCACCAGGATCTAAGTCGTGCTCGCGGGTCAGCCGGCTGAGCGCCGCGTTGCGCTCCATGGACTGCAATTCGCGCACCATTGCGCCGATGCGGCGACCGAACTCAATAGGCCTGCCGGGGCCATCGCCATGCCAGAAGGGCATCTTTCCCGGCTCACCCGGCGCGGGTGAAACAAGCACACGATCATGCGTGATTTCATCGATGCGCCATGTGGTGGCGCCGAGGACGAAGGTATCTCCGGAGTTGCTCTCGAAGACCATTTCCTCGTCAAGTTCGCCAACACGCACCGGCTTTTCAGGCGAGCCGGAGAGGAATACACCGTAGAGCCCGCGATCCGGAATGGTGCCGCCATTCAAAATGGCCAGGCTCTTCGAACCTGCGCGTGGGGTGAGCGTGTTGTGGTCGCGGTCCCAGGTGATGCGCGGTCGCAGTTCGGCGAATTCATCCGATGGATAACGGCCGGAAAGCATGTCGAGGACGCCATCGAACGCGGCGCGGCTGAGGGTGGCGAAGGGGGCGGCGCTCGACACTAGCCGATAGAGCGCATCGCAATCGGTCGCGATCACTTCATCTATGCCGTCGGGAGATGCCGGCTTTTTTCCACCGGGCTTGCTGGTGCGAGGTTTGTGCGGCGGCTCGGCCACAGTGGCAACGATCTGCTGCGCGAGTACATCGAGAGGGTTGCGAAGATAGCGGGTGGATTCGACCAGTCCTTCGTGCATGGCGCGCGTCGCGGCGGCGCAGGCGATCAGATCGGCGCGGAATTTTGGGAAGATGATGCCGTCGCTGGTTGCGCCGACGTGATGCCCTGCGCGGCCAATCCGCTGCATCCCGCTGGCAACGGAAGGCGGCGCTTCAATCTGGATGACCAGATCGACCGCGCCCATGTCGATGCCCAGTTCCAGTGAAGACGTGGCCACCAAGGCACGGATGCGTCCGGCTTTCAGCAGTTCTTCAATCTCCGAGCGCTGCGCGGCAGCCAGCGAGCCATGATGGGCGCGCGCAATCGACTCTCCGGCGAGTTCGTTCAGCGCGCCCGCAAGCCGCTCGGCAACACGGCGGCTGTTGACAAAGATCAACGTCGATTGTTTTTCGCGTACGAGTTCCAGCAGCCGCGGATGAATCGCCGTCCAGATCGAAGTGCGCTTCGGCCCCTGAGAAGCCGGCCCGCTCGATAATTCTTCCTGCTGCCCGAGCTTCGCCATGTCCTCAACGGGCACTTCAATCCGCAAATCGAGGCGTTTCGGCTCGCTCGCATTGATGATATTGACCGGGCGAAACTTCGGTGATCCTGCAGAGAAACTGTCGCCGGAATTCGCCAGCCACTCCGGTTCCAGATTCTCTGCGGCAAGTTCATTTTCTTCGATGAGGCTGTGATTCGTAACACCCGGCGCCCTCGGCGGAATATCGACGCCGCCGAGAAATTGCGCTACCTCTTCCAGCGGACGCTGCGTTGCAGAAAGCCCGATGCGCTGAATGGGGCGGCCGACGAGTGCTTCAAGCCGCTCCAGCGAGAGGGCCAGATGCGCGCCGCGCTTGGTCGGCACCAGTGCATGAATTTCATCGACAATGACCGTCTCTACGCTGCGGAGCGACGCGGCGGCATCGCTGGTGAGCAGCAGGTACAGCGACTCCGGCGTGGTGATCAGGATTTCCGCCGGGTTGCGGCGAAAACGCGCTCGCTCGCGCTGCGGCGTGTCGCCCGTGCGCACGCTAATTTCCGGCTCACGCACCCCAACCCCGGCGCGGTCTGCCATCTGCTTAATTCCAGCCAACGGAGAACGGAGATTTCGCTCGATATCTACGGCCAGCGCCTTCAGGGGACTGATGTAAATCACGCGGCATCCCTCGGTGGCAGGCGGAGGTTGCAGCATTAGTTTGTCGATGCACCACAGGAAGGCTGCCAGTGTTTTGCCGCTGCCGGTGGGAGCCAGAATAAGCGTCGATTCACCGCGCACAATGGCAGGCCATCCCAGTGTTTGCGGCAGGGTGGGTTTTTCGAAAACGGCGCGCAGCCATGATGCGGTGACGGGATGGAACAACGTCAGAGGGTCGGCGGGTTCCACTTCCTTAAGCCCAGCCTGAAGCGCCTGGGACGTTGTCGCACCAGAGCTCGGGCCGCCGGCTGGAATTAAATCCCGCACAGTCGATGGCTTGTTTGGTCCACGTTTTTTGTTGGCCGGTCTCAAAATGACAGACCAGGAAAGTTAGAGCGAAATCCCGATCTTTACTAAGGATAATCGATTGCGGACCGGTATATTTGGCGAAGCTTCAGCAGCAAGATTTCGCTGCTCAGCCCTACCATTTTGAAATTTCGAGCAGGCGCGCTAAAGCTGCTCCTGTGTATCTACCGGCATTTGGGATTTGGGCCGGAGCGATACTACGCGCGCATTCGCTCGTCATGTGCCCGCTCGCTGCTGAAGTCCGTCATTCCCACCACGGTTCCTTCCACCGCCGAGTTCGTCTCGAAGATTTTCGCCGCTTTTGTTCCGTTGAATCCAAAAACCTTGGGAATCATCCAGGACCCGGAGGCAAAAGCGACATCCATCTTCCCGTGAGTCTCAAATGAAATCAGAGGCTTCACACCCAGCGGATAATCCGTCAGCAACGACTGCACCAGGATGAACGAGCCCGTACATAAAGCTGCCAGTGCTGCCGGCTTGTTGTTTTTCCGGCATAGCAGCGCGACGCTAAGGAAAAACGTAGCATGCGCGTAATCAATAATCCCGTGGGTCTTTGGACCGATCACCTTGGGCAGACGCTCACGTGATTCGAGAGCCGAATCCATAACAGACATAGCCATCTCCTTAAGAGGTTAATGTTCTGCCAATTCATTCCCGGTCTCGCGCTGAGTGCCCGTGCAAACCCGGTATCGCAGTTCCATACCTTGCCCTGCTGACTTTGGATGATGTGCATGGAAAGCGAGATGTCCACGGATTTTCGCCTGATTATGCGAAAGCCGCTGCGAACTTCAAACTACCCAATGCAAGAATGAACATCGATCACAGAAAACAACGAATTTTTTGACTAAACCGGAGCGCCAAAGGCATCCGTATTCTAATCATGCAATCGATTGCAAAAGAAATGTGAAGCTGTTTAGGGTATGGTCGACTGCCAGACAAAGCAAACCCGTCGCTTACGACCTGAAACCCTAAGGATTTACGTACCTTTGTCTCAATACCTAGCTGGCTAAGAACTTCAATTCAATTCCCAGTTGACATGCAATCGCTTGCATGATACGGTTCCTGACGTCATGTTCGCGATGTTTACGCGGTGCCCAAAAACGACGTCCCCCTGAGTCACTAGTTAGGTTATTAAGGACTAATGGCTTTTCGTAAAAATTATTTACTACAACTCCTAGATTTTCTTGACAGCCAAGCGATCGATCATCAAATCACGGAATGGTGGAACAATGGCCGGACAATTCAAGTGGCAGATCGGTAAATTTCGGCAGCGGAACTGGGTCCGTGTAGTGTGGATAAGTGTTTTTACCGTTTTATTCCTGATTTTTATCTCGTCTTTGCAATCGTTCGCGCAGGTGCTTTATGGCTCCCTTACTGGTCAGGTCACCGATCCTTCCGGGCTGGCCGTGCCGAACGCCAAAGTCGAGATCCTGGATACGGGAACGGGAGTCGCTCAGCAGACAACTACAGATAGCCGCGGCATTTACATAGTTACTCATCTTCAACCCGGCATTTACCGAGTCACGACCTCTGCCCCCTCACTTGGAACGGTTATACATGATGGGATACAACTGAATACCAACACAGAACAACGTGTGGACGTGCAACTGAAATTGGCTCGGCAGAGTCAGACGGTTACAGTAACCTCGCAGGGTACGGGCCTTGAGACCCAGCGTGCCGATCTAGCAAGTCTGCTAAGTTCCACTCAGCTTGCGAATCTTCCCCTCGGACAAGATCGTAACTTCCAGAGTCTTTTCATTCTAATCCCTGGGGTGACCCCACCTGCTCCTGGTCACTCGTATGCAGCGAATCCGACAGGGGGGCTTGCAATGCAGGCCAACGGGCAGGCTCCCACAATCAACGGTACGATGATCGACGGTACACCCAACCCTAATTTTTGGGAAGAAAATGTCATCGCCTACGTGCCGCCCGCGAATGCGATCCAGTCGGTCGACGTCGTAACTGGCGGGTTCGATGCGGAGCAGGGCTCTGCCAATGGAGTTATTTCGAACGTTGTGATCAAGTCGGGAACGAACAGCTTTCATGGCTCCGCCTGGGAATACAATACAGATAGCTCACTACAGGCCAGAAACTACTTCTTTTCCGGGCCTAAGACTCCCAAGAACATTTTGAACCAGTTCGGCCTGAATCTGGGCGGACCGATCATCAAGAATAAGTTGTTCTTCTTTGGGAACTGGGAACGCTACCGGCTGATCCAGGACGTGAACAGCATCGAATCTGTGCCGACGCCGGCCATTCGCAGCGGGGATTTCTCGAGTGTTAGTACGATCATTTATAACCCGACCACTGGGAACCCCGACGGTACCGGGCGGACGCCCTTTCCCGGTAACAAGATTGATCCGAACCTGCTCAGCAAGGCGGCTCTGACATTCGCAGCCCTGATACCGGCGCCAAACCTCGCGAGTGGTGGAATTGCGGATAATTATTTCAGCAGCGGAGACTTTCTGTTTCACCGCGATAGCGTCGATCTGAAGGTCAACTACGATCCCTCAGACAGGAGCACGCTGTTTGGGCGCTATAGTGCGGAGCCAACGTACGTCTTCGATCCACAAGCCCTTGGCCCGGCAGGCGGTGATGGTGTTGGTCCTCAAACCGGGCAGCCAGGCGCCGGCTATGGCCTGACTCAGAGTGTGACCATCGCAGGAACACATACCTTTACCACCCACCTCTTATTCGATGCGAACGTGGGATTCACCCGGCAGGGGCTCAGCGCTCAGAATACGGACATCGGGACAAATTTCGGTTTGGATACCCTTCACATTCCCGGAACGAATGGGCCAACCAGGTTCGAAGGCGGCCAGCCCGGCATGACGATATCGGGACTTTCTGACATAGGCAACACGGCCATCTTCAATCCCTTCTTTTTTTGGGACAATGAGTATCTTTTCGCAGCGAACCTGAGTTGGATACGAGGTTCCCACTCCTTCCGCTTCGGGGGCACTTATACGCGTATCCAGCTTAACCACATACAGACGAACGTGCAGTGGGGGCCACGAGGGGGATTTTCATTTGACGGTGGTGTTACAGCTTTGAATGGCGGCTCTGCGCCGAACACATATAACGCCTGGGCGCAATTCCTCCTCGGCCTGCCAAGCACGTTCGGTAAGGATCTCGTATTTATTAGTCCTGATAGTCCGCGGGAGAGGGAATTTTCCTTCTACGCGCGCGACATATGGCAGGCGACAAGCAAGCTAAACGTGAACTATGGGATACGGTATGAATACTATCCCAACGCTACGCACGATCACTTTGGCGCATTGAATTACGATCCAACTACAAACTTTATGTACGTCGGGGGAAAGGGTGGTGTACCGCGGAATGCCTATGTTGACGTGGGCAAGGGACAGGTGGCACCACGTCTGGGCATTGCCTATAGCGTCGACAAAAAAACGGTTGTTCGGGCAGGCTTCGGCATAAGCACGAATCCAGAGCCGTTTAGCGACCAGATGAATTTTTACCCGGCTGTTGTTTCGTCGCAGTACACGGCAGCCAATTCCTTCGGATTCGCCGGCAGCTTCAGTACGGGGATTCCAGCCTTTACCGGGCCAAATCTGAATCAGGGAAAAATCCCGCTGCCCAAGAACGTTGGGACGCAGACTTTTCCGAAGCATTACCGTCGGGGTTACGTTGAGGGTTATAACCTGGTGGTACAACGGGACCTGGGTGCGGGTTTTGACGGACAGGTCGGCTATGTGGGGAACCATACCGTGCGCGAAGTCGTGGGCCTAAACCTCAATGCCGCCGGCCCCGGCGAGGGCGTTGCTGGAGGTCTTATCGATCAACGGTTTGGAAATCCCAATACCATTACATCTGAGACTCCATACAGCAACGGAAACTACAACGCTCTGCAGGCACAGCTGAAGCGGCGTGTGCGCGGCGCGGAAGTGGCAATTGCTTATACCTACTCGAAGACGATCGACTATGTAGATGGCGAAGGAGGTGCCTTGTTATTTGGTTGGGGACCGGCGCTGGAAAAAAATAGAGCGGCTGCTGGCTACGACGTTCCTCATAACTTCGAGCTTTGGGCTGTATATGATTTACCGTTCGGTCAAGGCCAAAGATGGGTAACACAAGGTCCAGCCGCAGCAGTTTTTGGTGGCTGGGAACTCAGTTCAATTCTGAGCAGATTGAGTGGGACTCCGTTTACTGTCACTTCATCCGGAGCTTCGCTCAATGCCCCCGGCAATTCACAGGTGGCTGACCAGGTTGTATCTAAAGTCGCAATCCTTGGTGGACACGGCCCAAACAAGCCTTACTTTAATCCCAATGCCTTTGCACCGGTCACAGCGGTGCGCCTTGGAACCAGTGGGCGAAATAGTGTGCGCGGCCCAGGGATTTTCATTCTTAACGCAAGCCTTGCTCGTACCTTTCCCATACATAAGAGTCTCACACTCAAATTTCGTGCAGATGCCTTTTCACTGACCAATACTCCTAATTTCGCAAATCCGTCCGCGAATGTATCGAACGCCACATTTGCCGGCGGAACCGTCCAAAGCCTTAACGGTTACGACACTATCTCCGCAGCGAGTGGAAACCGCCAGATCCAATTTGGGCTGACTCTTTCTTTCTAAAAGTTTGTTTGGTGGAGGTCGACGGATCGATAGGATCCGAAATTAGGAATGTTCCAAAGGAGCCCATAATGCCCAATCGTCGTGATTTCATCGTAGGAAGCACAGCTTCTTTGGCTGCAGTCGCTCTTTACCCATCGAGCCCGTGTCCTGGGAGCAAACGATCGCGTCCGCTTTGGTTTAATCGGCTGCGGAGGACGAGGTCAAGCGATTTTTAAAGCAGCAATTAAGGCGCCCAACACTGAGGCGGTGGCGGCGGCAGATGTTTATACTCGACGTCTGGAACAGGTTAAACGCATTGCTCCCGGAGTCAAAACTTATTCAGATTTCCACCGTTTGTTGGATGACAAGAGTATCGATGCAGTGCTGATCGCAACTCCGCAGCATCAGCATGCGCTCCAGTTCGTCCCCGCCATTCAGGCCGGCAAGGATGTGTACCAGGAAAAGACAATGGCCTTTAACCCTGATCACGCCCGACGGATGCGGCACGCGTTTTTAGGTTCGAACCGTGTGGTGCAGATTGGAATCCAGTCGACCAGCAGTCAGGCGATGGCGCGTGCCCGGGAACTGCTACGGACACAGCCAATGGGCAAAATTACCGCGATCCACTCACATATGTATCGCAATTCGCCCTGGGGCGGGTGGAAGAGGCAAATTCCCGACGACTGCAACCCTCAGCACGTCGACTGGAAAGCCTTTGAGGGCGAGGCTGCGTTTCAACCCTTTGACCCGAATCGGGTCATCAATTGGCGGTTTTATTGGGACTATTCCGGCGGCAACGTCTTTGAAAATATGGTCCACCAGGTGGGGTTCTGGTTCAAAGCGATGGATCTCCAGATTCCTGAAAGAGTGACGATGAGTGGCGCCAACTACTTCTCCCCCGGGATGGAGGTGCCCGATACGATGGACGTTTCCATGGCTCTGCCGGAAAAAATTCTTTTCACGTGGAATTCCGGGTTTGGCAGCAGTTACTACGATGGCGACGAGTTTGTGCTGGGAACCGAAGGGACCGTGGCGCGAAACGACGCCGCCGTGACCTACATACCGAGCAAGTCGAGACACGATGCGGAAGTGGCCCGTGCTTCCAGCGAAGGACCTGGTACCGCTGACATCGTGGGCGGTGGAGATGAAACCGAGCTCCACATGCAAAACTTCATGGACTGCGTACGCAGCCGGAAAGAGCCTGATTGCCCATTTGAAGTTGGTTTTCGTTCAGCGATCGCCTGCCAGATGGCAGTGGCTTCCTATCGCCAGAGACGGGAGGTGCGCTGGGATGCCGGAACTGACCAGATCGTTTAGCGGGCGGGCGGACCGGATGGCGCAGCAGACTCCGAATGAAGCTACGCTGTGTGTTACCAATCCGACGGGCAATCAATGTGGTGAATAGATCTGGTACCTCGATATTGAGAGGGCAACGATGACGGCCAAAACTTCGCGACGGCGATTTCTGAAGACAGGTGCGTTATCGGCTGCCAGCGCCGTTTCGGTGAGTTGCGTTCAACAGCGAGAAGTGATCGCCGCGACAAAAGGTGGCGCAGGCCCAGCAGGTTTTCACCGAGTTTGCCGCCCAGCGTCCCAGGCTGTTCCCCGGATGCACCGGAATCTCCTTTCAAACGTACCTTTCGAAAGGAAAGATGACGATGCCGGAGTTTATCGAGAAAGTGGTTGAGATAGGTTCCATCGGGGCTGATATGACGGTTTACTGGTTCAAGTCCACGGAGCCTGCTTACCTCGCCAACCTCCGGAACGTTGCTTCCAAAAAAGGTGTGCCATTTTCGGGCGCTGCTTGTGGCTCGAGCATGGTCCAGGCCGAAGCCGCAAAACGGCGCCAGGTTCTTGCAGAAATTAAGAAGTGGGTGGACGTAACCGATCAGCTGGGCGCTCCGCATTTGCGAATTTTTGGAGGTGAGCTTCCACCTGGCGCATCGGTGAGCCAGGGGATCGATTGGGTAGTCGAGACCATGAAGCCTGCCTGCGAATATTCGGGCAAGAAAGGCATCACACTTGGCATTGAAAACCATCAAGGCATCACCCAACACGCGGACGTTTGTCTTGAAATTATGCATCGCGTGAATTCCCGTTACGCCGGAATCAATCTCGACATCACGAACTTCGTGGCCACGCCTACTGAAGATGCCTACGCTCAAATCAAAGCCTGTATTCCCTACGCCACCCATAGCCATATCCGGGACCACTTTAGTGACGGCAGTCCCGTCGACCTCGATCGCGTGTGGCGGATCTTTGCGGAAGGCGGCTATAAGGGTTTCATG
This sequence comes from uncultured Acidobacteriota bacterium, assembly GCA_963823295.1. GTDB lineage: Bacteria > Acidobacteriota > Terriglobia > Terriglobales > Acidobacteriaceae > JAKAAZ01. The sequence continues at coordinate 140,100 of CAWGLF010000014.1, forward strand.
TCGGCTGAGTACGAAGGAGACACGATGACGGGAGTTTCCCAGCTCATGGACAAGATCAAGACGCTGTGCCGGAAATACTCTACGGCCTGACGGACGCGGCGCTGTGGCGTACTGCCTCCACGTAAGTCTGAAATCCTCGGAAGGGCGTCTTCCAGGCGCCACGGAAGAAAGGAATCTCTGCCAAGCCGGCCGGCGCTCAGAAGAACATAAGCAGGTGAACAGCCCTGGCAAAAACACCTCAACGGTGTATGTTCCCTGCTCGAACATCGGAGAATTCTTCAATTGAAAGAGAACTGGAAAGGGGCTTATTTGCAGGTCATGGAAAAAACAGGAATGAGGATTGGTTATTTCTTACTTTGTATGGCTATGCTGAGCACTGCATCCTTTGGGCAACTGCCAGAAGCACCACCAAGCCCCGGGCCTGATGCGCGCTATAAAGCCGACATCCTGGTTATTGTTGCTCATCCGGATGACGAAAGCGAAATCGCAGGCTACCTCGCAAGAGCGATTTTTGACCAGCACAAACGTGTAGCCATAATTTTCGGAAACTGTGGCGATACTGGAGGTAACACGGTCGGCTACGAGCAGGCTGCCTCGCTCTGTGCGGTGCGAAAAATTGAAGCTCGCCGCGCACTTTCTTATCTCGGGATTTGGAATGCTTGGTTCTTGGGAGGCCGGGATATGCCTGACCAGAACCCATTGCATGCTCTGGAAAGGTGGGATCATGCTGCGGTGCTCGGGCGGGCCGTCCGCTACGTTCGTCTGACTCGGCCCGAGGTGATCATAACCTGGCTGCCTGACTATGCCGACGGAGAAAATCATGGCGACCACCAAGCCGCCGCCATCATCGCCACCGAGGCTTTTGATATGGCAGGAAACCCAACCGTGTTTCCTGAACAGGTTGCAGCGCCTCAAGATTACGAGTTAATCGGTAATCTCACCGAGGGGTTGCTGCCGTGGCAGCCCAAGAAGCTTTATTTCTTTACCAATGCGGCGCATCACAACTTTATCGATGGCAAAGGACCCGTGTATTCTACGACGGCGGTTTCACCTTCCCGGCACGTTCCGTATTACGAGTTGGCGGCCGAGGAACTGAGTTTTCACCTTACCCAGGAGAACCAGGGCAGAGAGGGCAGAAAGGTAGTTTTTAACAACGTTCTGAATAACTTCAAGGTCCCCGTCGGATTTATCCTGGGAAAATCCCTCGTTGAAACGACGACGACAGGTGATATTTTTGAAGGCATCAAGCCTGGCGCAATTCCCTATCATCCTGTTGCCGAATACCGGGCGCAGCCCCACGTGGGAGTGTCCGTTGAATTGGGGGGTCCCTGGGCCTTTTATCGCCGGTTCTGGAGAACCCATGACTTAGAGCATCTAACGACCCTGTACCCGCCGGAAGCTGGTGTGGGGGAAGGCATGACGCTCAGTGTCCCGTTAATCCTTCGCAATGACACTGCCAACCTCCAGAAAGTGACTCTGACGGCAGCGATCCCGCCAGGATGGAAACAGACGTCAGGAGCCGCTATCTATCCTGTTGGGGCTCATAACTTCTACCCTGCGCGCGCCGATTTTGTGGCTCCAAATGGCAAAAGAGCCATGTGGCAGGAGATTAGCTTCAAAGGAGCGGTCGATGGAAAGGCGATTGGTTCAGTGATCTTGCGCGTGAGTGACGTTCCGAGTGGACCCCAAGCGACTTTGCGCAAGTAGTGGAGCGGCGTGTCAACCGCATATTCCACCGCGAGCCGAACTGCCCTTCAGGATTGGTTCAGCTCAGCGATCGCCTTGAGGATGGTACTCATCGCTTTTCCTTTCGGAAGACGGGTGACGTGGAGCGCTGAGCAAGAATAAATTTGTTAAGAGACAAATGGCTCTTATCGGAGAAGATAAATTAGCATTCAAGGGGTCCAAAGCAGGTTACGTGGTCTAAGGCACGCAACAAGCGTCATAATGGGCGCGAGCCGAGGTACAGGTAGTGGTTCAATGTCAAGCAATAGATCAGGCGATGATATGATCGGCTGCGACCGCTTGCAATGGAAATGATCGCCAGCCTACTTGGTTCACATGGACTCGCAATATGCTTCATCGCAACCTTACATCAGCTCCGACCATCAGCGACGTTGCTAAGGCTGTAGGCGTCTCCCGCGCCACGGTTTCCCGTGCTTTTAGTCGTCCACAGTTGCTGAGCGATGAAACCGTGAAGCGTGTTCGAGCCGCGGCAACACGGCTCGGATACGTACCCAACCTTATAGCTCGGGCACTGAGCACGGGCAGACAAGGCAATATCGCAATTGTGGTACCGGACATATCCAATCCGTTTTTTCCACCCCTGATTCGTGCAGCGCAAACCATTGCGGATGCCGCAGGATTTAGCGTATTCCTAGCAAATTCGGATGAGGATGCCACCAGAGAACAGGTGCTGGCTGACCGGCTGGTAATGCAGGTGGAAGGCTTTGTCATGGCTTCTTCGAGAATGCCAGACGTGAAGCTCAAGGAACTGGCACTTCGCCAACCGGTGGTTCTGATTAATCGTGATACGACTGCACTCCCACGGGTCTTGATCGATACTAATGGCGGCATTGACGCCGCTGTCGCGCACCTCGTAGAACTACAGCACAGGTGCTTGGTATACGTAAGCGGACCAGCCGCATCTTGGGCGAACCAGCAACGTCGGCTCGCTATGAAGCGTGCTTCGGCTCGGCATAAAGTGAAAATAGAATGGATCGCAGCCACCCATGCGACATTTAGTGCGGGGAAGGAGATGGCCCCGGCGGTTTTGAGACTGGATGCTACCGCAGCGGTTACGTTCGACGATTCCGTAGCCCATGGCTTGCTGGCCGGGTTGGCTGAGCAAGGTATAACCGTACCCCGAGACTTCAGCGTCATTGGTTGCGATGACGTTCTCGGCGCCTCAACCCACCCCGCGCTGACTAGTATCTCGACACGATGTGTTGACGCGGGAAAAATCGCGATGGATATGCTCGTGAGCATAGTGCGGACGGGGATACGATCAGATATACGATGCGTGCTGGATACAAATCTGGTTATGCGAGCAACAACGGGGCCGTGTCCCCTGAAAGTGAAGCTTGTAAGTTCTAAGAACAACGGCGATAAACGTTACAAGCAAAGTTCTAGATGACGTGTGGCTTGTTTCACTTATGATGTCTTTAGCGACTTCCGGCGCATCGAAGTCCATTCATCGGACCTAGCTCAGATGGAGATCAGATGTAATGACTCTCCATCTATGAACTTCTGCTTTTCAATGGCTCAGTGCAATCACACTATACGTTGGCAACTCAGAAATATTCAGCGGCGTTCCTGGCCGAAAATCGATCTCCCTTGGCTGCTCCCAATCCGGAGAAAACCATTGGAGAACGCCAGCACGAACCGTCAACCACTCCGGAAAGATTATGGATGCGGACTCCGTCGTTTTTTCATGTTGGACGATATGCAGAGAATGTTGACGATCATTTTGGCAGTAGACCACTTCGATCCCTTGGGGTACGGAAAAGCCTAGCTTTGCGAGCTGTGCGAAGGTTAGGACTACATCATTGAAATGATCCTGCGCAGGAGCTTGCAAGGTACCCAGACCGACACGCTGCGATTTCAAAGGAAGCTCCGTCACATTCAAAGCCTGACATAGCGTCGAGCGACTCAACTTCCTTCCCAATTCGTCATATTCTCCAGAATCGGGCGTTACGATAAGAGTCCCGCCAGCACGAACCCAATGTGCCAAGGCCGCGGCGTGCGCTGGTTCGAGAATTTTGCCAGTGGCCAATGTGACAATGCGGAAATTTCGGAGCTTCTCTGGAGAGATTTCACCTTCTCGCAGTGCGACGACAGGCATCCCTGCACGAAGCAGCAGTCCGATATTCTCAGGAATTAAAGCTGGGGTGTCAGCCGATGCAACGCAACCGGTAACACCTGTTTGCTTGGGACAGCAATTTATCGTGGCAAAAATATCTCGATTCAGCAGCGAAACAATTGCACCAATCGGAGCACTCGGCTTTCCGGAAAATAGTTTAGGATTTGCGGCAAACCAGGAGACGTATCGGCCGATCTCTTTGCGGGCTTGCTGGTCTAGCACGCTATCCAAGCCGAGATAGCAGATCCAAGGAAGCGCCCCGTGAGCCAACGTAGATGCAATCATCAACGAAACAACTTCCGGCGATCGAAGGCGCGAAATATCGCCATCCTGGAAAGTCGCAATATAGTTCCAGAGTGGACGATGACCCTCCGTGAGGGCTTGACCAAGAACAAGCTTCTCGGAGATATACCAGGAATCCGACTCGTGAGTTTCTGAAAAAACCAGATCTTCGCGAGAAAATTGGAGGCGCGTAGCCTGGGGATCGGGAGTCTGATCGAACTGGGTATTCACAAAGAACACCATTTCCAGCCGGATTTGGCGCAGTTTAGAACGAAACAACTCGTTCGTCTCAGCCCAGACGCGACTTCTCCAGAGTATCCATAGAGACCACAGGGGCCCTTTCTCCGTCGGGATTTTCAACTTATCGGGATCAACCTGCAACTGACTCCCCAACCATGACGCGCCGCAACGCTTCACCGCATAGTCTCGAAAATCTCGTGCACAATACTCGCAGTAACAAGCAAATCCATTTCCCGTGTGCCCAAACCCATTATTGTCGAGCATTATGCCGTCGGGTGAATAATCATGCACTAACTTCAGAGTGTAGTTAAGCGTGTAAGCAAGGGCCGGGGTAGATGGACATAACCATGGGTGGCCGAATGCCCGGACAGTATCTCCGAATGCATCCCGCTGCAGCCAGTCTGGATGTTCCCGTGCAAGGTCGCCGCTTTCCCACATGGGCGCGTGACCGCAGTGCATAACGCTGGAATAGAGAATGATTTTGTAATTCTCTTTGCGATAGGCATCCAATCCAGCACGGAATTGAGCGTCTGTCAGGCGATTATCGGGATCGTCAGGTTTCCGGGTCGAACCGATGAGTGCGTTATGGGCCTCGGTCGGTAGAACTATGACGGCGTTGAAGCCAAACTCTTTTCGAAACTGGCTGGAAAGCTCATTGCCTCGAGCGATTGCTGTGTGCTCCGTAGGACCCCAAGGCTGCAGAACTACCGCATCTTGAATCCATTTCACAGTCGAAGTGGGAGACTCTGCTAGGGGCATATCCCTAGGTACCGGGCAATAAGCGCTATGAGAGTCGCTTGCCCACAAAAACTCCGGCCATTTCAGCGCTACATAGCTTGCCGAAGCAAAACCGATAAACTGTCTACGATTCACGTCTGAAGTCACCGCAAAATTCCAGTCGCACATGCTGGGATGATGAACATCGAGATGAGCCGATTCAAAACGATAATTTCGTCTTCCCGCGTGTTTTCTTTGTTCCACTTTTAGTCGATGTCAACGGTGTGTATTCGGTCAAGGGAATATTCCCTGACGTTCTGCACTCCAGAGTCTACTATGGAATGAGATACGGTATCCTCTCAAACTTGCGGGAATGACATTACGAAACGGAAATATACGTTATTGCCGAACCATTGGGGAAACGCAGTATTCCAAAGGTTATTGAAAAGATTGACGTGGACACCTTCGCGCATGTCCGGCTGGCTATTGTTGAAGTTTGTCAGCAACCGTTGGCCTGGAGCGACGAGTGGCGCGTCGAGCGTCTCCAGCATAAATGTGCCATGGTCGTCGTGATAGTTCACATGACGGGTTACACCATGTAGATGTCGCCCGCCATATGACATGACGTCATGTGGAGAGACGAAGCGGTTTACCTTTTCCAGATGCCAGCCCTCCTGCTCGGGTGCGTCGGGCGAAAATGAAAGCCACATAGCCTCGGGCAACCGATTTGCCCGCTTATCAAGACACCAAAAAATGAGGTGAATCTCTGGACGGTTCTTTGGCAGCGCAATCTCCAGCACTAATCTATTTGGCCAGCTGACAACTTTTGCTAACTTCGGATCTACACCCAGAATCTGCAATTCAGAAATAATACGATGTGCGTCTGGATTTTCTGCGAAATAAGTTGTACTGACAGTTGGTTCCCATTCTCTGGATTCAACCGCATACTTCTCCACTCCCGGTTTTCCCCATATCTTTTCTAATGACGGCACATCATTCGTATATTGATGAACATATCGCTCGCAGTCCTTGGAATCGAAGGTCTGATAGCGGAACAGCGCCAATGGATGCGATGCGGAAGCCCACTCACGGCCAGTCTTTCGGTCTAGCAGCCGATGAATCGCTCCGGTCTTAGGATCGAGCGAAAGAATAAAATGTGCTGCTTTAATATCTTTTCCTGCTATATGCCGATTGAGGTGATGAATTTCCGGAGCAACTGGTATCAGCGAATTCAGGCGTTGTTGTGCTTCCACACGCAGCGGTTGCGGCAATGTATCTTCTACTGCCCTGTCGAGATCCGCACGCTTCTCTGCCCAGCACAGGTCGTATTTCTGGAACACAGGATTGTTGGCTCTGGCATTCTCCAGTTCATCCGGCGTGAAGACATTTGGGTAATCTAAGAGCACACCGGGGCTGAGGTTTCTTCCAGTATGCAAGCCGCCATTGTGTTCTGTGGCGAGAATTAATTTGGAACTAAAAGCCAGATCAACCGGATCGCCTAACTGGAACGCGCCTCTCGATAACCACTCAAGACGCAACCGGGAAAGTTCTCGATAGCGCGCCATTCTAACTGGATCGGATCCGACTCCATAAATCCAAGTATCCCCAATCTCCTGTGTCACTAGCGGGATACGATCGCGAATGGGCAGAACGGCTTTCGCCACAGTATTCAGGTTGGTCGCGACAATGGTTGCATTCGGGAACTGGCGGTGCAGATCAGCATAGTAGGCCTGGATCTCGTTGATCGGATGCGGCCCTTTGTCGTCGCCTCGCACGTTGATCGCAACCGCAATATCGGTTCCGGGAATGACAGTGGTACCACCATAGGCTTCGTGATACAGAACCATCACCTGCTTGCCTTCGGGATCGCGCCAATTGAACAGATGAGGCGCCGGCGGCACATCGGGCCGATGAACATTAGGGCCGATGTCGATGTACTGAATCCCCGCTTCGACAGAGGGACCGATCAATCCGCGGGTATGACCTGGAACATCGGTGAGTTTTCCGGCAATGGTCGTAATTCCAAAGCGCTGATCCAGGGCCTTCGAAAGACCGAAGGATGTCGCCATCAACGAACGATCGAGTAATTCTGACTCCCACGTGAACGGCATAGCATGCCAAGCGATCTGGCCGCTGCTGAGCGCCTGTTCCATATTTTTACGGTTTTCCGGAGAGGCTTGCTCCAGGTACTCGTAAACCATCCAGGAGCTAAGAGTCCAGACATAACGCTCGTATGCATTTTCCTGTTGCAACTTTCTCCCGGTATCGATTGCGGTTGGAATATAGTCTTGAAAATATTTGCGGACTACCGCGTATTCGAAATCAGTAAAACCTAGATCCAGATGGCACAGAGCAACGACATAAACAGTCCGAACCTGCGGCTGTGGTTGTGGCTGTGGTTTTTCACCCAAAACCTTTCCGACTGCGAGATGAGCGGCAAGTGCGCCTGCGCTGGCCTTTAGAAATTCGCGTCTCTTCATCGGTAAACTTAGGCCCTCTAACTTGTCTATGACTCGACTCTAATCAAAAGCAAACACCATCAACTGCCATGAGGAATAAGTGTCATCCCCGTCGGTTACGATTGTATGTGAATAGGACGGAAATGGCTTCCATGTTTTCACATCTATCCATTGCTGAAGGTTCTCTATTTTCCATTGATCGTGTGAGGCCATTCGGGTTACTCAGGTGTCGATCGGTGCATCGCGCTTTGAGATAATGTGAAACGTTGCGACTATAGAATAACCGGAAATGGAGTCAGACTGTCCAAGTCATATGCAAACGAATAATAATTAAGCTGATCGAAGAGCAGGAGTGGCATTCGAATCAGAACTTCCGGAAAAGCACTAAAACGCGCGGAACGTGCCATTGCTGAAGTTGTGCTGAAGGACCCCGCCGCGGTCATTCATATGTCAATTTCAGAACTGGCGCAACGGGCTGGCGTTGGGGAGTCCATGGTGGTTCGATTCTGCCGCACGATTGGTTATACCGGCTCTCATCATTCAAGTTGCGGCTTGCCCAAGATCTGGTGGATCAGCCGAGTATATCCATGAACGAATTTCGTTTAAAGCCGATGTGGAACAATTAGCTGCCAAGATATTCCAATCCAATCGTCAAGCCATAGAGAATATGCAGCAGGCGATCGATCCACAGCAGATCAAAGAAGCAGCCGTTCAAATTGCGCATGCGCGCAAAATCGAGATTTACGGTATCGGATATTCATTCTTTACAGCGCTCGATGCAAAGTTCAAGCTGTTACGGCTGGGCTTGATCGCCAATGCTTCTGGCGACAGCCATCTGCAGGCAATGAGCGCTTCGACTCTCTCGAAAAGGACATCACCATCGGAATATCCCACTCTGGATCTTCCAGAGATACCGTCGATGCCCTTTCAATTGCGAAGGAATTGGGAGCCACTACGGTGGCGATTACAAATTTCAACCCCACACCGATTACATCCGTCGCAGATTGCATACTCTTAACTGCGGCTGGCGATACGCCTTTGGGAGGAGAAGTGCAGGAATTATCTATGGCGTAACATTTCATAGGTGGTTACATAAATGGAGCGTTATTCCATAGCTGTGTGTGATCGAGCTTTGGCGACACATTTGCCATTCGCGGCTGCGAGATGGAACAAAACTCCGAACATCTCTTTGAGGGCGGATTTTATCAGCCACGCACAACGGAGGCGCAATTGAAGAGAAGAACGTTTATTTCGAGGCTTGGAGTGCTCGCTCTAGCCGAAACAATGATGCAGGGAAACAATGCATGGCCGCTCAGCAGCGTTTCCCACGGTGGCGTCTTCAATGTGCCGATCAATGATGGGCCGATCAATAATGATACTCTGCGTCCGTTTCACGTTACGCTTCCGCGGCATATCGAAGCTCTTCCGCACGGTTCCGACCGCCCAGGCTCGCAGCCGGCATTCTCGATTCGCGGAATCAAAGGTTGGGCTTGGTCTCCCGAGCAGTATCTCGCTGAGATTCCCATTATGGCGAAGTATCGGCTCAACTTTTTGATGAACTGCTATTCGTCTCTATGGGAACTCGGGCCACATGGCACCTGGATGAACGACAGAAGCATGAACTTCTGGTACAAACCACTTTCTCCTGAGAGGAGAGCAGCCTTTGAGAAAGTGATTCGCTTGTGCCAGCAACATGACATTCTATTTTGTTTCAGCGTTAATCCCAATCTCAAGTCGGACAGGCCGTTCGATTATGACAGCGCCGAAGACCTTAATTCCTTATGGCGGCATTACGCATGGGCTCAGAGTCTGGGGGTAAGGTGGTTCAATGTTTCACTCGATGATATTGGTCATAAGATTGAAGCCGGTGGGCAGGCTCGTGTCGTGAATACTATCTTGCAGCGACTCCGCGCTCACGAGCCGACAGCGCAGATGACGTTTTGTCCCACATGGTACGCGGGTACAGGACATTCCGGCATAGAGACCAATACAACAGTGCTAGGAGCGGAAGTTGGACCAAATGAAAGCCTAATCGACGGGGTAACCCCGGGGATTCACTACACAAAGACACTTGCTACGCAGCTTCATGCAGATGTCTATCTGTACTGGACCGGCCCAGATGTCGAATCGATGGCCATCAACGCTGAGCAGGCTCGGCGCTATAAGGCACTGTGCGGCCATCGCATCCTTATATGGGACAACTACCCCGTGAATGATCAGAGGCCCACGCTAGATCTAGGCCCTCTGACAGGCCGAAGTGCTGATCTGTATTCTGAGGTAGCGGGTTACATCTCAAATCCGATGGCTTATCAGAACGAAGCGAATCGCATTCCGCTGCTGACGATCGCCGACTATTTATGGAATCCGCAGCAGTACGATCCTGCACGCTCCATCGGCCAGTCCATCGCACATCTTGGTGACACTCCGGCGAAACGTAAAGCACTTTGCAATCTCGTTGAACTTTATCCAGGACGACTGTGGGATAAGAGCAAACAGACGGGCTGGAATTCACTGCGAATGCGGTTCGATCAGTTTCTTCAACGTGGGGAGCAAGGCGAAGCGCGCAAATTATTGACGAAAGCTCAAGTCACGCTGAAGCAGATGAAGATTCTATTTCCAGATTCCTGGTCGTCTGGAACTCAGGTTCTTGAAGAGGATGTTGCGGCGATGGGCCGTCAAATAGGTGAGAAATGAAGGTTGGCGTATCGAAAACGAAGATCACTCCAAAAATAGGCTTTCCACTGAGCGGCTATCGCGCGCGCGTCGGTGTCTCCGACGGTATTCACGACGACTTGTACAGCCGAGCGATCGCTTTTGAAGGGAGTGGATGATGAAGCCATTCTTATATCGGTGGATGTTCTCGCACGTCCGCGCAATTTACTTTGGAAATGAGGGAACGCATTTCAAAGTTGACCTCCGTGCGACATAACAATATTGTGATTGCGGCGACACATACTTATTCTGGCCGCTGCGCAATCCATAAGTTCCATCATGATAGAGGCTGCCTCCGAAATGCTGCCAAGGCAGTTACCTGTACCCATCTTTCCAAGCGCAAATGCAGATACCTCTGATGAAGGGACACTGGAGGGATTTTAAAACGATACAGCGAAAGAATTCAATATTTTCGCCACGAAGGACAATAGAGCGAAGCATTTCGCACGTTGCTGACTCCGTGGACTTTGACAAGATGGTTGTCCAGGAAAGCTAACTGGCCAAAGTTTCATATCTGCCGAAGATGGAAATTGCGGCAGCAACCGTAAGAATCGGATCCGATCGATTCATCCGACAGAAAGGTTGTGATCGCTTGCTGATCGAAGGGGCTTCCCTCCCCTTGCGATGAGACGTTGAACGGCCAGCAAGTTACGCATCAAAAAGCGAGGCTGGTGGTAGTTTTCAGCCCTCGTCATATTTGGATCAATGTTTACCCATCTGTCCCCGGTGACCTGCCATAACGCGGAGTGCAGGCTCCGCATCGGAAATTTTGCGTGAATATATTGATTGAGCTGAGGAAAAAAGTTCATTGCCCATGGATCCCCTGTCTCCTCAATAAGACACATGGATCCTGTAATCGCCTCCTGATGGACAAAAAGCGTTTTATCAAGTGTCCAGTCATTTTGGTCGACATTTTTTAGATCTCGGAACAATCCTCCATATACGCGGTCTTGAGCCACTTCGCAGTGACGCCGGAATATGGCCCCCGCCCTATCAAACAGTACCGGGTCGTTTCTACGACGCGCTTCATACATGACCATCCACAGCGTTTCAATGGCATGTCCCGCATAGACCAGTTGTTCGTATAGATTCGTCGGGCGTGACAGATCATGGTTCACCAGCTCATTCATCAGCTGGAAGCGAGGATTGTAGTGATGATTTAAAAGAGCGTCGATCGATCGATCCGAAATTTGCTGAAGCTGTGGATCAGGATGCATTGCAAGCATTTGCGTGGTTGTACCAAGGAAAACCATCCAGTGACCTTCGATTCTCGCTCCGGGGAATGGCGGAGCTGACGGACCTAGATAAGTCTGTCCAATCTCCGGAAGATAATCTGGTTGGTCATATTTGTGAAGGCATTTAAGAACAATCTCTCGCGCCTGGTCCCAATATTTGCGTTCTCCACTAGCTCGTGAAAATTCGACCAAACCTTCAGCGATAAACATGTCGCTGTAAATGTCCCGGTCAGACGGCCCGTATGGGATGCCGTCTCGCTCTAATTCCTTTGGCCAAAAGGCCTCGGGATCCTGTGGCTTGCTCCGTTCAACCATGCGAACCGCACCAGCTGCAAAGTCCAGATATTTTTGTTCATGGGCTAGATGGTTGTACAAAAAGGAGTAAGCCCACATTCCACGCCCTTGAAACCACGTTATCTTTTCCCAATTAACGCGTTCTCCGTTCGGTCGAACTGAGCATGCAAAGCCACCATACTTATGGTCGATGACAAAGCGCTCTTGAAAAGGCAGATAGTCCTCAAACAGATCCTTGTGATACTGATCATGGATCGACTGCAGATCAAAGTCCTTACTCGTTTTTGTCTTCGTCAGAACTTGCGTAGCCGCTGAAGGTATGACTGGCAGTCCCAAAGTTGCTGCAAACATCTGACCGAATATACGGCGATTCATTTGCTCTCCGGATTAAATGTCTTGTGCCCACCTGCCATCTTCGGCGCACGTGGATAGCCTAGTCGGCGAAGCAGTCTTGAACCTCGACATTGAAGATCTGAACGTCACGCTCAATGTTTCTCGGCTAGAGAGCCCGTACCGCACTTACCCGCATAGATCGATGACCTTCCCGGTAGAAACGTCTTCGCAACAGCAAGGAGAGGATCGGCGGGATTGAGTGACAACTGCCAGATCACCGCACCGTCGGTATATTTGCAGGTATCCTCTAACGTCTGCTTAAAGACTGCGGGGCTGGGATTTCCTTCCTTGTGCCATGAAGTCCAATGCGCGTAAACACCTCCGTAGACGGGAAACCGGCCATGTACGACGTCGCGGCTATATTCCAGAATTGATCGCAGACCGCCAGTCGATTCCAGGTTGACCCACCACAACATCACGCCATCCACACAACCAGCAAGACGGTCGGCGACGGCACGATCCAGGTCGTAGATCGTTGGCACGAACAGGAAACGCGGATTCACTTCTTTTGTTGCTGCATAAATCTTGCAGCCATAGTCACTGGTAAATGTCTTTCCATTGATTCCGGCATTGATGTAGTCATCAATATTAAAACAGCGCAAGTTTTTATATTTGAGAGACAATTTCGCAAAAGCCCGTGACCACGCAACATAATCAAGGCGATAGGGCAACGTTTTCGACCCACCCTCTGCGGGCGGAACGATCACAACCCACGTGGCGATGTCGGTGTCCTTGGTAGCCTCAAGGAGCTTTAGAAAATTAACATAAGTATTCTGCGGATTCGAGCCTTCGATCACGAAGACTTCACATTGAAAACCGTCTGAGCGAAGTTTATTGACCTCATCGCTTACATCGAAGCCGCTGCTTCCAGGATCGACAGGCAGCCACCAGGCGCAAGGTGAAGATCCCGTGGCATGCCAGTTAGACGCTTTTTGTGTCTGTGTTTTATTCGCCGGGCCACTTTCCTGCGCTCCGAGAGGCGCCGCGAAAAACAAACAAAGAATAATGCTGCAAATACCGGATATCGCGCGCTTCATCTACTTCTCCTATTATTAGGATCGCCAACTAACGCCACTATTCCAACCGGTCGACATACGGATCAATTTGCACCGGAAAGAACTACTCGCCAATATAAACATTACGCTGCACCTGGTTTTTTCAGGTGTCAAGGCTTAAAAGTGCGGCGTTCTGCACAGTAGGATCGTTTGCTTCTTCGATCGTATGTGGTCGCCAACTGATCCCACTATTCCACCGGCTGCTATTCAGATCAAGCGGTTTATGGTGCTCCATGGGCGTGCTTACAATCTTAACGATCAGGGCGACGCCATGCTTTCGCAACCTGGGTTTCCAGCACAAGGCAAAGCGAAGAGAACGAGCCGAACGCTTTATTATCGGCATTGGCGAGACTTCAAGAGATTCCGAAGCTATTCTCACCAACCCCAGCCCCATCGCCGGCCTGGTGATTGGGATCATGGGGACTGTACTTGTGGTTGAGGGTGTGTTCCCGCTGGCTTCGAGCGGGAAAATTCCTTCGCTCGCGGTCGGAATAGGTGCGCTCTTTTTCGTTATTGGCGCCGGGATGGTTTCTACCCGCTGGCTAGGATCATCGAGATCTGGAGAAAAGACGGGGATTTAACTTCAATGACGGGGCATATCTATCAACGACATTATCTTGTATTGAGGGGGCATAGTTTAGCGATGATTGACGTTCATATGTCAACAAGTATAATGCAATTTGATTTTGAGAAATTATAGTTTTCGCAAACTGTGGTGCCAAATGGGCTCCGTATGCCGTAATCACTCAGCAGGAGGCTGTCTGACGATAACCCGAACAGTGATCGCCCTCGTGAGTGGGATATTGGTCGCGTGGAGTTTGCAGGAAGCCCAAGCTGCGGTGGAACAGCTTGCGACATACAAGGGACCCGGCGCGATCGACGGTGCAGTCGTTGGCCCGGGCCTTATTTCCGGGAGTGAGCGCCTGTATCTCGCTTACATGTATGCGAACCGCACCATTGATCTCGTTTCGGTTGACCCCGCCACTGGAAAGTGGCAAGCCTTCGAGAACCCGGCAAAATCGGAATTCGGCGCGATCATGGCTCTCGGACAAGATGGGAACATCTATCTCGGCACTCGACCCCATGCCCACATTTACCAACTAAATCCCCGCACGAACATATATAAAGACCTGGGCCAACCGGTACCCTGGGGAGGCCTACATCTATGGCTTAGCTGTAGGTTCAGACGGCAAGCTCTATGGATGCACCTATCCCTCAGCCAAACTCATTCGCTATGATCCAGCCTTGGGAAAATTCGAAGACCTTGGGCGCATGGATCCAAAAGAAAATTATGCGAAGTTCATTGCGGCGAGTGATGACGGGTTCGTTTACGTGGGGATCGGGGCGGCGCGAGGCGCACCTGGTTGCCTACCAAATCTCGACTGGCAAACACCGCGACATTCTGCCCGCAGCGTCGCAAAACGCGGTGGACGTGGACGGTCAAGGAAGTACGGTAATCGTCCATAAGGGGACGAGATGGAAAGATATATGCGCTTGTAGGCAAAAATTATTTTCGGGTGAAGGGCTGGGTGGCGCAAGAAATTCCAGAGAAGGAGATGCAAGCTTCGAGCATCGACAACTCTTCTGAAAGATGGCCGTAATGTGACCGTAGACGGGAATGAACCTTCTAATCCAAGGACCGAAATCTCCGAATGTCGAGCGGGTACGTTATACATATCCTGTGCTGGAAGGAGTGGCGTTTCGAATCGGCGCCGGCCCAGATGGTCGTATCTATGGCAGTTCTATCCTGCCTTTCCATCTTTTCGTCGTGGACGTAAATTCAAAACAGCTTAAGGACCTTGGCTATCTAGGTGTCGGTGAGGCATATGCGTTGGTATCGCTTGATGGCAAGCTCTACATAGGGGTATACGATGGGATGAACAAAACACCTCTGATGGCGTTCGATCCCACGCAAGATTTTGCTCCAGGTGCCAGTCCAGCTTCAAACCCGCGGCTCATTAGTTATGACGGAGCCGATCCTGGCTGGAGACCCGAAGCCATGATCCTGGGTCCGGGAAAGAAATTCTATATTGGTTCCGTAGCTGGATATGGAAGCGTGAATGGACCGCTGACGATCTTCGATCCCCACACCAATAAAGTGGTGAAATTTTCAGATGTCGTGCCAGGGGAAAGTATTGTGTCCCTGACAGCGCTGAAAGATCTGATCGTGGGCGGCACGTCCATTTCGGGCGGCGGGGGCAGTCATACCTTACAGCACCAAGCGAAGTTATTTTTCTGGGACTCGCGGCACGATCGGAAGACCTATGAAACGGTTCCCGTGCCTAACGCCACTGGCATAACCGATCTGCTGACATTGCCCGGAAAGAAGGTGATGGGGATCGGGACCAACATTAACCTTGACATTGCCAACCCTGCCCGTACTCCTGCGGGCGATGAGGATGTGCTCTTCATATTCAATATTCATACTCGCAAGGTGGAGTACACGGCTCCGGTTAACTTCCACGGGATTATTTTCAACAGCGTTGCCCTGGGACCTGATGGTGCCGTTTGGGGCCTGGCGCATGACGGAATTTTCCGTTTCGATCCCCAGACTCGTGATTTGCAATTGAAGGAGAAAACTCCCTCACCCGTGACGGCCGACTTTGCGCTATTCAACGGCGATATTTACTATGCATCGAGCGCAACCATCTGCCGCTATGAATTGCCAAGCATTCCGAATTAAACGAAGTACCAGCAGTCACGAGAAGCAATAGGAGCAGTCGTAATCAAGCGAATCAGGAAGCGGCGCAGCGCAAGCCGCGAATCTCATGGATCACGGTGTGGATGCGTTGTCCTTATTCGCCCAATGATTACGATATCGTTAGGTACGAACGCATTATTTCGCAACGCCGGAGTTGAAATGTCTAAGTCGGATATTTATTACATAGAAGTGATCGGGAAGGCGTTAGATGTTCTCGAAGCATTTGCGCAGGTGCCGCAACGTCAACTATCGCTTCAAGAGATCTCTCTGCAGTTGTCCCTGAACAAAAATTCCGTGTTCCGGATCCTCTACTCCCTTGCACAACACGGATATGTGATAAAGGAAAATCAAAAGTATGAATTGGGTCCCAAGCTGGTGGAGCTTAGCCATGCCAAATTAAGACATACCGATCTGCTATCGGTGACAGCGCCGCTTCTCGAATCATTGCGCGATCAGTTTGGTGAAACCGTGAACCTCGGAGTTTTGGATAAGAACGAGATTCGCTACATCGCGGTTTGGGAGAGCCGTGACCGCTTCCGGCTCGCTGAAAAAGTGGGCGCTGTCGACATGCTCCATTGCAGTGCTCTCGGGAAAGCCTATCTCGCATGCTTACCCCATGATGAAGTGCGTACGCTTGTGGGGACTAGACGTTTGCGTGCGCAGACGAAAAATACGATAACCTCCGCCGCGGCTCTGAGATCTAATCTAGAGGGGGTCCGAAACCGCGGATACGCTGTGGATGCCGAGGAAAGTACGGTGGGCGTTTGCTGTATCGCGAGCGCTATTTGGAATCCCGAGCAGACACGCCCGATCGCGGCTTTCAGTATCTCGGGTCCTGTGGTGCGTCTAAGCCAGGAGCGGGTAGCCGAGATAGGAAAAGCACTTAAGGCGGCAGCTATGGAGATTCAAAAAAAACTGGGCAGCTACTCACCAAATCCACAAACCCTCTCCCGTGCCGAGAGCAAGCAACGGCGCAAACGCGCCTCTCGTTAACTGATTCGCCGCGAAATGGTGAAAAGAGGAAAACAATGCGGAATTACAGCTTAAAACTGGCCTTTCGATGTGGAGAACCAGACCATCGATCTTGCTGCACTTCAAAACCATTCACAACTCAAGATATCCGGATGGAATTCATAGTCACCCGATCGTTGCTTTGCTTAAGCTTTTCTCTCATAGGGCTTCTGTTGATGTCGCCACCGTTGGTCGCTAGTTCCACACCCACCCAAAAGCTATTATCCTCCGTCTCATCATCGTATGAGTCTTTTGTGAGCACCGAGGCATTGCAGCCGAAGTCTGTAGCTTCGGACTTCATCAGCGTTGGGCCTGTGGCGAAGAATCTGTGGACTTTTAATGCTTTGAATACGTACGACCCCGTTCTGAAGACACAGGTCTTCTATGTCACGTCCTTCGTCGAGGCACCAGGGAGTACAGGCCAGCTCATTCGTCTCGATTATCTTCACAATCGGGTTAAGGCCTGGACGATGCCAGCGGGAATCGGAGCCTGGGGGATCATCAAGGGCCAGGACGGCAACCTCTATATGGGGACCTACAACGACGGGAAGCTACTTTGTTTCAATCCGCGTACTGAAAAGTGGATTTCCGTTCCACAAGCAACTGACGATTTTCGAAAAAAAGAATTCATCATCACTGATCTTGTGCAAGCGCCGAATGGAGATATTTATTATGGAACTTATCCCGGCGCCCATCTGGTCCGCTATGATCCGCATGCGGGGACCGTCACAGACCTAGGCAAAGCTGGTGATGAAAAATATCTTCGCTGGCTGGCGGTAACTCATAAGGGAATAATTCTGTGCGGTATGGGACCAGCGCATGGCAACGTCGTTGCCTATAATCCGGTTACCAATGCCTTTCGAACGATAACTCCCAAGCAATATCAGACGCCGGGAGTTTTTTCTAAGCCACTTACAACTAGCCGCTATGTCATCGAGTGTCAGCACCGACCTGGTGGCAGAATATTGGTTTATGATCCCGCAACCTTTGTGCTGCTGCATACGTTCACCGTTCCCCAGAAGAACAATGGATCAGGAAACCAATCAATTTTTACGCTTGTCGACTCAAATCATGTTCTCTACCAGGATGACGATCTGAAATTGATGTCGCTTAACCTAACGAGCGGTAAACGCACGGTTCTGTTTGCCTCGCCGGGAACGGCAGCGAATAATCGATGGTATTTCGACAAGTCAGGCAATATTCTCGGTCTACTCGTTCAATCGTATGTTTATCTGAATCGCAGTACTGGTAAGGTTACTCATAATCCGATTCCCCTTCCGCGTCCCGGCCAACGAGTTCTGTGGCTCAGTTCTGCTCCAAATGGGTTGATCTACGGCGGTCCCCCTCTTGGCCAAACCTTCTTCTCTCTTGAAGCAGCGCGAAACTTGCTCACATCCTACGATCAGGTGATCGATCGTACCGGAGAAATTTATTACGGTATCCCGTACGCAGGCAAACTCTATACGATCTCGTATGCCGAGGCTGGCCTGGCGGTGTACGATCCCTCAAAGCCTTGGAAGCCCGGCGAAAATACCTCATCCAATTCACGAGCTATTTTGTATATTCCCAAGGATCAATACCGGCCTGTAGGAGGCATTCGCCTGGGGCCGGGTGGAAAGATGTACATTGGGACCCAGCCTGATTATGGACTGGTAGGGGGAGCACTCTCAGTATTCGATCCGGTGACGGAAAAGCTGGATGTTTATCGAAACATCATTCCAAATGAGGAGATCGGAGCCATCGCGACGGATGATCGCTATGTTTATTGCGAGGCTGACAGTGAAGGTGGCGGCGGCAGCAAGCCGATCGCTACGGGAGTTCATTTCTTTGTCTGGGATCCTCAACTTCAAAAAATCGTTTTTGACCACGTTTTCCCGGATGGCAGCGGTTTCGGCGCCATTGCCGCAGTTCACGGACATGCTTATTTTATAGTGCAAGGCGAAGAATTAATGGACTATGATTCCGCCGCTCACACTCTAAAGTCGGACTACCATTTTGATCGCCCCCGTGCTAATCCCCCGGAAAGCCTGAAGGCTGCTAAAAACGGGACTCTGTATGGAATCTTCGGAGACGAATTGGGGCACTTTGATCCTTCCGTGCGTAAGATCGAATTTTTTCCTGATACAGCCGGTCACGCGACCAGCGGATTAACCATCGGGGCAGATGGCACTGTCTATTTCGGAAGCAATACGGATGTGTGGATCTACCACCCTAAGATTCCTAGTCCACCGGTAGCATTTGGGCAGTAGTGAGTTGGTAGCGATTTAAATGCGAATCTCCGAAAAATGTCCTTGAGCCCGAATCGCGGTACTGAATGAAATATCCGACCCGCAACGGAGAATCGCAATTAGAACGTGGCACTCTTAGCTGTAGGGTTCAACTGTTCCAACCTGCGTGTTCATCGCTGACCAAATGTGCCAATAGACCTGTCGGATAACCCAATTGCGAGAACATCCTCTTTCTCCCTCTTCAAACCGTTTCTCAGCTCGTTTTACTGCCCGAAGCTCAGCGGAGGGCTGGGGAATTTTGGGTGATAGATCCACACATCCGTATTGCTTCCGAAATAGACAGTGCCATCTGCCCCAATGGTTAATCCGCTGGTCGCGTGACCGGCTGTATCAGGGAAGAATTCGACCTTACGCTCGGAAGGATTGATATGTGCAAGTTCTTTTCCTAAGATACCCCAGAGTGTGCCATCTTTTGCTGCCTGCAAACTTTCGAGAGATACCCTACGAGGTTGGTCAAAGGTATAGATAGACGCGAGGGTCTGATTTTCCCGGTTGTAATCCATTAATTCTTCGCCTTCTACGAAATAAGCATGTCCGTGAACTGCGGCAATGGCGCCGAAACCGCTGCCATCCGGGAAAACGTGGTCAAAAACGATTTTTTGAAGTTGAGGATCCCAGACAAAGAAATGAACTCCCGTAGCGATCGGCTTGCTGCCGCCGCCACCTTCACTGTCAGCCTCGCAATAAACATAGCGATCATCCGTCGCGATGGCTCCGATCTCCTCATTTGGAATGATGTTTCGATAAACATCCAGCTTTTCCGTCACCGGATCGAATACTGAGAGTGCTCCCCCTACCAGTCCATAATCAGGCTGGGTCCCAATGTACATCTTTCCACCCGGCCCCAGGCGAATGCCTCCTACAGGCCGGTATTGATCCTTGGGAATGCGCAGGATGGTGCGCGGGTTGGAATCTACAGCATCGCCCTGATTCCATGTGCGAGATGGATCAAATACAGCCAACGTTGCTTCGACGTAAGAGATCGTATAGAACTTCCCGCTGTGAGGAATGCCGTAGTATATTTCTCCACTCTGATCGATGACCTGGTCGTAGGATTTCAGCTTCTGTGTGCCGGGGTTATAAGAAAACATCGTCTGGCCAAGTGCTGGTCCACCATAAACCAGACCATCCGGCGCAGAGCGTAACCAAAGAACTTCCTGCCCCAAGCCGTCGATAGGAATGCGATGCTTCTCCATGCGGCGACTTTTTACATCTACATAGACGTAAGACTGAACCCGAAGTCCGAGCAGGTTGCCGTGAGGCGCCAAATACCAACGGCCGTTGGCAACACTTCCAAGAGCGGCATAATAAAGCTTTTTTGCGCCGGTTCTTAGATTGATGACGTTGATTGACGACCCTTCCTGGTAGATCAGGTGATCCGCGTCCAGCAGATTGAACCCGGAGGCATCATGAAGCGGAAATACGTGGAGCAGTTTCAGAGTATGGGTGTCATACACCAGGATTTGATCCGGACCAGGCTGAGCTATGTAATGCGCGCTCACCAGTGGCCGAGTTGAAACGCCAGAATCTCGGTATTTCACTGGTTCCAATTCGCTAAATTTGCGAGTCTTTGGGTCGTAAGCCAGTATTCGGCTTCTGCGGGTTCCGACGCCGCAGAGTACGATTCCATCGGGGGTGATGGCGACATTGCGAAGATAGTTTTCGTCCGCAGCACGGCCAAGATCCGTCACCGTTCCCGCGTGCGGGTCGTAACGAACCAGGTGAGCACCCGGATAGGTACCATAATAGATGTCACCATTCGGAGCCTGCGCCACGTCGGCAATAATGGGTTCTTGTTTCAGGAATGCTTCAGGCGCTTGCGGAAGCGGAATCCATTTTTCCGTGCGGGGATTGAAACAGAGAAGCTGTCCTCCATTGTAGGATCCGAGATAGATGTTGCCGTCCTGCCCCTCGATGATGCCCCAAGACCCGATGCCTACCGGCATTGTCCAGGCTTTGGCACTGTTATTTCGATAATCCAGCCTTATTAGCTGACCATTGCCTGCTGAATTGAAAGAAGTGATATAGAAAACATCTCTTCGCAAACTCGGGTCGTGAACATC
Organism: uncultured Acidobacteriota bacterium; assembly: GCA_963823295.1. GTDB lineage: Bacteria > Acidobacteriota > Terriglobia > Terriglobales > Acidobacteriaceae > JAKAAZ01. The sequence continues at coordinate 161,412 of CAWGLF010000014.1, forward strand.
GATCGCATTGAACATCCAAAGATTTGCCGATACTGGCCCGATTTTTGAAAAACCTGGCGCAACCAGCTGTGGACTTAATATGGAGGAACGGACAGCTGGGTCGGCTGGAGCGGAGGCCCCGAATACTGTTGCTGTACCGGCCCAAAGCAACAGTAACATCATGGCGTGTGATCGGCGTACGGGGAGAGAAAGATTCATTCGTTTCTCCTTACAGTAAGCCCCCCTCATCCGAGGGCGACTGAAAAACATCCATCTTGCGTTGTAAGAGCATGTCAGAACGTTCATGGGTGCTTTATCATTTCGATCGTGGGAAGTAGCATCACAACCCTTCTTTCGATATCTTTCCCAGATGCGTAACCTTCGGCTTAGTACAGGGAAGCTGCGGAACGTCGCATCAGTCCTTCTCCGTCAGAGCAATGGCATCGAGGTCTCTATGTGCTTCGTTATAGTGGCCCGAGCCGTAGGCATCGACGAACTGTTCTATCTGACCGGCCAACTTCCAGTATGTGAGCGTATCTTTTATGGTGTATCGGTTATCCACGGGCCCGGCACCCAAGATCGTTTGTGGCGCAGCTTTCTGAAGGGTCGGATAATCCCCCGCCGCGTTGCGAGCATATAACTCGTCTCGCGTTTTAAGAAAATACAATTCGCGCGCTATGTCCAGGCAGTAACGGCGCCGTTCCAGCATCTGCGATTGGGCTGCCGCATCCTCATACTTTGCTGCTAATGGGGAAGACACAAATTTCTTCATTTCGGCAATCAGTCGTTGATCTTCAGAAATAGCGTTTGGAAGAATTCTGCCATTGTATTCGCCCATCATCGATTTGCGGTCTATCGGAACAAGCCGGGCCTGAGGATCGATCACCCGAGTCACACGAACCGGCGTCGCCTGCCCTGCCTGAAAGACCTCCCACGTATCGAAGAAGCCATCGTGATTCGTATCGTAAGCGCGGATCTCCAAGTCTTTTTTGTCGTGTACCAGGTGGCCCACCTCAATCCACATCTCACTCGCGCCACGAAGATGGTAACGTTTGTCGACGCCGGAGTAATAGAGTTGACGGCTCTTCGTCGGAGAGCCGAGAAATTCGCGCCGCATGTTCCACCGCTCGGTCGGACCGCCCGTATTCGCAAGAACGCGCCTCTCGACGATCCAGAATTGACCCTCCCATCGATGAACGTTGCGAGCCTCATCCCAACTAAAGCCTGTCTCTGACGCTGGATAGCTTAGAGCATGTTGGAGTGCCTTCTTCCAATCCATTCGAATCACTGTCTGAGGCGCACGGCGCCGCGGATTAGTGTAACGCATCTCCGGGAAGTTATAAGGCTCTCGGCCCACCATAGTAAATCCGAAGTTGTAGTGCGGACGATCCAAAGCATCGTGGCGCGGCTCAGGATCGATGTTGTAGCTCAATCGCATGTTGCCAATCGCCATATCCTGTAAAGGGAGCGGCTCTTTCTGCCACATGGGGGAATAGCTATTGGCGATATCCAAGTCCTTTCCGTGTGGCACATGTATCGATTGCACCGCCGCCCGCAAGACGATTTCACCCAGACCGTCGTGATTCAAATCGTAAAAAGCGAAAGGACATTCTGACAATGGTGTCCAACTATGTGTCGCGGGATCATATTTGTTGACATAAATCATGACGTTGCCGCGAAATTTACTTTCGAACTGTTTGGCGTCGTACTGCCAGTTGGTGATATGGAAAATCTGAGCGCCGTCGTTATCGTAGTTTTCTCCAAACCACGCATAACGGAGATAGCCGTCCTTGTAGTAGCGAATTTCCATCTCGTCGGCTTTTCCATCACGGTTGTTGTCCGTATAAACAACCATGCGATCTACGATGCCGGTGCCGCGATAACTCACTACATAGGCGGTGTCTGAATGGTTCCAGATGTCTTTCGCGTGGCCGCTGTCGTCGATTGCTTCGACAATATTCCCATCAAGACGAGTAATGATCGTATCGGGACGCCCATCGTGATTCAGATCCAGGCTTAAACGTTGGCCCTCCGCCAATTGTTGGGCCTGGGGCCACCATGGCTGATCGAGGAAAGTCAGCCGCCCATCATTCGTCATTGCAGTCGCCTTCATATACCAGGACAAGTGGGAACTCTGCTTTTTGGCCTCTGATGCGTAAAGCAGCGCTGAACAAAACACCAGGCACGCAAAGATAAAGTGAACACAAATTCTTTGAGAAATTCCCGCCTTGTAAGCGGACGCAGGTAATTTCCTCGACATTATATTCTGCTCAGATTAAGGGTTTCGATCATGAGTTTATTTTCATCCATCTGAAATGCTGCCTTATATCGCGGACTCATGCGCTCTGCGTAATTCGGTTGTCAGCTCGCGCTTTCGGCAATGGCACGGGCAATCGGAAGGGGCCACGGAGAAGCGAGCGATAGAGTTCGTCGGAGACGATGTCCCCATCGCCGAGGAAAAGAATCGTGCCACCGGTATCCATCTCACGCGATGCTTCGATCTGGGCGATGACTGTGGGGACCGTATTGTGTCCGCTGCTCCACCCAACGCCGATGCCCGCATACGTCATGCAGTGCTGACCTAAGGTCTGCATGGTGAAACGGAGTCGCTTCCGGAAGGTGTTTACATCTTTGACATAGATCTGCGGCGCATAATAGTCCAACCAATTCATGCCAGCCCAGTAGGTCCAGTCGCGCGCCCTGTCCCGGTCGACGCGCCAGTCATAGGCACCATTTGTCGAGAAGACGTATCTGGCATAGTCCTTTTGGAGTATCTCGTAAAGCTGGCTCATAAAGGCCGTGGACCCAATGCAGCGAAAGTTAATTCCTTCAAGGGTATGGATCGACTGTGGCAGCGGCTTCCCATTCAACTTTGGAAAGACCTCCAGACAGAGATCGCAAACGCACTCGTCTGTATATCGGTAGCCGGGCTCCTCGACGTGCATCCCTTTCAACTGCGGATAGCGCTGAAATGCTTTACGCAGCAAATCCATCTGCCAAAGACGCGCCTCAGGATGCTGCGGGCACACATTCTCCCATAGACGCGATGCGACTTTTCCGGTTTTAGGATCGGGAATCAGCTCACCGAGCCGGCGGGCCGCCCATTGGAGATTTCCGCCTACGCGAGGATCGAAGTCCGGGCTTTGACGGGAGCGATATTCTGCGAAGGCATACCATAGCTGCGTGTCCAGCCCCACCCGCGATGCCTCTTTTATGAGATAACCAAGAGCGTCCCATTGTGCCAGAGGATGAGAAGCCAGGTATTCAGGATGATCCGAAGCTACAAGATACCCATCCGTAGTCCACGGCAGGATAAGGTTAAAATGCGCATCGGCCAGCCACCGCACCGCGGCCTGAATTTGCTTTTTCCCTCTTGTTGGATCAGCGTCGAATGTCTGCTCCGGGTGAATCCACACTCCCCGGACCTCAGCGGACAGAGGCTTAAAGCGAATCCTGTCGTTCGCGCTCGCCCTCAAGGTGCGTGCTCCTAACGATCCCAATAAGAGCTCAATAAAGTCGCGCCTTGGCAGCATAAGCTACTTCTCTTTACCTTTCTTGTGGGTAAGAACGTCTGGAAATATCAGATATATAGCGGCGCGCTGCTCAAAAAAGGAGGCCAACCCGGATGGCCTGGCCCTCTCTTTTGCACACTCACGCGGCTAACACTCAGAAGGAGAGCCTCGTGCCTAACTGGATGGTGCGATTGCCACTGCCAGTTGTAACCAGCCCGGCGGTCGGTTGGGGTACTCCCCCGTATTGAGTGGACGCCACTGTATTATTGGGGTTCGCCAGATTGAAATGGTTTAATGCATCGAAGAAGTCCGCCCGGATCGTCATGAAAACGCGATTCCCCGGCATTGGGATATGCTTCATTGCGCTGATGTCCCAATTCGAGTAACCCGGACCCCACAAGATGTTGCGTCCGGAATTACCCCATGTCCAAGGTTGCGGCGGTCCAAATGCAGCGGGATTGAAATACGGAACTCCCTTGATCACATCATGGCCTGAGTGCGACAGATAAACTGGCACGCCCGGTATGCGGTTGGCACGCCCGGTAGCCGTTGCGGCGTTAGTTCCATCATTACCCACCCAGCCGATATAGTTGGATGGCGCGGTGAAATTTACGGAGAATGGCAGACCGGTTGCGTAGGTGGTAATGCCGCTGACCTGCCAGCCCCCTACTAACGCATTGACCAGACCGGAGCTGTCACTTAGCCATCTTTTTCCATGTCCGAAAGGAAGCTCATAGAGATAGTTGAAGACCAACGTATGAGTGCGAATGCTCGTTGAGTTGCCGTAATCAAGATTCGGGTGTGCAATCTGTTGCGGCCCCCCGACAAACTCAACATTGTCCAGACTGCGTGTCCAGGAGTATTCGGCCTGGAATGACACTCCATTTTCATAGCGCCGGGTTGCCTCTAACTGAAGTTGATTAAAATTCTGTTTGGCGCCGTCTCGAACCGAATTGATCACGGCCCAGGGTTGTTCAGGCCTCTGCTGCTGAAAGGGGGTGTTCGGAATCTGCACTGAGGGCTGGTTGATGTCCTCTTCAAACCAGGGGAGATTCGTTGTCACGGAACCAACATAAGAAACTCGAGCCGCCCAATTCTGGTGAAATTGATGTTCCACTGTCAGATTGTATTGTTGAATCCTTGGATTTTTTATATTCGGCTGGACCGAAAATAGCGTCGGGTTGGACGACAGATTCGGGCCTGCACTACCGAACGGATTCGCAAAGGTGATGTCAGGAAGATAGGGAGCAGTTGGGTTTCCTGGGAGCTTCGAGTTAGCTGTCTCTGTATTCGAACCAAACGGAAGATTCAGGTAGTCCCACGCTGCAAAGTCAAAAATCAGCCAGTCGTAATAGACCCCGTAGCCTCCGCGGATTACCGTGTTGGCAAAGGGACGGTAAGCAAATCCGATCCGGGGAGCCCAGTTATCCTTGGCCGGCTTCATATAATCGGTCGATAATCCGATCGACTGTGTGGTCTCAAAGTACGGCAGATAAGCATTGAAGAAAGTTGGATTCCCTTGATTCGGAAGCCTCGGAGTTGCACTGTTCTGTGGCAATGCTATTTTGTTGTTGGTCTGGTCATACAGACTGCGGGCGTTGTCCAAAACACCCCACTTGGCCTGAAACATATAACGGACGCCATAGTTCAACGTCAGTTGGGGAGTTACCTGCCATGTATCTTGTGCATATCCCTCTGTGATCCGGTTATATAACGCCGTATCGGGAGAGACCGTAGACCTTGTGGCGGCGTCTGCAAAACCCAGAAGATAGTCAGCGAATGCATTGCCCTGGGATTGCGGCTGCCCCGGCCAACCCTTGTTTCCTGTCCAGACCCCCGAGAACGTGAAGGAGCCTAGAGAACCTACACCGAGTTTGTTGAAGACCTTATAGCCGGACTCATCGAAGCCCACCTTGACCGCATGATTATGGAGCACTTTCGTGAAGTTATCGGCGAATTCCAGATTGTAGTCCGAGTTACGTTTACCCACTCCATTTCCGTAATCGAAAGCCACATTGCCATAGCCGGTGGGCGCCATTTGAGGAAGGCCGCGATTCAGGCCCGGCGTTAACTGCGGAAAGAGTGTTGAGGGATTAAAATTCGCGTTCTGTCCTTGTCGATAGCTGTTGTGCCTAAACCATGCCGCACGAAATTCATTCAGCGTGGTCGGGTTGAAGGTATGCTCCTCCCCCAGGTTCATGCTTATGTCTTTAAAGCCGAAATTGGAATCATTTCCAAAAGTCTCCGGATGACCAGCAAAAACGTTCCATTCCGGAGTGGTGCTGTAGGTGAAAACGCCGAATAGGCTGTCGGCGGATCTTATCTGATAGTCACCCCGACCGGTATAGCTATTCATAAAATTGTGTATTCCCACGCTCTTGATATAGTTGTTTGGGCCATTTGGAAGGCCGGGAGAGCTGGGATCGGTAGGGTCTGGAAGATACTTCAAGAGAGTCTGTATCTGAGGAGCAAACATATTCGTTGGGATCTGATTGTCGTGAAAAGGTTGACCGGTAAGCGGGTTGTAAAGTTGCGTTCCCTGGGCGAGGAGCGCTTTGAAATCTCCGTGTTTCATCGCAGCGGAAGGGAAATTCTGTTGAGCCAATCCGGCGCTGAGCGAACGATAATAAACCGGCGAGAAGAAAAAGAACGCCTTGTTCTTGACAATTGGGCCACCGATGGTCCCGCCAAACTGATTCAGATTATTTTGCGGACGTTGCTGCCCAGTCGCATTTAGCTGATACGAGTTGGCATTCAGGACTGCATTCTTAAAGAACTCGTAGACGTCCCCATGAAACTGGTTCGTCCCCTGCTTCGTGACCATGATGATCGTAGATACATCCGAGAATTCCGCATTCTCGTTGATGCCGACCACCTGAAATTCCTGCAAGGTATCAATCGGCGGTTGATTGATCAGGACGGTGTTCGTGTCTCCAGAGGCAAAGGCATACGCGGCACCTCCGTTGCCGATGTCGTCCAGGGCGATGCCATTCAATGTGAAGTTTGAAGCGCCCCAGTGGGTCGCTCCGCCAATTAACGGCTGGCTGGCAACGGCGCCCACGACAGCACCTGGGACGGTTGCGAGCAAGGGAGCAACGCTCTGGATAGAGGAAGGCAGGGCGCGAATCTGTTGCGTATTTAAGGTCGTTCCGATAGAGGCGGAGTCGGTAGTGATCAGGGGCGCTGCGCCGGAAACGCGTACCGTTTCAGAGACCGAACCTATCTTGAGGCCGACATCGACGCGGACAGTCTGAGTGGCTTGCACCACAATGCCGCTACTGTTGAAAGTAGAAAATCCAGTGGCAGTCACGGCCACCGAATACGTACCGGGTTGCAGATCCGACACACTGTAGGAGCCGGTAGAACTGGTTACGCCAGCGGTCACAATTCCCGTATTAATATTCGTAACAGCTATGCGTGCGCCTGGTACGCCGCTTCCGGAAGGATCGTTCACCTGCCCCACAATTGTGCTAGTGATGTTCTGGCCGATCGCGGATACTGTCAGTAGAGTGCCGAAGATCAGCAGAGAGCAAATATTTCTGAACTTCCCCTTCATATTGCCTCCCAAATTACGATTTCGTATTTTCCTAAGTTTTGAATTTTCTTAAAGGGGGATTTCAAAATTCAAACTCTATTTGTCCTGACGGTATCTAAAAACTCAACGTCGATCCATGTCAAGCAAAATTGCCTGACAATGGGACGCCTGTTCTACTAGAACAGAATCTCATTCAGGGAGTGCGAACGCGGCCATCCGTTGTGCCTCATCTACTGCTTGCTATATTATGCTGTGTGACACAGGGTTTGCTTATGATAAACGCGAGGATTTGTCTTATAGCAATTGGTTTGGTGATTGGTGTACCTCTGTCATTCGCTCAACAGCCATCTCCATGGCTCCTGCCAAACTTTTCAGACCGGCTCACGTTGCAGGTCTCCAATCCGTCCGATCAAGCAGTGGACACTTTGGCTATCGTTCCCGTGGCCGATGTGGCGCGTACTGCACTCAGCTTCCCAGGAACGTCGGCCATCGCGGTTATACCGGGCTCGCCCATAACTATCCTGCCGTCGCAAGCCGACGATCTAGATGGAGATGGGGTGCCCGACGAATTTGTATTTCCGGTGAAGCTGCAGGCACACTCCCAGGTGAACGTGGAGGTGTATTATTCGACGACATTGCGCGAGCGGATTCCCTGGCCCAAGCACGTCGATGCAAGCCATTCGTTCGGATATAACCATGCCACAGTTGGGCTGGAATCGGAAGCCATTGGATATCGAACCTATGGAGGGTTTTTCCTCGATGTGCAAGGCCGTGACCAAGACAAGCCGGGATTGAACAACAGCCTCGTGGGTTTTTTCAGAGCAAGTACGCCTTCCCCTGCGGGCAGGGACATTTTTCACGCCGGCGACACACTTGGTCTTGGTGGGTTATTTCTGCGATCGGGAAACGATGTATTCCGCCCGCCGCTGAATATGCCGGACTACGCGCACAAACCCGCTCCTCTTGAAGCTCCGTCATATCGAGTAATCTCCGCCGGTCCCGAGCGCGCGGTTGTGAAAGCACATATGAACCGCTGGACCATCGGAAAGGACGCGGTAAGCATCGACGCGATTTATACCATCACCGCAGGCAGTGAATATGTGGAATGTCGTTTTCGAATTCTTCCGCTTTCGCTCACACGAACTTATGAAGTAGGTGCAGGCATCCGTTATCTGCCAAAGATGCACAAAGATTCTGGACCGGGGAAATTGGCTCTCGAAGGCGAGCAGGATACACGGATCGGGCCGCTAGGCCTTGCGCTCTATTTTGATCCAGGCACAGTTTCCAGTGTTGGAACACTGACAACGAAAGATGCAAACAATGATGTGGCAATATTTCGTATGCGCCTTGAACCCGGCCACGCCGTCACCGGTCGTTATTGGATGGCCGCAGCATGGAGCGGCAGCGGAATTCACGACCTCCTGGGACATCTCAGCGAAATAGAGCGTGAGGCCCGCGCCAGTGTAGTCATCAGAAACTTCAGCCATACCAGAACTCCGATACCGGATCGTCTGGAAGGAGAAGCATATTGATGGTTGACGACCACGTGCACATTGGGAAATCCACGCGTCTGCAGATCGACGCCGATGGAGAAATGCTGGTGCGCATTGCCGACACGATGGGCATCGACAAGATCTGCTGCACGGATCTGACTGCGTTGTTCTACGACATGCACGAAGGCAACCGGCTTCTTTACGAAGAGATGAAGAAATTCCCCGACCGGATCCTCGGCTATGCCAGCCTGCACTCCACCCGCTTTGGCCAAGAGGCGATCGACGAGATTAAACGTTGCCGCCATGACTACGGGATGCTGGGCCTGAAAATCTATTCCACCCCCGAAGTCAGCATCGCGGAGTCAGCGATGATTCCCATACTCGAAATTTGCGTGGAGTTGAAGATGCCGATCCTGGCTCACACTACACCACAGGAATGCGAATTTTTGCTGAACGCCGTTCCCGAGGTCCAATTCATCATGGCCCATGCCGGGGCGCAGCCCTACGCACACGGCGACTGGAATCGCGCCCTTATGGTGGCACAACGCTTTCCGAATCTCTATCTCGATACCGCCAGTTCGGCGATTGACACTGGATTCGTTGAGGCCGCTGTCGCGGCTCTCGGAGCCAGCAAAATTCTCTTTGGCACTGATACCCCACTGCTCGATCCCTGGCCGCAATTGGTAAAAATTCGCGAAACCCGACTCTCCGACAGAGATAGAAAGCTCGTTATGGGTGGCAATATCCTGCGACTGATGGGGATATCCGAATGATCTATGACGCAAACGCCTTTATCGGCAAATGGCCGTATTGGCCGATACGCTCGTCCACTGCATCCGAGATTGTCGACGAGCTCGGTGGCTGGCGCATTGACCGTGCAGCGATCTGTTCAACGCGTTCGGTTTTCGTCCACTGGGAGGACGGCAATATCGAGACTGAAGCGGCCGTCCGCGAACATCCATCTCATTTCACCGCCTTTGCTTGTCTGGGTACCCTGGAGCTGAGTCATAAGCTGCAAGCGCGAGAAGCATATGACTTCGCACACTATATCGCCCGCGGTTTCCGAGGTGTGCGGCTGTATCCGCAGCACCACAGCTATCATCCGCTTTATGCGACATTCGTAGACTCGATTCTTGAAAATGCCGCATCGCTGGGATTGCCAATACTTCTGCCTTTGCGAATCACTATGAACTGGGGCCTTCCCTCTCTGGATCTCAGCGTGATGGAGGCTCTGGTGATACGGCATCCCCGAGTGAACTGGATTCTTTCTGGTATCAACTATCTTCACGAGCTGCAGCTCGCCACCTCTTTGATGCGCCGCTATCCAAGCGTGCATCTGGAAACATCATGCGTGATGGGCTACGCAGCTATCACAAAAACAGTACAACAATGCGGCGCGCGACAACTTCTGTTTGGCAGCGGCGCGCCGGTGCAACATGGTGGCGCGGCTCTCAGCAAAATCCTGCACGCGACACTTTCTGATTCTGATCGCGAAGCCATACTTGGTGGCAATCTACTGTACCTTCTGGGAGACGACTAGTCATGCGCCTACTGCGCTTCTTTGCCGCCGATGGCTCCGTTCATCTTGGTGTAAGACATGGAGACAGCGTTCGAGATCTTGGCCGACGCGAACCGCTTGAACCGCTCCACGCCGATGCCATTGCTTCCGCTCCTCTGATCCCGGCCGCAAATCTGCGTCTCGATGCCCCGATCCGTTCAGTCCCGAAACTTCTGGCACTCGCGGGCAATTATCGCAAACACATTGTTGAATCTGGCTTCTCCGATGCTGGCAATCGCCAGTGGACGCCGCAAGTCTTCTGGAAACCGAGCACATCAATCTTGGAACCGGGCGGCAAGGTTGCCTTACGTTCCAACAATGTCTTCTTCGACTGGGAAGCTGAACTTGCGGTCGTAATCGGCCGGCGCGCAAAGGATTTGCCTGTATCAGAAGCGATGTCCTGCGTATTCGGCTACACCATTATCAATGACCTGAGCGAACGCAAGTTCAATGGGAAAATTGAGAATCGTGACAAACGCGAATTCGACCCCTTCTTCGATTGGCTGATGGGCAAGTGGTTCGATGGATCGGCGCCCATGGGGCCAGAGATTGTTACTGCCGATGAAGTCAGCGACCCACATAACCTCTCGATTCGTCTGTGGCTCAATGACGAGAAGATGCAGGATTCCAACACCAGCTTCATGATCTTCCGGATTCCGGAGACGATCGCTGCGATCTCGGCGGTGCTGATGCTCGAACCGGGAGATGTGATTGCGATGGGTACTCCGGAAGGCGTGGGCTTTGCGCGCGGACGTGCTCTAAGCGCAGGGGATCATTTGCGGGTCGAAATTGAAGGGCTCGGCACGCTGGACACATTTATCGTAGGAGAATCGTCGAAATGACCGATATAGGTGTCGGAATCATCGGTTCCGGCTTTATGGGAAGAACAAATGCCGAAACTGTCACCCGTTACTTGAAGGGAGCGAAACTGATCGCCATCGCAGGCGGCAGCCGGGCTCCTGCACTGGCCGCCGAGTATGGCGTCAAGAGTGAACCATCGGTGGATGCGCTGCTACAACGAAAAGACATTGACGCTGTCCTGATCAGTACGCCTCAAGCGGCGCATGCAAATGAGGCGATTGCCGCAGCCCGGGCAGGCAAACATATCCTGCTCGACAAGCCGATGGCTACAACCGTAGAAGAATGCAACCGTATTCTGGAGGCTTCACGAGCATCACGGGTCAAGATAATGATCATGTTCGGCCAGCGCTTCCGCATTTGCAATATGGAAGCACGGCGTCTAGTTCGAGAAGGCAAGATCGGCGAAGTTCGCATGATTCAGGAACAAATCCTTGCCAGTGGTGGGCTGGCGACACTTCCTCCCTGGCAGTCCCTGTCTGAAAACTATGGTGTCTTCCTTGGCCATGCGGTTCATAACATTGACCGCATTCGCTGGATAACGGGAGCGGAGATTGCATCGGTCAGCGCCCATGTGCAGCGCGATCCGAAAACTGGAAATGAAGTGTCGACAATGGCGCTGTTTTCTCTGACCAGTGGCGCAATGGTGACATTATGGTCTTCCTGGGACATCCCCAAACCGGGTTTCCCCCACAGCACATCACGTGCTCTTATTTCCGGCGAGACTGGAAATCTTGACCTCGATGCTTACGGTGAACTGCGTTTAGGAAAAGACGATCAGTGGAAAGTTGTCGCTGAGCAGGAACCAATTGACTGGGCGGGTCAAGGCGCGCTCTCACCAGTCAGAATGAAGGCGTATCAAATGCAGGATCAGGAATTTATTAATAGCATTCTGGAGGACCGCACACCTTCCGTCACTGGCGAAGATGGGCGCGCCTCCGTGGAAGTGGCCACCGCTGCCTATCGTTCCGCGGTGGAAGGCCGCACGATTCAGCTTCGTCCGGCCGAGGTGAACCGATGAGCGATCAACTGGCGATTGACGGTGGGGCTAAGACGATTTCCAATGGCCTGCCTGACTTTCTTTCCGCTGCGGGCCGTACATTCGGCTCCGAGGAGGAAGCGTTCGTCGTCGAAGCTCTTCGCTCCGGTTGCCTAAGCCGTAATGGCGGGACCATGGTAAAGGCGCTGGAGTCGGAATTCGCCGAGGCTCTGGGCGTCGCTCATTGCGTGGCGTGCTCCAGTGGAACTTCCTCGGTTCATCTAACCCTCGCTGCGCTTGACCTGGAGCCAGGCGACGAAGTGATTGTTCCACCCATTACGGATATCGGCTCGATTCTTCCCGTCTTGTGGCAAAACGCTATTCCAATCTTTGCGGATGTCGATCCGCTTACCATGGTGCTCGATCCCATCGACGTGGAAAAGCAAATCACATCGCGCACACGAGCCGTAATCGCGGTACATTTGGCAGGAATGCCGTGCCCGATGGATGAGCTACAGACGATCTGCCGCAGACATGGCGTTGTCTTGATCGAGGATTGCTCGCAAGCTTTTTGGGCCACCTATCATGGCAAACGGGTCGGATCGATTGGAGACATCAGCTGCTTCAGCCTCCAACAAAGCAAACATATGACGTGCGGAGAAGGTGGATTGGCGGTCACGTCTGACGCTGCCTATGCACAGCGGATGCTGTTGTTCGCCGACAAGGCGTGGCCAAGAGATTCTGGTTCGCTAGGCTCCTGCCGTTTCCTCTTTTTGTCGCAAAATTACCGGATGAATGAATTATCCGGAGCGGTGGCCCGCGCACAATTGAAGAAGGTAGAAGCGACAGTCGAACGCCGTCGACAAAGAGCCGCCCAGCTGACGCAGCTGATCGGCGACATCGATGGCGTTTCCGCGCCACATACGCCTCCGGACGTCAACCCCGCATATTGGCTCTATATGCTGCGTGTCGAGAAGTCGGCGGGTGTCAGTACGCAGATGTTCGGCGACTCTCTTGTAGCTGAAGGCGTGCCTGCATGGGTGCGCTATACAGTCGATCCGCTCTATCTGTCTCCGATCTTCACAGATTCAAAGACGTATGGAACCAGCGGCTATCCTTTTTCGCAGTACAAACATCAAGCCTTTCAGCGCGGGCTGTGCCCGCAGGCTGAATCCGCACTTTCTCACGTGATTGCGATTCACTGGAACGAGAACTATACATTCGAGCATGTCGAGCAGATCGCCGCGGCCATCCGCAAGGTTGCCCGTCATTTCGCCGCATGCGGTTAAATAAAATTTCTGATGGTGTAAATGGAAATAACGCTGACGCCCCCACATCTCGCTTTCGAGATGTGGGTTTTCTCTGCATCGAAAATGAAACTGATCCACTGAACAGCGCCTGACATATATGTCTCTTCGGATTGGATAAGGATGAATACCTGTCATAGCTCTGAAGAATTAGGCAATGCCGGACCTATCAGGGTTCGCAAGGCCGAGGCCTGGCGTGTCTCCATCCCTATGCTTGAACCCTTCCGGATCAGTTCCGGCGAAGTTTCCCGGAAAGACGCGACCGTTCTCAGACTCAGCGACGGGCAGGACTTTGGCTGGGGTGAGTCCTCCGCCATGCCCGGAGCATTCTATTCCGCCGAGACACCGGACACGTGCGAGCGGGAGCTGGTCGATAGAATATTACCCGAGCTGATTGGCCGCACCTATCCCACGATGTTGGCGCTCGAAGCAGCGCTCTCTGAGTGGACGGCGAGCCGTTTCGTCCGTGTCGCGATCGAAACGGCGGCGTGGGAATTGTTGGCACGGCGTGCGGGCCAGTCGCTGCGGAAGTTTTTCGGAATCGCGGACCGGCCGATTCCGTCTGGTCTCGCAATAGGTCTTTACGACACGGACGAGGAATTACATCGGGCCCTCGAACGCTATCGTGTCCGCGATTATCGCCGCCTGAAGATCAAGATAAAACGCGGCCATGATGTGCGCCTGGTACGCGCCGTCCGAGAATGGTACGGAGATATTCCGCTTTTCGTCGACGCCAATGCCGATTACTCCCTGAACGATCTCGACATGTTTCGTGAATTGGACAGCTACGGTTTGATGATGTTCGAGCAGCCTTTCGCCAGATCAGACTTCGAGGGGTCCGCCGAGCTGCAACATGCGGTGCGCACCCCGGTATGCTTCGACGAAAGTATCGAAACTGCAGAGGATGCCCGGCAAGCCGCGGCACTCGATGCCTGCCGGATCGTGAATATCAAGCTGCAACGGATCGGCGGGTATCTGGAAGCGTTTCGTATTGTGGAATGCTGTATGCAAAACGACATTGCCCTATGGCTCGGCACCATGCCGGAGCTTGGTATCGGGAGTGCCCAGGCATTGATGCTCGCTGCCCATCCGGGATGCACTTACCCTACCGATGTCGAACCGAGTGCGCGGTGGTATCACGATGACATTCTCCATCCGGAACTTTTGCTCCAGTCTGGCCAACTGACAACTTCGGCGGCACCGGGTCTCGGCTTCTCAGTCGACATGGATAAGCTGAACCGCTATGCGCTGCGCCAATGGAGCTTCTGACACATGACGCATCTGCGCCTCACCGCTTCCGACTATCTGGTGATCATTGGGTATTTCGTGCTGGTTCTCTGGATCGGGATCTGGTTTCGGAACCGTTTGGCCACCATGAAAGATTACTTCGCCGGGGGCAATCAGATTCCCTGGTGGATGGCTGGAATTTCCCATTACATGTCGAGCTTCAGCGCGTTTTCGTTCATCGCTTATGCGCAAATCGGCTACATGTATGGATGGGTAGCTGTAACGCTGTTCTGGGTCGCGGTTCCAGGCTGTCTCGCTGGAGGGTTGTTCTTCGCAAAGCGTTGGCGACGGGCGAGGGTTATCACACCTGTGCAATTTCTGGACCAGCGCTTCAACGGGTTCGTGCAGCAATTGTTTGCCTGGGCCGGCATACCTATGAAGATCTTCGACGACGCGCTGAAGATCTTTGCCACCGGGCTGTTCGTTTCCATTGCTACCGGACTGAGCCTGCTGTGGTCGATCATCATCTGTGGCGTAGTCATGGTGGCCTACACCTTTTTCGGCGGAGTGTGGGCATTGGTGGTCACCGATTATGTGCAGTTCCTGATGAAGGCGCTTGCCATCCTGCTGATGCTGCCGCTGGCAATCGTGGCAGTAGGCGGGATTCGATCCGCGTTTACTGGTTTGCCTAGGGGTTTTCTGTCGCCTGTGAACGGTCCGTACGGGTGGATATATGTCGCTGGCTTCGCGACGGTGATGATTGTGAGTTACAACGCGAGCTGGTCCCTGGCGCAAAAATATTATTCGGTGCGGGACGAGCGCGAAGCCTCCAAAGCAGCTTACTTTTCAGCGGCGCTCAACATCCTGGGCGCGCCTCTCATGATTCTGCCTGCCATCATCGGGCGCCACATCCTTCCCGACCTGGTGGCGCAACATCGCACGGCCGATACGTACGTTCTGCTCGTCATGCGTCTGCTACCGGCTGGCATGGTCGGCATCATAATGGCGGCTATGTTTTCGGCGACCATGGCGGCGGTCAGCGGTGACTTTAACGCGATCGCCAGTGTGCTGACGCAGGATATTTACCAACGCTTCATTCGTCCAGCCACATCGGAACACCGCCTCGTCTTCGTAGGACGTTGGGTAACTTTCGGACTCGGCGCACTGACAACCGTCCTCAGTCTTTGGATCGCTCTGAAACATCAGCAATCGTTGTTCAATTTGATGGTGACTGCTCTAGGCCTCTTCATGGCGCCCACCCTGCTGCCGTTACTGGCTGGCCTAACCGTGCGAAAGCTGAATTGGCAAGGCGCGTTCGCCGGCTTTCTGTGCGGACTGGCTACTGGGAGCATCATGCTCGCCTTGAAAACATGGGGGCACGTTTCTGGCGCCTTCGGATCAACCTATGACTTTGAAGGTGTATCGTTACTGGCCAACATTGCCGCGACCATAATCGGCATGGCATTCGCAACTCGCCTTTTCCTTCGCAAGCCCGCAGAATCCAAAAAAGTGGACGAATTCTTCCTGACGTTGGATAAACCAGTGCATGCCAGTGAGATCGCAACAAAAGCTGGAAACCCTGCAGGTCCAGTGCTCGCAATGTCCACTTTTGGAGTTGGGCTGCTGATCGCTGTCGCCGGTTTGATTTCCAGATCGACGGCAGCCAGAATCATTGATCCACTGGTTGGGCTGGCTCTTATCGGGATCGGAGTGCTCTTTCACGTCACCTCCCGAAAAGTATTCGCGTCCGACACTCCATTGCTTTCCGTCAAAAAGTGATTGAAGCGAATTTTTTGCGGGTATAAAGATTGCAGTGGCGGATGGCCGAGACAAATTTTTCCTCTCGATTATTAGCTCCTTTTCACCGCATTCAGATTTTATGTAGATGGCAATAACCAGGGTAGATCCCGGTCCCCACCCTCGAAAGGCGGGATGAAAGAAATGGTCATTGCCATAAACCCTTGTTCCTGATTGATTTATGGCGGGGACGACGGGGCTCGAACCCGCGACCTCTGCCGTGACAGGGCAGCGCTCTAACCAACTGAGCTACGTCCCCGAACCAGAACATCAGCCCACAATATCAGCCATGGTCCGTGGGTAAATTGTAGCAGAGGAGTTTCATCCGGATCAGCGTCCGCCGGACTTCTGCGGGTGGAAATGGATCATGTACCAGAGGCCGGCAATCGCCATGAGAGCGCCCCACCAGATGGGCGCATGCAGGCGGCTCAGCACCGGCGGATGCAGCAGTGGATGGCTCAGCTCGTACATGCCGGTAACGAAGATGACGATCCCATAGCACAGCAACAGCAGGCCCGCGAACCACCAGATTGAGATCGACTCCCGCATCGCTTCCCTCCTCTACCAGAAGATTACGTTCAAGATAATAAAAACTACCGTGACGGCTCCGGCCCACACAATGGGTTTCTGGTACCAATAGTCGTCGTGTTCTTCCGGAAGCGGTGACACCCCATAGACGAGATCTTGCAGTTCTATCACAGGTTTAGGCTTCGTCAGATAACTGATTATGACCGTTACGATGACGCACACCAGCCACGACCACATAGCACGATAGATGTCCTGGGCCATGGCTTTGGCGTCTGCCGACATTGCGACGTAGCGCAGCGCGGTGGGATCGCGCACCACCCACTCCCACAATCCGACGGAAGTGCACGTCCCGGCGAAAAGTCCCCAGAACCCGCCCGCGGCGGTGGCACGCTTCCACAACATGCCGAGCAGAATCGTCCCGAATAGCGGCGCGATGAAGAAACTGAACAGTGCCTGAACATAATCCATGATGCTGGCCGCGTGTTGTACCAGGTACGCGGTCCCGACAGAAATCAGCACTCCGATTAGCGTGCTCCAGCGGCCCATGGCAACGTAATGTTTGTCGCTAGCCTTTTTATTCAGAAACGCGCCGTACAAGTCGTAAGTCCACACGGTGGAGAAAGCACTAACATTGCCCGCCATCCCCGACATGAATCCGGCGATGAGCGCGGTGACGCCCAGGCCAAGAAGTCCCGGACCGCAGTAGCGCACGAGCATTAGCGGAAGCACCTCATTGTAACTATGTTGTCCGGTCGCGACCGCGATGTCCTGCGGTACCAGATGAAACGGCAGAACCGAAAGCGCCAGCAGCCCGGGGAGAATGACGATAAACGGTACCGCCATTTTGAAGGCTGCTCCGATGATGGGAGCCATGCGGGCGGAGCGAAGATCGTTAGCGGAAAGAACCCGCTGCACAACCAGAAAATCCGTCGTCCAATAAGCGAAGCTGACCACGAATCCCAGACCGAAGACGATCCCGAACCAGTTCACGCCCATGGGATTTGTGTTGAAATGGCCCAGCGTGCTCCAGAGATGGACATAGCCGGTATCGCCGAGATTATGGATGATCTGGTGCTGCAAATTGCCCCATCCCCCAACTTCCACAAGGCCCAGAATGGGTACCAGCAATGCGCCGACCCAGATGAGCAGGAATTGAAGCACTTCGTTGTAAATGGCAGATTTCAGACCTCCCAAGGCTACATATACAGCTACCGTTAACGACGATACCCAGATGCTGAAGTTCAGGTCCCAGCCCAGAACCACCTTCATGACCAGCGCCATGGCATACATGTTGATGCCGCTCATCAGAATTGTCATTAGAGCAAAGCTGATTCCAGAGAGCGCGCGCGTGGCTGGGCCATAGCGAAGATTTAGATAGCCCGGGACCGAATTCGTTTTCGAGATGTAGTAGAACGGCATCATGATGATGCCGAGAAACAGCATTGCCGGAATCGCGCCAATCCAATACCAGTGCACGGCCAGAATGCCGTATTGGTAGGCCCCGCCGGCCCATCCCATCAATTCCAGCGAGCCCATATTAGCGGCGACAAAGCTTAATCCCGCAATCCAGGCTGTCATCTCCCGGCCGGCCATGAAGAAATCCTCGCCGGTATTGGAAGATCCTTTCAGATAAATGCCGATGAAGACTACGATCGCAAAATAGATTGCGATCACCAGGATGTCGACGCCATTCAGCCGTGCCAACTGGCGGGCAGGAAAAGCCAGCAAAGCGGCGGCCATGGGACCGGCAAAAACATGCGGCAGGGGCATTAGCGAATTCTACACAAAGAGAACCTATTCGCCGCTCGGATTGTTGCGTCGAGAGATGATGTTGCGGAACGGTTCAGCACTGTTCGTTTGGATAGAACTATCTGCCGGAATCGAGGTGCCAGCCGGGACTGAGCCAGTGTCCGTTTTTCAGCATAAAGATTTCTGAGGCTCGGCCGCTAATAAATTGTGGCTGTCCGTCGTAGGTAAATCGGACTTGATAAATGAAATACAGAACAGCCACGTCTCCGAACGTCATATACCAGCTTCTCCAGATGGATGAGCGGCGCCACAATAGGAAAAAAGTGTGCAGCTAAGGACGAATAAGCAGGTGCGAAAAGCCTTCATCGGCGATTCCTCGTATCGATGGTTTAGAGCTTACCGGGATCCAATTCAGCAGGCCAAAAGCAACAATAACTCGAATTAAGCTATTCGGAAACTCCGGCGTTTGCAAGCAGATATCATTGACTATGAGCATGATTGATATCGCACCGCGAAAGGAAGTCTCCATTGGCTGACGCTCTCCCCGTCCCGCTTACCGTTGAAGGGTCAAGCGTTCTGCATCAGATGTTCCGCTTCAATTGGGCATCCTGGCGCCGCGTTGCCGCTGCGGAGCGCGGACCGATCGTTGAGCAGATAAGTCGGAAGTTACAGGCGATGGAGCATAGCGCAGAGGTAAACGCGCTCTGCCAGACGGCCTTGTATTCGCAGCTGGGCCATAAGGGCGATCTTATGCTCGTCCATTTTCGCAGCTCTATTGAAGAGTTGAATCGGGTCGAGCTAGAGGTGGCGCAGACGGACTTCTACGATTTTCTGGAACCTAAATACTCTTATTTGTCAGTCGTCGAACTGGGTTTGTACGAATCCTCGGCAAAGAGCTATGCTGCGCTGATATCGAACGGCCTTCAGCCGCACACGCCGGAATGGAATGCTGCAATTGAAGAAGTGCTGAAGCGCCAGACAGAAGCCATGGCCCCGCGCCTCTATCCCCCAATTCCCGATGCGAAGTATCTGTGTTTCTATCCGATGGACCGTAAGCGAGGCGAGCAGGTGAACTGGTATACGGTGCCGATGGAAGAACGCCAGCGCCTGATGCACGATCATGGCATGATCGGCCGAAGATATGGGGGAGAGGTTCGTCAGATCATTACCGGATCGATTGGCTGGGACGACTGGGAGTGGGGAGTCGATCTTTTTGCCAACGATCCGCTGATATTCAAGAAACTGATTTACGAAATGCGTTTCGACGAGGCCAGCGCGCTTTACGCCTTGTTCGGACCATTCTATATAGGTGTTCGCTTGCCGATCGAAAAATTGGGGAATTGGTTGATGGGCAGACAGTAGACGTCCAGGTCAGATTTGAATCAATCCAGTCCCAACTGCAGGCGGGCTCCCTCGGACATTCGGCTGGTGCTCCACGCCGGCTCAAAAACAATTTGCACGGCAACTTCTTTCACGGCCGGCAGGGCGGATAGCCTACGTTCGACGTCGGACTTAAGCACGTCGCCCATTCCGCAGCCCGGGGCGGTCATCGACATCGTAATGTGGATGTTGTTACCGTTTTCGACGGGAGTAATCGCGCAGGAATATACCAGCCCGAGATCGACGATGTTCACCGGGATTTCCGGGTCGAAGATTGTCTTCAATTGGTCCCATACCAGCTGCTCAGTGAACTCTCCCGCATGCTCGGCAACCTTCGGCGGTTCCATGCCGAGCGCATCGGCATCCTTCGCATCGATGCGCATCATCTGGCCGTAGCCGGTTGAAACCGTGTAGCTGCCGCCCAGACTCTGCGTAATGTATACCGGGGTTCCCGCGGACAGCAGGTGAAGCGTGCCGCTGGGAATTTCCGTGGCCGGGCAGTCGCGGGTAAGCGGTGTAATCTGATTCGCCATATTTATCCTCGCGGCAGTATTCCTGATCGCGTGCGGCTTTACTCCGTTGAGGCGACCTGTTTTCCTTCGAGCGCGGCATGCAGCGTATGCCAGGCGAGCGTGGCGCATTTGATCCGCGTAGGAAAACTGGCAACACCGGCAAAGACGGCCAGCTTGCCGAGGTTTTCCGCATCGCCCTGTGGAGCGCCGGTCACAACTTCATGGAACTTGTTGAAAAGCTCTTCTGCTTCCGCCGTTGTCTTGCTCTTCAATGCTTGGCTCATCATGGAAGCTGACGCCTTTGAGATGGCGCAGCCGGAGCCCTGAAAAGAAATATCCTGGATCGCGCCGTCCGCGACATCGAGAAAAATGGTGTAGTGGTCTCCGCAGAGCGGGTTGTAGCCTTCCGCTGTGCGGTTGGCCGCTTCCATCGCGCGGAAGTTGCGTGGATGCTTACTGTGCTCCAGAATTACTTCCTGGTAGAGATCCCCCAGCTCCGACATCAGGCGAAGACCTCCCGCAACTTATAGAGTCCCGCGACCAGCGCATCGAGTTCCCCGTAAGTGTTGTACATGGCCAGCGATGCGCGCGCGGTCGCCGGAATGCCGAAGCGCTGCATCAGCGGCTGCGCACAGTGATGGCCGGTCCGGATCGCAATTCCCTGCCGATCAAGCACGGTGCCGATATCGTGGGGATGAATGTCCTCCATGACAAACGACAACACTCCGGCCTTTTCTTTGGCCGTGCCGATCAGGCGCAATCCCGGCACAGAACTCAGGCTCTTCGTGCCATAGAGGAGAAGATCGTGCTCGTGGGCAGCAATGGCATCGAGGCCGACGGTCTGTACGTATTCAATTGCTGCCGCCAACCCTATGACGCCCGCCATATTCGGCGTGCCCGCCTCGAATTTATACGGGAGCTGATTGTAGAGCGTCTTTTCAAAGGTAACGGAGCGAATCATGTCTCCGCCACCCTGATAAGGAGGCATAGCCTCCAGCATCTGACGCTTGCCGTAGAGCACGCCAACACCCGTCGGACCGTACACCTTGTGGCCGGAAAAAACATAGAAGTCACAGTCGAGCGCCCGCACATCCACTGCGGTATGGGGAACTGCCTGCGCGCCATCAATCAGCACCGGAATGCCGCGGCGATGGGCCATCTCGACCAGCTTGGCGACCGGGTTCACTGTTCCCAGAGCATTCGAGATATGGCTGGCAGCAACAAATTTCGTTTTCGGATTCAGCAACGCTTCGAATTGATCGAGCAGCAGTTCGCCATCGTCGTTCATCGGAGCAACGCGCAGCCGTGCACCTTTCTCTTCGCACAGCATCTGCCAAGGAACAATGTTTGAATGATGCTCCATCGCGGTAATAACGACTTCGTCTCCGGCGCCGACATGCTCGCGGCCATAGGTCTGGGCAACCAGATTGATGCCCTCCGTCGCCCCGCGAACAAAGATGATTTCTGCCGGGTCCTCGGCATTAAGAAAGTGCTGCACACTCTCTCTCGCGGCTTCATACGCGTCCGTTGCGGTCTGCGAGAGCAGATGTACGCCGCGATGAATATTAGCGTTGTTGAACACGTAATAATGCGAGATGGCGTCGATTACGGCCTGCGGTTTCTGGGTGGTGGCGGCGTTATCGAGGTATACCAGCGGATGCTCATGAACCTGACGGCTCAGGATGGGAAAGTCTTCGCGGATTTTATCGACGTCAAGCGGCGCGGCGGCGACTCGGTTGCCGCGAACATCATGGACAAGGGTGCTCATTCGATTTCCTCCCAACGCCTGCCGGCCTGCGAGGCTGCACCGGACGATCTGGCCGCCAGCAGCGACCGATGCACGATCCGCTCCACATATTGGCGGACTGAACCGGTCTCGATACGCACCAGACACTCGCCCGCAAAGGCGAGCAGTAGCATTTCACGCGCCGAAGGTTCATCGAGGCCACGGGAACGCAGATAAAACAAGGCGTTCTCCTCAATCTGCCCGATCGTGGCGCCGTGGGTGCATTTCACGTCGTCGGCATAAATTTCAAGCTGCGGCTTGGTATCTATCTGCGCTGTGTCGGAGAGCAGCAAATTACGATTTGTCTGCTTGGCGTCGGTCTTCTGCGCATCTTTGTGGACGAGAATACGTCCGTGAAAAACGCCGTGCGAATGGCCACCCAGAATGCCGTTGTAAAACTGGTGACTGGCGCAGTGTGGACTGGCGTGCTCGACCATCATGTAGTTATCGAGATGCTGATGATCGTCCCCGAGGAAAAGGCCATTAATCACACATTGGCCGCCTTCGCCTGCCAGCACCGGATGAACATTGTTGCGCACCAGTGCGCCTCCAATGAGCACAGAATGCGAGCTCACGTTCGCATCTCTTTCCTGCTGGATGCGCAGCGTGGAGATGTGAAATGCCTTCGGGTTTTCTCGCTCGATCAGCACGTGAGAGACGACGGAATTCTCCGCCGCGATCAGTTCCGTCACGGCATTCGCAAACAAAACTCCGCTCGCCAGAGAAACGTGTTCCTCTACAATTTTGACCTGCGCGTTGCTTTGGACAATCAGCAGGTTACGTGGATGGACGATCTGCGGCTCGTCCGCTGCAGTCGACACAAACAGCAGATGGATCGGATCTTCCACCACGATGCCGCGCGGAATGTGAACGTACCCGCCATCTTCGAAAAACGCAGTGTTCAGGCTGCAGAAAACGTCGCGCCTCGTGTCAAGATAACGCCCCAGGTGCGCTTCTAGAGCTTTCGGAACTTTATGAATTACGTCCGCAAGACTGCCGGCTTCGACGCCCTCGGCGAGATGCTCTCTATTGGAAAGCTCGGGCGCATACCGTCCATTGACAAAGACCAGACGGCAAGCCGCGCCGCGCAGCAGAAACGGTTGCAGGTCTTCGACACGCACGTTTGCGGGACCGCCCGTCGGCAGAGAAAATGTACCCTGCGCGATCGGAGCCAAGTTGGTGAAGCGCCAGTCTTCATCCTTTGTTGTCGGAAATCCGGCGTCGCAAAAACGGCCAAAGGCGTCTTCCCGCAATGCGCGTAGCCACTCTGGCTGCCGAGATGTTCGCTGCTGCAGCTTAGTGAATGCTTCGAGATAATTCCCGAGACCCGCGATTTGTATGGTTGCGCTCACCAGAGGTCTCCTTACCGCGCGCCGGCCAGGGCGGGTTCGATCCAGCCGTAGCCCTCGCGTTCCAATTCATGCGCCAGTTCCGGGCCACCGGACTTTACAATTCTTCCGCCAGCCAGCACATGGACAAAGTCCGGCACGATGTAATCGAGCAGCCTTTGATAATGGGTGACCAGCACCATAGCGCGGTCCGGGCTGCGCATCGAGTTCACGCCATGCGCAACGATCTTTAGAGCGTCAATATCCAGACCAGAATCCGTCTCGTCAAGGATTGCGAGCTTCGGTTCGAGCACAGCCATTTGCACGATTTCATTTCGCTTTTTTTCACCGCCGGAAAAGCCCTCGTTCACCGAGCGCGATTGGAAACGTTCATCCATTTCGAGCAGCTTCATCTTCTCTTTCAAGATAGGCAGAAAGTCGATGGCATCGAGCGGTTCTTCTCCGCGATATTTGCGCTGCGCATTCAGCGCTGCCCGCAAAAAATACGGGTTGCTGATGCCCGGCACTTCGATGGGATATTGGAAAGCCATAAAAAGGCCTTCGCTGGCTGCTTCCTCGGGCTTCATCGCCAGCAGATCTTTACCGTTGAACAGAACCTCTCCCCGAGTCACGTCGTAGGTCTCGCGGCGGGCCAGTACCTGCGCCAGGGTGCTTTTACCGGAACCGTTGGGTCCCATCAAGGAATGCACTTCCCCGGCGTTCACTACCAGGTCGATCCCTTTCAAAATCTCTTGTCCATTGACGCTCGCGTGCAGATCGCGGATTTCGAGCATGCTCATACTTACCCAACACTCCCTTCCAAACTGACACTCAGCAGCTTCTGCGCTTCGACAGCGAATTCCATCGGCAGCTCGCGAAAGACCTGCTTACAAAATCCGTTAATGATCATCGACACGGCTTCTTCAGCAGGCAGACCACGCTGGCGGAAGTAGAAGATCTGATCCTCGCCGATCTTCGAGGTAGAGGCTTCGTGCTCCATGCGCGCGCTGGCATTCCGGACCTCAATATAGGGAAAGGTGTGCGCGCCGCACTTATCGCCGATCAGCAGCGAATCGCATTGCGTGTAATTGCGGGCGCCGGTCGCGCCCTTCATGATCTTTACCTGACCACGATAGGTATTTTGTCCGAACCCGGCGGAGATGCCCTTCGAGATGATCGTGCTCTTCGTGTTCTTGCCCATGTGGATCATCTTGGTGCCGGTGTCGGCCTGCTGATAGTTGTTCGTCAGCGCGACCGAGTAAAACTCGCCGACCGAGTTGTCGCCCATCAGAATGCAGCTGGGATATTTCCACGTGATGGCGGAGCCGGTTTCGACCTGCGTCCAGGAAATTCTGGAATTTTTTCCCTGACACTTTCCGCGCTTTGTGACGAAGTTGTAGATACCTCCGCGGCCTTCTTTATCGCCCGGATACCAGTTCTGTACGGTCGAATATTTGATTTGCGCATTGTCGAGCGCCACCAGCTCGACAACTGCGGCATGCAACTGGTTCTCATCGCGAACCGGCGCAGTGCAGCCTTCGAGATAACTGACATGGGCACCTTCATCGGCGATGATCAGCGTGCGCTCAAACTGACCAGTGTCGGCGGCGTTGATGCGGAAGTAAGTCGAAAGCTCCATAGGGCAGCGAACACCCTTCGGGACATACACGAAGGAACCATCGCTGAAGACGGCGGCATTCAGCGCGGCGAAAAAGTTGTCGCTGTACGGAACCACCGAGCCAAGATATCTCTTGATCAGATCGGGATGCTTCTGCACGGCTTCAGAAAACGAACAGAAGATGACGCCTTTTTCCGCCAGCTTTTCCTTGAATGTAGTGGCCACCGAGACGCTGTCAAACACGGCATCCACGGCGACTCCGGAAAGCCGCTTCTGCTCATCGAGCGAAATTCCCAGCTTGTTGTAAGCTTCGAGAATTTCCGGATCGACTTCGTCCAGGCTCTTGCGATCTGGCCTCTGCTTCGGCGCAGAATAGTAGGTGATTCCCTGATAATCGATCGGCGGGTATTTTACATTCGCCCACGTCGGCTCCGCCGCCGCCTTTTCAAGCGACGCCCAGTAGCGGTACGCCTTCAGCCGCCACTCCAGCATGAACTCCGGCTCGTTTTTCTTCCTGGAAATCAGGCGGATCGTGTCCTCGCTGAGCCCCTTGGGAATCCGGTCTTCATCCACAGTGGTGACGAATCCCCACTTGTATTCGCGATTGGCAAGGTCCTGAATGGTATTTGCCGTTGTCATTGAACTCCCCTTGTGCCCGATGTCATGGGATCCGGCGTAATCGATGGAACAATGTTGCTGCGGTCTGGCCTGCTGGGCCGCGTGCCCAGTGTGGCAGTCAGATCGTGAAGAGTGATATTCGCCAAGGCCTGCTGCAATGCGCGTCCAATAATGACCGAATTGTCCTGGACCTTGCAGCGGCCTTCCAGCTCACAGCGTCCTGGAGCAGTCGCGCACTCGGTAAAGCCGATCGAGCCTTCCAGGGCCTCGATGATTTCCGCCACCGAAATCTGGGAAGGAAGCCGCGCCGGGGCATAGCCGCCTTTGACGCCGCGATGAGAAACCAATAACCTGTGATCCAGCAGTTCTTTCAGTATTTTGACGACCGTTGGAACCGGCAGCTCCGTTGCTGCAGCCAGAGCGCGCGCGGTATGTAACGGCTCCTCCGGATGGCTGGCCACATACTGCATGACAACGAGTGCGTAGTCGGTCAATTTATTCAGCCTGAACATGCGTTTTCGGTTCCAAGTAGAAGTAGTACTAATTCCGTCCTCTTTCAATATATCACGCAGATATAGCCGGATTCAACGCGCACCGTCGATGTGGCCCATGAAGAATCGATGTTCCGGAATCGAGCTGCGATGACTCTGAAGACGAAGGTCGGTCGGCCTCACCCGTCGAACTCTGCTGGGTGTAAAGCTCTCCTGGTTTTCGTTGCTCTCCTGATTTTCAGCGTCTTCGGCCGGGGTCAGGCGCAATCCAACCCACATCCTCTTGTCGCGAAGGACGGAAAGTTTTTTCTGAACGGCCAACCGTATCAGATTCTCGCCGGATCGATTCACTATTCGCGGGTTCCAAGGGCGTACTGGCGTGATCGCCTGAGAATGGCCAAGGCGATGGGCCTGAACACGATTACAACCTACGTCTTCTGGAACATCCATGAGCCGAAGCCGGGTGTTTACGATTTCAGCGGCAACCGCGATATCGCGGAGTTTGTCCGTATGGCCCAGCAGGAGGGATTGAATGTCATCCTGCGACCCGGCCCTTATGCATGCGCGGAGTGGGATTTCGGTGGCTATCCGGCATGGCTGCTCGCCAACCCTAAAATGATAGTTCGCAGCAATGATCCCAGTTTTATGGTTCCGGCTGAACGCTGGTTGATGCGGCTGGGCAAAGAAATGGCTGCCCTGCAGATGGGACGCGGCGGCCCAATTATCGCCGTTCAGCTCGAAAACGAGTACGGCTCGTTCGGCAGCGACAAAGTGTATCTCCAGCACCTGCGGCAGATTCTTCTGCGCGCCGGGTTCACGAACGCTCTAATGTATACCGCCGATGGTGCGGGGCGGTTCGCGAACGGTGGTTTGCCTGGGGTACTGGCGGTGGTAAATTTCGGTGCGGGAGATGCAAAAAATTCCTTCCACTCGCTGGCGGCATACGAACCCGGAATGCCGCTGATGAGCGGCGAATACTGGGACGGATGGTTTGATCACTGGGGCGAAAAACACAACGTTGTCGACCAGAAGCAAATCGCCGCAGACTACGAATGGATGCTGAATCAGGGCTATTCCGTGAACTTGTACATGTTCCACGGCGGCACCAGTTTTGGATTTATGAACGGCGCGAATATCGACAAGGGAACCTATGCTCCCGATGTGACCAGCTACGATTACGACGCGCCGCTCGACGAGAGCGGGCATCCGACGTCGCTCTATTACGCTCTGCGCAATATCATTGCGCGGCATGAGAACCGAACTTTACCCGCGGTACCAAGTGCGCCGCCAACTATGACGGTTCCACCGTTTCCTTTGACGGAATCCGTGTCTCTCTGGAAAACGCTTCCCAAGGCGATCGCGTCGACAGATCCGAAACCGATGGAAATGGTGGGGCAATCCTACGGCTACATTCTGTATCGCACCATGATTGCCCACCCTGTCGACGGTGAGTTGATCTTCCAGCATCTGCATGATTATGCGCAGATTTACCTGAATGGCTCGCTGATTGGAACGCTGGATCGCAGGCTGCATCAGGACCGATTGCGGCTCGATATTCACGCCCCCAATACACGCCTCGATATCCTGGTCGAGAACAGCGGACGAGTCAACTTTGGTCCCGGTATCCGTACGGAGTGGCAAGGCATCCGCGGGGTGGTGACACTGGCCGGGAACACGCTCACTGGCTGGCAGGTTTACACTCTGCCGATGACCGACCCCGGCTCACTTCCCTTCTCAAAACCAAGTGGCGAAACAAACGCAACTCAAGGCCCAACCTTCTATAAAGGGCAATTTAACCTGCAAACTGCAAGCGACACCTTCCTCGATCTGCGCTCCTTGAAGAAGGGCGCGGTCTGGGTCAATGGTCACCCCCTCGGCAGGTTCTGGGACATTGGCCCGCAACGCGATCTCTACGTGCCCGGACCCTGGCTAAAGCGCGGTAAGAATACGGTCGTTGTTTTCGATCTGATTTCACAGCCGGGCAGGAAAATCGGCGGGCTTAAGGCCCCACTTCCGGAAGTGAGCGCGCTCAGGTGATAGTTTTATTTCGGTATCAGGCAAGCAGTTTGCCGCGCGCAGTTGATCTCGTGAAATCGACCTTTCGGCTGTCTGGGCTGGCTTTATGAGTTGATCAAATCTACACTTCCTTTGTTACTCGCAAACTAAAGACACCCCCTCGTGTGAGGAAAACGACTTATCTTCTTGACAGTGATTTCAAGTCAGGACTACTCTCGCTCGCACTATGAGAAAGTCCCTCGTGCTTTTACTCTCTCTAGGATTGCTTTCGCCTCTTTGCCTGCAAGCCGCCACTCTCAAGGTCGGCTCAACAGAACAATACAAGACCCCCTGCGCAGCATTGGCGGTGGCCGTCGACGGCGATACTGTCCTTATTGACCCCGGAACTTACACCGGGGACGTGTGTGCCTTTTCGCAGAACAACCTGACGATCGAAGGTACGAGCCCCACGAACCGGCCAATTATCAATGCCAATGGAAAAGCCGCCCAAAGCAAAGGCACATGGGTTGTAAGCGGCAGCAATTTCACCGTGATGAATGTCGAAATGGAGGGAGCCGCCGTTTCCAAAGCGAATGGGGATAACGGCGCCGCCATTCGAGAGCAGGGAGTGAACTGGACGGTCGAAAATTGCTATTTCCACAATAATCAGGACGGCATTCTGGAGAGCAACATCGCTGGAAGCAACATTTTGATCGAGTACAGCGAGTTTGCAAACAATGGCGTCAGCAGCGGCAGCCTTGCAGGTCAGGAGCACAATCTTTACATCGGCCATGCGGCCCAACTGACCTTCCAATACAACTATTCGCATGACGCGATCGTCGGGCATCTGTTGAAGACCCGTGCCGCAGTGAATTACATTCTTTACAACGCGCTGCTGGGCAGGACGGGATCGGACAGCTATGAGACGGACGTGCCCAACGGCGGCACAACCTATTTCATTGGCAATCTGATCCAGCAAGGAACAAGCACGCAAAACGGCGCCATGCTTAGTTACATGGAAGAAGGCGCCAATTCGCTCAACCCAGGACACGATCTGTACGTCACCAGCAACACCTTCGTCAACCAGTACACGGGCACCAGCACGTTTTTGAATATTGGGTCGGCAGACACTACTCCGGCGCTGGCGCAGGACAATATCTTCTATGGCGGTGGCACTCTAAGTACCCAAAGCAACACCACATTCAGCGGCGATTTCGTCGGCAATCCATCGTTTGTCAATGTGAACAGCTACAACTACAACCTGAACGCGGGATCGCCGGCGATTAATTATGCGACCAGCGAAGGGACCTCGTCCGAGGGCTATTCCCTGGTGCCTGCATATCAATACGTCTCCCCCACCTGTGGAGAGACACGCCAGAACGCTGCCGATGCCGGAGGGCTGGCATACCAGAACAGCGGCACCATGCTGAATTGCCTGCCATAGTAGCGTCGAATTGAATGCAGGAAAGGCCGCATGCGGACACATGCGGCCTTTTCTGCTTCATGCCGCGCTTCGCAAAATCGATATTCTGAAAATTCGCGGAAGTAATGCTGCGCGCCCGCTGGAGTCTAAATACGATTCTGCAGCGTCTATCGATAGATGAGCACGCGCCCTCAGAATGCACCGGTTTCGCTTGTGTCGCGGGAAGACATCGAAAAGCTTCTTGGTGACACGCGGGACGCGACCTCCGATGCTAATGCAGGAATCTTCGGCCCGCAATCCATCACCTGGAAAATCAACCGTGAATCGGCGTTGTTTCTGGGTGCCGGCCGGGCGGCGTTGCTGCAGCTTGCGCATCCCTGGGTGGCGACGGCGCTGGCCCAGCATTCCACTACGCTTTCCAATCCGATTGACCGCTTCCACCAGACTTTCCGAGTGATCTACACCATGATCTTCGGCACGCGCTCGCAGGCACTTGCTGCCTCTCGTCAGCTGTATGCGCGGCATACCGGGATTCAGGGACAGATGCCGGAGCACGTCGCCGCTTATTCCGCCGGCAGCCATTATCGAGCAAACGAAATTCACGCCCTCCGCTGGGTCTATGCCACGCTGGTTGAAAGCGCGGTGCTAGCATACGATTTCGCGTTGCCGCCGCTGACGTGCGAGGAACGCGAAACCTACTACGGCGAAAGCAAAAAGATGGCAGCTCTCTTCGGCATTCCCGAGAGCGCATTGCCGGGCGACTGGAATGCGTTTACGGATTACAGCCGGCAAATGTGGGATTCCGATGCTCTGGGAGTGAACGAGATATCGCGCTCGATGGCTCACCGGCTGCTCCAGGGAGCGGGCTCCTGGATCAAGCCGCCACACTGGTATCGCGCTCTGACTGCAAGCTGGATGCCTGACCGGTTCACCAGAAACTTCGCCCTGGATTTCGGACCCAAAGAAAAGCGCGCTCTCATGCGGGCACGGCGATGGTTCCCGCTTGCCTACACCACTCTGCCGAAAATAGGGCGCTGGGTAGGGCCATACCACGAAGCATGCGCAAGGCTCGAACGCCGCCCAGAGATCGGCTGGTTGACGCAAACCAGTAATCGGTTCTGGATGGGACAGCCGAGATTGATGTTTTCTGGAAGTTCTAATCAGGACGGATTGCCTGGAAAAACAGACCCAAGTTAGCTTCGCGAATGCTCGACCGGCTCAAGGAAGGTCCTGGGGGCACCCAGTATCGCGAAATTTGGCGTACTTTCCGCCTAAACCCATCTCGTTGCCTTTCTAACGGTTTTTGCGCTAGCCTTCTGCACGAGAGTCACGCCATCGCGCGTAAGTCCCGGGAGGCTCACATGACGAACAAATTACGGTCGCTGCTCTGTATCATCCCCCTTCTCATCTCACCTATCGCTTATACGCAGAACAGAATCGCGATTCCTTCCTACCAGGACCCGGGTAGTCCGCAATGGGATGCATGGAGAGCTGTCGGCAGCGCATCGGTCGGGATCATGATCGTGAATGAAAACAACGGCGATGACACCAGCTATCAACCGGCAATTGCCGAAGCGATTCGGCAGGCGCGCAGTAAGGATATCTTCGTAGTCGGTTATGTATATACCGGGTATGGCAAGAGAGACCCTGCGACAGTACGAAACCGTGTCGATGCCGTATATAAAAACTACTTAGTCGACGGCATCTTTTTTGACGAGACGCCGACAGATTGTCTTGCGGCGAATCCCAATGGTGGTACCAACTACAGCTACTATCAGAAGCTGAGTGAATACATACGAGCCCGTCAGGTAGGCGGCCGCCTCGTGATCCTGAACCCTGGAACGCAACCGGCGAATGACTGTTGGATGTCCATCGCGAACATCCTGGTTACGGCTGAATCCAGCAGCCTGGCAGATTACATGACAAATTACGTCGATCAGCCGTGGTTTCACAAGTACGGCCCGAGCCGCTTCTGGCATATCGTTTACAATGCTCCAGGCGCTGGCCAGCTACAGCAGATCTTTACACTCAGTCACCAACGTGGCGCAGGTTGGCTCTACGTTACAGACGAGGGCAACAACGGGGGCAATCCGTATGCCGGTCCTCCAGCGTATTGGCGAGCAGAAGCGGCATTGGTTGCGAATGAGGATATCCAAGCTCCCTATGCGACCGCCCGAGCCGCCTCCACCGACGAGCAAGGAAATTTTGTGCCGGCAAAAATGTCTTTCCGCTGGAAAACTTTCAGGGGAACGCACTGGCAGATCGCTATTGCGAATGCCTCGAGCAATGAGATCTCCGACACCGATTTCGATGCAAAAGAGCGCATCGACATAGCGGCCAATGGAAGCGTTCACGTGTCTGTAAACAGCGATGGTGGATGGCATCCTGCGGATCTGCATGCAGTGGCATTTGATCTCGATGCTCATAGCCACCTGGTTGAACTTGACTCTCGCGGGCTCAGGTCGGCGGTGAAGTACCGTATCCGCTCTTTTGACGGAAGCGGGATTGCCTTGAGCACGACATCGTCAATTCCTCTTAGCCTGAGTAACAGAGACTACGTTTTCGACATTCAAGATCACTAAAGTTGCAGAGCGCAACTCGGTAGACTGTTTTGAATTGGCATCAGGTAGTTTCCCCAGAGATTGAAGACCCGCTATCTATTTTGTCAGCCACGACGGATGAAAGCCCGCCTGAACCCTAAACTTTACTGGGTTGTGAACGTGGGACACTGCATTATCTTCGGAAGCACTTAGGCGTTTCTGCGGGCCTGCTCGATGAGTTTCTGTGCCTCTTCCGGACCCTTTGCCGCGAGAACCTTATAAGTCTTTCCGCCGAGCAACTGCGGATAATTCACAAAGAATTCCTTGATACTGTGGAGCAGTTGCTTCGGCAAATCCTGAATCGTTTGCAGGTCTTCAAACGTATGGCTGGCCGAAGCGACGGCGAGCAGGCGATCATTCCGTTGCTTTCTGCCATCATCCAGGTCATCTTCACCTTCGATGACGCCGATCACACGGGCATCCATAACACAGCCAGGAAAAGCAGGCTCATCCATTAACAAAAGCACGTCGAGCGGATCGCCGTCCTCGGCCAGAGTGGAGGGCACAAATCCGAAATCGTACGGAAAGACCATTCCGGCAGGAAGAACTTTGCGGAGTACGATAACCCGGCGGTCGTGATCGAAGGCATATTTATTGCGGCTGTTCTTCGGTGTCTCGATGACTACCTGTAGAACTTTATCTTCGTTATAAGGACCAATTGCGCTCGGATCGGCGAGAGACGGGTTATGCGGCTGGGTCATGCGGTCCTCCTGCTGCTTGGATGCTGTCGGCCCTCCCAGGTATGCTGCGAGTCCCAAGGAGCATCTATAGATGACGTGCGAGGAAGCTGGCGCAACTCATCAGGAGTCTTGGTTGCGAAGCGGCGGAGAACCAGTGCGTCTCATTCGGCAGCAGCTCCATCTGATATGGAACCTGGTGGCGTTCGAGCACGGCCTGGAGCTTACGCGCCTCAGACACGGAGACCACATTGTCTTTCACTCCGTGAATGATCAGCACCGGAGGCATTGCCGAGGTGACCCGATCTTCCCAGCCGCGAGGAATACCACCGGACAATTCAACGATGGCGCGCACACGCGGATCTTCCACAGCGAGGGCGATTCCGAGATAGGCGCCTAAGGAGATGCCGAGCACCGCAATCCGCTGCGGATCCACCGAGGGACACGTAGCGATGTAGCTGATGCCATCGCGGATCGCAGTCAGCCATGCGGTAAAGTGCTTACCGTCGAGAATTGTCTCCACGGTCGCCCGCTGCGTGCCGGTCTTGTCAAAATAATGCGGCGCATAAGCGGCCACGCCGAAGTTTGCTAGCGTCGGAGCGAACCGATCAACCCAATAGGAGACCGCGCCGCCGGAACCATGCAGTAGAAGCAGTGCTGGATGCGGACCTGCGCCCGCCGGTTCGTGCTGATACATGCGGATGTCACTGCCACCGCTTCGATAGCTGGTCATAATGTCAACGTGCGAACGGCTCGTTAGCTTTTTTCAGGCACAAGGCGCTGCCGCAGCAGTTGCATCAGGGCAGCCTCTTCCTGTTCGAGTGCATCGGAGCATTCGGCGATCTGGCGCTCAACTTTCCGTTTCATGGTTTCGCTCATTCCGCCGCTCAAATACCACTCGAGCACTGCCGGGTGCACGTAGCATTTGCGGCAAACCGAAGGAGTGTTGCCGAGACGCTTCGCCACCGTCGCAATTGCCTGCACAACATTTTTCTTGCCTTGCGTTTCTGACTCGAACCCCTCAAACTCCTTGAGTGTCATAAACGCCAGCACCGTGCCCGCCCAGGTACGAAAATCCTTTGCCGTGAAATTCTGATTGGTGATTTCGCGCAGGTATTCGTTTACGTCCGCGGAGTCGATGGTGTGGTGCTCGCCGTCGCTGTCCAGATATTGAAACAATTCATAGCCGGGAAGATCGAGGCAGCGCTTGATGATCCTTGCCAACCGGCGATCGCTTACATCAACGGTATGCCGGATGCCGCTTTTTCCCTGGAAGTTGAATTTCACCGTCGAGCCATCGACATCCACATGCTTCTCTCGCATCGTCGTCAAGCCGTAGGAGTGGTTTTCCCGCGCATATTCCACGTTGCCGACGCGAATAAAAGTGGTTTCCATCAATCTTACGATGGTGGCCAGCACCTTCTCACGGGGCAGTCCAGGCCTGCCCAGGTCGTGTTCGACACGTTCCCGGATCATGGACAGAGCCTCGCCAAAAAGCATCATGCGCTCATATTTGGTTTCGTCACGCACCTCCCGCCAGCGGGGATGATAGCGGCTCTGTTTCCTGCCCTTGGCATCGCGCCCGGTGGCCTGCAGGTGCCCGTTCGGATTCGGGCAGATCCATACGTCCGTCCAAGCGGGAGGGATAGCAAGCGACTTGATGCGCGCCAGCACTTCTGGATCGCGCATCGGCGCTCCGTCCACACCGATGTAGCGGAATGCTTTGCCGCACCGCTTGCGGCGGATGCCGGGTCTGGCATCGGAAACGTACCGCAGTCCGGCCGCCCTGGCGCTGTCAACAGGATCGGTAAGAATTCCTAACGTCTGCATGTGGCCGGGGAGGAGTTTTGCCTGGATGAGCGCCGCATGATTCTTTCGGATGCCGAAAGCATGGATAGCGTTGGAATGCAGCGATCAGGCGCCCACTCGGATCGTTTGCGACGTCGAAAACTATTTCACACTACTGCTACATCAAAAATGCATAAATTGGAGCCGACGATCGGACTTGAACCGATGACCTGCTGATTACGAATCAGCTGCTCTACCAACTGAGCTACGTCGGCGCCCTTTAAAATGAGAGGCTTGATGTAAAACCAGGCCATGATAGCCCATTGAGATATAGTTTAGCTGCAATACCAGCAATCAAACTGAATACTGTAGCGATCGACAATGAAATATCTCGGACACGTTATAAGCAGGGTACCATCCGCCAGAAACAGACGGCAACGGGCTGCATTGGATTTACCGATATCATGATCAGGAACGAAAACTGAAGCAGATAATTTTCGACAGCCGCACCCATCCAACAGAAGCGGATGTGTGGAAGGCGAAGAGAGATTGCGTCACGATCTAAATGCAGGAACAGATTACAGCCGAGTCGAACGCATCAACATCAGGGTAGCTCTCGATCAATGGCTCGATTCGCTCACTGGTCTAAACGCAGTCTTTGCGCTGTTATCTGCTCTCCGCCAATAGAATCAAGGAGCAGTAGCAGGTGAATCTCTCAAGCTGTCTGAGAGGATGCACCCTCAATCCATTTGCGTATCGCATCCGGATCGAACCGCCACAAGAGTCCCCAACTCTAATCGATGGCAATATACCAGCACGAGCTGGTTTGAGAACGGTTTGCCACGGGGGCTTACCTACAACCAAATTGCGAGTCATAAGTGTATTCTTTTCGGGTCCGCAAAATCATTGCTGATCCGCACTCATTAAAACTGCGGTGCGTGCCTCAGAAGACGACTGTCTACAAAATGCCTGACCGTGCTGCGAGAAGATTCAACTTCCATCGAAAGCTTCTGACGGTCGCTGCATTGGCCTTGGCCGCGTCAGTCATATTGGTGCTGGTGCCGGCCGCGCAAAGCCGTGCCCAGTCTCAGGCTAAAGACACGGCCAGCAAGCAGGATGCGGGGGCCAAGGCACCGGCATTTGACTTTGTCACCGTGAAACCTGGCACATACATGTCCGGCATGGGTATGCGGATGAGATATACACGAGACAGCTATTCGGCAACAAATATTTCGCTGGAAGCCCTTATTTCAGATTCCTATGGCCTGCAGATGGAGAACCTGGTTACGGGATTGCCGGGATGGGCGAAATCAGCAACATTCGATATCGAGGCGAAGATGGATGCAGAGACTGCCGCCGCATATCAAAAGCTCCCTCGAAAGCAGCGAACGGAGCAGGATCGATTGATGATGCAGTCGCTGCTGACGGACAGATTTAATATAAAAGTCCACTACGCGACCAAGCAGATGCCTATCTACGCTCTCGCTATTGCGAAGGGCGGATCCAAGTTGAAGGAGTCAAAGACGAAGCAGGCTTGGGAAACGGCACGGGATGGAGAGATAGATTACCGGGATGCGTCGCTCGAGACCATCGCGATCGGCTTGTTATTTGCATTGGACCGCATTGTTGTCGATGAGACCGGCCTAAAGGGGAAGTATGACCTTACGCTCAAGTGGACGCCGGATGAGGAACGAGGAATGGCGGACGCTGGGCCTTCGATCTTTACCGCGGTTCAGGAGCAGCTCGGATTGAAGCTGAAATCGACAAAAGGCCCGATCGACACCATAGTTGTCGATCACATCAAGAGACCCTCGCCAAACTAGCATGGGTCGAGGTCACGCACCGTTGAAAAGGCAAGAAAAAGCTCTGAAGCAACGGAGCTAAATTGGGATTACAAACGTCTCATAGGTGTATTCTTCTCAAGTTCGCAAAATCAACGATCGTCCGCACACATCAAAATTGCGATGCCTGCCTCAGAAAAGGACTGTCTGCATGATGACACTACGTGGTTGGTGCACGCAGAATTTCCGCAGGAAGGCGTTGTTTGGCCTCGCCTGGTTCGCTGCTGGATTGTTACTCGTCGCATTTGGGCCGATGAAGACCAAACAGGCAAGGGCGCAGTCCGCCGCTGCGGCTCCGCCACCCGCCGCCGCGACTGCGCAATCTGCCATCCCAAATGCGAAGTCTGCCCAAGGCATCGTCGGCGACTGGCAGGGCACGTTGCACACTCCACAGAAAGACTTGCGGACTGTAGTGAAGGTCACCCAGGCGAACCCTGGCGGACTGAAGGTCGTGCTGTACAGCCTCGATCAGGGAGGACAGCCCATTGCGGCCTCGTCAGCCAGCTTCGAGGGTGGCGTCTTCAAATATGCCATTGAGTTCATCGAAGGCAGCTACGAGGGGAAAATGTCTGCGGACGGCAAGTCGATTGCGGGCACGTGGAAGCAAGGCCCAAATACCTTGCCGCTGGTTCTGGAGCGGGCGACACCGGAGACGGCCTGGACAATTCCGGCGCCGCCTCCCAAGATTCCACCGATGGCAGCCAATGCTGATCCCAGCTTCGAGGTAGCAACCATCAAGCCGTCCAAGCCCGGTCAGGAAGGTAAGGGCTTCGGGTTTAGAGGCCGTCAGTTTGTCACGATAAATACGAATTTGAACGACCTCATCGCCTTTGCATATGGGCTTGATGCCAAGCAGATCGTGGGCGCACCGGACTGGTTCGGCGCCGAACTGTACGACATCGCCGGAGTACCTGACGTGTCCGGTCGTCCTAACCAGAAGCAGATGGGGATCATGGTGCAAAAGCTACTGGCAGACCGCTTCCAATTGAAATTTCATCACGAGAAAAAGGTGCTTTCCGTCTATGCCATTACCGTTGCGCACGGTGGGCCGAAGATGAAAAAGAGCACGGCTGGTCTGAACGATGGGGGAGCCTTCATGTTCCGGGGGCTCGGGGATCTGATCGTACGAAATATGACCATGGCGGATTTTGCGAAATGGATGCAATCGGGCGTGATGGACAGGCCGGTGGTGGATCAAACCGGACTTACAGACAGATACGATTTCCTGTTGAAATGGACGCCGGACCAATCTCAATTCGGACAGTTCAGAGGGACCGGTGTCAAGACGCCGGCCGTGACCAACGACCCTAACGCGCCGCCAGGCCTTTACACCGCGATTCAGGAGCAACTCGGGCTGAAGATGGAAGCCACTAAGGCTCCTGATGACGTGATCGTGATCGATCACGTCGAGAAGCCTTCCGCGAATTAGCGTGATGCTGCGGTGGCGTCGATGGCGCGGACCTCTATTGCGGGTTCTATGCAGTGTGGCGATCTTGCATGCCGGCCTGCTGGCGTGGGCCTCGGAGTACCACGGGCAGGTTTTCTTCGATGGCCTGCCGGTGCCGGGCGCAACAGTGACGGTCACGCAGGGAGCCAAGCGATTCGAGACCGTGACCGATCTGCAGGGCCTCTATGAGTTCCCTAACCTTGCGAACGGGGCGTGGAAGATCCAGATCGAGATGCGCGGCTTTTCGACGCTGAAAGCTCAGGTGACCGTTGCGCCCAATACACCGCAGGGATCCTGGGAACTGAACCTGCTTGGACTCGCGCAGATGCTGGCGAAGACGCCCGTGAGCCAGCCGTTGCCGCCGCCGTCGGCAAGCGCCGCAGAAGCGAAGCCAAAGCCCGAAAAGGCTAGTACTCCGCAGGTGCAACCACATTCCGATCAGACCACAGACAGCGATTCAAACGGCTTGTTGATCAACGGCAGCGTGAATAACGCAGCCACGTCGAAGTACACGCTTTCGCCTGCATTCGGCAATCGGCGGCCCGGCAGCAGAGGCCTGTACACAGGCGGCATCGGTACGGTTGTGGGCAACTCGGTCTTCGATGCGCGGCCTTATTCGCTGACCGGCCTGCAGGTGCCGAAAGACTCCTACAGCCGGCTAACGACGGTGTTCACATTAGGCGGCCCGCTGAACATTCCCCATCTAATGTGGCACGGACCGGATTTCTTTGTTGCGTATCAGCGGACGCGCGAGGGCAATGCGGCGATCGAATCCGGACTGGTGCCGACCGCAGCGGAGAGAAACGGCGACTTGTCCGGCTTGCTGAACCCGCAGGGGCAGCCGGTGACGATCTACAATCCTGCTACAGGGACGCCGTTTACCGGTCCGATTCCAGTAAGCCCGCAGGCGCGAGCGCTGTTGCACCTTTATCCGCTGCCCGATCTCGCCGGACATTCACGTTACAACTACCAGACCCAGGTACTCACTGACACCCACCTGGATGCGCTGCAGTCGCGGTTGGAAAAGGCAATCGGACATAGAGACGACTTCTATGGCAGGTTTGGATTTCTCAACTCGCGGGCAGACACTTCAAACCTGTTCCACTTTCGCGATACGACCGATACGCTGGGAATCGACGCCAAGGCAAACTGGTCCCACGTGTATCTGCACCAGTTGCTGGTCGTGCTGGGATACCACTTCACTCGGTTTCGAACGGAAGTGCGGCCGGAGTTCCAGGATCGCGAGAACATTTCGGGCAATGCCGGAATTTTCGGCAACGATCAGGACCCGACGAATTGGGGACCACCGGGATTGGTATTTTCCAGCGGCATCGCAATGCTGAGCGATGCAGACAGCGAGTTCAATCGTAATCGCACAGACGCTTTGTCGGTGGAGGTTTCAAGCACGCATGGAAGTCATACTGTTACGTTTGGCGGAGATTTTCGCCGCCAGGAGTTCAACCAATTCACGCAACAGAACCCTCGCGGAACATTTACGTTTACTGGTGCGGCGACACAGGGGAACGGCGCCTCTTCAACCAGCGGCTCCGATCTGGCCGATTTTCTGCTTGGCATTCCCGATACCAGCGCATTGGCGTATGGCAACCCTGATAAGTACTTCCGGCAATCGGTCTATGATTTGTACATCACGGACGAGTGGCGAGCGCGGCCGGAGTTGACCATCAATGCCGGCATGCGATGGGACTACGGCGTGCCTCTCTCGGAGCTGTTTGGCAGGCTTGTGAACCTGGATGTCACTCCGGGCTTTGCTGCGGTCGCTCCGGTGCTGGCGAGCAGCCCGATCGGCCCGCTGACGGGGATGAAGTATCCAAACTCCCTGGTGCGACCGGACTGGCGTGGATTCGAACCGCGGGTCGGCATAGCATGGCGGCCATTGCCAGCCTCAACGCTGGTGATCCGGGGAGGCTATGGCATTTATGACGATACATCGGTGTATCTTTCGGCAGCGGAGATGATGGCACAGCAAGCGCCGCTTTCGACAAGCGTCAGCGTGGCAAACAGCAGCGATTGTACGCTGACATTGGCCCACGGATTTCGCAATTGCGCCGGCACTACGGCCGAAACCTTCGGCATCGATCCCAACTTTCGTGTGGGCTATGCTCAAATCTGGCAGTTGCAAGCTCAGCGCGATTTGCCGAGCGCGCTGGTCATCACCGCGACCTATCTCGGAACCAAGGGAACGCGCGGCATGCAGCAGTTCCTTCCCAACACATACCCTATTGGCGCTAGCAATCCATGCCCCAGTTGCCCGGCAGGCTTCATCTACCGCACCTCGAACGGCGATTCCACGCGAGAGGCGGGGCAAATCCAACTGCGACGCCGGTTGCGCAGCGGCTTTACAGCGTCCATCGATTACACCTACGCCAAAGCCATCGATGACGACGCACAGGTGGGCGCGCAAGGACACGTCGCCGCCGAGGGAACGGGCGAAAGCTTGTCAGTGCCGACTGCCGAACCGGCGCCAGCCGTTGCGCAAAACTGGCTGAATCTGCGCGGCGAGCGCGGACCCTTGGCCTTCGACCAGCGGAACCTGCTGAAGGCGCAGATCCAGTACACCACCGGGATGGGAATGGGCGGCCACACGCTGCTGAGTGGATGGAGGGGAAGGCTGCTGAAGGAATGGACAGTCACCA
Source organism: uncultured Acidobacteriota bacterium (assembly GCA_963823295.1). GTDB lineage: Bacteria > Acidobacteriota > Terriglobia > Terriglobales > Acidobacteriaceae > JAKAAZ01. The sequence continues at coordinate 202,092 of CAWGLF010000014.1, forward strand.
GCCTCATTTCGGCCGGCAGCGGCCTGCCGGAGACGCCGGTGTTTCTGGCTGTAGTGCCGGGCACAGGCGTCACCGGCACGATCCGGCCGGACCTGACCGGTGCGCCGATCTACCACGGTTCAAATGGATACCATCTGAATGTGGCCGCCTATAACGCGCCGGTCGCGGGACAATGGGGCGCAGCCGGACGCAATTCGATTACGGGGCCCGATCAGTTCAGCCTGGATGCGGCGCTGGCACGGACCTTTCAGCTGCGAACCACGTTGAATCTTGATGTTCGGCTGGATGCCACCAATCTGCTGAATGATGTGACTTTCACTTCATGGAACTCGACGGTCAACAGCACGACCTTTGGACTCCCAGCAGCGGCCAATGCTATGCGCAGTGTGCAGGTGACCGCCCGGGTCAGGTTTTAATCATGCGCGGACTGAAAACATGGCTGCTGGTTGCAATGTTGAGCGCGAGCTTCGGTGCTGGCGCACAGACGATTGGCTCGAATGCGGTGCAGGACCAGAGTGGTACCTATAGCCTCGCGGTGAGCTCGCATCTGGTGGTCGAGACCGTGGTGGTGAAGGACAAAAAGGGCAATTTCATCCCCGGGCTCACCGCCAAGGACTTTAATGTGACGGAGGACGGTGTACCGCAAACCGTTCGGCTATGCGTGCACCAGGAGTTGCCGATGACTCCAGCCCACGCAACCCCGCGGGATGAAGAACGGATTACCATATATAAGACACTCGACCGAACTCAGCTTGCGCCGGAAAATTCGGGACACACGCAGTACAAGGGTCATCGACTGCTGGCGCTCTACTTCGATATGACGGCCATGCCGTCGCAAGACCAGGAGCGCGCGCTGGCTGCGGCCGAAACATTTGTCCGCACCCAGATGACCTCCGCCGACCTGATTGCAATCCTGCGATTCGCGGGCGGCTCCGTCGACGTGCTGCAGGACTTTACCGCGGACCGCAATCGTTTGCTGAGTATCCTGCAGACGATGATCGTAGGCGAAGGCCAAGGCTCCGTGGAGTCTATCGAAGATGCCAGCAGTGCCGATACCGGCGCCGCCTTCGGGCAGGACGACAGCGAGTTCAACATCTTCAACACCGACCGGCAGCTTGCTGCGCTACAGACCGCTGCAAGAATGCTGGGGCGAATGAATGAGAAGAAATCGCTGATCTACTTTGCCAGCGGAATGCGCCTGAACGGCATCGATAACCAAGCACAGTTGCACGCGACGGTCGATGCCGCCGTTCGGGCAGGAGTATCGTTTTGGCCGGTGGATGCACGCGGACTGGTGGCCCAAGCCCCGCTGGGCGATGCGACCCAGGGCTCACCAGGCAATGCCGGCGTGTATTCCGGAACAGCGGCGCAGGCGGTGACCGATGAATTCCAGAAGTCGCAGGACACGATGTATGCGCTGGGCGGCGACACCGGCGGTAAGGCGCTGTTCGACAACAACGACCTGACCAGGGGCATTTTGCAGGCGCAGCGCTCGATTTCCGACTATTACATCGTGGGCTACTACACAACCAATACTGCGGAAAATGGGCGATTTCGGCGAGTGAAGATTACGGTGAGCTCCGCGCCCGACGCTAAGCTCGAATACCGCCGCGGCTACTACGCGAACAAAGTGTTCAGCAAGTTTACGGCGGTGGATAAGGAAAGGCAGCTTGAAGACGCGCTCATGCTGGAAGACCCGATCACCGACCTTACGATCTCCATGGAGATCGATTATTTCCAACTTGATCGCGCCGAATATTTCGTGCCCATCGTGGTCAAGATTCCCGGCCGGGAGCTGGCGCTGGCGAAGCGATTCGGGGCCGAGCACACGCTGATCGATTTCGTTGCCGAGGTAAAAGACGAGACCAGCGGCATGACGGTCAGCAATGTTCGCGATAATGTCAACATCAAACTGAGCGATGCCACCGGGGCTGAACTGGCGCGCCGTCCGATTGAGTACGACTCCGGCTTCACTCTTTTTCCCGGTAGCTATTCCATCAAATTTCTCGCGCGCGACGACGAGACCGGGCGGATCGGGACCTATCAAACCTCCTTTACCATTCCCGATCTGAACAGAGTGACCAAGCGCGTTGCTATCAGCTCGGTTGTGCTCAGCGGTCAGCACATAGACGTACGGAACTCGCTGTTTAACGCCACCAAGGGGAAACAAGAGAACAAGAACGAAATGGCCAACCCGCTGGTCGAGGACGGGTACAAGCTCATCCCGAGCGTGACCCGAGTCTTCAGCACCCAGGGCGAGATGTACGTCTATCTTCAAGCGTATCGGCCAAGCTCACTAGGTGGAGCAAACGCGAGGACTGCGGACCATCGGGCTGCCGAGACCGCCGCTCCGCTCTTCGCTTTCGTAAGCTTGTACCGGGACCAGAAGAAGGTGTTTGACACCGCCCCGATCGCAGTGATGCCAGAAGCCGGGAGCCGGCTGGGCATCGTGCCGCTCAGCTTCCACGTCGGCCTGGGCAAACTTGCGCCCGGAGAATATCAGTGCCAGGTCAGCGTTCTTGATCCCGCAGGACACCGAGCCGCGTTTTGGCAAGCCCCGATCATGCTGGTGCGCTGACAGATCGTGCAAAATGCATTGACGGTCTGTAAAACAGTCGCTCGAACCAGGTCACATTCAGGTAACAGAGAGATTCCAACAGAATAATTTACAGGGCTTTAAGAGGTCCCATGAGAAGACACAGCCAGATATCAAGTTCTAGATTTGTCTTTGGAGCTTTCATCGTGGCTCTTCTCGCGTGGTTTTACAGTTGATCGAATCACCATAATCTTATTCAGGATATCGAACCAAAAAGGCGCTCCAAGGGAGATGGCGATGGCCGTCAGGAGCCAACCCAGAATCAAATTGGGGGCGTGATCCGCATCCCAATCACCCTGGTGCCAGCCGAGTGGGACACCGAGGGTATTGATGTTACTAAGGGAATTTCTTGCAGCATCGATTCTATCCTGGGTCGATTTGCCCTGATTGACCTGAGGCTCCTTGGCGGACTCGGCGGCGGCAACAATCGACGCGCGCAGCGTTGAATCCTGGGAGAGCTGCTTCACGATGTGAATTGTGTCAGCGTTTATAGCGACGGCCATGACGAGTCCGATAGCGAAGAGCATCCACTGCGTCTTGTACTTGTACCAGCCGGAGACACGATCCATACCGCTGTTGTACCAATCTTCCACGCTCTTTTGCAGCTTTACGGCGTCACCGCCCGACATGGTAATCATCGACACCAGCGGTTTACCTACCTTCTCGGTGGCTGGGTCGCTTGCCATTTTTTCAGCGGCATCCTTAAAAGCCTGCGTGAGAACGATCGCATCCTGCGCGATTCCTGTAGGGGCTCCCGCCTGCGTCGCTGCTCCCTGCTGTGTCATCAAGAGCTGCTCCGCGAACGGGTGGGCGACGGTATCGAGTAGAGCGAGAGCAAAATTCTTAGACGGAATGTAGGACGGCAGCTTGCTCCGCCTACTGGGATCGAAGTCGCCTTCAAAGAGACCGAAGATTTGGCCGTGGTTGTAAATCTTGGTCACTAGGCCGGTCTTCTGGGCATCGCTAAGCAGCGTGGCAATCCCTCGCAAGAGCTCCCGACCTCGCATGTTGAGAAACGAGAAGACGATCTCGTTAATAGCCGTGGCGAAGACACTGAGCAGGAGAAAAAGGAATACTGCACCTATAGCGATGTCGAGGACCGAAGAACCGAACATGCCTGCCGCCTTGTAAGCGAATGTTCGACAGCGCGTTCCGAAGCGGCCACGCGATCAGGGTGCTGGAAGACTGTTATTGAGGTGCGTTGTCCGTACGAAGACCTTGTAGTCTCGAATGCGCAAGAAGTCAAGCAAATTTTGGTTGGGAGTACGCAGCAGGACTCACCGTAAGTCGCCGCTGGATCAAATCGGTTCTGCTCTCGCGTAGACGACGCAAGCAGTGCTCGAAAATCTCATCTGCACTCACGTGCGCTTCTGCTGCCCGAACGCAGTGACAATTTCAAGGCTGCCTGAGCGTGCTCGTACCGAATCGACACGAATCGTTTGAGCGAGATGCCGAAAAAAGCGCTAGCATAGCGTACGACCAGTAGAGGCGCCGAGATCACCTCGATAGGGCTAACCTCCAGAGTCGACTGCGGAGCTGTCGGCAAGCAGGCATCCGGAGCAGCGGGAAGATTTTCGCGTGAAACAGGGGTAAGCATGAGCAAGAAGATCATTTTCTGTGCTGACGGAACCTGGAATACTCCCCACGGGCCATCGGAGTTGCCGGGAGATACCAATGTGAGAAAGTTATTTCTGCTGCTCAACGACGATGAAACACAACTAAAGTATTACGACAGCGGCGTGGGAACGAACGGAACACCCTTTGAGCATTTCTTTGGCGGAACCATGGGAGAGGGTCTCTTCGAAAAGGTGCAGGATGGCTACGCCTTGCTCGCATACGTTTGGGATCCGGGGGACGAGATCTTCATCTTCGGCTTCAGCCGAGGTGCCTACACCGCACGCAGTCTGGCCGGCATGATCGCCCTGTTTGGCGTACCGACGAAGAATCTTGATAATCGGACTGTCGAGCGCATTTTCGACGCGTACCGTATTACGGACCACGATCAGAGGAAGGCGGCTAAGACTCCTCTCGTCCAGGAATACGGGCTTACGGATGTTGACGTCAGGATGGTAGGCGTCTGGGACACAGTAGGGGCATTGGGCATCCCAGGGCATCTCTTCGGCGCGTTCGATCAGGCAAAGTACGGCTTTCTCGACACCACTCTGAACCCATGCGTCAAAAGTGCTTATCACGCAATCTCGATCGACGAACGCCGTTCATCATTTGTTCCGACGCTGTGGACGAATTCGGACGGATCGCCGCGAAATAATGACGCCCAAGTGCAGCAGGTCTGGTTTCCAGGAGTGCACTGCGATGTGGGAGGCAGCTATGCGGAGTGCCAGCTGTCGAACATCACCTTGCGTTGGATGATCGATAACGCGAAGTTCTGTGGGCTCAAGTTCGACGAAGATGCCATCGACAAATGCCTGGTGCCGAAACCCTTCGATCCGCTCGGCAAGGCGCACGATGAATGGAAGCTCATTCCATGGGGACTTCCGAAGCACCGTGCAATACCAAAGAACGCTGTGCTGGCTAATACCGTTAGACTCCGCATGGATGGTACCGAACCGTACAGGCCGGAAAATCTTGATCAGCCAATCGACAGCTATGCGGAACTAGTAGTTATCCCAGCATGCGAGTGTGGGTAAACTGGCACGAGCTTCGACTGTATTTATTCGCGCTATGAAAGGCGCGCGGCGTTCAAAATTGAAAAAATTTGATCGCCCATTGATATCGCGAGTCGACCGTATGGCCGTCGTAATCATTTGCGGTACTGTTCGTCATTGACCTGTTCCATCCAGTCGACAACCTTGCCATCGAGCTTTTCCTGTATCGCGATGTGCGTCACGGCCGTGGTCGCCGTGGCTCCATGCCAGTGCTTCTCACCGGGCGAGAACCAGACCACGTCGCCCGGGCGGATTTCCTCGATGGGTCCGCCTGCGCGCTGAGCCCAGCCGCAGCCAGCCGTGACGATGAGAGTCTGCCCAAGCGGATGTGTATGCCACGCAGTGCGCGCGCCTGGCTCGAATGTGACGCTGGCGCCTTGGACAAATGCCGGATCAGGCGCCTGAAATAGCGGATCGATTCGCACTGTGCCCGTAAACCACTCAGACGGGCCTCTTGCGGAAGCTTGCGTGCCTACTCGTTTGATCTCCATGTTCTGTGCTCCCTTTTTCGGCCTTTGTGTTCCTCGTATCGATTCAACGATCTTGCCACTCTCGTTTCTTGACAAAGACGTAATACGTGACGGTATCCCAGGCGTTGTGAATTCCGATAAAGAGCAGCAGCAGTGTTACCGCAGCAACGCCAAACAGAGCCGGGCGCTCAAGGAGAAATCCGACACACGCCGATGCGATCAGCACGGCGTAGGCGGCACAGGGCAATATGGCATGGAACAACCAGTCTTCTAACACGGGCTGGTACAGAGCCTGTTGCCGCAGATGCACAGTGACGGTGACGGCGTAGAAAACTCCAATGAACCCCGCCAACCCGCAGAGAAGGGCCACGGGGGCAAACCCGCGCCACGGCGCGCTCATAATGGCCGCGAGCAGCAGCGCCGTTCCGAAGTGGACAATGGTCGGAGTCACAAATGCCTGCCCGGTCTGTTCCTGACCCTGCATGATCGGCGCGCTGGCGATCAGGGCCATGACGACGAATTGCAATCCGATCAAGGCGCCGGCCGATGAGCCAACGATCACGTAAAAGTTTGCCATTCAGTCAGCGGTGTCATTCGTTCACTAAGACATTCCTCAGATGAAATTACTCCTTTTTGCTCAGCGATCGACTCTCTGCTGCAGATGTGCCGGGTAGCGGGCACCCTGAACCTCGATGCCGGAAAGAGCGTTCTCGATGGCGCGCAGATCGTCGGAACTCAGTTCTACGTTAGCCGCTCCGAGGTTTTCCTGCAGGCGATTCAGCTTTGTGGTATCGGATATCGGAATGATCCACGACGCGCTCGATGCCGCACGTAGCGACGTTGCTGCCATCGATTCGAAACAAGGAATGCTCATCCTGTCAATTTTACCTATGATAATCACGATCAAACCTGGTCCGTCGACGACGAAGGAGAACTTACGATTGCAAAGCTGGCGAGGGCCATTGTGGAAGCATGGTCTCCCGGCGGCCTGACGAATTTCGATACTTCCCGCCCACAGTGATGGTCCTCTTCACCGAGATAACTTCAATTTGCAACTAATCTCATCTTTTCGCGTTTCTTGGCGTAATTGATGGGCCATTCGACCGATCCATAGACGCGAAGGCAACCTTTATGCAAGCCTGATTGCAATCTTGAACGAGCATACGTCCAACCACAATCTTCCTCGCGTTCTTGGCCCCTGGCAGGCAACGTCCATCGTTGCCGGGACGATCATCGGGAGCGGTATTTTTCTTGTGCCGCAGGAAATGATGCGAGCCGCCGGTTCGCCGAGCCTGGTTTACCTGGCGTGGATCGCCGGTGGCATTCTGTCTCTGTTCGGCGCGATGACCTACGCCGAGCTGGCCGCTATGCGCCCATTTGCAGGCGGAGAATATGTCTATTTGCGTGACGCTTACGGTGAGCTGCCATCGTTCCTCTACATGTGGACGTGGTTCTCCATTGCCAAACCGGCTTCGATCTCCAGCAGCGCCATCGGCGTGGTTCAAGTGCTGGGGATCTTTGCCGCGCTCGACTGGCTCAGTAAACCGCTTCTGCTTCACCCCTGGCGTCTGGAGTGGGGACAAATCATCGCCATCGCCCTCACGTGGTTGATCACGGGCCTGAACTATCTGGGGATGCGGCGCGCCGGAGCGTTTCAGCTCATTTTCACCATTCTGAAGATCGCTCTGATCCTCGGAATTATTTTCTTTTGCTTTACGAGTCCGCTCGGCCACGGAGGCAATTTCGTCACAGTCTTCACAGGGAAACAGGGCGGCGTGGCAGGGTTTGTTGTGGCGATGATCGCTGCGCTATGGGCTTACGATGGCTGGAACGATCTGAACATGGTCGCTGGAGAAATTAAGCGGCCGGAGCGCAGCATCCCACTCGCGCTTATCGTTGGCGTCGCTCTGGTGGGCTTGCTGTACATCATGACCAATGCAGCAATCGACTATCTGTTGCCCGCTGCCGTCATCGCCCACTCGCCCCGGCCGGCGGCGGACGCAATGTATCTGGCTATAGGCCTTTGGGGCGCCGGGCTGGTTTCCGTGGGCATGGTCGTCAGTATATTGGCCTCATTGAACGGAACCATTCTCTCCGGCGCCCGCATTCCATTCGCCGCCGCGCGCGATGGAATATTTTTTCGTTCCATGGCTCACATTCACCCGCGTTTTGAAAGCCCTTCCGTTTCCCTTGGCGTACAAGCGGGAATGTCTACCGTGCTGCTTCTGCTCGTTGGGCGTTTTCAGGCTTTGTTTGAACTGGCCCTGCTGGGAGAATGGATCTTCTATATGTTCACCGCGACGACGCTGTTTGTCTTTCGTCAGCGCGAACCGGTCCGCCAACGTCCGTTTCGCGTTCCCGGTTATCCCTGGCTGCCAGGGATATTCATCGTTTCGGCTGCGCTGGTGATTGTTTATCTTTTCGAAAGCAATCTGCGCAATTCCATTGGCGGTCTGGTGGTAATCGCTCTCGGGCTGCCGATGTACCTGTGGATGCGGGCGCGCCGCGCGACCGGCCACATGGATGGCTAATTGCGCAGAACCGATTTTGGTTCTGGACCTTCGCGAAAACATACTGATACGCTGATTCCTAAAACTCACGGCGGAATCATTTCATATGAAGCTGCATAAAATATTTTCCTTCGTAACGTTCATCGTCGTGAGCCCTTTCATGGGAACAGGATCGGCGCAATTATCCACGGCAGATAAGCAATTATCAAAATCTATTTTTCAACAGTTGATTGAGATCGACACGACGAAGGGGACTACAGCGGCGGCGGAAGCGATGGCAAAGCGATTCCTGGATGCCGGTTTTCCGCAGAGCGATATTGCTGTAATAGGCCCGAACGATGAGAAGAAAAATCTGGTACTTCGATACCGCGGAACCGGCCAACACAGGCCGATCCTGTTGATCGGCCATCTTGATGTGGTACAGGCTCGCCGGCAGGACTGGAGCACCGATCCATTCAAATTTGTAGAAAAAGACGGCTATGTTTATGGCCGGGGAACGCAGGATATGAAGGACGGCGATGCGATCATGGTTACCGATCTGATTCGCCTGAAGCGGGAAGGTTTTCAGCCCGACAGAGACATCATTCTCGCGCTTACGGCGGATGAAGAAGGGGGAGACGCAAACGGCGTCCGTTGGCTGCTCAAGAATCATCGCAACCTGATCGATGCCGAGTTTGTGCTCAACCCCGATGGAGGTGGTGTTGAAACTGACAATGGAAAGCCAGCCATCGTCGAGGTGGACGCAAGCGAAAAACTATATGCAGACTATGTCTTCACTGTTTTGAATCGTGGTGGCCACAGTTCCCTGCCCAGGTCGGACAATGCAATCTACGAACTTGCGGATGGACTTGGCAGGCTCCAACAGTTCCAGTTTCCGGTCGAGTTGAACGCAGTGACGCGCGCCTATTTCGAAAAGGAAAGCACAGTAATGCATGGTCCGAAGGCAGCTGATATGAAAGCGGTGTTGCAGGAGCCGCCTGATCCTGCCGCTGTAGCGCGCCTTTCGAAAGATCCGTTGGATAATGCGCTTATGCGCACTACTTGCGTCGCGACTACGCTGCAGGCAGGCGGTGCGAACAACGCTCTCCCACAAGTGGCAAACTCCAATGTGAATTGCCGGATTTTGCCCGGACATTCGCGAGAACAGATACGCCAGGAGCTGATGAAACTATTGGCCGATCCGAAAATCACGGTGCGCATCTCCGGCGATCAAAGCAGCGCGGATCCCAATGAGCAAGCCGAGCCGCCAGCTTCGCCGCGCCCCGAGTTGATGCAGGCCATCGACCAGATCGCAGCGCAGATATGGCCCGGCGCACCCGTTATCCCTTCTATGTCGACCGGTGCGACAGACGGAAAATATACGAACGCGGCGGGAATGCCTACCTATGGAGTTTCGGGAGTTGCAATCGATATCGGCGACGATCGGGAGCACGGAAGAGATGAACGCGTAAAAATTGACTCATATTACGATGGAGTTGTTTTCTACTATCGCCTTCTGAAGACACTTAGCTCAGAGCCATGAACCCTTGGATCAACCGTGTTGCGAGGATTGCATATCAATATCGCCCGCGTCGTCCTGCCCGTTCGCACTCAGCATTTTTCGTTTCCGGCTCGCTTTTCATGCGGGCCATCGTGCGACTTGCCTGCGTAGCTGTCACTTATTTATCGCTCTCGTTAGTTGCTCTGGCTGCACAAGCGCCAGCAGGAAACTTCACTCTGCAACAGGTGATGAGTGCGCCTTTTGATTCTGACTTGATCGCCGCGCCCGCAAAGAACGGATTCGCGTGGCTGTCGAACGCGGAAGGAAGGCGGAATATCTGGGTTGCCATGCCAACCGGCAATGGCAAGAGTTATGTTTCGCGTCAGATTACGCAATACGATAGCGATGATGGTCAGGAGATCAAAGACCTGGAGTGGTCGCCGGACGCCGAATCCATCGCTTATGTTCGTGGCGGCGACCCCGACGACGCTGAGAAGATATCTCCCAATCCGGCGCTTCTCCCGCAAGGCGCACAGCAGGATGTATGGCTGATTTCTCTCGAAAGTAACGCGCCGCGCAAGATCGGTGAAGGCAGAGCGCCCGCCTTTTCGCCGAGGGGCGATTCGATTGCGTGGGTGCTCAACGGACAGATATGGTTTGAGAAGCTCGACGATCCTGGTGCAAAATCCGCGCAACTGCTGCACACTCTTGGGGACAACACTTCCCTCACCTGGTCACCCGATGGTACCGAACTTGGATTCGTCAGTGACCGCGGGAGCCACAGTTTCATTGGCGTATATTCGTTTTCCACCAACACTCTCAAATTTCTCGATCCGGGCACCGACCATGATCGATATCCAATGTGGTCTCCGGACAGCCGGGAGATTGCGTTCATCCGCGTTCCGTATTCAAAGGAAGAAAACTTCGATCGGCCGCAACGCGCCGGACAGCCCTGGTCCATCCGTGTCGCGGACGTAGCGACCGGAAAGGGCCGCGCAATCTGGACAGCACGGGAAGGCCCGGGAAGCGTCTTTCGTGAGATCGTCGGCGTCCATCAGGTGTTCTGGGGGGCGGACAATCATCTCGTCTTTCCATGGGAGGGAGATGGCTGGACCCATCTATATACCATTTCCGCACGCGGAGGTACGGCCACACTTCTGACTCCGGGGAGCTTTGAAGTGGAGGACGTCTCTCTCAGCCCAGATCGCAGAACCATCGTCTACTCTTCGAATCAGAACGATATCGATCGGCGCCATGTCTGGAAGGTTTCCGTTGCCGGCGGCAGCCCGATGGAGCTGACGCGCGGCACTGGCATTGAAACCGCACCCGTTGTTGCCAGCGATGATCGAACGATTGCTGTCCTGCGTTCGGACGCACACATTCCGATACGACCAGCAATCGTCAGCAGAGATGGACAGCTTCACGATCTTGCACCACAAACCATTCCCGCGAGTTTCCCGGCCGCGCGCATGGTCACGCCGCAACCAGTCATCTTCCATGCAGCGGATGGTATGCGGATTCACGGGCAGTTGTTCCTTCCTGCGGACGCCGACAGGTGTGCAGCGTCATCCCGCCATCGTCTTTGTGCACGGAGGTTCCCAACGCCAGATGCTGCTGGGCTGGCACTATATGGGCTATTATTCGAACTCCTATGCTCTCAACCAGTACCTCGTCAGCCGCGGATACGTTGTGCTCTCGATCAATTACCGGAGTGGCATCGGTTATGGACTCAGACTTTCGCGAGGCTTTGAATTACGGACCCACTGGGGCCAGTGAGTTCCGGGACATCGAAGCTGGCGGCCGCTATCTGCGCAGCCGCTGCGATGTCGAACCAGCACACATCGGAATTTGGGGAGGAAGCTGGGGCGGATATTTAACCGCGCTCGCATTGGCTCGCGCCTCCAATTTGTTTGCCGCAGGGCGTGGATATGTCCGGGGTACATGACTGGAACATCGACAATCCGCTGAATTTTGCGATCTCCGATACCGCGCCTGACCCTAACGCGCGATGGCGTCTCGCGTGGAAATCTTCGCCATTGTCGTCCATTGGGACATGGCGCTCTCCCGTGCTACTGATCCAGGGAGATGACGACCGCGACGTTCCATTTTTACAAACAGTACAACTCGCGGCGGCCCTGCGCCGGCAGAAGATCGAATTTCAGGAACTCATTTTTCCTGATGAAGTTCACGATTTTTTGCTGCACCGCGATTGGATCGCGGCGTATGCAGCCAGCGCGGAATTCTTTGATCGGTATCTGAAGCAAGCTTCCCCGCATCCGGCGGCGACGCATTGAACGAACGGTTTCATCCCGGTAAAAGCCCCAGGTTAGCTTCGCGAATTTGGGGCACCCATGCAACAATTTTCGTGAACCGGCAATAGGCGATCAAGCTTATTTATCTGTGTAGATCAAATAGGCCTCGCGGCGTTTTTCGAATTGTTGAATAGCTTCGCGCCATGATTCTGCGATACTTTGCGGATCTTCGTGGTTTTCGAGCGCCTTCAGTGTTGCCTGATTTGCCAGTAATGGCTCAATCGAATCCAGCTGGTACTGTGTGGGATAGAGCTTGTACAGCATGGAAGCGATCTCAATGCCTACTTCCGGAACATTCAGCGCATTGCGATTCGTGATGACGAACTGGACACCGTGGCAAACCTGGCCAGCGTAAGGGTACGGTGAGCGCGGCGTAAACTCCACCGGAACAAAACGGATACCGGGAATAAATCGCTTATTGAGAGCGGTGGCGAGTTGGGTCGCATCGATCCAGGGCGCGCCAATCCACGCGAACGGAGTATCGGTGCCACGCCCGACGGAAATGTTGGACGACTCAATCATTCCGATACCGGGATACATGGTAGCTTCGTTCAGGTTGCGTAGATTGGGCGATGGATTCACCCAGAGCAGCGACGTGGAATCATACCAATCGCCGCGCTGCCATCCCTTCATCGGAATTACGGTGAGAGATGCGCCGAGATGTCCTTCCTCGTTGAAATAGCGCGCCAGTTCTCCCATCGTCATTCCATGCCGCACAGGTAGAGGCATAAAGCCCGTGTAGCTGGAATGTCCTGGATCCGAGACCGGCCCCTGCACAAAGGAGCCATTGATGGGATCGGGCCGGTCGAGAATCACGATATCTGTTCCCGTGTGAGCCGCTGCCTGAAGAAAATAGGCGACCGCCGTTTCGTAGGTATAGAAGCGCACTCCCGCATCGCGCAGGTCGATCACGACGGCATCGAGGTTGCGCAACTTATCAATCGGCGGACGGCGTTGTGCGTCCGTCGCGCCATACATGCTGAAAACCGGCAACCCGGTGGCCGCGTCGGTGCTGCCAGAAATGAGAGTCGTGTCCATTGTGCCGGTGATTCCGTGTTCTGGACTGAAAAGCATCGTCACGGTCAGCCCCGGGACCTTTGCCGGTGCGTCGTGCGCCAATACGTCGATGGTGCGCCTGCCGTGGCTATCCAGTCCGGTCTGGTTGCTGAGAATTCCCACCCGCAACCTGCCGCCATGTTTTTGTTCAAGCGCGGCAAGCGGAGCAAAGTTCTCCTGTTCTAGAACGTCGATACCCGTTTCCACCGTGCCGTTCCTGCTTGGCCATCGGCGCATGTTCGTCAGCGACTCGTTATAGCCGGTGACGCGGGAGATTTCGCGCCCTGACTCGGGAATCTGAACATCGAGCGCCTCGGCGGCCGCGTTGGCGATCTTTCCCTCCAGCGGAACTGTGCTCGTGCCGCCATTCGGATGGACACGATTGCTAAGCATAATCACATATGTGTCGCTCCAGGGATCGATCCAGATATCGGTGCCGGTATAGCCCGTATGCCCAAATCCCCCTACCGGAAACAACTCTCCGCGATTGCCGGAGAACGGGCTTTCGATGTCCCAACCTAATCCGCGCAGAGCGGTGCCGGTCGCCGGCTGCTGCGGGGTCGTCATCTTCTCGGCAGTCAACCGGTTCACGGGAAATTTGTTCGGCGTGCCTGCCAGACAATCCAGAAGATTCTGCGCGAAGATGGATATGTCAGCGGCAGTGCTGAACAGACCGGCGTGTCCGGCAACGCCGCCCATGCGCCTTGATGTGGGGTCGTGCACCACGCCCAGCAGCATGTGATGATTCTCGTCGTACTGGGTGGGTGCTATCTCGGGGCGCCACGAGGCCGGCGGTAGAAAACGCGTATGATCCATCCCCATTGGGGCAAATACATACTTCGCCGTGTAGGCGTCCAGCGTCATGCCACTGAGCTTTTCGACGAGCGCGCCCATGACAATAAAGTTGATATCGCTGTAGTGAAACCTGGTGCCCGGTGGATGGTCCGGCTTGATGGCAAATGCCATATCGTATCCGGTCTGCTTGCCCGACCAGGTTTGTTTCAGATCGAGATCCGGGGGCAGGCCCGAGTAATGCGTCATCACCTGGCGAATGGTGATGTCCCGCTTGCCATTCGCGGCGAAGGCGGGAAGATATCTAGCCACCGGATCGTTGAGGCGGAAGCGGCCCTGCTGATACAGTTCCATGGCAGCCGTAGTGGTGGCCATCACCTTCGTCATCGAGGCCATGTCGAAGATAGTGCCTTCTGTCATCGGCGCGCGCATCGGCTCAAGAGAGCGTTCCCCATAAGCTTTTTCGAAAACGACTTTGCCATCGTGTCCGATGACGATAACGGCTCCCGGAACTTTATGCGCCTCCAGCGCCGCAGCCATAATGCGATCGATGCTGCTGAAATCTGGATGGGCGGGCTGCTGTGCCCTTGCACAAAGAGTGAAAGCAATCAGCACGATGAAAGTCGATCGACACAAGTATGTTTTCCATCCGGATTTGGCGATATGGACCGAACGTTTCAAACTTCGCATGATTCATCCCGATTTCGCATGTCAGATAAAGACTCCGTGATTTTAGAAAACCTCCTCTTCGGCAGTTTGTACCGAAGAAAAAAAGAAACTTGCCAGATATCCGACAAGAAACGTAAAGACTGCGCCAAAAATCACATACCAGGTCCACGCGATCTTAGGAAATGTAAATGCGTATCCAGTGAACGAAAACCGAAGCGCATGCGGCTGCAGCCATAACACCACATTCATTGCGAATCCGAATATCATTCCGACAATCGTGCCGGACTCATTCGCCCTGCGCGTGAGCACGCCTAGTAGAAAAACGCCCAGCAATGATCCGTAGGCAACGGAGGCAATCGACAATCCGAGTTCGACAACATGTCCGCCGGTACGAGACAGAATCGCCAAAACAAATAGGACAATCGTCCAGATAACCGTGCTGACCCGGGAAATTTTGATACGTCGCGTCTGGCTGGCCGTAGGTCGTAAACGCAGATATATGTCGATTACGCTGGTTGAGGAGAGCGAATTGAGAGCTGCACTCAGATTGGACATGGCAGCCGCGAGGATGGCTGCGATCATAAGACCGGCGAATCCAACCGGAAATTTTGCGACAATGAATGCGGGGAAAACATGGTCCGCGCTGACAAAGTGAGCGCCGCCGGTCACCTGAGTGTAGTAGACAAATAGTGCCGCACCAATCAGGAGAAAAAAGAAAAACTGCACGAAGATAATAACGCCGCTCGATAGTAGTGCGATTTGGGAGTCTCGCAAGTTGCGCGCCGCCAGTAGACGCTGCACCATCAGCTGATCCGTGCCATGGCTGGCCATGGTTAGAAAGCATCCACCGATCAGTCCGGCCCAGAAAGTGTAGGCGGCGGTCAGGTTCAGTGAGAAATCTAACAGATGGAACTTGCCTGCCGCAGCCGCGACGCCATGGATGGCAGGCCATCCGCCGGGAACCCGATAAACCAAAATCCAGAGAGCCAAAGCAATTCCTATCGCGTAAATTCCCATCTGCACCACATCGGTCCAGATGACCGCTGCCAGACCACCTTCAAACGTGTACACGAGGGTGAGTAGAGAAATGATCGCGATGGACGCGATATCTCCGGTGCCAAGTGCCGCGTGAATAACTATGGCCACGGCAAAAACGCGAACGCCCTCTGCGGCGGCGCGCGTCAGCAAGAATAACAGCGCGGTGACGCGGTGCAGCCGGGTGCCGAAACGCCGGCCAATCAATTGATACGCGGTCAGCAGTTCTCCGCGGAAATAACGCGGCAGAAAGACGATGCAGACCACGATGCGCCCCAGCAAATAACCGAAGACGAGCTGCAGAAATCCGAAATCGCCAGTAAACGCAAGGCCAGGCACGCTGATGATGGTCAGCGTGCTGGTTTCCGCCGAAACGATCGACAACATAATTGCCCACCATGGGATATCGCGGTCGGCAAGAAAATAGCTTTGAAGCGTGCGCTCACGTTTGCGAAAACGCAGTCCAAACCAGGTGATGCCGGCGAGGTAGGCTGCAATGACAAGCATGTCCAGTGCATGCACCTGCGGATGAAACGCGGCAGACCAGGCAAAATGTATCTGCATGGGCGAGAACTATCGGGGCAAAACTATAGTGGACATTTTAGTACCGAAAAATTCACCAACATTGATCATTCATCTGGTGGGTATTGATGCCGGGACATCATGTCTGGGCGGGAGACACAGCAGGCGTCGACGGCAATCCTATCTCTTCCGGTTTGGGGAGTGTATGGGTCTGATACCACTGGTGCTGCACATCGCTGAAGCGGTGGCCGCGCGCAATCCAGAGCTGCATGGCGAGCTCGTACTGTGCTGTAACATTGTCCAGCCAGTAGGGGCGATTCTCCTGCAGCCATACCTGGCGAAAGAGATCGCGGGTGAGTCCATATCCGTCGCGCAGATCCTGACACTGACCATTTGCCCCAGAGATAATTCCCAACTCTTGGCCGACATCCGCTTTGCCTGAGGGGTTGTTTTGTTCCTGATAGGCGCGATTATATTCATCGACGATCTGCTGCGCGGCCTCAAACTTGTAGCCGATGAAATCAATCCGCCGCGCTCCCAGGTCCATTGCATCCAGCGCATCCTGTTCGCGTAAGTCGCCCGAGTTGCGCGCCTGATCAATCAGGATAATGGCCCGCTCGGCATGCAGTCGCACCGTATGCACGATTGGCAAAAGTTTGGCGGAGATTTGCTGTCCATCCGTGCTCCACGGATCTACCCAGAACACGTCGTCGCTGATCCCGGCCAGCTCGGCACCCTCCAGCACGTTCTGCGCGGCCATCATTTCCAACTGGGCCTGGTTGATCTTGCCTGTAGAATCTCCGTGGAAGACCTGGCCATAGCTGTTTTGAAACCGCGGAATATTGCTTATTCCTGGCTGCCAGCCGGCCGCCGCGCCATAGAGGACTCCGTACCAGTCCATGTTGAACAGCCCCTCGCCGTCGTCATTCCACACCGTATTTAATTCGCCGGGGGCGGCGAGGCGCTGGCCATCGCTGACAAATCTCTGAATATTAGCCAGCCCAGCATTGAAATCGGGATACACTCGCCGCCAATTATTGACGCCCGGAGCCACCCAGGTTTCCATTCCCGCATTCACGTAAGGCAAGATCCATTTGTCGTAGCCTTGCGGCTCCGGACTGTAGACCCACGCCACGGCAATCATGTCTTTGGGCAGCGTCTTGACCAATTCCGGGCTGTTCATCGCTATGTCGCCCCAAAACAGGATTTCCTTATGCAATGGCGCGAGTACGTTATAAATCTGTTTAAGAAAATTGATATAAACAGCGCCTAGCCCTTGTTGATCCACCAGAGTTTTAGTTTGTCCTTTTCCCAGATCGTCGGTTTCATCAGCACCGATGTGAATGAACGGACCGGGAAACATCGCTGCTATTTCTGTGAACCACTGCCGGATCAACAACAGCGATCCCGGCTGACCTGGAGCCAGAACGGTGCCGTGGGGCGTCTCCGCCAATTGAGAATAGGTGTCGAATGTCAACGTGTGGTGCAGGTGCCCAAACGCCTCCTGCTCAGGAATGATGGTGACGTGGTACTGCTGGGCGTATCGCACCAGTTCCTCAACGTCGGAGCGGGTCATGGCACCGCCGGGAGGCGCAGCCAGGGGATTGTTTGCGTAGCTCAACGTGTTCTCGAAATAGGGTGAGTAGATATTCACCTTATACTCCGACAGAATCTGAATCTGATGTTTTTGAAACGCGAGCGTTGGGAATGGTCCGCGGGATAGGTCATCATCCAGTCCGCGATATTTCATCGCAGGCCAGTCGCGTACCACGACTCCATGTAAGACAGCATCCTTTCCACAGCCAGCAACGAGTTGCTTGATCGTCTGTGCGCCGTAATAAAGTCCGGCGCCAGTCGCGGCGATGTCGTAAATGGTGTGTCGGCTGGTTACAAGAACATATCCCTCGTCGTGCATGGCCGGATCGAAACGGATGTGGGCGTGCGCGAGAATATCAGCTCCCGCTTTCGTGTGCTGCCGCAGCAGCACAATCCTGATCCGGCTGTTCCTGCCGGCCCATGCTCTGATGCCGCGCGCCCTCAGGGTGCGGATAAGGTCTTCAGCGGTAAATCTGTCTTCGGACTCTCTTCCCGTCGCCACTATGCTGATTCCATGATGCAGCGGCAGAACTGTATGTTCGTGGATTTCGCGCGGCATTGGGATCAGAGGTAAATTCGTCGCGGAGGCACTCGCAGGAACCGGTTTGGTCACGCTCTGCGCAAATGAAGCCGTCTGCAACAACAGAGGAATGGCGGCGAAAATGCAGGCAAAGCCGGCAAGGATAAATAGCCGTTTCCGCAGTACGGGTATCTGAAGCATTGTTTCATCCTCAAAAATTCTGAATTTCTTAGAAGGTAATGCGTCACTTTGGGCCCATCCGGCTTCGCTCAGGGTAAACTCTGGAAGAATCTTTGCATCGCAAATCAGGCAGGAATGCAGAGGTTCTTTGCGGGCTCAGGATGACGCAGGTTGAGATTGGAGATTGCACTGATTGAAAATCAGTAGAAACCGCAGATCTCTCCGTTGCGCTCCGGTCGAGATGACAAATTGCTCAGAAAAACGAGCCGCCGGCAAGGACGGCTCGCCCAGTTTTGTACGTTAGGAGTGCAGCTATAAGTCAGAAATAGAACTTGCCTCCCAATTGAATCTGGCGTGGGTCGAGTGTTGAGGTGACCTGCCCATAGGTGCTGCTGTCGGTGTTGGTATCGATCCCGAACCCACCGGACAATCCCAGAATTAGTGTGATTAAAGGCGTTGAAGAATTCACCGCGGAATCTGCAAGCGCCTGGCTCCGCCGAAGCTGATATTTTTCATCGCGGCGATATCGAAGTTGATCAGACCAGGGCCATTCAGGATGCCATTGCGGGCGCTTCCGAAGTGACCGACGGCGTCCTGTAAAGGAACCCGTCGTGAACCATTGCGATTGCTTCTTTAGCAGGCGCGCGGGTGCTATCTGGTCGGGTCGTGGCGCGATATTGTCTACATCCATATTGAGGCCGCCCGGATAGGTGCCGGGGATGCAACCAGTGTGTTGCACCCGGCAGGAGTGATGCAATCGAAGTTATCGCCCGATTGGCGGACGGTGAGTGACACCCCGGATTCGAATTCTGTGATTCCGGAAACCTCCCAGCCACCCAACAGGTGCCCCACCACTCCATGCTGGCTCACGATAGAAGGGCAGATCGTAGACATAGTTTGCGATAAAGGCCTGCGGTTGGTTGAGCGAGGACGGCCCATAATCCAGATGCGGATTGTAGGTATCGTAGTTTTCCGTACCACGATCATTCGACTTGTTCGTCAAGGTCTTGCCCCAGGTGTAAGCAATCCCCAGTGTCAGGCCGTGTTGGGTGCGATGATGCAGCGAACTTGGAGAGAGTTGTAATTGCTGTGGCCTCGGTAAGTCTGGCGAAAAACGCGCTATATCCCTGATAAGGAACCACGCCGTGACATAGGCCAGCGGCTTCGCCTGTCTCTCCGCGAGAGTGGGTTGATTGATGTCCCTCTCTCCGGAAGATGCCGCCCCTGATTGCCGACATAGGCGATCTCCGCCACCGTGTTGGGCATGAATTGATCCTGCACGGACAAGTTGTAATCAATGTAATAGGGAGTCTTCATGGTCGGGTCTCCGGAGGACGTAATCCGATTGGGACCCAGCGGAACAGCCGCAGCACCGCCCGGATGGTCGAAGGAGGTGTTGGTGATGGTTGAAGTCTGTACGAGCGGCGGATCCGCAAAGGCATTCTGCTCCCAGATGCCGTTCAGCATGCGGTCGTAGAAGATCCCGGCGCCGCCATGAACTGCAATATCGGTGTTGTTAGCGGGAGCATAGGCGAATCCGATCCGTGGAGCCAAAGTTGTCCTTTGGATCCGGGTTCACGTGGCCGCCAAAAGGCGAACAGGTGACGCCCGGAGCAATTGCCTGCGCTTCGCTACATGCCTTGCCGACCGGGAAGATGATGCCATTCACGTAGGTAGCCGGGACAATCCCCTGACCGGCCACGAAATTACCGGAGTTGGAGTTCGGAAGCGTCGCGTCCGAACTATCGATAAGGGGGCCTTTGCCGGGTCATAAATCAGAGGGTCGAAGTTGTTCAACGTGTTTAGCACATCGGCGGGGGATGGGAAGTAGCTGTAGCGCAATCCAAGGTTGAGCGGTCAGGTTTTGCGACACTTTCCAGTCATCTTGCGCATAGGCTTCAAAGTTGTAGTAATGCAAATCGGGAACCACATCGCGGTTTGCCTGCGTATACTGGACTGCGTTCCCCAACAGGAAATTCTGAAAAGTACTGAAGATAAAACCGGCATTACCTTCCGAAGCGTTCTCGGTCTTCACCATGTTCGAAATCGTGGCCCCAACCCGCAGCGTATGCCGGCCGAGAGTGGCGGAGAAATTATCGAAGAATGTCCGGTCCAGGTTGCGTTCAAAATAGGGAGTGCTTCCAGAGGTAAACCCGGTTATATTTTCGCTGCTAAATGAAATGTTCGGGATACGTCCGTAGGGGTCTGTGTAGGTGGTGGCGTTGGTCAGTGCCTTGGCGACCGCCGGATTATTGGCAATGGCGCCCGGTACAAACGTAGAGGAGATTGTTCCCTGGGAATAGGCGAACTCCGCTTCATTGACCATGCGCGGCGAAATGGTCCAGGTCAGATTACCGACCACATTCTCGCCAGGAGCATTGACCGAGGCGGCAGCGACGCTGGGAAATTGGCCTCCGGAGAAAAGTCCCTCGGGAAAGTTCTGGGGCGTTTCGTCTTGCATGGCGCGGCCGAAGAAATGCAGTTTCTGAGTGACGTTCCAATCGAACCGGACCAGATCCTCGCGTGTGTTGTTGAGTTGGGAGTAGGACGCGGTGTAGAGATTGCCGTTGTTCGCCGCAAATTTGTCGTACATGTTCGTGAGATAGACTTGCGCGTTCTGGCTGCAGCCGGCTGATCGTGCTCTGGTTCTGTGGCTGGCGTCGTACGTGATGCAACCGGGATGGCTCGGCGGCGTTAAGGCTGTCAGATTGCCCGGGAAAGATGCCTTTCAATTCGGAGCCGCAGTGGGAGGGTTCAGGCTGGAAGTGACCGGCGAGCTGACCTTGCGCCATTCTTCCGACCAGAAGAAGAAGGTCTTATCTTTTGCGGTGTTGAAGACCTTGGGGATGAAAAGCGGGCCGCCAACGGTGAAGCCGTAGTCGTTGTAGCGCTCGATCGCTCGCGGTATCATCGGCGTCGTCTGCTTATTGAAAAAGCTATTGGCGTTGAAGATGTTGTTGCGGTTGAACTCATACGCATCGCCATGGAAAGAGCTGGTGCCGGATTTGGTGGCCACCAGAACCTGGCCGCCGCCGCTGCGGCCGTACCCCGCGTCGTAGGTGCTTCTCTCCAGCGTGAATTCTTGAATGGCATCGACGCTGGGCACGTTCAGAAGTGTGGAGTTCGAGCCGCTGTCGTTGATGTCCGCGCCGTCCACGGTCCAGTTGTTCGCGGTGGAGCGCGCTCCGTTGACGGCAACAGTGGTGGTATTGTTCAGGCCGAAGCCGACTTCCTGAGGCAGGCCGCTGACAACGCCAGGCTGCAGGGTCACCAATTGCTCGAAGTTCCGGTTGTTCAATTGCAACTCCCTGACCTGGGTTCCGGAGATGGTGCCTGCGAGCGCGCTGGTGCTTGTATTGAGCGCTACGGCGCCCTGCTGCACATTCACCGTCTGGGTGGTTGCGCCGGGCGGCAGCGTCGCGTTGACGGAGCGAGTCTGGGCGACATTCATGACCACATTGTTGGCCGAGTATGTTTGAAAACCTGTCGCCGTCACGGTGACGGTGTAGGTGCCGGCGGGCAGATTGGTCACGGTGTAACTGCCTTGCGCATTGGTCTGAATGGTCCGGGACACGCCGTTGATGCCATTTTGCGCGATGGTCACGGTTGCGCCCGGAATGACAGCGCCCGAAGGGTCGGTGACAGTCCCGTTTAGGGTGGCTGCCAGCTCCTGGCCACTCACGAGTACTGGGGAGCCAACCATCAGGAAAGCGAGGATTACGACGAGCAAACTTTGTCTTGACATTCAGAACGACCTCTCTCGGAATCGTTAACTGCGATTAGCTTCTTTGCGCATTCGTAACATCAGCAAACGTTTGCGTCTCTCGAAAACCGAAATTACGCGCTGATCGCGCCATTGTCAAGCGTCTGTGCGGATGCCTCAGCGAAAAATTATCTCTCTGACGCGGTAAGTTATCGTTTTATGTTGCACTTACAACGATGGTTGGTTAGTTTTACCTGATCCTTAGGTTTCGGCGCGGATCTGCGGGACCGGAATTCATTGCCGCGAATGACAAGAACGTCGGCTGATATTTCGAGGGACATTTTGTAGGAAGGACCGATATCTGGTCAGCCCCTGATGCGATGACATTTTAAAACAACTCGATATGTGACACTATTTCTAAAGCCATGACGTATCGTTCACGCAGAACCGTACGACTGCCTCTTTACGCGATAAACGTCATCGCCGTTCTCTGCTTTCTAATTTTGTGCGGATATAATTGCCCGGGCGCCTGGGGCCAGACAGATTCTAGAAGCAGTGCCCTCTCACGGCAAAAACTACTCCTCTTTGTAGGGCAAGGATCGCGGGCGTTACAGCAAGGCTATAATGCGGCGGCTGAAAAAGCATTTCGGCAAGCCCATAAGCTGGCGCCGCGGTCAGTAGAAGTTCTGAACGATCTTGCGATTTCCATCGCCCGCCAAGGCCGCGAAGATGAGGCAATCGCTCTTTACGAGCGTGCGCTTCGGCTGAGGCCCGGCGACGCAATCACACGACGAAATCTTGGCGTGGCATATTTCCGGGCGCATCGCTATAAAAATGCGCTTCCATTGCTGGAGTCCTTCTCCAAAACAACGCCGACGTTTTCAGTCGCTCGATCTCACTGGGATTGATCTGTTTGCACTCGACAAGTACGCAGAATCCGCCGTGTATCTCGAACGCGCCAGCCAATTGCAGCCTAACGATATTCCGACGCTTGACATCTTGGGAAAAGCATACTGGAGGGCCAAAAACTACTCCGGCGTGACACGGGTCTTCGACCGGATCATGACGATTAATCCCAGCTCTCCAGAGGCCCACTTCATGATGGGACTGGCGTATGACGTTTTATCCAAGGAAGAGGACGCGTATAAAGAATTTCAAGCCGCTCTCCTGGCTGATCCGAACTACCCGGGAGTCCACTCCAGTCTGGGTTTCATCGACTGGAGATTGCACAAGATTCCCGAAGCTGCGGCCGAATTCCAGCAGGAGCTGAAACAGTATCCAAACGATCCGGTTTCCAATTACATGATGGGGAAAATCTTACGGCGTCGAAAATCAACCGGCGCAGGCGATTCCCTATCTTCAGGCAGCGATTGCCGCGAACCCAAACTACACGGCTGCTCTGCTGGAGCTGGGTCAGTGCCATATCGGACTGAACCAGCCGGCCGAGGCCCTGAAGCCTTTGCAGAGAGCGACCGAGGTCGACCCAACGTTTGCCCAAGCACATTTTGTATTGGGAACAGCTCTGAGCAGGGTCGGCCGTTCCGCTGCGGCAGCTCGTGAGCGGAGCATCTGCGGACAGCTCTTGGCCCGGCAGCATGCCCACAATAGTCCAAATGCTGCTCCGGAACAGTAGTTGTCATATCAATCCGCGCGTTCCGGCTAGTCTCGATAGCAGTCCGGACATGACTTATTTTGTAGCTGGATACCGGGGAGTCTTGATATAAATTCGCAACATAACTGTACTGTGTAGTGAAGTTCACATGGCTGGAGAGGGTTTCCTCTAAGACGATCGATTCAGTAGCGAAATAAAAAGACTTGATTTAAATCGCGGCTTCTTATCAGTTGATCAAACAAATGACAATTACAATGCACGATGTCGCGGAAGTAGCGAATGTCTCGATCACTACGGTTTCGCATGTTCTAAACGGGACTCGACCGATCGCGCCTGAGACACGGAAACGGGTATTGAAGGCGATCGAAGATCTGAATTATTACAAAAATACATCTGCGCGCTTGCTGGTTCGTGGCTACAGCAACGCTCTTGGGTTGATCATCTCGGATATCGAAAACCCTTTCTTCCCGCAGCTGATTAAAGGATTTGAACGAGCTTGCCACGCGGAACATTTGGAACTTGTACTTGGAATGACAAACTACGAGCAGATCAATGCAGAGGCAGCCGTCCGGCGCATGATTGAGGATAAAGTGCGCGGGGTTGCTGTGATGAGTTCTCAGTTCGATTCTAGGCTTGTCGATCGCCTGCTCGATCGCGACATACCGGTTGTGCGATTGAACGATTCTCGTTTGAAGCGTAACAAAAGCAATGTTCGGATCGATTACTCCAGAGGTGTGTTGCAGGCTGTAGAGCACTTGCGATCGATGGGCCACCGAAGTGTTGCGATCATTCACGGGCCATTGAAAGTCTTGTCCGCAAAACGATATCGCAAGTTATTGATCGATATCGTACGTGAGCATGGAATGCAGGTGGTCGACTGTTTCGAGGTGGATAATAGGCCCACAGGTGGCGCCGCGGCTATCCAACAAATGCGTTCCCGAAAGCTTCATCCGACAGCCATCATCTGTGGCAATGATCTGATGGCCATCGGCGCCATGGGCGAAGCTCTTCGGTCCGGCTGGCGTATTCCTGGAGACATTTCGATCATTGGTTCGGACGATATAGCCTTTGCCGCGTATGGACATCCGCCGCTCAGCTCGATAGGTATTCCCAAAGATAGGATTGGCTTATGTGCGTTCCAGCTCCTGCAAACAATGCTGAAGGATAACGGAAACCAGGGTGCAGAGATTGCGGTGACCACGCAATTTGTCTCACGAGAATCCAGCGGGCCTGCACGGCCACTTTAATCAGCAAGAGATTCATCCGCGGGAGAAATATGGCCATTCACCTCAAAAAATCCGACCAGCGGTCGTTTTCATAGTTCAGAAAACCGATCCCCTCCGATCCACAAACGGGATCGTTGATTGGGCGATTCAGGTTTCACAACTTACATTCGAAAACTTGGACCCTATCATCATGGCTCGAAGATAGAGAACAAATCAGCTTGTTCCGAGTCGGTGCGAGAGTCGCTCCGAAAAGCTTTTTAGCCTGCCGCTCCAGAACCTCAGACGAGCGGTAGGCGCTTCTGAGGGCCTCGCCGGCTCAGCCTGAGTACTCGACAAAAACTCGATATTCGAGATTGGCTGATCGGGATCGCAGGGCGATCGCATGAAGCAGCGTCGTGAATTGGGTGACCATTCTGTCAACGCTCGCCGCATCGAACAGGTCCGTGCAGTATTCAAATGAGCCGGCCACACTGTTTGGATTCTCGCGTAAATAGAGGGTCAAATCAAATCGGGCCGTACCCGGATCGGTGTCGATTTGCATCACGCCCTCGTGCGCCGGCCCGGCGATCGAATCATATCCAAACATCACTTGAAAAAAAGGCGAGCGCCGTGAGCGCAGATCCGGCCTCAACGTGCGCACCAGCTCCTGGAACGGCACGTCGCTGTACTGGTACGCATCAAGAGCAGTCGCACGAACCCGCTGCAGGAATTGGCGGAAGCTTGGATCGCCGGTGAATTGGCAGCGGAAGATGAGCATATTCACGAACAGCCCGATAATCGGTTCGGTCTCCACGTGATTGCGATGGGTAAATGGAGAACCAATACAGAAATCTTCCTGACCCGATTGCTTATGTAGGAGGACGGCGAAAGCCGCGAGGAACGCCATGAACATGGTCGCGCCCTCCTGTCTCGCAACCTCCGTCAGCGCCTCCCGCAACTGGGACGGGACGAGGATCGGCGCGGTCGCACCCCATGCGGTCCGCTGCTCTGGATACGGGCGGCTCAAAGGCAACTGGAGAAAAGGAGGAACGCCTGCGAGCTTCTGCTTCCAGTATTCAATTTGACCGGCAATCGCGTTTGTATTCAGACGTTTCGTGGCCCAGATCGCATAGTCGGCATACTGGACAGGAAGATCGGCCAACCCGGCGGGCTGGTTCAACACCGCAGCCCTATACAGCAGGATCAATTCTTCTTTGAGGATGCCCAGCGATCTACGGTCGGCGATAATGTGATGTATGTTAAAGAACACTACATGCCGCTGGTCGGCTAGACGGAAATAATGAAACCGCACCAGCGGTGCGTGACGCAGATCAAACGGCAGCCGTGCCTGCACCCGCATCAGACTCTGGAGTGCCTGGTCGCGATCGCTTTCGGCGATCCCCGACAGGTCCGTGAACCCCACGGGTGCCATGGCCTCTGGCGAAACTGCCTGAAGCAACTCGCCCTCATCCTCATAAAACCAGGTCCGCAGCGTTTCATGCCGGGCCAGAAGACCATCAACGGCTTTTTGCAGCGCTTCGGCTTCGACAGAACCTTCAATCGCAAATGCTTCGGGAATGTTATAGGCAACATTGCCGGGCGCGAAATGATCGATCAGCCACAATCCCTGCTGAGCATGGGTCTGCGGAATTCTGCCGGTGCGTTCCATAGGAACCAGCGGGCCAGGCGCTGCAGCAGTTTCCGCATTCTCCAGCAGTCGCAACAGCTCCGGTTTACGCCGGGCCAACTCAGCGCGACACTCGGAATCCACCGCGCCCGGCGGAGCACTGACCTGCAGACGGCCGTTTCTAACCGTGATTTCGATCCTGCGTTGCCTCAGCAAACTGAGGAACTGAGAATGGCTGATTTCTTGCATATGCTTATCGGGCCCATTGCCAAGCGGTCTATCCAGTTTGATGCTGGACCGATCTGCATGAATTCAGGCAAACCAAATCGAGCGTGGAAGACTATAAATTTCAGCAGTTCAGAAAAGATCTCTTCATTTTTTCTGCTCGTCCAATCAATTTTGTCGGATTTAGGAGCTGAGCGGATCCAATCATCTCAGCTAGATTTCAATCTCCTCGCGCTCAAGTACAGAAAGAGACGGTCCTTCGTTTGACGCCCAGCACAATACGCGAACATGCTGGGCAAGATCCGCCGGAGTGGCAGCTTCAAAAATGGTACGGAGCGATAGGCTAACTTTAAAACGCTCCCTGATTCTGGCCAGCACCTGTGTTCCTAGCAATGAATGACCGCCCAGTTTAAAGAAGTCATCGTGGATCCCGATGGGCTCAACCCCCAGCAGCTCCTGCCAAACGCTCACAATGAACTGCTCGATTTCATCTTCGGCCGCGGTGAAGTTTTCAAGCGAAGCCGGCCTGCTATGAACGTTCAACCCCTCCCCGGAGGCGGGGGCTTGAAGAATCGCTCGCATGGCTGCGATGGTTTCCGCAGTTTGCCTCTGCAGAACTCTAAAATCGCGGGTTGATACGATCACTTGCGGCAGTGCAAAGTTCAGCAGCCGATCGAAAACCTGCTCTGCTTCGGCGGACAGAATGCCATGCTTCAGGCGATCTTCGCGAAGGTGAGCCATTCCTGGCGGCAACGGCGTATCGACCGCCATACCGACTTCACGCCACGTATCGAAATTCGCGGATAGGACACGCGTTCCTGACGGGTCATCGAACACCGCCGCGAATCCGTCAAGGTAAGCGTTCGCCGCCGCATAATCCGACAGTCCGAAAGAAGGAATTACCGCGCTAATCGAGGAACACATCAGGACGAAGTCCAGCTCGCGCGTGCCGAGGCATTCACGAATCCATTCGGTCCCCTGCACCTTGGGAGAGAGGACAGGATAGGCCTGCTCACGCGACTTTGCCTGCAGCAAACCCATTCCGGCAATACCGGCTGCATGGATGATTCCATGGATCGAACCGAATTGCGCGTGAACCGTCGAGACGGTCTGCCGCATGGCGACGGGATCGGTCGTGTCCGCCGCCAGGACAAGGACCTTTCCGCCTGCCTCCTCGATCGACCGGGCACCTTGAAGTTTCCGCTTCAGGCATCGGGCGTATCGGACGACTTCAGCAGAGCATCCCATTCCGAAGCGGGCGGCAATGTCGTACGGGACGTGAGGACGATTTGCGCATTCGCCTGACGAGCGAGATGCTTAGCGAAAACAAGTCCGACTCCGCCCAGACCGCCAGTGATCAGATACGTGCCGCCTGTCCTGATCGCAATCCGGTAGCCACTCTTCCGTTTGTCACTTCCGGATTCGTCAGACTCCTCCAGCCGAACCGGCTCATATTGCTGGATCCATCTGGCGGAGCCGCGATACGCAACCGTTTCGTTCGACGCAGCCGACGCGAGCTCCTTCAAAAGTTGCCGAGTCACTGCGGCTGGATTGGATTCGAAATCGACATCGATGACTCTGGAAGAGATATTTGCACACTCCAGCGCAATGACTCCGCAAAACGCATTCAGCGCGGCGGGTGCAGGCGAGGAAACAGGCTCTCCCAGAATGCTGAAGGCGCGATTGCTGATGACATTGAATTCAACCTGCCGGGTTGCGCTGCTTTCCTCCACCGCCTGCGCCAGAAACATTGCACTAAAAACGCCGAGATCGAGGACACTGTCGAGATCCGACTCCCGGTTGGAATTCGGCATCCACGCATGGACAATGCGATCGGGCCAGCGCCCTGCAGCCTGTAAATCCTGTATGAGGCTGATGTAATCTTCCCGATTCGCCGGATCGATTTCGTACAGTTCCGCTGAAACGCGATGAAATCTAGACGCGGCGCGTACGCGAACAACTTGTCCGGGGGCACTCAATGCATTGGTGAGAAGATTGGCCAGCGGACCGTCATCCGCAAGCAGAAGCCACGTGTCGGATTCTTTAATTTCCGTTTGCGGCAGAAGTTGAGAAACGCCTCGCTTCCAGGACGGAACATAAAACCAGTCGGAGATGTCCGGCTGCTTCTCCATCTTTGCCGCTGGCGAGATTGTCTGGGGAGAAGCATTGGCTTGCTTTGGCTCGATCCAGTAGCGTCGACGTTCGAACGGATACGTTGGCAGAGACACTCGGAGGCGGCGCTCTCCACGATGCAGGCCATCCCAGTTCAAGCGCGTATTCAGGAGCCACAGACGCCCCGCGGCAGTGAGCCATATATCGCGATCGTTCTGTGCCGCCAAAGGATGACGCATCGATGGAATCAGCGGCCTAGTGCTGCGTGCTTCGAGCTGCGCACGAAGCAGCGAGAGCAGCGTATCGCCGGGTCCAACCTCGAGTAGCGCATCGTTCAGCTCGCGCAATATGTTCCGTCCGCAGTCGGCAAATCGCACCGTGTTCCGCAGATGCGATCCCCAGTATTCGGGACTGGTGGCCTGACGGTCCGTGATCCAGGTGCCGCTGAGGTTCGACATGTAACGCATCTTTGGAGCCTGCAATTTCACCTTTGCCACGCGCTGGACAAACTCCTCGACGATGCCGTCCATCATCGGGGAATGAAAGGCATGGGATGTCCGTAGCCGCCGGCATTCGATCTTCTTGTTTTTCAGCGTTGCCTCCAGCGCGGCAATGGAAGCTTCCGGACCGGATACAACCGTCTGACCCGGAGAATTGACGGCTGCGATCGATACCGCCGAAGACAGCAACGGCTCCACATCCTGCTCTGGAAGGGTTACGGCCAGCATGGTCCCCGGCAGGACCGACTGGACCATCTTTCCGCGCGCGGCAATCAGAGCGAGCGCATCTTCCAGAGAGAACACGCCGGCGATGCAGGCGGCAACATACTCGCCAACGCTGTGTCCGATCATCGCCGAGGGATCTACGCCGCAATCCATCCATAGCCGGGCCATCGAATACTCGATGACGAAAAGTGCGGGCTGCGTCGTCGCCGTCTGGTTTAGCTGACGCTCCGCCTCTTTTTCTTCTCCTGCCGCGGGATAAAGAATGGTCCGCAGATCGAGACCAAGATGCGGCTGGAGAATTTCGCAGCAACGGTCCACGCTCTCACGGAATACCGGCGTCGTCTTATACAGATCGCGACCCATGTTCACGTATTGCGATCCCTGGCCCGGGAAAAGAAATACCACGCCCGCTGAATCGGCAGGCGCATTGTCCGTCCGGAGCTGCTGCTGACCGGGAGACTGGGAACGGGGCGCCTGCAATCCAGCTTTCAACTGGGCCAGGTCACCGGCGACCAGCACGCGCCGATGTTGGAAGGTCTGACGACCCTTTTGCAATGTGAACGCGAGGTCGGCGAGATTGACCGACGGATTTTCTTCGACGTATTGCAAAAGCTGCGCAGACCGCTTGTCCAGTGCAGCAGCGGTTTTTGCGGAGAGCACAACCAGTTGCGATGCCGCTGTAGGATCGGACTCTACCGAGCGGCGCTTCTTCAAGCGAGACGTGAGCATTCGTGCCGCCGATACCGAAGGAGCTGACGCCGGCGCGGAACGGTTCCGGCCTGTCATAGGAAACTAGCGAATTGCTCACAAAAAACGGAGTCTTCGCGAAATCGATCAGCGGGTTCGCCTGGGTGAAATGAAGCGTGGGAGGAATCGTCCGATGTTTCAGGCTCAAAGCGGTTTTGATCAGACCTGTAATTCCCGCAGCCGTATCGAGGTGACCGATATTCGTTTTTACTGCACCCAGAACACAGGACCCGGGGCGGGCTGCCGCGGATGCGAATGCCTTTGCCAGCGCAGCCACTTCGATGGGATCACCAACCTCCGTGCCGGTTCCATGTGCCTCCACGTAGCCGATCGACTCTGGCGTGAAACCGGCCATCTGCATTGATTTTTGAATTGCCGCTGTCTGGCCGCCGACACTCGGTGCGGAGTAGCCTGCCTTTGCCGAGCCATCATTATTGACGGCGGCCCCACGAATCACCGCGTAAATATGATCGCCATCCGCGATGGCATCGTCGAGCCGCTTCAGCAGGGCGACTCCGGCTCCGGCTCCCGGCACCGTTCCTGAAGCGGCGGCGTCGAAGGCGCGGCAGTGACCGTCCCGCGAAAGAATCATCCCGGGAACATACATGTATCCGGAAGCCTGCGGAAAGGAAATGGAAACTCCGCCAGCCAAGGCCATGTCGCATTCATGGCGCAGCAGGCTTTCAAAGGCCATCTGCACCGCGACCAGCGAGGTCGAACACGCCGTTTGCACCCCGACGGAGGGTCCCTTCAGATTGAGCTTGTAGGAAGTCCGGCTGCAGAGGAAATCCTTGTCATTGCCCACCATGATCTGATACGCGCCGGCCGATTCAATGACATCGGGATTTGACAACAAGTTGATAAGTCCATAGGTGTTCATGCCGGCGCCGGCAAAAACTCCGATTGCGCCGTTGTATGTGGCCGGATCGTAGGCGGCATCTTCGAGCGCCTCCCAGCAGCATTCCAGGAATACCCGTTGCTGCGGATCGATGATCTCCGCCTCGCGCGCGCTGAATCCGAAAAAAGGCGCATCGAAGAACTCCGGCTCGTGAACGGTGCTGCTGGCGCGAACAAAGTCCGGGCTGGCAATCAGTGCCGGATCGACACCAGCGACTGCCAGCTCGTCTCCAGAAGCAAACCTTATCGATTCTTTTCCTTCCGTGAGATTCTTCCAGAATTCGTTTACTAGATGGCGCGCCCGGGAAGCGGCCGGCAAGTCCGATGATGGCGATGCCGGTTCCGCAGCGTTCTCGCGAAGATTCGTTCATTGGACTCTCACCTCGGAAATTTTCGTCCATATCATTCAGCCACGCTATAGGCTTCTGTCTGACGGCTCTGCTCAATAAATTTCGTCAGCGATCGAATCGTCGGATACTGAAAAAAACTGATCAAAGGGATTTTCGGCTCGATGCCCTGGTTCAGCTCCCCATGCACCTTCACAATCTGCAGGGAATGTGCGCCTATGTCGAAGAAATTATCATCCATACCAACCTGCTTGACGCCGAGCACGTGCCGGAATACAGCGGCAACGGTCTGCTCCAGGCTGGTTGAGGGTGCGGCAAACGCCGACTTGCCTTCTCCTGCCGCACGCTCTGGAGCGGGCAATGCAGATCGATCCAGCTTTCCATTCGGCAGCCGCGGAAGCTCTTCCAAAAATACAAATGCTCCGGGAACCATATATTCGGTCAGGGTCGCGCGCAGGTGATCCCGCAGCGCGGAAGGTGAAGGCGTGTCTTCCTCGGCGCAGACGAGATAGCCGACCAGCCGCTTGTCTCCATTGATCTTCGCGCAGTAGAGCCACGGCATCGAGAACACCGGGGCAATGGCGCAGCGCGTTTTCAATTTCTCCAAGCTCGATGCGGAATCCACGGAACTTAACCTGGTGGTCCATGCGGCCGAAGAATTCGAGGGTTCCATCCGGCCGGTAACGCACCAGGTCTCCGGTACGATAAAGGCGCTCTCCAGGGCTGTCCGAAAATGGCGAAGTGATGAATCGCTCGGCCGTGAGATCAGAACGATTCAGGTAACCGCGCGCCACTCCTTCACCGCCGATCCAGAGTTCGCCGGCCACGCCCTGCGGCACCGGCTCGCCCCAGCGATCGAGAACGTAAAAGGACGTGTTCCGGATTGGGCGGCCTACCGGGATGGCAGTGGAGCCCGCCTCTTCGATGCGCAGAACCGCGGACCAGATGGTAGTCTCGGTCGGGCCATACATGTTCCAGAGAGCCCCGGAGCGGACCAGCAGTGACCGTGCCAGATCAGTATCCAGCGCTTCTCCACCACAAAGAATTTTGAGCTGCGGATCGCCCTTCCACCCAGCCGCAATCAGCAGCTTCCATGTGGCCGGAGTAGCCTGCATCACGGTGGGCCGGTAGCGTTCGAGATCCGCCAGCAGAGCGCCCGGATCGCCGGGCTGGAGCGCAATGCATACGGTCGCGCCGGTATAGAGCGGCAAAAGCAATTCAAGAGCAGCAATGTCGAATGAAGGTGTTGTGACCGCCAACAGTACCTCGTCCGGCGAGAAGCCCGGTTCCTGGCGCATGGATTCCAGAAAATTCACCAGGGAGCGATGCGTGATCTGCACTCCCTTCGGCCGGCCAGTCGAACCGGAGGTAAAGATTACGTAAGCAAGATTCTCCTGCGTAACCGGGTCGACGGAGCGTTCGGGCACGTTTGCGGCGGCATTCGACAATTCATCGAGAGTATCGAGCGCGCCGATGCAAATCACCGGAATGTCCTCGTCTGGCAGCACCGGCAGCAGATGCGTGGCTGTCAGCACCACCAGCGGCTTCGCATCTTCAAAAATGTTCGCGATCCGGCCCTTTGGATATGCCGGGTCGAGAGGGATATAGGCAGCGCCCGATTTTGCGATACCAAGTAGGCCCGCAATCAGGTCAGCGGAGCGCTCAAGACAAAGCGCCACCAGCTTTTCCGGTCCCGCACCCAACGATTTCAGTTGCGTCGCGATGCGATTGGCCCGCTCATTCAGTTCCCGGTACGTAAGCGATTCGTCCCCCGCCATCACAGCTAAGCGATCGGGAGTTGCGCGGGCGTGTGCCTCGAATTGCTGATGGAAACATACCGTAGGAAATTCCGCCGCAGTCTGATTCCAGTCAATAAGCAGCTTCTGACGCTCAGAGTCGGACAGCAGCGAAATGGAACCGATCTTCTGCTGCGGATCGGCACACGCCGCACGCAGTATCGCCACGAAATGCCGCTGGATACGGTCGATGGTTTCGGGATCGTATAGATCGGCGTTGTAATCGAAGGCGGCCCACAACTCGCCAAATCGCGGAGACACTTCCACAGTGAGATCGAATCGAGCTGTTTCCACCTGCATTTCAATTGGCGTGGTCACCACTCCGGTCAATTCCAGTTCATCGAGCGGAAAATTCTGCATCGCAAACATCACCTGGAAAAGTGGCGAGTATTCGAGCGATCTCTCCGGGCGCAACGCATGCACCAGCTGATCGAATGGAACATCCTGGTATTCATAGGAGCGGAGGGTTACTTCGCGCACGCGGCCGAGCAGTTCCGCGAACGATGGATTGCCGCTCAGATCGGTCCGCAGCACCAGGTTGTTTACAAAAAAACCTATCAGCTGATTCAGCTCGGGCCGGCTGCGGCCGGCTGATGGTGAACCCACCACAATGTCATCCTGTCCGGTGTAGCGCCCCAGAAGCACATTGAAAGCCGCCAGCAAGGTCATGAACAGAGTGACCCCATGGTTCTGGCTCAACTGCTCGACCGACGAGACCAGCTCTCGCGGGATCACAAGTTTCGACCTGCAACCGCGGAAGATTTCTTTTTGCGGTCTGCGATGGTCCGGGGGAAACTCGAGCACCGGAGGCGCACCCGCCAACTGTTTCTTCCAGTATGGAAGCTGACGATCGAGTTCGCCCGATTCC
This sequence comes from uncultured Acidobacteriota bacterium, assembly GCA_963823295.1. GTDB lineage: Bacteria > Acidobacteriota > Terriglobia > Terriglobales > Acidobacteriaceae > JAKAAZ01. The sequence continues at coordinate 236,360 of CAWGLF010000014.1, forward strand.
AGCCACTTTCTCTGCCATGCAGCAAAATCGACATACTGGATGGTCAGAGGCGCCAGCGACGGCTCCCGCCCGGTGGCATAGGCCTCGTAGAGTTCGATAAACTCCCGCACCATGACACCGAGAGACCAGCCATCGGAAATCAGGTGATGGAAGGTGAGCATCAGGATGTAATTGTCCGGTCCGGCAATCAGAAGAATGGCGCGGAAGAGTGGCCCGCGAGTGATATCGAAGGCCACGCGGGACTGCTGCGCGGCGCATTCAAACATTTCGGAGCCGAGGCCATCGTCTTTGAGATGGCGTGCATCCATGACCTGGAGTTCCCAATCACTCGCGTCTTCAATGACGACCTGGGGCACTCCGTCAATCTGAACGAAGCTGGTCCGCAGATCTTCATGCCGAAGCACAATCTGTTTGAGTGCTCGCCCAAGCGCCGTTATATTCAGGTTCCCTAACATCCGCAGCGGCACGCCGATGTTGTAGACAGGACTGTCCGGATCCAATTGATTCAGGAACCATAGCCTCTGCTGGGCATAGGACAGGGGCAGCGGCCCGGAACGGTCGATCCTCGGGATTCCCTGTTCGCCGCCGCGCGGAACCTCGCGCGATGCCCGCAGAAAGGCTATGATCTCCGGTTTGCGGACGCCGAGTTCTTCGCGCAGCTCCTTCGTCAACACCCCTTGCGGGGCGCTGCATTTCAACGTCTCTCCGTCGAGCGAAAGCGCGACATTGCTGGAGCGAAGTTGGTTAAGCAGCTCGACTATCGATCTCATATGCAAATTTCGTCCTTCTGCACCGAAGCAAGATCGTCTTCGGCAGAATTCTGGCCTGCCCACAGCATGGTCTCGAGCAGTCCGACAAGATCGGAGACTGTCGGGAAATCAAACACAATGGTAGGCGACAGCTCCCGGCCCAGGCCAGCCTGCAAACTATTTTTCAAATCTACCGCCATCAAGGAATCCAGGCCGAGGTCGGTTAACGGGATATCGGAGGGCGGAAGCTCGCCGCGGCGGAAGCCGAGGACGCGCGCAGCCTGCTCCTGCACAAATCGTTCGATGAGCTTTCTGCGGCCCTCCGGCGCCATTCCGGCTGCTGATGTGAAGACTGGATGGAACAGAAACTGGCTCCGGAGCTGACGCGATCTTTCGGTTCCCGGCTGCCCATACCCTCCAGCATCGGCCTGACCCGATTGACCTCCAGAATCGGCTTCATCACTTGCCAATCCACGTTTGCAACCATGACCTGCGCGCGACTGGATGGAAGCAGCTCTTTGATCAGTTGAAAGAGCTTGTCGGATTCCATCGGCAACAGACCAGCCTGTGTGAAGCGGTCTTGATCCTGCCGGGTAAAGCGCCGCATCACGTCCCAGGCTCCCCAATTGATCGACAGCATGGGTAAACCCAAACCGCGGCGATAGTGCGCGAACGAATCCAAAAACAGGTTGGCAGCAGCATAATGCGCCATCCCTTTGCCCCCCAGCACAGAGGCAGCCGAGGAAAATGCCAGGAAAAAATCAAGATCTAGATTCTTCGTCAACGTATGCAGAATCCAGGTGCCAAGAACCTTCGGCCGGAGCATCGTTTCAATCTGTTCATCGGTAATCCCGGAAAGTTCTACGTTGCTCAAAGCTGTGGCCGCGTGAACGACGCCGCGAAGCGGCGGCAATTCTCCGTCGAAGCGGCGGAAAAGAATCTGCATGTCCTGTTCCGAGGTAACGTCTCCTTCGACAACGGTGACGTTCGCTCCCAGCTGCCTGATCTCCTGAATTGCTTGCAAACGTTCATCGGCAAATGCGCCGGCATTCGATCCCGTTCCAGTCCTGCCCAGCAGAACCAGATGACCGGCGCCCTGCTCAGCGGCCCATCGGGACAACCGCAGCCCGATACCGCCAAGACCTCCCGTAATCAGATAAGCACTATCTTTGCGCAGGCGACTGGCGTTCGACGGATTTGCATTCGAGGTCTCCAGGCGGGATTTCTTTAGCCGGACGGCAAGACGCTGGCCATCGCGATAGGCAATCTGATCTTCCGCATCTTCCGCCAGTAATTCCCCGAATATGCTTGCTGCTGCCTGCTGCGGAGATTGCTCCGATCGCAAGATCGATCAGCGCGCGATATTGCTCCGGATCTTCCAGTCCGAAGACCCGTCCGACGCCCCACATCATAGACTGAGCCGCACCATCCGCATCTGGCGAGAAAGCGGAGGTCGCTTGTGCCCCGCGCGTCACCAACCAGAGATGCGCGGCCCGTGCGGCCTGTCGAAGCATCATCTGGATGATATGGACCGGAGTTTTGACGCATAGATCCTCCGCTTGGGACAACATGCCGATGCTGCCGGACGACTCGGACACATCTGTTCCCCACAGATAAACGATCTCCACCTTCGAGGCGGTGGATCGAGCCAGTATCTCGCTCACGCGAGATACGCCTTCGGCGGGGGATTCCGGGCGGCGTATCAACTCGCAGCGCGCCCCGGCATTGCTCAGCAGCACATTCAACTCTTCGCCGATGCCCGCATTGTCGCCAAGAATTATGTATTGCGTTTGTAGCTGTTCCCGTTCAGTCTTAGCGTTCGCCGCAGCCTGCGCAACAATCACCATCTGGTGGGAGGGCTGCGAATCACCACCGGCCGCGTACGTGATCACCCTGGGGGAGGCCATTCCAGCTTCTTTCAGCAGGCGGGTCCACGTGTCCGCGGCAACCAGCGGATAATCTGGCCGGACATCGTGATCGGCGAACCGCCACCAGCCGTCGGTCAGGCCAAATGTAAGATCGACTCCGCGATCCGGGCGCATGCCCTCAAGCAGCAGCACGAGACCGCCCGGCGCAAGCAGTTCCTGCATATGCGCAATGGTGCTGCGAAGATCCGCTGTCGCGTGAAGCACGTTTGCCGCGATGACGATGTCGTACTCTCCGCGCTGGAAACCCTGAGCGGCGGGATCATTCTCAATGTCCAGCACGCGGTAGTGGACCGATGGAAATTCGGCAAATTTGCCGCGCGCCCTGGCGAGGAATGCGGGCGAGATATCCGTGAAGGTATACTCGAACTTACTTCTAGTAAATAGAGTGAAAGATACGGCTCTTGTTGTGGCGCCAGTACCCGCTCCGACTTCAAGAATGCGTACGGCCCGATCGGGCGTGTTCTCGACCGCTGCCCGCACCAGTTCGCCGATCAATTCGTTGTAATAGCGGGCCATCGGAGAGTTCCGGTAGATATGCTCGGTCTCTTCCATCGAGTTATTGGGAAACAGGAGATGCACCGGATCAGTGGCGCCCTGCAACACCGATGCAAGATTTTCGCCGCATCGCGCCAGGACATTCATCTCTGTCTGGCACAGCGGGTAAATGGCCTGCAGTCTTTTGATCGCGGCTGCGGGTGATTCGTTCGGGGCGAGTTCCAGGCCGCTGAGCCGCAACCTTTCGCCGACTCGCTCGATGAGACCATCTTCAATCAGGATAGCGATCAGGCGTTCGAACAAACGCCGCCGGGAAGGAGCGATATTGAGCCGCTGACATAGTTCATCGAGCGTAAGACTTCGGTTCGGCAAGGAGTCCACGCCCATATTCTTGAGCGCGTTTGCGATATATGCCGTACACACTGGATCAAGCCGGGCGTTGAGTCCACTGTAATGTATCAGGTCATCGCCTGCGTCCCGAACCGGCATTTGTTCGATCAGGTTGGCATCGAATGCCACTCTGGATCTCTGCGGCAGCGGCTTCGGTACCCAGACTAGGTCGTAGATCCAGTCGTGGGGATCCGCAGCGGAATTCGTCTCTGAACGGAATGCGGCGTTCTCTTGAAAGGATTGTCGAGTGGGTCGGCGCTCTTCCAGCCAATACCGCTCTCGCTCGAACGGATAGGTAGGCAAGGAAACCGTTGCTGCCGTTTCATCCCGATATAGACTTTCCGCGTTGAGATTGCTGCCAAGAACGTAGAGGGCTCCAGCGGTCTTGAGAAATTCGTGGCAATCGGCCAGCCCGGAAGGCAGCGAGTTGGCGGGCAGACCGGCTGCGAACTCCTGCGGACTCTTGTTCGAGAACCCATCGCCGATGATCAGATTTGCGGCGCAGTTTTCCTTTGCGAGCGCCGACAGTGCGACAGGAGCCGGCATTTCAGAGCGGCGCAGCCAGTACTCCGCTGAGTTCACCTCCTCTTTCCCTGAGATTCGATTCGACAGGAACAGAATTCGCGGGGGCTGATATACGATGCCGCGAGCACGCTGCGCAAACTCAGCAGCATCCTCCCGCGCCGATGCAATGGCGAGTCGCAGGCCATCTTCCAGACTGAACACCCCAGCGATACAGGCGGCAACATATTCCCCCACGCCATACCCAATCACCGTATGCGGTTCGATTCCACAGGCGCGCCATAGTTCCGCCAGCGCGTATTGCAAAGTAAAATTCGCCGCGGCTCGATAGCTGACAGGCAGTTCGTCCGCTGATTTGCGCTGCCGATTCTCTGATTCCGGATACAGCGCCGAGATCAGCGGCTCTTCCAGATCGCTTCTTAGAATCTGATCGCAGCGCTCGATTGCTTCGCGGAAAGCGGGCGCCCGATCATAAAGTTCGCGCCCTGAATTTCTGTTATGAAGCTGCTCCCCAATAAAGAGAAATGCCACACGAGGAGAGTGCGTTTTCGCCCGCCCGGCCTGAATGGCAGGATTCACCGAATTCGATTCAAAGCTGCCTAGAAGCTCGACCAACTCCGAATGTGACGCGGCGATGCACAGCGGCGCGGCACTCGAACCGGGAGCGTCCGCTGTTCAGCGTATGGGCAACATCGGCCAGCTTCAGCGATGGATGTTCCATCAGATGACGATGCAGCCGCGCCGCCATGGTTTTCAGGGCGGACTCGGTCTTTGCCGAGAATGGAAAAAGCAACGGCCGATCCAAATCAAATTTTTCAGCTTGAACACTGTTCAGAACGGAGGGTTGATCGCTCGGATTCTCCTCAACGTACTCTTCGACGATCACGTGGGCATTGGTGCCACTGAACCCGAACGAACTGACGCCGCCGACTCGTTTTCCGCCAGCGCGATTCCAGGTCTGAAGCTGGGTGGGTACCTTGATGGGCAGCGCATCCCATTCAATGCGGCTGTTCGGCTTTTCAAAATGCAGGCTTGCCGGGATTTTGCCGTGCTGAATCGAAAGCACCAGCTTGATCAAACCGGCAATTCCCGCCGCCGGCTCCAGATGGCCGAGGTTGGTTTTCACCGAGCCGACGAACAGCGGTTCGGGTTGAGCCGATCTGCCGGCGAAGACAGCGTTGATCGCGCCAACCTCAATCGGATCGCCCAGTGAGGTGCCGGTTCCATGCGCCTCGATGTAGTCAACATCCGCGGGACGAAGACCCGCATCAGAAAGCGCGGCGGAAATGACCGCCTCTTGAGACGGGCCGTTGGGCGCCGTGAGCCCGCTGCTGCGGCCATCCTGATTGCACGCTGAACCGCGGATCACGGCGAGAATTCGATTGCGGTCCCGCAGCGCATCCGGAAGCCGCTTCAGCACGATCATGCCGCATCCCTCGCCGCGCACAAAGCCGTTGGCGAGGTCGGAAAAGGCTTTGCAGCGGCCATCGGGAGCCATCATCCGGCTTTGCGACAGCGCAATCGTAATTTCGGGGTTCAGGATCAGGTTGACACCACCTGCTAAAGCCGCATTGCATTCCCCCAGCCGCAGGCTTTGACATGCCAGGTGGACGGCAACCAGCGATGCCGAACAGGACGTATCCACCGCCAGGCTGGGACCCTGCAGACCGAGCACATAGGAGATGCGACCGGCCGCGACTGCATGGGAAAGTCCAGGAGCGAAATACGGGGAAATCTTCTCGCGTGGGGAGTTCAGCGCAACCTGGCTGTAGTCTCCGTTGCAGATGCCGACGAAAACGCCCGGTTGGCGTCCCCGCAAGCGATGACGGAGCGATGCCTGCATGCTCGAGCGCCTCCCAGGAGGTCTCCAGCAACAAGCGCTGCTGTGGGTCCATGCTGGCGGCCTCGGCCGGCGCAATTCCAAAAAACTGCGGATCGAATTGATCGGGTCCGTCGATAAAGCCGCCCCAGCGCGTGGCCATTTTCCCCGGCGTATCGGGATTGCGATCGTAAAATTCCTCAATGTCCCAGCGCGAGGACGGCACTTCGCTGACCGCGTCCACGCCGTCGCTCAGAAGCTTCCAGAACTCGTCCGCATCCCGCACTCCGCCCGGCAGGCGGCAGCCAATGCCAACCACCGCAAGCGGTACTTTGCGGCTTCTTTCCGAAGCCTGAACGCGCTCGTTCAGTTCATCCGCCAGCAATGCAAGCCGTTGCGGCGACAGCTTCGAAATTCTGTTTAGAAACTCGCTCATCGGGTAGCTTCCAATGCTCTGGCAGTCAACAGGCGGTCCACTTCTTCGTCGGAAAGCGCTTCAATATCGTCGACCAGGGCCGCCGGCGAAGAATCCGCTTTATAAGCTGACGTCTTTGAATGTGCATTGCCATTGTTGCCCACCTTTGGAGACGTCAGAACATCCCGCATGATAAATCCGGCGAGTGCATCCAGTGTCGGGTAATTGAATAACAATGTAGCAGGCAATTTGCGGTTAAGACACCCGCCGAGAGAATTTCGAAGTTCAATCGACAACAGTGAATCCAGTCCGAGCTCCTGCAACGGCTGATCTGGATCAATCTCTTGCACATGGCTCAGGCCCAGCGTGGATTGAACCCGCGCCTGGAGCAGCTGCATCAGCAAGTCCTGCCGCGTAGAGGGAGCGGCCTTCTCCAGCTGCGGCAGCCAGGATTGCTTCTTCTCCGACGAGGCTGCAACTCGCTTCTCTGCGGAATAGGCCGGACGCAGATCGCTTAAGAGTGGACGCGTCGAATCCGCACCGCCAATAGAAAAATATTGATTCCAGTCGACCGACGCACACATCACCTGAGCGCGAAGAGCCGGAGAGCATCATTTCGAGCGCGTGCAGACCATCCTCGGTAGAGATGCCGCGGAGTCCAATTTTCGATCCGCGTTCGAGTGTGTGGTTCCGCACCGCAAAACCGGTTTCACTCCACGCTCCCCAGTTGATGCTGAGCGCAGGCAGCCCGCGCGAGCGTCGGTCGTGTGCCATGGCATCGAGAAATGCGTTGGCGGCGGCATAGTTGGTCTGTCCCGGCGAGCCCAGCACGGAAGCCACGGAAGAAAATAGAACGAAGTGATCGAGCGGAAGATCCGCGGTGAGCCGGTCGAGATTGTGCGCGCCTTCGAGCTTGGGAGCGAGCACGCGTCGAAAGCGATCCCAGTTCTGCTGCAGCAACGCCCCGTCGTCGAGAACCCCGGCGCAATGAAATACACCCCGCAGAGCAAAGCTCCTGGCCTGGTCGATGGCGGCCTGAACGTCGGCGTCCCTGGCAACGTCTCCCTGACACACGCTGACGACCGCGCCCCGATCCCGCATCTTCCGAAAGACCTGTTCCGCCTCAGTATTTGCGGCGCGGCGTCCCATAACAATTACCTGCGCTGCGCCGCGTTCGGCGAGCCACGCCGCCACTTCGAGACCGATTCCGGACAATCCCCCGGTCACCAGGTACGCGCCGTCTTTTTTGATGCTGGCGATGCTGGAATCTTCTATTCCATGCTGCGGCACGCGCCGAATCCTCGGCGCAAACATTTCTTTGCCGCGCAACACCAATTCTTGTTCCACACCTGCGGCCCGCAAACACCGCAGTAATTCCTCGCCGCTCGTGCTTCCAGAGGGATCGAGATCGATCCGCACGACCCGCAATTCGGGATGCTCCGCTGCAAGCGATCGTGCAAAGCCCAGAATTGTAGACTGCGCAACATTCGAGAGTGCCGCACCCTGCGCTCCCTGGGTGATGATCCACAGTCTCGGCGTTTTCTCAAGATCCATGCGCAGAAGGGCCTGCGTGATCTCTAGACATTCGCCCAGCATTCGGGCTTCAAATTCCATCAGGCAAGGCTGCGCGGATGGACCGTTTCCCGGGAGCGGCGCAACATAGAAAACATCGCTCACCGGAGAGATTGTCTGTTTCATGACTGTCTGCAGCAGCGCTTCGCAGGGGTGCTGCCCCTGTTCAGCACCAACTTGTCCCGGCTGGATGGTCGCCATGGGAGCACCGGTTTTGGCCAGCGCCGCAGACAGGCTGGTGGTGAAATCCCCATCGTCACCAAACAGAATGCAGGTTCCCTCAATATCATGCGCCGCCGTTGAATCTGCCCCGACAGTCACCCAGTCGAGTTCATAGAACAATTGCGCAATCGAATCAGACTCGGATGCATCTTGATTTTTTTGCCAGTCCGGTGATGGATGCTCCGGCGCAGTTTTCTTGGGAAACCAGTAACGCTGGCGTTCGAACGGATAGGTCGGCAGCGCAACAAGATGGCCGGATTTTCTATGCAACGCGGGCCAGTCGATCTCAGCGCCTTGTTGGTAGAGAGTCTGCACCGCGCCCAGAATATCGATCCACGCGCTCCTGCCTTTGCGCGCGGAAGGCAGCCAGAACAAGTTCGGGCTGTTGTTCGCCGACTTGCTGAGGGTAATCAGATGCGGTTGCGGTCCGATTTCGACGAAGGTTTCGCAGCCGGTCGAGAGCGCCGACAGCAATCCAGCGTGGAACTGCACCGTGGATCGCATATGCCGGCGCCAGTACTCTGGAGTCGCAATCTCCTCCGGCCGCGCCGTTTCTCCGGTCAGGTTGGAAATCATCCGAATCCGCGGAGCATGATATTTCACCTGCCGCGCACTCTGCTCGAACTCCTCCAGAATCGGCTCCAGCAGCGGCGAGTGGAAGGCATGCGTCACCTGCAAGGCTCGCGTGCGAATCCCTTCCGCTTCCAGCTTCACTGCAATTCGATTCACCGCCTCAGCAGCTCCGGAAATCACCACGCTCTCCGGCCCGTTGATGACTCCGATGCCAACTTCCTTTTCCCAGCCGGCAATCTCCGCCCGCACCCGCTCCACCGGAGCGCTGATGGCGCGCATCGCTCCCGCCGTGGTCAGCGTGTCCATCAGCCGCGCCCGCGCACACACCAGCCGCAGCCCGTCTTCCATCGAGAACACGCCCGCCACCACAGCCGCCACATACTCGCCCAGCGAGTGGCCCAGCAGCACGCTCGGCTCGATTCCCCAGCTGCGCCACAGCTCCGCCAGCGCATACTCGAAAGCAAACAGCGCCGGCTGCGCGTAACGGGCCTGCTCCATCCGGCTGCCTGCCCCTTCCGCCGGATACAACACCTCCATCAGCGACTCGCCGGTTTCCTGTTTCCATGCCGCCGCGCAGCGCTCGATCGCTTCCCGGAACACCGGCGAGCTCTCATACAACTCCCGCCCCATCCCCCCATACTGGCTTCCCTGCCCCGTAAACAAAAATCCCATCCGCCGGGTTTCATTCGAGACCGCGCTGGCGGGAACCTCAAATTGCGCCAGATGTTGTTGCATCGATTCCGCGTCCGCGGCAAGAAAGCAGGCGCGATGCGCGAAATGAGATCTTCCCGTATTCGCGGTGAAACAGAAATCGCGCAGGTCGATCTCGGGATGATTTCCGAGATACTCGCGATATCGCCGGACGAGATGTTCGAGCGCGGATTTACTTTTCGCGGAAATGGCGAGGATTTGCAAAGGCCAGCCGGTCTCGCGCCGCACGGCGTCGGTGGCCGGGGCTTCGGAGATTACCACATGGGCGTTCGTGCCACTGTACCCGAAGGAACTTGCGGCGGCGATTCGCGGATTTTTTCCCGTGTCCCATCTTGTGAGGATCCGTGGAACAGTCAGCCGCAATTCCTTCCACCGGACATGCGGGGTAAGGCGCTGGAGATGGAGATGCGGTGGGATCTGCGCATGCCCGACGGTCAGAACAGCCTTGATAAATCCCGCAATTCCGGCAGCCGCTTCCAAATGTCCGATATTTGTCTTCAGCGATGCCACGATCAGAGGCTTATCCGCCGGACGCGCCGCTCCATAGACCTCTCCCAGGGCCTGTAGCTCAATGGGATCACCGAGCGCCGTCCCAGTTCCGTGGGCCTCAATATAGGAGACATCGCCCGGCAGCACGCCACCGTTCGCAAGAGCCTGCCGGATCAGATTGGCCTGCGATGGCCCATTCGGGGCGGTCAGACTGCTGCTCGCGCCGTCCTGATTCACAGCCGTCCCGCGAATTACCGCCAGGATGCGATCGCCGTCCGACTGCGCCTGCGAGAGAAGCTTAAGCGCCACCATGCCGCAGCCTTCTCCGCGCACGAAGCCGTCCGCCTCCGCGTCGAATGCCTTGCAACGGCCTTCTGGCGAGAGCATTTGGAGCCGCGACAGCAGAGCGGTCGTCTCCGGAACCAGCATCAGATTGATGCCGCCGGCAAGGGCGAGAGTCGAGTCGCCCGTGCGTAAACTCTGGCACGCCAGATGAACGGCGACTAAAGAAGAGGAGCAAGCGGTATCAAGCGAAACACTCGGCCCCTCCAGGCCCAGCAAATAAGAGATCCGGCCGGAGGCAACGCTATGAGAAACGCCCAGGGCATAATGTCCATCAAGCAGTTCCGGAGCTCCCATCTGCAGGCCAAGCTGACTATAGTCCCGGCTGGCAATGCCGAAGAATATTCCGGTTTTCGTGCCGCGCAGATTCGCCGGAGCACAACCCGCATTTTCCAGCGTCTCCCACGCCACCTCCAGCGCAAGCCGCTGCTGGGGATCCATACTGGCGGCTTCCCGCGGAGCAATCTCAAAAAACCGCGGCATCGAATTCATCCACGCGATCGATGAAGCCGCCGCGGCGCGTGACCATCTTGCCGGGCTTGTCCGGGTCGGGATCATAGTAAGCGTCGGCGTCCCAGCGATCGGCGGGGACGGTGGAAACCGCGTCGCGGCCTTCCCGCAGCATCTCCCAGAAGGTTTCAGCATCGACCGCACCCCCGGGAAATCGGCAGCCCATGCCGATGACAGCGACCGGCTCAATATTGCGCCGTTCGGCCCGGTCGAGCTTTGCCTGCATCTCCTGTATCGCTAGAAATGCCTGCTTCAGCAGTGAGGATTCTTCACTCATTTTTCTTTCCTGGTACACGAAAGCAATTTCATCGGGCCAATCGGCTCCGCAGTAAAGCTGTTATATCTTCGTCGGACAAATCTTCAACTTCCTGTGCCGACATCATCCGCTGCCGCGTTTCCGGCGTAGTCACAACGGGGGTTTCTGCAACCGGCGCATCCTTCTTTTCAATCAGCGCAAGAAGATGGGCGGCAATCGCATCCGGCGTCGGATAGTCGTAAATCAGCGTGGCTGGCAACTCTTCCAGACCGAGTTTGGCAGACAACCGGTTTCGCAACTCAACTGCCATCAGAGAGTCCATGCCTATGTCCATCAGCCGGTCACGTTTCTTGGGTGCCCCATCGCCGGTGCATGCGCAGAACGCGCGCGACCTCGTCGCGGACCGCGTCGAGCAGGATTCCATGACGCTCCGTCGCCGGAGCTTCCCGGAGCAAGGCTTCCATTGACGAAACGGCCGTGGCGTCGTCCAGTGACGACGGCATCCACGCGGTTTCTTCGGGAGCGCGGAAAGTTCCCTTTGCCTCGTCCTCTACCGCAGCTTGGACTGGCCACTTCGCCATGACGACGTGCAGTCCGATGTCGCTGGCGGGCGAACCAGCTTCGGGTGCGGAGAATACTTCATCGAACCCTGTCTCACGAAGAGCGGCGGTCCATTCGTCGACATTCAGCAGTGTCCTTCCTTGCCGCGTAAGGTCTTCAGACTTTTCCCAGCCCCGGACCAGACCGATGGTGATGTCATGCCAGGCCAGATCCCTGGTCGTCTCCAACAAAATGAGTGTTCCACCGGGAGCCAGCAGCTTCGCGATTCCGGACAGCGTAGCCTGCACGTCGCGCGTCGCGTGGACGACATTCGCCGCGATCACAACGTCGAAAGAGCCGCGATGGAGGGCGAGATGCGCTTCTGTTTCAATATCCAGCAACCCATAGCGGACAAATGGATATTGAGAAAAACGCTCACTGGCCTTTTGCAGAAAGAGCTCCGAAATATCGGTGAAGTAGTAGGAAACGCGGCCGGCGGGAAGGCGAGGCAGGATGGCGGAAGCGGTTGCGCCCGTGCCGCCGCCCAGCTCAACGATTCGCAGCCGGCGATTCTTTGGCGCCGCGTGGCAGGCGGCCTGCACCGCCGCCGCGACGATCAGGTTGGCATAGCCGGAACCGCCGGCGTTCTCGTAAAGATTCTTTGCCAGGTCCGGCGATCCGCCAGGAAACAGCGTTTCGAGTGGGCTGGTCGTTCCAAGGAGCACGCCCCGGAGATGTCTCGTGCAGTTGCGAAGATATTCGAGCAAAAATGGGTCGCCGCTCAGCGCGGCTTCCGCTTCACGCCACGCGCTGTCGATGTCCGGATTGGGAAGCGACGCGCGGCTCACAAAACGGAGGCCATCGCGTTCGAGATATCCCGCTTTGTACAGCAAATCCAGCCATCGGCCTAAGAGCTTGACGTGCTCCGGGAAGAATTCCGCAGCTTGCGGCCAGCGACTTCGCATCGTGTGAAATGCCGGGTTGCGTAAACGCTCCAAATTCCCGCAATGTTTTGAGAATTTCGGCAATGGTGAGGCGCTCGAGCGATTCCCAAATCGCTGCGAACGATTCCACGTTCATACCGATGGGAGCCAGCTTCGACTGCGCCAGCGCTGCGGCGGTCGAGCGCCGCCAGATTTCCTGCGAAGAATCGACATTGCCGTCCGCCAACCAATAGCGCTGCCGCTCGAAAGGGTAGGTTGGCAAGCGCCATGCGAATCCGCGCGTAACCCTTATCGAAGCCTTTCCAGTCGATCGCCTGGCCCTGAGCATAGAGGCGAGCGAGAGTTTCCAGCATCTGGTCCCAATCCGAGCGTTGCCGCCGAAGCGAAATCAGAATGCGATTTTCAAGCGATTCATCGGCACGAACCGCGAGCGCCTTCAAGTGCGGTTGCGGTCCAATTTCGACAAAGGTTTCGCAGCCGGTCGAGAGCGCCGACAGCAATCCAGCGTGGAACTGCACCGTGGATCGCATATGCCGGCGCCAGTACTCTGGAGTCGCAATCTCCTCCGGCCGCGCCGCTCTCTCCGGTCAGGTTGGAAATCATCCGAATCCGCGGCGCATGATATTTCACCTGCCGCGCGCTCTGCTCGAACTCCTCCAGAATCGGCTCCAGCAGCGGCGAGTGGAAGGCATGCGTCACCTGCAAGGCTCGCGTGCGAATCCCTTCCCCTTCCAGCTTCACTGCAATTCGATTCACCGCCTCAGCAGCTCCGGAAATCACCACGCTCTCCGGCCCGTTGATCACTCCGATGCCAACTTCCTTTTCCCAGCCGGCAATCTCCGCCCGCACCCGCTCCACCGGAGCGCTGATGGCGCGCATCGCTCCCGCCGTGGTCAGCGTGTCCATCAGCCGCGCCCGCGCACATCACCAGCCGCAGCCCGTCTTCCATCGAGAACACGCCCGCGATTACAGCCGCCACATACTCGCCCAGCGAGTGGCCCAGCAGCACGCTCGGCTCGATTCCCCAGCTGCGCCACAGCTCCGCCAGCGCATACTCGAAAGCAAACAGCGCCGGCTGTGCGTAACGGGCCTGCTCCATCCGGCTGCCTGCCCCTTCCGCCGGATACAATACCTCCGTCAGCGACTCGCCGGTTTCCTGTTTCCACGCCGCCGCGCAGCGCTCGATTGCTTCCCGGAACACCGGCGAGCTCTCATACAACTCCCGCCCCATCCCCCCATACTGGCTTCCCTGCCCCGTAAATAAAAATCCCATCCGCCCGGTTTCACTGTTTTCAGCAATCCCGGAAAACACATGGGAGGAGGAAGGTTCCGCTTGAATACCCTCCAGCTCCGCCGACATTTGCAGGGGTGTTTCCGCCACTACGGCCAGACGATGCGCAAAGTGGACACGGCCGGAATTGGCCGTGAAACACAGGTCAGCCAAATGTTCCGCCGGACAGGCGCGCAGCGCATCCACATATTTCGCGCGCAGAATATCCAGCGCAGTCTGTGTTCTGGCGGAAATAGCCAGGACATGTACATGCCGCTCGCGCGGGTTCACCGCGTTCTCTCGCTGCGGAGCTTCTTCAAGGACCACATGGGCATTCGTCCCGCTGAACCCGAACGAGCTAACCCCAGCGTACCGATGGCCGTTCAGCGGCTTCCATTCAGAAGTCTCTGTTGGAACCGTAACTGGCAGACGGTCCCAATCGATATGAGAATTCTTCCGGTTCAGGTGCAGACTGGGCGGAATTTCCCGATGTTCGAGCGCCAATACGGCCTTCATCAATCCCGCGATTCCGCTCGCAGCTTCGGCATGGCCGATGTTCGTTTTCACCGAGCCAATGGCGAGCGGGTTTCCGACTGCGCGACCATTTCCCATCACCGATGCGAGCGTTTCCACTTCGATGGGATCGCCCAGAGCGGTTCCCGTTCCGTGCGTTTCCACATATCCGATCTGGTTGGCATTCACGCCCGCCATTTCGAGAGCTTTTTGCATGACCGCAGCCTGCGCCGGGCCGTTTGGAGCCGTCAGGCCACCGCTGCGTCCGTCGTGATTGACGGCAGACCCGCGGATCACTGCGACAATCCGATCGCCTGTCCGCTATCGCGTCCGACAGTTTTTTCAGAACAACAATGCAGCATCCCTCGCTGCGCACGTATCCGTCCGCCGCCTCATCGAAGGTTTTGCAATGGCCGTCGCGGGCCATCATGTGAGCCTTGGAGAGCGCCACATTTGACTCTGGCGAAAGAATGAGATTGACGCCCCCGGCGAGCGCTAGGCTGCACTCTCCGGCGCGCAGACTAAGGCAGGCGAGATGGACCGCAACCAGCGACGACGAGCAGGAAGTGTCGATAGCCAGCGACGGCCCATGCAGCCCAAGGACATATGAAAGCCGACCAGCGACCATGGCCGGAGAATTGCCGGAACCGGTGTACGCGTCAATGCCATCTAGATCGCCCAGCGCAGCCCGTCCGTAGTCGTTATTGGCAATGCCGAGAAAAACTCCCGTGGCGCTACCCTGCAGCGTTGCCGGAGAGTGTCCCGCATTTTCGAGCGCCTCCCAGCCAACTTCGAGCGCGAGCCGATGCTGAGGGTCCATTGCTCCAGCTTCACGCGGCGAAATGCCAAAAAAAGCAGCGTCAAAGAGATCGACGCCATCGAGAAATCCGCCGTGCTGCGTATACATCGTTCCCGGCGCATCCGCGTCGGCGCTGAAATACATGCGCCAGTCCCAGCGCTCACGCGGAATCTCTCTAATGGCATCCTTGCCTTGCGCCAGCAGTTCCCAAAAGGAGGACGCATCGGTCACGCCGCCGGGAAAGCGCAACCCGGCGCCGATGATCGCAACCGGTTCACCATCCCGTCGGTCATCGGAGGCTCGAGGCTGCGCCGCTTCCAGCTCTTCCACCCGGGCGCGAAGCGCGCGAATTTCCTGGAGCGCCCGCTTGACCGGCGACAACTCCGATGCTGCATGGGCCGGATCAGGCATGGGCTTTCTCTCTTTCCGATCGATCCAGTTCCTCAATCAGGAGCCGCTCCGCATCTTCTTCGCGTGAGGTTGTCGAGGGCCGCTTCAGAACTTGAATTCGTCGCAACCGATTCCGCAAGCAATCCAAGCAGGTAGGACGTCAACTGCTCGACTGACGGATAGTCGAACAGCAGGCCGGCGGCGAGCGTAAGCCCGAGAGACTGGGCGAGTTCATTCCGCATTTCGAGCGCCATCAGCGAGTCCAGCCCCACGTCCTGCAGCGGAACAGTATCCTGGATAGGCGCCGATGGATCAAGTCCCAGGACCCGCCGCGCGCAGACTTTAATGTGCGCCGACAAAATGGAATTTCGATCCGCTGCGGGAGCGGAGCCAATCCGCCCCAGAATATCGCTTTCCGATTTCACATCGGGTGTGTGACCGGGCTGCTGCTTTTTTTCCTGGAGCTCGTGAAACAGCGCCACATCCCGCCGGGCAGGTTTCTCGCTAAGGAAGCGTTGCCAGTCCATGTCCATCACTGCGGTCTGGACCGCGCCGGATTCGATGGCGGTCTCGAGAGCAGCCAGCGCAGCGGCCGGTTTCATCGGCCTGACGCCCTGCCGGGTCCATCGCGCAGCCTGCTCCGGCGCCAGCCGAGCCGCCATTCCTGCCGAAGCCCACGCTCCCCAGTTGATGCTGAGGGTTCGCAAACCACGGCTTGATCGATGATGGGCCAGCGCGTCCAGAAACGCGTTGCCGGCCGCGTAGCTTCCCTGCCCGGGCGACCCAAGGATCGATGCTGCCGAAGAAAAGAAGACCATCAATCGGACGGGATCGTTCCGAGTAAGCTGATCGAGATTCCATGCTCCCTCAATTTTGGGTGCAGTGGCCGTCCGGTATGAGTTCCAGGATTCTTTTCCCAACACAGAATCCTGAACCACACCCGCTGCATGAAACACGGCACACAACGGCGGCCGGGTAGCGCGAATTTTTTTCAGGAGTTTTTCCAATTCATTCGCATCGGCCACGTCCGCGCGTTCGATCGCGACCTCCACGCCCCGTTTCCCGCAGTTCGGCGGCGATGGGATGTTCTGCGGCGTCCGGAGCGCTTCTACCCGCAAGGACAATGTTCCGCGCGCCCTGTGCCGCGAGCCATCGCGCGGTTTCGATCCCGAGTGCTCCCAGACCGCCGGTGACCAGCACGGTGCCTTCTGAGACCAGTTCGCGAACGCTACTCTGGGTTTCGCCGCCGCTCAGCCCTAGCACAATTTTTCCGATATGTCGTGCCTGCGCCATCGTGCGGAAGGCTCGGCTCGCATCGTCGAATGAATAAAGTTCCGTCGGCAACGGGTGCAGCTCGCCGGAAGAAAACCGCTGCATCAGCCCACGCAGCATCTCAGCGATCACCCCGGGCTGCTCCATCGCCACATCGCCCAGATCAAATGGAAAATAGCGGATGTTTTTGCCCAGCTCCGCGACTTCTTCCGTGCTCCAGATACCGCGTTTCCCCACTTCGAGAAAGCAGCCGTTCTCGGCGGTGACATCGAAGCTGGCGCGAATAAAATCGCCCGCCAGAGAATTCAACACGACATCGACACCACGTCCTTGGGTGGCTTCCAGCACTTCTTCGCGAAACGTGAGCGAGCGTGAATCGAAGACATGCCGCACTCCGAGCTGCCGCAAAAAGTCGCGCTTTTCGGGACTTCCCGCTGTGGCAAATACCTCGGCACCAGCGCACTTCGCCAGCTGCACCGCCGCCATGCCCAGGCCTCCGGCGGCAGCGTGGATCAGAATGCTTTGCCCTGCGGACAAACGCGCCAGCCGATCCAGACCATAGGAGGCGGTCAGGAATGCAACAGGAATTCCGGCAGCATCCGCGAACGTCATGCGAGCAGGTTTGCGGGTGACAAACTCCGCAGGCACGTTGACGAAGGTTTGCAGACTCGCGGGCGCAAAGGCGAGAACATCATCGCCGGGCTTCCATCCCGCAACCGCGGAGCCAACACGCGCGATGGTTCCGGCGCACTCGGCCCCGGGGTCGCGGCACGCGCGGGAAGCATTCCGAGCGCGGTCAGCACGTCCCGGAAATTCAGCCCCGAGGCACGGACCCGGATCTCGATCTCGTGCGGCTCGGGATGTTTGCGTGTCGCCGGTTCAAGCCGCAAATCTTCCAGACGGCCTGACGTGCCGATCTGAAGCCGTTGCGGTTGATGCTCCCGTTGAGCCGGATGGACGAGGCGAGCGACATACCGCACCCCATTGCGGAAGGCTACCATCGGCTCCTCGGCGCCGCCTGCGATTTCATCTCTCAGCAGCGAATCCAGTTCCTGTTCGTTACCCGGGCCGGCATTCCACCGTCCGGCATCAATGAGCACCGGGGATACCTCCGGATGCTCGATCGCCAACGTGCGCATCATTCCCCACAGCGGAGCCTGAGTGACCGATACATCTTCCGACGGCAATACAGAAACGGCGGAGGAAGAGATGACCCAGAGTCTAGGGGGAGCAGACTTTCAAATCGGCCAAAGACTTCACGAACTCCAAAAGAAAATCAATGGCGCTCTTCTCCGGGTGCTTCCATTCTGAGTCGGGCGCGAGAGAGTCGGTACCGCGCGCGTCGTAGACAATACCGGTCCATGTTGCGCGTTCGAAGGCAGAGCGGAACTGAGTATCGCGAACAATTTCGCACACCGCACCCTGTTCTGTCAGGGCACCCGCCAACGTACCGCAATTTCCTTGATGATGTTCGATCAGCAGCCAGCGCTCACCCGGAAGAACGGTAAATGGGGCAGGCGCCGGCAGACTTTCGCGCCAAACCAGCTCATACGTGAGAGCCGCACTTTCGTCATCCACCTGCCGGGCTACATCCAGAATCGATTGTGCGCTGGTGCGTTTCGCGGCGAAGCCGGTCAACCGCGCCACAATCTTCCCGGAAAAGTCTGCGATCACGATATTGGCGGAGAACGTTTCCGCGCTTGAAGCGGCGATTTTGGTGTGCACCCAGACTTCTCTGAGATCCGTCCGATGCATCTCGAAATGATCCACACTGATGGGCAGAAAAAGATCATCGTCGTCTGCGCCTCTGGCCGCGATCACGGTTTGCAGGCAGCCATCAAGGAGCGTCGGATGAATCCCATATTGATTCGCATCCCGGCTCAAATCTTCTGCCAGGCACAGGTGCGCGAGCGCTTCTCCGTCTCCGGACCGGGCGGACTGAATCGTGCGAAATGCCGCACCATAGTGCAGACCTGTCCGCTCTAACCGGCGATAGATTTCTTCCGGAGAAATCTGTCGCGGACAACGTCTGCGCAGATTTTCAAGATCGATGCTGCCGGGTTCCGCTTCTGCCAGTTCAAAAGAGCACTTCGCATTCGTTGTCCAGCCGGAATTAGTTTCGCTGGCAATCTCGACCGTACTCTCTCCGGCGAGCACCTGGACCCTGCATCCAGCGGAGGATACAAAGAGAGGTTCGCGGATTAGGAAATTGCGGATCGCGCGGTTCTGCCCCGATGGCGCTGCCTCCCGAATGGCCGCCGCTGCCATTTCAAGAAATGCGGCAAATGGAACGATCGGACGATCGCCCAGCCGATGATCTGCCAAATAAGGAGTGGTAGCGGTATTGAGATCGGTCTGAAATAGCGAACCTTTGATAAAGGGTGAATCGACCCGCCTTCCAAGCAGCGGGTGAATAGAATCTGCCGCGGCGACAGCAGTAGGCAAATCGAGTTTCGCAATCGACCGGTTCGGCAAGCCAGAACCGCTGCCGCTGCCACTGATGAGCAGGCAACGGAATCGCGCGGCCACCGATCGCGCCGTCTCGCGCAGGCAACAAAGGCGCTTCCTCAATAAGGATATGGCCGTTTGTCCCTCCAAGACCGAAGGAGCTGATCCCTGCAACCCGCGGTTGATTGCTGCGCTTCCAGGGAACGTTCTCGATCGCAATCTTCAGCCGCGTCCCATCGAGCGAAATCTCCGGATTCAGGCGGTGGAAGTGAAGATTTCTGGGGATCTCCCCGTGTTCCAGGCACAGGACGGTTTTGATCAGCCCGGCAACTCCGGCTGCCGCCTCCAAATGTCCAAGATTCGTCTTCACCGCGCCCAGTACACAGGGCGGCGCGGCTGGCCCAGCGTGCCCATATACGGTACTGACCGCCTCAATCTCAATCGGGTCGCCGAGCGATGTCCCGGTGCCGTGGGTCTCAATGTAGCTAACCTCCCAGGGCTCGAGCATTGCGTTCTTGAGCGCCGCGCGCAGCACTGCCTCCTGCGCAAGACCGTTCGGGGCCGTCAGAACGGTGGTTCTGCCATCGTGATTCACCGCCGTGCCGCGAATGACGGCTCGGATTCGATCGCCATCCTGAAGGGCATCGGACAAACGTTTCAAGATCAGTACGCCACAGCCTTCGCCGGGCGCGAAACCGTCGGCGGCAGCATCGAACGTCTTGCATCTCCCGTCGCCCGCGAGCATGCCCCATTTCGAAAAGACCTGCACTTCATCGGAAAGCAGCTTCAGGCTGCTGGCGGCGACAATGGCCAGGCCGCACTCCCGCGAGCGCAGGCTCTGAGCGGCCAGATGCGTCGCCACCAAGGACGAGGAACATGCGCTGTCGAGTGCCAGGCTTGGGCCCTTGATATTCAGCAAAAAGGAAAGCCGGCCTGCGGCCACGCTGTGCGCGGCACCGATCCCGGCATGTGCAGTCAGGGTGGATGGATCGCGGAAATGAAGCCTCAAATAATCGTTGCTGTAGATGGCCGCGAACACTCCGGCATCCGTGCCGCCAAGGCTGTCCGGCTCGATTCCTGCGTCCCAGAGCGCCTCCCAGGTCACCTCTAGCATCAGCCGTTGCTGCGGATCCATGTGCTGAGCCTCGCGTGGCGAAATGCCGAAATAGCCCGCATCAAACCCGTCAATCTCCGCAATATATCCGCCTCGACGCAGCTGCGCCGGCAGCGTCGCCGCGTCTTTCCAACGCGCGGCGGGAATTTCGCCTGATGCAGTCGCGGCCCTCTTTGAGCGCAGTCCAGAACTCATCCGGCGAGGCCGCTCCGCCCGGGAATCTGCATCCCATGCCGATGATCGCGATGGGATCGGACGCGATCAGGTCGAGATTTTCCTTCTCGGCCCGGAGCCGCCGGACAGCGAGCGCCAGCTTCGCCGGGGAGATGCGCGGATTCGCCTCGGCTGTCATCAGGAACTCCTCTGTCCATTGCCCATCAGGGCCTGCAATGCCTCTTCTTCGGATATGTCGGGAAGCTCGCCGGAACCGTCGGCCGCGGTCCCATAATGGCCGTTCAGCGTGTCCCGTTTGGCGGACTCTTCTATCTTGGCTACCGGCTTCTCGACAGGTTCCATCTGCAACCTGCGCAGCAGGTGGGTAGCCAGCAGTTTGACCGTCGGATAATTGAAAACCACCGTTGCCGGAACCGCAATCTGCAGCGCGTTGCTCAGCCGCCGCACAAATTCCAGGCCCATTAGAGAGTCGAGCCCCATGCTCCCGAGCGGCCGTTCGCGGTCGATCCTGTGGGTGGCCAGCTTGAGCACGCGGCCGAGAACTTCCTGCAGATAGACTTCGAGAATTTCCTGCCGCTGCTTCGCTGGAATCGGCGCCGCCCAGTTGCTCGAGAATCTCTGATCGGCTTGTTTCAGCGGAAGCCGTTGCGTTGGTCCGCGCAACCATCTCCGCAAATGCAGAGGGCACATCGCCGGGCGAATGAAATTCCGCGAACCTGGTCCAGTCGAACGGAACCGCGATCACCTGTACAGGATTGATTACGAGGGCTCGGCCAAGCGCGGCGAGCGCTTCCTGCCCGGAGAAATTCGGCATTCCCTGTTGCTCATATCCCTCGATGCTTCGTCCCGTACCCGCGGCTCTCGCCAGCCCGATCTGGTTCCACCCGCCCCAGTTGACGGAGATTGCAGGTTTGCCCAGGGCGCGCCGGTACTGCGCAAACGAATCGAGAAACGCATTCGCTGCGGCATAACTTCCCATTCCCGGCTGCGGATGAACGGCAGCAATCGAGGAGAACAGGATGAAAAAGTCGAGGTTCTCGTTCAACGTTGCCTCATGAAGATTCCATGTCCCGGCAATCTTCGGGCCCATCACCGGCAGGAACCGTTCCGGCGACAGATCGAGGACCAGCGCGTCATCGACCACGGCCGCTGTATGCATGATTCCCTTGAGCGGCGGCATGGTGGCGTGGATTCGTTCGATCAGCGCGGCCAGATCGGCTTCGCGTGTAATGTCTCCGCGGACGGCGATAACTGTTGCGCCCGCCGTCCTCGATCCTGCCGATTGCTTCGGCCGATTCCTGCGTCGGCGCGCGGCGCGAAAGCAGCACCAGATGTCCTGCACCGTTCTTCGCCATCCATTCCGCCACAGTCAGGGCCACACCTCCCAGGCCGCCGGTGATGAGATAGGTAGCCGAGGAGGAGAATAACGGTTTGTCCTTCGCCGGCAATACCTTCACATCCCGGTCCATTCGGATGGCGATCTTTCCAATATGGCGCGCCTGGGCCATGAAGCGGAACGGCTCGCCCGGTTCAGCGGCAGAGAACGCATGGACAGGCAACGGCCGCCAAACGCCCGATTCGATATGGCGCAAAACCTCACCCACAAGCTCGACGATGTAGGCCCGGCGCTCTTCAATTGCAGCCGCCAGGTCGACCGCATGGAACGAAAGATTCTTCCGGAAGACTTTCAGACCCACATTGCGGTCGTCGTAAATATCCCGTTTGCCGAGTTCGACGAATCTCCCATAGGGCGCGAGTACTTCGAGGCCCCTGGCGATGAACTCGCCGGTCAGAGAATTCAGAACAATATCGACGCCGCGTCCGTTGGTGATCTCCATGACGCCGCCGCCAAAATCGAGCGATCTGGAGTTGAGGATGTGGGTGATGCCGATCGAGCGTAGATAGTCGGTTTTCTCGCTCGATCCGGCGGTCGCAATGATATGGGCACCTGCCCAGCGGGCAATCTGGATGGCCGCCAGGCCAACTCCCCCGGCGGCGGCGTGAATCAGCACCCAGTCACCGCGCCGGATACGTGCCAGCTCCACCAGCGAATAGTACGCGGTGAGAAAAGCGATCGGGGTGGTGGCCGCCTCTTCAAAGCTCAGCCTGGCGGGCTTCGGAAAGACCATCTCGGCGGGCACTCGGACAGAAGGATCCCATGAGAGCGGTCGTTCGCATCGAAGGGGTGATGGCGATGACCTCATCGCCAGGCCGGAATGCAGTGACGCCATCGCCGACCGATGTTATCCGCCCCGCGCACTCGATCCCCAGCTGAATCGGATCGGCTGGATCAAGCCCGGGGTAGATGCCCATCACCTTGGTTACATCGATGAAATTAAGCCCCGCGGCAACAACTTCGATGGCGACTTCTCCGCGCACGGGGCGGCAGGTTCGTGCATGCCCGCAGTTCCAGGTTATCCAGAATACCGGGTACCGGAATTTCAATGCGATACTGCTCGGATTCCGCCAGCGCTTCTACCCGAGTCTCAAGCGGAGACTGCAAAAGCGGCTTCACACGCGCAACATAACTGACTGCTGCCGCGCAACGCGATCCGGTCTTCTTTTCCGTCGGCACAAATGCGCGCGGTCAGTGCTCGCGCTTCGATTGCATCGGGCACGCGGCTTAGATCGACCAGCGTGGTCCGAAGCTCCGCGTGTTCGCGGGCGACGGTGCGGCCAATTCCCCACACCGTGGAGTTCTCGATCCTCGGAATATCACCGATATTGCCGACCGTCATCGCTCCGGCCGTGACCAGCCATAGCCGCGGCGGGTTTTGCCAGTTTTCAGCGGTAATGGCCTGCACCACCGCAGGAACATGCTGGCTTCCAATGGCCTGCCCCTGAATCAATGTTGCGGCGTCATAGGAGTTTGCGAATTGTTGTCGAGTGTCCAGAGGTGGACGATAGCCGTGGGAACACCGCCGATATCCTCAAACAGTCGCTGTAAATCGCTTGGCGCGGCCGGATTGATCTCAAATTCGCCTTCCGCAGTCTTCCGGAACGCGTAACCGGGCCGCACCAGCGTGCAACGTCCGCCTGCCGACTCCAGTGATGTTTTCATCGCTTCTGCGATGCCGGTACTGTCGGCGAAAATAACCCAGTTTTCGGAGGAGATTTTCGATAGAAGCGCGACCACCCCTTCGGCTTTTTCCTGGGCTTTCTCATTCGAATTCTCTTCGACCCAGTCCAGGGTGTAAAGCGGCTCGACGGCATTCGGCAAGCTCTGCTGCGCGACCCGCTTCACCTCCATACCGGCAATATCCATCAGGACCGCGCCTTCGGTGTCGAGCAAGCGCATGTTCGCGCGAAAGGTCCCCTGGTGCGCATCGGCGCTTACCAGCTTTGCCTGCGCGAAAAGATCAACCCCGTCCGGAAGCTGCCGATACAGTCGGATTTTTTCGATCGCAACCGGCAGGTAGGTGTCCTCGGCATGGAAGGCCTCCTGCTCCGGCCGCACATGCGCCATTGCCTGGAAGCAGGCATCGAGAACCGTGGGATGGATGACGGAACCATCGTTATTTTCCGGACCGCGGCGCTGAATGCGACACAGGCTCTCACCCTCACCGACCCAGGCTTCCTCGACCAGCTGAAACGCCGGTCCATATTGCAGGCCACTTTTGACGGTCCTGCCATAGTGGTCGGCGGAATCGCGATGGGTCTGATATCGCTGTTGCAGGTCGCCCACAGAGACAGGCTCGGGAGTGGGTGCATCCGGCTCGACTCGCCGCAGGATACCGCTCGAACGCAACGGCCATGCTGCTTCCCCTTCATCGGCGCGGGTGCGAATTTCAAAACCGAAGACCCCGTTTCCATCGGGAGTCAGCGCAATCTGAAAGGTCTTGCTCCCCTGATCCGGAATATAGGCCGCGCGTGCAAACGAGGCGTTCCGGACCTCGAAGATGCCCTCCGGCTCCACGGCCCTGGCCGCGCATAGCGCCATATCGACATGTCCGGAGGCGGGAAATACGGCGGACCGCAAAACCCGATGATCATTTAAATAAGGAAAGCTTGCAATTTCCAACTCGTTTTCCCAGAGAAGCGTGTTCGGCTGCAGCGAAGACTCGAATCTGCGGCCCAGCAGCGAGGTTGTTTCTCCTGGGTGCGCATAGCGAGCCCGCGCCGGATCGGCCGGTTCCGGCCAGCAGCGCTCGCGCTGAAAGGGATACTGCGGCAGCCGAACACAGCGAACTTCCTCCGGATACAGACGGTTCCAGGCAATCCTGCGGCCAGCCGAGTACATTGCCGCCAATCCCGTCAGCATGGCAGCGCGCGCAGGTTTCTCACGGCGCAAGCTCGGAACCGCCAGCGCATGCGGATCGACCTCTCTCGCGGACGCTTCAATCGATGGGAGCAGAATTGGGTGCGGGCTCAGTTCGATGAAAGTATTATGCCCGCTGCTGGCCAGCTTTTTGATAGCTGGGGCGAACAACACGGTACGGCGTAAATTCTCTACCCAATACGCCGCGTCCATCACCGTGCCGCTTTCATTGCCGCGGGACACATATTCCCCGGTCACGGTGGAGAGCATGGGGATCTTTGCCGGTTGCGGGCGGATTCCGGAGAGCGCAGCAAAGAGATCATCCAGAATCGGATCGACTTGGGCGCTGTGCGAGGCTACGTCTACCTTGACCTGACGACAATAAATCTCTTTAGCCTCAAATTCCTTCAACAGCGTTTCGATCGCCTTCGAGTCGCCGGAGATCACCGTGGTGTGGGGGCCATTACTGGCGCCAACCGAGACTCCCTCTCTGGACTCTAGAATTTTTTCGATCTCGTGGAGCGGGAGTTCGACGGTCGCCATGCTCCCACCGCTGCTGAGGGTCTTCATCAAACGGCTGCGCCGGCAAATCACCGCAACCGCGTCCTCGAGGCTCAGAATGCCGGCAATATGGGCCGCGGCTACTTCGCCCATGCTGTGCCCTACGACTGCATCGGGTTCAATGCCCCACCCGCGCCATACAGCGGCTAAGGCCACGCTCATCGCAAACAGCGCCGGCTGAATCACGTCGATTTGTGTGAGGTAAAGTTCCGCATCCGGACCGAGCACACGGCTGGAAAGCCGCCAGCCCGTCTCCTCGGCAATCAGCGAGTCGCACTGTTCGAACGCCTCGCGGAATACCGGGTCGCGGTCGAAGAGTTCCCGCGCCATTCCCAGCCATTGCGAGCCCTGACCGGGGGCAACAAACACGATCTTGTTTTCGCCCGCGGTTACGCGACCTGTAACCACTCCGTCGCAATCCTCATTTTTGATTGCGGCAGCTAGATTGTCTTTCAGTTCATCGAGATTTTCGCCTATAATCGCCGCCCGGTACTCGTGATGATTTCGCCGCACGCTGGCCGTGTAGCAGGCGTCCCGAACGGGATAATCCGCAGATGCTTCCTCCATTTGGCGGAGATAGGAGCGCAGGAGGGCTTGCAAAGCCTCCGGGCTTCTCGCTGAAATCGGCAACAGATAGGGACCGTCCCCTTGAAAATTCTTCTCCGGCTGGCGGTCCGCTTCTTCGAGCACAATGTGCGCGTTCGTTCCGGTGATCCCAAAGGAATTCACGCCCGCTAGCAGCGGGCCCTGCTCGCTCCGATAAGATCGAGAGCCTCGGCGGCAACACGGACCGGAATGCGGTCCCACGCGATCTTCGGATTCGGGTTCCTGAAATGCAAGCTCGGCGGAATCACGCGATGCTGCAGAGCAAGCGCCGCCTTGATCAGGCCGGATACTCCGGCGGCGGATTCCGTGTGCCCCAGATTCGTTTTGATCGATCCCAGCGCGCAGCAGTTTGTGGCACCCGCGTCGGCCAGCGCCGTTCCAACAGCTTCGATTTCCACCGGGTCACCGACACTGGTTCCGGTGCCGTGCATTTCGATATAGCAAAGATCCTTCGGCGCAATCTCGGCAGCTTTCCATGCCGCGTGCAGCATCTCGCGCTGCCCGGCGCGGCTGGGCGTCACCAGCAGTCCACTGCTGCGGCCGTCGTTATTCACCGCACCGCCGCGGATCAAAGCATATATCGGATCTTTATCGGCAATCGCCCGCGAAAGCCGCTTCAGAACAAGAATTCCGGCCCCTTCGCTGCGCACGAAACCGTCGGCCGAGGCGTCTCCGAACTTGCAGCGGCCATCCGGCGAAAGCATTTTCGCCTTGGTGAAAAGCTCAGAAATCTCCGGCTCCTAAGATAAGGTTCGCGCCGCCGGCAAGCGCCATGTCGATTTCACCGCTGCGCAGAGCTTCGCATGCCATCTGCACAGCGACCAGCGAGGACGAGCAGGCCGTATCGACGGTCACACTCGGCCCCTGCAGCCCAAACGTGAACGACAGTCGCCCTGAGGCCGAGGCGCGGCCGCAACCCGTCACCGAATAAAAATCATTTTCCGTCGCCGACTCATACAAACGAGATTCATATTCATTCGTCCACAAGCCGGTGTACACACCCGTCGCCGAGCCATCGTAAGCTTCCCTTACCTGGCCGGCATCTTCGAGCGCTTCCCAGGCGACCTCCAGCAGCAGCCGGTGCTGCGGGTCTATATAGATGGATTCCCGTGGCGAAATTTCGAAAAACTGCGAGTCAAAACCGGCGACATCTTCGAGGAATCCGCCGCGGTTGGTCAATACACGGTTCGAGGTGTGCTGCGCCGCCTGCTCGAACAAGCGATCCAGTTCCGCAAAGCGGCCGCCTGGGTAGGGACCAATCGCTTCCCTGCCCGCCATCAGGGTTTGCCAGAGTTCCACGGGATTCGATATCCCCGGATAGCGGCACCCTATCCCGATGATTGCAATAGGATCGTGAGCATAACTCCGGGAACGGTGTCCGTTGGTCACGCCGTGTGATTTTTCTTTCTGATTCATCGCTGCCTTAGCTTGCTAACGTGGAATTCTGCTGAACCATACGCGCTCGCCATGCGGACATTTATTGCGTCGATCAGTTCCCTTCCGCTTGTCGTGGGGAAGAAATGCCCGCCGGGTAGCACGTTCATATCAAAACCCGCGACCGTATGCAATGACCATTCCCGAAGGGAATCAATTTTTACCGCGCTGTCGTTCGCACCCCCAAATGCGGTTATAGGAATCTCGAGAGGCTCGCCCGGTTGGAACCGATACGTCTCGTAAGCGGTGAAGTCGGCGCGCATGGCCGGAAGGAACATCTCCAGAACCTCCGGGTCCTGGAGAATTGCCGCAGGCATGCCGCCATAACGGCATTGCACGTTGCTGATAAAGTCCGCATCCCCAAGTTCGTGGATCGGTGGAAATGGAAGTTCCAGGTGGGGAGGCCGCGTTGCTCCGACGAACAAGTGCTCAGGTCCGGGCAATCCGGAGCGCTTCATCTCTCTCGCGAGCTCAAAGGCGACAATGCCGCCGAAGCTATGGCCGTAAAACGCGAAGGGCTTGGCCGTATAGGCGGAGAAAACCTCGCTGATTTGCCTGACCAGATCTTCAACGCTAAGGCAAGGTTTCTCCCGCAGTCTTTGTCCTCTTCCAGCATAAAGCAGGCTGACACATTCAACCCGGGTGCCGAGGCGTTCCGACCAGTCGAAGAACACCACTGGACCTCCGCCCGCATGAGGAAAACAGAACAGCCGTGAGACGGCTTCTGGCCGCGGCCTGGTGATCACAAATGGGGATATGCGTTTCACTCGATATGATCCTTACGGGGCAGCTACACGATCAGTCACGCCGACCCGCCGATTGCCGATTTTCGCCGTCGGCGGCCCGGAATCGGCGCACAATCGCTCCGGGCACATGCCGAGCGAGCTTCTCTGCGATTTCATCAACTTGAACCCGGATTTGCCCGGGTGACGGAGAACCGAAGGCGCTACAAAAAAAGCAAGTGGTGCATTGTGCCGGACTACCGTTGTCCCCCTCTGTTTCATCTCCATGTGGTGTTCCCGACACTAGGGCAAGAGAGATATGCGACTGGGTATCGGCTGATCGTCGTTCAAGCCTACCATTCACCGTCATTTTGCCACAAAGAATATTCATGAACCGGTCGACTTATCATTACCGCCGCGAACTATGTTTCGATCGCGCCGCAACGGGCGTTCGCATAGTACACTTTCCGCAGTTATGCGCCAATTGCTTTCATTTCTTCTTCTTGCCGCTATATCTCTGGCTCCCGCGCCGTCTTCAAGAGCGCAGTCCGCCGCTGCGGCACCAGCACAGCTGCCCAGTCCGCAACGGCAGCCGCACCCCAGCGCTGGAGCGAAGCGCGGGCGAATGCCTGGTATGAGCAGCAGCCCTGGCTGGTGGGCGCCAACTACATCCCGCGCGATGCGATCAACGAACTGGAAATGTGGCAGGCAGCGACCTTCGACCCCAGGGAGATCGACCTGGAGCTGGGTTGGGCGCAGGCCATCGGGATGAACACCATGCGCGTCTTCCTGCATGACCTGCTCTGGCAGCAGGACGCGAAGGGTTTCCAGCAACGCATCGACACTTTTCTTTCCATTGCCGCCCGGCATCATATCCGGCCCGTCTTCGTGCTGTTCGATTCCTGTTGGGACCCCGATCCGAAGCTTGGGCCGCAGCGTCCTCCCATTCCCGGTGTGCACAACTCCGGCTGGGTGCAAAGTCCCGGAATGGCCGCGCTCAGCGACCCCTCCCAATATCCACGGCTGGAGGCTTACGTGAAAGGCGTCATCGGAGCTTTCGCCAACGATCCTCGCATTCTCGCCTGGGATCTGTGGAATGAACCGGACAATGGCGACGGCGATTATCAGACACCTGCAAAGCGGAAAGACGAAGCGCCAGCTTGTTGCCGAATTATTGCCGCAGGTCTACGACTGGGCGCGGTCGCAGAACCCGACGCAGCCTTTGACCAGCGGGCTTTTCTATGGCGACTGGGACGATATTTCAAAACTGCAGCCGGTCGAAAAGATCCAACTGACGCAGTCCGATATTCTG
Source organism: uncultured Acidobacteriota bacterium (assembly GCA_963823295.1). Classification (GTDB taxonomy): domain Bacteria; phylum Acidobacteriota; class Terriglobia; order Terriglobales; family Acidobacteriaceae; genus JAKAAZ01. Next base: position 265,710 of record CAWGLF010000014.1, read on the forward strand.
ACCTTCCATAATTACAGCTTTCCGGAAGATTTCGAGAAGCACATCGTGGAGCTCGAAGCCTATCACCGGCCAATTCTCTGCACCGAGTACATGGCACGAAGCGCCGACAGTCTGTTCGACACCGATCTGCCGATCGCGCTGAAGTATCACGTTGGCGTCATCAACTGGGGGCTGGTGAATGGCAAGACGCAGACGAATCTGCCGTGGGATTCCTGGCAGAGGCCGTATGTGCTTATGAAGCCAACGGTTTGGTTCCACGACATCTTTTATCCCGATGGCAAACCTTATCGCCAGCATGAAGTGGACCTGATCCGGCAGCTTACGACGCAAGCCAACCAACAATCGCAGGCCTCCGCCAAATACCAACCGCTACTGATCTTCTGGATATGAACGTATGGTTCGCCTGAAGCGGCTGGCTGCCGCGCTCCAATCCGCAGCCGGCAGTGCCGACGCCATGCTGGTGACGCATCCTCCGGATATCCGCTATCTCACCGGCTTTACCGGATCGAATGCCGCACTGGTCGTGCCGGTACGCCGTTCTCTCGCTCGCAAAGCTCCGCTAAGACCCATCCTTTTCACCGATGGCCGCTACATGGAGCAGGCCCGGCTGCAGACAAAGAATGCCGGTGTGGTTATCGCCCAGGGACCTGTGCTGAAAGAAGCGTGCGCCTGGATGCAAAAACAAGGTACTGAACATTGCGCCTTCGACGGCGAACACACAACGGTCGCTGCGCTCGATACCATGCGGCAATGGATTGCCCCTAAACAGCGACGGAAGTTTTTCGAGTCGGTGGCTTCTCCAGTCGCTCGCCTGCGGGAGATCAAAGATGCCGAAGAGATTCTTCAGCTGCGGGCCGCCGCGCGCCTGGGCTGCTCGTTATTTGAACAGTTGCTGAACCACATCGAACCTCGAAAACGCGAAGTAGAGATCGCGGCGGAACTCGAGTTTGCAGCGCGTACGGCAGGTGCGGAGGGCATGTCCTTTGAAACCATTGTGGCCAGCGGCGCGCGCTCCGCATTGCCGCATGGACACGCCAGCACTGAGCGCATGCCCCGGCGCGGGTTCGTGGTCCTCGACTTCGGTGTAATGCTCGGTGGCTATTGCTCCGACATGACGCGCACCGTACACCTTGGCCGGCCAACAAGCGCAGAGCGCGACGCTTACGCTGCGGTGCTGGAGGCGCAGATGGCGGCGGTTGCCGCTGTTCGCCCCGGAGTGACTTGTGGAGAGGTGGACGAAGCGGCGCGCAGCGTCCTGCGGCAGGCGAAACTGGCGGATTTCTTTACTCATTCCACGGGCCATGGAGTTGGTCTTGAAATCCACGAAGGCCCGCGCATCGCCGCCCGACAGCCCCAGACTCTTGAGCCGGGCATGGTCATCACCATCGAACCCGGAGTGTATCTGCCCGGGTCGCTTCGGCATTCGCATCGAAGATATGGTGCTGGTGACGCGCGCCGGATCGGAAGTCCTGACCCCGTCGACGAAAGCATGGATCGAACTTTAATGTATTGTCATCCCGACCGAAGCGCAGCGGAGCGGAGGGATCTGCGTTTTGCCGGTTTGACAGTGCCTCGTAGTAACCCTTCGGAGTCTTCATCAATGATCGTCCAGCCGGGCAACTATACTGAAATGACGGAAACAGACGGGCAGTACGGGTAAGGAGCAAGCCGACATATGAATGCTGGACAGTTGCAGTCGCTCAAGGAACTGATCGAGTTTCTCAAACAGCAGGAAGTGGGCGAGTTTGAATTGGAGCAGGAGGGCCTGAAGGTCCGGCTCAGCTTCGCCGGCCAGGGCAGTGCCGCGGAGAATGCAGATACCAGCCAGATCGCTTCTCAGCTGCAGCAGGCAGCGAGGCCGGCTCCGGCTACAGGCGAGCGGGCGCCGTCGATTCCTTCCATGCAGGCAAGCGACGAAATTCCGTCCAGCACAGGCGAAGAGGCGGGTCTGCACATTATCAAATCTCCCATCGTCGGCACGTTTTATGAAGCTTCCGCACCCGGAGCAGAACCGTTCGTGAAGGTTGGCGATAAGGTCGAGGCCGGCCAGGTAGTCTGCATCGTGGAAGCGATGAAGCTGATGAATGAGATCGAATCCGACGCATCGGGCGAAATCGTAAAACGCATGGTGTCCAGCGGACAGCCAGTCGAATATGGTCAAGCGCTCTTCGCCATTCGGCCGCGATAGTTCATCTCTACAGCAACGGGAATCAGATGTAAGAATCACCCGGTCGAGGTCTATGTTCCGAAAAGTTCTGATTGCCAATCGCGGCGAAATCGCTCTGCGCATTATCAGCGCCTGCAAGGAAATGGGCATTCGCACGGTTGCCGTTTACAGCGAAGCCGACCGCAACTCGCTGCACGTGCGCTTTGCCGATGAAGCCATCTGCATCGGTCCGCCCCGCTCCTCCGACAGCTATCTGAATGTTCCTGCCGTCATCAGCGCGGCGGAAATCGCCGATGTCGATGCCATCCATCCCGGCTATGGCCTGTTGAGCGAGAACGCGAATTTCGCCGAGGTCTGCCGCGCCTCCAACATCAAATTCATCGGGCCGCCGCCGGAAGTGACACGGCTGATGGGCGAAAAAGAGAAAGCGCGCATGTCCATGAAGAAGGCGAAAGTGCCCATCCTGCCCGGCTCCGACGGCGTCATTCAGAGCGAGGAAGAGGCGCTCACCTGGGCAAAGCACATCGATTATCCCGTCATTCTCAAAGCATCCGCGGGCGGCGGCGGACGCGGCATGCGCATCGTTCGCACTCCCGACGAGCTGCCGAACTTCTTCCGCGCCGCTCGCACCGAAGCGCAGAACGCCTTTGGAAATGGCGATCTCTACATGGAGAAATTTATCGAGCGGCCACGCCACATCGAATTTCAGATCCTGGCCGATGAGCACGGCAACGTCCTTTCCCTTGGCGAGCGCGAGTGTTCCATCCAGCGTCGCCACCAGAAAATGATCGAGGAGGCTCCGTCGCTGCAGGTCACGCCAAAGATACGCGAGGAGATTGGCGCGACATTGAAGAAGTGCCTGGAAAACATCGGATACATGAATGCCGGCACGGTTGAGTTCCTGATGGATGAAGACGGCAAGCTCTATTTCATCGAAATGAATACGCGCATCCAGGTCGAACATCCAGTCACCGAGATGGTTACGGGCGTCGATCTCGTCAAGGCGCAGTTCCGTATTGCAGCCGGTGAAAAACTGAACGATATCCTGCCCCGCCCGATTGAGATCCGCGGCCATGCGATTGAATGCCGCATCAATGCCGAACACCCGGAAAAATTCACTCCCTCAGCCGGAAAGATCACCGCCTACAACGTGCCCGGCGGTAACGGCGTTCGCGTGGATACAGCGCAGTATGCCGAAGGGATCGTGCCGCCTTATTACGACTCGCTGATAGCCAAGCTGATCGTGCATGGCAAAGACAGGCCGGAATCAATCGCCCGCATGGAACGAGCGCTCGGCATGTTTGTTGTCGAAGGCATCCACACCACGATTCCCCTGCAGAAGCGCATCTTCGCCGATGAGGATTTCCGCCTCGGCGAGTTCGATACGAAATTTATGGAACGCTTTTTTGAGCGCGAAAAACTGCGCCGCGAAGCTGCCCAGTAGCGGAGCTCTCGATCGATGCTGGAATGGGAGGTCCAGAGGTTTCGGTGCGATGCCGCTTGCTCGTCTGCTCCTAATTTCGTAGGCTGGAAAACATGGAAGTGCAATTCACGCCGGAGCAGGAAGCGCAGATAACGCGCATGGCCACAAAGTCGGGGACCGATGCGCCGCACTTTGTCAAATCCGCCGCCCTCCGTTTACTCGACGAGGAATCCCGCTTCCTCGCCGCCGTTGAAAAAGGGATCGCGGCCGCCGAACGCGGCGAGTTTATCGAAGAGGCCGAGATGGACGCCCGCATCGATCGCATGTTCAGACCCTGATGCGAATACGCTGGACCGTTCCTGCCGCCGATGACCTGGAGAACATCAAAGACTACCTTGACCGGCGCTTCCCGCGTTTTTCCGAGCCGACGATACGCGCGATTTACGAGCGGCGCGTTCGCTCAAAACCAGACCCGAAATAGGCCGGCCCGGCCACCGCAGCGGCACCAGAGAATTGCCGCTCACGCCTCTGCCCTATGTCATCGTCTATGCCGTGAAATCCGAGGCCATTGAAATTCTCCACATCTATCATGGTGCGCAGGATTGGGTATAAAGCCATGACCCTTCCGCGCCTCTACGCCATTCTGGATACTGATCTGCTGCAGGCCCGCGCTCTGGATCTGGTGCCATTTGCTGCGGAATTGCACGCCGCCGGAATCAAGCTGCTGCAATACCGCAACAAGCAAGGCAGCGCGCGCGCCGTGCTGAACGATGCAGCAGAGCTGAAAAGAATTTTTTTAGGCGGTCAGGCCAGGCTCGTAATGAATGACCGGCCTGATCTCATGCTGCTCTCCGGTTTCGATGGCGTTCACGTCGGCCAGGACGATCTCAGCGCAGGCGACGCACGCCGCATCGTAGGTTCAGACGCATGGGTCGGCGTCTCCACGCATTCTCTGCAACAGCTGATCGAGGCAAACGAAACCAGCTGCGACTACATCGCGTACGGCCCGATCTTCCCCACAGCCACGAAGAACAATCCCGATCCCACCGTGGGTCTGGCCGGCCTGCGAATGGCGCGGAGTCAGACGCACAAACCGCTGGTCGCGATCGGCGGCATTACACGGGAGAATTGCCGCTCCGTGATCGACGCCGGAGCCGATTCGATCGCGGTCATCTCCGGCCTGCTGCCCTTAACCGGCGGCCCAAGCGCGCAACAAATGGCCGAAGAATTTCTCGCGCTACTTAGCCCATAGAAATTAGATTGTCATCCCGACCGTAGTTCTCGCTTCAGCGAGAACGCAGTGGAGGGACCTGCTTTTTCTCTCGGCTTCTCATTATGCTGAATCTTTCACGTCTGCGATATGATCGAACCGCAACAGGCGCATTGGAGAATTCATTGGAACCTAAACTTCTTCGTCAAATCCGCATCTTGCAAGTCTGTATCGTCCTTCTTCTCCTCGCAGTTGCTATTCTCTGGATCAATATGTTCTATCCTCTTCTTCCAATCGAACATTTTCGTGCCATTGATGCCCAGCAGGTTAATATCCTGGAAAAGAACGGGATTGTGAAGGCAAAACTCTCGAACGCAGCGGGTTTTCATCAGGCGTATCGAGCTTCGCATGATGCACCTTTGTTTTCCGGCCTGATGTTTTACAACAATGAAGGCGAAGAAACCGGCGGCCTTGTTTATTACGGCCACGCCATTCCCGGTGGGCAGGATTCCGATGTCAGCCTCACCATGGATCAATACCGGCAGGACCAGAACGTCTATCTAAATCACACCGAGCATGTCGACAAAAGTGGACAGCTCATCTCAGACGGACTGCAAATCAACAGTCGCCCCGATTGGACAAGAATAAAGCAGGAGTATGGCATCGACGAGCAATTGAGCAAGCTGCCGCCAGATCAGCAAAAGACATTGAAAGAGGAAGCACTGCGCAACGGTCTCTACAGAACGCGTAGACTTTTCATCGGCGTCCGACGCGGCAACAAAGAAAACGTTCAGTATGACAATGCCGGTCTTTTCATCAGAAATCGGCTGGGTCAGGACGCAATCAAGCTGTATGTCGATTACAACAACAAACCGCATTTGGAGCTTTATGATTCCAACGGAAAAATTATGAATTACGAACTAACGCCGGCAAAGTAACCGCTACCCAAACTGCGCTTACGATTCAATCTCTTGATGGAAGTGTTGACCTCGGCCCAGCCAGTCTGAAGCAAAGTCCAATTTCCTTCACGCCAAAATCTGCGGAATACGATAGGCTATCCGGTGACTCACATAAACGCTCTGGACAGAGCTGCCCGATCCAGACGGCCAGAGCTTCCGCGAGAGAGATATGCCCGTATCCAAACCTAAACCGGAAGCACGTCGGGCGAGAATCTTCCTACATGGCGAGACTCGGCGCTATCAAGCCAATGTCCGTGCTGCTAAGCGAAGCGCGCGTGGAAGGCGAACACGAGCTGAAGCGTGCGCTGGGCCCTCTGAATCTGATCACTCTGGGCATCGGGGCCGTAATTGGCGCCGGCATCTTTGTGCTGACAGGGCAAGCGGCGGCCATACATGCCGGGCCGGCGGTTGCGCTCAGCTTTGTTATGGCGGGCATCACCTGCGCCTTCGCCGGTCTCTGCTATGCGGAGTTTGCCGCGCTCATCCCGATTGCCGGCTCCGCCTACACCTATGGATACGCCACTCTCGGCGAGTTCGTTGCCTGGATGATTGGCTGGGATCTGGTGCTCGAATACGCCTTTGGTGCGGCCTCTGTCGGTTCCGGATGGAGCGGCTATTTTGTCAGCCTCCTGCAGGATTTCCGTATTTACATTCCGCCACAGTTAACCACCACTCCCGGCGATGTCCTCTATCTCTTTCACGGACACTGGCTGCCGCGGATGGCACTCCCTCCGGGAATGAATCCTGCCGCCCTGCCGCATGTTACGGGAGTTTTCAACCTGGTCGCGTTTGTGGCCATTCTGATCGTCACCCTGATCCTGGTGATTGGAATTGAGGAATCTGCGAACCTGAACACCGCGATGGTGCTAATTAAATTGTCCGCGGTCGGCGTATTCCTTGTCATCGGGATTGGTTTCCTTCTGCACCACCCACATATTCCTCATATCAACTGGCATCCCTTTATACCTCCAGCGGAAGGACCGGGGCGATTTGGCTGGGGAGGGGTTACCGCCGGAGCCGCATCGATCTTTTTCGCGTACATCGGGTTCGACGCGGTATCGACCGCCGCGCAGGAGGCAAAAAATCCGCAGCGCGACATGCCGATCGGAATCCTGGGCACGCTGGTGATCTGTACCATTCTTTACATCGCGGTTTCGATCGTAATGACCGGAATGGTCAGCTATACCACCCTGAATGTGGCCGATCCCATGGCGGTAGCCATCGATGCGACCGGCGTCGAATGGGGCAGCCTCCTGGTCAAATTCGGCGCGGTCTTCGGCCTCGCCACGGTCATGCTGGTCATGCTGCTGGCCCAAAGCCGCATTTTTTATTCGATGTCGCGCGATGGCCTGCTTTGGAAATGGGCGGGGAAAATCCATCCCCGCTTCCGCACCCCATATCTCTCCAATATCATCGTCGGTATCGTGGTGGCGTTTTTACCGGCGCTGCTGCCGATTGATCGGCTGGCGGAGCTGGTGAACATGGGCACGCTGCTGGCCTTCGCCATTGTCTGCGCGGGCGTCTGGATTCTGCGCCGGCGCATGCCAAACCTGCACCGCCCGTTCAAAACACCTTGGGTACCGCTGGTGCCGATCTGCGGAATCGTGACGGCACTCTATCTCATCTGGAGCCTTCCCGCGCTGACGAAGGAAGTTGTTGTGCTTTGGCTATTGGTCGGGCTGGCAATCTATTTCACATACAGCATCCGGCACAGCAAGGTCCAGAAAGCACTCCGCGCAGAACGCAAATAGAACACGTGTCCATCGGATGGGAGCGGTGCCGGTAGGCCCGGTCCAGCCAGTGCATGGAATAATGCCTGCATGACTGAACCGGCGCCTGCAGCCGCCGCTCACCCGGACCGGCTGAGTTTCCATCAGGGACTCCGCACAGCCGTGGCGGCGGGATTGGCCTATTGGCTAACAATGCTGCTGCACCTGCCGGCAGGCTATTGGGCGGCGATCAGTGCCATTGTGGTCATGCAATCGGAGGTCGGCGCAACCGTGACTGCCTCTCGTGATCGCCTCGCCGGAACCGCCATCGGGTCGCTGATCGGGCTGCTGACGGCGATGGTATGGCACCAGTGGATCGTGGTTTTTGCCCTCGGGGTGCTGATCGTCATGATGCTTTGCACGGCCCTTCACCTGCAAAACGCCGGTCGGCTCGCCGGAGTGGCTGTCGCCATCATCGTTCTGATTCCCCACAACGAACCCATTTGGTACATCGCCTGGGAACGATTTCTGGAAGTGTCATTTGGGATTGTAGTGTCGCTGGCCGTGGCGCTGGCATGGACGAAGATCGGTTCCATGTTTCCGGCCAAAGCGTAGGCGAGAAGGAGGTTCGGCTGCTCTAGCGCTCGGCATCTTCCCGCAATCGTCGAGAATGTTTTGCCATCGAAGGCGGACCGCAGACCGCCGGCACATTGGTCATCTGCTTGACGAAATTACGATGGCTCATCGTACCCGGCTGCAATGTAACCCAATAGGAGCTGCGCGTCAGTAGCGGCTTGTGTTGATCGATAATCTGGTTCACCAGAATCTTCACCCCGCAGCGCAGGTTGTTCTCCGGCTGCAGAATCGTCCGCTCCGGGCTGTGGACTGCCAACCCGCTGTCCGCCTGTTTATCGAAATCGCAGCCATACCGCTTGGCGTCTTTATAGCTCAGCTGCAACAGACCTTCGGTCCGTCCCAGTACAGGATATTTTTCGTTCGGCGCCGGTATTGGATCTGTATGCTGAACAGTCGCTCGCGGATTCAGGCCCGCTTCCGCCCCTGAAAGCGCCTGAAAAAAATACGCCCAGAAAGCGCGTTTGTCCGCTGGGCTCAGAACATAAAATCTGGGGCAGAATCGACGCACATCCCGGGGTACCTGCCCGGACAACAGCGCGGGCGGCAGCGCCTGCTCCACAATCTCATCCCATTGCGGATTCCATGTGTTCTCGTCCAGCTCCGCCTTTTTCATATCGATCGGGGTGGGTGGCGCATGCTTCATCACCTGCGGCTTCGGTGGCGGAGTCGGCTTCTCGCGTTTAGGACTGCTGCATCCAGCCAAAGCAATCCCCACCCAAATCAGCTGGGCAAAAATCCCTATTCCAAGAGAACGCACCGAGTCACCTCACTGCCGAAGAAAAAGCCGAACCCCGGGGGAGGTTGTCGCCTGCTTGGACGCGCAGGATTCAAATGCCGTTGCCATGCTAATTCGGAAAGAGGCTGACCGGAGTTCGAGGAAAAGACGCGGAAATGGTTCGCTCTTTTGGCCAAGCCGAGAATGGCACTCTAATCAGGAATGGCGTGGCTCCACGAGTCTGCAATATCGAGAAATGAAACTAAGAAGCGGCTCTCGCCGCAAGCTCGGATCATTTGTGCTGGGTAGCCTTCGGTGCTTCCGGCAGCGTATAGATGACTTCTCCAGGCCGGGTGTAGTGCATCTGCTCGCGCGCTTCGTACTCGATCGTGTCGCGGTCGCCTTGCAGGCGCTGGTCGTGGAGTGCCAGGCGTTCATTTTCCTTCTGCAAGCTCAAAATCTGCTGGTGAAGCTGCGTAGCCTGGCGCTGTTTTTGCTGGTACGCGACGATGCCATCGTGGCCGAAGATCGCATACATGCCCAGTGAGAGCGATAGGATCACGAGAACCACCGTCGCGACTTTGCGGCGCATTCCAACCGCCCGCGACACCACGCGCTTCGGCCAGCTTCCAGTGAACCGCTCGGGTTCGGAATCTCCGGGAATCAGCTGACGTTGCAATTTCCTGTGCGATTCCGACTTCATTCTCTCTCCCAAGCCAACGTCTTTTTACCTGTTGATCTTTTATTCTTCCGTAACCCAATGCTCCGCGGCTTTGGTAAGCTGCGCCGAATCTTCCTTCGATCGAGCTTCGGTATACGCCCGCACGACCGGCTCCGTGCCCGACAGACGATAGCAAACCCATGATCCGTCGTCGAAGATAAGCTTCAGCCCATCGGTCCGCACTACGCTTTTAACCTTGCGGCCCGCCAGCTCCTTCGGATCGGACTTCAACCTCTCAGTGAATTTGTCTTTTGCCTCCGCAGTCAAGTGGAAATTTTCGCGGACCGGATAATAGGAACCCACTTTGGCAAAAAGCTCCTGCAGTTGTTCACCCAGAGTTTTTCCGCGCACCGCAACCATTTCCGCCACCAGCAGTCCGGCCAGAACGCCATCCTTCTCCGGGACATGGCCGCGAATTGTCAGGCCCGCACTCTCCTCGCCGCCAATGGCAATCTTGTCCTGGTTGATCAGCTCGCCGATGTATTTGAATCCCACGGGCGTTTCGTACAGTTTGACTTTATGATGTTCGGCCAGCGCATTGATCAGGTTCGTTGTGGCGACGCTTTTGGCTACGCCGTTGCGCCAGCCGCGCGACTCCACCAGATAATCAAACAACAGCGCGATGATGTAGTTGGGTTGAATAAACGTTTCGTCGCGATCCACGATGCCAAAGCGGTCCGCGTCACCGTCAGAGGCAATGCCAAGCGCAGCATTCGTTTCGCGCATCTTCGCTTTGCAGGTACCCAGCAACGAATCGTCCGGCTCCGGCGCATGTCCCCCGAAAAGCACGTCGCGATAATCATGTACGCTGACGGCGAAAACGCCATGCTCATTCAGCAGCGGTTGCGCATAGCCTCGCGCGGCGCCCCAGAAGGGATCGACCACGATCCGCAGCTGCGCTTTCGCAATCGCCTGTAGATCGATCAGTTCGCCCAGCCGCTTCAGGTAGTCCGGCTTCACATCGACTTGCTCAAACTTCTCTTCCTCTGTACCTGCGGGCGGGATCGAATCGCCCAGAGCAACAATTTCCGCTTCAATCTGCTTTGTAACTTCCGGCAGCGCAGGCGCGCCGTCGGGAGTGGAAAACTTAATCCCGTTATATTCCGGCGGGTTGTGGGACGCGGTAAAGTTGATGGCTCCGCTGGTTTTGCGCTGACGCACGGCGTAAGCGATCGCTGGAGTCGGCGCGGATTCCGGAATCACCTCGGGAACGATGCCATGCTCCGCCAGCAACCGCGCCGCTTCCTCGACGAAAATTTCACCCATAAACCGCGGATCGCGCCCTACCAGAATGCGATGCTCTCCCGGTTGCTTAGCCACGTAGCGGGCAATCCCAGTGACGGCGCGGCGAATGTTCGGCAGGGTGAATTCGTCGGCGACAATCGCACGCCAGCCGGAGGTCCCGAATTGAATTTTGGTCGGCATCGTTCTCTCAGTTTTCCCGAAAAATCAGAATACCGGATATTGATGCATTGAGCTGGCCGGTAATTTCGAAGGAGAAAGGCGGATAATTCTTCTTGTGACCGACGCGCGGATTGTGCTGACGACGCTGGACGATATCGACCGGGCAGATCAACTGGCCCGCACGCTGGTGGAGTCGCGCCTTGCCGCCTGCGTGAACCGTATCGAGCCTGTGCATTCCGTGTACCGATGGCAGGACGGACTGGAAACCTCCGAGGAGGTGCTGCTGATCATCAAAACTTCCGTGGAGCGCATCCCGGCGCTCAAGGAAACAATCCAGCAGCTCCATCCCTATGAAATTCCGGAATTTATCGTTCTTCCGGTGACAGATGGGACCGCTCCGTACCTTGACTGGCTGCTTGCGAGCAGCCGGAATGACCCCAAATAGCGCCTCGCCAGCCGGTTATTGCCCTTCTGGCTCCTTTTTTGCCAATTTGGCAAAATCTTTCATCCCAAAATGGAACAACTTTGCTATGATGACTCCACTTTAGCCTTTCATTTCCCCCCGTAAGGTGATTGCGATGCAGATCCTTTATGTATCCGCTATGGTTGCTATTTTTGTGCTGTGTCTTGCGCTTCTCTCGACAGCGCGCCGAATCTTACATTCAACCCCGTTAACAAGCGGACAGCTTTCCATCTCCCGGGCGTACGATCTCGACAGTCCCGACATAGAAGCATTACCCAAGGTCAGCTCGGCGGAAATTCCGGTGCCCGTCATCCAGGTTGCATACGCCGATCCGGATTTTTCCGTAGCAGAGCCGGTCATGCCGAAAGCAGTAGCGGCGCCGATTCCACCGCAGATTGTCCCTGAGAAGACGATAGATGCGAAACCGCTATTCCCGACGCCATTAGCTCCCATCACCCAGGCCCAGGTTCCGAACCCGGCGACCAAAAAATCCGCCAACCTGTTGCCCGTCAGGAAGGCCCTCGGCATGCGTAAACCGTCACGCCGCGCATACAACTATGCGTTTGAGTGCCTTCTGCTCGGCGTGTCGGCGGTGGTGCTGATCAAAACACAACGCGGAGTGCTGCGGTATCGTGGGTCGCATCCTGGCGTAGCCTAGACCGGTTTCGCTGAAAGACACGTCGTGCGATGCGTCTTTCAGCGGGATTCGCCGCAACATACATATTCTCGACTCCTCACTGCATTACTCTAGGGTTGGGAGAATGTGAATGGCGGCCACGAAGGCTCAAGCGGAAACAGAGGCGCAGACGGCGGTACAGGAAATCAGCATCGCGCATAGTCCGGACTCGGACGATGCGTTCATGTTCTATGGGCTGGCCAGGGACAAGATAAAGGTCCCCGGCTATCGCTTTACCCATACCTTGACCGACATCGAAACGTTGAACCAGAAAGCAATGCGCGAGGCTTTCTACGACGTGACTGCGATCTCGTTTCACGCCTATCCCTATGTCCAGGATAACTACGCTCTGATGCCCTGCGGCGGCAGCGTGGGAGAAGGCTATGGGCCGATGATCGTCTCCCGGCGCGCGTATTCTCTCGACGAAATTCGCCACGTGCGGATCGCCATTCCCGGCCGGCTGACCACAGCCAATCTTGTACTGCAGATGGCCCTCCCCGGCGTTGAAACAGAAATTGTTCCCTTCGATCAGATCATCCCGCAGGTGCTGGCGGGTAAGTATGACGCGGGTCTGATCATCCATGAGGGCCAGCTGACCTATCTTCGCGACGGCCTGGTCTGCGTGCTCGACATGGGGACATGGTGGCGCGAGCAGACGGGCTTGCCCCTCCCGCTCGGCGGCAATGCGATCCGCCGCAGCCTGGGTACTGCGGTCCATCGCATGATGAACCAGGCGCTGCGCGACAGCGTTCGCTATGCGCTCGACCATCGCGAGGAAGCGCTTGCCCACGCCATGCAATATGCTCGCGATCTGGACACACCCTCCGCCAATCGCTTCGTCGGCATGTATGTCAATGAGCGCACGCTCGACTACGGCGAGGACGGCAAGGACGCAATCCGCCGTCTGCTGGCAATGGGATACGAGCGCGGCATAATTCCCCATCCTGTCCGCGTGGATTTCGCAGAATAAACTTTAGTCACTGATGATCCGGCAATTACAAAAGTCTTACAGTCGCTGTTCACAGCCGCTGCTAGCCTTGATGTAACAGCTCCTGCTGATTCTTCCCTTCGAGGTATTCTGTGACCCCCGTATCCTACGAAGCTGTCGCGACGGACAAAATTGCGACCCCGTCCAGCACTATCTCACCTTCGGAAACCGCCGAGGCGTCCTTTGTCGGGACTCGCATCTCTGTTCCTCTATACATGCCGACCCCGGCAACAGCGGTCAAGTCATCGCTTCCCGTGCTGGGACGCGCCACCCAGGACAACGGCATCACCTGGACGACGGCGATCTTTCTGGCCATCTTCCATATCGGCGCGATTGCCGCACTGTTCTACTTCAGTTGGAGCGCGCTGGCCGTCCTCGTCGTAACTTACTTCCTCGCGATCAACGTTGGAATCGGCATGTGCTATCACCGGCTGCTCACGCACCGAGGCTACAAAGTCCCGAAATGGCTGGAACGCATTCTTGCAATCTGCGCAACTCTGGCTCTTGAGGGCGGCCCAATATTCTGGGTAGCCACACATCGCGTTCACCACCAGCACAGCGATCAGCTAGGCGATCCGCATACTCCCACCGAAGGTACCTGGTGGGCACACGCCGGCTGGATATTGAAGGGCAAGGCACTGCATACAGAAACCGCAATACTGGCCCGTTACGCTCCCGATCTTGCCAAGGACCGCTTCTATGTTTTGTTAAGCAAATACCACTGGGTCCCGCTCACCGTGCTGGGTTTCCTCCTGCTGGCAATCGGCGGCCTGCCGTGGGTGCTGTGGGGAATTTGCCTGCGCGTCACCATCGGCCTGCACGCCACGTGGCTGGTGAACTCTGCGACGCACAAGTGGGGTTCCCGCCGCTTTAAAACCCGCGACGATTCCCGCAACAGCTGGTGGGTTGCGCTGCTGACCGGCGGCGAGGGATGGCATAACAACCATCACGCGCATCCAGTCTCGGCTCGGCACGGATTAGCGTGGTACGAATTCGATGTCAACTACTACGGCATCTGGCTGCTGGAAAAGCTCGGCCTCGCTCGTCAGGTAAAAGTGGCGAAGTTCGATCCGAACGATCCCCGGCCTGCCGGCTCATACGCCGCCAACTGATAAAGGTCCCTCTCCTGCCCGAAGCCTGACGGCTATACTTCCGTCAGGCTTTTTCATTTGTCTTCAGCCTTTAACTGCCATGCAAATCACTCGCCGACGCGGAACGATCGCCTTCTTTATCACCCTGGGCGCCTGTCTGGTGGCACTCGCCATCGCGCTGAACGTTCGCTGGGTCATCCTCAACTGGCATGAGATCGTACCCCTGATTCTCGGAGTTTTTTTCTTTGGAATTCTGATCGCCGGCGTCGTCCTGAATACCATTTTCCTCGTACGAGAAATTCGCCGCAACGAGCGGCACGATAGTTTCCTCAACGCCGTCACCCACGAGTTGAAGACCCCGATCGCCTCCATGCGCTTGTATCTGGAAACCCTGCAGCGTCGTCAACTCAGCGAGGATAAGCGCCAGGAATTTTATCGAATCATGATCGACGATAGCGAGCGCCTGCTGGCGACTGTCGAGCAGGTTCTAAAAGCCGGCGAAGTCGGTATGCGCGGCCCGGACGACATCAGCATTCGCGTCGACATCAAAAATATGGTGGAGGAATGCGCCGCCACGGTCTCGCTGCGCAATCATCTGCCGCCTGGAACCATTGCCCTTTCCGACGAAACTGGCAATCTATCGGCCCTGGTGCTCGGCAATCCGGAGGACCTTCGCGCCGCAATCATGAACGTTCTGGATAACGCGGTCAAATATTCGCCGAAAGATCCGCGCATCCGAGTGCAGATCGCGATAGAACACGATGCCTGGGTGGTGATTCGCGTTTCCGACAACGGCATTGGAATCTCCAACGTTCACCTGAAGCGAATCTTCAAGCGGTTCTATCGTGCCCCCAGTATGGCCGTTCTGCGCTCGAAAGGTACCGGGCTGGGACTGTTTCTGGTCCGCACCATCGCCCGCCAGCACGGCGGAGACGCCACCGCCAGCAGCGAAGGTGAAGGCCGCGGCGCCACTATTACGCTGCAGCTGCCGCGCATGCTCCATCCATAAACGGAGAATTGTTGATGAACGGAACACCAGGCCTGAAGATGCGGACAGAGAACGGCAACAATGTGCTCGAAAAGCAGGGCCGCATTCTTATCGTCGAAGACGAGGCGCACCTGGCTCAGGGATTGCTCTTCAACCTTCAGGCCGAAGGCCACGAAGCGATGGTCGCGGCGGATGGAGAAACTGCGCTCGACTTGCTCCTCGAAAAACGCGAAGCCTTCGATGCCATCATCCTCGATGTCATGCTGCCGGGGATCGATGGATTCGCCGTGGTCCGCGCCATGCGGGCTGCCGAAAACTACACGCCCGTGCTGATGCTGACCGCGCGTGGACGTCCGGAAGATATTCTCGAGGGTTTTGCGGCTGGAACCGATGATTATCTGGCAAAGCCGTTCGAGCTATCCATCCTTCTCGCCCGGTTGAAGGGGCTGCTCCGGCGCCTGCAGTGGCTTCGTCCTCAGCCTGCCGAATCGCAGTCCGAGTCGCAGGACGTGTACGTTTTTTCTGGCAGAACCATCGATTTTTCCCTCCTGGAATTGCGAACCGCGGATAAGAATGTCCGCCTCACGCTGATGGAAGCCGAACTGCTGCGGCATCTGGTTCGCAATCCCGGTCGCGCGATTTCACGCAGCGAGATCCTGGAGCAGGTATGGCATTTGCATGAGGACACCGACACCCGGGCCATCGACAACTTCATCGTGCGCCTGCGTCGTTATCTTGAAGACGATCCCGCGCACCCGGTCTATCTGCAGACGGTACGAGGAGTGGGATATCGCTTTGTGCCTGAGGGCAAGCAGGCCACCTCCCAATAGGCCAGCCCGCTACTGCCCCGGATACCAGTAGTACTGCTCCCCGGCATTCAGCCTGCGGTCCAGCGCAAGCCAGTCGTACTCAATAGATCCCACCACGCCCTTGTCTCCCACTTCTGGCCCCAGCTTCATGCCAACGACGTAGGCCACCTTATACGTGTGGCCGAAAAACGTCACTGTCTCGCCGGTATAATCCCGCGTCCAGATAACCGGCCAGATTCCATAGAAGGGGACAGGGCAGGAGGCATGGAAATGCACGACGTCGGGAAAGCCCGGACTCTCCGGCATGTCGGGCGCCACCGCCCGCGTCTGCTCGATCAGCCATTGATTTTGGCTGGGTCCGGTCCATCCTTCGATCAGCGCCTTCGCCTCCGCCCGGCTCGGAGAAAGCCACTTCAACCCATCAATGGTCACCGGCTCCGTCAGTGGATAGTTCCACGCTCCCGACCCGTCGGGCGGCGGGCCGCATGTCCCCCCATTCACCGGATATTGAATCAACCACATGATTTGATCCCGCGTATGGATCACGGCGCCAGCCGGAACGGCGGGAAACATCAGCTTCCGCTCCACTTCTAGCGTCTTCTGGAACGTTCCCTGCGTCGCCGGGTCGGCCTCCGCATCACCCAAAAAATCGGTCAGTTGCTTCACCCCGCCCGGATTGTTTTGCGCTCCATTCAAATGCAGCAGCTCCACTTTCAGGTTCGCCGACTGCGTCTGCACCCCGCTCCAGAATTCGAACATTCGTTCCAGCTTGGTCGAATCCGCCGCCCGGAAAAAACGCACAGCCTGGCCTAGTGACTGGCTGTACAAATGAATCATTCCATCGAAGCCCACCGTCTTGTTGTCCAGCAGATAGGTCGAGAGTGTTCCGAACGACTTATTGATATCCACGCTGCTCAACTGGGCTTCGATCGTCCGCCTTTGTGCCGTGCAGAACTCGCCAAACCTCCGGCCGTCCATCCCGCTGTCTGTTTCCAGTATCGGCGGGCATCCCAGAGCGAAGTAGGTCATATCATCCTCGACGTCGTTCACCTTGGACGCCAGCGGCAGCGCCTGCACTGCGATCAGGTCGTATTGAATCTTCGTCAACTGCGCTTTAACCTCCCGGTTCAGCGCATCCAGTTGCGACTTCAGCCCGTCCACGCTCGCCTGCAGATCGGCCAGACCCTCCTGTACGCTTGAAATGTCTTGAGGGGTTACGCCCGGGGGGGCCGGCTTGTCGCCGCTACCCAGCACCCAGCCAACTCCGCGCCCGGCGAGATACACTAAGGCTCCTTTCGCCAGGTTCAAGCCGATAAAAGCGAGAGGGTTCGCCGCTCCCGCCGGCGGGGCATCCGCGAACGAGTGCGTGGGAAACCCGGGCTTCGTCAGGAGTTGCGCAGCTGCATTCAGTGAGGTCTCCATCCCGCCGTACTGCCGCACCGCCGTCATGAACGCAGATTCAGAAAAGTACGGGGACTTGTAGCCGGTCCCTTGCCACAGCGCGTCGCCGAGGCTGTAATTCTGCGGCAGTTGAAGAAAGCGCCGCACCCGGTCCCGTGCCGTCTCCAAATTGTGATCCGGCAGTCTTCGCATCGCCCGGCTCACCAGTGTGGTGGCCGGGTTTACGTACACAATCCCGTAGACCGGATCGAAGTTCCGTACCTCCGCGCTCAATGTGAACCGGCCCAGCGATCCAAGCCCCGGATCCTGCTGCGCGTTTCCATCGAAGGTCACGGTCACACGGAAATTCCGCGGCAGATTTTGAATATGCGCCGGAAAAACACCCTGCCGATTGGTCGCGTCGTCCTGCTGAAAGATCACATCTCCCGCGGTGTCGTACACTGCAACATTCGCCCCGGCGAGCGGGACATTGACAAACGCCCTGATTCGCAACCAGGAATATCCAGGAGTTATGGCTGCGGAAGACGAATCGGTCGGTGCGGTGGAAGTCTGCGCCAGGCAGTTGGTGGTTGCCGCCGCAACCGTCAGCAAAAGTGCCGCAAGGGTCAGTCGTGAACTTCGATTTCGCACAGTGCTCCTCGTTGAATGCCGATCATCACTATTTTGAGAATGGCCGTGCGGGGGGAGCGGGAAGAATCACCATTCCAAGGGTTCGTCTGTAGACCAGACCCTGAACCACTGCCGAACATAATGCACCAACGATATTGTTGTCAACGCGATTTTAGGACCGCCCCAATGCAATCGCATTTCAAAATAGTTCAGGCGGCGTCATCTCGGGAAATGAATATAGGTCCAAAGCGGTAGAATGGCTGCAGGCGCGCTCCACCCGGTCCATGGAGCACAAACGCCACACTGCTTCTTTGCTGGACCTCATCGGCGTCTGCACAATCCTTCAACTTCTCTGCATAATCCTTCAACTTCTTTAAAACACAATCCTTCAACTATTTCGCACAATCCTTCAACTATTTCCTCCTGGGATCCAAAAGCGATTGCCCTGGCGAGAGCACGATCCGAGGCTGGTCCTGAACCCGCTCGAAAAAGTGCCACCGCGATTTCACTTTTTACCAGACGCCGCCATCTCTGATTGGAAAGCACATAGCTCAGGTTTGGCAGATAACGTGCGTTTGGCCCTCTGCCTGTTTCTGTGTTTCACGTGTAACATCCTCACGAAAATCCTTCCACGAATTTGCAAATCACACGGAAATATCGCACCGGAAACAGTCGGATTACCAGATGCGCACGCGGCTTTCCGGTGTCAGATACAGCTTCTGTCCCGCTTTCACGTCGAAGGCCTTGTACCATGCATCGATGTTACGGACAGTATCGGCGCGGTATTCCGCCGGCGCGTGCGGATCGGTTAGCACCTGCTGGCGAAGTGCGTCCGGGCGTACTTTTTCTCCCCAGTTCTGACCGAAGGCAATGAAGAACTGCTGGTCTCCGGAGAAGCCGTCCTGCACGGGCGCCGCATTGCCTTTCAAAGACGCGCGATAGCCGTCATAGGCAGCAGAAATGCCGGCGACATCGGCGATGTCCTCCGCGAGAGTCTGCTTACCATTAACGTGGAGATCCGGAAACGGCATGTAGGCGTCGTATTGCGCAGCAAGTTTCGCCGTAGCCGTGTTGAAATGGCCCAGGTCCGCCGGTGTCCACCAGTTGCGCAGATGTCCATTTGCATCGAAAGTGCTGCCCTCGGTGTCGAACGTATGGCTGATCTCATGGCCGATGATCGAACCAATCGCGCCGTAGTTTGAGGCTGCAGGAGCTTTCGGATCGAAAAACGGCGGCTGCAGAATCGCGGCGGGAAAGTTCAGCGCATCCTGCAGCGGAAGATTGACAGCGTTCACCGTCTGCGGCTCCATCGACCACTCTTTCCGATCGACATTGCTTCCGAGTCTCGCCACCTGTTGGTGATAACGGAACAGCTGACCGCGCCACTCGTTGCCGAAAAGATCGCCAGGTTTTACCTCATATCCGGAGTAGCTCTTCCATGTCTCCGGATAACCGACGCCGACGTACAGGGCGCCGAGCTTGGCCTCCGCTTCAGCCTTGGTGCTCGAGGCCATCCATGAAAGGCGCTGAATACGCACTCGAAACGCAGCGATGATATTTGCCACCATCGCCTGCGCCTCTGCTTTGGCCTGCGGCGGAAAATAGCGTTGCGCGTAGATCTGGCCGACAGCGTCGCCCAGCAAGACATTGACCAGAGCCACACCGCGCTGCCAGCGCGGCCGCTGCTGCGGTACGCCGAATAGTGTTTTGCCGAAGAATGCAAAGTTCTCATCCGCCAACGGCTTGGGCAGCGTGCCGGCATATTCTTCAATCAGGTGGAAAGTCAGCCAGTCTTTCCAGGTCTCGAGCGGAACCGAGGCGACCAGCGCCGACTCCCCCACGAACCCCTTCGGCTGCCAAACGTCAAAATTTGTCTGCTGGCCCAGACCGGCGCCCTGAAAATACTCGTCCCAGTCCAGGCCCGGGGCCTTGACGGCGAAATCGGACCGTTTCCAGAGGTTGTTCGCTTTATGGATGTCCTCGTCTTCCGCTAGGCTGTTGTGCTTTGCGGCAATCTCATGCTCCAGCGCAATAATGCGCGCGGCGCGGGCATTAGCATCGGTCAAACCGGCCAGCTTGAGCATGTCGGCGACGTACGCCTGGTATTCCGTGCGAACCTTCTGCATGTGCGGGTTGTTGTCCAGGTAATACTCGCGGTTCGGTAGAACCAGACCGCCCTCAAGCAGATACGCGGTGTAATGCTTGGAGTCGGTAAAGCCGGGCGCGACCCACAGACCGAACAAATTGTCCGTGTGGAAGTTTGTATTGTTCAGCGGGTCTACATCGGCGCGGAGGGTCTCGCCCAACGCGCGCGCCAATTCGTGCTTGTTTTGGATAGCTGCGATCGCCTGAAGATGCGGCCGCAACGGCGTCAATCCGCGCGATTCGATCGCCGTCTCATCCATGTACGACTTATAAAGATCAGCGATCTTTCGCTGGTTCGATCCGGCGGGTGCGTTCGATTTGGCCGCCTCTTCGATCAATGCCGCGGTACGTTTGTTGCTCAAATCCAGCAGAGCTGTGAAAACACTCACGGAAGCGCGGTCCGGCGGAATAACCGTGCGCCTTATCCAATTTCCATTTGCGTATAGATAGAAGTTGTCTCCCGGAGCGACAGAGCGGTCAATGTTGGCCACGACAATGCCGTGCGTCGTTTGCCGCGGCGCATCCTGTGCGCCGGCCGCAAGGAACGCAAATCCGATGCAGACGATTATCGGTGCAAAGAGAAAACGGGAGAATTTACGAATCGATATCATATTCAGGCGCTCTGCAATTCGGATGCGGCGACAACACAACAGGGTGGCATGGCATGGCCAAGCCGTGTGATGGCGCCGCGGCCCGATTTAGTCGACGGACCGTCCTGGGCCGCGGTTGTCTCGGGAGCTACACTGAGGATCGAAGCCCTGTTCACCGAACCCGGAATCGATAAGGCGATCGATACAGACTGTGCGAATTTTTACCCGCTATATTCTCGGTGAAGTTCTCTCACACACCCTGCTCGGGATTGTGCTGTTCACCTTTGTCCTGTTCATGCCCAATCTGGTGCAGATACTGGAACTGGTGGTACAGAATGGAGCTTCGCCGCTCAGCGTTGCGCAGTTGATCGCGTTTACCCTGCCGAATGCCTTTACAGTGACGATCCCCATGGCGGTGCTTGTCGGAATCCTTCTGGGACTCAGCCGGCTGGCCGCCGACAGTGAAGTAACTGCCATGCGCGCCTGTGGCTTCGGCGTGTTTCAATTCGTCCGCATCGTAGCCATTGTCGGCATTGCCGCGTGGGGATTGGGACTTTTCAATTCGCTGTACCTGGCGCCTAAAGCCACGACTGCCATGTTGCGCGTAGAGAATGCATTGCGTGATTCGCAGGCCACGTTTCAGGTCCAGCCTCGCGTATTCTATGAGGATTTCCATAATTACGTGCTTTATGTTCAGGACGTCCACAGCGGCCACCACGCATCCGTGTGGTCCAATGTTTTTTTGGCGGACGTGACGAATCCCCGTTCGCCTGTCATCACCGTGGCGGAGCAGGCTACGGTTGTGGGCGCGGGCCACCACGATCTCCGCATGCGTCTGCGCAATGGCCAGCAGCAAGAGATGCCGCCGAACAACCCTGGCTCCTACAGCATCTCAACTTTTGCCGAGACGGATCTTCCCATCCAGATCAATAGCGCCGGGCAGGGTACGGTGCGCATCGGCCATAGCGATGTGCCGATTCTTGCGATGTCGAACCGCGAGCTGCTGCAGCATTCGCATAAGCCGGGCGGTCAGTGGTATCAGATTGAACTGCAGAAGCGCTTTGCCTATCCCACTGCCTGCCTGGTGCTGATGCTGATTGGCGTCCCGCTCGGCTTATCTTCCCGCCGTGGCGGCAAGAGCACGGGCTTCGTGCTCACCATTTTTCTTGTATTCATATATTATTTTTTGTCTTCGACCGGCATGACCCTGGCCAAGCAGGGAAAGATCCCGGTCTTCCTGGGCGTATGGGGCGCGAACGTGCTGTTCGCGGTCGCCGGTTTTTTATTGTTGCGCCAGATGGCGCGCGGTGCGGTGCGCTCTCCTGCTCTGCCGCTTCCCGAAAAATTGCGGTGGCGGTTCGGCCGGAAGGCAAGTCCGCCAGCGGAACCGGTTTTCGCTTCCCTGCCGCGACGCAAGCTCTATGAAGGCTTTCCACTAATCCTCGATGACTACGTGCTGCGCTCTTTTCTGGGCAGCTTTTTCTTAGTCGAGGTCAGCTTCGTTCTGCTGTCTCTGATTTTTTCTCTATTTGAATTGCTGGGCGACATCGTCCATAACCGCGCAGGCTTGGCGGTAGTTGGCGATTATCTCTTGAACCTGACGCCGAGCATGATCTACAACATCACTCCGCTGAGCGTATTGATCGCGGTTCTGGTTACTATCAGCGTTCTGAATCGCTCCAGTGAGCTGACGGCAATGAAGGCCACCGGCATCAGCGTTTACCGCGTCATCGTTCCTATCCTTCTGATTGCGTGTGCGCTGGCAGTGATGATGTTCTCCTTCGAACAGCTTTACCTGCCCGGCGCCAACCGCAAGCAGGAGTCGCTGCGCAGCGAGATCAAAGGCAAGCCGCCGCGCACCTTTTTGCGGCCCGATCATGAATGGGTCTTCGGGGAGAGCAAGCCCGGAGAACCAGCGCGTATTTTCTATTATGAATTTTTTGATTCGGCGGGCAATCGCTTCGCCAACCTGACGGTACTCGAATTCCAGCCGAACAGTTTCGTAATTGCGCGGCGCATCTTTGCGACGGACGTTTCCTGGGACCCGCAGCAGCGCGAATGGGTCTTCGATAAAGGCTGGGTACGGATTTTTCAGAACGGCACGATTTCTTCCTACAAGACTTTTGTCTCGCAGATTTTTCCGGAGATCACCGAGCCTCCTGAATATTTTAAGAAAGAAGATCTGCAGTCCTCGGAGATGACGTTCCCGGAGCTCGCGCACTACATCCGCGACCTGGGCCAGAGCGGCTTTGATACCATTCCGCTGCGCGTGCAGCTGAATAAAAAAGTGGCGTATCCCTTGGTCACGCTGGTCATGGCGATCCTCGCGGTTCCTTTCGCGCTGTCTATGGGGCGGCGGGGTTCGCTAACCGGCATTGCGATTGCCATCGGAGTTGCGATTGCCTACTGGGTCGCGGCAGGACTGTTTGAAGCCATGGGCAACGTAAACACGCTGCCGGCAGCACTGGCCGCGTGGTCTCCAGACTTGCTGTTTGGGCTGATCGGCGGCTATCTGCTACTGCGTACGCCAACATAAGGCAGTCTGCGTCGGCCAAATTCCAGTAGCTGCTTCGTTAGAATGGAGGAGAGGCTTCCTCCGGCTATGCTTGAAAATTTGCGTCCCCTGTTTCCCTATATGCGGCGCTATCGCCGTGGATTCATCGCGGGGGTGTTCTTTGCAATATGCAGCAACGCCATCTGGGTAATGTTTCCGGAGGTGATCCAGCTCGCCATCGACGATATGACGCGGCACCTGAGCTACCGCGGCATCCTCTTCTATGCGGGTTTGCTGGTTGCCGTCGCGCTTTCCAAGGGCGTGTTCCTCTTTCTCACTCGCTGGGTTCTGATCGGTATCTCGCGTGACATTGAATACGACATCCGCAACGATCTGTTTCGCGTTCTGGAGCGGCAATCGCCATCCTATTTTCAGGAGAACCGCACCGGCGACATCATGGCCCGCGCGACCAACGACCTGAGCGCGGTCCGCAATTTGCTTGGACCGGCCATCATGTACAGCTTGAACACTCTGCTGTTCACGGTGGGCGCGCTGGTATTTATGGTCCGCATCAGCCCCTGGCTCACGTTGCTGGCCTTTGTCCCTCTGCCTGCAGCCAGCATTCTGGTGCAATACTTCGGACGCCGGATCCATGACCGTTTCGAGCGGATTCAGGCAATGTACTCCGACATTTCGGCGCAAGTGCAGGAGAATGTTTCCGGCGCTCGCCTGGTCCGCGCCTTCGCGCAGGAAGGGGCCGAAATTCGCAGCTTCGAGCGCGCGAATACGGAGTACATCCGGCGCGCTCTGCTCTTGGTCCGTTTAATGGGAATGCTGTGGCCAACCCTTGAGTTCATGCTAGGAACTTCGCTTGTCGTCGTGCTGCTGGTCGGCGGTCATGAGGTTATCTCCCACACAATTTCCGTGGGCGCGTTTGTCGCCTTCACCACGTATATGACCATGCTGACCTGGCCGGTAATCGCTCTCGGCTATGTGGTGAACCTGGTCCAGCGCGGCACTGCGTCGGTGCGAAGAATCCACGATATTCTGATCGCCGAGCCGGCAATTTCCGATGCTACGCTCTCGCCGAGTCAGTCGGCGCTGCGAGAAATTCGCGGCGAAATAGAGTTTCGCAACCTGACGTTCGCGTATAGCCCGACCACCCCGCCCGTGCTGCACAATATCAATCTGCGCATTCCCGAGGGCAGCAGCCTGGCGATCGTCGGACCGACCGGCTCCGGCAAAACTACGCTTGTCAGTTTGATTCCACGGCTGTTCGAAGTGGAACGTGGAATGCTGCTGGTCGATGAACGTTCAGTGATGGATTATCCGCTGGCCACGTTGCGTCATGCCGTCGGATTTGTGCCTCAGGAGACATTTTTATTCAGCGATTCGATTCGAGAAAACGTGGCGTTTGGCGCGCCGAATGCTTCCGAAGCAGACATTCTGGAAGCTGCGCGCGCCGCCCACATCCGCGATGAAATTCTGGAATTCCCGAAGGGCTTTGCCACATTGGTCGGCGAACGCGGCGTTACGCTTTCCGGCGGTCAAAAGCAGCGCACCGCGATCGCACGCGCAATTGTGCGCGATCCCCGCATTCTGATTCTGGACGATGCATTATCGAGCGTCGATACATATACGGAAGAGCGCATCCTGAATGAGCTGGCGGAAGTGATGCGCGGCCGCACAACGATTTTTATTTCGCATCGCGTTTCAACAGTGCGGAACGCGGATCAGATCGCTGTGCTGGTCAATGGCTCAATCGTTGAGCTGGGCACGCACGATGAACTAGTCGCCCGCAATGGCTATTACACCCAGTTGCACGAAAAACAGATGCTGGAAGAAGAACTTGCAGTTGTCAGTTGATGCCATCCTGACTCGATCGTTTAGATCGTGATCGTACTCGCCTGTTTCGCATTCCGCGTTTCTCTACACGACTGTGGAGTCCAGTTGCCGTCGTAAGTCATCCGGCTGAGAACAGTGGGCAAAAGCGATTTCGCGAGAGATGCGATTCGCGCGAACAAGCTCACCTAAAGACTGATCCATGGTCATCATGCCTTCACCACGGGCGATCATGATTTGCGAACGAATCTGGTGGTCATGGCCTTGTCGGATCAGGTTGCGCATAGCGAAGTTTGCAAGCATCACCTCTGTCGCCGGATAACGGCCAGTGCCGTCCGATGCAGGGACCAGTTGCTGCGCGATAATGGCGAGCAACGCCAACGATAGCTGCTGTCGGATTTGTTGCTGATGTCCCGTCGGAAAAATATCGAGAATGCGGCTGATGGTTTGGGCAGTGTCGTTCGTGTGCAGCGAAGAAAGAACAAGGTGACCTGTTTCCGCGGCAGTCAATGCTGCCGACATGGTTTCTGCGTCGCGAATCTCACCAATCAAAATCACGTCTGGGTTTTGCCGCAGAACGGAACGCACCGCCTCCGCAAATCCCCGTGCATCGGCGCCTACTTCGACCTGCTCCACGATGGAACTGCGGTTGGGATGCTCGTACTCGATGGGATCTTCAATGGTGATGATGTGGTCTCGACGCCGAGCATTTATTAAATCAATAAGCGCCGCGAGGGAGGACGTCTTTCCGCAACCCGTAGGACCGGTGAACAGCACAAAGCCCTGGCGGCGCTCGGCAAGTGGAGCCAGGATGGCCGGAAGATGCAGGGATTCAAGCGAAGGGATCTGCGCCGGCAGCAATCGGATTGCAGCTGCCAGGGTGCCCCGCTGATAATGAACGTTTGCGCGAAAACGGCCGATATTCGGTCGCATGAAGCAGAAATCGATGGAGCGGTCTCTTTCAAGTTCCTGCGATAACGTGCCGGCCAGCAGCGGTTGCAAATAGCTGCGCACTTCCTCGGAAGAAGTGAGGCTACTGCTGGTGAGGGCCAAAGCCCCGTTGATTCGAAACGCGATGGGCGAGTTGGCAACCAGCAACAGATCGGATGCCTGGCGCTGAGCGGCAAGAGCAAGAAGCTGATCGAGATCGCGCGGTCCGGACTCGGTTCTATCGCTTATACGCGGCGGACGATTGGCAGAGCGGTTCAACTCCTCGACCAGGCGAGCGAGTTCGGTGTCATTGGCGGACATGGAACCTAGTATGACTGAGAATCGCACCGCAATAAAGCAGGCTGGCGCCGGAAGCACTGAAGCGACAAACTCAACCCGGCGGTATCCCGCTCGGTTTTCTGGCACGTCTGCAAAACAAAATCCTGCGCCTAACCTTTTTCCATGACGCCCATTGCTTTCACGATGACGCGCTTCGGCCGCTGTCCATCGAACTCCGCATAAAATACGCGCTGCCAGGTGCCCAGGTCGAGTTTGCCGGCGGTGATCGGCAGCGTCGTTTCGTGGTGCAGCAACAGCGACTTTAGGTGGGCGTCCCCGTTGTCTTCGCCGGTCTGGTGGTGTTTGTAATTTGCCCGTGCGGGCGCAAGCTTTTCCAGCCATTCCATAATGTCTTCGATCAGGCCTCCTTCGAGATCGTTGACATAAACGGCGGCGGTGATGTGCATTGGGGAAACAAAACACAGACCGTCCTGGATCCCGCTGCGCCGGACAATTTCCTCCACCTGAGGAGTAATGTGCACAATCTCCCGCCGCTGCTTGGTTTTCATCTGCAGGTATTCCGTATGGACCTTCATGGCACATAAGATACGTACTGGCGGCTGAATGCTGCCTCGCGTCAGATATGCGCCAAGCTCAATTTGCACGCAGCCAGGAAATGAAGGACCAGCCGCATGAGCGTCTGCGCGCCATGTATACGGCTCTGCTGGCTTCGTACGGAGCACGCCAGTGGTGGCCCGCCGATACTCCATTTGAAGTAATTCTGGGAGCGTACCTGACGCAGGCAACGGCATGGCGCAGTGTCGAGCGGTCCATCGCGAATTTGCGCAGCGCCGGTCTGTTAAGCATGGAAGGCATCCGCAACATTTCCGAAGAAGAGCTGCGGGAACTTATCCGGCCATCGGGATTTGTGTTGCGCAAAGCCGCGTCGATCAAGGCGTTCGTATGCTTCGTCGACCAAAAATACGGTGGATCACTCAGACCGGATGGCTGCGGATTCAACGGAAACACTCCGGCCCCAGTTGCTGGCGCTGCCGGGTGTCGGCCCGGAAACTGCCGATGCCATTCTGCTTTATGCGCTCGGTCATCCTGTATTTGTCGTTGACGAATATATGCGGAGAGTTGTCACACGCCATGAGCTGGTTGCCGCGAACGCAGCGTTATACGGAACTCCAATCGCTTGGAGATCGGGCGGTTGCGAGCGGAACCGCGGAAGAAACCGCCCGCCACGCCAATGAACTGCACGCGCTGATTGTCGAAGTCGGCAAGCGGCACTGCGGAACCAATCCGCGCTGCGAGGGTTGTCCGCTTCAGCCATTTCTGCCTTAATCGGTGTATACTTTCGGCGCGCTGGCCAGCGGCGTGTGCTTCAGATGAAAGAAGGTTCCTATGAAAATTTCCCATGCTCTAAGCAGGATCGCCATCCTCGGTACCATGGCGGGCAGTGTCGCATTCGCACAAGCGACTACATTGCAGGGAGTCGTCGGTAACACAGCTTGCGGCTTGAAAATGAAACACATGGGCTTAACGAAACAGGCAGCGGAAATGGCAAAATGTACCCGCGAATGCGTGAAAAAGGGATCATCCTATGCTCTGATCGTCGGCGAAAAGGTGTACACCTTGAAAGGTCATTCGCCCGAATTGTATAAGCTGGCCGGTCAGGAAGCCGTTGTGAAAGGCGACCTGTCCGGTAGGACGATGAAGGTCTCTTCGATTACGCCGGCGGAGTAATAACTGCCACGCAACCGATGGAGCTCTCCCTCTACATCGCCACAGGAAATCCAGGAAAGCTGCGCGATTTCGAGCCAGGCCGCTCGCAGCGACGACGATGTGCGCTTGCTTCCCTTGCCTGGGCTTGCGGAGATTCCCGCCCCGCCGGAGGATGCTTCACTTTTGAAGAAAATGCCGCTGCCAAGGCGATTGCCTATAGCCGATATGCGCCCGGCCAGATTGTGCTGGCGGATGATTCCGGCCTGGAAGTGGATGCGCTGGGCGGCGCTCCGGGTGTGCGCTCGGCGCGTTTTGCTGCCGATGCCGGCTTCAATCCGGAATTACTTCGCACCCTTCCGGCGGATGAATGCAACAACCTCCTCCTGATGGAAAAATTGCGCGGCATTCCACAAAACATGCGTGGCGGGCGTTACCGCTGCGTTCTCGCTGCAGTTCGCGACGGAGAATGCATTCATCTCGCCCATGGCACCGTGGAAGGAATTATTCTTGAGGCGCCGCGTGGGACCGGCGGATTCGGCTACGATCCTCTGTTCTACTTGCCGGAATTGGGCCGAACTATGGCGGAGATCAGCCTGGAAGAAAAAAATCAGCTCAGCCATCGCGGCCATGCCATGCGAGCGTTGCTGCGGCAGCTCCGCGCCTGAACATCCGATATCAGCTCAGTGTTGGATCGAACTCCGCTTCATCGCCCCAGTCAATTGCCGGTGTGATGCCGGATCCCTTCAGCTGGCCACGCGATCTCCAACTGGCGCCGAGATAATCGTTGTTCATTGCGGCGATTACGTCCAGCCGAATTTCTTTGGGACAGACGCCCGTGCACTCGCCAATGCTGGTGCAATTGCCGAAGCCTTCCAGGTTCATCTGCGTGACCATGTGCAGAGCGCGCCGATCGCGTTCCGGTTTGCCTTGCGGGAGCGTACCGAGATGAGCGATCTTCGCCCCGGTAAACAATGCTGCGGAGGCATTCGGGCAGGCGGCCACGCAGGCTCCGCAGGCGATACAGGCGGCGGCATCCATCGCATGGTCCGCTTGTTCCTTGCTGACCAGGATGGCATTGCCATCGGGAGCGTTGCCGGTCGAAACAGAGATGTATCCGCCGGCCTGGATAATGTGATCGAAGGCGCGGCGATTGACAATCAGGTCCTTGATAAGCGGGAACGCTTTGGCGCGCCATGGTTCGATGACCAGCAGATCGCCGTCCTTGAAATGCCGCATCGTCAATTGGCAAACCGTGGTGGCGCGCTCCGGGCCGTGGGCCACGCCGTTGATCATAAATCCGCATGAGCCGCAGATACCTTCGCGGCAATCGTGATCGAAGGCAACAGGCTCTTCGCCGCGTTCGATCAGCGTTTCGTTCAGCACATCCAGACATTCCAGCATCGACATCTCCGGGTCCACGTTGTCCATCGCATACGTGACGAACGCGCCCTTTTCGTTGCGATGCTTCTGACGCCAGATTTTCAGGGTGAGTTTCATTACTTGTAGCTCCTCTGGCTGGGATGAACGTAGTGGAATTCCAGCGGCTCTTTAAACAGCTCCGGAGGATTATCGGCCCCGCGATACTCCCATGCGGCAACATAGGAATAATGCTCGTCATCGCGCTGCGCCTCGCCTTCCGGCGTCTGGTATTCCTCGCGGAAATGGCCGCCGCAGGATTCGTTCCGCTCCCGGGCATCGATGCACATCAGCTCGGCGAGTTCGAAAAAGTCGGCGACGCGGCCTGCTTTTTCCAGGCTCTGATTCAGATCGTTTCCACTTCCGGGAACGGTAACATTACGCCAGAACTCCTCGCGCAGCGCGCGGATCTTCCCAATCGCAGTCTCCAGACCCTCGGCCGTGCGCGCCATTCCGCAGTAATCCCAAACAATTTTTCCCAGTTCGCGATGGAAGGAATCGACGGTGCGCTTGCCGTGGATGGAAAGCAGCTTCTTCGTCCTCTCCTCGACAGAATGGACAACACTCTGCACGTCAGGATGCGTCGCTTCAACCTTCTGAAACTTATTCGTCGCGAGATAATTGCCGACCGTGTAAGGAATAATGAAGTAGCCGTCGGAAAGCCCCTGCATCAAAGCACTCGCACCCAGGCGGTTGGCGCCGTGGTCGGAGAAATTCGCTTCGCCCAACACGAACAGGCCAGGGATGGTGCTCTGCAGCTGATAGTCCACCCACAGGCCGCCCATGGTGTAGTGGATGGCGGGATAAATCCGCATGGGCACCTTGTACGGATTTTCGTCAGTGATCCGCTGGTACATATCGAACAGATTGCCGTAGCGTTCACGGATCGTGTTCTCCCCTAGTCGTGCTATGGCATCGGAGAAATCCAGGTAAACGCCGAGACCGCCGGGCCCGACACCGCGGCCTTCATCGCAGACCTGCTTGGCGTTGCGGGAGGCGACATCGCGCGGCACCAGGTTGCCGAAGCTGGGATAGCGCCGCTCCAGATAATAATCGCGATCTTCTTCCGGGATCTCAGTGGGCCGTCTTGTGTCGCCCTTCATCTTCGGCACCCAGATGCGTCCATCGTTGCGCAGCGACTCGCTCATCAGCGTCAGCTTCGATTGATAATCGCCTGAAACCGGGATGCAGGTGGGGTGAATCTGCGTAAAGCACGGATTGGCAAACAGCGCTCCACGCTTGTACGCGCGCCAGATAGCGGTGACATTCGAACCCTTGGCATTGGTCGACAAATAATAAACGTTTCCGTAACCGCCGCTGGCGAGAATCACCGCGTCGGCAATGTGCACATTCATTTTGCCGGTGACCAGGTTACGAGTGACAATACCGCGCGCCTGCCCATCGATCACGATCAGGTCGAGCATTTCCGTGCGTGGGATCATGGTGACGGTGCGGGCATGCACCTGCCGCTCCAGCGCCTGGTACGCGCCCAGAAGAAGCTGCTGGCCCGTCTGCCCGCGCGCGTAGAAGGTGCGTGAAACCTGTGCTCCGCCGAAGGAACGGTTATCGAGTGTGCCGCCATACTCGCGAGCAAACGGAACTCCCTGCGCCACGCACTGGTCGATGATGTCCACGCTGATCTGCGCCAGCCGGTACACGTTGCCTTCGCGGGCGCGGAAGTCGCCACCCTTCACGGTGTCGTAAAACAGACGATAGATGCTGTCGCCGTCGTTGGGATAATTTTTGGCGGCGTTGATGCCGCCCTGCGCGGCGATGGAATGCGCGCGGCGCGGCGAATCCTGAAAGCAGAAGCATTTCACTTTATAGCCAAGCTCGCCCAGCGAAGCCGCCGCGGATGCCCCCGCCAATCCTGAGCCTACGACAATGAGAGAATGCTTGCGCTTGTTGGCGGGATTGACCAGCTTCATGTCGAAGCGGGCCTTGTCCCATGCCTGTTCAATCGGGCCTTGCGGAATTCTTGCGTCGAGTTTCATCTTATTTTACGAGCCCCAGCAGAATGCTGATCGGGATGGAAATGTATCCCAGAACAATGATCGTCGCGACCGCAAGAGCCGTCCTCTTCAGAGTCGGCAGATGTTCCGGGTGGGCCATGCCTACGGACTGAAACATGCTCCAGAGGCCGTGGCGCAGGTGAAATCCCAGCAGAATGATCGCGAAGATATACCAGGCCGCAACCCACCACACTTGAAAGCCCGCAATTAGATTCTGGTAGACATCGCCCGAAACGAATATCGCTTCCGGATGAATATATCCTGCGGTGAACTGCAGCAGGTGGAAGATGATGAAGGCCAGGACAATGGGGCCGCTCCAATACATGGTGCGGGAGGCGTAGGAGGAATTGATGGCTTCTCTCCGCGAGTAGCCGACCGGCCGCGCTCGCTTATTGCGCAGCGCCAATTGCACCGTCGCGACGATATGAAGCACCACTGAGAGGATCAGGATGCCGCGGATGATCCAGAGCAGGCCGACATCAAAATGCAGGAATCGCGCGTACGAGTTGATCGCA
The DNA here is from genome assembly GCA_963823295.1 of uncultured Acidobacteriota bacterium. Taxonomy (GTDB): domain Bacteria; phylum Acidobacteriota; class Terriglobia; order Terriglobales; family Acidobacteriaceae; genus JAKAAZ01. The sequence goes on from CAWGLF010000014.1 coordinate 297,630, forward strand.
TCCCTGCCGCCGAAGACCAGCATGTTCCCCAGCAGGTGGCCAACGACAAAGAGAAACATGATCAGGCCGGTCACCGCCATGACAACCTTTTTGCCGTTCGTGGTCTGCCAGAAACCTAACGCCCGATTGTGCCGCGGACGAACCGCAGTTGTGCTCATCGATTTTTCCTAGCCTTATCGAGGTGGACCATCCGATTTTTCACTTTTGCCAGACTGCCGTTTGAAGAGGTGTTTGCCCTCTGACTCGCCGGCCGATTGGATGCCTGAAAGCAGGAAAGTACCAGCGCGCCCGGAAATTGTCGAACGGTAGATCCGTACGGAGACGATGGAAGAGCAACATTTATTATTCGTCGCTAACGGAAGTGAGTCAAGGAAACCGGCGAATCGGTATCGGTCAGTTTAAATTTCGGTGTGGATGGCAATCTGCCCCATACGCGTGTATTGAATAAAATAGCTGGGTTCAGATAGCTGATGTAACGGGAGGATGCTCATGCACGATAGGCAAACCGTGGCCCCAGACAGCACGGCGGTACGGGTCGCGTTGTGGCGGGCTTTGCATGTCCAGGTCGATGCGCCGCCGCATGTGTTCGAAGACGAAATTGGCCTGCGACTGGCGGCCCCCGACGAAGACTGGCATCGTCGTCCGGACATGGACCCACATGCCACGAGCCTCTTCCGCGCCTCGATCGTGGCCCGTGCTCGCTTCATCGAAGATTTGGTCGTCGAACAGGCTGGCCATGGCGTCGGCCAGTACGTCATCCTCGGAGCGGGCCTGGACACATTTGCCCAGCGCAGACCGGAGATCGCTTCCCGGCTGCTCGTGTTCGAGGCCGACCAGCCCGGTCCTCAGATCTGGAAACAACAGCGCCTGATCGAACTCGGCTACGGTATCCCAGAATGGCTGCGGCTCGTTCCGGTTGACTTCGAGGCAGGAGATGACTGGTGGCAGCGGCTGGCGGCCGCTGGTTTCGACGCCAGCCAAGCCGACGGTCGTGGCCTCCACCGGTGTCAGCATGTATCTCACCAAGGACGCGATCGCGGACACATTGCGTCAGGTCGCGGCACTCGCGTCGGGGTCTACGCTCGCCATGACGTTCCTGCTGCCGCTGGAACTCGCCGACCCCGAGGTGCGTCCCGGGCTTCAAATGGCGGAGAAGGGCGCGCGTGCAAGCGGGACGCCTTTCATCAGCTTCTTCACACCGGCAGAAATGCTAGCACTGGCCCGCGAAACCGGCTTTAGAGAGGTCCGGCACGTATCGGCAGCCACTCTTAGCCAGCGCTATTTTACGGGCAGAACAGATGGCCTTCGTCCGCCCAATAATTCTGAGGAACTGCTAATTGCGACTATATAGCTCGCCTGATTTCGGAGACGACTTCGCCTCTACCGAGGGCGGACATCGGTCGCGAGTGGAAATTCAAGCTAAGACATTACCGCGAATCGCGAGAGGCGCATTGTGATGAGAATGGGGCTTAGGGGTTTTTAGCGTGATGGCCCGGTTGGAACAAATATGTCTCCCGCTCTCGCCAACACGCGGCTAGAACGGCCACCCGATGCAATTCCGGCCAGATCAATAGAAACCCCTCAGCGCCTGAACCGGCCAATGAAGGCGGTCCAGGTGCTGAGGGGTAAGTTGGAAGATGGCACCGCTATACGGGGCCAATGTTCTTGAATTCATCGTTCCCCAGTTCGTCTCGGTTTTCCCGCTCCCCGGCGCGTTTCGCAGCCTTCATTGCTTCCTGCTCGAGATGACGGCGCCGATGCTCTTCGTCTTCGCTACTTCTCGTGTCGTTCTGGTTTACTGGAGTGTCTTTGTTCAGATCGCTTAGATCGGTCAGTTCGTCTGGATCGGCCATTCGGTTCACCTCTCGGGTAAGAGATGGCCTTCTGTCGTAGACGGTTGTCTGGGCAGGGACTCGCCGGTTCCGTCGCAGGCTGCGTTTTTCGTGGACCTCTATTCACACCGCGTGAAGGCCAACGTGGCCGCCGTAGTGCTCTGATCCGGGTCCAGCACAATCGATCTTCCCTGCGCTGTCGCGGTTACGCTGATACTGCTCGACCCACAACTCGCAATCCCGCCTGAACCAGGTATCTGCGCGACCGATTCGGCTGTATAGCCGATCGCTGAGTCCTCCTGGTTGAACTTCGCGGTCTGTTCAGAGCACGCGACGACATTTGGCGCGATCGACGGCAGCTGCATGGCAAATGCAGCGCAGTCCACGCCGGAAGGACAGCTGGATCCTCCCTCCGTCAGTGTCGCCTGGTTGTAAGGACTCTGCGAGGGCAAAGTGGGCATCGTAATCGTCGGGCCGTTCTCGCCAAGCTGCTGCAACGCTACGGGCTGCACAGCCACCGAAATACCCGCGGGAGGCCGGCCGCTATTCTGCGCCGTTATCATTCCTTTTAAAGTTCCCTGGGCGGACCCGGGCACCAGCGGGATTTGCCCCGCCAACTGACCCGCCTGGATTCCCGTTTCAATACCCGCGGAATAGGACACGTTCGCCCCATCTACGCCGAGAGCAACTAAATCATAGGTCCCCTGCGGAACCGGACATAACACGAACGAGCCGTTGCTACTGGCTGCCGTGCGCATCAGGATGTGATCGATCCCGGTTTTGACATCTTTTTGTTCGAGAGCTACGACGACCTGGCCGCCTTTGAGCGGCTGTCCTGTAGCGGAGCTGACGACTGTTCCGCTAATGGTCCCACCGGTCGATGGAATGGCACCGACGTGCATCACCGGATTAAATTCATAATCCCCATTTGACGTAAGCAGAATCGAGGAGCAGGCATCGAAATCCACGTCGATATTCGATTGATCATTGGCATTGATCGTGACGCTTCCATTGGCGATCTGGCTGGGAGAGAGTTCGATTCCATCGGCCGATGCCGGCGCCAGTTGCAGATCGTGCAGACTGTTGTCGCTCAGCACCAGGCAATTCGAGTAGGAAGCGCCGCAACCATTGTTCTGAACCTTGGATGCGGCTGAATCGGGCGCCAGGAAAATACGCACCTGCTGATAATTTCCCGCCAACACCTGCTGAGCGATACTCAGGGAACCAAGGAAACATCTACTATTCGCCTGGCCTAATAGATCGAACTGCTGCGGCGCGGAAGATAAATTGGGCGTCAGGTCCACGAAGCTGGGATCGTTGGCCTTCGCGTCCGGGTTGGTGCTGGCTTTGACATCGGCGATGGTTATATAGACATGAGAGAACGTCCCGTTCGGAGCTTTGCAGGCCTGCGGATCGCTGATCATCACGGATAGCATAGCGTTCTGCACGGGCGGAGGAGTTACCGGAGGAGTTACCGGAGTGATTACTGGAGGAATGATTGGAGTGGTTTGATTTCCTCCGTTAAAAGCACCGTTTCCACTACATCCGAACGTAAAAAGACAAAGCATCAGTACTACCACGCACGCAGGGGGGAGCAGCGAGGGACGCATGTTATCTCCGTAGGTAAACAGCACTAAGACAAAGCTGGGTTTGTGCCGGTATCTTTGCACGCCTTGTGCCAACACTTATTCCGGAGTTGCCAATGATCCCGAAAAGTGGATGTGCTCTGTAACCTATGCTGTTTGCTCGGAATCGCGAGGAACTGCTATTACCAAACTTGTTACTCGTGATAGTTACTTGTCCCAATTTGGGAAACAACGGTCTTCCGATTGCGCTCGGCGACCGGTACTTTTTACATGCTCTGCTTCCACGACAGGCAAGTCACATAGCTCCGGCGCCTAGCAGGGGTGTCTGCCGGTACCCTGGGCAGACCTGTACCAGCCTGTCGAGAGGGGAATCTACCCGTTACAATACGAAGTAATGCTTTCGTTCAACTCGCCGCATCACGATCATGTTTTCCGTGTGCCTGCTCAGCCTCTCGATGTCTGCGCAGCAGAGCACACCCTCAGCACCGAGCGGCACACCCGGTTCAAGCGCCGCCCCTGGCCAGCAGTCACCAGCATCATCATCGCCGCCTGATGCCCAGAATGGTGCCGGGCAAAACCAGGCGCTCCCGGAGGACCCCGGAACGACGGCTCACGTTGAGGCGCCGCTCGCGCCAGAGGGTCCGACGGCCGTGTTCGACACTTCCATGGGCCGCATGATCTGCGGTCTCTATTCCAAAGAGGCACCTGCCACCGTGGAGAATTTTGTAGGGTTGGCGACCGGGAGCAAGGAATGGACTGATCCGGCTACGCACCGCAAGATGCAGGGCAAGCCGCTTTACAACGGGACCACCTTCCATCGGGTGATTCCGGATTTCATGATTCAGGGCGGCGATCCGCTGGGGACAGGAACCGGCGACCCGGGCTATTACGTCAATGACGAGTTCACGCCCAATCTGAATTTCGATGTCGCCGGGCGACTGGCGATGGCCAACTCCGGCCCCAACACGAACGGCTCGCAATTTTTTATCACCGTGGCCCCGCAACCCTCTCTCGACCAGCACTATTCGATTTTCGGCCAGTGCGACCCCGCAAGCGTGCTGGTCGCCGAAGCGATTACCCAAGTGCCAGCGGGACAGCCGTGACAAGCCGATCGATCCTGTCTATCTGAACAAGGTCACCATTGTGCAGCCAGGCCAGCCACTGCCTCCGCCCCCACCGCCGTCTGCTCCACAACCCGGTTCGGCCACGGCAACCCACCCGTAGGCGAATCAAAACATTCTTACGCAATTTCAAATCGAGGAGTCCGAGAGTCATGAGCCAGGCACCCGGAACGTACGCGGTTTTCCATACATCAGAGGGCAAAATCGTTTGCCGTCTTTTTGAAAAAGAAGCGCCGAAAACAGTCGCCAACTTCGTCGAGCTTGCCGAAGGAAAGCGCGAGTGGACCCACCCGCTGAACAATCAGAAATCGAAGAACAGGCTGTACGATGGCACCGTCCTGCACCGCGTCATTCCAAAATTCATGATCCAGGGCGGCGATCCGGCGGGGACTGGTTTCGGCGGACCGGGCTACAAATTTGAGGATGAAACCAAGGGCTCCCCGCACAGCTTCGATAAAGCCGGCAAGCTGGCGATGGCGAACTCCGGCCCAAATACCAACGGCTCGCAATTCTTTATCACCGTCGCTCCCACCCCGTGGCTCACCGGCAATCACACCATCTTCGGCGAAGTGGTGGAGGGGCAGGATATCGCGGACAAGATCTCCGAAGTGGACCGCGACCGCACCGATAAGCCACGCAAGCCGGTCGTCATTGAGAAAGTCGAAATCGAACGCGTCGCCTGATGGATGCGGCACGTGTGTCCTCGGCTGAACGCATTCGATAACCTGTAATCCCGTCTAGCGTCCTGCATCTTTTCTTTCTTACCGGAATCATAAGGGAGAGATGCAGGAGGATTCATGAAACAGGACGCAAAGATTGCACTGGTTACGGGCGCCAACAAAGGAATAGGGTTTGAAACTGCGCGCCAGCTTGGGAAGCTGGGAATCACCGTCGTTGTCGGCGCGCGCGATACTGCCAAAGCCGAGCATGCCGCCCACGAGCTGCGGGCGCAAGGCATCGATGTCTATCCGCTCAAGCTGGACGTAACAAGCTCGCAGGATAGAGATGCCGCGGCGAAATTTGTCGACGAGCATTTCGGCAAGCTCGACATTTTGGTCAACAACGCGGGCATCGCCTCGGAGGGATGGGGGAGCAACCGTACCAGTTCTACGCCGCTTCACCTGCTAAGGCAGATATTCGAGACCAACTTGTTTGGTCAAGTTGCGCTAACTCAGCAACTATTGCCACTGTTGCGCAAAAGCCCTGCGGCACGGATCGTTAACGTATCCAGCATCATGGGATCATTGACCCTGCACAGCGATCCGAGTTCCCCCATCTACAACAACAAGCCATTCGCGTATGACGCTTCGAAGGCTGCGCTGAACGCTTTTACCATCCATCTTGCCCATGAACTGCGTGACACCGGGATCAAGGTAAATTCCGCGCACCCGGGCTGGGTAAAGACGGATCTTGGAGGCGATGCTGCTCCGATGGGGATTGTCGAAGGCGCGAAAACGCCCGTAGCTTTGGCGACCTTGCCGGCGGATGGCCCTACCGGAGCCTACATTCACATGGGTAAGACGCTGCCCTGGTAACGGGCAGCAGCAGCAGTCCTGAAGGATGTTGTTTGTGAATCAGCCGAGTACGGATCTTCCTTGAGTCACTTCTCTGATGCTGCTTAAAACAGCTTTCAGTTGATTACCCGCAACTTAGTTCATGCGCTCGGCGTCTTTAGTGACCAGAGGTAGCATGTCATGCGCGCTACGCTGCGTATTTTGGTTTGCTCTACTCTCGCCTTGCTTCTCGCCTCCACACCACTTGCCGTGGCCCTACAATCGAGTTCCGCGGCTCCGACGCTCGTTCCACCACAAATAATGTCCGCCCACACCATCTTTGTCTCGAACGGCGGCGGCACGAACTACTTCAACGCATTTACCGGCGGCGCGGATCGGGGCTATAGTCAGCTCTACGCTGCATTGCAGCAGTGGAACCGGTACCAGATCGTCGATTCTCCATCGCAAGCCGATCTTATCTTCGAGATTCGCTCCATCGCGTCCCCTGTTGATGTCTCGGGACCTCATGGAACCGGCTCGATCTCCTACAACCCTCAGCTCATCCTTCGCATTCTCGATCCGAAAACCCGCGCCGTACTCTGGACCACGAGCTCGAACGTTCGCGCCTCGGGTCGTCAAGCATCCCGCGACAAAGGCTTCGATCAATCGGTAGCCGTTCTGGTCGATCGTGTCCGTCAACTCACTGGCGAACAGCTCGACACAGCACAGATCAGGGCCATTCACTCGAACTCCAGCGTAAGCAAATCCGAAAAAATCCTGATTGCGAGCGCCATCGGAGCCGGGGTTGGCTTCGCCGGTTTCGTAATCTATAAAATTGCCAATAGGAGAACTCCAACCCTCCCCACGCTGCCCCCGTGTTCCAATCTTTCCCTTTGCCCCACTTCCACTCGTTAGAGCAAAAACCAGCAGTGCTGTATCAAGCCACAAACGGAGTTATCCCGAACAACGCGAAGACCCTCTGTGTTTTGGTTTAATTCTTCTCATGGGTACAGCCAGCCTGAAGTCGCTTTAAACGCCAATTACGGCGCAAAGCTCCTTTACGGAATCCGCGCTTTTCTGCAGCCCGGCCTGTTCCTCGGGGGTCAGCTTGATCTGGATGATCTCTTCCAGTCCGCGCGCCCCCAGCTTGCATGGAACACCGATGAACAAACCACGAATGCCGTACTCGCCTTCCAGATAAGCAGCGCACGGAAGGATTTTTTTCTTGTCCTTCAGGATTGCCTCCACCATTTCCACGGCGGCAGAAGACGGCGCGTAGAACGCGCTGCCGGTCTTGAGGTGCTTCACGATCTCCGCGCCACCATCGCGCGTCCGCTGCACCAGTCGATCGATGGTGGCTTTGTCCATCAGTTCAGTGATTGGAATTCCGGCGACCGTGGAGTAGCGCGGCAGTGGCACCATGGTATCGCCGTGGCCACCCAGAACAAACGCAGTGACGTTCTCCACGCTCACGTTCAGCTCGTGCGCGATAAATGTGCGGAAGCGGGCTGAATCCAGAACACCGGCCATGCCGATGACGCGCTCGCGATTGAACTTTGAAAGTTTGTAGGCCGCCTGCGCCATGGCGTCCAGCGGATTCGAAACGATGATCAGAAAACAGTCCGGCGATGCGGCGACAACTTTGCTGACCACATCCGACATGATCTTGTAATTCGTGTGCAGCAGGTCGTCGCGGCTCATGCCGGGCTTACGCGGAATGCCCGCCGTGATAACGACGATGTCCGAATTCGCCGTGGCAGCGTAATCATTGGAACCCACCGCATGCACATCGTTGCCTTCAATCGGCATTGCCGACATCAGATCGAGCGCTTTGCCCTGCGGCACGCCCTCTACGACATCGACCAGCACAATGTCAGCCAGTTCCTTAGCTGCGATCCAATGCGCCGTGGTCGCGCCGACATTGCCGGCACCAACGATCGATACTTTCTTCCGCATAACTCTCCTAGTGTTTTGGTTCTTCCCAAAGGTAAAGTTCGTTCCCGCTGGGGTCTTCGAAATGGACAAAACTGCCACCGTCGCCGCGCAGTATTTCTCCCACATTGCGGACATTTTGTGTGCGCAGACGTTCCGCCGCTTGGTCGATCGGCTCATCGATGTTCAAGCCGATCGTGATGGACCCCTGGGTGCCGGGCGAGGCATACTTCTCCGAAGTCGGATGCAAACCGATGGTGAACTTCCCCGCTTCCACGGTTGCCCAGTGGTCGCCGTAACGGCTGCTGAGCTTCAGGCCGAGAATCTCGGTGTAAAACTGAACCGCCTCGTCCATGTTGCGGACGAAAACTGTCGCGTTTCCTCGAATGATTGTCCCAGTCATGTCTTCCCCCGAAACTATCCATGTTTTCGATCATGCGAGTGGCAAATTCGCTGGTGCCCACTTTTGTGGCTCCCTGCATCTGCCGCTCGAAATCGTATGTAACAAATTTCTGCTGGATGGTTTGCTCCATCGATCGCTCGATCAGCCGCGCCGCCTCGCTCCAGCCGATAAAGTCAAACAGCATCACGCCGGAAAGCATGACCGATCCAGGATTGATAACGTCCTTGTCGGCATACTTCGGAGCAGTCCCATGGGTGGCTTCAAACACAGCATAGCCATCGCCGACGTTTGCGCCCGGCGCGATGCCCAATCCGCCGACCTGGGCGGCGCACGCATCGGAAATGTAATCGCCATTCAGGTTCGACGTGGCGAGCACGCTGTATTCATCCGGACGAACAATCACCTGCTGAAAAATCGAGTCGGCGATGCGATCGTTGATGAGCAGCTTCTGCTTCCATTTGCCGTTGCCATGACTGCCGCCGATGCTGTCGATTACCTGCTTCACCTCCGCATAGATTTCGTCTCGAAATTTCTGCGGAGCATGCTCCAGGCCAGGCTCAATCATGGCGGCATTTTGCTCGACTGGCAGGTCGGGCTTTGCTTCAAGATTGCCCAAAATCCAGCTCTCGCGTTCTGTAATGATGGCATCGCGAAATTCCTCAGTCGCGACTTCGTAGCCCCACTCACGGAATGCGCCTTCAGTAAACTTCTGGATATTTCCTTTGTGCATCAGCGTGACCGATTTTCGGCCGTTCTTCAACGCAAATTGAATCGCCACGCGCACCAGGCGCTTGGTTCCGGTAATCGAGATCGGCTTGATGCCGATACCCGAGTCTTCACGAACCTTTTTCTTAGTTCCGCGGAGCATGTCGTTATTGAGAAAATCAAGGACCTTCTTCGCTTCGGCAGTTCCCTGTTTGAATTCGATCCCCGCGTACACATCTTCCGTGTTCTCGCGGAAGATGACGATGTCGAGCTTCTCCGGATTCTTTACCGGGCTGGGCACGCCCTGGTAGTAGCGCACGGGACGAATGCAGGAATAAAGATCGAGCGTCTGGCGCAGCGTGACGTTCAGCGACCGAATGCCTCCGCCTACTGGCGTGGTCAGCGGTCCTTTAATTGAGACGCGCAGATCGCGCGCGGCCTGCACAGTATCTTCCGGAAGCCAATTCTGAAATCGCGCATACGCTTTTTCGCCAGCGAAAATTTCAAACCACTTCACCGCGCGCTGGCCGCCGTATGCCTTCGCAACCGCGGCATCGAAAACACGCTGCGAAGCGCGCCAGATATCACGGCCTGTGCCGTCGCCTTCAATGTAAGGAATAATGGGGTGATTGGATACCTGATAGGTCCCGTTGGAATATTGGATCGGTTCGCCATCCTTCGGAAGCGCGATACCGCTGTAACTTGCCTGCATCGAGTACGTTCTCCAATGCCAATAAGGTATTTACTCTATCAAGGCTACCATTCCGTTTCCGTCACCGGCAAAGCTGGAGGAGCTTAGCGCGGCTGCAGATCGATTCCGGATAAAGGATTCGATTGTAGATTTGAGAATTCGAGTTGAAAAGTCTAGCATTTGAGAATGCGCACATGCTGTACGTTTTTTCTGCATTCCGCCGCCAGATATTATGCCGTCGCGTGTGCGTTGCTGGTCGCGTTTGTTCTCACCGGGTGGACGCCGCAATGCCGGGCGCAATATGGCGGCGACCGCAATGCGTCCATGGGGAATGTTCAGCGTGGTCTGCCGGCATATCTGCAGCACGCTGGAATTGCGCAAAATCTGAATCATCAACTGCCGTTGTCCGCGAAATTTGTGGATTCCTCCGGAAAGGATAGTTCGCTAGGGCAATATTTTGGCAAACGGCCGATCGTACTTGCCCAGGTTTATTTCAGCTGCGTCATGTTGTGCCCGCAGGTCATGCACGGAGCGGCCGACGCGCTGAAACAGACCGGACTGCATGCAGGCAAGGATTATGAAGTAGTGGTCGTCAGCTTCGACCCGAACGACACTCCCCAGCAGGCAGCTGGCGAGAAGCAGCGTTTTCTGGATTGGCTCGGCGATCCGTCCGCGGCAAGCGGCGTGCACTTCCTTACCGGGCAGCAGGCCGCGATCAATGCGCTAACGAATGCCACCGGATTCCACTATGTCCCGATCCCGGGGCCGGATGGAAAGATGGACCAGTTCGCGCATTCGAGCGTCATTATGGTCGCAACACCTGATGGTCGTCTTTCGAAGTATTTTTCCGGAATCGAGTATGCTCCGCGCGATCTTCGCCTCGCCGTCGTGGAGGCTTCGAACCACAAGATCGGCACTATGAGCGATCTGTTTTTGCTCTACTGCTGCAATTACAATCCCAGCTCGGGAAGATATACGGTCGCGATTCTGCGCATCCTGGGATTGGCTGGCGTAGTGACCATTCTGATCATTCTTGGCATGCTGTACCTGCTGACGCGGAAGCCCAAAGGCCGACACTTTCCGCCACCTTCGGCGGCGTAGCGCTGCGAAGCATCCCTACTCAAGACATTTTCGGCACAGCAGCGTCATGCCCAGATGCTGCCGGCGGCCCTCCTCGTCCAGAACCCATGGCCGCAGCGTCCACGGCGGCCGATGCCGTACATGCTGTGTATGGCCGCATGACAGGTCCGCGACCCAGTCCTCATGTTCGTCCTGGTGAAAAGCAATGACGGATTGCGGCTTACCTTGTTCCATACATGTGTCTGTCAATAGCTCAAGAATAACTGGTTCGTCCACGTCTAAGCATCTCTGCATCGCTTATAAGGGATAATGAAGGTGAGCATTCTGCAAGACCGTGACCCAACATGGAATGAAAGTCTTCGATGTCATCGTGCTCGGGGCCGGGGCCGCCGGTTTGATGTGCGCGATGGAAGCTGGAAGACAAGGCAAGCGAGTGGCCGTGCTTGAACACGCGGAACGCATCGGCAAAAAGATTTTGATCTCCGGCGGCGGCCGCTGCAACTTTACCAATCTTCACTGCCGTCCCGAGAATTTTCTTTCCGCCAATCAGCACTTCTGTAAATCCGCCCTGGCCAGTTACACTCCACAGGATTTTATTTCTCTTGTGGACCGGCATAACATTTCCTGGCATGAAAAAACGCTCGGGCAGCTTTTCTGTGACCGCTCCGCACAACAGATTGTCTCCATGCTGGAGCAGGAATGCCGTGCTGCCAATGTGGAAATTTTTGTGAATACAAAAATAAAGGAAGTCGTGTCCGGCGTCGAATTCCAGGTCTGCACCGCCGGGGTGACGTTTTTTGCAGCCGCCCTCGTCGTCGCTACAGGCGGTTTGTCGATCCCGAAGATGGGCGCCACTCCATTCGGCTATCAAATCGCCGAACAGTTCGGTATTGTGCTACGGGAGTGCCGTCCAGCGCTTGTCCCGCTGCTCTTTACGGCGGACGATCTCTCCCGTTACGCCGACCTGGCTGGAGTTTCGACAGAAGTGGAGGCGCGCTTCGGCGGCCAGCGCTTTCGAGAAAAGATGCTGATCACCCATCGCGGATTGAGCGGGCCTGCAATCCTGCAGATCTCCTCTTACTGGAAAGAGCGCGAGCCGCTGGAGATCGACCTTGCGCCCGGGCAGGAATGGACCGCCGCGTTGGGCGATTCGCGCATCCCGCGCAATGGCTCGACAGCAAGAAAGCTTTTGCGCAACATATTGCCTCACCGCTTAGCCGACCGCTGGTTAAAGCTGCATCCATCCACTGATTGGACGAATCGTTCCATCGCATTATGGGAGCAGCAACTGCATCGCTGGCACATCATCCCCGCCGGCACGGAAGGATATGCCAAAGCCGAGGTGACGGCCGGCGGGATCGACACATCGGAGCTTTCCGCGAAGACAATGGAAAGCCGCAAAGTGCGCGGACTATTTTTTATTGGCGAGGTCGTCGATGTGACCGGCCAGCTGGGGGGATTTAATTTTCAGTGGGCCTGGGCTTCGGGATTCTGCGCCGGTCAAGCTCTGGGCAGTTGAAACGCTGCGATTATTTCGGCGCTGGCGCTGGCGCGGTTACTAGTCGGCGTATGGAAGAGCTTACGCGACACATCCGGCCAGAACTCCACAGCCAAGCGAACCGATAGCGCCCTCCGCCGTTACGATGGCGGCTCCCTGGAACGTAAGTCCCACGCCTCGATCCTCGCTGGGGTAATATGCATTGGAGATTCCCCCGGAGATGATATTTCCGAGGACGTTGGAATAGTTCGGACCGAAGGTACCATTATCGTTCCTGGTCCACACTGTCGTTAAAATGGAGTATTTGAACCGGCTCCAGAACGGGCCTCTGCCTCTGCGGAAATAGCGAGGATCCTGGTGAAAAAGAGTTGGTAAAACCGCGTTTCCCCAGAACGCTCCGTCGGCGCTGTCGGCGTAGGCTGCGCCATATCGCTTGCCGTAACCCGCCGCGCCCTGTCCGTAGCCGGAGTGGTTATCGGTCGCCTGTCCAAAGCCGGCGATCGCACCCGCCGCGAAAAATTCGAAGGGATCGACGACACTATGAAACATCAAGTGGAACTTTTGGCTGGGAGAAAGCGGAGCGGCATTCTGAATATCGGTCGTGTTGAAGTTGGGGATGATTCCAAGAATGCGCTGATGTTCCTCCTGCCGCAATTGCTCCTCTGCCCTTTCGCGCTGCGACTGAACAGTGGGAGCCGGTGTCGTTTGCTGGTCTGCTGCTCCGGTGTTCTGCGGTTGAGGCGCTGCGGGCACATCCGCCAGATCTCGCGTAGGCCGGCGGTATGGAGGCTGGAGGATACCTGGGCCAGCAATCTCCCGCTCAGGCAAACGATTCCTGCAGCAAGCAGGAAAATATAACAAACGCCGAAAACCATGTCCAGTCAAAGAATTCCTTCACGCAGGCGAAGCAGGAAAATATCCCGATGCGCCATGCCGGTTGTTGAAAATGTCCGCAGGAATTGAACGCGCTTCATTAAAGACGCAAAGAAAACCCAATGAGTTGCAAAAGCTTTTCACCTGATTTCTCAACCTACATGTGCGGGCTGGGACGGCCACGGTTCAGGATTGCCGAAGCAGAAGCAATGGCACGCAAATCAAAGGCATGGCAGCGGCCATGCCTTTTCGATGTCGGAGAGGTGCGGCCTAAAACTTGTTCCAGAGAAACTGGTTATAGACATCGTGGTGGTACTGTACTTCCGGAGCTTTCACAAACGTGCCCAGCAGCCGCGGGCAGCGATCCGCAGAGCCCTGCTTCAGATCCGCGTAACGCGCCTTTACATCCGCCCCCAGCAATGTCGTTGTCCATTCCGATGCTCGAAAATCCTCCAGCGCGGTGTAGATATTGTCGGGAAGATAGCGTTCGGCCTGCCGCAGATTCTTGATTTTTGCGGTTGAACCGTACAGGCCCGACTTGAAAATCGAGTGGAGCACAAGATATGGATTGGCGTCAGGACTTACCGAGCGGACCTCGATCCGAGAGCTTTTTTCATTCCCGATCGGCACCCGCACCATGGAGCCGCGGTCGATGGCGGATGTCTTAATCTGGTTGGGTGCTTCAAAGTGTGGATCGAGGCGCCGATACGCGTTGACGCTGGCGTTCAGCAACAGGCAGATGTCATTTCCATGCGTCAAGATGCGATCGCCGAAGGACCATGCAAAATCGCTGAGTTTTTCTTCGCCCTTCGGATCCCAGAAAAGATTTTTTTCTTTTTTGCTGACCGAGATATTGGTATGCATGCCGCTGCCGTTGACACCCACAACCGGCTTCGGCAGAAAAGAGGCGGTCAATCCCATCCGCGTCGCCACCTGCCGGCAAACCAGCTTATAAAGCTGAATCTGGTCGGCGGCCGCAACCACCTCGCTATAGCTGTAGTTGATTTCAAACTGCGAGGGCGCCACTTCGGGATGATCCTTTTCATTCTCGAAGCCCATGGCACGCTGCACCTCAGCGGTCGTGTCGATGAAGGTGCGCAGCGGATCGCCCGGCAATGAATGATAGTAGCCGCCGGTGTTGACGTACTTGAAATGGCCAGTCTCGTAATAGCGCTGCTCGGCATCGACGCCTTCGAAAAGAAATCCTTCAATCTCATTCGCGGCGTTCAGCGTGTAGCCTTCTTTGTCGTACTGCTCCTGCGCAAACTGCTTCAGCACGCTGCGAATGTCGGCGGAATAAAGCGAGCCGTTTTTGTCAATGACCTCCCCGAAGACCAGCACTTTCCCGCCGCCAAAAATATCCGCGGGGGCCCAGTAGAACGCACTCCAGTCGATTCCCAGCCGCAGATCGCTTTCCCGTTGGGCAGTAAATCCTCGGATCGACGAGCCGTCAAACGTGAGATTATCCCAGCTCTTGATCAGAAATTTCTTATCGTAATCGAGCATATGAAGGCGGCCTTCGAGATCGCTGAACAGTACCGTGATCGCCTTGATGCGCTTCTCGTCGGTAAGATATTTCAGCCTGTCTTCCTGAATCCGATGGGGCGCAACCCGGTTTTTCCGCTGCTCTTTTGCCTGCAGGTTCAGCTGCTCCAGCTCCTCGTATGACAGTGCCAGGAAATCGCGAAGTTCGTTGAGCATGAATCTCCTTCAGAATTGACGAACCGCTCCGTCCAGCTTGTTTTGTGAAAACCAGATGTGCGGAGGCGGTTTCTCGAGTCGAGAATGAATCACTATTCAAACCTTACGTGATGCCGTTCTCCGCGTAAACTGAAATAGATTACCTTTATTCGACACATAGGAACTTTTTATGGGCGCTGCTCAACCGTGTTCCTGCTTTGTTCCTGTCGTCTGAAATTTTCGCAATTTCTCTCCACGTACAATTCGACCAATGCCGCCTTTTTCCGTTCTCCATGCCGCATGGTTAACAATTGCGTCCTTTTTCGCGGGCAGCATCAACGCAGTGGCGGGTGGCGGCTCACTGCTGTCCTTTCCCGCGCTTCTGCAGGTGGGCGTTTTGCCTGTCAACGCCAACGCTACCAACACAGTCGCGCTGCTGCCCGGCCAATTTACGTCGGCGGCTGCTTACCGCCGCGAACTGCGCAACTACCGATCCATTCTGCTGCCGCTCCTGGTGGCAGCGTTTGCCGGTGGGTTGGCTGGAGCGCGCTTGCTTCTGGCAACCCGGCAGCAGGTCTTTCTCCGGATGGTGCCCTGGCTTTTGCTGGCGGCGACGTTGCTGTTCGCCGTGGGGGCGCCGTTGCAGCGGCGCGTATTTCGGGGCAGTCATGATGTCGAAACCGGATTGCGACCATGGACACGCGTTCTGCTGCCCGTCGGCATTTTTGGCGTATGCCTTTACGTGGGATTTTTTGGCGCCGGCGCGGGTCTGTTGATTATGGCACTGCTGAGTTTTGCAGGGATCGATAACGTGCATGAAATTAATGCGCTGAAGACCGTCATCACGAGCACATCGAATACCGTGGCCGCGGTTACATTTGTGCTCTACGGCGCGGTACTGTGGCACTATGGGGCCCTGATGATGATTGCCGCCAGTATCGGCGGGTACGGAAGCGCGCGCTTCGCCCGCAGGCACAAGCCGCGTGGCGTTCGCATTCTGGTTATTGCGATCGGCTGCATGGCTACAGCGTACTTTTTCTGGAAAATTGGCTGATGGCCTGTTTCTGCCGACCGGCTGCTTCTGATGTGTTTTTGTCACGTTACAATCTGAATCAATGCTGCCTTTTTCAGCCCTTCATGCCGCCTGGCTGGCGGGCGCTTCCCTGCTCGCGGGTAGCATCAACGCGGTCGCTGGGGGCGGCTCTCTGCTGTCGTTCCCCGCGCTGTTACAGGTCGGCGCGCTGCCCGTACATGCCAATGCAACGAACACCATCGCGCTGCTGCCGGCGGAGATTACCTCTGCTACCGCCTACCGGCGCGAGCTGCGGCGGTATCGTACTCTCCTTTTGCCCTCGGTACTGTCGGCCCTGACCGGTGGTTTTCTTGGCGCAAGGATTCTCATGGCAACCCGGCAGGAAACATTTTTCCAAATGATTCCCTGGCTGCTGTTGGCGGCAACCATCATTTTCGCTATCGGACCATCGCTGCAGCGGCGTCTTCTACAGATCGACCATCAAACGGAAACTGAATTACGGCCGCTGACCCGTATTCTGCTGCCCATCAGCATTTTCATAGTCTGCCTCTATGTGGGCTTTTTCGGTGCAGGATCGGGACTGCTGTTGATGGGGGCGCTGACGATTGCGGGCGTTCAGAATGTTCATGAGGTCAACGCTCTCAAAACCCTGGTCATCAGCATTTCCAGGTGCGTGGCCGCCATTACGTTTGTGTTTTATGGCGCAATCCTATGGCATTATGCCGTGTTGATGATGATCGCCGCCAGCTCCGGCGGATACGCTACGGCTCATATCGCGCGCAAACATAAACCTCACGGTCTGCGAGGTCTGATTATCGTCATCGGCTTTCTCGTGACAATTTATTTCTTTTGGAAGATCCATTAATGTCGACCTCTTTCTTATCTGGGGATACGTGCTGCCCATCCGCGACTGAATGTATGGCCACATGCTTTGCGCCTACAGTACGGCCGGAATGGTCGGAACCTTCGCTGCCGTCTCGACGACCTTTTCACTCGTTCCCCAACTGGTGCGTGTCTGGACCCGGAATTTGCAAAGGACGTTTCTCTGGGAATGTTTTTACTGTTTTCAGCCGGCGTGCTGCTGCGGGTTCATTTACGGCGTGCTTATCCATTCGGTTCCGGCTGAAGCCGCCAATGGGATTAGTTTTGTCTTTTCTTTGGCAATTTTGATTTTGAAGCTTCTTTACGACCGCCGAGAGGCGCGGCAGTCCAGCTTTTGGTTGAACAATCGATCCGCTGATATACCGGAGTTCAGGACTCTTGCAAAATGCCAACAATGAACCAGCACAGCCTGCGGAGCCGCCTGATCCGGCATCACTCTTTTCTGACGGCGGCCGTTGCCCTCAGTGTGTTTTTGTTCTACATCGCTCATCCACGTTCCGATGTCATCATGAGGGCAAGCTTCGCCACCGGATATCCCGCGCTGCTGCTACTCGGGATTACGCTATGGATTGGTCCCTGGAACCTATTGCGGGGAAACCGCATGCCTGTTTCCAGTGATCTTCGACGGGATATTGGCATCTGGGCGGGAATTATGGGCGTCCTTCACACTGGAATCGGACTCAATGTACATCTGCGGGGCAGACCGTGGCTGTATTTCGTCTATCAGCGAATTGAAGGGCGCCATTTAATTCCTTTGCGCCACGATCTGTTTGGCTTTGCGAACTATACCGGACTGATTGCGACAATGATTCTGGTTCTTTTGTTCGCGACCTCCAACGATTACGCTCTCCGCGCTTTGAGCACTCCGCGGTGGAAACAACTGCAGCGCTGGAATTATCTGCTGTTCGTCTTCGCAATCCTGCATACTGCTGCATACCAGAAGATGGAAGAACAACGACTTGCCGTTCGTTGTTATCCTTGTGATATGCGCGGCCATTACGCTGCTTTTGCAGGGGCTTGGATTTCAGATGCGGCGGGCCCGAGCGGAGAATATGAAAGTTAAATCAGGTGCGGAAGTCTTATGAGCCATGAGGGAATCCGCTTCGTTTCCGAAGAAGACGCTCGCGCCGTCAACGCTCAGCAGCGGCGGGAACTGTCCCACGACGCAATCCATCCCCTGCACGTCCGGGTGAATAAGACCGAAGGTACCGGAATCGAAATCATCTGGAAGGATGGGCATACCAGCGATTGGGCTTTCCCCTGGCTGCGCGATGCCTGCCCTTGCGCCATGTGTGTCGAGGAGCGCGAGGCGACCGGCAGAAAGCCAGGGCAGCCGAAACCGCAGCCGAAAGCAGCACTGCCGATGTTCAAGGAACCCGTGCGTCCGAAGAACGTTCGGCCCGTCGGACGCTACGCCGTCAGCTTTGAGTGGAACGACGGCCACACCAGCGGAATTTTTTCCTGGCACTACCTGCGATCCATGTGCCAATGCAAATTGTGCACGGATGCGATCACGATTCCTGCTGCAGGATCGTAAAGATTTCTGCCACGCAAGCTGCCCGCAACGCATTTCTGCGATTCTCCGGCTTCAGGAAGCCTTCCTCCACAGCGCGGTCCAACATCGCGAACAGCGGTGCCCAGTAATCCTCCGTATTGAGCAGGATCACTGGTTTTGCATGCAGGCCCAGCTGCGCCCATCCAAGCACTTCGCATAGCTCATCGAGCGTGCCATAGCCGCCCGGCAGCGCAATGAAAGCGTCGGCCAGATCCGCCATCATGTATTTGCGCTGATGCATGGTCTCGACCACATGCAGTTCCGTCAGGCCGCCATGCGCCACTTCCCGGGCGGCCAGATACCGCGGAATCACCCCAATCACTTCCCCGCCGGCGGCGAGTACCGCGTCTGCAAGCACGCCCATCAGTCCAACCTGGCCTCCGCCATACACCAGCCGCAAACCAGCATTTGCAATGGCGCTTCCCAGCTCCCGCGCCGCCTCTCTATAGACAGTGGGAAAACCGACGGAGGAGCCGCAATATACGCAAATTGTCTTCTGTTGTGGCATTCTCCGTTCAGAATATCGTGCCGCTCCGCACGATACACTGGAAGGAGCACCCACAGCAGGAGCATTCCCTTCCGTGTCCCGACTGCTTGAAAAGATGAATCCGCAACAGCGAGCAGCCATTGAAAACGTGGATGGACCCCTGCTGATCCTCGCCGGCGCCGGATCCGGAAAAACCCGGGTGATTACGCACCGCATCGCTTATTTGATCGAGGAGCGCGGTGTACCTGCCGATGCAATTCTGGCGGTTACGTTTACCAACAAAGCCGCAACCGAAATGGCGGAGCGCGTTGAGCGCCTCATGGACCATCGCAGCCTCGCGCGGCCCCTGCTTGCTACGTTTCACTCCTTCTGCGTCCGCGTTTTACGTCGCGATATCGAAGCCTTACGTATCAACGGGCGCGGCCGCACAAAAGATTTCGTCATCTACGACGAAAGCGAGCAGCAGGCGGTCATTAAACAGGCCATGCGCCGCCTGGGCCTTGATGACAAGCAATTGACGCCGCGTGCCGTGCTCTCGCGGATCTCCTGGGCAAAAAATCACATGCTCGATCCCCAGGAGATTTACCTGCAATCCTCGGACCCGAAAACCGAGCGCATTGCGCATCTGTATGACATCTACAGCAAGGAACTGGAGCGCGCGAATGCTCTCGATTTTGACGATCTGCTGCTCGAGGCCGTGCGCCTGCTGCGCGCCGCGCCTGAGGTCCGCGCCTACTACAACCGCCGTTTCCGCTACATCCTGATCGACGAGTACCAGGACACAAACCGTCCGCAATATGAATTGATGAAAATGCTGGCCGGCGAGGAAAAGAACATTTGCGTCGTCGGCGATGAGGACCAGAGCATCTATTCCTGGCGCGGCGCGGACATCCGCAACATTCTGGAATTTGAAAAGGATTTTCCCAACACAAAAATCATTCGCCTGGAACAGAACTATCGGTCCACCCAGGTGATTCTTGAAGCGGCAGGCGCGGTCGTGGCTAACAACATTCAGCGTAAGGGAAAAACCCTGTGGACCTCGCGCGCCGGCGGCAGCCAGATCGGATACTACGAAGCGCTTGACGGTGAAGGCGAAGCTCTGTTCATCGCCGACTACATCCAAAAATATATCCGTCACACCGGCAATGATGCCGACCCGCCCCGCGTCGCCGTGCTGTACCGGACAAATTCGCAATCGCGCCTGGTCGAAGAAGCGCTGCGGCGTTATGGAATCCAGTACACCATGGTGGGCGGTTTCTCCTTTTATGACCGCGCAGAAATCAAGGACATGCTCAGCTACCTTAAGCTGGTGGCGAACCCAAACGATTCGATTGCCTTGCAGCGCTCGATCAACACTCCGCCGCGCGGCATCGGCAGAACCACACTTGAAACTCTGGAGAGGCTGGCGCTTGAAACCGGCATCAGCACTTGGGACGCGATCCGCCAAATCATCGCGCAGCGGCTGGTCTCTGCGCGAGCTATTGCATCGCTCGAAGGATTTCGCCGCATGATCGAAGACGCGCGCGCCATGCTGAACCCTGGATTTGCGGAGAAACTGGAACAGGATATCGCGGCATCGCCGGACCAGCCGGAGATTGCCGACCTCGACACCAGCTTCGATTTCGGCATGATCGGCTCCGATGCTTCGGAAGAGGCCGTTGATCTGGCCGCGTCCTTCGATCCGGCGGAATTTTCGCCCTTTGCAGAAACCAATTCCTCTAAACCGCTCGCAAGCAAGATTTCGTCCGCGCGTGAAATGCGGTCCGGCTCCGAGGTTTCGCCGATCGCCGATGAAAATGCTTTCCGCAAGCCGGGTGACGCCGCCACACTTCCGGAGCTGATCAAATTTCTTATCGACCGCAGCGGATATATCCGCGTGCTCGAAGAAGAAGCCACGCCGGAATCGCAGTCGCGCATCGAGAATCTCCGCGAGCTTGTCAACGCAGCGCAGGACGCGCACGAGCGCGGCGAAACGCTAACGGAATTTCTCGACCACGCGGCTCTGGTCAGCGACACCGATAAGTACGATCCCGAATCGCGCGTCACTCTGATGACCCTGCACGCCGCCAAGGGACTGGAGTTCCCGCTGGTCTTCCTCGCCGGTATGGAGGAAGGACTGTTCCCGAATGCACGCACCATCAACGATGGCGAGGGTCTCGAAGAGGAACGGCGGCTGTGCTATGTCGGAATTACCCGCGCCATGGACGCGTTGCTGGTCACGCGCGCACGTTTCCGCCGCCGCTATGGAAACGACTCTCCGGAGCATTCCATCCCGTCCCGTTTTCTCGGTGAAATCCCCGGGCATCTCATCGACGACCTCAGCGCTCCAGTACCTGCCAGCACCTGGGGCGGTTATGCCGCGCAATCCACCCGCACTCGCAGCCAGCGGACGGTAGAAGGCTCGCATTGGAGCTATGAGGACGAAGACCAAAGCTCTTTCGATCCACTAACAAGTACCTCCGGGCCGCGATCGCGGACCTCGCGCGCTCCGGGGGTCGGTTCCAGCGACAATATTGCGCAGTTTTTTCAATCGCGAGGGGGTTCGCGAACGCAGAAGTTTCCCCGCCCCAAATTGCCAGTACCGGAGCCGTCCGGCGCAACCGGATTCCGCAGCGGTCAGCGCGTGCGCCACCCCAAATACGGAGAAGGCGTCGTCTTCCGGCGCGAGGGAGAAGGGGAAGACGCGAAAATTACGGTACAATTTTCTCGATTCGGCGTTAAAAAGCTGGTCGAAAAGTTTGCGCAATTGGAACGTGTTTAGCGCTTCGTTGGACACGAAATATCTAAGAGTTACCCATTCGATAAAGAGAGAGAGTTTTCGAAAACAGATGGCGAATACCAAGGCAATCACCGATACAGCGGAACGAAAGAAAGTTAAGCGGGCGGCTCGCAAAAAGGCGGCTGCCAAACCGAAGCGCACCACACCCCGGGGCTCGAACAAACAGAAGGTGAAGAAACTCGCTCGCGGAGCCTCCAAGCGTTAAGCGGTTTACGCGAAAGAATTGCCATGCTGAGCGGAGCGAAGGACCTTGTGGTTGCCAGCAAACCGCGAGATCCTTCGCTCCGCTCAGGATGACAGCTTGATAGTTTCGGGAGCATCAGACATTATCAGTATCCCGAACACACTTCAGGAGCCAGACCCTGTCGAAACAGATCTTCGCCACGAAATCCATCGACAAACTGGTGCTCGACTCGGAGAATCCCGAGACACGTCTGAGAAAAACGCTGGGGCCCCTGTCGCTTACTGCGCTTGGCATAGGCGCGGTGATTGGCTCCGGAATCTTCACCGTCATCGGAACGGCGATTGCGGGTCAGACCTCCAGCACGGCTTCCGTCCTGAACACCCCGGTGCTCGATTTTCTGGTGCATCACTCCGCGTTGTCGGGCCGTCCCGGCGCGGGTCCCGCGCTTGCTCTTTCGATGCTGCTGGTAGCAGTCGTTTGCGCCTTCACCGGTCTGTGTTACGCCGAAATGGCGTCGATGATTCCCATCGCCGGCAGCGCCTACACCTACACCTACGCCACCATGGGCGAGCTGATTGCCTGGATCATCGGCTGGGATTTAATCCTGGAATATGCCTTTTCCAATATGGCGGTTTCGGTCGGCTTTGCGGCGCATATGGTCGATCTGATGGACTGGCTCGGCATCCATCCGGCTCTGCGCTGGATTTCTCCCGCATACCTGCCGGGCGGCTTGCAGGACCTGGCCGGCCGCACGCTGTACACTCCTGGATGGCATTTCGGCTTCAACTTCCCGGCCTTCATCATCGTCATGCTATTGACCGTGGTTCTGGTGCGCGGCATTCGTGAATCGGCCGAAACCAACAACGTGATGGTGCTGCTCAAGATCGGCGCGATTCTGGTCTTCGTCGCCGTCGGATCGCATTTTATCCACACCTCCAACTGGCATCCATTCACGCCAAACGGATGGTCCGGCGTGCTGACCGGCGGCTCAATCATTTTCTTTACCTACATCGGCTTTGATTCTGTTTCCACAGCCGCCGAGGAATGCCGGAATCCCCAGCGTGATGTCCCCATCGGCATCATTGCGACTTTGATTATCGCCACCATTCTCTACATTGGCGTTGCCGTTGTTCTCACTGGGCTGGTTCCCTGGCACACGCTGATGGACGATGCCGCGCCGGAAGTCAACACCCTGCGCATGCTCACCCGCACCACCGGCAGTTCCCTGCTCCACTGGACGCACCTGGTGGTGTTGATCGGCGCACTGCTGGGCATGATTTCGTCGATTCTGGTATTCCAGATCGGTCAGGCGCGCGTGTGGTTCGCGATGTCCCGCGACGGCCTGCTGCCGACCATGTTCAGCAAAGTGCATCCCCGCTTCCGCACCCCGGCGGTCGCTACCTGGATCGCCGGCTTCGTCGTGGCGCTTCCCGCCGGTCTGCTGGATATCGGCACGTTCGCCGATCTCTCCAATATCGGTACTCTATTCGCGTTCGTACTAGTCTCGGTCGGCGTCATCATCCTGCGATATAAAGATCCCCGCCGTCACCGTGGATTCCGCTGCCCCGGTGGACCTGTGATCCCCGTCCTCAGCGTAATATTTTGTGTGCTGCTGATGGCGGGCCTGCCGGTGCTTACCTGGATTCGATTCTTCGTCTGGCTGGCTATCGGGCTCTTGATCTATTACTTTTACAGCCGTCATCGCAGCGAATTTGCCTCCGGCAGACGGCCACATTCCTGATGCCACCCCGTTCCAAATCCGGCCCTTCCCACAACGACCCGCCGGATGCCGCTCTTCTTGCCTGGATTCGCGGTCTGCCAAAAGCCGAGCTGCATCTGCACCTGGAAGGCGCAATCTCCCCCGAAACTCTGGTTGAAATGAGCGGCCGCAAAGATGCCCAGCCGCTCACATTGGAAGCTGCTCGCGCTCTTTATCGGTATGAGGATTTCTCCGGTTTTCTGATGGCATTTAAGGCCGTCACCGAGCGCCTGCGCACGCCGGATGATTACGAGCTGATCACGTACCGATTGATGCAGGCGCTACACGCGCAAGGCATTCTCCATGCCGAGGTTTACGTTTCCGTCGGGGTCGTCTATTACTGGCGGCATATCGAATTCGAGCCGCTTTTCGCCGGCATGGAGCGCGGCCGCCTGCGCGGCGAGCAGGAATTTGGTATCTCGCTCTTCTGGATTTTTGACGCGGTCCGGCATTTTGGCGTGGAGGAGGCTGCACGGGTCTTCCACAAGGCCGCCGAACTCAAGCCACAACATCCTTCGATTGTGGGCATCGGCATCGGCGGGGATGAGCGCCGCACCGGCGCCGAACCCTTTCGCGAGCTATACGCCGAGGCTCGCGGCGACGGTCTCCATCTCACCGTTCACGCCGGGGAAACCGTCGGTCCTGAAGGCATCTGGTCGGCGCTTAACATTGGCGCGGAACGCATTGGGCATGCGCTCAGCGCCCGGCAGGATCGCGAACTCATGGAGATACTATCGCAAAGACAGGTGCCGCTCGAAATTTGCATCACCAGTAACCTGCGCACCGGCTGCTGCGCTCAATCCGATGACCATCCGGTGCGCGAATACTTTGACAACGGTCTGATGGTGACGCTGAACTCCGATGACCCGGCGATCTTCGGCAGCAACTTGTGTGGGGAATACTTGCTGGCGCATCTCGGTTTTCATCTCACGCTTGAACATTTGCGCGAGCTGGCCGGAAACTCCATCGAAGCCAGTTTTCTGCCTCCCGGACGCAAGCTGGAACTGCTGCGTCAGATGGAACAATATCCCGACCCGCCGGAGGAGTAGACAGTGGTTACCAACGACTCTACCTTTCACCGATTCTTCACCGCCGTCAGTGTTGATTTGCGGTAAGATTTCGGTATGAGAGTTCTGAGCCTACGACTGGTCAGCCGGTGCACTCGGAAATGGAAAGCAGAACCGGAAAATGCGAAGCGGGCAGAATCGTGTTCGCCGACCGCTCCCTGGATTCGGATTCTTGGTTGGACCTCCGTCGCCACCGGCGCCGTGACCGTTGGGTACCTGGTGGGGCGGAATCTTCGCGCGCGTTATCGGCTAAGCCACCGCACTCCCTACGATCTCTACTCCCACGCCGGGGATAACGGGAAGGGCCTTGAATACGGCGTCGGCATTTAGCTTCGCTGCTCTCAACTCACAAGTCTTTGCTTCCTGCTGAACCTCTCCACCAGTTTTCGCGGCCATCCCGGATCCATACAAGGCCGCTCGATCCAAACAAACGCCAGCAGACTCACAATCGCGATCGGCACACCCAGCAGCACGATCTGGCCAGCAAAATTCATCAGGAAATCGTGAAACACGACGGCATGCCGGGTCAGTTTGAAAAACACTCCAATAACAAAAAAATGCCAAAGATAAATGGAGTAGCACATGCCGCCGATGGTCGCGATCCATATATTGGCGAAGAATCTTCTGAACAGAACGCCTTTGAATGCCGCGATATAAAGCGGCAAGATCAGGAGCGGCAAAATTGCGTGATACCAGAGGAAGTTCCTGGATACTAGAAAAACAAACGGCCATCCGCAAACGCTCACGACATCCCATAACCAATGGTTTTCGAACCGTGAGCTTTCGGTCAGATATAAGTCGGTCAGTAACAAGCCCGCAAGAAAGTACTGGATGTAAAACACGATGGTAAGTGCCGCGAAGGTTGCGCCGGCGCGACACCCCATCTGAATCGCGCCGATCGATCCAATCAAAAGAAGGAATACGGTTCTCCGCATCCAGGGCCGTCGAACAAGAAATAACAGTGAGATCAGCGGAGCCAGAATATAAAACTGAATTTCTACTTCCAAACTCCACGCAACAGCGTTGATCCAGCTGGGTGTGTGATACACCAGGTTATGCAGATAGAAAACGCTCGCTAGCAAGTGCGGCAACATGTAACTAAGCTTCTGATGGTAATAGACGAAGGCGGTCAGCGCGCAGAATACAAGGTTGAAAACGTAAGGCGGTTCCAGCCGGGTAACACGCCGCAGAAAATATTTTCTCAGATTGACAGGTCTACCGCCCTGCAGATGCTGACGCGCAAATCCCCGGCCGAGAATAAATCCGCTGATGACAAAGAACAGGCGGACTCCGCGATCCCCATTGCCAACTGCCGTAACCACCCAGTTGTACCGCGCCTGCACGACGACAGGGTGGCCGCTTTTCACCATCAACTGCGCCAGAATGTGGTACAGAACGACGGACCCTATGGCAACAAAGCGCAGCCCGTCCAGCTCCCGTATCCAGGAGCCGTCCGTAGTGATCCGGCGCAGCCGCCACGGAAATCCCGCCGGTCTGGTCACAGGCTCTTGCAGCTTCGTTCGCGATGTGGAATGAGTTGCCATCGAACCGGAGCAGGTTTTATTAACGATACAACCCTTGCCCCGTTCATGACGGCAAAACGCCTGGATCGTCCCGGGCCTTCTTCAAGCCGAGCCGGAAGTAAAGCTCTACGCCTTGCCCGCAAGCTGCCGCAGCACATACAACAGAATGCCGCCATGCTGGTAGTAGAGAATCTCCTGCGGCGTGTCGATGCGCACAGTCGCCGAAAATTCCTTCTGCTGTCGATTGGCCGCGGTCGCCTTCACCATCAGCTTGCGGCCGTTCGCAAATTTTAAGTCCAGCATAGCGCGCAACCCGGTGATCTCGAAGATCTCCTCGCCTGTCAGCTCGAGTGATTCTGCATTCTGCCCGTGCTCAAACTGCAGCGGCAGAATCCCCATGCCGACCAGGTTCGAACGATGAATCCGTTCAAAGCTTTCAGCAATTACCGCGCGCACGCCAAGCAGCTTCGGTCCCTTCGCCGCCCAATCGCGCGAAGACCCCGAGCCATATTCCTTGCCCGCCAGGATGATCAGCGGCGTCTTCCGTTCGGCGTAGCGCACGGAAGCATCGAAAATGCTCATCGGCTCGCCTTCCGGCAGAAGCCGCGTGACGCCGCCTTCGGTTCCCGGCGCCAGCTTATTGCGCAGCCGCACATTGGCAAACGTTCCCCGTACCATGACTTCATGATTGCCGCGGCGCGAGCCATAGCTGTTAAACTCGGCTGGCTTCACGCCATGCTCTACCAGGTACTTCCCCGCCGGGCCGTTCAGCTTGATCGACCCCGCAGGAGAAATATGATCCGTGGTTACGCTGTCACCCAGCATGGCCAGCACGCGCGCGCCGCGGATGTCTCCTACGGCTGCGGGGGTCGCCGGCATTCCGTCAAAATACGGCGCTTTGCGGATGTAAGTGGAATCCGGCTCCCACCCATAGGTCGAACCCGTAGGAACGTCCAGTTTCTGCCACTCTTTGTCGCCTTCGCTCACAGTCGAGTATTGCTTGCGGAACATCTCCGAATCGATCGAGCTGGCCAGCGTCGTCTGCACTTCCTCCTGTGATGGCCAGATGTCCCGCAGATATACAGGCTGGCCTTCCTTTCCCTTGCCAAGTGGATCGCGATCGAAATCATGATCGATCCGGCCAGCCAGCGCATACGCGACCACCAGCGGCGGCGACATCAAATAATTCGCGCGCACGTCGGAGTTGATCCGCCCTTCAAAATTGCGGTTGCCGCTCAGTACAGAAACCGCCACCAGCCCATGGTCCTCGATCGACTTTGCCACATCCGGCGGCAGCGGGCCGGAGTTGCCGATGCAAGTCGTGCATCCATACCCGACCACGTTGAAGCGCAGCTTATCGAGATACGGAATCAGGCCGGCCTTCTTGTAGTAGTCCGTCACCACCCGCGAGCCCGGGGCCAGCGAGCTCTTCACCCACGGCGGCACCTTCAGTCCCTTTTCGACTGCTTTTTTCGCCAGCAACCCAGCCGCCAGCATCACCGAGGGATTCGACGTATTCGTGCAGCTGGTGATCGCCGCGATAACGATGGAGCCGTCGTCCAGATACTTATCTACTTCGAGGCCGAAGCGGTCCTGCACCGAAACAGCATGTCCCGGCTCGGGCGCTCCTTCGGAGCTGGTTGGACCGTTCGCGGAAACGTGACCGCCCTCGCCATCCCACCGCTGTACCTGGCGCGCAGCGCTGGCGTTCCCGTGCGGTCCCTTCAATGCAGGCAGGCTCTTCCGGAAGCTCGTCTCAACTTCGCTCAGCCGCACGCGATCCTGCGGACGCTTCGGTCCGGCAACGCTCGGCTCCACGGTATCGAGATCGAGCGACAGTGTCGAAGAATATTTCGCTTCCGGCGCATCGGGCGTGTGAAACAGCCCCTGCTCTTTGTAGTAGGTCTCGACCAGCGCGAGGTGCGCCTCACTGCGCCCTGTCAGGCGCAGATAGCGCAACGTCTCCGCATCTACTGGGAAGATGCCGCAAGTCGCGCCATATTCTGGAGCCATGTTGCCGATCGTGGCGCGGTCGGCCAGCGACAGCTCGCTGATGCCTGCGCCATAGAACTCCACAAATTTTCCGACGACGCCATGCTTACGCAACATCTCTGTTACTGTCAGCACCAGATCAGTCGCCGTAGTTCCCTCCCGCAACCTGCCCGATAATTTGAATCCAACCACCTGCGGCACCAGCATCGATACCGGCTGCCCGAGCATCGCCGCCTCGGCTTCAATTCCGCCTACTCCCCAGCCCAGCACGCCCAGGCCGTTGATCATCGTCGTATGCGAATCTGTGCCCACCAGCGTGTCAGGATAGGCCTGCACAATTCCGCGCGCGTCTGCTTGCGTAGTGAACACCACACGAGCCAGATATTCAAGGTTCACCTGGTGACAAATTCCCATGCCCGGCGGGACTGCGGAAAAATTGCGAAACGCCGTCTGGCCCCATTTCAGAAACGCATAGCGCTCCACATTGCGCCTGTATTCGAGCAGCGCATTGATCGAGTAGGAATCGCTCGTACCGTATTGGTCCACCTGCACGGAGTGATCAATGACCAGCTCCGCGGGCTGCAAGGGATTGATCTTTTCCGGATCGCCACCCAGCGCGCGCATGGCGTCGCGCATCGCCGCGAGATCGACTACCGCGGGCACGCCGGTGAAGTCCTGCATCAGTACCCGGGCCGGCATGTAGGCAATCTCCCGCGAGGGTTCGGCCTTGGCATCCCACTTCGCCAGAAACCTAATATCATCGGCGGTCACGCTCTTGCTATCCTCATGCCGCAACAGATTTTCCAGCAGAATGCGAAGAGAGTACGGCAGCGCTTCGAGCGAAACGCCATCTTTTGACAAAGCTTCCAGCCGGAAAATTTCATAAGTGCGATCGCCGGATTTCAACTGTGACCTGCTGCCAAAACTGTTCATGATGATGTCTCCTCAAAAGGCGGGTGGGCAGGCGCAATGCCGTGCCCGACGAGTCGGGAATATGTCGTAATAATTTTACGACCGCGTCAGGACAATGAGGATGCAGCGGGAGTCTAACCGCGATCAGGCTTGCCGCGGTGCCAGCGTTTGAGGAAAATAATCTCGGGTACAAAGAGCATGGCGAATCGGCAGCCGCTGGCCGCCTTTTTCAATGGTAGCGCCGAGGGTGAGGAAAGAAAAGGACTCTGCGCGCATCTACACCGCGGCCCCACGGAAGCGGCTTCGCCAAGATATTTTAGGCCTTGCTGTAAGCTTGAACCATGCGACTGGCCTTTGTTCTCTTTATCATCGCCGCTGGAATTTTGTCAATACCGAATGCCAACGCCTTCAGCGATGGGGCAGGTCTTCCTAGCGCCGACTCCGGCGGACGGATCCACAGGCGGCAGCATCGAACGGGACGCAAAAGCCAGGGCACGGAAACAGGATCACGGTGACCAATGCCGACGATACCCTGGCCCACTGGAGCACATGCGCTCAGCCGAATTGTCATCCGGGCGGCAAGGGCATTCCAGTTTCGACCAATCAGACAATCAACAACGCCAGTCCCTCCAGGGATGGAGCATCGATGCTTGTAACGGAGACGGTCGATTCAACGAGTTCATATACTGACGTGCTGTGGCCGTACAAACTTAAGGGATGCGATACCTGCACGCAGATGAACACGGATTTCTGGGTCTATCCGGTCAGTTCCTCCCACGTGGCTTCACTCGAATACGATTCCTTCCTTTTCGACGCCACGAACAACCTGAATATCATGTGGGGGACGCAGTGGAACCAACGCAGGCGAAGATGGCAGATATGGAATCAAGGCGGCGACCAGTGGGTGGATACGTCCGTCACGACAGGGCCTACTTTTGGGTCGTGGAACCACATCCAGCTTGCTGAGCATCGCGTGATTGGAGACACAAGTTGCGCCGGGACCGAATGCTTATACTACGATTCGCTGACGCTGAACGGAACCACCTATACGCTGGACCTGACGGAGCCCGCGGGGCCGATCCATCCGGGCTGGCATTCCGTCAGCGGATTCCAGTTCCAGCTGGATGCGACTCCCGTCAGTGGCAGCCCAGTCACATTGAGCGAATACATCGACGAAGCGAATATGTCGGCGAATTAGCCAAGCTTCTCCTGAGATAGAACTCATCGTCTGGATTTTCTGCTCCCATAGCCTAGCCGTGTGCTCCCACCTGCGCCAACGAAGCTGTTGTTCAGTAGCAATCCATTGGCGCGATCGTAAGCAAAAAGATGTTCCACAACACTGTTTGACTTCCCCGCCTCGCTTTCCTAGTCTGAACCATGTCTCTCTTTCAAGAAAAACTGGAGCATGCCCACACATGAAAGTCTTAGTCATCGGCGGAGGCGGCCGCGAACACGCATTGGTCTGGGCCATTGGCCAGTCTCCTAAAGTTACGGAGATCGTCTGCGCGCCCGGCAATGGCGGCATCGCCGCGCTTGCCCGATGCGTCCCGGTCAACCAGAAAGATCTGGCCGACATGGTCCGCGTCGCTGGCGCCGAGCAGCCCGACCTGACCGTCGTTGGTCCGGAGATCCCGCTCAGCCTCGGCCTGGTGGACGAGCTGACCCGCCGAGGTATGCGCGTCTTCGGTCCCACGCAACGCGCGGCCATGCTCGAGACAAGCAAGGCCTTCGCCAAGGAATTCATGCAGCGGCACCAGATACCAACAGCACTGTACGCGGTCTGCCATTCCGTTGAGGAAATTCCGGAAGCGCTGGCGCACTTCCATCCGCCGTTGGTTGTGAAGGCTGACGGACTCGCTGCCGGAAAAGGCGTTGTGATCTGTGATTCCAAAGACGAAGCGGAAAACGTTGCGGCGCTTATGCTTACCGGTAAGTTTCTGGGTGATACCGCACCTAAAGTAATACTTGAAGAATTTCTTGAAGGCGATGAAATGTCCTTCCTGGTACTTGCGGACGGGAGCCACGCACTTCCCTTGGTCCCGGCCCGTGATCATAAGCGTCTGGG
Source organism: uncultured Acidobacteriota bacterium (assembly GCA_963823295.1). Lineage (GTDB taxonomy): Bacteria > Acidobacteriota > Terriglobia > Terriglobales > Acidobacteriaceae > JAKAAZ01. The sequence continues at coordinate 328,762 of CAWGLF010000014.1, forward strand.
CGAAGGCGATACGGGCCCCAATACCGGCGGTATGGGCGTGTATTCGACCGCTGAATTGCTCGAGCCGGAGATGCGCGATTGGCTGATGACGCACATCGTCCAGCCGGTGATCGATGGCATGGCGGCTGAAGACGCGCCTTTTACCGGGGTTCTTTATTGCGGACTGATGATGACCGCGACAGGCCCGATGGTGCTCGAGTTCAACGCCCGCTTCGGCGATCCGGAAACAGAGGCCATTCTGCCGCGCCTGGTATACGACCCGTCGCAGGACGGTCTGCTTGAAGCTCTGGAGGCCGCGGTCGAAGGACGCCTAGCCGGGGCAAAATTAGAATGGCTGCCCCAGCCCTCCGTTACGGTGATCGCCGCCTCCAAGGGATACCCCGGCAGCTTCACCAGTGGCCATGAAATCACCGGGCTGGGGGAAGCGGCGAAACAGCCGGGGGTGACGATTTTTCACTCTGGAACATCAATTGTCGATGGCAGGCTGGTGACAGCCGGCGGCCGCGTGCTGGCAGTCACCGCGGTTGCCGATACGCTGCCGGAAGCCCGCGACCGGGCCTATCGCGCCCTCGATAAAATCCATTTCGAGGGCATGTATTATCGGCGGGATATTGCCCATCGGGCACTGCAGGAGAAGCAATGAGCATTCCAGGAATTTCATTGCAGGAACTTTTATCGGACAGCGAAACCAGCACAGCCAAATGGAAGGCGTGGTTTGCGGTCAATCCAGCCGCCCTCGATGTGCCATGCGATATCTACAACAGCGGCACTGTGCGCGGCCTGCTGAAGCATATCTTCGCGGTGGAATTGCGTCATTCACAGCGGCTGCGCGGCGAAGATGTCACGGCTTATGACGCCATTGCTGCAGGCTCGAGCGACGATCTATTCGCGGTGCACGCTCAGGCCGTCGAGAAACTGCAAAAATTTCTGACGAAAGCAGATGAAGCGAGCTTACAGGAAATCATCGCTTTGCAAACCGTCTCCGCTGGAACTCTCCACGCGTCCCGCCGCAAGCTGTTTGTGCATGTCCTGCTGCACTCGATGCGCCACTGGGCACAGTTGAGTACCCTGCTGCGGGAAAATGGATTCCAGACCGACTGGCCCAAGGACTTTTTGTTTTCCGAGGCAATGCGTTAGACCGGTTTCTATAGGTTATATGCAGACGGGACGAGGCTCATGTCTCCGTCCCTTAAAGAACGGATACAAGTAAGAATTCATGCCATCTCACAGGAATAGGAAAATCGGTTAACACAGAGACATGCTGAAGTGATGCGCGTTCATCACCATTCCATGCTTTAGATAGAAACGGTGAGCATCGTAACGACTGTGGCCAGAATCAAGATGCATTTGCTCACAGCCGTTGCGACGGGCCTCTTCCACGAGCCATGCGAAAACAAGGTCCGCATAGCCCTTCGACCGATACTGTGGCAGCGTGACCAGATCGTCCACATATAAGAAGCGAGCCTTCGATAGCTGGTGCATCAGGCGGAATCCCGCGGCGGTAACAGCGTCCGGAGCCTTGGACGAAAATGCAGCGACGATCCGGTAGCCTTCCGGGCGCTGATGATTATTTACCCACTGCGTGAAAGTTTCAGCCGAAGACATGACTGGCCGCCCCTCGCGCAGTGCAGAAAACGCCGCGTATGTACGTGCAGTATTCTCTGGAGTCACTTCGATAACTTGCACGGCTTGATGTGGTTCAATCATCAAGTTTTTTCCTCACCAGATCATTCAACAATGTTGGATTCGCCTGTCCTTTCGACAGCCTCATCACCTGCCCGACAAAAAAAGCGGCCACAGTTTTCTTCCCGCCCCGGTATTGCTCAACCTGCTTAGGATTTACTGCGATTACTTCATCGATCATTTTTTCAAGCGCTCCGGAATCGCTGATCTGCTGCGGCTTTTCCCGCTCATAGACGACGCCGAAGTCCTCCCCCGTCTCAAAGCAGCGATCGAACAGCTGCTTCAGCATCTTGCTCGACAACTCACCGCTCTCGGCCAGATCGGCGGCCTGCGCAATTCCCTGCATTGAAATCGGCGACGCGGCCAGTTCCAGGCCGCCGGCCTTTAAACGTCCCAGCAATTCCCCCTGAACCAGGTTCGCCACCCGCTTCGCGCTTTTCGCAGCCCTTGCTGCCGACTCGAACTGATCGGCGAAGGCGCGTGTTCCGGTCAGTACCTGCGCGTCCTGTTCCGTAATGTCATACTCGGCGATCATTCGCGCGCGGCGTGCTTCAGGCAACTCCGGCATGGTCGCGCGAATCTCTTCGCGCCACGCATCTGAGATAATCAGCGGCGGCAAATCCGGTTCGGGAAAATAGCGGTAATCGTGCGCCTGCTCCTTCGATCGCATGGAGTACGTGCGGCCCTCGCCGGCGTTATAGAGCCGAGTTTCCTGCACGACGCGGCCGCCGGACTCGACAATCTCAATCTGCCGCTCGATCTCGTACTCCAGCGCGGCACGAATAAACCGAAAGCTGTTCACATTCTTAACTTCCGCCTTGGTTCCGAATTTCTCCGCACCGCGCAGCCGCACGCTGACATTGGCATCGCAGCGCAACGAACCTTCCTCCATATTGCAATCGCTGACAGCCGTGTACAGCAGAATTTCTTTCAAACGCGTCAGGTACTCATAAGCCTCATCGGCGGAACGAATATCCGGCTCGCTGACAATCTCAATCAGCGGAGTGCCGCAGCGGTTCAGGTCGATATAGGTCCGCTCGCGCGAATCATGAAAGCCGTCGTGCATGCTTTTGCCGGCGTCCTCTTCCATGTGCAGGCGAGTAATACCAATGCGCTTCGTTCCCTGTGCGGCCGGCACATCAATCCAGCCGTGTTCGGCCAACGGTTTGTCGAATTGTGAAATCTGATAGCCCTTGGGCAGATCGGGATAAAAATAATTTTTACGCGCAAAGATGGAGGTTTCATTCACCTGACAATTCAGCGCCATTGATGCCAGCGTGGCAAATTCCACAGCTCGGCGATTCAAAACCGGCAGAGCGCCGGGAAGACCCAGGCAGACCGGACATACCTGTGTGTTGGGGGCCGAACCGAAGCGTGTCGAACAGCCGCAAAAAGCCTTTGTTTCTGTCAGCAGCTGGACGTGGACTTCAAGCCCAATGACGGGCTCGTACTTTGAAAGAATCTCAGGAGAAAGCGCGGTAGCGGCGGGCATGACAGCTTTGATTTTAACAAGCGAACAGTGTGCCTCCGGTTTGGCGCGTGCTATTTGCGAGCAACAATCTGGAGATGTTCGGCCTCAATTAGCCGCTTGGCCTGTCCGCGGGCATGGTTCGACCATGGCCCCAGTGGATCAAGCCGGGCATAGGTCATCCAGTGAGGAAGCGCTTTGCGATACTCGCCGATCCGTTCATAGGCCAACGCCAGGTTGTAGTGGGCATCCGCGTATTTCGAAACCAGCCGAATCGCGGTCTTATAGGCTTCGATGGCCTCTGGTAGGCGCTGCAATTCATCGAGCGAATTGCCCAAGTCAAAAAACGCCAGCGCGTAACCGGGATCGGTCTCTGTCGCCCGCCGGTAGGCATCTTCCGCCTGCAGGAATTGTCGCTGATTGTAGTAAATCGTTCCCAGGTTGATGAGGGCAGCCGCGTGCCCAGGATTCAGCTCGACTGCTCGGGTGTACAGCTCGATGATCTGCCGCACCGCGCCTTGACCATCCTCCATCCGGACAGCTTCGTGAAACAGTTCGTCTGACTGCGATTCGCGGTACCGCTGGCTGGCCGCAGCACCCACCACCGTACAAGGCCCTGCTGCGTTTGTATTTTCAAAATCGAAAACCAGTTGCCGCGACAATGGATCGACAATTGCTCCCTGATGCCGAAAGGCCACGCGCGAACCCGAGTACACCACGCCGGCTTCCAAGCAGCGGATTCGCCATTCCGGAGACACGCTGCATAGCAGCAACGGACGCCGAAATACGCGAGCTGCGAATCCGCTGAGAAGAGAGCAGCCGGAGTTTGCGGAGCTGCGAAAGCTGCTGAAATGTGTAGGATTCGAGAGAGTCAACCAGCCCGGCCCGCTCCCAGCCTTGCAGCTGGCGGGCGGACACTTGAAGGATTCGCAGAACATCTTGACGGCTATATCGGGTCACAAATCAGTGCTCGTGGTACCGTCTCTCGCTACGATTATGCGACGTTCGAGCGGCCGCTGCAAGAATATTCCATAAATCTCCTAGGAAAACTAGGTACGAAATTCACGAACACGCGTAATAGTATCCCAACCTTAGAAAACCGCCACCTGAGATTTGCTGCTGCCCGGACGGGACTTGTATTGAGCTAAGCTACTTGATCTGATGCCCGGAGCAAAAATGTTAGTCGGGCGGCCAGTCGATCGCCGTTCCTTCGAAGAGATTGGCGCAATTCTCAATGCGTTTGGAGCCGTCGTGTACCGCGAATGTCTTCGGTTTGCCTGTCGGTCCGGTGCTCCCCAATGAGCACGATGGATGGTTTCCATACCGGAAGACACCGCCATAGACGCGATCCTCAGCAACTTCAACGTGGCGGCGGAAGCGCTCGGCAAGAGTAGCGAAAAGTGCTTGATCTTGGAGTCTTAGGGCTTCATCAAGAAGCATCCAGGATATTTCGATGCAGTGGCCGGTATAGACCAGTTGGGCCTATTGGTTCGCTGGCCAGGTAAGTATCTTCGATGCATATGTCTAATCTGGCAGAGCGGGTGTGGAGACCTGATTCAAAGAACGAAACACTCCCCTGCGTACCCAGCGCTGAATGAACAGCAAAAAGCCGGCTGCTGCAATCAAGGTCCAGATTGCCGCCGAAAGCCAGTGGCGTCCAAACAGATTGGAGGTGGCGGCGACCCCACCGAGACAGAACAGCATTCCCAGCACACACTCGATGATGTCATTCCGGAGTTCGGCGCGGAGAGCATCGCGTTCCTGTTGTGGCAGCACCCTGGTTATTTCTCCCCAGAAGCCGGGTGGCCTGCAAAGCCGGTAAAAGTTCTCCAATACTTCGCGCTTTTCAGGCGGAGTTAGAAGCGTAACCGTAACAATTACAATCCACCCCAGCGCAAAGATCAGGAGAAAGCCGTGCCAAAACGGCCGGTGACTAAACCCGAGCGGAAACCAAATGATAAAGCTGAGAGGCAGACCGATGATTAGCGCGGCCATTTCTCCCCAGATATTCAGCCGCCACCAGAAAAAACGCAGCCAGGCCAACGGAAGAATGAAAGAAATCATGACGTTGTTGATGAAGAGGAACCAAGCCATCATTCCATGCACAAGGTAATAGCCGAGCAGCAGCGCGCATATGAGCAGCAGCAGTGTGGCCAAACGGCTGGCCCAAACATAGTGCCGCTCCGTGCCATCTTTTTTGATCAGGCGTTTATAAAGATCGTTGATCAGGTAAGAAGCGCCCCAATTCATCTCCGTGCTGATAGCCGACTGATAGGATGCGAGCTCGCCCGCAACCAGAAGGCCCGTTAGCCCGGGGAATCCATAGTGCGCCACCAGTTGTCCCCAGACGCGTTCACCATCCATCGCGCCGTGGGGATAAAGCGCCGCGGCTGCAATACCCAGAAAAAGAAATGGAATCACGCGAACGACCAGCGAGAGAATGGCGTTAAAGAGTTGCCCCACCTGGGCGTGAAACTCGTTGCGGGCGGCCATAAACTTCTGCGCCGTCATTCCTTCTCCTCCGGTGGGAGAAGCTGCAAAAAAAAGGCCCTGCATGACCAGCGCAAAAATTGTCGGCCCGGTAAACTGGCCGCCCGGAGGCGTAGCCTTGAAAAAGCCGGCGGAGTAGTTATGAGTGGCTGCGGCATAGACGTGGCTCAAGCCGCCGAGATGATGAAAGACGACTGGGATGAAAATGACATTGGCGACGATGAAAAGTAAGAACTGGAAGACTTCGGAGTAAACCGCGCCCAGTAATCCGCCGAGCATCGTATACACCAGCGTCAAGCCTGCGGCAAAAAGAATCACGTTTCCCGGGCGCCATCCTAAAATGGGACCTATGGAATAATTCAGCCAGCCACTGACGTAGGCCATCAAAAGAACGGCCCAGCCAAAACTGAAATAAATGGCAGCCACGGAACGGAAGATGCTTGCGGCCTGGCCTCCATACCGGACTTCAACAAATTCCGCTGTGGAGACGATCTTGAGTCTGCGCCAGAATTTTGACCAGATCACCGCGACCAGCGGCATCCAGACGAGCCAGGGAATCCACCACCACCAGTTGCCGAGCAGCCCGTCAGTGTAAACGAGCATGGTGAACGCGGAGGCAGAACCGGCAGAGGTAAAGGTCGCGACTGCGGAAAACCCAATTACCCACCAGGGCAGAGATCTGCCTCCCATGAAATAGCCTTCGATGCCGTGGCTGGCACGACGGGTGAAATAGACGCCAATGGCGAGCGCGACCAGCGCATACCCGGCCACCACCATCCAATCGAGCGGCTTCATCATAGGACAGGACCATACACCAAAGATGCGAAACATCATCGCGCTATTTCCGCCAGATGATCCACTAACGCCCGGGCCGCGAAGAAGACGGAAGCCAGGCTCTCATGGCGTGTCAGCGCCCGCTGGTGAGCTTTCGGATCGTATTCGGCGCCTTCCGTGGCAAGCATCCCTCCGTTGAATTCAACAATCAGAGTTCGCGCGCCGAGTTGATGAAACCAGTAATCCTCGTAATATTTCTCCAGGGGTTTCGGATAGGGTCGCGGCGCGCGTTGATTGTAAGGCAGTTCCTGTGTCCGCCATGCAGACTGAAGCGTCAGCGCCAGAGCGCTCTCCTCGTTCGCCAGAGCGCCCTGAGAATACGCGGTGGGGGCAAAGACCTCCGTCGGATACATAAAATTGTGAAAGTCTGCGACGCAATAGGGCTGTACGGAACGGATGATCTCTTTCAGCGCTCTGGTTTGAACGCCGTGAGTATCGTCCCAATCGAACCACATGTCCAGTCCCTGGTCCGTAATGCTCGATCCCAGAAGATTACCTGCCTTCTCCCATTCGGCAATCTGACCGGGAGTAAAACGCATCGGCGCCTTCTTTACATAGGTTCCGTAGAAAAAACGGTTAGGCTCATTGGCTTCTGAAAAAAACCTCTCCTTGTTGGCGTCATTCCATTCGGGAATCCAGGTACCGTGCCATGAGTCGGGGAAATGCAACGAAAACCGTTGTGCGCCGCCTGGATTGATGAAGGGAAACACATGCAGTGTGATCGCGTCGAGAATTTGGCCACGGTCCACCTTTATGCCGAACCTCTCTTCCCCACTCATCAGCGCGTCCAGATACGCCAGCATGCCACGCGGACCGCTGGGCTCGCAGCCATGCATTCCGGAGAGGATGACCACTTGCTTCGCGCCTTGGCCAAGGTGGAATCCATAGATCGGCAAGCCGGTGGCGGAACGGGCAATTTCATTAAAATCGCAATTCAAACGATATCGCGATGCAAGATGACGAAAGCGATCCAGCCCGTCGGCAGCGGAAAAGAACCAATAGCGCTCTTCTTCCGGCGACCAGTTCAAAAATCTGCCGCCGGTTGAAAGCAGGCTTTGTGGATCGACGTTTTGCGGACCGGGCGCGAATGTTCTTTTGTTCATACTGGAAGTTTTACTTATTGCATCGGTCGGTGCTGCAAGAGCACGCGCGAACAATGGATGCTGCACCAGGGGGGCCGCTCCGATGCGCTCCTTAGATAGAAGATGAATTCACGGCGATGCATTTTGTCGTAATAGGCGGCGTAATCGATATTGTGTCTGCTATTGTTCGATGCCCACCTGGACGGTCAAACCGCTGGCGGTGGCGCTTTTGAATCCCTGCATATTCGCCGTTACCTTATACGTACCTGGATTCACGTTCACAGCTGAGTATCGCCTGTGCTGGTCGTCGTGTACCTCTGGCTAACTCCCGTGGCCAGGTTGCGTACTGTCATCTGTGCGCCCGGAACCGCGGCCCCGGAAGAATCGGCAACCCTTCCGACGATAGTTCCCCGCGCCTCCTGCGCATACGAGGGGTCAAGGTCAGCAAGAACAGAACGAGCAACATCGAAAGCCCGAAAAACAGCAACCTGATATTTCCGCCTCATAAGACCTCCCCGAAGACGTTCTACGCTATAGAATCAATTCTTTTGTTTCCCTTCGCCGCTATCTAGCGCCTTGTTTTTCATGTCAAGCAATAAAGAATTCCCATTCTGCGCAGCAGAATAGCGGGTGAGCAGCCCCGATGATTCTGCACTGCAGAACAATAAGGCTGGAAAATAGAAAAATTACTTTACAAACAATGTTCCGCTTTGCACACTAGGCAGCGAGGCTATCTATGCCTACCAATAACCACATCGAGGCGATTACACGCACGTTGCGCGTTCTGGAGGCCTTTGAAGGCCGGTCCGAGGTAAGTCTGAACGAACTTGCGGGCCGCGTCTCGATGGTTAAGAGTTCCATCTTCAGAATCCTTTTCACGCTGGAGCAGTCCGGCTACGTTTCCAAAAACGGGAGCGGAAAGTACAGCATCACGCCGCGATTCAGCCGCCTTGCCGGCGACGCGCAGTTCAGCGCAGCCAGTGAACTCCCGGCTATCGCTCTTCCCTTCATGGCGGCCTTATTGCGCCGCTTCCAGGAAACAGTGAACCTGGGCGTGCTGAATGGAGATGAGGTTCTTTACATTCGTGTTTTAGAGAGCCCGCATGCGTTTCGCCTTGCCGCCCACGCAGGTATACGGAGCCCTCTGCACTCGACAGCGCTTGGAAAAGCCCTGCTGTGCCGCATGGCTCCGGCGGAGATAGAGAGAATTCTGAAGGAGAAAACGTTGCGGCGGCACACGACACGAACGATCTGCAACCGGGCTACTTTCATGAAAGACTTGGCCACCACCCTCAAACGGCGATATTCGATCGACAACGGAGAAGATTCGGAAGGGGCGAGGTGCTTCGGCGCGGCAATTTTGGACTCGGAAGGAAAAGCGATAGCGGCAATGAGCATTTCCGGTCCAGCCGCACGGATGGATCGGATTCCCGAGCGGGAAATTGGGGCAAGCCTGGTAGCGGCATGCCGGGATATTTCAACGCTGTTAGGCTATACATCTTCGGCGAGCCGGAGTAGAGGAGACTGAGACACAATGGACTTGGCTCTATTTGGTGGAACTCCCATCCGGCAAAAACCATTTCCAGCATGGCCCATGTTTGAGCGTGCAGAAGAAGAGTCGCTCACGAGAATTCTGCGCAGTGGATCATGGGGTGGATACAACAAAAAAGTCGAAGAGTTTGAATCCGCCTTCGCCGCGATGCACCGCGCAAACCACGCAATTTCCTGCGCGAACGGAACTGTCGCTCTTGAAGTGGTCCTTCGAGCGGTCGGGATCCAGTGCGGCGATGAAGTGATCGTCCCGCCATTCACCTTCGTATCGACAGCAACCTCCGTGCTGCTTTGCCACGGATGCCCCGTTTTCGCCGACATCGATCCGGTGACATTGAATCTTGCTCCGGCTGCAGTCGAAGCGGCAATCACTCCGCGCACAATGGCTGTGATTGTGGTCCACTTCGGCGGGCATCCAGCCGACATGGACGCATTCACTGCGATCGCACAAAAGCATGGCATCGCTCTGATCGAAGACTGTGCGCATGCCCATGGAGCGGCGTGGGGCGGCGTCCCGGTAGGCAATTTTGGGATTGCCGGCACTTTCAGCTTCCAGGCATTCAAGCTGATTACCTCCGGCGAAGGAGGCCTCGTCCTTACCAATTCCGCTGAGATGGCTGAAAACGTGTGGGCTTATTGCAATCAGGGGCGAAGGAAGAACTCGGGCTGGTTTGAACACTACACGCTGGGTACCAATTACCGTCTGACCGCATTCCAGGCGGCGCTGCTCGATGAGCAACTGAAAAAACTGCCCGCCCAAACGCATACGCGTGCGCAGAACGTTCACTACCTGCGGGAGCAGATTGCGGACTTGCCCGGCTTCAGAATGGCGCCTGTCGATCCCAGAGTCCAGAATCATCCGTATTATCTGGTCACTCTGCGATGCCTCTCCTCTGAATTGGACGGACTGAGCAGAGACGCGATTCTCAAAGCCTTGCAAGCCGAAGGCATTCCCGCGGTTCCAACGTATCCACACCCTCTTTATCGCAATCCCCTTTTCACCACGGATCAGTTGCCGCCGTGCCGCTGCGGAAGCTGGAAGGCCGCGCAGGATTATCGATCTCTGAATCTTCCAGAAAGCGAGCGGGCTTGCCGAGACGGGATTTGGCTGGAACACAACCTTTTCCTGGGTCCGAGGAGCGACATAGACGATATCGTTGCGGCGCTTCGAAAGGTACAACAGAACGCGGGCGCTCTTCGCCGCAGAGAATCGGAAGCAACCAACACCATTTCCAACCCGGTATAGCGCCCAGGTGAAAAAACTTTTCAGATTGGTTCTACTGGGTTCCTCCTGCTGCCTGCCGGCGTTTCTGTTGGGAGCGCCTATCGAAGCGAAGGCGCGCGCCATGCAACAGGAATCCCGGCATCGGTATTCTCCTTGGAATTTTGTCGGAGATTTCAGCAACGGAATCCCCGGATGGATGAGCTTCCCACTCGCGCAGGATGTCGGCTACGATCCTTCGATCTATACGAAGCCGATGAACAACAATCGCGTGCTGGTCCGGGATGTGATCGCGGAAGGTCAGCCGCAGATACGCGTGGGGCTTATCAAACCTATACGCTTTCGCATCACTCCGGAGTCTGTCATCCATCTGCGATACGACTTGGAAATGGGCGGGAAACGCGGCCCAGCAGAATTTACCATCGGCACGAAATCCGGCGCCAAATATTCGGTGCCACTTCCGGCGGGAAACGGTCAGCATGCCGTCGATATTCGCGGATCATCGCTGCGAATTCCGGCGTCGGGAGCAGAGGTCCAGATTCTCGTCGATCGAGGCGGACACCGCTAACGCCGTTCTGGGCGCCCACAACAAGCTAGTTCTTGAAGCGATGAGCATCGACGCGGAAAGGAGAGCCGCGGTGCCGGTGATGCTTCCGCATCTCGCGCGCTCGGCGACCATGGGCACGCCCGTAGCGACGATCGTTGTTGAGGGAAATGAAGAACTGGCTGTCCACACGCGTCGCTGCCAGCGGTCCTACGGAAATTACTCTGTTCGATGGCAGCGGGAAACAAGTAAGAGCGCAGATGCTTGGAGAAGCTCCGGTCAGTCTCGGCCCATCGCCGACACCCGGATTATGGCGCGCGCACCTGACCCATGGGGACGCGCAGAGCGATTTTCGCTTTCTGGTTCTCGGCCATGTTCCTCCGCACCCAAGACTGCTACTCACTCCGGAACGCCTGGAGCAGTTGCGATCGCAAATGCCGTCGGACGCGTTGCGTAAGATCATCCGACAGAGAGCGGAATTGACCGCCGCTGCGATTACTTACAATGCAAATGCCGGAGAAGACATCCGCCGGATGTCGCCCGATTCGGTTTTTCCTGGGTTACGGGATTACGCGGCACTGCTCGGCAATTATGGCAATGCCATCATGTTCAATGCGCTCGATTATCGCCTGCGAGGATCGAAAGAGTCTCTTGATGCGGCCCGTCGGGCGTTACTCGCCGCTTCCCAATGGTCGACGTGGACCCCGAGCTGGTTTTCTGCCCACGGCCTCCACACCTATTATTTCGTCGGGATTTTTATGCAGCAAAGTGCTTTCGGCTATGACCTGATCGCCGATCAGCTTAATGCACAGGAGAAAACGCAAATCGCCAATGGCTTTTACAGAAATGCGATCCGACCGGCGGTCGAGGAGTATTACTTGAATGATCGCTTGCCCATTGCCGCGAGCAATCATATGGCGCATGCGGTAGGCGGGGCCATTGCCGCCTGCATCGCGGTCTATGGAGACGTGCCGGACTGGAACGCACGTTTCGCGCCTGCTCTGGCGGAACTTCTCGTAAGCAATGAAAGCCTGTTGCGCGGACTGTTCCCGGGCGACGGCAGCGAAGCAGAACCCGCCGGCTATGAAGCGTTCGCCATGGAGGGAATGGCAGTCGGCATGGCATCGCTACAGCGCATCGGCATCCGCCCGCCGGGCACGCAGCGCATGATTGAGTCATTCTGGTGGCCTCACTACGTCCAGTACAAGCCTGGGTATCTACTGGATACAGGGGATTGGGACGGAGAACTCTCCGCAGTTTCCGGATATGCGTGGGCAGCGGAGTATTCCGGCGACCCGACGTTGCGAGCGTTTTACGATACCGCTGTCACACACAGTCTGAAAAGTATTTTTGCGACGGAGCGGAACCACCCAATACCGCCGTACGCGCCCGATATGCTGGACCTGATCTGTTGCACTCGACCTGCCGGACCCATTCCTCCCGCTCCGCCTTCGCGCTTGTTTCCCCTGCGAGGAAGCGCCGCACTGCGCAGCGGATGGGGCGCGAATGACACGCTTGTTTCCATCCGGGCCGGCGCCTGGTTCAATCATGAACATCACGATGAGGGCAGCTTTCAGGTGGCGATGAATGGGGAGGAATTGATCGCGGAGGCCGGTTACACCGATTACTATACGGACCCACGCTATCAGAACTATTTCACCCAAACGCCCGGCCACAATACCGTCATGCTGGATGATGATGCGTTCAGCCAGAACTCCTACCAGGGACGCTACTGGAAGAGCTTCGATCAATACCCCGGGATCACGCGCCATGTTCTCGGGAACGGCCTCGATTATCTTTCTGCGGATCTGACTTCAGCCTACAACGGTAACCTGAAAAGCTTCACGCGCGAATTTCTCTTTCTCAAGCCGGACGTATTAGTTATCCACGATCGCGTGAACGGCAACGCCCCGCATCAATACAGCTTTCTGCTCCATGTCCCTCCCGGTGCAACATCCGGCATTCATGGGATCACTGCCACGATACGAGGTAAGAAAGCAAGCGCTTTTGCCATTGCCGCGGGAACCTCCGCGCACTGGACGATGGAAACAGCGCCGATCCCGATCACGGCTTATCAGAATTTCGATAAAGTTCCGGTCGAGCCGCGAAACACGTTCCATCTGCAAAGCGCAAAGGCGCAGGACACAGCCTTCACCGTGGGATTGCAATTTCTTCCCTCCAGTTCCGCCACGGAATCCTTAGAGGCAATTTCGACCACAAATGCCGATGGTTTTTTCACCGGCACTGGCCCCGAAGCGATGACTGCTCTGTTCCGCACCAAAGCTGGAGATTTATCACACGGCGGGTTCACCACTGATGGTGACGTGCTTGCTATGATCGGAACGCGCGATCGCCAGCATCTGTTTGCCGGAAATGCACGATACTTTTATACGAACGGACGCACAATCATGTCCTCGAATGTGCCTGTGGATGCGGAGATTGCCACCGGCCCGAAGGAAGAAACTGTGCAGCTTTTCACTCCCGATTCCGCAGTCGTACGCCTGAGCATAAAAAACCAGGTTCAGTCCGTGTCTGTGGATGGCAAGGAGATCAATTTTCAACAAAATGGCGATTCAATCGAACTCAAACTGAACGATGGAGAGCATAGTGTCCGCATCGCCTATTGAACCCGCGCTTGCCGAATGCGCCCACTGGGACATTCTGGACGCGAACGTCTATGTGGGGCATTCCGGAATCAACGGAGCGCTGGCGTTGGAAGCACCCGAACTTCTCGCTGAGATGGACCGCTTCGGAATCAAGCGAGCGCTGGCAAGCCATTTCGTCAGTCACGAATATGATGCAGTCGAGGGAAATCGGGCGCTTGAACGCGATGCGAATCCACGTTTTATACCGGCATGGAGCGCTTCCACCGATCCTTCCTCGATGGCCGATCTTAAGTCGCGCGCACCCCGCGCAGTGCGGCTTTGGTTTGGAGTTTTGCATCACAACTTTTCAAGCGCTCCCTGGTGCGCGGGCGAGTTGTTCGAATATCTCCAGGGAGCCGCTGTCGTAGCGGTAATCTCACGTCCGGAAATTGAGTGGGACGATCTCGCTGTGCTACTTGAAAGTTTTCCACGGCTGAAGGTTCTGCTGCTGGACATCGGCTATCGCAGCGACCGATATCTGTTTCCACTGCTCAGAAAATTTCCGGGTTTGTATTTCGATAGCTCCAATTATTTTGGCCATCGACAATTGGAATGGTATCTGGAGCAATTCGGACCGGACCGCATGGTGTTCGGCAGCAGGCTGCCGCTCTGTACGCCGGCCGCGGCCCTCACCGTGCTGGGAACTGCGCGGATTGCCGACTCGATCCGCCTTGCCGTGGCGGGCGGAAACCTGCGCCGCCTGCTCGGGGAGAACGCATGAGATCGCCCATTCCCATCCTCGATTGCCACGGACACCTCGGCACACATCCGGACTTCCCCGCCTATAAGACCAGCCCGGAAGAGATGATTGCGGTGATGGACGCGTTGAATATCGAGCAGCTCGCCATCACCTCCACGCTGGCGTGTTTCAATGATTGTCCGCGGGGTAACAAGGAAATGGTGACGGTTGTCCGCAAGTACCCGCAGCGCTTTCTGGGATACATAACAGTAAATCCGAACCCAGCGGGAGAGGCGGTGGAGCAACTAAAAAAATATGACTGGCTGCACCATCCTCCGCTCATCAAGTTTCATCCGGACTTGCACAAATATCCCGTCGATGGACCAAACTATCGCCCCGCCTGGGAATATGCGCATCAGACCCATGCCATCGTGCTGGTGCATACGTGGGACTCGGACGTGAATTGCGGACCACTGATGTTTACCAAGATCGCGAAGGAATTTCCGCGCGCGCGCATTCTGCTGGGACATTCTGGAGTGACATGGCGGGGATATCAGCAAGCGATCGAAGTTGCAAAGCAAGCGCCAAACACGTTCCTCGATATCTCCGGTTCGCAAAGCCACCGCACAATTCTGGAACTCTGCGTCGCAGAACTGGGCAATGATCGTGTGCTGTTCGGTTCGGACATGCCTTATCTTGAGCCCGCCGTTTCCCTGGGACGGGTGCTGACCGCCAGAATTTCGGATGATGCGAAAGAGGCTATTTTGCGGAACAATTTTTTCCGGATCTTGGCGGAAGATTAGGACGTTCCACGAGAATAGGGGGGCACATCATGGAAAAAGTCCGAATCGGAGTCATCGGTCTGGGGATCATGGGCGAGCTCTACGTCAAAATTTACGCGGCCCATCCGCTGGCGGAGATGGTAGCTGTCAGTTCGCGCCGCCAAAGCCGTGTGGACGAAATTCAAAATCGATATGGCGTCGCAGCCGGCTACACGGATTACAGGAAGATGCTGGAGCGGCAGGACCTGGATGCAGTAGTCATTGCCACGCCGGATTCGCATCACTTTGCTCCCGCCCGCGATGTGCTCGAATCCGGCAAGCACGCATTTGTCGAAAAGCCATTTACAACCAGCGTCGCGGAAGCGGATGATCTGATCCGCATTGCGAAGAAGATGGACCGGAAAATTCAGGTGGCCTTCAATCACCGCTGGCTGTCTCCGTATCAACAGGCGAAGGCGGCGATTGCCAAAGGCGAAATTGGCGAGCCGCTGGCCGGATACGCGCGCAAGAACGATACGATCTATGTCGCGACGGAATACATCGACTGGGCCGGCCAAACCACGCCCGCATGGTTTCTCTCCTCGCATGATATCGATCTAATGCGCTGGTTTTTCGATTCCGAACCTACGGAGGCCCGCGCATGGGGACGGAAATCCGTGCTGGCGGCCCGCGGCATTCCTACCTACGACATTATTCAGTCGCAGGTAAAATTTGCCTCCGGCGCGTTCGCCACATTTGAGTCGGCGTGGGTGTATCCGAATACGTTTCCCAGCATTGTGGATTCTTTTGTCGAAGTCATCGGCGGGGCAGGGCACGTCCACATGGACCGCAAATGCGAATCCATGGAGATGAGCACGGCCACCAAGTTCTCCTATCCAAAGGGATTCCTGAACCTGGAAATCTTTGGCCGGATGCGAGGCGCCTTTCCTTCCTGTCTGGAGGATTTTCTTTACGCAATCCTCGACAACACCACGCCGCGAGTGACCGGGCTGGACGGACGTCAGGTAACGGCCACGCTGGAGGCCGTTCACAAATCGCTGGAGAGCGGCAACACCGAGCCTGTCTCTCAACCGCCGCAATCCGATGCGGTGACTCATGCGCAGCCCTGATCTTGCGATCATCGTCTGCTATTTTCTGACGATGATCGCCGTCGGCGGCGCGTATTCGCGCCACATGCGGTCGGCGGACATGTACTTTGCCGGCGGCAAACAGCTGCCGTGGTGGCTGGGTGGCGTCTCCTTCGTCATGTCGTATCTGAGTGCCCTGTCCATCATTGTCTATGCCGGACTGGGCTACCAGTACGGAATGGTGGCGCTGACGCTTTATTGGACCACGGTTCCCGCAGCACTCCTTACCACGTGGCTTTTCGCACGGCGCTGGCGCAGAGCGGGAGTCATTACGCCCACACAGTTTCTGGAGGAGCGGTTTTCACCGTCAATTCGCCAACTTTTCGTTTGGTCGGGAGTTCCGCTCAAAATCATCGACGAAGGCCTCAAGATCGTCGCCATCGGAATCTTCGTCTCCGCTGGGCTGGGCGTGTCCGCTTCCAAGGCCATGGTGGCCATTGGCCTCACCATTCTCATCTACTCCGTCGCCGGAGGATTATGGGCCGTCGTGGTCACAGATTTCGTGCAGTTCATTCTGGTGACCGGTGGAATCCTATTGCTCGTGCCGCTCAGTTATCGTGCTGCTGGAGGATGGGCGCATTTTATGACCAGCGTCCCGCATGGCTTTTTTCATCCGGTCCATGCACCCTACATATGGAGCTACGTAGTCGCATTCCTGGTGCTAAGCTGTCTTTCGCTTTCCGGGAATTGGTCGCTGATCCAGAAGTTTTATTCCGCGCGCAGCGATCGCGAAGCGGTGCAGATGGGATGGCTGGCTTCGTTACTGTTTTTGCTCTTGCCGCCAGTTTGGATTTTTACTGGAATGCTGGCCCGGGCCTTTGTGCCTCTCTACGGTTTCGATCCGCAGACAATCTATGCGCGACTGGGTGCCCAACTCCTGCCAAAAGGAATGCTCGGCTTAATGGTGGCGGCCCTGTTCGCGGCCACGATGTCTGTCCTCTCTTCCGGCTACAACGTCATGTCCGCCGTGCTCACTTTGGACGTGTATCACAGATGGATGAGACCGCAAGCGGACCAGAAGGAACTGGTACTCGTGGGCAGACTTCTAACGGCGGTGATTGGGCTAATCGTTCTGCTCATCGCGCTTGCGGTCAGCTTCTATCACTGGAGCATTTTCAATACCATGGTGGCGGCCTTCGGATTTCTGCTGCCTCCTACCGTATTGCCGCTTCTTGCGGGCCTGTTGAGCCGCCGCCTGTCCTCGGCGGGAGCGCTGGCGGGCTTTCTGGCCGGCCTCATCATTGGAGGAGCCATGCTCGGCTATCGGCTGGCCGCTCACCCTTCCGATAGCGGCGCCTTCCAAGCGGCCAGCATCCTTGTCCCCGTCGCGTGTGTCTCTCTGGTTCTCTGGGGATGGGCGACTTGGTTTCCCGCGCAAGGCAAGGAGCGTGAGCGCGCGGCGCGCTTTATCATCGGCCTGGGCGAGCCATCCAAAGATTCCGAAGGTATGGTTGCCAATCCCGCGCCCATCGCCGGCCTGGTGATTGGAGTAATGGGAATCGCCCTCGTCATCGTGGGCCTCTTCCCGCTCGCTTCGGGCGGCGGAATTTCGTCCCTCACTCTCGGAATGGGGGCGCTCTTTTTCGTTATCGGCGCCCTGATGATCTCTACGCGATGGCTTGGATCGTCGAAGACCCGAGAGAAGGCGAGGGTCTAATGGAAAAGCAGACCAGCGGATCAGGAGCCGAAAAGCTTGTGCTGATCGCGGACGCGGGAGCGACCCACACTCGCGCCCTGGTCGCGAACGTCGATGGGAGAATTCTCGGCACGGGGCGTTCCGGGGCGGGCAATGCATTTGCCATCGGCCATACCGAAGCATGCCGCAATCTTAGAAAGGCTCTGGGCACGGCGCTTCAAGAATGCGCGCATCCGGCCTGCTCGCCTTGCGTTTACCGTGATCGGGCAGCGCAGGCGTTACCTACGATAGCCGCGGCGCACAGCCGATCGCGGAGGAGATGCGGCGATACCTCAAAGATTCCCCAATCTCCGTCCTCGGCGACGGACGAATTGCCCTGGAGGGCGCGTTGGCCGGCGCGCCGGGAGTGGTCGCGGTCTCCGGCACCGGATCCATCGTGCTGGGCAAGAATTCTTCGGGACGGGTGCTGCGTGATCGGCGGATGGGGACCTCTGGCGGGCGACGAAGGCAGCGCGCAGTGGACCGGGCGCCGAGCCATTCAGGAAGCGGCGCATGCCTCCGACGGAATCGCAAGCCTACTTTGCTGACCAACGCACTCCAGCGTCACTTCAGGATTCGCGAATTCGATCGCATCATCGATGTGATCTATGCGCATCCTATGACGCCGTCGGAGCTGGGCACAGTGGCGCCTTTGGTTTCGCACGCCGCCGATCAAGGCGATGCCGTTGCCCAAGCCATTTTCGCGCAGGGCGCAAAGGCGCTTGCGTTGCAATCGGCGACGGCTGCGCGACGGCTGCGGTTGCGCAAACCGCTGGTATCGCATCAGGGATCGATGTTCACCGTGGAGAAGCATTTCCGAAGCGTATTCCACAAGGAGCTTCGGCTGGAAATTCCCGGAGCGCGATTCGTCCCGCCAGCATTGCCGCCGCTTGGGGGCGCGTTTCTCCTTGCCCTCGATGCTTGCAAGATCCCGGCTTCGCGCGTAGTGATCGAGACGTTCAGGAACGCGTGCCGTGAGTAACTCGAAAAGCCAGTTAAACGCGGGATGGGCGAAAGGCGAGATCACCCCGCCCGTCCGCTATCCCATGGCTGGTTATCTCGCACGGAAAGGTAATTCCCGAGGAACGCTCGATCCTCTTTTCGTAAGAGCGCTGGTTATGCAAGAGGGAAGCGTTGCGTGTCTGCGTCGTGGTCGCGGATCTTCTTCTGATTTCATCTGCCGAAGCTGCCCGGCTGCGCAGACGGATTGCAAAAGCTGTCGGGATACCGGCAAGCAATGTAATTGTCGCTGCCACGCATACGCATTCTGGCCCGCTGGTGGATACTGAGCCGTTCCGCCTGTCCCGCGGCGATGCCGATGTGCGGGTCCGCCAGTTCATGCGTGAACTCGATGAGATTTTCGTTCGAACCGCCGTTGCCGCGAGAGAAAAGCTTCAGCCGGTTCGAGCCTCCTATAGCCGCGCTCCAATTCACGGACTGGCAACCGACCGGAACGAACCGGAGAACAACCGCGTTCAGCCATTCATTCTGGTGCGTCTCGAAGGCAGACGGAAGCGGCGCCGTTTTCGGGGTCCTGCCCTGTCATCCGACGATCCTCGGATCAGCCAATCGCTGTTACTCCGGCGATTTGCATGGGGAGATCGCGCGACGCTATGAACGGCAGTTCGACGTTGCGCTGATCGCAAACGGAGCGTGTGCAAACATCAGCACGCGTTTTACGCGACGCAGCCAGACGCGCGCAGAGATTTCTCGATTTGCATCATTGGTGATGAGCCAGGCAGAGTCGAGGCCATTCCATGCCGTGCACGCCCGACGCAATGTCGATTGCCAGCGAAGCCGGTGCGGCTGCCCGTGAAGAACTTCCGAGCGACTTCAAAGCCGCGAAGATGCCAGGTTGACCGGACGATTGGCGGATGTGGCCCGTGAGGGAAAGCTTGTCGCGAAGCAACTAAGCGAGACGCCGGAGTTTCGCCGCAAGACTATACCAATCACGATTACACTCGTGCGCCTCGGTCCGATTTCCTTCGCGGCATTTCCCTTCGAGCTATACGCGGAAACGGGAAGGTTTCTCTGGACCAGGGCCAGGACCACCGCTCTCTGTTACGCCAACGGCTACTGGGGTTACGTGAACATTCCTGCAGCATCGGCAGACGGACTATGAAGTCATCTCTTCGCCGTTTGCGGCCAGCGCCGACAAACGGCTCCGCGAAGCTGTCTTGAGTCTCGCTCGGAAAATCTGACATCCGCTTACTGGTTCGTGGCTGACGCACTCGTGCCGCACTTGCCCGCATAGCGGTGACGACCCTCCCGGAAGAAACTTTTTCGTGACTTGCAGGAGAGGATCGGCGGGGGCCAGCGAAAGCTGCCAGATGATCGCGCCGTCCGAATACTTGCAGCGAATCTTCAAGCAATTGTTGGAAGACATCTGGATGAGGATTTCCTTCCTTGACGCATGCCACGAATTCCAGTGCGCATAAACACCGCCATAAACAGGGAACCGCCCATTCACGACATAGCGGCTGTTTTCCAAAAAGGAGGGCATACCGGTGGACTTCTCCAGGTTGACCCACCAAAGCCACGCGCCGTCCACGCACCCGGCCAGCCGATCGGCAACTCTGCGGTCCAGATCGTAGACCGTGGGGACAAACAGGAACTGCGAGTTGATCGCCTTTTTCGCAGCATAAATCTGACACACATAGTTTCTTGTGAAGGTCTTTTGACTCTCATCCTGGTCGAGGTCATCGATATTGAAGCCGCGAAAGTTTTTATACTTTAGCGAAAGCTTAGCAAGCGCCCGCGCCCATGCGACATAATCGGAGCGATAGGGCAATGAATCCGCGCCTTCGCTGGGTGGAATGATGACCACCCACAATTTGATGTTGGTTTCCTTGGTGGCTTCCAGAAGCTTTTGAAAAGTGTCATAGCTATTCGCCTGCCCCGTGCTTTCGATCACGAAGACACCGCATTGAAAGCCGGCCGAACGCAGTCCGCGAACTGTCCCATCGATATCAATACCGCCTTTTACCACTTTGATTAAACCGCCGTTTGCCTGGTTCGCCCACCATGCACATGGAGAAGAACCCATGGCGTGCCAATCCCGTATCTTCTGGATAGGTGCATTTATAGGGCCGCGCTCCTGCGCGCCGAGAGAAAGCGCGAGAAACGAACAGAGGAAGATTCCACCGATACCGAATACTGTGCGCTTCATTCATGCCTCCTAGTTAGATCGCCAACTCGCTTCATTGTTTGCCAGCCAACAGCGATGCGGGATCGATCAGCAGGGGAAAAAATTGTCCGCTGATTTTCTCTCCGCGAGGAATTACCGGAATGTTCTGGAGCAGAGGCTCGTCTGTATTTGACATCACGCCGTCACGGAAAACGTTAATCACCGTGGCGCGCCGCGGCTTGGACGTATTGTTTGCCCCAGAGCCGTGCATCGTTCGCGCATGATGAAAGGATCCCTGTCCCTTCATCATCTCGACGGGCACCGGCTGAAATTTATCTTTTATTTCTTCGGGCAGAACGCTTTTGATTGCGTCCATATCGCCGGTAAGCACCGGCTTCGGCAGATCCGGCCACTTGTGGCTCCCTGGAACATAGTTCAAGCACCCGTTCTCTTCGGTCGAATCGTCCAGCCCAATCCAGCAGGTCAAATGCGCCAGGGGCGTAGTCCTGGTCCAGTAAGAATAATCTTGATGCCATGCCACCACTCCGCCGTGACGGGCAGGCTTACAAAAAAGCTGGTCGTGCCAGAACCGGACCGGGCCGCCCAGAAAGCTGTGCCGCGGGTACCAGGAATGCCGGGTTCCAGAGCAGGTCGTGAAAGCCGGGCAGCACGCGCCACGCGCCCAGGGCATGAAAAAGCACTCGATCAGGATCTGTCGACTCATTGGAATTGTATTCATGGAATAAGTCGCGACCGGGCTGCGCCGGATCCATCAATTGGCCCAACTCGCCGCGCAGAAGTTCCACCTGCTCGTCCGTCAGGATGCGAATCCCTTTCAGATAACCATTCTCACGAAAGAATGCTATCTGCTCCTCGCTCAGACTGTATTTGTCCCAATCGGCGGCGGTTCGCACCTGTACAAAGATATCGCCAATCGGATGCGCATATCTGGATAAGTCTTCACTCATGTTCAATCTCACATCGAGCGTCGATCGCGTTGCGTCTGGCTGCATAAAAGTGGCTTTGGTCTATCTTTTGCGCCGCTGTTATGAAGCACTTACCTTCTCTTGTGTGGCCGAACCCGGTAAAACTTAATCCTGTCCTGATATCGTGCAATAAGAGCGCGCAAGCCGTCCAGAGAGCCCTTCCCTACATTCACGCTTTGAAAAACATCGGGAGCTCTGCCCTCGCTAGCCAATTGGCCGGCTGCCTCGACAAAAACAGCATGCAACAAGGCCGATCCTGCGATCGTGGATATCGGACCCATCGGCACCGGAATTCCCGGAATCGCGACAGCGGCATCTCCAACTGGACAGTGATTGTCCAGGACGGCATCCGACACCTCGAACAGCCTCTTTCCCGAACTGTGGAGAGATTCGCCGTTCTTCGACTGGTTCAGATTGGTCAATGCAATGACCTTCATTCCAGCAGAACGCATCTCCAACGCGATTTCAACAGGCAACGCATTCCTCCCGGAATTCGAGGCGACAATCCCCACATCGCCGGCGCGAAATCCAGCTTCGCGGGCCAATTCCTGCGCAGCGCCGGACGTGCGCTCAAACTCGGTGCTCTCAATCACTCCGCCGTCGAACTGAAGCCTTCGATCCAGAATAGGATTGACGGCAACCAGACCACCGGCCCGGAAAAAAGCTTCTATTGCCAGTAACAAAGAGTGCCCCGCGCCAAACATATGGATCAGGCCGCCGCCCCGCAATACGGCCACGATCAACTCTGCCGCTGCGATAATCTGCTGTATTTCCAATTGCTCCAGCACGCCACGCACGGAATGTAGATATTGCTCCGCGGATTCACCTGTTCTATTCAATAGAACCACTCCTTTGTACCTTTTCTCATGCGAGTATGAATACCCAGAAACGAAATTGCAATAAAAGCGGAATTTTGTATTCTATGCGGCGGAACGACCCGTGCAATCTCCGTCATTGAGCGGTAAAGGTGATACGATTCCGCACGGCGATGGCTGCACGACAAAGTTCTGCTGTTCGCAATTGCGAAAGCATCCTGCAGCCCTCTCGTATCGCGGAATGTAGCGGAACATAAATAGGGACGGTCTTGTGAAACGAATCTTATGTTTGCTTCTTCTCTTCGTGTCCGCGCGCTTCCTGCAATCTCAAACTCGCCCGGTTGCGCTGTTTTACATGACAGATAGCCCCTCCTCTCTGCGCTCCTTCCTGGCACACTCCAGCAAGATCGGCATTTTGGTACCTGCCTGGTATCTCGTTGACGGAAGCGGCCTGGTCTCCGGGGGCCCGGATCCCCTGGTGCTGGAGGTCGCACGGAAGCAGCAATTGCCCGTAACGCCAATCGTTGGCAACTCGGGAAAGGATGCGCTGCATTCTCTTCTGAGCAACGCATTGCTCCTGGCCCGCGAATACAAAGGCATTCCGCAATGGGATTCGTACGATCACGATGCCTGGTTCTATATTTACCGCGATCAGACGCGGGAATGGGTCTACTACACCGACGCACGCACGTTTGAAGACCGGTACAAGCTAGTGCACGACCGCGGGATTCAAGGTTTTTGCGCCTGGGTTCTGGGCGATGAAGACCCAGCCATATGGGACCTGCTTTCTAATAGGAAATAGTAAACGCGGAGTTCGTGGTGTTCCTGTATCCCGCGTTGCCATACGCGGCCGCAATTGCAGTCGGCGGACTAACCTATTGAGATTTAGACGAGGAGGATTGACATGGAACAGTTCAGCTTCAATACGACAGCGTCGATACGTTTCGGTTTTGGCGCGATTGCCGACTTGGCCTCCGCATTCACGCTGAACTCCGGAAGCACGGTTTTTGTTGTGACCGATCCCGGAATCATGAAAGCGAATCTCCTGGATAGGTTGCTTTCACCGCTTCAGGCGGCCGGGATCGCCGCAGTCGTCTATGACAAAGTTCTTGCAGACCCGCCGGAACGGATTGTGCAGGAAGCCGTTGAGCTGGCGCGCTCCGTTGGATCGAATGCAGTCATTGGTTTCGGCGGAGGGTCGTCTCTCGATGTAGCCAAACTTGTCTCGCTTCTTGCAAACAGCAACGAGCAGCTTGAAGATATCTACGGAGTGAACAATGTAAAGGGGAAGCGGCTCCGGCTCGCGCTTCTCCCGACAACGGCTGGGACAGGCTCAGAAGTGACACCCATCGCAGTTGTGACCACCGGCGTCGCGGAAAAAAAAGGAGTGGTTTCGCAAGTACTGCTTCCCGATCTGGCTTTGCTCGACCCCGAGCTCACGCTGAGCCTTCCGCCAATCGTTACCGCTGCTACCGGCGTGGATGCGATGGTTCACGCGATCGAGGCGCATACATCGATCAACACCAACAACAATCCAATTTCGAAGATTCTCGCGCGTCAAGCATTATCGACTTTTGGCAGGTCTATCCGAACCGCTGTTAAGAATGGCTCTGACCGGGTGGCCCGCGGGCATATGCTTCTCGGCTCCATGCTGGCAGGCCAGGCTTTCGCCAATTCCCCGGTCGCCGCGGTCCACGCTCTCGCCTATCCTGTGGGCGGACACTGCCATGTGCCCCACGGAATCTCCAACGCGCTTGTTCTGCCGCACGTCTTGCGGTTCAATGCGAATTCCTGCAGCGACAGCTTATGCGGAGCTCGCCACAGCGGCGTTCCCTCATCTGATCGAATGCCCCTTGGAAGAGCGGGCGTCCGCTTTTATTGAAGAATTGGCCAGCTTGACAACAGAGCTAGGTGTGCCGCAACGGCTTCGTGACCTTGGTATCGAGAAATCTCAGTTGGCCATATTTGCGGATGACGCAATGAAGCAGACTCGACTCCTGATCAACAACCCCAAGCCGGTCACGCTCGTGGACGCCTTGCGGATCTATGAGGCAGCCTGGTAGCTCCGCGCCGTTTGGACTCATTCACGCGAATACGTCAGCAGCAATTCCGACGTTGCGCCAGAAAAGAGTTATCGTTCCGGCGAACCCGAACCCCATTCTCAACAGGAATTACACCGGCCAGGGAGCAGTTCGTTGCAACCACCTCGCTGTATCTTCCTTTGTATGCCTTCTAGTTACTCTCGCTGTATGTTTTCTAGTTACTCTCTCTGTGTGGCTTCTAGTTACTAAGTTTCCCAATTCAAAAAAATAGCTTGACTCTCCGAAAGAATTGGGTGAATATCCATTCACAAATCAATTAAGGCAATTTTTATTACTCCATATTCTGCCTGAGGTCCTGACTTCAAGCCTCGAGCGGAATGCTGAGCGAATGGCTAGCGCTGCGGGAAAACTGCGCGCTGGCGTTCGCTCTCTTGTACCCTTCGGGTCAAACCTCGGTTCGAATCTAGTTGAGGGGCATGCCTTGTTTGAGGCATGCAAAGAGCTGTCCTGTTCATGTGCGAAGCAAGGCATCCTGTCGAATTGGACAAACCCAGCGACATGGCGAGCTCATTTGAATCTTTCACTGGCAAGGTCAGTGGAAGGATCCCTACGCCACTTAACATGCACGCACTCGAATACGTGCCGAGGCAGACCCCATGAAGACATGTTTTTGTGCCATTTTGTCGCTTCTTATTTCCGCGGCTCCTGCATTTGCCGTTACAGTTAACAATCCTTCAAACGGTGCGACCGTTAACTCGCCATTCACCGTGTCCGGTAGCGCTGCGACCTGCTCCAGACAGACCGTCAGTGCGATCGGCTATTCGCTCGATAGTGGTACGCCTATAACCGTCGCGCAGAATCAATCAATGAACGTAAACGTGGCGGCTTCCGCTGGCGCGCACACGGTGCATGTCATGGTATGGGGTGACCAGGGTGCTGTATGCGTGAAAGATGTCGCCATCACGGTCACATCCGACGAGAGTACCGGCCCGCCCGTTCCCTCGAACGCAGTCAGCGTTAGCAATCTCCAGACGTTGAGTAACTGGAAGGGCGAGCACGACAGCGGCACCAATGGCTCAGCAAACGGACAAATGAGCATGGTTGGCTCGCCGTCATATAGCGGCACCACCCGGAAATTTGTAACCAGCTATAAGAACAAAGGCGGCGAACGCTATAGCGTGACTTTTGGCGAGAATACAACAGCCACTAACTTTCTTTACGACGCGTGGGTGTACGTCACAAGCTCCGCCAGCAACATCGCCAATCTGGAAATGGATTTGAATCAAACCATGCCCAATGGCCAGACTGTGATCTTTGGATTCCAGTGTTCGGCCTACTCCGGCACATGGGAATATTCCGAGAATTTGGGAACTCCCACCCATGCGAAAGGCCATTGGGCCCCTACCAAGGCGGCCTGCAATGTTAGCAAATGGAGTCCGAACACGTGGCATCACGTTCAGGTCAGCTATTCCCGCACCGACTCCGGCATGGTCACCTACCAGTCCGTATACTTCGATGGCGTCGAATCTCCCGTGAACGCAACAGTACTGGCGGCCCGCGCGCTTGGATGGGGGAACAATCTATCGACCAATTTCCAGATTGATGGTCGTGGCTCGAGCGGTTCGTCCACCATCTACCTCGACGATCTGATCATCTACCGTTGGTGAAACAACAAGGCCGGCGTAAGAATCCAGCCGCGTGCCCCAGGTCTCGCTTCTAAGACCTGGGGCAACATGGCGCCGGAATAGAAAACAATCCCGGTACCCAGAGCGGCGCCACATAGACTCGCTGGCGCAGGTCAGCTGCGAATCGCTGGAATTCAACTGGCACTACTTAGCGTATCGAAGGTTTAATCCCATGAATCTCGTCGCGGGATCGTCCTCTCAGATGCTCACGGTAACAACTATCTTGAACCTTGGTGCCCGGAGGGGGACTTGAACCCCACGACCGGTATGAATCGGCTGAGGTCAGGAACCCGACGTACCCATTCCGTATGAAAAGACGACGATAAAGTGGCAGTCGCCGCTGCTTACCCGCGCGGGTTCGCGCTCAGAGTTTCTGCAAGATATGTAAGCCCGTCGGGTAGGCTGAACATGACGTTCTCGCACACCGGATCGAGCGATCTTGCCACCCCCCTAAATTATTTCGTCCCCGGCGAGGCCCCCAATGTCAGCGCAATCCCTCCCAACGATGGTCCAAAGGAATCCGGCGCGTCAGGCACCTTAAATCTGCGAATCGCAGTGCGCGCAGCAAAAGCCTTCACCTGTCCGCCAATCGCGGTTTGCGATACGGTGAATTCGCCGCGCGGCTCCGGCAAAGGCAGCGCCCCGCGCAAGTCCAGCGCCGCCGAAACGCGCGGGCTCATAAATGGCGGATTGGGACTACAAAAGCGCCGCAGCACCGTAGCCCCGATTGTGCCGTGATCAAAAACATCCTTCAGCACCAGCCCTGCCGGTGTAAACGGCGACACTACAAACGCCGGCACTCGCGGCCCTAATTGCCGCTGTTCTGGCCCTGTCAGAGGGGTGGCGTTGTCGGGCGGATCGACGTGATCGTAAAAGCCGCCGTGCTCGTCATACACAATGATCAGCATCGTCTTCGCCCAGTTGGGATTGTTCTTCGGCGAAAACAAAGTGTTGTAAACATCCTCGATGAAGAGCTGCCCGAATCTCAAGTCGGATGGCGGCGCATCGTCATTATCTTGCGGCGAACTGATCCCCGCGGGCAGATCTCCGAACAACGGATCCACCCACGTGAAGCTCGGCAACATTCCTTTGCTGACCGTCGCATGGAAGCCCAGCGAAGGATCGGAATACTCCAACACGTTCACCATATCGAATGAATATTTTGTGAACGCGCGCATCATGCTTTCGCGCTGTTGAAAATATTTCCAGCTCATCGCCCCGGGCGCTGAGCAGATCGAAGAGCGTAGTCGCCTCCGACGGCGTGAACGTCATGTAATCGGGTGTATTTACCTCCGGCTCTCCCCAGCTGTTGCGGTTCAAATCGCCGGTCATGGCCACAAAGCGATTTGGCCACGTAGGGCCGACGTGCGAGCAGAACCAGTGATCGCACACAGCATAACTCCGGGCCAGCATGTCATAAACCGGCAGCTGCGCTGCGCCGTAGTACCCCATCACGATTTGCAACTGGCCGGGATCATCGCCGGCCTTGCTTTTGGCGTAGTCGCTCACGACGTGCATCATGCCGTCAGCCATTTGCGCTTTCACGCTCTCGTGGCTGTGATCGGGACTAAGCGCTTCCGTGCTGATGGCTGCGTATCGGTCAGAAGCGTCGGATAGTAATATTTGCCTTTTTAGAAATTGTATTGCGTGGCGTTTTCTTCGCTTTCCCATTTCAATCCTTCGATATCGCTGCGCCCGCCCTCACGGCTCAAGTAGCCGAGCATGTGATCGAACGATCGGTTCTCCATCATCACCACAACGATGTGATCCACCTTGCTGAGATTTCCCGGCGTGGTCTTCGGCTGCGGTGAATGCACCGGACCGGAGATTGCGGCGGGCGCGGGCACGTTGGGCTTCCAGATGGTGTCCGCGTCGCCGCGCGGCGCGTAAATTGCATCGGGGAAGAGCGGCGGATCCTGTAAAGCGATGGTGAACGCTTTCCAAGCAGAAATGCCGTGTTCATCGGTCACCTGCACCACGATCGTGGCATTGCGCGCCAGGCCTGTGGGTGTGCCTTCAATTACGCCTTGCGGCAGCAAAGTAAGGCCCGCGGGAAGATTCGGCGTCGGACCAGGTAAACTTCGCGCCCGCGTCGTTTTGCACGGCAAGCTGCACGGCGTAGAAATGCGTGATCACTCCGCCGGGCAGCGGATCGTTGTTCGTGATGCTCAGGCCCGCGGGATTGATCACCACAAAAAAGTTTTGCGAGATTTGCGTGCCGGCCGCATCGCGCACGGTCACCGCCACGCTATACACGCCCGCAGTCGTGGGTGTGCCGCTGATTTGCGCATCGCTCGCAGTCGTGGCGGGCGGAAGCGACCCGGTGATCGTAAAGGTGTACGGAGCAGTGCCGCCAAAGGCGGAGAAGACTTGCGAATAAGGCGTGCCGACTATGCCTGCTGTGGGATTGGTCTGGTTCAGGCTTAGTGGCCGCGAGCTCGATGTATCGAGCGCCTCGACAGAACCGGCTGAAGTGAGCACACCCCCGCCGGCCGGCGGCGGAATCTCGCCCACATACTGAATCACCAGATCGCCCTGCGGACCGTCCGGCGGCACAGGCTGAGAATTCGCGGGATCGTAGCTGACTCCGTACACCGCATAAGCCGCCCCGAGCAGCCAAGGCGTAATGGCATTTCCCACGTCTAGCGCATGCCCATCCAGGAACGACTGCCCTTGTGTGATCAGGTCCGCGACGGCGTTCCGCGCCTCGTGCATGTAGACAAAATTCGTGTCCAGATTCTCGATGAAATCGGTTCCGATTTGCGAGGCGTAACCCACCACCGTGTTCATCAAGCCGGGACCGAATGCAGTTAGGAAGGATTTTACGTTCACGCTGAACGGATTCACGCTGAAGCCCAGCCCAAAAAGGCTTCCGCTGATCGGGTTCCCGCTGATCCCGGCAAATTTCACCGTCAGCAATACGTAGGGGAGCTTCCCGGTCAGTCCGTCATAGCCGCTGTCGGAGGAGTCCACATTGAGATGAATGTCGCTGATTTGAATGTCGGGAAAGTTCAGCGTCGGGATGCTGCCCACAACGTAACTCGAGTTCTTGAGTCCGTAATACGATGCCACCTCGGATCGAAATTGATCATCAGATCGCCGCCCTCGAACTCGAGCGAGATGTAGTTGCGTCCGTTCCAGTTGTTATCAAAGCCTTGCTGGAAGAAGGCCAGCGGAATCCGTCGCGTAAGCAGCGGATACAAGCTGGGAAATGGATCAAAGAACACGTTGAAGGAATAAGTTCCTGCCGGCGCGCCTTGAGCCAGCTGCAATTGCACTTTCCAACTCGGATCGCCGTCGGCTTGCGTCAGTTGCAGCGGCAACGTATTCGTTCCGCTCGCGACGAGTTGGTCGCCGTAATACAGGTCCATCTTCAGATCGGCGGCGGGGGCGCCTCCCCCGCCTCACCTCCACCTCCACCGGGATTCACGGGCAGCGCTGGCCCGACGCGAATCCCGCCACCAAGACCTACGCGCGAACCGGCGCCTCCCGCGATGCGCAGAACCGGCGTGACGCCGGAGCCTTGCTGGCCGGGAAACCCGGGTTCGCCGGGCTGTAGGGGGCTGCGTTAGCACGCCGAGCTGATGGCAGTAAAGGTGAAATTCGCCCGGCATCATCATCGGCAGCCGGTAGATCTGCACGTCCCCAGGTGACAGCTGAATTTCGACAGACGGGCTCAGGTAGGCGTACTGCGTCATCGCAATCCTCCAGATTTTAAAGTTAAACTCAGGTTGGCTGGCAGGGCGGCGCGCCTGTGCGTTCGATCAAATACGCGCAAGCTTGCACGTTTGCGGAATGTCTCAGCGATTTCGGGAGAAGCAACTCCAAGTGTCTGCCCTAGACCTTCGATTACTTCCTCCAAAACCGGCTGTAGGCGCGCACCAATGGGGTCGCTTTCGGGGTCCAGCCACTTATCGGAAATCCCCTCCAATTCCTGCATGTAGGCGTATCCCTGTTAGCACGCATTTCGTTGCCACTGTGAATCTCCTTCACGATCTGGACGACACGCGAAATCTCCGCTGCAGTCGGGCAGTTTGGGGCCGGGTGGCCCAGCTAGGATTCTCGTTGCTCCGCCCACTGAGCAGATCCCGTCCACAACTCAAACACAGACGTTGAACTTAACTCCGATTTCATGCGCCCGATTCTCCCATCCCAGCGCGTCACGGTCACGGTGCCCAACCTGACCAAATTGGCGCTGCACACAAGAGCGTTAATTGAACCAATGAAACCGCTGGTTTCTTGGTGCCCGGAGGGGGACTTGAACCCCCACGCCTCGTAAAAGGCTGCGGATTTTAAGTCCGATAATTGGATTTTGCAGCGAGTCGCACGAAAGCGCATATCCGCCAATAAATAGTTTAATATGAATAAGATAACAGGATATCAATCTTTGCATGTTGTCGCAGAAGGCTGCAGCAAAGGCGAGAAGTAACATGCACCAGAACATGCACCAGAGAACGGGTGGAACTCGGCCGGATGGTCCATACTGACGACCGACTGCTATTCTTCACGCTTTGGCGGCAGTTCTTCACCGACGGCAGCAACAGCACTGGACAGCAGCCTACGACATGGACGGCCAGGAATGAACAACGACGGAACGGAAAATTCCTGGCACGAACGGACGGTGGACCTGACGGCGTCGCGGGCAAGATGACGTCCAAGCTGTGGGTGGGGTCGAGCACGGCGACGCCGGGCGTTCGTGAAACCTCTACTACGAGGAGATCG
>CAWGLF010000015.1:0-104517 GCA_963823295.1 uncultured Acidobacteriota bacterium
AGACACCGTGGAAAAGAGTGGGATAGCGTTTCAGAACACTGAGCAGATAACTGTTGTCCCAGCGGTAATAGATCATCTGAATGAGAACTGTCCGCGAGACTCCGTTGGCCCGCATCAGCTCGATCAGCATTTCGACTGGAGCATCTTTGAGCTTGACCTGCGCTCCTTTGGCGTAAGGAAATTGAGGATCGTGCTTGAACACGTGGACGTGGGAGTCGATCATGATCGGCTTTGCTGGATGAGTGTGCCCGGTTGGCGAGCCGAGGAGTTGGCGGAATGGCAGGGCAAGTGAACCGGCGATGGAGTTGGCGAGAAAACGGCGGCGGGTAAACATACGATCCTCCCTGCGAAATTTGAAGAAGCGTTGGAGCGGTTCTATGTGATCGGCGCGGGATTGAACAGAGCAAAATCGTTATGCAGACCCCAATGATCCGCCCAGGTCTTTTTGCGGCCGCTTGCTACATCGAGAATGAGCTTGAAAATCTGTTCGCCTACTTCGGCGATGGTGGCGTCACCGGTGGCAATTGTGCCCGCGTCTATATCGATCAAATCCGGCCACTGCCTGGCCAGTGCAGTGCGCGATGCCACTTTGATTACTGGAACCATGGCCAGACCGTAGGGTGTTCCGCGGCCGGTGGTAAAGACGTGCATATTCATGGACGCGGCAAGCTGCAAGGTGCCACAAACGAAATCGCTGGCCGGCGTGGCGGCGAAGATGAGCCCTTTCTTTGTGACTCGTTCTCCTGGGCCGAATACGCCTGCAAGCGCGGTGGTGCCTGCCTTGGCTGTCGATCCGAGGGCCTTCTCGATGATGTTTGCAAGGCCGCCCTGTTTGTTGCCGGGAGTGGGATTGGCGCTTCGGTCCGCGCCGCTGCGCTCCAGATATTTGTCGTACCAGTCGACCTGGCGAATCAGTTCGCGCGCGACATTCTCATCGGCAGCGCGAGCTGTCAGCATATCGATGGCATCCCGCACCTCTGTGACTTCTGAAAACATCACGGTGGCTCCTGCTCTGACCAGAAGATCGGCTGCGTAGCCAAGGGCGGGGTTGGCGGTCACTCCGGAGAAGGCGTCGCTTCCTCCGCACTGCAGCCCGACCACCAGATCGGCTGCCGGGCGCGTCACCCGTGTTCTCTGGTTCAGGGAACGGAGGCGCTCTTCGGCCATTTCCATGATGGCACTCACCATACTTTCAAAATTCCGGTACTGGTCATCCTGCAGGCGGACGACGTAAGATTTTGGCTCGAGGATGGGGAATGTGCCGGAGGGCACGAGTCTCGCGGGCTGCAATTTTTCGCACCCAAGACTTACCACGAGCGGCGCGCCGCCCAGGTTGGGATTGAGACTGAGATTCCGTAAAGTCCGGATAGGAATCTCTGATCCGGGAGCATCAATCGCAACTCCGCAGCCATAGGAGTGAGTGATCGCAATGACATCATCGACATTTGGGTAGCGAGGCAAGAGTTCGGATTTGATCCGCTTGACCGCATGGTCAACTGTGGCCGCAACGCACTGCACGGTGGTCGTAATGCCGAGGATGTTCTTCGTTCCGACGGAGCCATCGCGATTCAGAAATCCTTCGAAGGTATAGCCGTCGAGCGGCGGCAATGGTTCCGGGACAGCAGTTGAAATCGGGAGACGATTCAGATCTGGAGGCGGGGGCAATCGCATGACCTCTTCATGCACCCAGGCTCCTTTTGCGATGGGCGCTTCAGCATATCCGATGGCTACTCCGTAGCGGATGACCGGCTCACCGCGTCCGATATCTGCGAGGGCGACCTTGTGTGCTTCCGGAATTGCGTCAACCAGAACAAGTCCGCAAGCAAACGAAGTTCCGGCAGGGAGGCCGCCTTCGTTCACGATGACGGCTACGTTATCGCGCGGATGCACCTGGATGTAGAGGGGCCGCAGCTTCACGGGCGTTCCCATGATTCATACTCCAACCGGTGATAACCAGGCGAATGCGTTTGCCGCATACCTGCCCCGAACCTTTTCATGGCGACCGCTCACGAACCGGCTCTCGCTTCCGTAAAGTCGCGGATATCCAGACGGCGAATGGTTCCCGCGAGCGGAACATAGCTCAGGATCGCGAGCAGCGAAGTGAGGCCGACATAAATCAGCACATCGTGAAAAGAACCGGTCCGCTTGACCAGATATCCAATGATAATCGGTGTGGTAATTCCCGCGAGGTTGCCGATCAGGTTGAATACGCCGCCGTTGAGCCCGGTCATACCGGCAGGTGAAGTATCGGAGATGATCGTCCAGCCGAGCGCGCCAAAGCCTTTGCCGAAGAACGCAAGCGACATAAGAAAAACGACCGCCCACTGAGCATTGACATAATTGCAGAAGATCATCGTCATCGCGAGCGACATGCCAATGACGATGGGGGCCTTGCGTGCAAACGTGAGAGAGTGGCCTATCCGCAGCAGATGGTCCGAATATACGCCGCCCAGGATGCCTCCGGTAAATCCGCCGAGAGCAGGCAGGGTTGAGATGATACCGACCTTTAGGACGGACATATGTCGAGCGGAACTGAGATAAATGGGGAACCAGGTGAGAAAGAACCATGTGAGCGTGGTGACGCAGTATTGTCCGAGATAAACACCGACCAGCAGGCGATTCCTGAGAAGCCTGCCCAGCAATCGCCAGGTGAGCGCGGCATAGCCTGGACTTTCAGAGGACCGGCCACCGATCCATCCCAGCCCGCCGCCGGACTCGATGAGTTGAATCTCTCCGCGGTTGATACGCGGATGTTTTTGCACATCGTAAATCGTGCCGAACCATAAAGCTGCGAGAAGGAAACCCATGGATCCGATGAACCAGAAGCACGCTTTCCAGCCGCTTACGTGAACAATCCAGCCCATGATCGGCGCGAACAGGATGATCGAGAAGTATTGCGCTGAATTGAAGATCGCGGAGGCTCGTCCGCGTTCCACCGCAGGAAACCAGGCCGCGACAATTCTGCCGTTCCCGGGAAACACGGGCGCCTGAGCTATGCCAGAGATGAGCCGAAGGAGAAAGATGAATGTGAAGGCAAGTGCCGGCGCAAGATAGCCTGCCAATGCTACAAGAAATGCACAAAGCGACCAGCCCACAATGCTGAGGCCATAGACGCGTTTGCTGCCGTAACGATCCAGCAGGCTTCCGGCCGGCAATTGCGCGGCCACATAAGCCCAGCTAAAACCGGAAAATAGATAGCCTAGATGGATCGCATCCAGATGCAGATCGTTTTTTAGAGAAATACCGGCAATGGATAAGGCTACGCGGTCGCCGCAAGTGGCTGCGCTGACCACGAACAGCATCGCGATAACTGAGTAGCGTATCCGGCTTGGCCTGAGAATGCCTTGCGTAGCCACATGAACCTATTTGCATTGCCCGGCAATCAGTTTCGCGAGCGCATGGAATTCATCATCCAGAAGATCAGTCAGTGGCGGGCGCACAGGTCCCGCCGGTCTGTCCGATGGCGCGCATTCCTGCTTTCACAATCGCAACCGCATATCCTTTGCGCCGATTCCGTATCTCGATGTAGGGCAAAACAAATTCTCGAAGCTGCTGGAACACTTCTTTACGATCATGCCTGCGAACAGCGGCATAAAAGTTCTGGGCAAACTCCGGCAGAAAGTTGAATATGGCCGATGAGTAGGTGGTCACGCCCATTTCCAGATAAGGCAGCGCGAACGTCTCGGCAGTAGGCAGGCCGCCTATATAGAGGAGCCTATCTCCAAGACGTGCATAGATACGGGTCATCAATTCGATGTCGCCCACCCCATCCTTAAAGCCAATGAGATTGGGACATTCATCACAGAGCTGCGCGAGGGCCGATTCGTCCAGGATTGCATTGTCACGATTGTAAAAAATGACGCCCAATTTCGTGGCGGCACAGATAGCTTTCACGTGAGCCGCAAGACCCGCCGAACTCGAATTTACCAAATAGGGCGGCAGCAGCAGTATCCCATCGGCGCCGGCCTTTTCCGCTTGCTCGCAGAACTCCTTGGCCATCGCGGTGCCGTAACCGCAGCCAGCAATGACCGGCACGCGTCCATCGATCTGTTTGACGGCCGCAGAAACTACCCATGAATACTCCGCGAGCGTCAGAGAGAAGAACTCCCCTGTCCCTCCGGCAGCAAAGATACCAGCGGGCTTGTACTTCAACAGCCACTCATTATGTTCGCGATATGCTTCTTCGTCGAACATGCCGTCTGGGGTGAAATGTGTTACAGGGAAGGATAGAAGTCCGGATCCTAGTTTTGATATCAGTTCGCGTGCATCGACTCTGCTCATGGATGTTCCTGGATTGGAGTTTGTATCGACGGCGCTTCATGAAGCACGATAGTGAATCGACACTATTCCATCATCCATCCGTGACTCAACATCAAAGACTGCCCCGTCAGAGCCAGTGTCTTCCGTGAAGCAAGGAATACGGCCGCATCGGCGACTTCATCCACGGTCGTAAATTGCTCATCGATAGTGTCCTTAAGCATCGCCTGGATCACCGCTTCTTCTGAGATATTTCGCGCCTGGGCCAATTCGGGAATTTGTTTTTTTACCAGTGCGGTTCGGACAAAGCCTGGGCAAATGACGTTTGCCCGCACCCCGTGCGGCGCTCCTTCTTTCGCCACCACGCGGCATAGCCCAAGTATTCCGTGCTTGGCCGCCACGTACGGGCCTTTGAGAACGGAAGCTGTTTTCGAATGAATGGAACCCATGTAGAGAATGGATCCTCCTTTTTTGGCGGCATACATGTGCCGCAGACAGGCGCGAGTCGTCAGAAACGCGCCATCAAGGTGGACAGCCATAACTCGCTTCCAGTCGCTATACGCAAGTGTTTCCAGGCTGGAGATGAATTGAATTCCGGCATTGCTGACCAGGATATCGATACTGCCATACTTGTCGGCCACCGTTTGAACCCCAGCATCTACCGATGCTTCATCCACCACATCCATGGCAATTCCGAGAGCCTGCCCATCTGTTTCCTTCGCGATTTCGGCTGCGGCAGATTCGGAATTCCGCCGGTCGAGATCGGCGATGACTACGCTGGCCCCTTCTTTCGCAAACTTATGAGCGATGGCATAGCCGATTCCGGAGGCCGGCTCCGGTAATAATTGCTACCTTTCCATCCAGCTGCATTGTCGTCTCCACCTTTCATCGCCAGCTTCGAAAGTCGCCAAGGAATGAGGGGTTGTGGAAGGCTGCAGTCGCAGGTTCCACGCTACCCTAATGGCTGCTCCGTGGGCCTGGATCGGCACAGAAGAAATTCGCAGCTTTATTCGTATCGCCGGTTCCAATATAGCGGGCGGACTGTGGATAGGGACAGACTGGCCTGGTCATCTCAGTGGCACTTCCGGTTCTGCGTTGGGCAATGATTTCCTTCGGCTCAACACCTTTCTCCATCCAGAGTTCAAGAGATGGAAATGCATCGATCGTGTTCAGACCCGGGCCGCCTGAGCAATGCGACATTCCAGGGACCATAAAGAGCCGAAAGAATTCCTGCGTCTCCTCGTTCTTATCCCGGTGGTGACTTTCAGCCGCGTTTGCTTGCGCATCGACAACGTTCTCATAATAATTGACCGATTCCTGTGGAGGGACGAGCCAATCTGCCCAACCGTGATACACGATCAGCTTGTGACCATGCGCTTTGAATACGCTTAGATCGGGATTGGTGGCGTTGAGGACGGGCGCCAGCCGAGCGTCGACGGAGGCGACATCGCGGTTGAAGTCAAACGTTCGCCAGTTCCAGGTGGGACCGAATACCCATTTGAACAAGGCATCGTACGGCGGCGTGGTAGCTTGCAGAAAATCACCCCAGCCAAACTCGCTGCCGCGGGGAACGCCCGGATAGATGGATACGTGTGTAGCTGGGTTCGTTGGGCCTTGATAGATACTTCTCACAGTTTTCACCTGTTCTGCGGTGAGGCAGTCGCCGGCGTCGCCGGCTTTGCACAGGAGAGCCTGAGGATCCCAGTGGCATGTAGAAGGATCGGTGAGGAAATTATCCGATGGAACAGCCTTCGACGCCGAACACGCATGAAGGACAGCTTGCGTAATCATTGGCAATTTAGCTGAGGGAAGATTATCTGCCGGGTTTTTGTGCGAGACAGCGAAATTCCAAAAGATTTCCATGTGAAGGCGGGTGCGATTGTTCGCCGGAGCGCCGGCAACGATGCCGTCGTAGTCGTCTGGAAAGCGTTGGGCCTCCATCAGGCCTTGCTCTCCGCCGGTGGAACAGCTGCGGAAATAGGAGTGCCGGGGCTCCCTGTTGTAATAGGCCTGGATGATCTGCTTCGCCGCAAGGGTCATTTCATGCGTGGCGCGCACTCCCCAATCCTGCCATTTTTCAGGATGTCCGATGAGAGCATCGCCATCAAGCCCGGTAGAAGGGGCAGTTCCCATGTCGGTATTTGCAACCGCGTAGCCGAGACGCAGTCCGGCAGCCAGGCTATGGTACTGAATGCGGCCGGCATAGCCGCCGTTGCCTGTTCCTTCATACTTGCCATTCCAGCCTGAAACAGGCATCCAAACTTCGATTCTGATGCTGGAGTCAGGGGAAGGCATCAGCGTGGCCGCAACACGACAGAAGGGCGGAAGACCTTGCATGGGCGGGGAAGGAAATGCAACAGGCTCTTTTCCGGGCTCGCTAACCGCCGCAGTGATCTTTCCATGAGGCAAAGACAAATTTGCGAGGCTTTCGCATGTCGCGGCGAAGGCGGCGGGGCGGAATAGAAGGCTACATAGGGTCAGGATCAACTAGACATTTCATTTGTTTGGCCATAACTCAATTATGTTTGCCCATCCGTAAGAATAGCTGCTGTGATCGAATACCATTCCTTATATATCCAATCCGCTTTCCCGGGAAGCAAATCTCATTTTGCGCGCCAACTCTGCGGCGTATAACCTAGTCTGGACATATCCTAAGGTTCTCCAACGATGAATGTACGCGCGGCGGTTACGGAAGGCGACGGAGCATTTTCTATTGAAGCGGTTGAAATCGCTGCTCCGGCCGCGGGCGAGGTGCTGGTCGAAATCAAGGCGAGCGGCGTGTGCCACACCGACTGGGATTCGCTGCAGTGGAAAAAGCGGCTCATCCTGGGACATGAGGGTGCAGGCAAGGTGCTCGCTGTAGGCGCGGGTGTGACGCGGTTTTCGGTGGACGATCGCGTCATGCTGAATTGGGCGATTCCGTGCGGCGTCTGCTTCCAGTGCCAGCGCGGAAAGGAAAATATCTGCGAGGATCACGGCACCGTTCCGGATGAGCGCTTCCGATACGAGCGCGGCGCGCTGAATGCATCGTTCAATCTTGGGACCATGGCAACGCACGCGATTGTGCCGGAGGCGGCGGTGGTGAAGCTCGATCCGGGGGTTCCATTTGAGGTGGCCGCGATTATGGGTTGCGCGGTGATGACGGGATTCGGATCGGCGGTGAATGCGGCTCAGGTGGCGGAGGGCAGCACCGTTGTCGTGCTTGGCTGCGGCGGGGTCGGTTTGAGCACGATTCTGGGGGCACGCTATCGCAAAGCTGCGCGCGTGATCGCGGTTGACGTTAACCCCGTGAGGCTGGAGCTCGCACGGCAGTTTGGCGCGACGGAAACGCTGCTGGCGGAGCGCAATGACAAGGGCCTGCTCGACGCAGCGAAAGAGGTGAAGCGACGGAACGGAGGCCGCGGCGCGGATTATGCCTTCGAATGTACGGCCGTGCCGGAGCTGGGGCCGGCTCCGCTGGCGATGATACGGAATGGCGGCACGGCCATCGGGGTTAGCGGGATCGAGCAGGTGGTGCCGGTGGATATGGAACTGTTCGAGTGGGACAAAATATATATCAATCCTCTTTATGGCGCGTGCCGTCCGCAGCGGGATTTCCCGCTGTTGATGGATCTTTATCTAAAGAAGCAATTGCCGCTGGACGCAATGGTCACGCGAACGTATCCGCTGGAAAAGCTGGAGCAGGCGTTCCATGATATGCATGCCGGGATCAATGCAAAGGGAGTGCTGATCTTTGGTTAGCACATTCCATACAATTGAAATTTCAAACCCAGCTTACGAGCAGGAAAATCTGCGCATTGTGACGGTTAAAAGCGCGGCGCTTGGCCGCCGTGCCGATGTTACCTTGTGGGTGCCGCGGGTGGGCGAGATCGGCACTCTGCTGATCCTCCTGCATGGCGTCTACGGCAGTCATTGGTCGTGGTGCCAGGCGGGCGGCGCACACCGGACGGCACAGCGCATGCTGTCGGCGGGCGAAATATCGCCAATGGTGATCGCGATGCCGAGTGATGGCCTGGGCCGCGATGGAAGCGGTTATCTCACGTATCCCTCTGGCGAGGACGGGGAGAGGTGGATCGTGGACGAGGTTCCGGCAATCGCGCGAATCGTCGCACCTGCGTTGCGGGCGGACGCGAAGGTTGCGATTGGAGGGCTCTCGATGGGCGGTTATGGCGCGCTTCGGCTCGGTGCGAAATTTGCGGATCGCTTCAGCAGCATCTCTGCACATTCTGCGATCACCGACATCGGGGAGATGGCGAAGTTTGTTGAGGAGCCGCTCAGCGAATATTTAGTGTGCGCTCCGAGGGAAGAATTGAGTGCGATCTATTGGCTGCGCAAGCATCGTGATCGCCTGCCGCGTCTACGGTTCGATTGCGGTGTGGACGATCTGCTGATTGATGGCAATCGTGCGCTTCATGAGACATTGCTGGCGGACGGGATTGCGCATACATACGAGGAATTCTCAGGTGGACACGAATGGCCGTATTGGCAGGAGCACGTTGCGAGAACGCTGCGCTTTGCGAATGAAGAGTGATGCGACGGTGAACCGGCAGCGGTGAACTGCAGGAATGACATCAATGCAGGTACAGAATTTTCCTTGTGGGAGAGAACGGATGAGAAAGCATTACTTCGGTCAATTTGCCGGGATCATCCTTATTGCGAGCCTATGGGGCCATTGCGGAGCGAGTGCCGCGGCTATTCATAAGAGCCCAACAATCGGCTACGCCGATCCGGCATATCGTTGTGATTTTTGGCGAAAATATTTCGTTCGACCACTACTTTGGAACCTATCCCCATGCGTTGAACCCACCGCATGAACCGGTATTTCTGCCGAGGCAGGACACTCCGACGGTCAATGGATTGAACAATGCGCTGCTGCATCGGAATCCGAATTTTTTGAATGTAAAAGTGAACCGCAGGGATGCGGTGAACCCATTCCGGCTGGACCGGTCACAGGCTGCGACTACCGATGAGGACCACCAATACACGCCGGAGCAGCGCGCTTTCCATTCCGGACTGATGGATTCGTTCCCGAGATATACGGGGAGTCCAGGTTCTCCCGCGGTCAGGAGAAGACTTGATACTGCTAGAGCGACAACCTCGCCGCAATATGCCTTGCAGACCAAGGGTCTGGTGATGGGCTACTACGATGGGAATACGGTGACCGCGCTGTGGAATTATGCGCAGAGATATGCGCTGAACGATAACTCCTATGCGGATACCTTTGGACCGTCCACGTTAGGCGCCATCAATTTGGTTTCCGGCCAGACGAACGGAGTGACGGACCAGATCAACGCCGGGAACACTATCATTGCTGGCGGGGATGGGACATTCACGGAAATAGCTGATGCCGATCCTATTGGCGATGTGTGTTCGACGACAACCGGCGCGCAGATTCAGTTCAGCGGAAACAATATTGGCGAGATGCTGACGAAGCGGGGCGTGACCTGGGGATGGTTTCAGGGCGGATTCGACCTGACGAGGAGAAACGCCAACGGCACCACCGGCTGCTTACGGAGTACTTACTCGAAGATCACCCATGTGTTGGACCAGGATTACGATACTCAGCACGAGCCCTTTCAATACTACAAAGCGACCGCAAACCCGACCCACGCACGACCAATGTCTGTGACGATGATTAGCCACAATGGCGACGCGGCGAATCATCAGTACGACATCGAGGATTTCTTCACTGCCGTAAAAGCAGGAAATTTCCCGTCCGTAAGCTTTTTGAAAGCCGCCAATTATCAAACCGGCCATGCGGGGGATTCCGATCCGCTGGACGAGCAGGCGTTTATTGTCCGGATTATTGATTTTCTACAAAAGCAGCCCGACTGGAAAAGCACGGCGATCATTCTGGCCTATGACGACTCTGATGGATGGTATGACCACCAGATGGGCCCGATTGTAAATCAATCCACCACGCCGGCGGATGCGCTGACCGGGCCGGGGGAATGCGGCAATGGCGAGACTGCGCTGCCGGGTCCTAAAACCGCGCATGCACAGGCGCGATGCGGGTATGGCCCACGTTTGCCTCTGCTGGTCGTTTCTCCCTATGCGAAGCGTAACTACGTGGACCACACACTCACGGACCAGACTTCCATCATCCGCTTTATCGAGAATAATTGGCTGGGTGGCGAGCGAGTTGGCCAGGGGTCTTTCGATGCGATCGCCGGCCCGCTTACGGGAATGTTCGACTTCAGACATCCAGACGCAGAGAAATATATTCTGGACGGTTCTACCGGCGACGGTCATCTCGCGATAGTGCGAGAGGCCATTCGTAAAGGGACATTCCATTGATGAACCGCAGGAAATTTCTTGAAGGCGCTGGAATTGTCGCGGCTGATCTGCTTTTGAAGGAAGGCTGCTCGCCCAATCGGCTGGGAATGGCAGTGAGCAAAGCGGTTCGGGCATTCTTGATCCGGCATACGTTAACTCCGTTTATCGATCCGCTTCCACTTCCACCCATTGCGAAGAGCATCGGAATGCGCCCGAATCCGGAGCACCCATCGCAGCAGATTCCGTTTTACAGGCTTGCGATGCGGGAAATGTATTTGAAAGTGCACCACTACCTTCCGCCGACACGGGTTTGGGGATTCGACAATTGCTCTCCCGGTCCAACATTCGAAACGCGCAGCGGCGAAGCTCTGCTGGTGGAATGGGCAAACGAACTGCCGGAGAAGCATTTCTTCCCCATCGACTACAATCTGCACGGAGCGGAAAAAGACAAGCCCGAGGTGCGCGCCGTCGTCCATCTGCATGGCGGTAGAACACCGGCCGGGAGCGATGGATATCCGGACGCCTGGTATACGCCGGGAAAGTCGGCAACCTATTACTACCCGAATCGCCAAGATGCGGCGTTGCTGTTTTATCACGATCACGCGATGGGTATTAACCGGCTGAATATTTATGCCGGGTTGCTCGGATTATTCGTAATTCGCGACGCGGCGGAAGATGCATTGCAGTTACCGCGCGGGAAATATGAAATCCCGCTGGTGATCTGTGATCGCTTTCTACGCAAAGATGGGCAACTGCTTTATCCGGTGTCGGGTGTAGCAGACGCGCCGTGGGTTCCGGAAGTTTTCGGCAGTGCGGTGCTGATCAATGGAAAGCTGCTGCCGTATGTCGACGTGGAGCCAGGAAGATATCGTCTGCGAGTTCTGAATGGCTCAAACGCGAGGTTTTACCGGTTATCGCTTACAGAGGATATAGATTTTCATGTGATTGGCTCGGATCAGGGGCTGCTGGAAACGCCGGTAATATCGCAGCGACTCCAGCTTGCTCCGGGAGAACGGGCCGATCTGATTGTTGATTTCAGCAGGTATGCAGGGAAGCACGTGATGCTGATAAGCGATTCGCTGCGGCTTTTGCAGTTTCGCGTAGCCAGTAGGAGCGAGGCCGACAGGACCGTGCTGCCGAGCAGATTGCGCAAAACCGAAAGACTCGAAGAGAGAAAAGCAATCAGGACTCGGCGGCTTACGCTGGATGAACATTTGAACCGGGCCGGCCAATCTACCGGGATGCTGTTGAACAATACTCCATGGCGTATGCCGGTGACGGAGAACCCGGTGATCCATACGACAGAAATATGGGAGTTCGTGAATCTGACAACCGATTCCCACCCGATTCATCTGCATTTAGTACGGTTTCAGATTCTGGAT
This sequence comes from uncultured Acidobacteriota bacterium, assembly GCA_963823295.1. Classification (GTDB taxonomy): domain Bacteria; phylum Acidobacteriota; class Terriglobia; order Terriglobales; family Acidobacteriaceae; genus JAKAAZ01. The sequence goes on from CAWGLF010000015.1 coordinate 11,916, forward strand.
CGAAGGCCCTTCGATGTAGCCGAATACCTTGATTCCAAAACGCTGCGGTTTACCGGAGACGCGGTTTCTCCGGAAGCGGCGGAAGCAGGGTGGAAGGACACGGCGCGGGCCGATCCGGGGATGGTAACTCGGATCATTATTCCCTTTGAAGGCTTTACCGGAAGATACGTATGGCATTGTCACATTCTGGAGCATGAAGATAACGAAATGATGCGCCCGTACGAAGTTCTGGGTGAAGAAGAAAAACCTGGATAGAGCGCGATAGATGAAAGAAGGAATCTCATGGAGAGGAACATGCGGGGAATCGTACGCAGTATCTGCTATGGCGTTGCCGGGCTGCTGCTCGTGACCCTCGGAGTGCAGGCCCAGGACCGCAGCAAATCGATGCTGCTGGTGCTGGCAAAGAAGGACGAGAAGCTGGCGATCGTCAATCCGGCGACGCTGCAGGTGATTGCAAAGGTGCCCGCAGGCGGCAATCCTCATGAAGTGATCGCCTCGCCGGATGGACGCACAGCCTGGATATCAAACTATGGCAACGGGTCGCTGCACACCATCACGGTGGTCGATCTGGCGCAGCGAAAGGTGGAGAAGACCATCGATCTCGGCCCACTTTGGGGTCCGCATGGTCTGGCATTTGCGGCGGGTCATGTCTGGTTTACGGCGGAGCGCGAAAAGCTGATCGGCCGCATCGATCCGCGGTCGGAGTCAGTGGACTGGCTATTGGGAACGGGACAGACCGGCACGCATATGCTGTGGGTTTCACCGGACGCGACGCAGATTGTAACCGTGAACGTCGGCTCCGGAACGATGAACCTGTTTCAGCGGAAGCCAGTAGGGCCGATGCAGGCTGGGGGTGGCCCACCCTCAAAAGCAGGTGGGACGACAACCCATGCGCCCGGAAACACGCCCGTTCCTGACTGGGATCAGACGATTGTCAAAGTTGGCGGTCTGCCCGAAGGCTTTGACGTGATCGCCGATGCCCACGGCCACGCCCGGACAATCTGGGTGGCAAATGCCAAGGAGGGGACAATTTCGGTGATCGATTTCCCAACCCGCAAAGTGATCGACACGATCGCTGCGGATGTGCCGACTGCGAATCGCCTGAAGTTTACCCCGGATCATCGCCTGGCCTTAGTATCGCGTGGGAACTCTGGCGAACTGACCGTGCTCGACGTGTCCAGCCGTCGGGTGATCAAGCGCGTGAGAATCGGAGATGGCGCCGCTGGAATCCTGATGGAGCCAGATGGCAGGCGAGCGTATATATCGTGCTCGCCGGATAACCGTGTGGTTGTTTTCGATTTGCATTCTTTTACTGTCACGGGTTCGATTCAGCCCGGGCAGGAACCGGACGGACTGGCATGGGCGGCATCGGCGCCTCGATAAACGATTCACGATTGCGAAGGTGATCGAAGATGCGATTAAAAATCGTGACCGTGGGCGAACCGGTCCTCCGAGCAAAATCACAAGAGCTGTCGAAGGAGCAGATACTGAGCTCCTCGATTCAGAACCTGATCGAGTACATGAGGGAGACGGTTCGCGATGCTCCGGGTGTCGGTCTCGCCGCACCGCAGGTGGGAGAATCGTTGCAGCTAGCGGTGATCGAAGACAAAGCGGAATATCAGAAAGCTCTTACCGAAACAGAGCTAAAGGAACGAGGACGAACCGAGGTGCCGTTTCACGTTCTGGTGAATCCGGTGATTGAGTTCTCGTCGGAACCCATCGCGACTTTTTTTGAAGGCTGTTTAAGTCTGCCCGGATTTACCGCGCTGGTGCCCCGAGCGCGAGAAATCCGCGTCCGATGCCTGGATCATCAAGGGGAACCAAGGATCATCGAAGCTTCAGGATGGTATGCGCGCATCCTCCAGCATGAAATCGATCACCTCAACGGAACGCTTTACATTGACCGCATGCATGCCCGCAGTTTTTCTTCGCTGGAAAACTACACAAGGCATTGGAAGAATAAGTGCGCTCCATCATTTGATCAACGAAACAAATAGTGAATGATTAAGCCGTAGCGGCTAATCGCCGCACTACTCTTCGGGGGCGTCGTAGCAGGCGCGTCCGGGTACGCAGCGGGCGAGATGCACGTAGTGTTCATCGGGACCCGCGGGACCCATGGTCAGCAGGCACCAGTACGCAGAAGTCGAATGGGTTCCGGGCAGCCACATGTCCGCAGATTGCGGAATGGTGCCGTAGGCATTCTTGGTGCGGAGGCACTGACACGGTGCCGGTTTTTTTTCTGCCGCAATTTCGGTAACACTCATGATCGTCCCTCCTTCAGTTATGCAGATGCGCTGGGGTCGCGGTCCATTTGTCCGGCGGCCAGCAGGATCGTTCGATAGATGGCAACTGGAAACAGTTGCACCTTATATCCGTTCATCGAAAGCGGCTGAGCGCCTTCCATTGCCGCTTTGCCGGCGGCACGGGCAATTTGCTCCGTGATCGGCTTTCCGGTCAGTACGGCTTCCGCCTTTGGCGAGCGGCGCACCACGGGAGATGCCGCGCCCATCACAATGGCGGCGCGACGACAGATATTGCCGTCCATTTCAAGCACCACGCCTGCATCGGCAATGGCCCAGTCAAAGCTCTGCTTCTCGCCATACTTCTGATACGCCGACCGAGTTCCGGGCGCGGGCTTGGGAACAATCACTGCCGTCAGCAGTTCATCCGGTGCAATCACGGTTCGCGTCATTGGATTGACATCCGGCTGCACGTAAAAATCCTTGATGGCGACCACACGCTTGCCCTGTTTCGCGGAGGTGAGTTCGACGCTGGCATTCAAGCCAAGCAACGCCACTGCTGCCGACGAGGGCGCGACGGAAGGACAAGTGCGATTGTCGAAGATGGCGTGGTACTGGTTCAGCCCGTCGAAGGCGAAACAGGTATCCTTGCCCTTTTTCAGGCATTGGAAATCTTCCGAGCGGAAGTACCAGCAGCGATTCTGCTGCAGAAGATTGCCGCCGATTGTGGCCATGTTGCGGATGTGCGGCGTGGCGGCATGGCCGCAGGTGTCCGACAGAATCGTATATTGCGACCGGACAAGCGGGTGCTCGCTGATCTCGGTCAGCGTTGTCAGCGCGCCGATGGTGAGGCCCTGAGACGATTCATGAATGCCGCGCATCCCGGAGATGTTGCGGATGTTCACCAGCTTTGGCGGCGTGAGGACGCCATTCTTCATCAGGTCGAGCAAATCCACGCCGCCCGCCTTGACGACAGCTCCGTTTTCCAACTGCGAGAGAGCGCCATGCTCTGTCGTGCAATCCGCGAATACGAACTGATTCATACTGTCTCACTCCTTTGTGGAGTTTTGCTCAGCACTTCAAGTACAACCGCCGGTGTCATCGGGGTGGTGCGGATACGAACGCCGGTAGCATTGTAGAAAGCATTGCCGATGGCCGCCGCCGCCGACATAATTCCGGCAGCTTCGCCAATACCCGATGCGTCCGTCGAACTTTGACCGATATAGGATTCCACCAGCTCAACGTGCAGCTCTGGGATCTCGCGCGACCCGGCGATTTTGTACTGATCAAGATTTGGATTGACCATCAGGCCGAAGTTGGGATCGAGCAGCCTGTTCTCATAAAGCGCGTAGGAAAGGCCCTGAATGAGGCCGCCATTAATCTGGTTCTTTACCTGGGAAGGATTCATGGGACGCCCGCAGTCGTGCACCGCAAACATGCGTTTGACGTGAATGATGCCCAGCTCCGTATCGACTTCGACCTCAGCGACATCCACTCCGCCATAGGTGTCGTAATGGCTTTTGTCGTAGTCTGGAATGCGTTTTGCCTGCGCCGAAACCTCAGCGGTGTTCATCTTTCTGGCAGCGCGGCGGAAGCTGATGGGTTGCATTTTCCCGCTCTTGCTGCGAACTTCACCATGGGCCAGAACCAGGTCGTCGGGCGTGGTGCCGAGTGCGGGAGCAATGCTGGCAAGGAATTTTTGCGATGCCTGCCATGCCGCGTCGCGCACGGCCGGCGTCAAGGAAGCTGTGGTGACGCTGCCGCCGGAATCTGGCCCCACCGGGTAGTTCGTATCGCCAATTTTCACCGAAATCTGTTGCGGCGGCACGCCGAACTGCTCCGCCAGCACCTGCGCCAGAACCGTTTTAATGCCGGTGCCGATGTCCTGCACAGCAGACAGCACTTCGACGGAACCATCGCGGTGCACGCGTACTTCCGCAGCAGAATCCATGCTGATGAAGCGATACCAGACCGACTGCGAAAGGCCGACGCCGCGCTTGACCGGTCCGCGATCCGCGTTCGGCTGGGGATTGCGCGACTTCCAGATGGCGCTTTCGCGAATGATTTGGCGCTCGACGCGGCGGACGGGGTTTTCGTCAATCCTGTCGCGGAAATCGATCGGATCCATGTTCAGCTTTTCGGCGAGTTCATCGATGGTCTGCTCCAGCGCGAACGCGCCCTGCGGATGGCCGGGAGCGCGAAATGCGGCGGCCGGGACCCGCATTGGTAAAGACATCATTTTCTTCCGTGTGCAGCGTGGCCCACTTGTAAAGATGGGTGGCCGGTCCGGCGCAGCCAGCGCCGGTTCCACATCCTGCGGTGCCGTAGCTGATGAGCTGAATCGCAGTGATAGTGCCATCCTTCCTGGCACCAATGCGCAGTGTCTGGTCGGAGCTGGGACGGTTGCCCACCGAGAGATGTTCTTCTTTTCGGTCGAGCATCAACCGCACCGGAGCGCCGGTCTGCTTCGAAAGGATTGCCGCCACGACTCCGGGATTGCCGGCGCCAAACTTGGCGCCGAATCCTCCACCGACGAATTCGGTGATCACGCGTACCTGAGATTTGGGAATTTTGAAGTACGAGGCCAGTTCCTCGCGCACGCTTGCCGTACCCTGCGTCGTCGCCCACACGGTCAGCAGGTCAGGTTTCCAGTCCGCCACCAGGCCGTGGGTTTCGAGCGCACAGTGGGTCTGCACCTGGGTTGAGTATTTCGATTCGACCACCACGTCGGCGTCTTTGAATCCTTGCTCAACGTCTCCATGCTTCTTTACCGAAGGGCCGTGGACATTGCCGGTTTGCGGTACATCGTGCGGGCCGCCGCCACCGCCCGCCGATCCGGCCTGATCCGCCGGGCCAGGGAACACCAGGGGAGCGTCCGGTTGCCGCGCCTTGTCCATATCAACGACAAACTTCTTTGGCTCATACTGCACCTTCACCAGCAGCGCGGCTTCTTCGGCAATCTGAGGCGTAGTTGCGGCGACAGCGGCAATCGGCTGGCCCGCATAACGCACCATCGGATAGCGCGGGGGATTCGATGGCGGGGTGCGCAGGACGGCTCCGCCCAACAGGTGCTGGATGACGTAGACGCCCTTTACTCCGGGAAATTTTTCGGCGGCCGAGGTATCGATCGAAACGATCCTGGCGTGCGGCACGGTCGCATTTACAAATTTGGCATACAGCATTCCCGGCAATTGGATATCTGCGGTATAGCGTCCGGTTCCACTCACCTTCGCCTGCGCATCCCAGCGAGCGGGAGATTTCCCGATGTACTGCAAATCCGCATTGACCGGCAGGACCGGCGGTTCGGTGGAGGGAACATGGCGCGGCTCCTGCCGCAGTGTGTACCCGGGAATGCCGACGGGCATCATGACCGGTGCGGCATCGGCTGCGGTGCCCGCTGCATTCGCGCCGGCGCGAACCGAGGGTGTTTTGGGAGTGGCTACCGAGGATTTTTTGGGAGTGGCTTGCGTCAGTTCCATGGCTATCGTCCCCTATGCGTTGCGCGCGGAATCCTGCACGCCGGCAGCTTCCAGCGTGGCGGCAAAAATTCTTGGATAGGTGCCGCAACGGCACAGATTGCCTGTGGTCGCGTGGCGCACATCCGCCTCAGTTGGCTTGGGATTTTTTTTGAGCAGCGCGGAACATGCCATGACCATGCCCGGAGTGCAGAAGCCGCATTGCATGGCATCATGCTTGATAAAGGCCGCCTGCAGAGGATGCAGCTCGCCATTCTTGTGCAAGCCTTCGATCGTGGTCACCTGATGTCCTATGGCGTCCATCGCCAGAGTCATGCAGCTGTTCACCGGCATTTCATCCAACAACACCGTGCAGCCCGAGCAGGAGCCGCGGTCGCAGATGACCTTGGTGCCCGTTAGTCCCAGATTCACGCGCAGGGCATCGGCCAACGTCGTGCGTGGTTCGATCGAAATCGTGTGTTCCTTATTGTTCACATGCAGAGTGACGGATACCGGCCCAGGACCCAGCTCTTTTACATCATTCCGCTTGGCGTCGCGCGCGGTTGTCGCAGCCTCACTGTTGAAAACCTGCACGCCTTCCAGCAGGGCGGTTCCGGCAGCGGTAAGTCCCGCGCCTTTGAGAAAGCCACGACGTGAAATTCCTGTGCCGCCGGATCCTGCGGATTTGGGCGGCTGGCCGGCGCTATCTGAGGGTGGCAATTTACTATCGGACATTTTCGATCCTCCTTAACGGAGCGGAGAGCGTTGCTGAACCAGAAGCGGCTTGGCTCCAGGTCAATTGTTGCCGGTTTCGCACCGGACGCGACAAACTACGGATATACGATGCAGCGTTCCAGTGGAGTTCGCCGGGAAAATCCATGGCGCGATAGACGGCACAACTTGCGGCTTCTAGTTTTACACTTCACCGGCGTACTCGGCAAACGCGCCAACCGGGCCTTACAAGATAGATTCACCAGATTTTCACCCTCTCAAAATATCTGAGAATATCCTTACCGGTTGAAAGCACGCAAATTTATTCGCCCGTAGGGGCAGGCGCGACACGGGTTGCAGAAGCGGGGCGTAGCAGCAGCGCGAGTCTGGGGAAGCTGAAGCTTCCCGCCGCGTCATCAATCACATTCACCTGACATGTATAGAGACCGGGCGCCAGATTCTTGAGCGGTACATCGACCAGGAAAGCCACTCCATCCTGCTGCGGCAGATTGATGCGGGTGGCGACGGTCAGCGGAGTTTCCAACGCCTTTACGGAATTGTCCAAGCAGCTCCAGATTGGTGAGGACGCGGATGCGAAGACCTGTCGGCATTTGTTGCCGGCATTCTTTTTATGCCTGCCCTCAATCCGTTTTGGGAGGCTGACCCGCCATCTTGCGCCTGGCCGGGACGATAAACCTGATAGAGCAGGTACATATGTTGTCCCTGCTGAAAGACGTGCGGCACGTTGGGAATCCATTCAATGCCGTTTGCCACCAGCGGATTATTCGTCTTCTTTGTGAATGGGATCTGCTGACTGGAGAGTACGACGGAACTAAGCTTGAGCTGGTCCTTCTTGTACTCCGGGACAATGATGTTCGCCTGAAAGGAACCCATGCGCCCGGTCTCATTCTCACGCACCACAAATTTAATTTGATAGGTTCCGGGCGCAAGGACAAAGCTAGTCGTGTATTGAATATTTTTCTGCTGCGCGTCCTGGGAAGTCTTCAGTTTCAGCTTCACCGTATCGCGCACATTGCCGACCTGCATGCCGGCGTGGTTCTGCACTTCCCCAATCACATCCAGGGTGGCCTTATCCTGATCTCCTCCACGCACGAAAGGAATCTGCGAGCCGGGGACGATCAGCGAGACGGGCACGATGAAGCTGCCGGAGCCTTGCCAAAAATAATAGGCATCGAGGTAAACCATGATGTCCGTTGCCGGCAGGTCGCTGGCAAGCTCTTCTTCCAACTGCCGTTCGCGATCTTCCCGGGTTGAGTGCTTGAAGTCCGCGGGCGCCCAATAGCCGGGACGATATTCGAGTTTCACCCCGCTGCGTTTGACGCGAATCGTCAGCTTGCGAAATTTGCCATCGCGGGCCGGGTTGGTGGAGCGAAATGAAATCTCATAATAGGCCGAGGTGTCGCTCTGGATGCGCTGGAATGCGGGAGCAAAGTCATTCGTGTCGAAGAGCGCCTTGCCGCCGGTATCGGTCGAGAGCGTTGAGAGCGTCTCCTGCGAGCCATAGTTTGTGCTGAACTGGTTAATCGGGGCGGCGCCAGAATATGCCGCATTGCCGCGCAGGCTGGCGGTTTGCGCATCTCCGACCGGCGGCAGCGCTTCCAGGCCGCGCACATCCACCGTATAGATGGATAGATTTGCGCGCACAGAGGCGTTGATCGCTGCATTTAAAGAAGCCTGGTTTTCAATGCCGGTCCGGGTCAGGCCGCCGGAGAAAAACAAGAGCGATTTTTTTTGCGGGATACGCTGGAGCGCGTTCGACACCGATTCAATAGCGTAAAGCTTCACGTCGGTGTTGACGTAGTTGTACTCGCTTTCATCCGGTGTGTAGGAAGTGCTTAAATCCTGGGCTCCATTGGTGGTTCCATCGCCGCCGGCAGCCATGCCCTGGCCTTCGTTGCCGTTATATCGATTGAGCTGACGCAGGATCAGGCTTTTGTCGGCGGTGAAATCCTGATCGAGGCTGAGCGACGTGCCGAGCGATACCAGAGCGACCAGATCGGCGGGCTGCATCTGCTTCTGCACATAATTTTTCGCGGCGGCAACAGCACGATCGAGATCCTCAACCTGCATGGAGGATAGATCGAACATCATCACGATGAGCCGTCGGTTTTTCAGAGCAGCCTCGTCCACGTTTCCGTTCTTTGAAAAAAGTTGAACGCCTGAGTTTGAAACGGTTGGACCACTGTTCCCGCTCACAACCGGTTCCTGCTGCCGCGCAAAGTCATCCACATTCTCAAAATCCAGCGAGAGAACATGCTGCGGACGGCCATTTTCTAAAATGCTGAAGTCGCTTGGTTTCAGGCCGGTCACAACCTGGCCGGTTTTTTTATCGCGCACGATCACATTCGTCAGGACGATGTCGCTGTTTACCTTTAAGGTGTAAGACGCCTGAGAGTTGCCCGGATTCTGGGCGGAGTTATTTGCCTGTGCCTGGCTCGCGGCGCAAACAAATCCAGCAAACATGGCCAGGACCAGAGAACGGAGCAACAATAGGCGCGTTCGTGAATGTCTCATGCTCTTCTCCTCAGGCGGAACCTGCAGCCGCGCTAATAACGAAATCTCGCTCGAAACGTGATCTGCCGCATGGCGGCGGCGGACGTAACCTGGCCCTGCGTCGGCGAATCGATATAGCTATCGACGGTGGAATATTGCACGGTATTGAACACATTGTTGGCCGTGCCGCGCAACTCCAGCGAACGAGTGCCGCCGAAATGCATCGTCTTCGACAGGGACATATCCACCTGCACTGTGCCTGGACCCGGAATGGAGTTCCGCGCGGCATTGCCATACTCCGGCGCACCGGTTACCGGGTTCACCGGCGGCGTGAACGCGTCCAGATTAAACCATCGGTGCAAGGTTCCTCCGCCCGCAGTCAAAGAAGATCCGGGCACGCGATTTGGACGTTGAGTGCCGGCCGAACCGCGCGCCACATCGCTGCTGGCGGCCTGGTAGCGCGGTGAGAGCGGCAGGCCCGTGGCAAAATCGAATGTCCCGGAAACAGAAAAATTACTCAGCGCATGACTCATCCAGGAGCCCGCGCTGAGAAAGTGACGGTTGGGGCCGAAAGGCAGTTCATACAGCCATTGGCCGACCACCTGGTGACGTATATCAAACGAGGAATTTCCTTCCTCGGCCAGAATGTCCTGCTGATTTTGGGCAACGATTGTGGTGGATTGGCCGATGGAAGAAGCATCGTCAATGGCGTGGGAATAGGTGTAGGTGGCGCGCATAGAAACGCCATGCTGCAATCGCTTGGAAGCCCGCACTACGAGCGCGTTGTAATTGGAGAATGCGATTGAGGTTTCGTAATTGAACGAGGGATAGGCAGGGTTCAGCAGCCCTGTGAGTTGGCGATTCGGCGCATCCACCAAATCCAGATGGGTGCCTTTTGCACCGTTATAGTTCACGTTCAAAACGATGTTTAAGGGTAGGGTATTCTGCACATCGAGATCCCAAACCTGGACGTAGCCCAATAAGTAGTTTTTGTTGAACGCGAAATTATTCGTAATGCGGCTGGGAGTTTTGCCCGATGTCAGCGCGGTGGCCAGCGAGAGACTGGGCGGGGACTGCGCGGGGACAATGTTCGTAATCGTGTTAGCGAACGGCGGCTGATAGGAAAGGTTCTGCACCACGGCCGCATACTGGCCAGTGTTGTAGTTGATGCCATACCCGCCGCGCACGACCATGCGCTTGTTCGCGCGCCACGCCCAGCCGATCCGAGGCGCAAAGTCCCTGCGGTCTGGATTGATCACACCGGCCGGATATTTCCCGTTAATACTAGACGTGCTGTTTGGAAACACGACTTCCAACTGGCTCAAATCGGGAGTGAAGGCCAGATTGGTCAACCGGTTGTGTTCTTCTGTGTAGGGCGAATAATATTCGTAGCGAACGCCGTAGTTTACGGTCACGTTATTCAGTGGATGCCAATTGTCCTGAAGGAAAAGATCGAAGACATTGGCGACATAATAAAATTTTCCGCTGCCCTGTTGCAGGGCGGCTTCCTGCGGCAGCCCGAGCAGGAAGTCGGCAAAGTCCGCGCCAGAAGGCGGCTGTCCAGGCACGGTCGGAGTGCCTGGCTTCCGGGTCGCAAAGCCCGTGAAATAGAAGCTTCCGGTCACGTTCGTACCGCCCTGCACGTATTGATGAATGCGGCGGTAATCGCCACCGAAACGTACATTGTGCTTTTTGCCGGTCCACGAAGCGGTGTCCTGTAAGGTGATGGTTTGATTCAAAGTGAATTTAGGAGCCTGCTCGCTCACGCCTTGAAACTGTGAGAAAACGATGCTGGGAACGCCGTAATTGAAGGGGTCGGAGCCCAGTCCCTGAATTCCAGCCTGCGAAGCGACATCCTTTTTGCCGGTAAAAAAATTACTGACCTGCGCGTTGGAGCGGTTGAAGTTCAGGGTCGCATTGCTCGTCCAACGGCGGTATCCGACGACATATCCCAACGCCAGCGAATACTGGTAGGTCTGGCTGGAGCCCCCCAATTGGGGAAAGACGTTGAGGAGATCCGTGGCCGAGTGGTTGAAATTGAAGTTCGCGTTCACGTTCTGCGTCAGCCCATGATTTGTATTTCCCATCAAATCTTGAAGGAATGCCGGCAGTGCAGCGCCTCCTCCGCCGGAACCAAAATTGTGGACGAATCGGCCGCCGATCCGGCTCTGGTTGGTCTGGGCAGTCGTCAAGTGTTGAAAATTTTGCAACCCTGGCTGATTTGGCAGCGGGATGTATTGGAGGAGCGCCTTCGCCTGCGGGTTGATGGCGGGGATTATATTTCCAGGGAACTGCTGCCCGGTCGCTGGATTGTAGATGGGGACAACAGATGTGCCCGCGCCCGTGTAATGGGAAAAATCTCCGTTACGCTCGGCGACAGTTGGAACGATCGCGTACTGATTGAATGGCGTCGAATTGCGCGTCAGGAAGGCACCCACAAACATGAAATTGCTGGTACTGGGTTTCAGCAGGTGCGGAATCTGAGGTGGCCCGATGAACACCACGCCTGCAGTATTGTCGTTATACGGCGGCTGAACGATCGGTGTTCCGGTTACGGAAAAGGGCACGGCATCGAACGCGGAGTTTTCTCCCTGGTAAAAAATGCTTCCATGCGGTTGCGTCGGATTGAAATGGCGGAAGAAACCGCCGCCCATACCACCTCCGCCGCCTCGCCGTCCGCCATAGCCGCCGCGACCGCCCTGGCCGGGAGAGCGGGTTAACGCATTCTGCGCTCGTAAATCCTCCAGCCGCTGCTGCAGTTGGGACTGATCGATGCTGGCGAACGGGTTCACCGTTCCGGTCTGGCCCTGAATAGCGACCGATTCTGTTGCGATATCCGAATTCTGGGCGGCTCCTGAAAGGCTCACCCCGTTTTCAACATTTCCCATCGCAGCAGCTTCTGCTCTTTCTGTTCCGCCCGCCTGCACGAGAGGGCCAAGCGCGCGCATTGCCACCGCGTTTGGAATGCGCCGGCCCGCGCCCGGTTGCGCCGAACGGGAAGCGAGCGCCATTGTGTAGTTCAGGATTTGCTGATGGCTGCCGGCGTTCAACAGAGCCTCTTTGGTTTCCGCTGCAAATGCGGCAAGCTCAACCCGGACGACGTAACGGCCATTCCTGGGAATGCGCATCGCGTAGACGCCCCGGATATCCGTCACCGCGGCGTAGCGCTTGCCGGTCAAGCTGTTCATGGCCGTAACTGTAACGCCGGGCAGCGGGGTGTCGCCGGATTTCACCTGACCCCGGATAATGCCGCCCGCCATGGGTTGCGCTACAGAAGCTGCTGAAGTGGAAGGCGCGGGAGATGCCTGAGGGGCTGCCTCTGCTGTTCCTGGCTGCTGAGCCTGCCGGGACCGAACAGGGGCAGCTTCCGCCATTCCCGGAATGATGAGTATGAGAAGAACCGCAAGCGAAATTTTTCCGGACATATGGCTCAACATTTTGGTTTACGCCGTCTCTGGTTCACATCTTGCGTACTGCTTCGGTCCTCAATATTTAATCTTTGGATTTCTGGCTCTTATGGCTGAGCCGGCACTGCATCTTCGCCTCTGCGCCCGCGGTACGCCGGGTCGATCACTGTCAATAGAGTGGGAATGAACACGCCGTTCTTCAGCGCGCCTTTGGCGTGGATGGCATCTCCTGCGTGAACATCCGGCAGCGTTATACTCTGACCATCTTTGCGGAACGACGTTGTGTCATCCGCCTCGATGACTTGAGTTTTGTGGTCGACGCGATCCACAGTAATGCGGGCATCCTCAATCTTGAGCACCTTGCCCGCGACCCACGTCTTGCCTAATTCAGCCCGCATTTTCTGGACGGTGGCGGCGTCCACGTCACCGACAAAGACAGCTCGCAGCAGGTTAGAGTTCGCATTCATTTCGCCGGCGGCGATCAGCATATCCCCGGGCTGAACATCGCTCATCTTGATCGGTTGACGATCTTTGAAAATATGCGTGTTGTCGCTGGTATGGATGGTGTAGGTCTGGCCGGCTTCCGTCTGAATGATCGCATCCCTGCCGTGAATGGACTTTACCGTACCGCGGATATTTGGCAGATCGGGCCAGGACTGCGGGCCTTCCCCTGGAATTTGTAAGCCCTGCAATCCGGGGTGAATCAAGAGTGCGCCCAGTAGGAGGAGGAGATGGAACCGGCGGAGCAGCAGGGTGTGCAATCCACGTTTGTCTGTCCGGGACGAAAATTTGCCTGATTTTTTCGCCATGGAGGATTCCTTCCCCTGCGGTCGGAGAAACGTTAAAGCGCGCGGAGCGGTTGATTTTGCTCGATCTATGGACGGATACGCCTGCCCGAAAGACGCCGGAATCTGCAAGCCAACAGGACCAGGGATGAAAGCAAGGCGTATGGCTGGAATGCGGGTACAGCTGCACCGCGGCCTTCGTCCCGGCGCGCCAGTACGAATAAGAGCCAGGCGCTTCGCCGGAGAGGTGCGAAGCGCTTCGCCGATCTAGAAGCGTTACGCGTAAATGATGGGATTCGTCTCTGCGGCGAATGCCGCGCAGGATGGAAACGCGGCGGTCCTTGCGTCGATGCTTCCGGCTTTACATCCACGTTTGCGGTCTCACATCCACGCTTCCGGTTTTGCCGCCATTGCTTCTTCCAGCGTAACTCGGCGCTTCTGCTTGTATGCCAGATTCGACATGTGGCATGCAACGGCGGATAAGTAGCCGATCTCCACATTTCCATTCGGTTGCTTGCGATCGCGGATACAGGCAAACCAGTTTGCCATATGATTGCCGCCGGGATTTGTACCCTGGAGCGCGACACCGTGGGGGTTATTTAGCTTTTGAGGATAGTAATTCACACCGCAGCTTGTACAGTTATCTTCCTGGTTTACATCCTTCACCTTCACCGCAGAGCCGCTCGTGTGCTCAACCGTTCCCTTATTTCCAAGATAATGCTCGCCCATATCGTACTGATCATTGCTGAAGGTAGATTGCCAAACGACGAGCAAGTCATTCGGATACTCCAGCGCAACATTAATCGTATCTGGTACCTGTCGGCCGTCCTTCACGGAAAATACACCACCCATCATGGTTGCGGCTTTCGGAAGTTGTAGGTCCATGGCGCTGATAATAAACCCTATCTGGTGGACCATATTCTCTGTAATATTGCCGCCCGAGAATTCCCAGAAAAGACGCCAGTTGATGAATTTGTAGCCGTCAAAAGGTATCTTCGGCCGCCCACTTAGGAATAAGTTCCAGTTCACATGAACGGGATTGCAATCGCTCGGCACCGGGCGTACCCATTCACCTTTGCCGATAGGAGTGTTACGGCTCATCCATGATTCAACCATGGTGATCTTTCCGAGCATTCCATCCCGGATGAACTTTTTGGTATCAACTAAGTCACCCGAGCTTTCATCCTGCATTCCAATCTGGACAATCTGGCTCGACTTCTTAACTGCGTCACGACAGGCCAGCACTTCAGGAATATCCCATGCCATCGTCTTCTCGGAGTAGATGTCCTTCTTAGCGTCGAGTGCGGCAAGAATATATTTGCTATGCAGATGTTGCGGGGTAGCATTGATGACCGCGTCAATATCCTGGCGATCCAGCAGACGCATAGGATCGTCATAGGTGGCGACCTTTGGTAAGTAACTTTTGACTTGTTCGCAACGGCGCGAATAAACGTCGGCGACAGCTACACACTCGATATTGGGATGTCTTAGAGCTTCCTTGAGGTCTTCCTGTCCGCGATCTCCGGCGCCGATCAAGCCGATGCGAATGCGATCGTTCGCTCCTATAATCCGGCGATCTGCTGCGAGTGAAGGCGCGCCCGGCGAGGCTCCAAGGGCCACTATGCCAATCCCAACCTGCTCTATAAAGTCGCGACGATTCATCTTCTTGCCCTCTTCCATTGCAGAATGCCTCCTCGGCTAATTGAATGTGGTTAAAATACGCGTAAGGGCTGCATAGGTCCGGATTATAATACCTTCCGTGAGAGTGTTGCGTGGAACAAACCCGGTTTGCGTAACTGAGCAGAATGGAAGGAAAAATATGATTAGTTTTTTGCCGGAGGCACAATGAATCGTGAAATAGCTCGTCGTACGTTTCTGAAGACGGCAGGGGCAGGTGCGTTGATGGGTGCAGGCCTGCAACTGATGGCAGCACCTGTCGCCAGGGGACTGGCCGCGGATACCCCGCCAGAGAATCCTAAACTGCCGAGATTATTTGCTGGCTGCTGCGCGTATTCCTATAACTCTGAACTGAGAAAAGGGTCGATGACGCTGGAGGACTTTATCCGCAAGGCGGTGGAACTGCGCCTGGACGGAGTCGATATTACCGGATATTACCTGAAATCTATGGATCCGCAATATCTCGATAATCTTCGTCATTTGGCATACAAGAATGCAGTGCCCTTTTCGGGCGCCGCTTGCGGAGTCAGTATGGTCCAGGCCAGTGCCGCCAAGCGCGCTGATAGCCTGCAGGAGATCAAGAAGTGGGTAGATGTCACTGACAGGCTGGGAGCTTCCCATCTGCGGATTTTTGCCGGTCCGTTACCGCCCGGCGCTAGTTTGCAGGAAGGTATCGGCTGGGTAGTTGAGACGATGAAAGCGGCCTGCGATTATTCCGGCGGAAAAGGGATCACGCTTGGGCTCGAGGATCACCAGGGCGTATCACAGAGTTCGAACGTTTGCCTTGAAATCATGCATCGTGTGAATTCACCTTACGCTGCAATTAACCTGGATGTTACGAACTTTATTCCCACTCCCACTCAGGACGCGTACGCGCAAATTGCGGCGTGCATTCCCTACGCATCCAACACCCACATTCGTGACCATTTTGAATATGACCAGTCTCCCGTGGATTTAGATCGTGTCTGGCGGCTCTTCGCGCAGGCCGGGTTCAAAGGTTATATGTCGGCCGAATACGAGGGGAAGGAAGCTGCCGCCACCGGCGTACCGAAGCTAGTTGCACAAATTAAGACTCTCTGCAGGAAATACTCGAGTGTGTAAAAGCTGATTTTGTCGGTCGCACGTACAACGGTCGCTAACATCTAAAGCTTCCGCAGGAGTAAGTGTCTTATATGGCGGAAGTTTCGAGGGATTATGACGACTCATCCGGATATCCAGTCCGCGGCTGATTAACTCGCGTGGCGTGATGTTATAACGGAAAAGCAAGCTCACTTAGACGACTATAGTAGCGCCCGCATACTTTATATGGAGCGTGGATTTTGCGAGTTGGAATTATCGGTACCGGCGCCATTTCCTGGAAGCATGCAGAAGCATATAAGAAGATCAACTACGAAGTAGTAGCTTGTACAAACACCAACCCAGTCAAGGGGCGAAAGTTCGCCGACGCAACAGGAGCAGAATTCGTCGAAACTTACGAGCAGGTCTGCCGCCATCCCGCTGTGGATTATGTGGATGTGTGCACGCTTCCACACTTCCGTTTGCAGGCTATTGAGATATGTGCGGAAACAAAGAAGCATGTGCTGGTGGAAAAGCCCATCGCCACAGATGTCAATACCGCGCTAACAATGATTGAGATAGCGCGGAAGGCAGGGATTCAGCTTGGCGTGATGAGTCAGCACCGGTTTGATGATTCCACCCTTTTCCTGAAGAATGCGATTGCTGAGGGGCGTCTGGGAAAAATTCTTCAAGCCGATGCTTATGTGAAGTGGTACCGATCAGCTGAATATTATCAGCGACCAATTAAAGGTAGTTGGGCCGGGGAAGGCGGCGGCGCGCTCATCAATCAGGCGATCCATCAGGTGGATGTTTTACTTTTCCTCGTTGGCGCTGTAGCAGAGGTCTTCGGATACTGGCATCTGGGAGCACTGCACGCGATCGAGTCGGACGATTTAATCAACGCACTGCTGCGGTACTCTTCTGGAGCTACTGGCGTGATTCAAGCTGGCACAGCACTTTGGCCCGGGTATCCGGAGCGTCTGGAGATCCACGGGACAAAGGGCACCGCCATCGTCACCGGCGACAAACTTACCAGATGGGACGTGCGGGACGACAAGGGAGATCCCGCTCCAGTAGCCTCTCAGGTTTCCTCGGGCGCCTCTGATCCTATGGCAATTTCTACCGTACCCTTTGAACGCCAATTGCTTGATTTCGGTGAAGCGTGCAGGACTGGCCGCGCGCCGGTCAGTTCCGGCATCGATGGACATCGTGCTCTACAGGTGGTTACGAGCATTTATGAATCCTGCCGCAAGGAACGCAAGATAGATATTCCATCCAAAACCATCTGATTTTCGCCTGACTTTCGGCTATAATGAGAGGTAGTTCTTTGAATGCCAAAAGCATTCCACCGGGCCGGATTCTTCTGGCCACGGCCCAATTGGGGGCGTCACGGTTTCGACGGGATCGTTTGCGGCAGAGAGGCATGCCGGGGTGTAGGCACCCGTAATCGTCTGCAAAAACACAATTGCTAACAATCAACTAGCACTTGCTGCTTAATTAAATAAGTAGCCGTCCTCCTCGAATTTGCCTGCGAGGCGGGGAAGGACGTCGCAAAGCAGGCTGGTCCGGCCCGCAATGTCTGGGTTGACTGGACGAGATCTACAGGCTGGTGGGATGCGTATCTTGTCCGTTCTGAGCGCATCGCACGAGACCAATCGGAACGCGACTACGCATGGAGTCTCTTTGCTGACTAGGATTTCGGACGCGGGTTCGACTCCCGCCGCCTCCACCAGCCCAGCTATCTGTTTCCGTTGTATTTAGATGGATATTTTATCGTCTCTGTAAGCGCGACGCGCGTGCACACGAATTTTGCTCTTGTCATTGTGTTAATTTGCCCCAAGTTTTCAAAGAACGAGCCACTCTTAACTAAATCACATTCGATGGGTATTACAGGGACAGCGCATTACCCTATTCAGTGCTCCTTTTGGCGCACATCGGATGGGGTTCTTTCGCAGTGGCCGTACCGAGCGTATTCACTGCGAAGTCTCGACTTAGAGTTCAGAAGCTCGATAGAACGCTTATAGCGCATCGTCTCCCAAACGATGGTGAACCTGATCCTGGCTGGAACCTTGTCGATGATAATGCCGTTCTCGACCCATGAACTTCCGTCTCGAGAGTAGGTATCCTCTTGGGGAAGCGGTACGCCATTGTCATATCCTCGCAGGATGAGGAATCCCCTATTTAGTTCACCTTGCTGCGCCTTTGGCAATTTTGCAAAACCGCCGTTCATAATCAAGAATTCTCGAAGCGTCTTGCTCGTTGTAAAAATGAAGAAAGTTCGCAGTGAAGGGTCATCGTCAAAGCAGACATACTCATCGGCCATTCGGTCGAGTCCGCCCGCTTTATAAAGCGCCTCGAAGTAGCTGCGAGCACTCTGGGCCATGCCAGTGCTCGTTAGAAATAGCACTGCAATCATCATTAATGTTTTCATGCGAGCGATTTTAACTCTAACAAATCGGAGTGCAAGGTACACTTGTGCAGAAGGGGAACTGATGGCTTTTGATAGTTGGGGCGTATTGCCTGGGTTGGAAGAGAATGAATTTGTCTTGGCCTTTCGGGAATTGGGGGCGGCTCAAGCCCAGCCATTTATGCGGATGGGCGATCCGATGCCTGAAGAACAGCTCCGAGAGGAACTCAAGAAGATTGGTGTATCAGAGGCGCAAGCCGATTTTGCGGTAGCAAAGGCAAAAGAAGAATGGAAAAAAATGCAATAAAATCCGTGTACCTTGGCGTACTCAAGAACGGCGTATGTGGAGCTTCCTGCGGATCGTGCGGCTCGTGTCTTCTGTAAGTTACCTGCTTTCGGCGCGGGTAGATAAACCGACTCCCGCCGCCTCCACCAATGCTGTTCGTTGTTCAACTATGTCTTTTGGCTGAACTGCAGAACGCGGCTTCGTCCGTTCTCTTCAACAGGCTCCTGCGGCTGCGGCTCAGTGGCAACCGCGGTTGATCCCTCCATTATTCGCGATAACAGAAATAGGCCCCCAGCCAGTAAGAGGCCGGCTGCGCCGGTTGCGGTCAAGACTGGATAAGGCGGGTCTTTCTGGACAAATCCTGTCTCGATATATTTTGACTTCCGTGTGGTGGACGGCTGGTGCATTGCCATCTGGATGACCTCCGCCAGGTGCATGGCGTGGCGCGGAGTTCCATGCATGATCTGCTCGCGGCAACTGAAGCCGTCGGTGATGACCATGGTGTCGCGCTCGACCGAGCGTACGTTCGGCAACAGAGTCCGTTCCCCGACCTTCATCGAAATGTCGTAATGTTGCTGTTCGTAGCCGAAGGAGCCGGCGAGGCCGCAGCAACCTGAATCCAGCAGTTCGGCATCGAGGCCCATGCGTGCGAGCAGCTTCTGCTCATTCTTCATCCCGAACAGCGATTTCTGATGACAGTGTCCATGCAAAATGGCTTTGCGCTTCAGAGTTGGCGGACGGTAGTCGATATTGTTGAGAAATTCGCTCAGCAGATAAGTCTGACGGCGCAGGCGCTTCGCATCTTCATCTTTCGGCAGCAGGTTTGTCATTTCATCGCGAAATACTGATGCGCAGCTTGGCTCCAGTACAACCATGGGAGTGCCCGCCGTGATCTGCGGCCGAAGCGCGGCAAGAATTTCGTGCAAATTGTGCTTCGCCTGGTCGAGAAAGCCGTAGTCGTAAAGGGGGCGTCCGCAGCAGAGTTTCTGCTCCGGAACCTCGACGCGATAACCGGCGGATTCCAGGACTTCGACTGCGGCCTTCGCCGTGTGCGGGAAGAAATAGTTGTTGAACGTGTCGGCCCACAACGTCACCACAGGACGAGGATCATTTTTGCGCGTGTTTCGCGCGGAATTTTCCTGGAACCACTGCTTAAAGCTCTCCCGTGGAAAACCGGGCAGCTTGCGTTTCTGAGTAATCCCACCGGCCGCTTTAACCAGCGCGGAAATCCCCGGCGTTCGCATGAACAGGTTGGCGACTTCAGGAAACTGCGATGCGATGGGCGCGAAGCGGAAGATCTGGCCCATCGTGTAGGCGCTGATGGGGCGCTTGCGTCCCTCATAATAGTGCGCGAGGAACTCAGCCTTATAGGTGGCGACGTCAACGTTGACGGGACAGTCGCCTTTGCAGCCTTTACAGGCGAGGCAAAGGTCAAGCGCTTCTTTGATGTGCTCGTCGCGCCACTCGTCCTGGATCACATCGCCACGCAGCATTTCGAACAGCAGGCGGGCGCGGCCGCGCGTGCTGTGCATCTCCTCACGAGTGGCGTGGAAGCTGGGGCACATCGTTTCGCCATTCAAATTGCGGCATTTTCCCACGCCGAAGCATCGTTCCGTGGCCTCCGCCATGCTGCCGTGATCCTCCGGAAACTGAAAGATGGTCAGCAAGGGTTTGGGCTTGTAATCCGGCCCGGTGCGCAGATTTGTATCCATCGGATATGGATCGACGACCTTGCCGGGGTTCATGCGCCATTGGGGATCCCAGGCCGATTTGAATTCGCGAAAAGCCTCAATGAGGTCGGCGCCAAACATGACCGGCAGAAATTCCGCGCGCGCCTGACCATCGCCATGCTCACCCGATAACGAACCGCCATAGCGGACAACCAGGTGGGCCGCCTCCGTCATGAAGTCGCGGAAGTTTTTCACCCCTTCAGCGGTCTTGGGGTTGAACGTGATCCGGGTATGCACGCAACCTTCGCCGAAGTGGCCGAACAGAGTGCAGGTATAACGATATTTATCCAGCAACACATAAAATTCCCGAAGATACTTGCCCAGGACCTCCGGCGGCACCGCGGCATCTTCCCAGCTTGGCAACGCATCTTCCACGCCGGGCACGCGGCTGGCTCCCACTCCAGATTCGCGAATCTTGAGGATCTTTTTATAATCCTTCGGTTCCGCGAGAAGGCGAATTCCGATCTGATCCTGGTCGTTTTCGCGGATTCTTCGGATCGCGTCCTTTGCTTTTTCCGTGGCTTCTTCCCGCGTCGCGCCGCCAAACTCCACCAGCAGCCAGGTGCTGCCTTCAGGCAATAGCTCCACACCCTCGATGCGATTCCCTTTCCGCTTTTCATTCTCGATCACGTGCTTGTCGAAGCCCTCAAGCCCAATGGGCTGTAGCTCGTGTCGTATCCAGGCGGTGTTATCGGCAGCCAGAAAGAGGTTCGGATAAGCAATCACAATCCATACGCGATGGGGAGGGCTGTGCATCAGAAGCGTCTTCGCTCGCAACACGAGAACGCATGTGCCTTCCGTGCCGACCAGCGCGCGGGCCACATGGAAGCCGTTTTCCGCCAATAAATAATCGAGGTTGTAGCCGGAGACGCGCCGTGGAATTTTCGGATAACGGGCGCGAATCCGGTCCGCATAGCGATCACGAATGTCTTTCAATTTCGCGTAAATCTCACCACGGCGTCCGCCCGCCCGGATGATGGAATCGAGTTCCTTCTCACTGGTCTGGCCCACGGTCATGCGCAAACCGTCATAGGTGAGGATGTCGAGCTCGTCGATGTTTTCTGCCGTTTTTCCTCCCATTTCAGAGTGAACGCCGCAGGAATTGTTGCCGATCATGCCGCCCAGCGTGCAGTACTCGTGCGTGGCCGGATCGGGAGCGAACGTCAGCTGGTGCTCTTCAGCCGCGTTGCGCAGATCATCGTTAATTAAGCCGGGCTCTACCCAGGCATATTTGCCGGACGGATTCAGTTCGAGGATGCGATTCAGGTACTTCGAAAAATCGATGACAACGGCTACATTGCAACACTGGCCCGCCAGGCTGGTGCCGCAGCCGCGGCCCAGAATTGGCGCGCCGTGCTCGCGGCATATCTCCATCGCGCGCACCACGTCTTCCAGCGTTCGCGGGATGACGACGCCGATCGGGACCTGCCGATACATGGAAAGATCGGACGCGTAAAGCGCCCGCGAACCGCTATCAAACCGCACCTCGCCCTTGATTTTTCGGCGGAGCGCGGCAGCCAGTTTCGCGGCCTTCTCCGCGGGCATTTCCTGTTTTGGCGGAATCATTGTTTCTCCCCATTTTTCTTTTTCTCGCCGCCGGACAGCTTCTCCTTTGCGCGTCCCAGTACGCCGTAGGAACTGGCGGGAAACAGCGTTTCATCCATGGCCGCGCGGCCGACTGTCAGGCCAATGCGCACGCGGTCGCGTTCTCCGCCGAGCATCGCTTTGGCGAGATCCTTCATTTCCTTCTCGGTGACTTTCGGCGGCATGGGCGGCTCGTTCGGATCGGTCACACACTCGATCACCACCGGCCCATCCATGGCGAGGGCCGCTTTCATCTGCTCCCTGCAGTGCTTTGGATCGTCGATGCGGATGCCAGTGGCGCCGCATCCTTCCGCGACCTTTACGAAGTCGATCGGCTTCAGGTCCACTCCGTATTCGGGATTTCCCAGATAGACCATTTGCTCCCATTTGATCAAGCCCAGCGTGTTGTTTTTCAGCACGACGATTTTTACCGGAAGGTTGTGCTGGGCCAGCGTGACCAGGTCGCCCATCATCATGCTGAGAGAGCCGTCTCCGGTAAAGCTGACCACCTGGCGACCGGGATGCGCGACCTGCGCGCCGATCGCATACGGCAGCCCGGCCGCCATGCTGCACATGGTACCGCTGAAGGAGAACTGCTGCTTTCCGCGCAGCTTCATGCGCGCAACCCAGGTGGTCACGGTCCCTGAGTCTCCGGTGACGATGGCATCGTCTTCCAGCAGTTGGCCGAGATTCCACGCGACTACCTGCGGCTTCATCGGCTTGGTGGTGCGCGTGCCGCGCTCTTCCATCAGAGCCCACCAGTCTTCCATTCCTTTCTGGGCCTGCTGAAGAAAGGCTCGGTCCTCGTTGCGGGGCAGATACATCAGCAATTCTCGCAGAGTCGCCTGGGCATCGCCGACCAGCCCGTAATCCACTGGATAGCGAAGCCCAATGCGCTCCGGTTTGTCGTCGATTTGAATGCCGACGGCCTGGCCGGGCTTGGGAAGAAACTCGATATATGGAAACGAGCTGCCGATGATGAGCAGGGCTTCGCAGTTCTCCAGCGCTTCCGATGAAGGCCGCGTGCCCACCACGCCCGTTCCGCCGGTGGTGTAAGGGCTGTCGTCCGGGAGAACATCTTTCCCCAGCAGCGCCTTCACGACTGGAGCGGCGAGGCGTTCGGCAACCTGCAGCACTTCCTCCCGCGCGCCGCGAGCGCCCGCGCCCACGAGAATGGCTACCTTTTTCTTGTCCTGAAGTGCTTTTGCCGCTCTTTCCAGCTGGCTCCGCTCCGGAACGCGTTTGGGAACCGTAAATGCGTCCGAAGTATGGCCTTTCAGGTTGCGCATAGAGCGCTTTTCGTCGGACATGTCCGCGATTTGATAATCGATGGGCAGCGCGATGTGCGACACGGCGCGATGGCTCAGCGCGGCGCGGCAGGCGTAATCGGTGATGTTCTTCGCATGCGCCGGCCCCATCAGACGCTGGTTGAAAAACGCAACATCCTGATACAGATAATCTTGGTTGATGTCCTGCAGATAATTGGTGCCGATCAGATCGTGATAGGTCATGCCGGTGATTGCAAGCACGGGCGCCTGATCCACCTTGGCATCGTAAAGTCCGTTGAGCATGTGCACGGCGCCCGGAGCTGCCGTCGAGAAGCACACTCCCAGCTTGCCGGAAAATTTGGCATATCCCGTCGCAGCTATTGCCGCTGTTTCTTCATGGCGGACGTGAACGTATCGAATGCGATCCTTGTGCGTTCGCAGCGCTTCCATGAAGCCGTTGATTCCATCGCCCGGAAGTCCAAAAACAACCTCCACACCCCAATCGAGCAGAGTCTCAACGAGTACATCCGATGCGGTCATCGCTCACACCACCTACTGGTATGGATAGTCGTGCAACGGGTGAAGGATGCTTGGCTCTCGTTTTTACCGGACTGTGAAAAGGGGAAATGAGATCGTGCTCTGCACCTGAAAAGACAATCGTGCATTGTTGCAGCATCTCAATGAAGAGAGGTGACGCGCTCATGCCTAGTATTCGACGCATCTTCGCGCGCGCGGGGGAAGTTCCTCAGCCAATCGAAGGCGGCAGAGGAGCCGATGATCCCGGACCGCGCAATGTCGAACGGGACCGGCAGAATCCCGATCTGCTGAGGCCGCCGGAGACCGACAGTGGAACCGTCTCAAATCTCAGATTTTCTTTTTCCATGAGCGAGATATGAAGAACGCCACGATGCGAGCCGCCGTCCTGCATAAGCCCGCTTCTATTGACCGGAACCCACTTGTGGTCGAAGAAGTACCGCGCCCGAAGCCCAGTCCTGGCGAAGTGCTGCTGCGCGTAGAGGCCTGCGGCGTCTGCCGGACCGATCTGCATATTTCCGTCGGCGAACTGCCGCCGCTCCGTGCGGAAGTCATTCCCGGCCATCAGATCGTTGGGCGTGTGGTCGAGTTGGGAGGAGATTCTCCACAGGCACGTCCAAAACTAGGCGATCGCGTTGGCATCTCCTGGATGGGCGGTGTCGATGGCACCTGCGAACTCTGCCGCAAGGGAATGGAAAACTTATGCGATCACCCAACATTTACCGGCTATTCCGTGAATGGGGGTTATGCCGAATACGCGATCGCACGCGCTGATTTTTGCATACCGGTTCCGGCCGAGCCTCCCGCGGAAAGCATTGCTCCTCTGCTTTGCGCGGGAATTATCGGCTTTCGGAGCCTGCGGGTGGCTGGCGTCGAACGCGGCGATAAAGTCGGTCTGTTCGGTTTCGGCGCGTCGGCGCATCTGGCGATTGAAGTTCTCAAGGCGTGGGATTGCGAGGTATACGTGGCCACACGCGGCGCGTCTCATCGAAGACTCGCCAAAGAACTGGGCGCGGTCTGGGTAGGCGAAGCGACGGAGCGACCTCCTGTAGCGCTCGATCGCGCCGTAACCTTCGCGCCCAGTGGAGACGTAGTGCTGGCCGCGCTCGGCGCGCTGCGCAAAGGCGGCGTTGTCGCCATCAATGCAATTCACCTGGACCGCATTCCGCAGTTCGACTACGACACGCTGTTGTGGGGCGAGCGTCAGATGCGAAGCGTGGCCAACATGACTCGTCAGGATGCACGCGACTTCGTGAAACTCGCGCAAGAGATCGGCATCCGCCCGCATACCACATGTTTTCCGCTAACTGAAGTGAATCAAGCGCTGGCAGCGGTCTACCACGATTCCATCGACGGAGCGGCGGTCGTACTGTGTTGAGGCAAGAGCCCAGCAGGCGACGTAACTTTTTGTGAGGATCCATGGCTCTCCAGCCTGTTGTCTATCACAGAGAACTCACGGCCGCGCTGGTGGACATCCGGCTCTCGGAGGCATCGCATCCTTATTTATTGGGGTAGTTTTGAGCATGATTTTCCAGGACCGCAGAGATGCCGGGCGGGTGCTGTCGCGTGCTCTTGAAGAATTCCGTGACAGGCCGGACGCTGTCGTGCTGGCTTTGCCGCGCGGCGGCGTGCCGGTTGCCTATGAGGTCGCGCGTGCGTTAAAGCTACCGCTGGATATTTTAATCGTTCGCAAACTCGGAGTGCCGGGGCAGGAAGAATTGGCAATGGGTGCGATCGCGAGTGGCGGAACGGTGGTGACGAATCCATCGGTGGTCGATGAATTGGACATTTCTCGCGAAACGATTGAAGCCGCGGTTGAGCGGGAAAAGCTGGAGATCGAGCGTCGCGAACGCGCGTACCGCGATGGCCATCCCGCTATACCCATCGAAGGGCGGACCGTAATTCTGATCGACGATGGACTCGCAACTGGGGCGAGCATGACGGCTGCGGCGCGGGCTTTGCGGCCACATGCCGCCAAGGTGATCGCGGCAGTGCCGGTAGCGGCAGCGGGTACGTGCGACGAACTCCGCGGTGAAGTGGACGAGATCGTCTGCGCGACCACTCCGCAGTCATTCTTTGCAGTCGGCATGTTCTATCGCAACTTCGAGCAGACCACGGATCACGAAGTTCGTGCGTTGCTTTCCCAGGCGCGTAAAGATGAAACAGCGCGGCAGGTCGCATAGGAGAACGCGGCCATGAAATTGAGCGAGATCAACCGTGCCGCCGTGCCGCTGACATTCAGCCAGGGTGATCACGATCCACTGCTGGAGTGGATCGGTGACCGCGGAGTGGTACTGATCGGAGAGGCTTCTCATGGCACGCACGATTTTTATCGGGAGCGCGCCCTGATCACCCGCAGGTTGATCGACGAGAAAGGGTTCAACGCCGTTGCGATTGAAGGCGACTGGCCGGACGCAAGCCGCGTACATCGTTTTGTTCGTGGGACCGGGACGGATGCCAATGCGCGGGACGCGCTTGGCGATTTCATCCGTTTTCCCGCTTGGATGTGGCGCAATATGGATGTGCTGGATTTCGTGGACTGGCTTCATGAATTCAATAAGAGCATTGCACTGCCGGAGCGTGTTGGGTTCTACGGCCTCGATTTGTATAGTCTCCATGCCTCCATTCGCGCGGTGCTCGATTATCTGGACAAAGTGGATCCGGACGGCGCCCGGCGGGCGCGCTATCGATACTCCTGCTTCGACCACTTTGGAGAAGACACGCAAGCCTACGGATATGCCGCCGGGTTTGGACTTGCGAAAGGTTGCGAAGACGAGGTGGTGGCGCAACTTATCGAAATGCGCCGTCGTAGCGCCGATCTCGCATCGCGCGATGGGCGGGTCGAACCCGATGAGTACCTGTTCGCGGAACAGAACGCGCGGCTGGTGCAGAACGCGGAGCGCTACTATCGCGCCATGTTTAGCGGCCGAGCCGAATCGTGGAATGTGCGTGACCGGCATATGGCGGAGACTCTTGCGCGGATCCGCGAGAATCGCCCGGGAGCGAAGATCGTTGTGTGGGCGCATAACTCCCACCTGGGCGATGCGCGAGCTACAGATATGTCCTCTCGCGGAGAGGTCAATCTCGGCCAGCTCGCTCGCGAACGCTTCGGCGAAGAGGCTTTTCTGCTCGGGTTCACCACCCACTCCGGAGAGGTAACGGCGGCATCGGACTGGGATGCGCCTGCGGAACGAAAAATTGTCCGTCCTGCGCTGGCGGGCAGCTATGAAGCGCTGTTCCATGCCACACGCATTCCCGCTTTTCTGCTTTCGATGCGCGATGAGAGCGTGGCGCGAGTTCTTGGCGCGCCGCTCCTTGAACGCGCAATTGGTGTGATCTATCGGCCGGAGACGGAGCGCGTCAGCCACTATTTTCATTGCCGGCTGCCGAGGCAATTCGATGCCGTGATCCACATCGATCGCACCAAGGCGCTGATTCCCTTCGAATGCACCAGCGGATGGGAAGCGGGAGAGATACCGGAGACATATCCGTCCGCGATGTAATGCTGACCTTTATTCCACCGTGACGGATTTGGCCAGATTGCGAGGCTGATCGACATCGCAGCCGCGGCGCACGGCAATGTGGTACGCCAGCAATTGCAGTGGCACGACTTCCAGCAACGGCAGCAGAAGTTCCGGCGCGTGCGGAATGTAGAGCACGTGATCGACAAGCTGGGCGATTTCCCGATCGCCTTCAATCGCGATTGCAATGATCTGGCCGGAGCGCGCCGTGACCTCCTGAATATTCGACAGCGTTTTCTCGTACCGCAATTTCGATTCAGGATCGTTGCTGTCTTTGGTCGCCAACACCACCACTGGTAAATTTTCATCAATCAATGCGTTCGGCCCATGTTTCATTTCGCCGGCCGGATAACCCTCGGCGTGGATATAGGAAATTTCTTTCAGCTTGAGCGCGCCTTCGAGCGCAATCGGGTAGTGGATGCCGCGGCCGAGAAATAGAAAATCCTGCGAGTTCGAATAAATTTTCGCCAGGCCCTCGCAACGAGCATCGCAGTGCTTCAGAACGTCGTCGATCTTGCCCGGAATTTTATACAGCTCATCGACCAAGGCCAGGCTCGATCCATCGCTGATCGTGCCACGTTGCTGCGCCAGATAAAGCGCCAGCACGAATAACGCTGTCAACTGCGCAGTAAACGCCTTGGTGGACGCGACGCCAATCTCCGGCCCGGCATGCGTGTAGATAGTGCCGTTGGCCTCGCGCGCAATCGCCGCGCCAACGACATTGCAGATCGCCAGGGTTGGCGATCCTTTGAACGAAATTTCCCGTTGCGCGGCGATGGTATCGGCGGTTTCCCCGGACTGCGTAATCAGCAGACCAATCGCTTTGGGATCGGCGATGGGATCGCGGTAGCGGTATTCGCTGGCGTAGTCTACCTCGACCGGCAGCCGCGCCAGTCGTTCGATCATGTATTTCCCCACCAGTCCGGCGTGCCAGCTGGTTCCGCAGGCAGCGATATTGATCTTCGTAGCTTCGCGAAATTGCACTTCCGTGAGCTGCATGTCATCCAGGAAAACCTTTCCCGTATCCATCGAGACGCGCCCCAACGTCGTGTCTCGGACGGCCCGCGCCTGCTCGAAGATTTCCTTGAGCATGAAATGCTTGTAGCCGCCTTTTTCCGCCTGAATAGGGTCCCAAAGGATGCGCTGCACCTTGCGAGCGATAGGCTTGCCCTCGAAATCCGTCAGCGTCACGTCATCGGGCGTTAGAACCGCAATATCGCCATCGGCGAGGAAGTACAGGTCGCGCGTATGGTGCAGTATTCCGGGAACGTCCGAGGCGATAAAATACTCGCCGTCACCCAGGCCGACAACGGCAGGCGCGCCGCAACGGGCGGCAACAATCTTTTGCGGATGATCGGAAGATACCACCCCGATAGCGAACGCGCCGGTCAGGTGCTTTATTGCCCGCCGCACCGCCTCTTCGAGTGGAATGTCCGAGAGCTTTTCCTGGGAGGCTGCCAGTTCGGCTTCAATCAAATGCGCGATCACTTCTGTATCTGTTTCTGTGGCGAACTTGTGGCCCTGCGCCGCCAGTCTGTGTTTCAGCTGCAGATAATTCTCGACAATTCCATTGTGAACAACCACCAGGCGACCGG
Organism: uncultured Acidobacteriota bacterium; assembly: GCA_963823295.1. Taxonomy (GTDB): domain Bacteria; phylum Acidobacteriota; class Terriglobia; order Terriglobales; family Acidobacteriaceae; genus JAKAAZ01. The sequence continues at coordinate 40,686 of CAWGLF010000015.1, forward strand.
TGCAATCACGGTGCGGATGGGCATTTTCTTCGGTGGGACGGCCATGCGTCGCCCAGCGCGTGTGGCCGATGCCGTAGCTGCCCTGAAGCGGCTGCTGCCGCAAGACCTCTTCCAAATTTTTGAGTTTTCCGGAAGCGCGCCGGAGCTCCAAGCCATTGGGGCCGCCGGCAATGGCGATGCCGGCAGAATCATAGCCGCGATATTCCAGCCGCCGCAGACCTTCCAGGATGACCGGCAACGGATCTTTGCCGCCAACATAACCGACGATGCCACACATAGATTGCTATTGTACGTGGAGCGAATCATTCTGCGGCTACAAGATGCGAGCACAGCCCAGCGTGGCGGGTAAGTCTGAATGCGTTACGGGCGGGCTTCGTAAACAATATTGAATGGTGTTTCCGCGGCCCGTCGAAAACGATTGAAACCAGCCGCCGTTACTACCTCTCGCATGCCTGCCTCCCCGGATTGTGCTCCCAAACATAGTCCTATTTCCTGCGATCGCGAACATGGTGTGCACAGGAGTGTTGAGAAAGAGTAGTAGACGCGGCCCACTGGATTCAAATTGTCCTTTAACGCATCATTGGCAAACGGCTCGACGATCATCCAGGTGCCATCGTCCCGCAGTGATGCCCGGACATGGCTGGCTGCACCGACGGGGTCGCCCATATCGTGCAGGCAATCGAAAACAGCCACCAGATCGAAGCCCTTTCCAGGATATTCCTTTGCCTTGGCTACCTCGAACGTCACTCGATCAGCGACGCCGTTATTTTTGGCATTGTCACGAGCTGCTTCGATCGATTTATCGTGGTAGTCGAATCCGAAAAACCGGGATTTGGGGAATGCTTTTGCCATCAGAATCGTGGACGCTCCTTTCCCGCAGCCCACGTCGGCCACTCGTCCCCCGCTCTCCAATTTCTGCTTTACACCATCCAGCGCGGGGATCCACGAGGCGACAAGATTCGCCGCATATCCTGGACGGAAGAATTTCTCGGTGCCGGTAAATACGTCATCATGATGTTCGTGCCAGCCCATTCCGGCACCCGTGCGAAAGCAATCGGCAATCCGCGGAACTGCCGCCAACGACCCTAACGCTACTTGAAATGCGCCGGGAATGTACGCCGGGCTATCCTCCACCGCCAGCGCAAAGGCTTGCTCCTCGGTAAGGCTGAATTTGCCTGTTTTCTCCTCGTACATAACATAGCCGCCCGCGGCCTGCGAGGCGAGCCACTCGCGCACATACCGTTCGTCGGTTTGAGTCTTCGCGGCAAGTTCCGCTGAGGTCAGCGGCCCGTCTGCGAGTGCCTTGTACAATCCAAGCTTCTCGCCGATCACGACCATTCCCGCATGGACGGTGGCGCCGAGATCGCCCACAAAGCGGTGAAGAAACGCATGCAATTTGTCCATATCGACGGCCATATCAACTCTCCTCTAACGAATTTTCGGCGTAGATCGGATTTCGCCGGCCGCTTCAATGGGTTCCGCACGCGGGACAAGCTCATATTGAAGTAGTGGACCGATTTTCGGGGGAGTTCCAGCAGACCACGCCGAGTACGGTCAGCATAGTACGATCAAGATGGATCGGATGTCAAAGCCTTCGGTCTGTGGAAACCCGAACTGTGGCGTGCAAGCTGCCCCAGTGAGAGAGGACCGATTGAAGTCCGCGAACGCCGATGAACGCCGAGGCGCCATCCGGAAGCGAAGACTTACGGCTCCAAGCGGTACGTGTACTCTTCAATCACGGGGTTCACGAGCATCTCGCGGGCGATGCGCTCCACTTCCCGCTGAGCGGCCGGAAGTTCGAGCGTGTCGCTCAGGGTAAGCAAAAAATACTTTCCCTGGCGGACGTCTTCCACGCCCTGATACTGCATTTTGCGCAGGGCTCCATGGATAGTCTGGCCCTGCGGGTCAAGAACGGTGTTGCGAAGCATCACGTAGACATGGGCTTTCATTCTAGGTGATTATACGTAGTGACCGGCCGCTTTTGAGCGCCCGTTGGCGGCGAGGAAATTGCATGACGAATTATCTGGAACTCCCCACCGGGCAAAAGGCTCCGGAAGTGATTCACGCTGTGATCGAGATACCTGGCGGGTCGATCAACAAGTATGAATATGACAAGACTCTGCACGTCTTCCGGCTAGATCGCAATCTCTATTCCCCGGTTCATTATCCCGGCGATTACGGATTTATCCCCAGCACGCTCAGTGAAGACGGCGATCCGCTGGATGTTCTGGTGTTGGTCGATTCACCCAGTTTTGCCGGCTGTGTCATGGACGTTCGCCCGATCGGCGTGTTGCGAATGCTGGATCAGGCAATTCCCGACGAGAAGGTGCTGGCAGTAGGCCGCAGTAATCCGCGCTACGGAGATGTGTGGAATTACACAGAAATTTATCCGCACATGCTGCGGGAGATCACGCATTTCTTCTCAATTTACAAGGATCTCGAAGGCAAGCGGGTAGAAGTCAAAGGCTGGCAGGATGCCTCGCTTGCCCGGGAAGCGATCGTGGCATCAATGCAGCGCTTTCAGGACGCAAAGATAACTTCAGCGGCAAAAAAGTTGACGGCCTGAGCGCGTTAAGTGTTTGTACTGGTAGCTCGCGAGCCTTTTTCCTCAACCGCTAACTCGCTGATGCGATTTCGTACCCGGACTGGGTAATTATTTGTCTTGTTTTGGCCACCCCGGAAACGGCCAGATTGCCTTTGCGGAACCAGCTATGAAATCCGGAGCCAGAACCGCAGCATTGAGACCATCAGGTGACTGCTGTAATTGAACTGTAATCAGTGGTTTCTTTTCGTTAATTCCACTCGAATTGAACTCGATCGCTCCATAAAAAGTAGAGAGATGCGTGTCTGCGAGTGCCTCCCGCACAGCCTCTCGTTCGATTGTTCCTGCTCTCTGAATGGCGTCCTCAAATGTAAGGCCGCAAGCCACGGCGCCTGCCGAAAGATACGATGCTGCCATGTTGTATCGCTGGTAATAACCGGAAGCGAACTGACCTGCGGTGCCGAAGCGATCAAATCCAAATGTGGTCAACTGCGGAATCCATTGCGCCGGACCAAATAGATTCGCCGCGAGCGGGCCTAACGCATGGACCACGGCCGGCGTTCCCACGCCGACGGCAAAGCTGAATCCAGCAGGGGCAAAGTCGATGCTTGCCGCCTGTTGGACGATCGCAAGTGTTGCCGGAGCATGGCCGGTTGAAAAAAACATTGCAGGTTTTAACCCGGCCAGCAGCCGCAGAATCGGGATGAATTCCGTCATGCCTTCGCAATAGAGAACCACGCCCTTAGCGGTAACAGATATTCCCTCCGGTAGCTCGCTTGAAGCGAACACAATCTCCATGCCCTGAGATTTTGCGTAGGCTGTGTTGATGGAAGCATCTTCCATCGCGGCCGGATCGTCGCTGGAAAGCATGCAGAACGTTTCCGGTGGCGGCGACAACCTTCGTACGACATCGATTGTTCCCCTTAAATAACCGCTGGCCGGAGAAAGTATGCCGAACACATAATGATTCGAAGAAGTGTAGATGGAACCTCCTGCGCAGGCTGAAGTGACCATAGGTACACGCAGCTCGTTCACCAGTCGTCCGGCAGCCTCATCGCTGGGGGTCGGATAACCCCCGAACATAAAACCAGCTCCTGCATCCTTCAGTAATTCCGCTGTAAGCGCGGCTGTTCGTCTTGTATCGGAACCGTTGTCCCGGAGCGCGAGACTGATTTCATATACCTCATCGCCAACTGCCAATCCGCCTGCACTATTTACTTTTTCTGCCCAGTACTGGTAACCCGCCGCTAATTCGCGGCCCGACTGGCTCAATGCTCCGGAAAATGGCAGTACACAGCCGAAACACAATTGCTTTCTCGGCGTTTTGGCATAACGCGGACAGGCGCCAATCCCGTTCGGTCCTTCTGCTGTTTCAATCCGAGTCTGCCGATACGTCTGCAAATCGATACGGCTCACATAACAGCTTCGTGCATTTGTGATCCACGCCGACTCTCCGCCAGGAGAAATCTGAACATGTACGGGATCAATGCCGGTGACAATTCGCTCCAACACCCGGCCATCACAGGCATCGATCACCAGTACCTGGCTGTCCCAGCAGGCCGGCGCAATGATCCGCTCTCCATCAAGCGTGGCTACGGAGTATAGGATTTGCTGGACGTTCAAACTTCCGAATACTTTCTGGACAGATAGATCCACCGGATCCAGCAAAATCAACTCATTGACGCCCGACGCAATCAGCGACTGTCCGCCTGGCAGAAACGACAGACCGTGAATCGGGGTTCGCGAAGGGTAATGGGCAGTCATCTCGCCTGTATCGGGGTTCATTTTGAAGACCCCTTTCGGCCCAGCAAAGAGGAATAAAGCGCTGCCGTCCAAGGAAAATACGAAATTGTGGGTCCCTTTGGGGTCTTTGAAGGTTGTCTCACAATTAGGGTCGCGAAGCGGTCCTATCCCGGCCACCTGCCGCTTCAGTTTTTGAGTTGCAAGCTCGAAAACAAGAATCCGATCCCCCTGCTCGACATTGACGAAAAGTTCGCTACTCTCCGGACGCAACTTCAGCCCGTGTGGACCTTTGTAGATCTCTCCGGTTTCATCAACGGTATAAAGGCGGCCCCGTTCGCACATGAGCTCTAGATCGAGAATCGAGACGCTGCATCCGGCAACACCGATGGTTTCGTCATAATCCTGCAAGCCGAAATTGCTGACATAAGCTGTTTTACCGTCTCCACTTACTTCTATCTCGTGGGGCAAAAATCCGGTTTCGATCGAAGCAATGCATCGACCACGGACGGGATCGTAAAATCCGATTCGGCTCGCGCTCTCCTCGACGATCAATAGCAAATACGAATCGTCTTTCTCTTGAAAATTAATCCTCATATGTTGCACCTGAATTGAGAACTGCGAATAAATCCGAAAATTAAGAATAAATCGGGAATAGAGATCTGAGGCCCGCGAGCCACACGTAATTTCGAATTGATGTTAGTGATTGGGTCTGTCAGCTCATCGTCGACAGCGTAGCGAAATCTAGATTGGCAAAATGGTTTCCATGCTTCGCCTATGCCTAATGCATCTTCAGAATGCGCACCGTGACGATTACGACCATGACTACGCCAGCCAGCAGAAAAAGCAATGGCACGATCAGCTGTTTGCGTTGGGCGGACACGACAGTCTCATAGGCCCGAATGCCGCTGTCGAGATCTCCCAGCGTGATGCGTGCTCCGCGATAGAACAGTACCTGCCCGAACCCAATGAACAGCGAGAGGATGTAGCAGAAGATGGGTGAAGCCAGCAGTACAGCCGATAGCCGGCTTACGTGAAGCTGTTTGCCAAACCCAGCCAGAAAGGCTGTGTACGACGCAAGCAGAATGCCGGTCACACCCTGCAGTATCTGCATTGCTCCGCGTGTGGTCGCCAGGGTGCCGGTCAGCAGCGACTTCGATATCTCCAGCAAAAGCTGCTGCTGCGCAGCCTCAGCGGGACTTACGGTTGGAGCCTCGTTTCCGTCGCTCGGAATAGCCGTGGGTTGTGGATCAGCCAAGCGGGGTGCTCTCCTTGGGGGAGTTTGGATTGAAGGTTGTACCGCAATGTGGACATTTCACAGTATCAGGCGCTCGTTTGTAGACTTTCACCTCATACACCGGATGGGAGCAGGCTGGACACGTATAGGTGGGCATCATTCCTCCCGTCGCAAACCTATATCAATCGATGGATTGGATACTCGCCGGAATCTGCGGGTCCCGGCAGGCGACCATTATGCGCCTGTTCAAGATGAGAGGGCAACAGGCTTGTTGTTGCGATAGCGGCAAGGGCGACAGATTGCTCAGACTAGAGAGATCGTGCCCACCTCGCTGCCCGAGATGCATATTTTTGACCCGCTGAACCCGAAATAGCAAATGTAGATATAGCACAGGGCCGGCAGAAAAAAGGCATGGTGGATTCCGATATGATCCGCCACAAATCCCTGCAGCAGCGGAATCAGCGCCGCGCCGATGACGCCTTCCACCAGCAGGCTCGATCCGAGATTCGTCAGCGGTCCCAGGCCGGCGAGCCCCAGGGCGAAGATGTTCGGCCACATGATGGAATTGAAAAGTCCCACCAGAATAATGCTCCACATGGCCACATGGCCAAAAGTAAGCATCGATGTAACCACCAGGCAAAAGGCAACAATAGCCGCCACTCCGAGCACCGGTCCTGCTCGCAGTTTTTGCGTGATTCCCGCGCCGCAAAAACGGCCGATCATCGCGCCGCCCCAGTAGAACGCAACATACAGGGCAGCGGCTTTCTCCGTCATATTGCCAATGTCCGGTCGGCTCAGGTAATTCACCAGAAAACTTCCGATCGAAACCTCCGCGCCGACGTAGACGAAAATCGCCACCACGGCCAGCAGCAGATGCTGTTGCCGCCAGATGTTGGGAGCATCCGTGCCCATTCCTTCCCCGGATAAATCGTGGCCTTGGGTTTTTGGCAGCTTATACATTGCAAAAGCAATGGCAAACAGCGTCAGAATGACCGCAATGATGGAATAGGGTCCTTTGACCACTGCGGCCTGGGTCAGGCGGTATGCGTGAAGCTCCGGCTGAGACAATCGGCTCATCTGGATGGCAGTTAAAGGCACGGCGCCCAAAATGAACAGGCTTCCGATATAAGGTGCAACCGTCGTCCCCAGCGAGTTGAAGGCCTGCGCCAGATTCAATCGGCTCGATGCCGTCTTCTCCGGGCCTAAAACGACCACATAAGGATTGGCCGCAACCTGCAGAAGCGTCATGCCCGCAGCCACAATCGCCAGCGCAATCAGGAATAGTGGAAATGAGGGCGCGCTCGCTGCTGGAATAAAACATAGTGCACCCGCCGCCATCACCAGCAGACCAGCCACCATCGTCCATTTGTAGCCGATCCAGTCGATCACTTTGCCCGAAGGCAGCGCGAACACAAAGTATGCGGAGAAGAAGAAGGTCTGCACCAGCATGACCTCCGCATAGGACAAGGTGAAAACGCTCTTGAGATGGGGGATGAGGATGTCGTTCAGGCAGGTAATAAAGCCCCAGATAAAGAACAGCGTGATGACCATCGCCAGGGTGCTTTTTGCCGCTGGCGCTGCGGCAGCGGTTACGATGGTGGAACTCTGCGGGCTAGTCATTGCCATATTGGGCAGTGTCCTGTCGGGCGACTTGACGGTCGTTGCGATTACCTCTAAAGGTACCCGCAAAGCACGCTGCCCGCAAAAGCGACGTTACGATGGATACGGAGGTCGATGAGCCCTCATGACCCAGAACAGACGAGAGCTTCTCCGGATGGCCGGCTGTACTGCCGGCGTAATCCTGGCGCAACGAACCGCTTGGGCCGACGCGCTCGAACCGCTTCAGCCGAATGTCAGTGGCGCCGCCTCTTTGCGGGCACATGCGCAAACGCGCGGAATTCTGGTGGGCTGCGCCGCCGATCCGCAACGATTCGCCACCAATCCTGGCTACAGTACGCTGATTGCCGAACAATGCTCAATCCTAGTGGGCGAAAACGCAATGAAGTGGGGGCCGTTAAGCCCAGCACCCGGGAAATACGATTTTCGCGAAGCTGACGCCCTCATGAATTTCGCCGCCAAGCACCGGCAGAAGGTGCGTGGGCATAATCTCATCTGGCACGACCAGCTCCCCGGGTGGTTTCCCGGCCCAATCAACAAAATGAATGCGCTTCAGGCAATGATGACGCACATACGTACGGAGATGCGGCATTTCGCGGGACGGATTCATTCCTGGGACGTGGTGAATGAGGCCATCGAGCTGAAAGATGGCCGCCCTGATGGATTGCGCAAATCGCCCTGGTTCGAACTGGTCGGGCCCGACTACGTCGAGCTGGCGTTTCGGACCGCCCGTCAGGCCGACCCAAAAGCACTCTTGACCTACAACGATTACGGCATGGAATACGAGGAAGAAAAGCGCGCCGCCGTGCTGGCGCTGGTCCACCGCATGAAAGCTCATGGTGTGCCGCTCGACGCGATCGGATTTCAGAGCCACCTGGACGCGAACGTTACTTTAGCGGGACGGGAGCTGCAAAAATTCGTGCGTGAATTGGCGAAGCTCAACCTTCAGGTTTTTGTCACGGAACTCGATGTAAACGATCGCAAAGTGGCGGGAACCATTCAGGATCGGGATGCAGCGGTAGCAAAAGTGTATCGCGATTATCTGACGACGATGCTGGCCGAGCGCAACGTGACCGCAGTGCTGACATGGGGGATCACCGATCGATACACCTGGCTGGATGGCTACTCGCCGAAAAGGGCCGACGGAAAACCGCTGCGGCCGCTGCCATTCGACCCCGATCTGCACCCCACCGCGGCCTTTTATGCCGAGCGCGACGCCATCGATAGTAGAAGAATTAGAACAACTGGCTGATTCGGCAAGAATGCATCAAGGTTGTGGTGTCACCTGCCAGCTATTGCCATTCATGACCAGCGTGGCATGTGCCGGCTGTACTCCCGCCAACGCGCCGCTAAGATTAGGAAAGGCGGTCTGCATCTCCTGCGATTGCGCCCACCCGGCAACATCCACAAGCTTGAAGTGATAGTTGACCTGCGCCGTCTTCGCGCCCGAGGAGTTCACCCCGGTGGTGAAGTTGTCGATCGAGGTCACCTGGCGATGGCCATAGCAAAAATTCCCATATCCCGGCTGCGTAGGATCCTGGGTCCAGACGGAACGCCCCTTGTCGGAAACGTCGTAATTATTCACTTGCTTCGAGCCAAAGATCAGAACTTTCTTTTCGGCCGTAGTCCGCGCAAGCAGGCCGGCATCGGTCAGGGCATCGTAGCCCTCGGTCTTGGCCTCATCCGCCGTCGCAGCCTGCACTGGAAATTTCTTGGGCTCTGTCCATAGGCAGGCGGGATGCGCCTGGTGATAGTTGTTAATTGCGGACTGGAAGTTGGGCCGGGTGTTAGTCGTCTTGTTACACCCGCCTGCCAGCAGAACAAGGCCGCAGACAAAGCTCGCTCCAAAAATCTTTGATCGGGTTATGGTCGTTATCGTATGCATGCAAAGTTAAGATGCATAAATTGCGGATTGCTGTTGAATCCGAAGCCATGGAATAGACCCGAAAGATGATTCAGACCAGCTTCTCGCCCGTCATTGCCTGTAGCACGCCGAGCGGAGAATGTTCCGGCGCAATCATCGCCTCGGGCGCAACCAGAAAGGTTTGCTCCAGTGCATACTGGCCGGCCAGGACCGCGTGAGGCACCATATCGGTGTAAACCATCCAACTGGAAGCCGGAGTGAATGAGGATGCCTCGCGCGTGCCGTGGGCCTGATACTCGGTATTTTCCTTCAGAAAATTGTGGAAGCGCATCATGAAGTCGTCATACGGCGAACGTTTCAGCGCTGGAAAAGCGTTTCCCAGGCCGATCGAGCAGGCGGCATTCGCAGCTATCCGAGTTAGCGTGCTCTGTTCCCGCGGCAATCCGATCCTGCCCGGTGCAAACTGCGGAACTAGTTTTCCAAATGGCTCGCCGGTGATCCAGTCGCGCGTTCTCGTGGGATGAAGATTATTGAAGAATCGCAAAATCCGAGCGCCATGCGTCGGCCGGGTGGGGAAGGCATCCGTATGCATCAGGTCATTGCGGCGGCGCAATGGCAGGTCGCGGCCCTGCTCCTCCTGCGGGCGGAAACTGCCGTAATCCAGCCGCCATCGCGACCGATACGGCGATAGAAAATCCGATAAGAAAGCGGTCACGCGCTGCGAATACTCGCGCAGAATGCGATGCAGCCGCTCTGAGGCGGCCGGATCGGCGCCTTTAACATCCGCGCCCGACACGCGATCCACCATAGGCTTATATGCAAGGTTTTTGTGTAGGCCGCTGCTGGTTTGCTCCAGGGTTCGCAGAAAGTGCAGGTTCTCGCTCGCTAACCGGATGGGGGTTTCAGGGAAAAAAAGGATATTTCCCTCTTCCAGCTTTCGGCACCAATCTTCTGCTGGAAAAGCCGTCGCTGGATCGCCGGACAGCGACCAGGCCTGTTGCGGAATAGTAACGATTCCCATGTCAAGGGGCCAGTTACTCGCCGCGGGACATCTTGCGCCGCACCCAGCCGGTAATCAGATACGTGAGGCTCGCGGCCATCACCAGAATACCGACAGGCGCCGCGATATATAAATAAGCAACGTTCAGATTCGCCAGCGAAATCCCATTGGCACTGTCGTAGATCGCTACCCCGATAATGGCGAAAAAGAATGTCACAAGAAATGCGAGAAATCCGCAAGCGCCCCCGATCATCAGCCGGCTGATGAAGCCAAGCCTTCCGATGGGGATGCTGAAAATCCTGGTTTCTTTCTGCCCGGTCACATCCGAGGCGAAACCGCTCGAAGCATTCTGTACACTGATCATCCCTGTTTCCCTGAGACAGCGAAAGGCGCTGCTCTCAGCTAGAATACAGCTTTATGCCCGATACTGTTCAGACCGAACTGAAGTCCGCCACGGAGGTGACGCGCTTGGCGCCTACCCAATATGCGCCCAATGGCATTCGGTACGCGAGCTATGGCGACACCCAGCTTTCCGGCGCCGATATCGAGCAAGTGGTGCAAGCCGTACCTCGGACCATGGCCGCCGCGCTCCATCACAAGGCATATTATTTTGTCCCGCTGACCCTCGGCGAATCGACAGACCCGGATGCCCTCGAGACGCCGCTCGACGATGTCGATCCGGACCGGATCATGATTGCCTCCGAGTTCACCAGTTCTCTGGGCGATGCGGCCGTCTGCCATCGCAACGCAACCGTGGATGGAGCAGAGTGTATTTTTGTTTCCACCCGCCTGATGCGGGATCGTTTTGCGCTCGCGTTCGAGCTTTACATCAATGTCGGCCACCATTTTGTGGACGCAGTCGGAGTGCCGGAAACATTTATGAGCCTGGTCTGGTCACAGGCCGAGGCTGGAGTTCGTGGGGAAACCAGTCAGGATGCGTGGGAACTCCGCGGCAGAGCCGTCGGGCAGACGGCAATGGAACAGACGACCAGTCGATCGAGCACGCCACTGACCCGCCCACGGCGAACCCGGCCAGTTCAGGGCGGCGGGATGCAAACTGCCTCCATTCAGCGAAGTGCGGTCGATGAGAAGGCGCGTACGGAATATTTCAATGCCGCTTTTGCTGATGCCATCGCCATCTATCTGCTCTCGCTGACCGTCGATTTTGATTACGCCGAACTGCGTGAGCGCGAATATCCTCTTCTCGCCGCCCCCGCATTGTCCGAGCGCCTGCGCCATGTTGCGCAACTGCTACCCCCGAATGCCGGACAGGAGTTCTCCATTCGCCATCGCCGTCAGGCATAACGGTCGGTTCTGACCGGGCACTCCTCCCTCTAAATGTTTAGCCGGCGATGGGCGCCACTGTGTGCGCCTCCGGCTTTTTCTTGAGCAGGTTCAGCGCCGGGGCCGTCATTGCCGTCGTAATCAGCGCGATAATGACCAGAATCGTGAATAACTGAGTGTTGATAGCGCCTGCCTCCAGGGCCAGATTCACCACCACCAGGTCGACGAGACCGCGGGTATTCATCAGGAAGCCCAGCAGCAGCGACTCGCGTTTGGCAACATGGGACAGACGCGCACCGTAATATGTGCCCCCAATCTTGCCTACGACGGCGATGACCAGCAGAAGGATGAACCACCCCAGCACGCTCTTGCCGCCCAACTGGCGGAACTCGGTATGAATGCCAGTGACCGCGAAGAACACCGGCAGCAGCAGCACGGAGACCAAAGGATGGATGGTCCGCTCCAGCTGGCGATGCCAATGGTGCAGCTTGGGGACGCACATTCCCGCCAGAAAGGCGCCGAACAAGGCGTGCACGCCAAGCCGCTCTGTAATGAAGGCGCAGCCGAGAATGAACACCAGGAAAACTGCCAGCAGCACTTGTGAGATGTTCGGCGCACCCTTCCAGCGCACCACCTTTCCCAGAACAGGCCGCACGATGCCGAGCAGAAAGGCCCCGAACAGCACCAGCAGGAACATCTTCCACAACAACACCCAGGGAGAGGCGCCCTTATTGTTGATCATCAGCGCGATTGCCAGCAGCATCCAACCAAGGACATCCGCAATCGCCGCGCAGACCAGGGCGAGCATGTTCAGTCTTTCTTCCCCGGTGCTCTGGTCCCGCAGCATGCGCGCCAGAACCGGGAAGGCCGTGGTGCTCAGGCCGACTCCCACGAAAAGCAGGAATGCGATCTTATTCCCTGCCACGCCGTGGAACCGGCTGTGCATCACCACCCCAAGGCCACAGCCCATCAGGAAGGGAACTGCCATCGATAGCAGACTGATTTTGAGCGCGGTCTGGCGCTGTTCCCACACTGCTCCAAAATCCAGATTCATGCCCTCCAGAAACAGGTAGAGAACCATTCCCAGCTCGCTGACCAGGCTCAAAATGTGGAGGGAGTTTGGGGGGAAGAGCTGCGCGATCAGATGGGGTGCGGCATAGCCAAAAACCGAACGGCCAAGAAGAATTCCTCCCAGCATCTCTCCCACCACCCGCGGCTGGCCCAGCCGTCCCAGCAGTACCCCGCAAAGTCCTGTGGTCAGAACGATGATCGCGATTTGCAGAAGAAACAGAGCGAGGGCACTCATGGAAGGAAGATTTTCCTTCTTTAGAATGCGTTATTTAACGGATTTCCGGAAGCTTCAGGGCGTTCTTTTTGAGAAAAGCCGCGGATCATGGAATCTTGTTCGGGAAGAAGGTCGAATGAAGGCGAAAATTCCGCCGCAAAAAAGAAAATGGTTGATACAACCATACTCATATAATATGATTCTTATGGTATAGTTGATGTAGAGATTCCAAGGCCTGAGCGCCCGCACGCTCTTTGACGAACCATTGAGCCCTCGCTCAGGCCTCCAAACACCTTAAGGAGAAGAGTTATGGCAATTACACGGTGGACCCCATTTCAGGACGTTTATGCATTGCAAAATAGGCTGAATTCGCTGATGCAGGAGTTCAACCGGAACGAAGATGAGTCGCTGACCTCCAGTGCCTTCGTTCCTCCCGTTGACATCTTTGAAGACGCAAACCACATCGTTCTCAAGCTTGAGGTTCCCGGCATGAAGCTGGAGGATTTGGACATTCAACTCGAAAACCAGACCCTGACTGTCCGCGGAGAGCGCAAATTTGAGAAGGAGACGAAGGAAGAAAACTACCACCGCGTCGAACGCCGTTATGGCAGTTTCGCGCGTGCCTTCACTCTGCCAAATACGATTGATCCCGAGTCGGTCAAGGCACATTACGATGCCGGCGTTCTGAGTGTGGAGCTGGGCAAGCGCGCGGAAGCCAAACCGAAGCAGATCAAGGTTTCCGTCACCGGCGCCAAGCCCAGTGAGGGGACGCGCACCGTTGAAGGTGGAACCTCAAAAGAACAATCAAAGTCAGCTGCCTAATCCGAGCCCGGATTAACCGGATGCCCAGGTCTCGCCTCTGAGGCCTGGGCGAGCATACTTCCCATCTTCACGTAATCATCGGGGCAGGGTTCGCGTAGGAACCGCGGCTCCTGCCTCATTTTCTTCATCCATATATTCAGAACATTCAGATTTAGAACCAGGACACTCATATGGCCATTCGTTGGGACAAATTTACTGTAAAAGCGCAGGACGCAGTTCAGGCCGCCAACGGTCTTGCCGCCGACCGCGGCAATCCGGAGATCCAGCCGGCGCACCTCCTGCTGGCGCTGCTGGAGGATAAGGACGGGATTGTTGCTCCCGTGCTGCAGAAGGCGGGGGTAGCGCTCGACCCGCTGCATACCCGGCTGGAGCAGGTCCTTAACACCTTTCCGAAGGTCTCCGGCGGCGCGCATCAGGCACAGCCGTCGGCGGCATTTTCGCGCGTGCTGGAGCAGGCTTTTGAAGAGGCCGCAAATTTTAAAGATGAGTACGTCTCCACCGAGCACCTGCTGCTTGCCATCGCCGGACAGAGAAATGATCCGGCACAACTGGCGCTCGCGGCGGCTGGAACCAGCCGTGACGCGATTCTCCGCGCCCTGACGACGGTGCGCGGCACTCAGCGGGTCACGGATCAGAATCCGGAAGCAAAATTTCAGGCGCTGGAACGTTATGCCCGCGACCTGACGGAGCTGGCGCGGCGCGGCAAGCTCGATCCCGTGATCGGCCGCGACGAGGAGATTCGCCGCGTGGTGCAGGTGCTGTCCCGCCGCACAAAAAACAATCCTGTGCTGATCGGCGAACCCGGCGTTGGGAAGACCGCCATCGTCGAAGGCCTGGCGCGCCGTATTGTCTCCGGCGACGTGCCGGATGTGCTGCGCGATAAACGCGTCATCTCGCTCGATCTGGGCGCGATGCTCGCTGGCGCAAAATATCGCGGAGAGTTTGAAGATCGTTTGAAAGCCGTGCTCAAGGATATAGAGGACGCTGCCGGCGGCATCATCCTGTTTATCGACGAGCTGCATACGCTGGTGGGCGCGGGGGCCGCGGAAGGCGCGATTGACGCCTCCAACATGCTGAAACCCGCGCTGGCGCGCGGCGAGCTGCGGGCCATCGGCGCAACCACGCTGAACGAATATCGCAAATATATCGAGAAGGATGCGGCCCTCGAACGCCGGTTCCAGATCGTCTACGTCGGCGAGCCGAATGTTGAGGACACAATTGCGATTCTGCGCGGGCTGAAAGACCGCTACGAAACGCACCACAACGTGCGCATTAAGGACTCGGCGATCGTGGCCGCGGCGACCCTGTCGCACCGCTATATCTCCGACCGCTTCCTGCCGGATAAGGCGATCGACCTGGTGGACGAGGCCGCGGCATCGCTGGCCATCCAGATCGGCTCGGTTCCAACGGAAATTGACCAACTGGAGCGCCGCGCTACATCGCTTGAAATCGAGCGCACAGCATTGAAGCGGGAGAAGGATCCAAACTCCAAAGAGCGCCTGGAGGAAGTGACCCGCGAGCTTGCCGCGTTGCACGAGCAGATCGCCGGGTTGCGCGCGCATTGGCAAAAAGAGCGGGAAGACATTACCCGGCTGGCGGAGTTGAAAAAACGCTCCGAAGCGCTGCGCCAGGAGGCGGAGGAAGAGACCCGGCGCGGCAACTTCGAGCGCGTGGCGCAGCTCCAGTACGGCGAGCTGCCCAAAGTGGAAGCCGAACTGAAGCAGTTGAACGCTGCCCAGGAAGGCGCTGCCGGCGGTCCGCGCATGTTGAAAGAGGAAGTGGACGAGGAGGACGTCGCCCGCATCGTCAGCAAGTGGACGGGAATTCCCATCTCCAAGATGCTCGAGGGCGAAGTTCAGAAACTGGTGCAGATGGAAGACCGCCTGCGCGAGCGCGTTGTCGGCCAGGATGAAGCGCTGCGCGTAGTCGCGAATGCGATTCGCCGCTCGCGTGCTGGATTGAGCGATCCGAAGCGTCCGATTGGGTCTTTCATTTTTCTCGGGCCTACGGGCGTCGGCAAAACCGAAACCGCGCGAGCGCTGGCGGAATTTCTCTTTGACGATGAGCAGGCGATGACCCGCATCGATATGTCGGAATATATGGAGAAGCACGCTGTCTCACGCCTGATCGGTGCGCCTCCAGGCTACGTCGGCTATGACGAGGGTGGTCAGTTGACCGAAGCGGTGCGACGCCGCCCCTACTCCGTGGTGCTGTTCGATGAGATTGAAAAGGCGCACCCGGACGTGTTCAATGTGCTGCTGCAGGTACTCGATGACGGCCGCCTCACGGATTCGCGCGGGCGCACGGTGGATTTCAAAAACACCGTGCTGATTATGACGTCGAACCTGGGCGCACAATTTTTGACTGCGGATGCGCTGCAGAATGAGTCATCATTCGAGGCAGCCAGCGAGCAGGTGATGCAGGTGTTGCGGCAGAGCTTTCGTCCGGAATTCCTGAACCGCGTGGACGATGTGGTGATCTTCCGCCCGTTGGGCGAAGAGCAGTTGAGCCATATCCTGACGCTCAGAATCGCCGACCTGAACCGCATGTTGTCCGACCGTCACATCACTGTGGAACTGTCGGAGTCGGCGCGGCACCAGCTATTTCTATCGGGGTATGACCGCGTGTATGGCGCGCGTCCGCTGAAGCGCGCGATCCAGCGGCTGATTCAGGACCCGCTGGCGATCAAAATCCTCGACGGCGAAGTGCTGCACGGGGATACAGTCGTGCTGGATGCCGATCCGCTGAATAACCGGCTGGAGATTAAGGTGCAATCCCATGCCGAGGTGCGGTGACTCCCTCCAGCCGAAAAATGGGTTGAGTGGGACATCCTCACACCCCAATTCTTGAAGGATTGTGCGAGATAGTTGAATGATTGTGCAGAAAAGTTGAAGGATTGTGCGGGAGCCGGTGCGACTCGACGAAAGAAGCGATTGATTCGCAATCACCGAAGCCCGGGCGAGTACAGGACCGTCTTCTGCCATTTACCGTTTTGGGCCTAAATTCATTTCCCGAGCGCCGGACCTGCACATGACGGTGCTGACGAGCTTTCGCCGCGAACTTGTGTTGCGCCTATCCGACTCAAACCCAAATGGCTTGAATGAGTCGCCCGGCCTGAGGTGCTAGAACTCGGTGGCGCAATTCGGCTATTCTTCAAGCGGAACAGTGAAACACGATGACCCCAGACCATTGGCTGGAAGTGGCGTTGGTCGCCGCTACTCTTATTGGCCCTATTTGGCAGCCGGTTGTTTTATTTCGCAACGGTGCGACTAAACTGGCGCGTGAAACTGAACGACCGCGAGAGCGCGCCGCGAATGCGAGATTACTATTCTTTATATTTCCGACGATCGGCTTGGTGTCGAGCGCCTTTCTCATCTATTCCGGAACTCGAGGATCCTTTGGTCGTGAGTCGGTTCTCCTTATCTCCGGAGGAGTTGCTGGAATCGTGCTTCAGGTGCTGTTGATTGGAATTTCATTGCTTCTTAAGCTGATTGGCCGCTTGGTAGATGCAGATGGTAAACAACTCGGAAACATGCACCGTTTGCTAGATAGTGAGGGTCGAACGATTGACCACACGGGTCGCCTTATCGAACTTGTTGAGGAACTACGCGACAGAATCACTGCAATGGAATCCAGCGAACGTCAGAGCCGAGGTCTCAATCAGTAGTCCGCCCGCGCGAGATATGCATCGAAATGATCGACCGTACCGTGGCCGAACAATCCTTCGACAAATCTACGCATTCTTTCTGAAATGCAAGAAGCGGCGAGCGGCAGGAATCTGAGTTGTTCCAATTCATCGTGAGGTAATGTATAGTCTCGGCTTGATAGCGTCGTGCGTTCCCGAACATAAGAAGTTCAGTAAGGAGCGACCAGATGTTTTTTCCCAGACTTGCCATTTTTCTCTTGCTGTTTTCCGGCACCTTCGCTGTATCCCAGGGACAAACCGGCAACGCGGCCTCCAAGCACGGTTTGGAGGTCTTCGGCGGCTACTCCTACCTCTATGTCAACATCAAGAATTCCGGGGGAGGCGACGCTATTCCGTCAGGCTCCCGTTTTAACGCCGGTCTCGATATCCGTGTCTACCATCCGATTTCACTGGTGGGAGAAGTGAGTGTGTTCCGTACGCCAGCTACCACTTGCAACTGCTTGGGCACTCGAACCGGAACCACGTTCGTGTTTGGGCCACGATATTCATTTCCGGTTCCAGAATCGTCCAGACTCAGACCCTTTGCGGGCGTGTTGCTCGGCGGGTCCACATATGCTACCAGTGACCAAGCTGTTTACGGCAGCAACATTTCCTTTGCCTACGATTTCCAGGGCGGCTTGGATTACCGGCTGACTCCGCGGTTTGCGATACGCGGCGCAGGAGCTTATGTGCACAGCACATTGAAGTCAAACTCCGAGTCCGGCTTCGCGCCGTCGGATTATCCTCGTTCACAGTTCGATGTCGATCTGGTCTACCGCTTCTAAAGCTGCTTTGCCCGGCTGACCCATTCAAGCCAACAGAAGGCTTGAATGGGCATCCGCCAGACGGCAACTTCAGGCCGTGTGTAGATATGCCGGGACGAAGGCTTCGCTGACGAACAATTCGAGCGTAGTGGGTGTCGTGTTTCGTACCGACCGAGCTTCTTGGGGCGCGATGAGACCCGCATTCGCGCCATCCCACATCTCAGTAATCAATTCTGCGGTTGTCCTGGGCAAACCCGCGTTCAGCAGGAACACCTGGAGCGTCGAGCTCGGCATTTGCACGTAGGTAACATCGGTCTTGCCGATTGCCTTGCCCACGATTGACGCCGCCTCGTCCATCGAAATATCGCGTTGCCCATGCAGTTCCTGTATCGAACTGCCAAGAAAATCGCGGGCCTCAAGACGAGTGGCCGCATAAGCTCCAATATCTTTCGTGGCTATCCACGGCATCGGCGCATCGCCTCGGATTCCACCCGAAAGTGTTCCCGTTGTACGCAACGGCACCATACTCATGAATAAATTCTCCATGAAATACGCCGCCCGCAGGTGCAGGACATTGAGCCCGTCGATTCGATTCAGCTTTTGTTCTTGGTTGTGCAAGCCCACTATGGGACCAGTGCCCTCCGCGTGCTGAGCACCTAAACTGCTTAAGCTAACCGCAAATCTCACCTTCGCGTTTGCGATTGCAGCAGCATATCGATCGGAAACAAGTTCTTGATGGGCACGCAAATCCGGTTGTGACAAATCTTCGGGCAGAACCAGATAAACTGCGGTCGCGCCAGCAAAAGCCGCCGTCAGGAACGAAATATCTTCGACCTGGCCAACGAAGGGCTCCGCACCCAGTCCCACAAGCGGGGCGAGCTTTTTCGCGTCACGTCCGACAGCACGAACCTTTTCGCCTTTTTCCTGTAATACCTCCGTTACTCGTCTTCCCGTTCGTCCGCTTGCACCTGTCACGACGATCATCTCGAACTCCGTGGAATAGCACCGACGGGGTGCAGTATAACGCGATCCACATATTCGAGACACCGACTCTTTAGGTTGTTTTCGTTAGCAGATGATATGTCCGGTAGTGGTGGCAAGTGAAGTGTCCGTTGCGGGCGGCGAGGATGAGCGACCATGCGGAGCATGGGCGTTTATGCGGAACGCGGTTTACGTGGAATCTGATAATCTGATTTTATGAGAAAGACTCCCATTAGCGTTACCGAGGCAGCGCGCAATTTCGCCGATTGCGTGAATCGCGTTCATTATCAGAACGTCACGTTTGTGCTGCTCAGGAACGGATCGCCCGTCGCCCGACTGGTGCCGGACGCTGAAAGAGCGTGCACGGGACGTATGCTGGCGGAAGCTTTGGCCAAGATCAAGTTGCCGGACGACGAGGCCAGCGCTTGGCGCCGCGATTTGCACACCGCCCGCAAAGCTCTCAAAGTTCCGGCCGACAAATGGAAATAATCCTCGACGCCGATGTCATCATAGGCGGGGAAAAAGGCGTCTTCGACCTCCAAAGTTGGCTCGCCACCTGCGCCGACGATCAGTTTGGGGTCGCTGCCGTTACAGTGGCAGAACTTTGGCATGGCGTGGAACGCGCCTCCGGAGCGCACAAAACCAGGCGGCGACGATATCTTCAGCCCATCCTGGCGGCATTGCCGATCATCCCCTATACGGAACAGACAGCTTACGAACACGCGCGCATCTGGGCGGAACTGGAATCTTCCGGAAAAATGATCGGCTTCTATGATGTGATTGTGGCGGCTACGGCAGTGGAGCGAGGAAGCGGCGTGGCCACGTTCAACAAACGACATTTTGCCCAGGTGAAGGGGTTGACCGTGATTGAACCAAACACAACGTCATGAATGCGTCGCCGGTAGACGTGCGGAGTGTGCATCACGATTTGCGCGCAATCGCGACGCACGGAATGGCTTACAAATCGAGGATACATTGAACGGCATCATCAATCTGATATCATATAGGTATATCAGTATGCGCATCCTCGTCGATATCCCGGAAGAAGACCTGAGCCTGCTCAATCAGCTCGGGAAGAAGGCCGGAAAATCGCGCTCCGAGCTGGTTCGCCGGGCAGTTTCTGTTTATCTGGAGCAATACCGCGCGGCAAAACGTTCGACCGGTTTTGGGCTCTGGGCGAATCATCCCGTAGAGGGCCTGAGTTATCAAGATAAAATCCGCAGCGAGTGGAAGGCGTAGCGCACCCCGGTGAAAGCGCTTTTCGACACGAGCATTCTAATCGATTATCTAAGCGGGATTGAAGCCGCTCGAAAAGAATTGGCGCACTACCGCGAGCGGGCGATCAGCATTATTACCTGGATGGAAGTTCTGGCGGGCACGCCGACTGAATACGAAACGGGAACCCGCGGCTTTCTGATCACGTTCAAGATTCTTCCTGTTACTGCCGCCGTTGCTGAAATTGCAATTCTTCTGCGGAAAAGCCGGAAGCTGAAATTGCCAGACGCCATTATCCTGGCCACCGCGCAGGAGGATAACCGTCTCTTTATTACCCGCAACACACGCGATTTTCCATCCGACGCCAGCGTCCGGATACCTTATCGACTTTAGTCCTGGATGTTTCTCCTTCGGGTCAGCGCCACCCGCGGAATGCCCTGCAAATCGGCAATGAACTCAACCGCATCCCAGCCTTGCAGCATAGCCTGCAACCGCCTCGCGCTGGCCGTGGCCGATTTCCATCATCAGCCAGCCGCCGGGTACGAGCAGCGGTGCGGGCTGCGCAATCAGGCGCTGGATAAATCTCCAATCCTGTCTTTCCGGCGAACAGCGCCTGCGC
Source organism: uncultured Acidobacteriota bacterium (assembly GCA_963823295.1). Classification (GTDB taxonomy): domain Bacteria; phylum Acidobacteriota; class Terriglobia; order Terriglobales; family Acidobacteriaceae; genus JAKAAZ01. The sequence continues at coordinate 61,341 of CAWGLF010000015.1, forward strand.
CGGTTCGTAGTCGCGGACTTCCTTCGGCAGCGACTTACGTTCTTTTTCCGCAACGTAGGGCGGGTTCGACACGATGGCGTCGAACTGCTCTCCCGCGACAGCAGAGAACAGATCGGACTCGGCGAAAGCGGATGCGTTCGGCGACGCCGTTCTGCTGAGCGTTTTGCGATGCGACCTGCAAAGCTGCGGCGCTGATATCGAGCGCGATCATGTGGCAGTTCGGCAGTGCGTGGGCTAAGCGCGACGGCGATGGCTCCGGAGCCGGTTCCGACATCCACGATGCGCGGGGCCGGGTGGTCTTTCAGCCGCACAATCGCTGCTTCGACGAGGTGTTCCGTCTCGGGACGAGGAATCAGAACATCGGGCGTGACGTGAAACGGCAGGCCGTAAAATTCCTGCTCTCCGGTGATGTACTGGATGGGCTTGCCCTTCGCGCGTTGCTGGATCAGGGCGTTGAATTCTTTTGTCTGGGCGGAAGTGAGCGGGCGCTCCCGGGACGCATGTATCTCGGCCGTGGAAATTCCCAGTACATGCCGCAGCAACAATATCGCATCGTTGCGGCTATTGCGCGAGCCGCCGTCGGACTGGTCAAGCGTGGATGCACCCCAGCCGATCGCATCGCCGACCGTCATCGACTGCGCGAATATGCCTCTCATGCGAGCACGGCATCGCTTTTGAGGCGCTCGGCCTGATAGTGGGCGATCAGCGCGTCGACGATGGGCTGCAGCTTGCCTTCCATCACTTCCGAAAGCTGATGAATGGTGAGGCCGATGCGGTGGTCCGTAAGCCGGTTCTGCGGAAAGTTGTAGGTGCGGATTTTTTCGCTGCGGTCGCCGGTGCCCACCATCTGCTTGCGTTCTTTGGCGAGCGCCGACTGCTGTTTTTCCATTTCCATCTCATACAGGCGCGCGCGCAGTACCCGCATACCCTTTTCGCGATTCTTAATCTGCGATTTTTCGTCCTGGCAACTGACGACGGTGCCGGTCGGAATGTGCGTGATACGGACCGCCGAGTAGGTGGTGTTGACGGACTGGCCGCCGGGACCCGAGGAGCAAAATGTGTCGATGCGGAGGTCCTTGGCTTCCACTTTCACGTCGACATCTTCGGCCTCCGGCAGCACGGCGACCGTGACTGCGGAGGTGTGGACACGTCCCTGGGTTTCGGTCTGCGGAACGCGCTGCACGCGATGCACGCCGCCTTCATATTTCAACTGAGAGAAGACGCGGTCACCCTCGATAATGGCGATCACTTCCTTCATGCCGCGCACGCCCGACTCCGACATGGAAAGAACCTCGACGCGCCAGCGGTGCAGCTCGGCAAAACGCGTGTACATGCGGAACAGCTCCGCCGCGAACAGGGAGGCTTCATCGCCGCCGGTTCCGGCGCGAATTTCAAGGATGACATTCTTCTCGTCGTTCGGATCTTTGGGCAGCAGCAGAATGCGAATCCGCTCCTCGACAATGGGCAATTCGGCCTGAAGCTGCGCCAGTTCTTCTTCCGCCATGGCGCGCATGTCCGCGTCCGGCTCGCTGGCCATCGCTTTTGTATCCTGAATGCCCTGCTGATGCGTTTCAGCTGGCGAATACTATCGACGACTTCTTCGAGGTCGCGGTGCTGCTTGGCGATCTTCTGGTACTGCTGCTGATCGCTGACCAGGGCGGGATCGGCGAGCTGGCGCGAAAGCTCGTCATAACGATTTTCAATTTGTGTCAGGCGTTCAAGCATAGATTCATTTCCCTGCCGATGTAAGGTTCGGTGAACTGTGTTTCGCGATCGGAAATTGGGACGACTGCCAGAATAAAAGGCGGCGGGCGCCGCTAATAGAGCGTCTCACCAGAGGAATGGATTGCGCTGGAGAAGATCATGTCTGCTGATATGGTACCGCGTTTACCGAAAACGGAGAATCCGGGTGAGACATCGTGGCTGCGCTTCGCAATGCTCTGCGAAACGGTCGCGGGAACCCGCAGCAAGCTTGCCAAACGGGCTGCAATCGCGGACTATTTGCGGCCGCTCGATGCGCAGGCTGCCGGTGTTGCCGCGCAATACCTTACCGGAGCGGTTTTCGCAGAGTCCGACGAACGGAAAGTGCAGGTCGGGGGCCAACTGGTCGTACGAGCGTTGGAAACCATTACAAAGGCGACGCCGGAAAAATTCCATGCTGCCTATCGCAAATACGGCGATCTGGGCGCGGCGGCGGAAGAGCTGCTCCTGTCCTCTCATCAACAAACCAAGGGACTCACATTGGGCGAAATCGCAGTCCGCCTGGAGGCATTGGCTACAGCTCGCACGCAGGCGGCGAAATCCGCGCAGCTGGTCGAAATTCTGCGATCGGTCTCTCCGCTCGAAGCAAAATATCTGATCAAGCTGCTGCTCGGCGACATGCGGATGGGCGTAAAGCAGAGCCTCGTTGAAGAGGCGATTGCGGTGGCGGCGGAGGAAGACCTGGCAGCCGTTCGCCGGGCCGAAACGATGCTCGGCAACATTGCTGCAGTGGTGGCGCTCGCGTGGCGGCATGAATTGGCAACTGCACGTTTTCAAATGTTCCATCCGCTCGGTTTTATGCTGGCGACGCCTGTGGCCAGCGCGGAAGAGGCATTCGCCCGTTTTGCCGCCAATCCCGCGCAGATCGAAGACAAGTACGACGGCATGCGCGCCCAGATCCACTGCGGCGATCCGGCACAGCCGGGGCGGGTGCGTATTTTTTCCCGCACACGGGAAGATGTGACTGCCAGCTTTCCGGAGCTGGCCGAGTGGTTCGCCGCCGCGGATACTCCGGCGATTCTCGATGGGGAGATTCTTGCCTGGGATTTCGACAATGATCGGGCGCTGCCTTTTACCGCGCTGCAACAGCGGCTGGGGCGCAAACGAGTGACTGCGGCGATGCAAACAGAAACGCGGGTCATGTACGTGGCGTTTGATATCTTGCTTCGCGGAGAAGATCTCCTGCTCGACGCACCGCTGCACGAAAGAAGGGTGGCCCTCGAGGACTGGGCGATAAACACCTTGCGGAGTAATGGCGAACGACCGGCCCTTGCTCACCTGGAATCTGGGCAGGCTTCTCTATTTGTAACCGAAACAGTTTCTAATACGGAAAATGCCCGGCCGCGATTGAAGCTTGCGCCAGTCACGCCGGTGTCTTCCATCAGCCAGATTGACGAGGCCTTTTCCGCGGCGCAGTTGCGGGGGAATGAAGGCCTGATGCTGAAGTCTCTGGCTTCTGTCTACGAACCCGGCAGGCGCGGAGCGGCATGGCTCAAATTGAAACGCGAGCTGGCCACACTCGACGTTGTCGTGACTGCCGTCGAGTATGGCAACGGCAGGCGCGCCGCGGTGCTGAGCGACTACACCTTCGCGGTGCGCGATGGGGCTGTGTTGAAAAATGTCGGCAAGGCTTACTCCGGCCTGACCGATATCGAAATTGCGGACCTGACGCAGTGGTTCCTGGAGCACACGCTGGAGACGCGCAATGGCCGGTTGATTGTCGAGCCCAAGATCGTTCTTGAGGTCGCGTTCAACAACGTCATGCAAGGCGAGCGGCACGACAGCGGCTATACTCTGCGTTTTCCGCGGATCGTGCGCATCCGGACGGACAAGCCAGTGGAGGAGATTGACACGCTCGATCGGGTTGCGGAGATTTTCCGCACCCAGCATAAAGGATCCGGCGTGGAATAGAAAATTCCGTTCTCTCCGGGATCAGATCAATGGGAATGCGAATGGCCATGCGCATGTGCATGCCCATGTCCCTGGGCTTCTTCCGCGACTGACAGGCAACCCTCCTCGACTTCGCAGCCAGCCTGATCGCGCTGCTCGAATTGGACGGTGGTGTGGTGAATCTGGAAATGGTCGCGAAGTTCCACGTTGATCTCCTCGAGAATGCGCCGGCTTTCCGACGGCGGAATGTCGGCGATGGTGACATGGCAGGCGAGCGCGTGCAGATGCGATCCAAGGCTCCATACATGCAGGTCGTGCACATCGCAAACGCCGGCAACTGTACGCATGGCGCGCCGTATTTCCGCCAGCGAAAGATTGGCCGGCGTGCCTTCGAGCAGGATATTCAACGTTTCACGGATGATGGAAAGAGAAGACCAGAAGATCATCGCGGCGATCAGCAGCGACAGCAGGGGATCGATCCACTCGATTCCGGTGACCGCAATCACCGCGCCACCGATGATGACGGCGGCGGTTGAAAGCGTATCGCCGAGCATGTGGATGAAGGCTGCACGAATATTCACATCGCGGCTGACGCGGGAAAGCATCCAGGCCAGCGCGCCGTTCATGGCGACGCCGATCGCAGCCGTAATCATCATCAGGTGCGGCTCGACGGCCCGGGGATGCATCAGCCTTTCCACCGCTTCGACAGCAAGCCATACAGCGATGGCAATCAGCGCCATTCCATTCACAAACGCGGACAGAACGCCGGCGCGGCGATAGCCAAAGGTTTTTTTCTCCGTAGCTGGCCGGGAATGGAAATAGACGGCGACAAACGACAGCAGCAATGCCAGAAAATCGGAGGTGTTGTGGCCCGCCTCAGAAAGCAGGGCGAGGCTATGGGCGCGAAGCCCGACAAAAAAGGTGAGCAGAATGTAAGCAAATGTCAGAACCAGCGAGATGCGCAGGATGCGCTTGGTCTTCTCCGTCGCCGGCCCGTGAACGTGCATAGATACAGTTTAATGCCCGAACCTGCCGATACGGAGATCAACCCGTTTACCGGCCTCATGGCTGCGAAGTAGCTAACCTGAATCGGCTTGCCTGAATCCTAGGTAGCGTGTCCGCCACGATTCGGCGGGACCGGAGAAAAGAATGCGGACTTTTTATCGCGTCACGGCGCTGACGCTGTGCGGAGCTGCTTCTCTTGCACCCATGCACGTTCATGCTGAGGAACAGAACGCGCGCGCCCTTGTCCAGTCGATCGTCACAAATGAACTGGCTGCGGACGCAAAGGACCATTCACGCTGGATGTTTCGCGATGCCAACAAGGTTCGGGGGAAGAGCACGGTAAAACTGGTGGTGCAGACTCCGGAGGGGGACATCTCGAAAACCATCGAGATAAATGGCCATCCTTTAACGCCGCAGCAGCAACAAGCCGACAAGCAGAAGATGCACCGCTTTGTGACCGACGCGTCCGTGCGGCAGAAGCAGAGGCAAAGCCAGCAACAGGATGATAAAAAAGCAGCAGCGATGACGAAGATGCTGCCCGACGCGTTTTTATGGAGGAAAACGGGAGAGAGCGGTGATGAGGCCACGCTGGCCTTCAAACCCAACCCGAAGTTCAATCCACCTACGCGCGAGGCCCGCGTTTTCGCCGCCATGAAAGGCACGATGGTGGTGGACACGAAGCAGAAACGGATCAAATCCTTGAAGGGAACTCTCGCAAAGAACGTTGACTTTGGGTTTGGACTGCTGGGCAAGCTGCAAAAAGGTGGAACGTTTGAGGTGGAGCGGCAGGAAATCGGCCCCGGTATATGGGATATCACGACAACTCATATCCACATCCATGGTCACGCGCTGATTTTCAAGAGTATCAACGAGCAGCAGGACGAGGTCACGAGCGATTACAAGCCCGCTCCGAAATCCATTACGCTCCAGGAAGCGGCCAAAATGCTGAATGACGGAACGGTCGCCAGGGAGCTTGGCGTACACGAAATTCCAGTAGCCCTGCGATACTCTCGACTAAACTGTCGCTAAAGTCTGCCGGGCTGACGCAACCCACTCCAGGTTTCCGCAACGATAATGCTGCTGGCGGGATTCTTGGAATCGTAGCGAACCGATGCCGGCATGCCCAGGCAGGAAGTATCGATTTTGACAGAATCTTCCAGGCAGGTCAGGTCCTGCGCACACTCATACGTCACGCCGGCAATGTCGTAACTGTAGAGAAGAATTCCCGGACCGGGCATGCCGGATTTCTCTGTCCAATCGAGAATCGTGCCGTCGATGATGCGGCCATGGCGAACCAGATGATCGCGGCGTTCGCGCTCGATTTCTTCCGCAGATTTGCGGCGGCGGAGCGCCCACCAGACGGCGAGAGCGGCGGCGACCGGGAGCGCAGTGGCAGTGGCAAGAACAGGACCGTGATTTGTAACCCAGGATGGCATATCTTTTCGTCGGACGCCTAGAGAATGCGACCTACTCTGGAGAATAGCCGAACGACGGTCAAACGTGTATCCCGTTTTATTGCGGGGAATCAACTGCTTTATAATCGTAAGTGACGATGTCTGACATTTATCTCCACCCAGGTCATTCTCCTGGCCGTTCGGGTTCTTCCCTTTCCAGTAAAAGAAAGACCTCCAGCCAGCGGACTCGCATTCGTTCGACTACGGTGCTTTGCGTACGCCGAAACGGCCGCGTGGTGATGGCGGCCGACGGCCAGGTCACCCTTGGCGATAGCGTCATCAAACATTCGGCGCGAAAGATTCGCCGTCTTTACCAGGAGAAAGTTCTGGCAGGATTTGCCGGTTCGACCGCCGATGCGTTTTCACTTTTCAGCCGGTTTGAGGCGAAGCTCGAGCAGTATGCGGGCAATCTTGGCCGTTCCGCGGTCGAGTTGGCGAAGGATTGGCGTACGGACAAAATGCTGCGCAATCTCGAGGCGTTGCTGGTAGTCGCGGACTTGCAGCAGACCTACTTGATCAGCGGTGCGGGAGATGTGATCGAGCCCGACGAGGGTATCACCGCGATCGGCAGCGGCGGGTCCTTCGCGCTGGCATCGGCGCGCGCGCTGATGCAGAATACGGAACTTCCCGCGCGCGACATTGCCGAGAAATCATTGCGAATCGCGGGGCAGATCTGTATCTACACAAACGATCAGATCACCATCGAAGAGCTGTAGGATGCTGTACTGGCCGGAGCCGCAAACCTGGCGTTTACCGATTCCAGTGATGCAGATTTAAGGAGCAAATGTGGCCATTTATCTTCCCGGAACTGAAGAAGATCAGGAGTTGTCGCTGGAGGAAATGACGCCGCGCCAGATCGTGGCTGAGCTCGACAAACATGTTGTCGGGCAGCACGCCGCCAAGCGCGCTGTGGCCATTGCGCTCCGCAATCGGATGCGCCGTCAGAAGCTGGCCCCGGAGCTGGCCGACGACATCATGCCGAAAAACATCATCATGATCGGGCCCACCGGCGTGGGAAAAACGGAAATTGCGCGGCGGCTCGCGAAGCTGACCAACTCGCCTTTTCTCAAGGTGGAGGCGTCGAAGTTTACTGAGGTCGGCTATGTCGGGCGCGATGTTGAGTCCATGATTCGCGACCTGGTCGAAATCGCCATCGATATGCTGCGCGAAGAGAAGCTGGAAGAGGTCGCAGATAAAGCGGAACTGAACGCCGAAGAACGCCTGCTCGACCTGCTGCTGCCGGCCGCGAGCAGCGCTTCAGCAACGCCGCCGGCTCCCAGCGCCATCGGGGACCTGAACGGCAACACGATTGCCTTCCCTAGTCCCACGCAGACTTCGGGAAGCGATTCCCACCAGCGTACGCGGGAAAAACTGCGAGTCCAGTTCCGTGAAGGCAAGCTGGACGAGCGAATGGTGGAGATCGACGTCCGCGAGCGCAACACGCCTTCCTTTGAAGTCATCTCCAACCAGGGCATTGAGGAGATGGACATCAACCTGAAAGACATTTTGCCCAACATCTTTGGTCAGCGGACGAAAAAGCGCAAGATGAAGGTGTCGGAAGGTTTCGAGTACCTGGTCCAGGAAGAAGAACAGCGGCTGATCGACATGGACCAGGTGACCCGGATCGCTATCGAGCGCGTGGAGAATTCCGGGATTGTTTTTCTGGACGAGATCGACAAGATCGCCGGCCGCGAAGGCAGCCATGGTCCGGATGTTTCGCGCGAGGGCGTTCAGCGCGACATTCTCCCCATCGTCGAAGGCACCACGGTAAACACGCGCTACGGCATGGTCAGCACCGACCATATCCTGTTCATTGCTGCTGGAGCGTTCCATGTTTCAAAACCGAGCGATCTAATTCCAGAGTTGCAGGGGCGTTTCCCCATTCGCGTGGAACTGCAGTCGTTGACGGTTGAAGATTTCATTAAGATTCTGACCGAGCCGAAATCTTCACTGGTAAAACAATCGACGGCACTGCTCGAAACCGAGGGACTGAAGCTGGAATTTTCGCCCGAGTCGCTGGCGGAAATCGCGAATTTCGCATTTCGGGTGAATGAGTCGACGGAAAATATCGGCGCTCGCCGCCTGCATACCATCATGGAGCGGGTGCTGGACGAGATCAGCTTCGATGCGCCGGATCTTGCCAGGAAATCCGGAGCCAAGCATGGCGACGATCAAGCTGCTGGCACTGTCAACGCGCCTGTAGCATTGGCCGCCAGCGCGGAACCGATGCATGGCCTGCCGCAGCACGACTCCGGACCTTCCCGTTCGATCCCGCTGACGGAACGGGCGAGCGCCACAGGGGTGGAGAAGGTAATTTCCGTCGATGCGGAGTACGTCAAACACATGGTGGCCTCGATCGTGAAGGACCACGACCTTTCCCGCTACATCCTTTAGGTTTCAGTTTCCCCCAGAAGCTTTAGGTTTCAGTTTCCCCCAGAAGCTTTCACCATGGTGGATTCACCCGAACGACCGGCGCGGTCAGCGATTCCCTTGACCGCGATTTTATGTGCGGCCGCCGGTGCGGTCGATGTCATCGCGTATCTGCGTCTGGGCCATGTCTTCGTCGGAAATATGACCGGCAATACCGTTCTGTTTGCGGCTTCTATCATTATGCGCAACTGGAAGGAAGCCGGGCTGCGTTTCGGGGTCGTGGTCGCGTTCATGGCCGGAATTTTGCTCGCGCACACGGCTCTACATAAATGGATGTCCCGCCGGCAGCGGCGGACCAGGCTGCTCGCGCTTGCCATCGAGTTTGTCCTATTGTGTGCGCTGGCTTGTATATCGCACCCAGATGAACTGAGAGTCCTGCTGCTGGTTTTCCTGGCGTTGGCCCTGGGAGTACAGAACGATGCATTTCACAGCATCGAGGGCATCAATGTGAACACCTCCTTCATTACCGGCGACCTTGAAAATCTTGGCTCAGCCCTCGCCAGCTCGGAAACACCGGGTGAACGAAAACAAGCCCGCCAGAGGGTTGCGGTATTCTTCACCACCTGGATCGCGTATGCGATTGGCGCATTGCTCGGCGCTGCAGGAGCTTTACATTTCTCGGAGAAGGCCCTCTTCTTCCCAGCCGCCCTGGTCACCATGGCTGCCGCCCTTGTACTTAGATCGTCCGGCGGACAGAACTAAAACGCAGTTTGGAAGGCCACGACTTCAATCCCGCCGTAATTGCCACACAAGCCGCGGGCGCACCCTTGGTGGCTTGTCTCTCATAGCAGTATGAAATCAGTCATGCCGTAAACCTCAGAATTGCATCCTAGTCGGTAGTAGGTAAATTCCCGCATTACGAGGTACATGCCATGGCTGTTGAAACGATCGAAGACCTCTTTCTCGATGAATTGAAGGATTTGTATTCCGCGGAAAAACAGATTACAAGAGCACTGCCGAAATTGGCGAAGGCCGCATCTTCCACGGAGTTGAGGACTGCGCTTGAAAATCATTTGGAAGAAACGAAAGGCCACGTGGAGCGCCTCGAACAGATTTTCCAGACCCTCGGGAAAAAGGCGACTGGAAAGACCTGCGAAGGTATGAAGGGTTTGGTGCTGGAAGGTTCTGAAGTCATCGAAGATGTCGATAAAGGGCCGGTTCGCGACGCAGGGCTGATCGCCGCCGCGCAGCGCGTCGAACACTATGAAATGGCCGGGTACGGAACCGTTCGTTCCATGGCGAAACTGCTGGGAAAACCCGAAATAATGAGTCTGCTGGAACAGACCCTCTCCGAGGAAAAGGCCGCAGATGAAAAGCTGACGCAGGTCTCCAAAGGAGTGAACCAGCAAGCCAAAGCGGCGGCGTAGATTCGTCGTTTCCGACACGCCATTTCTGCCATTGTGAACTCGTAGATGTGAGCCCACGCCTCTTCCGAGACGTGGGTTTATTTTTTCGGCGACAGGCGACCGGCTCGCGATACAGCGTCATACAGTCCGAAGTAGTGCCGGGCGCGCGCAATATCGCGTTGTATCTGGCCCTTCAGAGCCTCGGGTGAGGGCCACTCGATTTCGGCGCGGATGCGGTCGAGGAAGCGCAACCTGAGTTCTGTACGTTCGTCGAGCGCGATGGGATGGAAATTGAGAATGTGACTCTCGATCGCGAACGATCCTTCTCCAAACGTAGGCCGGTTTCCGACATTGGTGACGGCCTGGAACTCTTCCCTGCCAATTTGAAGGCAGGTGATGTAGACGCCGTTGGCTGGAACCAGTTCGCGATAAGGCGCAAGGTTGATGGTGGGAACCGTATAGCGTGCGCCGTAACCGCGGCCGGCCGCTGGCGTGGAAACGATTTCAAACGGACGGCCCAGCGACTGCCGCGCCGCTCGCATCTTTCCTTCCGTGATGGCTGCGCGGATACCGCTGCTTGAAACTTCAACTCCCCGGCGAACAATGGGCCGGTGAACGCGGGCGCGAAAGCCGAGTTCCTTCCCCAGCGATGCCAGTTCATTGATGTCCGCCCGGGCATCGGCGCCAAAACGGAAATTTTCACCTTCCTGCACCTCAACGGCTCCGAGCGCGCCGGACAGGATATTGCGCGCGAACTCCTGCGCGGTCAGCCGAGAGAGCGCATGCGTAAACGGAAGCACGAGCACGGCATCGATGCCGGTCTGCTCCAGCAGTTCCAGTTTTTGATCGGTCCCGGTAATAAGCCGCAGTGGAACCTGCGGGCGCAACACCCGCACAGGATGAGGATCGAAGGTCACCGCAACGGAGCGTGCGTGAAGCGTGCGGGCGCGGTCGATCACGTCCGCGATGACCGCCTGGTGCCCGCGATGCACGCCATCGAAATTCCCGATGGTGACCACAGAAGGGCCGTAATTCGCGGGGATCTCCTGAATGGATCGAAAGACCTGCATGGCTATAGCTCGATAGGAATACGCAGCCCGTCATAGGCCAGCCGGACATGTGGGGGAAGCTCGTTTTCGGTGCCGGCATGGCCCAGATCGTGGGACATATGCGTGAAATACGCCTGCCGCGGATGAATCTTTTCAACGAACTTCAACGATGTTTCCAGATTGGAATGGCTTGGGTGCGGCGTGCGGCGCAAAGCGTCGATCACCAGCACATCGAGATGCTCGAGCAGAGAAAAACTAGATGCCGGAATGTCGCTCATATCTGTCAAATAGGCGGCGTTGCCGAAGCGAAAGCCGACGGTTTCCAGTGTTCCATGCAGCAAGGGAACGGTAACGAAGTCCGCGCCGAATAAATCTGTGTGGGGCGCAAGCGGATGCAGCGCGACGCGGGCTTTGTGGGGATAAGTGTTGCTTTCGGAAAAAGTGTATTCGAAGATGTTTCGCAGAACTTTACTGGTGGCGGGATCGGCGTATAGAGGAATTTTCTCCGCACCCTTAAAGCTGAGAGGCCGTAGATCGTCCAAGCCCAGAATGTGGTCCGCATGGGCATGGGTGTAAAGCACGGCGTCGATGTGACTGAGATGTTCGCGCAGCGCCTGTTGACGAAAATCCGGGCCGGAGTCGATCAGAACGCAGCGTTCCGTTTTTTCGCTGTCAGGAAACTGTATGGCCACGGAAGGCCGGGTGCGCAGGTCACGCGGGTCCGTCGAAAGGCAAACCGGGCAGCCGCATCCCAGCGTGGGAACACCCATCGAAGTGCCACTGCCTAAAAAAATGAGTTCTGCGTGCATGGTTTTCGTAATCCGGGGGCAACGCAATCGTTCCGTCCGGCAATTTGTTGCGCGTTTATTTTCCCTTCGGAGGGTGTGGCTGCGCGGGATTGGCGGCATTGCGAGCGATCGCGTTCGTGATTTCGAGAAATGTCATGCGCAGCTCAAAAAGGGCGCTTTCCAGTAGCCGTTGCTCATCGGCGGTCAGATTTCCTTTCGTTTTTTCATTGAGTACGCCCAGCAGATCGATCGTCTGACGAGCGCCCATCAGATCAATGCGCGGCTTCTCCCCTGGCTGCGTGGCCGCGCCCAGGCCCATCATGGCGGTCATGTACATGGATTGCACCAGATGGTCGAACGAAACCGGGCCGAGATTGCCGGCATCCGGCGTTTTAGCTCGCAACAGTTCGTCAAGCTGCTGCGTAGTCTGCTGGTAGGCAGCATTCGAATCCGCGGTTTCCTGCGCTGTTGGCCCTTCGGGAACAGTCTCCTCCGGCGGGGCCGCTTGTTCAGTCGACTCCGGCGCCGCGAGGAGCCTGCTTTGTTGAACGGAATCCTGCTGCGCATTGGAGCCGGCAGCGTTTCCCGGGAACTGTGTCACATTCGATTGGGGGGCTTTGCCGGCTGGCTCACGCTGCTCCGCTTCCCGGCGGTCTGTTCTCTTCCAGTGCTGCGGCTTCAGGACGGATTTCTCCCTCCGCTGAAATCTTTCGGCGGTCGGTAAATGTGACCTTCGGCTCGTCTTTATCTGGCATAAGAAATTCGTTCCTTTTGGCTAAGGATGGCTTTTGTTCTGCAACGCAGCTACTTCAAGGCTGGACTGCCGCACCCGTGAAGTCAAATGGCAGGGCGTGGGGCGCGACGGCAATCCCATCGACTGTGGAGATTTTCGATTCCAGCGCTTCGCGGCGGATGCGGCCCAGCGCCAGTACTCGTTCGCCGATAGTAGGGATGTAGATGCGGGCCACGCTCGTCATCTCGCCCACCGGCTTGTCGTCTGCCAGCAGCGCTCTGTTCTCTGCGGAGGGCTCGCTCTCCAGCACAAAACCGCTGAGCGTGCGATGGACATTGCCGCGGGAGCGGATGCGCTCCACAATTTCCTGGCCGAGATAACAGCCTTTGGTGAAATTCAGAGCGCGCATCTGGTTGGTTTCCTGCGGCAGATCGCGATCGGCAATATCGACGCCATACGCCGGCGTTCCTTCAAGAATTCGCAACTGATCAATAGCCATTCGCGCCGCACGAAATACAGCCGCCGTCCCTCAGAGCATTCCAGAGATCGAGCACGGTATTCGTTTCCATCCAGATTTCAAAGCGCGGCACGCGCGGGCTATACGCCGCTATCACGACCACCGGGTTGCCCCGCCAGGACATTTCCTGGAGATGGATGGGCGATATCTCCGCAACCGGCAAGCCCAATGCGGCGATTTTATCCGCAGCCTGCGGGCCCGCGATTCCAAGTGCAGTCCAGGTGTTCTGACGCTCCAGCGTGACCTGATCCATGATGATGTAATGGCGAAGAAATGCGGCCAGCGTTTCGATCTGACTATGATCCGTTTCGATCCACAATTCGTCCGGATGTTCGCCCGGCCGATAAATGTAAAGATCGCCCTGGATGCGGCCCTGTGCATTCAATACAAATGCGTAGCAACCGGCGTTTTCTTCAAGATTGGTGACGGAATTTGTCACCATGCCGTTGAGCCATCGCACGCGATCTCTGCCTGAGCAGCGGAGAAAACTTCGCCAGCCGAGGTCATATACACCAGCATGCGTCAGCAGCGCGGCTAACTCATCGTCGGACGCTCGAAAATACTTCGGCAGTCCGTGCGCCGCGATATTCGGCGAGCGGAACGGAAGAAGTCTCGAGCGCAGCCGCCAATGGCGTGGCGGGAAAATCGGCGGCTTCCGTCTGAACAGACGTTTCGTCCAATGGGTTGTCGGTGGAATTGCTCATAACTGGCGGTGGGTGTTTCTTTGCAACGGTACACTCAAAATTATAGCGGTGATGACGACAGCAGCCGGCTTTTGTAAATTCCGGGAGTTTGGAAAGAGTTTTGATGAAGAATCGCCAATGGCCGCAGCCCTGTCGCCGAAAGCGGAATCCATGCATGTGGATACTTTGCGCGATGGTGGTATTCCGCTGCACTCAGTTTAGGTTCGCAGGCGCAGCAAGCCCCGGCACCGCCGTCCAGCCCGCAATCGGCTCCAGCACAGCCCCAATCTTCGCCAGGGCAGAATTCGAACGGGAAACCCGGGCCGGCAGGCTCCGCGCCTGCGGACCTGTCCACCCACATTACCCCGGAGCAGGCGAAGCAGCTTTTCAGTTCGGTCGATTCCATCCTGCGGTTTGACAGCGAGGACACCGGGCTTCCCATTCTGCAGACGGTGAAGCGCCAGCTGGTCACGCGGGATCAGGTGGAGCATTACCTTATGCAGCAGTTGCATGACGATCGCGATGCCAAACGGCTGCAGAGAAGCGAATTGGTGCTGAAAAAATTTGGCCTGCTCGATCGGGATTTTGAACTGCAGCCTTTCCTGATCCGGTTGCTCCGCGAGCAGATTGCCGGTTATTACAACGACAAGACGAAAACAGTGAACCTGCTGGATTGGATTCCGCCGGATGACCAAAAGCCGGTGCTGGCGCATGAGCTGACCCATGCGTTGCAGGACCAGCATATACATCTCGAGAAGTGGGACCAGGATACCGATCTTTCGATCGCGAAAAATGTTCAGCAGGATAACCAGCACATCGCTACAGATGAGGACGATGCCGCGCGCGACGCGGTCATCGAAGGGCAGGCGATGGCGGTCTTCATCGATTACGCACTGGCGCCCGTGGGGAAAAATCTGCTGTCCGCGCCCGAGCTCGCCGACAGAATGAATCAGGCAATGAGTTCCGATTCCGATTCTCCAACACTGGCGAGTGCTCCACTGCTGCTGCAGCGTTCACTTCTGTTCCCCTATATCGATGGCCTGAACTTTGTGCGTGCCGTGCTGACCGCCAAAGGCAAACAAGCTGCATTCGCCGACATGCTGGATCGCCCGCCGTCTTCGACCTATGAAATCATGACGCCGAAGGTCTATCTCGACCACGGACCGGTGCCGCTGCTGCATATGCCCGACATCCATCCGCTGATCGACGCGCAGTACCGGCCCTATGATGTCGGCGTGATGGGCGAATTCGATGTGCAGATTCTGACGGAGCTTTTTGGCGGTCGGGCGGCGGCGAGGGCATTGACGCCGGCCTGGCGCGGCGGTATTTACTACACTGCGCAAAGCAAGTCGGCGAGCACGGACGCAGCGCAGAATTCTCCGGCGTCACTCGCATTGTTTTATCTTGTCGCAATGGGCGACACCCGAGGCGGCACAATCGTTTGCCGAGGTTTATGCGCGCGAGATTCCGCGCAAATACGACCACGCAATCCTTCAGCCGAACGATGGTGCTGCTGAAGAAAAAGGAATTTCCACGCGCATATGGAGCACGCCGGAAGGCCCGGTTCTCATCGCGGTTTCCGGGCGAACGGTTTTCATCAGCGAAAGCTTTCCGCTGGAACTGGCGCGCAAGCTGCAGATCGTGATGATGAGCAGCGCGGGCAATCCTGGAAGCGTCGAAGTAAAGCGAGACGTGCCGCGCACGGAATTGACCGCAGGACTGCGTCGCTGGCTGATGAGTTCGGGTGATTTGCGGATCTGGTCAGGAATCTGCGGCCTCCAGCACGCTGGTTCGAATAAGCCTCGCGTATACTAGACCGGTTTTCCTATTCCTGTGAGGTGGCGGAAATTTTTTACGTGCGTCCGTTCTTTAATGAACGGATGCGTAGGCCTTAATCGCTTCGTCTTACATCTATAGGAAAACCGGTCCAACCACTTTGCAACTGAAGAGCTGCGGTCAAGCTAAAGGAGCACCCAGAAGAAATGGCTCGCGCGGAAATCGGCATCATAGGCGGCAGCGGTTTGTATCACATGTCCGGGCTTACAAACGTGCGTTCGGAGCAGATCAGCACGCCTTTCGGCGATCCTTCCGACTGGTTGACGCTGGGAGACCTGGGCGGCCGGAAAGTAGCATTTCTTGCCCGGCATGGACGCGGCCATACGATTCTGCCTTCCGACATTAATTTCCGCGCCAATATCTATTCGATGAAACAGCTGGGGGTAAATGCGATTCTGTCCATCTCAGCCGTAGGCTCTCTGAAAGAGGAACATCGGCCGGGGACATTTCTTGTGCCAGATCAATTCATCGACCGGACGTATGCGCGCCGCAGCACATTTTTCGGGCCGGATATCGCGGCGCACATATCGCTGGCCGATCCTGTCTGTCCGGAGATTGGCGACGCGTTGATGACCGCCTGCGACGCGAATGGCGTGAAAGCGAGCCGCGGCGGGACTTACGTCTGCATGGAAGGTCCGCAGTTTTCGACGCGTGCTGAGTCGAACCTGTACCGCTCCTGGGGCGCCGATATCATAGGGATGACGATTTTGCAGGAAGCCAAGCTGTCGCGCGAGGCGGAAATTTGCTACGCCACGCTGGCCATGGTGACCGATTACGATTGCTGGCATACCGGCCATGACTCCGTGACCACGGACCAGATCGTGGCCGTGCTGAATCAGAACAACGCATCGGCGCTCAAGGTGCTGGATGCAGCCGCGACTGCGCTGCGGATGAAGCGGAGGTGCCGCTGCCAATCGGCATTGGAGAACGCAATTCTTACCCGGCCGGCTGCTGTTTCCACGGCCACCCGGCAGAAGCTGCGTTTGCTGCTCGATAAGTATTTACAGCCCCAGGAATAACTTACTCGCAAGAGGAAATCTCAGGAAAGATTCCTAGCTATGTCGATTCTCGTCGTCGGTTCGGTTGCATTTGATAGCATCAGCACGCCGCATGGCACGGTTGACCGCTGTCTGGGTGGGGCGGCGACCCACTTTGCCCTTGCGGCCAGCTTCTTCACTTCCGTCCGCATAATCGGCGTGGTCGGAGAAGATTTTACGGCGGAGCACGAAGCGGTATTTCGCGACCGCGGCATCGATATCCAGGGTATCGAGCGGACAAAGGGCAAAAGCTTCCACTGGACCGGGGAATATCGCGAGAACCTGAACGAAGCCCACACGCTGAAAACGGATCTGAACGTGTTCGAGCGCTTTCAGCCGAAGATTCCCGACGCTTACCGCGATAGCGAATTCCTCTTTTTGGCGAACATCGATCCGGTACTGCAGCAGCAGGTCCGCCAGCAGATGCCACACGTGAAAATGGTTTGCGGCGACACCATGAATTACTGGATCACCGGGCATCGGGAGAATCTGGAGCGCGTGTTGCGGGATCTGGATGCGCTGCTGATCAACGATGGCGAAGCCAAACTGCTGGCCAATGAAGCGAATCTGGTGCAGGCTGCGGAGCGCATCATGCAGATGGGGCCGAAGACCTTAATTGTGAAGCAGGGCGAATATGGGGCCACCGCGTTTTTTGGCGAGCGCTCTTTTCCCTCTCATATACGCAACCGTTTCTTCCATGCGCCTGCGCTGCCGCTGGCCGAAGTCATCGATCCCACGGGCGCGGGCGATTCGTTCGCTGGAGGATTTTTCGGCTATCTCGCATCGCAGCCCGAGCTGACGCCTGCTGTCTTCAAACGGGCCATGTTCTACGGCGGCGTCATGGGATCGTTTGCCGTCGAGCGCTTCGGGACTGAGCGCGTACAGCGACTGACGCGGGAAGAGATTGACCAGCGCTTCGCGAGCTTCCGGGAGCTTTCTCATCTTGAGACGGAGTGAGCTGAGCAGGCAATCCAGCGGGCAATACACGCGTCCTTCCGGCGGCAGCTCTCTCCGTGAAGAAATTCAACTGGTCATCGCCGTGGCGACTCTGCTGGTACTGCGTCGCTGGTTTACTGCGGGCGTCATAATCTTCTGCTGCTTTACGGAGACGCCGTCGCGCACCTGCATATTGCACGGCGTATCTTCGATTCGCTCAATCCCGGTTTTCGTCAACTGGGCTCGGTGTGGCTGCCGTTGCCGCATCTTCTTTTGCTGCCTTTCGTGCAGCGGACAACCTGGTGGCAGACCGGCGTTGGTGGCGCGGTCCCTTCGATGGCCAGCTATGTTCTGGCGCTGCGCCGGGCTCTACCAACTGGCGCGCAGATGGATGCAGCCCATGCTGGCGGCGCTGGTCTTCGCTGCATTCGCGCTGAATCCTGGCCTCTTGTACATGTCGGTTACGGCCATGACGGAGCCGCTGTTTCTCGCGTTGATGGTCTGGAGCGTCGTGCATCTGACGGCGTTTGAGTCCGGAGTGCGGCGCGGGGACGGCAAAGTTGCGCGGCGGGCGTTGTGGAAGCTGACGGTGGTGCTGATCGCCGCCGTCTTTACCCGGTACGATGGCTGGATTCTCGGCACGCTGGCATGGCTGATGGTGGCGGTTTGGGTATGGCAGTACGGATGGTGGCGCTCCGCAGCCAATGCGCGCGTGCTCGCCGTCTGCACGGTACTGCTCGCAGCCGCGCCTCTAACCTGGCTGGGATACAACTGGTATTTCTACGGCGATCCGCTGGATTTTCTGCGTGGTCCATACTCGGCGAAAGCAATTGCCGAGCGCACGACCAAACCCGGCACCCTGCCATACCCGGGGTGGCATCATGTGTGGTGGGCATTTCTCTATTATGTGAAATCCGCAAAGATGGGCGCCGCTCCCCTTCGATGCGGGCGATGGCTGCTGGCTATGGCCGCGCTGGGAACCGGGTATGCGCTGTGGCATTACAGAAGCCGCGCGCTCCCGGCCGTACTGCTGTTCTGGATGCCGATCCCGTTCTATGCGTATTCCGTCGCATATGGCTCGGTGCCGATTTTTCTGCCGGTATGGTTTCCTCACTCCTACTACAACACTCGCTATGGCATGGAACTGCTGCCTGCATTTGCGCTGTTTCCGGTGTTCGCGGTGCGGGCAGCCGTACGCAAGCGGCCGCAATGGACCCGTGCGGTTGTGGGTTTCGCGCTGGCGCTGATTCTGATCAGCAATTTTCTTCTGCTGCGCGCAACCCCTCTGGTGCTGCAGGAGGCAAAGGCGAACGCCGCCACGCGCATTCCCTTTGAACAGGCTCTGGCATCCAAGCTGATCCTGCTCCCTCCGCATTCGACCCTGCTGATGTATACCTCGGCTCATATTGGCGCACTGCAGCAGATTGGATTTCCGTTGCGCCAGACGGTGAATGAAGGCGACTATAGCCTGTGGCAGGCGGCGATGAAGGATCCCGCCGCCGCGGCCGATTTTGTCGTCGCGCTCGATGGCGATCCGGTGGCGGCAGCAGTGCGCCAGCATCCGCAGAATCTGAATCTTCTGTTCCTGATCTGCAGCACCGGGCAGCCTTGCGCGCGAATTTATCGGTCGAGGAAAAACACTCCACCAGCTTGAGCAACTGCAGCTTTCTCGGGAGGTGTTGTATGAAAACCGGATTGCGATTCTGCTCTGCTGTCCTGATCCTTTTCTTCACATTCGGCTGCTTCGCTACTTTTTCAGCGGAAGGTGCTTCGAAAAAAGGCGCGGCGGAAATGCGTCCGCTCCGGGTCAGCTCGTCAGGCCGCTATTTCGAAACTGCGGACGGCCATCCCTGGTTCTGGCTGGGCGATACTGCGTGGTCGCTTCTGACGGCATACACGCCGGAGGAAGCGAAAACCTACCTGGACGCCCGCGCGAAGATGGGCTTCACGCTGGTGCAGATGGTCGCCGCGTGGGATGGGGGAACGGGAACCGAGCATGGCTTGAAACCGAACGCCAACACCGCGGGAGTGCAGCCCTGGCGCAATCAGGATCCATTGCAGCCCAACGAGGCGTATTGGAAGAACGTGGACGCGGTCGTCGCCGACGCCGCGAAAGATGGGCTGTATGTGGGACTGCTGCCCGCCTGGGGATCGTTCGTCGTCAACTACAAGATGATAACGATGGCAAACGCGGAGGCGTATGGGCGCTGGCTGGGCCATCGGTACAGAAATGTCCCCAACCTGGTGTGGATCGTGGGAGGCGATCGTGACGTGATCTGGACGGGCCAAGGAAGTCCGCAAATTTGCCGCTTTCGTTGATGTCTGGCGAGCCCTGGCGCACGGCTTGCAGGAGGGCGATGGGGGCACCCATCTGATCATGTTTCATCCCGGCGGAACGTTACGCAATAACCAGCAGGAGAAATGGCTGGCCGCGGATATGATCCAGACCTGGGCATGGTACAAGGACATTCCCGGAGAAATCGCCACAGACTATGGCCTGAAACCCACAAAGCCGGTCATCCTGGCCGAAGGCGCGTATGAAGCCGGGCCGGAGTATCCAACCAAGCCGATCACTCCGCTGGTTATTCGCAAACAGGCCTATTGGACATACCTTTCGGGCGGATTTTTCACCTACGGACACAGCGATATGTGGCGTAAGGCTCCTACCTGGAAGGCGTCACTTTCCAGCGAAGGCGCAAGAGACATGCAGATTCTCCATCGTCTTTTCGCCGGCATTTCCTGGTGGGAATTGCGCCCGGACCAGCAGCTTTTTGCTTCCGGCGAAAGCAGCGGAACGACGCTGAATGTGGCGGCAATCTCGTCGAAGGGAACCTGGGCGATGGTCTATTTCAGCAGCCCCGTAACCGCGGAGCTTCAGCTGGAGCAACTGAAAGCTGGGCAGCTCAACGCAACCTGGATCAATCCCTCGACAGGGCGAAGATTGCCGCCGGAGCGATTTTCTGCTTCAGCGGACAAAAGTTTTACTCCGCCGAAGAACTGGCCGGATGCGGTATTGCTTGTCCAGCAGGTTCGTTGAACGAGCAGTCCGTGGGGACATCACGCTGAACGAAGAAGATTCCGAAATCGTCGCTTCACCCATGGTGCGAATCACTGGAATCCTTCCTCGATACCAATCAGGAGAACGCCTTAACGCCGATTTTATTTTTCGGCGAACCCGCCTATGATCGGCAGCTTGAAGTATTCGCCCTTGCTGGCTTTGAAAATGGCTAACAGCCATGCAATAAAGAAGCCGACGGCTACAGCCAAATCCGCTAGTAAAAAGAGCACCCCAACAAATGGGATAAAGTGAAGCACCACGTGCAGGATCATGAGCGCAACCCAGACGACGATCCAGGCAACGGTCAAGGCAATCGACTGCATTGCGTGAAAGCGGACCAGGCGCATTTTGTTGTAGGGTTCCATCACGAGGAAAATTATGGCCGGGATGATGGTGATGTATGAGATAGCCGCGGCTGCTTTTTCCGACAAACCGCCCGTTGCCGGAGCAGTGGAAGCGATGGGAATGCTTCCAACCCCGGGAGCGGCTGCGGCAGGCGCTCCACAGGCAGCGCAGAATGCGGACTGAGGAGCGATTTCATTACTGCACGAAACACATTGCATTGGAGTTCTCCTGGAACAAAATTCGTCTACCAGAGATACTCCGTTTTCGATTTCGTGACAAGCACAATTTTATTCGTGGAAGGATACCAGCGACATGGGCTGCGTCAGTCCGAAGACCACTTCGGAATTCTTTGGCAGAATCGCCTGATGATTTTCGAGCAGCCAGTGCGCTCCCACATACCCGGCGGCCGCTCCGCCGGCGACCAGCCCGACCGGACCACTCGCAATCATAACGCCAGCCGCGGCGGCCCCCCCGCCAAACAGGCCCGCTTCCGCAAGCGTGCGCTTGCCATGAGAGACGCTGGTTACATTGCCCTCGGAATCGGGTTTGACCTTGCTGCGATTTTCTAAATCGTAAACTTCAGCGTGCAGGAAATAGCGCGTGCCGTCGGGCAGAACGACTTCATCCGGGCGCAGACGAATGGAAGCGCCACCCGTGATGCGCCGGCCGGAACTGACCGATGTGACGCGCCCGGTTACAGTCGAGCCAACTGGGATAACGATGCGATTGTTCTTCATGACCGGCTGCACGACCCGAGCGCTGAAAATTGTGCCGGGCTGTGTGGTAGCGGTCGAAAGCTGCTGTTCCAGCGAAACCGTCAAGGTGGTTCCTTCCGGCAATTGATTCGGGCCCGAGGGAACGCTGGTCACAATGTCGGCATCGCCATCGTCGGTAACCGGAGCGGGCGCGGGTCTGCTCACTAATCCGGGATGCTCGACGTAGTCGCGGTCCCTGGGAGACGTGGGCATCGTCTCCATGTGCGCCGTCGGCTGGCTCACAGTCAGTGTGTCTGTATCCGGCGAACTTGTCGCGGGAGCAGTCGTTGGACCAAGATCGTTGGTCACAATGGCCTCATCCGGCGGGTGGGACACGCCGGTGTAGGGGCTTGGCTTTGCGCTTTGCCCGAATGCAGTACCCGTCAAAACAACAGCCAGACCTGCAGCGATTGCGAATTTCATCGACACACCTCTTGATACGTCGTGCAATTTATACAGCATTAAATACATCTAAAGTTGTTGGACGCGAGTGGTACATCTTGCGTAACTTCGGTGACCGTAATATTCGCAGTGCCACTCCTCCAGTGTAGATGAGCATTTTCGCCCAATGTTTCGCAGAACTTTTCCAGGTATCCACGTAGTTATCGCAAGCGGGCTGGCGTTACTGGACTGACAACACCTGCAGGCGACTGATCGGGCGCAAGCCGTCACCCCTCCTTTGCTACAATCGAGCAAGAATAAGGCAACAAGCAGCAGGCGCGGCAACGGCTCGCGCATTCGAGTCGCATGTCAGAGTTCGTTCAATTCATCCAGACGGCTGGAGGGAATTCGATCCCGGTGGATCGCCGTCCTCGCCTCAACGACCGACTTCAACACACAGTTCTCAGGAGCATTATGACCGAAATTGCCTCCATCCGTGCACGCGAAATTCTGGATTCACGCGGCAATCCCACCGTCGAAGCCGATGTGATTTTAGAGAGCGGGGCAATCGGTCGTGCTGCGGTTCCAAGCGGTGCCTCCACCGGCGAGCACGAAGCGGTGGAACTGCGCGACGGCGATGAAGAGCACTATCTGGGCAAAGGTGTATTGCAGGCAATTGAAAATATCGAGAGCGTGCTCGGTCCGGAGTTGACCGGTATGGATGCCGGCAATCAGCGCCTGATCGATCAGACGATGATTTCGCTGGACGGCACGCCAAATAAAGGCCGACTGGGTGCGAACGCGATTCTCGCCGTTTCCATGGCTTCCGCGCGCGCGGTTGCGAACGAGCTGCGCATGCCGCTTTATCGGTATCTCGGCGGCGTCAATGCCTGCACATTGCCAACTCCGATGATGAATATCCTGAACGGCGGCGCACATGCTGACAACAATGTGGACTTTCAGGAATTCATGATTATGCCGGCCGGCGCGGAGAATTTTTCCGATGCCTTGCGCTGGGGAGTCGAGGTCTTTCAAACGCTGAAAAGCGTACTCAAAAAGAAGGGCTATAACACCTCCGTTGGCGATGAAGGAGGATTCGCTCCTTCGCTCAAGTCCAATACCGAAGCGATCGAAGTGATTCTTGAAGCTATCGCTCAAGCGGGCTACAAGCCCGGCGAGGAGATCTTTCTTGCGCTCGATCCGGCGGCTAGCGAGTTCTACGATGCGGAGAAGAATAAGTACGTCTTCAAGAAATCCGACAGGAGCGAGTATTCAAGCGAGGAAATGACGCGTTTTTGGGGAAGCTGGATTCGTCAGTATCCCATTGTCTCGCTGGAGGACGGTCTGGCGGAGAACGACTGGGAGGGCTGGGCGCATTTGACCCGCGAGCTGGGCGATCACGTGCAGCTTGTGGGAGACGATCTGTTCGTTACGAATTCGGAAATCCTGCAGCGCGGCATCGATGAGGGCGTGGGTAATTCCATTTTGATTAAGGTGAATCAGATTGGCACGGTGAGCGAAACGCTCGATGCCATCGACCTGGCGCGGCGATACGGCTACACGTCGATCATTTCGCATCGCAGCGGTGAAACGGAAGACACATTCATCGCTGACCTGGCAGTTGGGACGGGTGCCGGGCAGATCAAGACCGGCTCGGCATCGCGCACAGACCGCATCGCAAAATACAACCAGCTTCTGCGGATTGAGGAAGAACTCGGCCAGGCTGCGAAGTTCCTCGGGATCGAATCGGTCAACTTCGGCGAATAATCTGCTGAACCCAAATCTCAGACGGTAGGCCTTTCCGACAAGCTCAGGTCGCCAGCAGGGCGCCCGGCGTTTACTCGACCAACACAGGAATCCATGGCAAACAACAAGCCACTTGTTTTGACAATTCTCGATGGCTGGGGATATCGCGCGGAGACGAATGCGAACGCCATCGCGCAGGCGCGCAAGCCGAACTATGATCGCATGCTGGCGGAATTTCCCAATACGCTGTTGCGCGCTTCGGACCATTTTGTTGGCCTGCCGGATGGTCAGATGGGCAATAGTGAAGTCGGCCATCTCAACATCGGCGCTGGCCGGATCGTTCGCATGGACATCACGCGGATCGACGATGCGATCCAGGATGAAAGCTTCTTCAGGAATCCCGTGCTGGTCGATGCGATGCGTTCCGCGGCATCGCGCGGGCGCCGTGTCCATCTGCTCGGGCTGGTATCCGATGGCGGTGTGCATTCGCACCAGAGACATCTCTACGCACTATTGAAACTGGCGCGGCAGGAACAGGTGAGCCAGCCTTTCGTGCATGCGTTTCTGGATGGCCGCGATACGCTGCCAACCAGCGGCGCGGGATATTTGGAGCAGTTACAGCAGCAGATGCGCCAATACGGCGTGGGTGCAATTGCCTCCGTTTCCGGGCGGTACTACGCAATGGATCGCGACCGCCGCTGGGATCGGGAAGCGAAGGCGTTCGATGCAATGGCAAAGGGACATGCGGAGGGCGGCCTGCATGCCGATCCCGTCGCAAGACTGCGGGAATCCTACAACAATGGCGTGACGGATGAGTTTGTCTATTCCTTTTCCCTGTGCCGATGCAAAAGGAAAACCTGTCGCCACAATCGCGGATGAAGATGTCTGCATCTGTTTCAATTTCCGCGCCGACCGTGCGCGCCAGATTACCCGCGTACTCGCGCGGAACAGCGGGCTGACGGCTCAGGAAGGGCGCGACCTGCCGGGAGCGGATGATCTGGACGCAATCGTCCCGCGCAATACGGTTCCGAAGGACCTGCACTACGTCTGCATGACGCAGTACGACAAGCTGTTCACGCTGCCGGTCGTTGTACCGCCGGAGTCGATGGATAATCTGCTGGCGAATCTGATGGCTCAGGCAAATTTGCGAAATTTGCGCGTGGCGGAGACGGAGAAATATGCGCACGTGACCTATTTTTTTAATGGCGGAGTTGAAAAACCATTTCCGGGCGAAGACCGGATTCTGGTGCCTTCGCAAAAAGTTGCGACCTATGATTTAGCTCCGGAGATGAGCGCCGCCGGAATTGCGGACGTTGTGACAAAAGCCATCGCGGATACGGCTTTCGATGTGATCGTGGTGAATTTTGCGAATGCGGATATGGTTGGCCACTCCGGCAAGATGGAACCGACAATTCGCGCCGTGGAAACGGTCGACGCGTGCCTGGGCAGGATCTATCAGGCGGTCCGGCAGCACGGCGGTTCTATGCTGGTGACGGCGGACCATGGCAATGCCGAAATGATGGTGGATCCCGGTGCAGGCGGCCCGCACACCGCGCATACGACGAATCCTGTACCGTTCATCTTAATAACGGAGATTGGCAGGAAGCTGGGATTGAGATCGGGAGGATCGCTGCGCGATATTGCGCCCACCGTGCTCGACTTATTGAGGCTGCCCCAGCCGAAGGACATGACGGGTAGCTCGCTGATTCAACGCTCCTGACCAGACGTCTTGTATTTCTTCACTGCTGTCTCTGAAAACGCATAGGCGACGATACGGCCATTCCACACAACGGGAGTTGCGAATCCTCACCTCGGTCATTCTTCCGACAAGAGTTATTCCAAGAGCAGCCAAGGGAAGCCGTCAGCGAAGATTACCAGTCGATTTTCTCTGGGAAGAATTCCGCGATCAGGTCATCATAATATGGGCGAATCTTTTTCAGGTCGGGCTTGGCCGCACCTTTTGAGTAGAGATCGTAACGATTAAATTTTCGAACCCAATCGAACATCTCCTCATCATGCTTTGACATAAGGTGGCGGTATGCTCCGTGTTTGTGTGCCGCGTAAAATGAGTGGTATCGCAGCATGTATTGTGCCGGTTCCGGCAAATAATTCTTTGCTACCTGATAGATATATTCATCATGGCCCCAGGATAAGTGGACATTATCAAGACCACATCCGGGCTGGTAAATCCCATAAAGATCCTGGTAGGTGGAATTATGCGAATCGGGATTGGCGGCAAAGTAATTGGGAAAGACGATTTGATCGGAATAGGCACATCCAACGGGAAACGTGTCGCCCACGACAGCCCACTGCGGCTCACCATAAAGGCAGAGGACCTTTCCCAGGTCATGGATAAATCCGGTCAGCACAAACCAGCGTGGCTGGTTATCCTGTCGAATCGCTTCGGAAGTTTGCAACAGATGGTCTATCTGCGTCAGATCCGTGTCAGGGTCACTTTCATCGACTAACGTGTTCAGGAATTCTGCTGCTTCCCAAATGCTTTTTTGACCTTTGCGGAGTGGTAAATACTCCTGCTCCTTCAACTGCACGAAATCCACAGTTTGTTGCGCGTGGTTTTGCCGATAAAATTCTGCGACACCGGGATCGGCTTCGGCGTCGTAAATACGGAAATCCCCTTCCGGTTTTCCTTCTTTATAACGCGAAGCGACAAAATCATCCCAGTCGTCCAGCCGCTGAAGCGGATTTTCTGTGTTTGCGCTATTCATAGGGAAGTCCTCCCAAAGGGTCAGCTTTATGTTACGTCACCAAAAATGTTGCCGTCATTAAGCCTTGAGTTTTATGGCTTGGTTCATGTGTGGGACCGGGAAATCTCACCTGGCTGACGATTACACCGTTGTCCTCACTTTATTGACAGGCTTTGAACATGCCACTACCGTTATGTACGATATCAGACATCCAAAGGCGCACGGCACATGGTCATCCATCTGTGGTGCGGGGTCGAAGATTACCAGGGATCGAACGTTGAAAGCCATTCTGACAGACATTCACTTCTGGATTCCTGTGCTTGTACTGACGTTGGGCATCGTGTTGCTGGTATACATGCGTTAGATCCTTCCAGTATGCGGTGCAGACACCCAGACACAGATTATGGGCGGGTATTCTTCAGAGAAACATTGGCACGGAGCGGATTTCACCCATTCACAATTAGAGTGAAAACGGTGTAGGAGAAGCTGCTTGCCGATAGCCGTACGAAATGCCGCTGCCAATCAAATGAACTCGATGCATGGCGTGGGGGTGGTATGCGGTCTGGCAGCCGGAGCATGGTTGGGAGGCGCAGAAGCCCCCGCCAAGCTCGTGAGCGTTAATATCTCTCCGTTTGCCATTTCCTTTTGCATGGTTGCAGGCGTCTTCGTTGCCCGGTGGACGATTCCGTCACTGCTAAAAGGCACAGACTACATTTTTGTCGATCTCTGGGAGAAAAAACATCTCATCGTGTGGGGCATTTTAGCGGGTGCCCTTTGGGCAGTTGCCAATACGCTGACAGTGTTTGCGATCCGCGATGTTGGGTTGGCGATTGCATTCCCACTCTGGAACACAAACTGCCTGATCGGGATTTTCTGGGGATGGCTGTTGTTTCGTGAATTAGACGGCGCCCCCGCAAGGAACTGGCTGAAAGTGCTGGGTGGAACTCTTGCGATCCTGCTGTCGGCATTTCTCCTCGCATTCAGTTCCATACGCGGTGTGGCCGCCGCTCCGGCCCATGCCGCGCAGGGTGTCATTGCCGCGCTGGGAGCAAGTTTGATGTGGGGAACCATGTACGTGCCGTACCGTAAAGCTTACTTGAGCGGGATGAATCCGCTCTCCTTCGTTACGGTCTTCACTATTGGCGAGCTGGGCACGATGGGGTTATTGGCTGCGACCTTTTATGGAGGAATACATCCCCTGATTGTGGAATTGCAATCTGTGCGTACCGCCATCTTCTGGCTGTTTGCAGGGGGATTTTGCTGGGTGATTGGAGATTTGTTTCAACAGTACGCAACCAAATATATAGGTATCGGGCGCGCCATCCCTCTTTCCAATACCAACCAGTTGTGGGGATTGGGATGGGGTGCGCTTGTGTTCGGCGAACTAGCTCATGCAAACCTGAAGAACCACCTAATTGTTATCGCGGCATCATTTGTTATGCTGCTGGGTGCTTTAGGGATCAGCACATCCGCAGCTGAAGGAGACGAGCAGGTTTCCACCCATCAAGCAATTGCGCGGGAATGCAAACGTTACGCCTTGGACTATTCTCGCGTGTTGACTACACAGAGCGGGGTAGAGACGAAAACGCAAATTGCGAGCAGACGCTGGTGGGACTACTTGATCGCAATCATGGCATTGGGAATTTTCGCGTGGCTGGCCACTAATACCACCCGACCACCTTTAACCATGAACATCTGGTGGGTTTGGATTCTGCTTCTCCTGCTGGCTCTGACGTTTCTAGGTGGAGGCTGGTGGTTGTGGAGAAAGACACGTTTTTCCTGAGAGATCGCTGGCAAGCCATCATTCTGCGCCGGCTGGCACAGGATTTGCCAGATATCGTGACATCACCGCCGAACACATTTCCTCTTTATCAGTATCAGCGTTCCATGGCGGTCCATCTGGGGTAGCATTTTCGATCGGGCGCGTCAGATCGATAGCCGTCAGTTTTCCGTCGTCGTAGATCGATCGATAGTGATGTTGTAGCGCATCGAGCTGGTTATGGGCCAGCAGAGACATCCAGAAAAGAACATATAGCTCAGAAGAATATCGCTGTGGGTTGTAGAGAACCTGGCAGCTTCTGGCATCGGTCCATTGAGCGTACCGATAATCGTAGAGGACATATCGAACGGAGCTCTGACGTAAATATTGCGCAAGCGCGGAGGAATCTTTTCCGAAAGGCCAGCCCGGCGCGGGTCCGGCAGCTCCGGGCCAATCCATCATATAAATCAGGTGAACTTTATAGTTCAAGAGGAATGGATAGGCGATGTTTTCCAGCGCGATTCCATTTCCGGGAAGACTATTTTCGAGCGCGCGGTACTCGGCTCTCAAATCAGGGCTGGATAATGATTGTCCGCTGAGACTTGCTCGTAGACTCGGGCCGTAGTGGGCAGACTCCCATCTTATCTGACGAAATGGCTGAGGACGCGCACCGGCGATATCGTAATAGAACACGCATCCGATCAGCGGAATAATCGCCAGTGCCCAGGCCGCATATCTTTTACCAAGACTGCTCGTCGTTTTGGACATGGCGGCCAATCCGATCGAATAGATCAGGATGGCAGAAAAAAATTGCGGAAAGCCATAACGCCAGATCGAGTCTCCCCCGGCAGCAAAATTGAATGCGGTGATGCCGAAGGCGGCTCCGATCATCACGCTAAGACAGAATAGAGAGCGTCTATCCCTGAATCTCAAGCTGAACGCGCCAAATCCCAACGCGAGCAGTACAAATCCCTGGAGGAACAACTTGATAATGGTTCGCGGCGTTTTTGCGATCCTAAATGAGCCGAACACTCCAACTTTTGTGTGGTCCAGCCCATGCCCGAGAACCGGAAATAAAAATGTACCCGCAGTATGTCTCATGGCGAGCATCCATGCTGCCAGCACAACGATTGCTCCCAGACCCGCGATCAGCGGAAGTCCAACTGCCTTATTCTTCCTGCGCCAGTGAATCATCAAAAAAGGAACAAGGCAGAACGATCCGACGCAAGGCAAGAAATGTGGATTTCAATGCAACGGTTGCGCCGCCGATCGCACCTGCCAGCAATGCGTGTCGCCACGGATAGGTACTTTCTTCAGAGTTAGTTTGAAAAATGAACCATAGAAGTGCGAGCAACAGGGCAATCGGCAGAATCACAAACGTCAGGTTTGCCGTCGGCTGAGGCACTAGAAATGTCAGAAATTCAACCACGGCAATTTGCTCGACAGACAACCCAAACGCAATTCCCAAATCCCATACGGCTGCGAATAGTAACAACAGACCCAGCGTGCGATCCGCCATGCCGATGTTCGCAAGCGAAGTAGCTGCCACAATAAATGTCTGCAGCCAGTAGCCTCCGCCGACGCCGGAAATTATGTGCCGATCGCTGAACGGGCCCGGAGCAAAATGGTGCATCGCGAGCATTATTTTCGGAAAAGCAAGATAGGACGAGCCGTCGTCGGTGGCATCGAAACTGCTAAGCCGTACCGTTGCAGCCGCACGGAACGCTAGAATGACAACCGCGCCGATCAGCAGCCAGCGCGCATAACGCGCAGCTTGCTTCCAGTATTCTCGCCATCGATATCTATCTGAACAGTTCTTGCGAAGCAGGACGTAAAACAACAAACCAGCCGCAACCAGAAGAAAAACAGCGAGGGCATAGATCACGTGCAGCAGGTTCAGTATCCCGCCGAAAAAAATTACAACCGCAATTCCGAGAGAGCAGGCGACGGAAGTCGGCAACGACCGAATCCGGAACAACTTCCCGGCACATCTTCCCCAACCTGTAAAGCAGACAAGAAGCAGCAATCCCCAAATGACGGCAGAAAAAAACAGGGCCAGCGATTTGGCAGATATTTGGTGGCGCAACCCCGTCACTGACGGGTATGCAGGCACTGCGGCATTCATCCATTGATGAGCAAATAAAATTGGCACGTGCATCGCTATCGCCGCTGTGGTTCGATGATCGCTCTAACTTTGTGTAGGTATTTCGACCGCCGACTCACTCGACCCCAGATGCACCGAGAACTCGACCGGTCCCCGTTGACATGTAACGCCGTGCAATTTGAGAACAGACCGCATCCACATTCGCATCAACAGTCCACCCTGAGTCCTTTGCCGGCGATCCGGGTATGGGATCAGCAAGGTCGATCACAACAATTTCTCCATCATCGTAGATTGAGTGATAATGGTCCCCTAAATCGTTCAGTTGAATGTCTGCCAGCGTGTTTAGCCACACTTGCTCTGTTAGCCACTCCGAATATCGAGAACGATTCTTCAATACCTGGCAGGCCATCGCATCAAGGTGCAACGCATAACCACGATCGTATATCACGAACCGGACAGAATGTTTTGTAAGATACTGTGCCACGACGACGGAGCTTTTACCAAAGGGCCAGCCTGGTAAGGGCGCCGCGGCTCCCGGCCAGTCCATGACCAGAATCTTATGGTTCGTATAGTCGAACAAAAACGGATACGCGACATTCTCAAGAGCCACGTCCTGCTTCGGAATCCGGTTTTCTACTTCGATATACTTGCCCTGCAAATATGGGTTTGAAAGGGGTCGTCCGCTTAGGCCAGCATTCAGGGAAGCTTTATATCTCGAAAACTCCCAGCGTATTTGACGAAATGGATGACGATTGCTTCCGGATACGTCATAGTAGAAGATCATAGCGACCAACGATATTACCCCGAAATAGTAGATAACACGAAGCCGTTTTGAAGCAGGAAAGTAAAGAAAAGCGGACGCACCTGCAATGTAGAAGACGATAATGGCAGCGAAAAATTGAGGAAAGTTATAGCGCCAGATCGAATCGGAGCCAGTTGTGTAATTTAATGCCGTGATAGCAATGGCGGCAGCCAATAGGATGCTAAAGCTAAAATACGCCTCCTTTCTTTTGACGCTATTAAGGACTTGAATGCAGGCTAAAAATAGCAATGCGACACCTTGCACGACAACCTTGTCGATGGACCGCTTGGTGAAAAATCTCGGGACAGAATGGAACAGATGCAGCCGGGAATAATCCAGCCCACGGCCGAGCAACGGAAACAGATAAGTCCCGCTGCTCAGCTTCATCGAGATCATCCAGGCGGCGATTGTTATCACGGCGCCGAGCGCTGCCAGCAAAAAGAGCTGCAACGCCAGCTTTAGGTTTCTTCTTCCAAGCAGTACTAAATATGGAATTAGCAGGAGAGCGCCTGCTATCGGCAGGTAAGTTGATTTCAGGGATATCACTGCACCCCCAATCACGCCCGCCAAAATGCTATAGCAAAATGACGCAGGGGTATCTTGTTCCAGCGCTCTCCACACCATCCATACCATTCCGAGCAGGATCGGCACGGGGAGCATGATAAAGGTAAGATTGAATGTTTCCTGCGGTACAAGACAGGCCAGAAATTCCAACAGCGCGATCTGTAGCGCCGAGAGCCGGAAAGCAATACCCAGCTCAAACAAAATAGCTGCCAGCAGGACCAGGCCTAATCCCCGGTCCGCCATGGCAATATGCGGCAGGGAAGTAGCGGAGATTACAAATGATTGAAGAAAGTATGGCGCTCCCAGGTCAGAAGTCACTCTTCTCTCACTGAAAGGATCCGCCGCAAAGGTGTGAGTAGCCAGCATCTTTTGAGGGAAAACAAGATATGCGGCACTATCGTCCGCGATGTAGAACTCTCCCATTCGGACTGTTCCCGCAGCCCGTAAGAGGAATACAAGAATAGCGATCATCACCAATATGCGAGATAGTGGATGGGCTCGCTTCCAGAAGTCCTTCCATCGATATGCTACGGGGCGATCCCCGCGAGTTACTACATATAGCACCAACCCGATAAGAACCAGAGCGATAAGAACGCCGGCATAAATTCCATGGACAAGATTGAGGAATCCACCCAGAAAGATCATCATCGCCGATGCCCTAGAACACAAGCGACCGCGGCAGGAACTTGCTGGATACGGAGTAGCCTCGCCATCGCTCGGCCCCATCCGGTAAAGGCGATCAGCAACAACCATCCCCAGCCACATGCGTACAGAAACTCGCCGACAGATTTTGCAGTTATCGGCTGCGGCGAGCTGGTTACGGAATATAGCCGGGGAATATTGTAGTTGATCAGCTGGCTAAGCCATGAGGTCGAGACAGACATTATTTCCTATCTTGCTAGCTTGTTTACGCTGGTGAACAGAGCTATTACATCCAATGCAGTCCGGATGTGATCAGGAACATGGCGATGATCGGTTCCTGCTTGTATCTGATGTGTGACTCGCCATGTAACGACGGGAAATGTCGGAGCACATCTGAGTCTCGCTCGTGCCCAATGTCCACGCCGGCCCCAAGTGGATGCTCGAAGATTTTGGAGAGTCAACATCTATCACCGCGATCTTTCCATCGTCGTAAATTGACTTGTATCTTGCACGAAGCTGATCGAACTGGTGGTGAGTGATAAAGTTGAGAATCTGCAAAGCGTGATCCACCTCTGAGAAATGCGATTCGTTCGGTACCGACTGACATGATCTCATGTCGAACCAGCTTGCATACTCATAGCCATAAATGACATAGTGAACGGAATGTCGCTCCAGGAAAGCGGGAACCGCCTCCGGATCGTTCGTGAAAGGCCATCCGGGAGCAGGGCTTGCTGCACCGGCCCAGTCGTCGAGCAGAATCTTTCTATTATTCCGATTTGTCAGCAGAAACGAATTCGTGGTGACGTCCAAGGCAACGGCGCCAGGCGGAAGAACAGCTTCCACCGCGCGATATCTGGCGCGGACCGTGGGGCTGACAAGTTGCATTCCGGAAAGGCTGGCCCGCAGGTTACAGCGATAGAGCCGCATTTCCGTTCCCATTCGCTGGAATGGGCGCACCGTGCCACCTTCAAAGTCGTAGTAAAAAATACAGCCAATCAGGGAAATAATCGCGACGATGTAACCCAGTTTCGCTCGCTGCGAAATAGATGCAACTCCGGCGACAGCTGCTTCTGCAATGAAGAAAGTAAGAATAGCCGTGAAGAATTGTGGAAAGTTATAGCGCCAGATGTAATCGGCGCCGCTTTCGTAATTGAATGCAGTAATCGCGAGTGCCGCCGCGATCAAAACGGCGAAGCTAATGCGGGATTCTGTAGTGTTAATGCCGGAGAGGTATTGCACCGCGGCTAAAATCAACAATGCAATTCCCTGCGGAAATACTCGTACAAGAGCTCGAGTTTCCCTGAATTTTGGCACCGAGTGAAATAGGTCATAACTCGAATAGTCCACCCCGTGACCCAGCACAGGAAATAGATAAGTTCCGCTGGCGTATTTCATCGCAATCATCCATGCCGCCATAACTATAAGAGCGCCAATTCCGGCGATAACAGGCAGACTCCATATCTGCTTCGTTCGTTTTCTCCAGAACAGAGCTAAGTATGGGATAAGCGCCAACGCTCCTACATAGGGCAGATAGGTGGACTTCAGCGAAATGATTGCCCCTCCAATGAAGCCCATCAAGGCCGCATATCGCCAGCGGCGATTGTCGGCCTGCCCTATCGTCCCGAGGATAGCCCATATCATGGCCAGGAAAAGGGCGATGGGGAGAATTGAAAACGTAAGGTTGAAGGTCTCCTGGGGCACCAGATAGGCAATCAATTCCATTGCTGCAATTCGGGGTGGAGAGAGTCCGAACGCGATTCCCAGATCCAGAAGCGCTAAAAACATCAGA
This sequence comes from uncultured Acidobacteriota bacterium, assembly GCA_963823295.1. GTDB lineage: Bacteria > Acidobacteriota > Terriglobia > Terriglobales > Acidobacteriaceae > JAKAAZ01. Next base: position 95,456 of record CAWGLF010000015.1, read on the forward strand.
GCCAGCCCGAGCGTGCGATCCGCCATGCCGATATGCGGAAGCGAAGTCGCAGCAATCACCATGGCCTGCAGCAGGTAGGAGCCTCCGACGCTCGAAATAACGCGGCGATCGCTGAAGGGGTCGGAGGCAAAATGATGGGCGGCGAGCATTTTCTGGGGATAGACCAGATACGCGGAGCCGTCATCTTCCACGCGAAATTCTCCCAGGCGGACAGTCGCGGCCACTCGCCCAATGAGGATTAAAAGCGTGATGATTACAATCAGCCGCGGCCACTTCGAAGCGCTGTTCCAGAATCGGCTCCATCGATAGGCTTGCGGGCGCTCCTTACGAAGCCAGAGGTAGAACAATACTCCGAGACCGACGATCGCCAGCAGAACCGCGGTATAAATCGCATGGGCCAGATTCAACAGACCACCTAGGAAAACAACAGTGGCGATTCCGACCGCGCAGGCGACCGAGCACGGTAAACGCCCGATCTGAAGGAATTTCCCCGTCAACCTACCCCAGCCCGGCAAAGCTGACAAGCAACAGCCACGCCCAGGCCAGCGCACCGGCAAAGGCAGCCACGGATCGCGCAGTGATCGGCTGCGGTAGACCCGTGAACGAAGGATAAGGTTGCAGATGGAAGTCGTTCAGCGTCTGCACAAGGGAAGCGGGAAGGGTCATGCAAGGTCCTCGATCGCGACATCGGGGGTCTTTCTATTGTATTTGCCGGTGCTTGCCAGTCACCACAGGTGATGTCGTTATCTGATGCACATTGAGGATGGTGGGCGCTGCAGGATTCGAACCTGCGACTTCCACCGTGTGAAGGTGAAAAAAGCCGATTTCTTCAATGGCTCTTCAACGGTGACAGTATAACAAAGCGTCAAAGTACATCAATAAAATCAACAGTTACGTGACGTTTTGAACCGTTGTTGAAAAATTCAATGGCTCGACGTTGGCAGCTTGAATTTCAGACTACACTTTGATATGACTTTAATATGAACTTGCAGAGCAAAACGGCAAGACGCTACATGAAGCCGAGCACCAACCTCAGCATTGTGATTTTGGAGCGCGGCCTTGCGCTTGGCTATCGCAAAAGCGGGAGCGGTTCCGGCTCTTGGACGGCGCGGCGGTATGTGACCGGCACCAAATACGAATTTCATGTCATAGGGCCAGCCGATGATGCGACCGCCGCCGATGGTGTCACGGTGTTTGATTATGCCCAGGCCAAAGCCAAAGCGGAGAAATGGTTCAAACAACGGGCGCTTGAAGATGACGGCGAAATTGATACCGGCCTGTACACCGTTGCTGACGCCGCGAAAGATTGGCTGGCAGCATGGGATGGTAGCGAAGCCGGAAAAATCAACGCTGAAGCGAATCTGAAACATCACATTCTGCCCACACTTGGCACGATCCAATTGAAAAAATTGAGAAAAGCCAAGGTGCAAGAATGGCTGCAAAATCTGGCGAAGAAACCGCCAGTGAAGGTTCAACAGCGGCAAGCGTTGGCGAAGAAATTGCCGCCGTCACGTCGCAGCAAAGTTGTTTACAACCCAAATGATCCTGAAACGAAGCGCAAACGCCGCGACACTGCAAACCGGATATTCAACGATCTGAGCGCACTGCTAACGCTTGCCTACGAAAATCAAAAAGTCGTGAGCAAGGCGGCATGGGACACAGTTGCGAAATTCGAGAATGTGGGCATTGCCAAGAATGAAGATTTAGAGCTTGAAGAGGCAAAGCGATTCATTGAAGTTTGCCCACAAGACTTTCGTGATTTGGTGCAAGGTGCGCTCATCACAGGTTGCCGTTATATGGAATTGGGTCGCATGAAGGCCAGCGCATACGATGCGTCAATCAAGGCTGTTACTGTGACTCAAGGCAAGACGCGCAAAGTGAAACACGTTTTCCTTACCGATGATGAGGCTGCATTCTTTGAAAAGCTAATCGAAGGTAAGGCCGCAAACGATTTGATTTTTACGCAAATGATTGCTGACGGAAAGACTGGCGAACTGAAACCCCAGCCGTGGAAGAAATCAAACCAACAGCCAAGAATGAAAGCGGCATTGAAAGCGGCCAGACATCAAGCGGCAAATCCGTTTTCACGATCTACGCCACACATTCGCAACGTTGCTGGTAAAAAGCGGAACGTCAATTCAGTTGGTGGCGAATCAGCTAGGGCACGCTGGAACCCGTATTGCAGAAAAACATTATGCTCACTATTCACCATCGTATGTTGCTGCAACGATCCGTGAAAACAAACCGAATTTTTTGCGCACAAACTAGAGCCTATTCATTTTTGTTCGGATGAGGATACAAGGTGTTGAAATGATCCTGTACCGCTGCCAGGTCATCCGGCCTATTGCTCAGTTCCAAAAAGCGCGTTGCAACAAAGACAAGAATGGCCGTAGTTTTTTTAAGGAGTTCCTGCACTTGATTCGACTCATACGATGGTTGAATTGAACCATCGTGCCTTACTTGCCGAAATAATTGCTCGAAGCCGGTGTGAGTGTAGTCACAGAGAACGCCCCATGCACTACCGCTATCCTCGCCAAACATTCCATCCGTTTTTAATCGTTCATCGAGTAATTCAATTAGCAAGTTGATTTTGGGATAAGTTAACTGGTCATTATCTGCTTGCACCACATCATCGAGATTTGCGACAAGAGCTAAATAGAGTCCTCTCAAGCTGGTTTGCAAGTGGCCGAAACAGCGCGAATGCCGACGCCCTCAGTCTTTCTCTACGTGAAAGAATAATGATTGCAGCATGATGGGACTGGATGATTGAAATAAACATGATGAAAAGCGCAATTCTCGTATGTAACTCGCACCTTCCGGCTATTTGGTTAATGAGGAAGTTGTGCATATTGTGTGCGCGTTCAATTCAAATTCAATAGCGTCGTCACTCATATTTGCGTCACCCCCGCCTAACAATCTTACTTATCGTAGAGCCAAACCATTGCCCGCCGTAGCGAGTTGTAACGCCGTCTGCATTCAACTGTCGCGCGATCATATCCCAACTCATTTCGAGCTTTCGCATAGCCGTGGCGCGTTTGATGATAGCCGCTTCACCCGGACGCTCACCAAAGGGCTTGCGACCCTCACAGCGGCCATCCCTAGCCCTTGCCCGCCTGCGTGCGCCGCGTAGCTTCAGCACCAGCGTACTTTTCTCGTATTGGGCGACACTGCCGAATAGCTGTCGCACCATGACGCGGCTAGGATCGTCAGAGCACAAATCCGGCTCCGCAACGCTCACCAATTCAAAGCCGCCTTTCCGCAGAACGCCGATGATCGTCTCTTGCATCATCAGGTCGCGTGCCAGGCGCGATAGGTTCTCTACGATCACCATGCGCGTGCCGTTCGCCAGGAGCGCCGTCATCATCGCATCGAAAGCCGGGCGCTCTTCAATGCTTTTAGTGCCGCTGACGCCCTGCTCCTGATACTCCTGCACGATCCTGATACCGTGAGCCGCCGCGTACTGCCGGATGGCCTCACGCTGGCGCGGGAAGCCGTCGCCGTCCACTTGTCCCTTGCCGCTGACTCTCAGATATGCGAACGCCTTTTTCATGTGGGCAAGTATGGCCGGATTCCGACCTAATATCAAGCTAATTCTGAAGAATAGGCTATATAATTGATTCTATTCAGGGACGTTTACAGAGATTCAGAGAGCAATAAAAAAGCAGCCAACCGGATTTGCTGAAACGGTTGGCTGCTCTGCAACCCGTCTGCGAGAACGGGCGCTCATGTGGGCATCGCGGAAAGGAATACGCGCCTGCTCGTACAGGTACCCACATCTTGAATCCGGCCAGCCCTTGTTTGACTGGCCGGTTGCGGCATCTGACAGGAGAGTGAACAGACGCCAGCAAACTTGTTAGGCGCTCAGCCCAATTGACGTTCTTTGCGGGCCTTTTACGATCCCGCGCAGATGATTCAATCGATTCCTTAATTCAGCCTCTTCAACAGCCAAAGTGTCATGGACAGCTTTTAGCCGCTCACAATCCCCTACCCACATAGCTTGAAGATTGGAGTGTGAGTTATACTTTCTCAAGATTTCGCTTTCAGCCGATTCCAATACCTTCAATTCACTTTCCCACTGTGCAATATCAGCTTTAGTGGCGTATGCAGGAGTGAGCGGAGAATCACGTTTCAGTCTTACAGCGAAAGACGCTTGATTAGCTTGGCGGCTCAATTCTCTCTCAGACGATTGGAAGAATGCAGCCTGAGAGTTTATCTCATCGAACGCTGATCTAGCTGCCTTCAATTTGATAACGATAGCTTCCCGCTTGGCGTCCAGTATCGATACGTCGTTCACGGTGACTATTTCAATTTCTTTCTGTAGCTGCTGATGTAGGCTGTAAATTTTATTAACCCACTGTTGCTTAGTCTCAGCATAAGATTCGTCTAAACACGCGACTATTGGCCTCAAATCGAATGCAACTACAAATGTTGGCAACTGCTCGATTAGGTTTTTGACTTCGATAGGCATGATTGTGTTCTCCTGTTTGTTAATCTGTTATTCCTGCAACATTCTAATAGCTCTAATATGTCGCCCCCTCTCAGTTGACAGCAACAGCATTGATTACAATTTCAGTATCCGATGACTAATTCCGCAAAGATGGAATCGGTACATGCTTTCGGCAACGCGACTTTTGTGGCATTTGAAGAGTACGGTAGCCATCTTGAACGAAACAGCACATTGACGCTGCCCCATTGGCCTTAAGCTTTAGCAATCCTCTTCAAGTACGAATTCCGTAAACATTGCCGCACCGCTTTCCTAACTGCGTTGACTCTGGCTCTCAACGGATTCCAGCGATAGCAAGTACTTTGCTCAAAGACTTCGATAGCAAACTAGCAGCGCGCGACAACGCGATAACTCTCAGACGAAGTAGCGTTTACATTGTTTGAAATTTCAACGAGTCAATTACTGATCCGACGATGCGCCCTGCGCTTAGAGCATTCGCAGCAGCGGAAGTCATTTCGGCCTTAGCGGCGTTAGCTCTGCAATGAAGGCAGCATCATTCATCCAGCGCGAGATGGAACTGACTGACATTTGGCACTCTTCGCGCAACTGCCCGCATGTCGGCAACGCAGCAGCTTCGCAATCATTTCCTCTTTTTGCCGCGCTCTGCCAGTGTGAGCCATCGTCTGCAACCATCGCTTTCGTCTCTTTGCTGCCGTGCCGCTTACAGGCGGCTCCGGGTCAGGCGCTTGTGAGATCTGCAAGGGGTAGGTATCCAATGCTCTTAGCGCCTCTGAGAGCCACCTAGCGATAAACCGCTTTAGACAGGGCATCGAATCCCGCCGACCGTTTTGCGTTTTTCAGCACCAGCGCGTCTCTGTTTCCAGACTCGCGCAGAACAGCCGCACGGTTCTTATTGAAGTCATCACCGTTAGTACCAACCGTTCTCCACCGTTCATGTTCCTTGTCATACTCAGCTTGCGAATTGCTAATGGCTGCTTCACTATTGCTACTGTTGAATTGTGACTGTTCCTCTGATTGACCATCCATTCCAGTTGAGAACGTCCTAACAAGATTGCGATGATCTACTAATTCCTGTAGCGTGGCATCGTTGGAATGCTCGATAAGTGAGAACAAGTCACTAATGTTTTTCTGTTCGCTACTGTCATTTTGTTTGATCGTTTGAAAGCCATAGTAGTCACTCCATTTCTAGTTAGAATTGCGTTTATAAGTCGGATTTGCACACGGATTATGCAAAGTTTAGTTAGCTAGTCAAGCTATTTCTAGTTTGGCCCCAAGGTTGCCTTCCAAGTGCGCGGTTTAGCATCTAGCGATGCAAAGTAGATAGCCTCCTGCAATTCCTCAATGGTTGAATGGATCGTCATAGCTCTATCTTCTCCTGATTGCCACACGTACAAGCCCACGGATTCTTTGCATTGGCATTCCAGGCAAATGCAACTCCCTTACCCACACAATTGCATCGCTGTTAATCAATGCTGGTTCAAATTGCATAGTGGTGAAGTTGGCTCGTTCAATGTTAATCAATGGCATTGGCGCTTCTCTCTCTCGTATTTGCTATTGCTCTATTGGCTAGTGCGCTGCTGATTACTTTGCTGCGAATGTCGCTTTCTGGTAGTTGCATAAACTCACACAATCTAGTGAAATGCCCGCCTTGCGTTTTGAAAAACAATAGCCTTGTACCTTCGCCTAGTGTTGCTCTATAAAATGTGTCGTGTATTACTGCTGCCCACAATTTACGTTCGCCGCTGATATTCCTTTCTGAGCGAGCTTTCAAATCTTCTAAGTTGAAGGTCATCAATGTTTCTTTCTGTTGAAGTTGTGCTAATTAGTCAATATCGTTAAATTCTTATTTCGTAGGTACATCTGTAGCTGCCTATGGTTTAGGAGGTAAGTTATTGAGTTATATATATTTATAAAGACTTATAGTAATAAACGAATTCTCACACCCAAAGAGGCACACATACGGACGAATTAAGAATTTGACTAAATTGACTAATTTAACGAAATGGATCATAAGCGGCTCCAGACAGTAACGTTTGCACCCTGTGTTTGAAATATGGACTGTTTTATTTTGCGATTCCGTTCAAGCAACTCTAGGGCACTATTTAGCTCACGTGCAGGTTTGTTGTGGTTGAATAATTTGCTAATCATTGTTTTAGTCATACCGTCAGGAAGGCCGGTAAGTGCCCTGTAGATCGTGTCAACTGTGGAATCGCCCGTTGCATCGCCAAAGATGTAGCGTGCGGAATCTTCACAGTAGCGCCACACTTCCATTGCTGCATTTAGGTGTTCAATACGGATTAGCTTGGATGAATCCAACAGCGCATACAACGTTGCTAGCCGTACCACGTGGGCAGACGCTCTTGCTGTGACTTTCTCAAAGGTTCCTGTGGCATCAGTGTTTTCAAGATGATCGTAGGCAGTACTCCACCACTGACCGGCCTCTGCATCGAATGTGACTCTGCCAAGGTTGGCATCCCACGGTAGCTGAAACGAATTAGCGGATGCGGCGGCAAGAGCTTGTTGAATCTTCAACACCAAAGCATTCATGCGTACTGCATCGACCGTTTTGCCGCCATACGGCAGTTGCTTCGAACGCTTTGCACAACACCAGAGAATGCGGTTTGCAAAGCCGTTACTTTGATTTGAGGCGCTGAGCGGCTTTAGCAACTCTTCTTGTGTGATATTGGCAATCAGTGAAATGTGGGGATGTTGACAGGAATCCTTGTTTGATCGGGCCATCACGCGCAAAGGGCTTCCATCCCATGCATCGCGCATCACGTTGCTAAGAGTGTTTCCATCCCGGCTCGACATTTGCAGCACTTGCGCAAACTCAGATTCAATCACTAGCAAACGCTTGTCCGGTTCGCCAGGATCGGCGGCGTGGCGCTCATCCGCTGCCCGTTCATCGCGCACGCTCATTACCAAGCCTTCGCCTGAAGTCAAACCAGAGCGAATTCGCTTTTCAGCCCATTCGGGATTAACTTGCTTCAATAGGTTTCGCGCTCTGTCTGTGCCAGTTCCTTTTCTGGCTTTGGAAGTTGCGCCAACGACAGCGGTAAACATATTGGTGCAATGCTTTGTATCTTCAACTGGGTAGTATGAATCTCTACCGAACAGGCAACCCGTTCCAACAAGAAACGTCAATAGCAACACAGCGGGGTCAGCTTCAGATTCCGGCAGTACCAAGTCAACAAATTGGCCAGGAAGCCCTTGATAAGCATCTCTGCTGAGTGGAGTAGGCCACTTGTTTGATTTCTCTTCAGCAATTCGTGTTTTGGTGGCTTCAATTATTTCGTGTGGTGAACGACTAGGCGCGGCGGGCCACGGCGCAACCGGCACATCTTCAACTTTAGTTTGAAAGAACATTGGCATTAAAGTTCACCTACAGTTGAACGCTCTGCCATTCTGTCAACACACCATTGAAGTATTTCGCTTTTGACATAACGCACGCTGCGTTTGCCGACTAAAACAGCTTGCGGGAACTTACCTGCTTTTTCCAAAAGATAGATGCTGGAACGAGATATGTGGGTTATTGAAATTACTTCCGGCAGCTTTATAAATTCAACTGTTGAAGGTACTATTGAATCGTTCCGCTTGCTAACTGACGTTGTAGTTAGCATAGATAAGTCTTCCATCTTAGTAGTCCATCCCATAACAATCCCCTGTGTTTATGCGGTTCCCGCAGCATCGATCAGCCTCCAGAAAGTAACTAGGTCGGGCCGATATGTCAAGGAAAATGTTTAGGGCCGTGTAAGTCGCGCCAAACTATGCTATTTAGTTTCTAGGACGAGTTACATTCGACTTATCGACGCGGCATCTACTTTCGAGGATTGGCGCTTGTCTGCCCACATGGGTACGCGGCTGAAGGGCGCTCCAGGGTCAAAGAGGGGAGATTTTGGGCAAGGGATATGGTCAGGGAAGGGGAGCCGACGCCTTAAAAACGAATCCTAGAGGGTCGTTTTTCAGCAGAACGAGGCGAAGAGCGCCTATTCAGCGATGGAAAGATTCAACATCAGTGTTTGTAATAGAGGCTCTGGCAGGTTGGCAATGCACCGTAATACGGGTCTTTCCAGGGAACCGTTCTACAAAGTGTGCCCGTCTTGCGATCCAACATCATCTCTTTGTTGCCGCGCAACGTTTCAAAGCGAGTTGACGAACCGCCATGCAGAAAAGCGCCAACACAATAGCCTATTAGAGCGCAAAGCAAACAGACAGCGATCCAAGAACGCTGTTGACTTTCAAGTTGAATTCTCATCGGGAATCCTTCTAGGGGAGAATGGCAGCATACTATCAGTCTTCAGTCATCTTGTAGGCATTCAGCAACCAAACTTTGAAATGACTTTAATATCAAACAACGTCAGACCGTGACGTTATCTGGTTATGTTATTGATTTGATTGGTGGGCGCTGCAGGATTCGAACCTGTGACTTCCACCGTGTGAAGGTGGCACTCTACCGCTGAGTTAATCGCCCCGAATACAGGTCTGCGCGGGTCGACAACAAACAAACCGCAACCGGGCGGCTGCGGTGTGAGGCGCGCATGAAAGGTGCCTCCGCGACTCCAGTATACGTTAGGACCCACGCACGGGAAGAAGGGTC
>CAWGLF010000016.1:0-289426 GCA_963823295.1 uncultured Acidobacteriota bacterium
GTCGATGACGTCTTTCCGGTCGCGCACTCCACGGCCGACGGCTTCCAGGTGACGATGTGCTTCGGCGGTGCTCAGCCGCTCATCCCAGAGATGCACCGGCAGGCTGAATTCTTTGCGCAGAGTATCGGCAAACCTCTCGGCGGCTTCGGCACGCGGGCTGCGATCGCCGGACAGGTGGATCGGCCAGCCCACGACAATTGCCGCGCAACCGTAGCGCCGCAACAGACGCCCCAGCGAGCGCAGATCGTTCCGCCGATTGGTATGGACAATGGTCAGCAGCGGTTGCGCCGTCAGTCCCAATTCGTCGGAGATGGCGACCCCAATCCGCCGCTCTCCATGATCCAAGCCGAGAATGCGCGATGGTGAAGGGGTTTCCACGTAGGCGATGGTAACCGAAATGCGCGCCGTTCCCGCGAAAAGCGCCTCAAACGCCTACAATGATCTAAAGGTGGACCCGAAATCGCCGTGTCATTCTGAGGGAAGCGAAGGACCTCGCGTTTTTGCCGCGAACCACAAGATTCCTCACCTTCGCTATGCGGAGTTTATCCTGAGCGAAGCCGAAGGGCTCGGAACGACACCTGGTTTTATGAGGGCCATTATTTTTCGACCTGCGGGTGGCCATCCGACGTGCGTGTTTTTCTCTTATTTGTCCTGCTCCTGGCACTCGCCGCAGCGGGGGCCTATTATCTCCTGGTCCTGCCGTTCGGTCCCTCACAGGCTCAGTTGGTAACGATTGCACCGCGGTCATCCGTGGATCAGATTGCACGAACGCTGCAAGGGAACGGAATTATCCGCAACCGCTATGCGTTCGATCTGGTCGCGCGTGTCCAGCGTGGAACGCTAAAGGCCGGCGTCTATCGCTTCGATCATCCTGCCCCGATGCTCTCCGTCTATCAGCGTCTCCGCAGCGGAGATGTCTACACCATCGCGCTCACCATTCCAGAGGGATACAACATCTTCGATATCGCCGCTGCCGTGGAAAAAGCCAAACTCGGCTCCAGAGATGCATTTCTGACTGCCGAACAACAGGACACGGATTTGATCCGCGACATCGACCCCAAAGCCGCCAGTCTCGAGGGCTATCTTTTTCCCGACACTTACCGCCTGGCGCCCACCATGACTCCACAACAGATCCTGGGTGAAATGGTGCAGCATTTTCGTCATGAGGCGCTCGTACTGGGATTGACGGAAAACATTCCCGTCGACCGTCACCCTGGCTTCGCTTGTCGAGCGGGAAACGCCGGTGGCCGGCGATCGGCCCATGGTGGCCAGCGTCTTCCGCAACCGGCTGACCAAGGGCATGCCGCTCGATACTGATCCTTCCGTTATCTATGCCGCGCTGCTCGAAAAACGCTACCGCGGCACGATTTATGCGTCGGACCTGAAGGCCGAATCTCCCTACAACACCTATCTGCATACGGGATTGCCTCCGGGTCCGATCTGCAACCCTGGAATTCCATCGCTCGAGGCTGCCATGCACCCTGCCCCGTCCAGCTTTCTCTACTTCGTCAGCGACCCGAATCATGCGGGGCACTCCCGGTTCGCGACGACGCTGGAAGAGCATCAGAAGAACGTGGCGGCGTATCGTAAAGAAGAAGGCCAACAAGCCCAACATCCCGGGAACGGAAGGTAAGTGGACCGCGTGCAAGGGCTTCGCTCTGAAATTTCTATTCGTCTTCACCGACGCTGCGCGCGGCGTGCCGGTGTGCTGGTTCTCGGGACTGCTTTGGCCACTGGTCTGAGCGGTTGCCTGAAGCACACCCGCCTGCTGGAGCGTCCCCAGAAACCGGAAATCGTTTTAAGCTCCGGCGCGGGGCAACTGATTGCCAGCCTGGACGAACGTTACGATGCAATCCACTCCATGACCGTTACTGTCATGATCCGCGCGTCTGTCGGGGGCGCAAGCAAGGGCAAAATCACCGATTACACAGCGCTGCGCGGATATATTCTGCTGCGCCAGCCGAACATGCTGCGTGTGATTGGAATGTTGCCGGTGGTCGAAACCCGGGCCTTCGATATGGCGAGCAATGGTAAAAATTTCACCCTGCGGATCCCTCCCAAGAACGAAGCCTTCGTGGGGTCCGGCGAGGTCACCACGCCGTCGCCGAATGCCTTAATGAACCTGCGGCCCGCGGTCTTCTTTGATTCGCTGCTGGTCGGCAAAGTCGAGCCGAACGATTTTACGTACGTTACCACCGACACTCGTATCGCGCCTGTACCGCACTCCAAACGCGTGATTGAGGAACCCGATTACGAGCTTGGGATCTTGCGGCGTGTCGGCGCCAGCCAGCAACTGCTGCCGGAACGCGTCATCCACATTAGCCGCACCAACCTGCTCCCCTACCAGCAGGACGAATATGATAAGCAAGGAATTCTGGTGACTCGTACGTTCTACAGCAACTACCAGACGTTCGATCAAATCCCCTATCCCACCCACATTGCTATCAACCGTCCGATTGACGGATATGGGATCGATCTGACCATCGTGAAATTGGCGCTCAATCGCCCTATTTCGGATAGTCAGTTCCAATTGCCGATTCCCGCGGGAACCAAGATCAAGCACCTGCCATAGCAGCCGCTGATCCAGCAACGATTCAACTCTCCTCACCACCGATGTTCCGCGAATTCTGTTGACTTTGATTTGTGTGTGGCGTAATCGTTCATATCGACTGTTTGGAGACAACATGAACCCACGCCTGGCTACCTGGCTCGTATTGTGTCCGCTGCTCAGCGGATGTATGAGCAGCGTTCGAGTCTACAAATCCGATTCGCTTGGAAAGCCTCCCAAAGGGATTCCGTTTTACGTGAAGACGGCCGTATGCAAGCAGGAAACAGTCTGGATGGAGCCGCAGTATGTGCTGACGTTCGGGGCCACAACCGGCAACACCTCCTCTGGACCGCAGAAAATCCTGAGCCGCCAGCAATATCTGCAGGAAACGGTGCAGCACTTTATCCAGGCCCCCGACCAGAACACCTGGAGAACGAAAATCATCAACCTGCCCGGGCCCGATCTTGTCAGCGAAGACAGCCAGGCTGCGGTTGAAAATGAGGAGAAGATTGGTAATTGGATAAAGGTCGCCAATGTGGGCGCCATAGAAGTCGTGGTCGATTACGGAGATGTTTTTTACCTGAACTCCGCCCGCCCTTTGGCAGGGACTACGCAGGTGAATGCCAAACTGGCGTCGGACGGTACCTTGACGGAGTCGTCTGTGCAATTACAGGAGCAGACATTGTCTACAATCGCGACCACCATTGGGTCGGTGGCAGGCGCTGTAACGACGGCCGGGCTTGCAGGTATCACTTCGGGGGTTCTTCCCCATGTCGTACCGGAGAACCACCTGAATATCGCGACGAGGAATTATAAACACACCCACACCGCATATTCCGGTTCTCCTGCCAAGCCCGATACCTGCCTGCCCGAACCGGGCGGCGTATTCAAAGGATCGTTTGTCGTCGCCGATGTTTCCAAGCCCGCGACTAAACCGGCTGCCGCGGACAAAGAGAATGTTATTAGCGTTTCCGGCTCCATTCAGCTTCCGAAGCCGGCTGCACCACCATCTTCAGCAGCCCCTCCCAGCACAACCAAATCAAGTCCGAACCAGCCTTGATATTCAGCCGTGCCCAGCTTTTCGCTGGAGCCGGTTCGAAAATATCAGCCACTCGACCCGAGCACGCAATATTCCGAATCGAAATACCCGTAGTCCAAAATGCAACTGCCATCCCGAGCGACGCCGTTGCACTGCAATGGCGTAGTCGAGGGACCTGCGTTTTTGCTTCGGTACACCAACGCTCCGCTTGCTTTAGAATCGGCCCATGATTGCGCATCTTCGCGGACGCATCCTCTCGAAAACTCCACAAGCTGCCGTGGTGGAAGCCTGCGGTGTCGGGTATGAAGTCACCATCAGCATTCCGACATTCACCTCCCTTCCCGCTGAGGGGAATGAAGTATCGCTGCTGATCCATACGCATGTTCGAGAAGACACGCTGGCACTCTTCGGTTTTATGACCGCTACGGAAAAGCGTCTGTTTGAAAAGCTGCTTGGGATCAGCGGCATCGGCCCCAAGCTGGCGATCACCGTGCTCAGCGGTCTTCCGCCGGAACGGCTGGTCGCGGCCATCCATGCCCAGGACCACGCCACGTTAACTCGCATCCCCGGCGTGGGCAGGAAAACGGCGGAGCGAATTGTGCTTGAGCTGAAGGACAAGCTGCAGGAACTCGCACCCGCACCCACCGCCGGAGGCATCGCCACGCCGGTATCGGAGGACGTGCTCTCCGCGCTGGTCAATCTCGGCTATCCACGCGCCGCCGCACAGAAAGGGCTCGAGTCCGCCGTCGCCCGCAACCCTGATGCCGGGAAAGACTTCGAGACTCTCTTCCGCGCGTCCATGGCGGCGATGAAGTAGACCGGATTGCAGAATGCATCAGCGGTGACTATTTTCCGGCGGCTGAATGGCCCGGCCTGCTCCCGCCGAATACCACCGGAGATCATGTTTCTTTATTTGGTTGTATTGAATTGGTTCAGCATCAGGATGCTCATGAACGGCACCTCGGTTGTGTGGTCTACTTCGCCGGCGGGGAGATAAGCCCCGTTCGAAATCATGAAATCGCTATTGGGAACCAGCAGTTCCTGATAGGAACCGTTTGAATTCTGGCTAGTGAAATAGTTGTAGGCCACATCGGAGTTGACCCGAGTGACGACCGAATCCTGTTCGAGCGAGAGCAGCGTCACCGGGAAATTCGGAGTGAAAAGATAGGTATCGGCGCCGGCCACCTGCTTGTACAGCGGGTTGCTGCTGTCCTTGTTCATCAGGGCGGTGGCGAAGGTCTGCGTCAGCAGTGGAGTGATGGCGTTATCGGTAAAAACGCCCCAGCCGGCGTTCTCCGCCTGAGCATCCGCGATGCCGATCACCACAGTGTCGTATCCGGAGAATTGCGTGTTCGTGAAGTACAGCTGGTCGAGATTGCCGCAGTTGTTTGTGTTTTTGGCGCAGTTGTAGTTGTAGAAAGAGTTCGCCAGAATATCCGTTGGGGCAATGCCGGCATAGTTGGCGAAGCTCAGCGTCAGATAGGCGCTGAGGTAGGGCTTGCTGGCAATGGATGTTAGAGGACTGTAGGCGTAATACGGATTGGAGCTTGCATTGGGATTCATGTTGTAGAAGAGATAAGACAGCCCGGTCCCGGATAGATCGAAAAATCCGGAAAGCGGCAGGTCGGCCTTGAGCTGAACATTCAACGTCGATGCATAATTCGGATTGTTCTGCATCAAATGCGCGGCTTCGAGCGCATACGCGCCGCCCTCCGAATAGCCGGTAATTAAGAGCGGCAGATCCGCTGTGATCTGATAATTGGCGGCTAAGACTGACCGCGCCGCTTTCATCATTGCTAAACCACTTTGGGCATTCTGGGCTGGATAAACGACATAAGGATGAATATGCGTCGGTGTCATCACCGAGGCCGATGTAGTCCGGCATGACCACAATGTATCCCTGAGAAGCCCACACTGCTGCCAGCAGGATGCCATCGGTGTAGGTAGAGCTGCTGGTGGCAGTGAAATTGGAAGGCACATTGGTGCGCTGTGCGGTGGTCCCGTGGAAATACAGGATGATGCCTTTGATGGAGGCCGGCGCAATCTCCGGCTCCGCGATGCCTCCCGAGACTGTCACCGGCGATTGATCAACGTTGATCGCTGTGTAATCGATCTTTATGGCGTCGACCATTTTGATTCCAAGAGAATTGTTGGCGATCGGATCGGCGGTCACGTCGAAGTTGCCAAACTCTGCGGTATTCAAATTGGCTTCGTTCGTGGCGCAGTTTTGAACCGTGAGAGTGCTGGGACAGATGGTCTGGCTATAGAACGTATCCAGGCCGGTTTGCGTGGTGGTGGTACCGGTCGGATAGGTCATCGCCAGTTGTTGGCTGACCAGGTTGCCCTCACCCTCTCCGGTATTGAACGGAGGCTGGCCGGAGGAGCCGAAGGAAGGAATTTGATTGCTGCAGCCGGCCGATAATACCGCGACGGCAAGGAGCAGGAGCGAATCAGAAAACGTTGCTTTGAGTCCGTCGCGAACGAATTCGGGTCTGCGCACGCGGCATATTCTTGCGATAGGATTTCGAGCTTTGTGACAATTCCTTCCCCTGGATTCATCTGATATCCGAAAATCTAGGAGAACCGATAAAGCGTTTACCACCCAGCGCGTCAGATGCGCATCGGCATGATGATGTAGCGGTATTTGAAATCGTCCGTAGCGTCTTCGGGACGAACCTGGCCAGCGGTCTGGGCGTCTTTGAATTCGAGCCGCACTTCGCTGACGTCTCCTACAGCCTTGAGGAAATCGACCATATAGGCGGAGTTGAAACCGATCACCAGCGGGTCCATGTTGTAAGGAGTTTCAATCGTGTCTTCGGACTCGCCGGCTTCGGTCGAGGATGAGGAAATCTTCATCTCGTTCTGTTCCAGCCGCACTTTGACCGCGCCCGAGCGCTCGTCGGCGAATTGCGCGACGCGCTGAATCGAAGAGAGCAGGTCAGCCGTGCGCACAATGACAAAACGATTGTTGTCGCGCGGCAGGACAGCCTCGTAATTTGGAAATTGTCCGGTGAGCTTGCGCGAAGTAAGGACGCGGTTGCCGACCTGGAAATAAAGAGTCTGCTCGTCGTCGGCGAAGTCGATGAATTCCTCTTCCGTGTTGGCCAAAAGCGATTGCAATTCCGCCAGAGCCTTGCGCGGAATCAGCAGCCGCTTTTCTCCGCTGACGGAAAGATTTTCGCCGCTCTTTTCGATATGCGCGAGGCGATGGCCATCCGTAGCCACCATGGTCAGGCTGCCGGATTTGACCAGCAGCAGAGCGCCGTTCAGCGTGTAGCGCGATTCCTCATTGGCGACTGCGAAAATGGTTTTCGCAATCATCGCGCGGAGCGTGGCCGCCGGCAGCCGGATGGCGCCGGAGGTGGGAAATGATGACACTTGCGGGAAGTTGGCGCGAGCCATGCCGACCATCTTGGTATTCGATCGGCCGAGGCGAATCTGCACCCAGTGGTTTTCCATCAGCTTGACGCCGATCTCGCCGTCGGGCAGCAGCTTGATGTAGTCGTACAGCTTGCGCGCGGGAATGGTGCAGGCGCCCGGCTTTTTTACCTTGGCTTCGCAGGAGGTGCGGATGCTCTGGTCGAGATCCGTTGCGGTGATCGTGAGGCGGTCCTTGTCGGCTTCGAGCAGAAAATTCGACAGGATGGGAATCGTCGTCTTGCGTTCGACAACACCCTGGGTCGCCGTCAATTCACGCAGCAACTGCTGCCGGTTGACGCTGATTTCCATCGCTGCACCTTCCATCGCTTTGTTGTCGACCACTGTCTTCTCCGGCTGAACTTCCAGACTTGGCATATGCTTGACCGTCTCTCTTGTTGCGCCCGGTACGCCCTGGGAGGCAGCGTACACGCTTCAGGGTTGTGCCTTCATTGTAGAGATAAACCGGTATCCGGGTGGGGAAATTCGTTGCGGAAAACTGGGCGTATTCCTTAAAAACTTTCTCTGTCTTACCGATGCTCTCGTCCCATGCCGCCCGGGACACGCGGTGCGGATTCCCGCCGGAAGAACACTGCTTCTAAAAAACATTTCAAACTAAATACAAAGACAGTAGCAGTAGCAGATGGCAGTGGAAATTTGAATAAATGGGAAAAAACCAGTAAAGAAGCGATGAATTGAGATGCCCTGTTTTCTAAAACCGGGCTGAGGGAAAGAGTAAAAGAGGGAAAAGAGCGGGAAACCGAGCCGTTGTGGCCCGTGGCTCGCACCGGATGTCCACGCTCTCCACAGTGGAGGGTTTCGGCCGTGTTATTTTCTCGTCATTGTTGTGGAAACCGTGTTCCCGCCCTGTCGTGATGCGGCATTCGGCACGTGGATAAATCCACAACCGGGATCTCAGGCCTAAAGCAGTCTCGCGTAGATGTAATCGGGTCAGAAAAAAGTCATGCTCGCGGAGTTTACCCAGAGCGAAATCGAAGGGGTTCCGAAATGACAAGCTGGATAGGGGCCAATAGTTTCCAGCCGCCCAGCTACTTCTGTGGCGTGATGCCGAGTTCTTTTTCTACCGTGCCGTCGTTGAGCATCTGTGCCGCCTGTTGCAGCGTGATCCCCTTGGGAGAGCGTTTATAGTCGCTGGTAATTTCATCTTCCTGCTCGCTGATGCTTTTGAAGAAGAGCGCATGTCCCTCGATGTGAACGTGAGTCTGGGTGATCTGCCATTCGCCGGGAGCGACCTCGGACCGCACGATTCGAAATGTGCCGCCTTTCCTCAGCTTTCCTAGAATCCCCCAGCCGAACTCCACCGGCTGAATCAGAGTTCCGCTGAGCATCTTCAGGCGTTTCTGATTGGCATCGACCACCATCGTGCCGGACATGGCGGCGAACACGCGGGAAGCATATGTCGGCGGCTCAAAGTCAGGGTTCGGTTTGAAGCGGAGAGTGATTTCTCCGTTCGATTCGCCGACCTTTGACCATAGAAATCCTTCCGGCAGCATTTTCATCAGCGAGACCGCCTGCTTGTCGTCATGCGCCGCATCTTTCCGCTGTTTCGCGCGCACAGAAGGATCGTTGACGACGCTTTCCATCTTAGCCTGGTCCTGCTGCCGCTCCTGCGGCGTCAGCGGCCGGCCATTGCGTTCAATGGTCTTCGAAACCGAAGCTTCGGGGGTTTCGACCACCAGCTGCACGACATCTTTCGACGGCAGTCTTATCGGCGTCGCGATAGATCCATTTTGTGTGGTCAGTCTGGTTGGCGGCGAGCTCGTTGTGAATCACCTCCTGCACGAGCTGCTGCGCGGAATTGTTTGGCGCGGGACTGGTTTGCGCCTTTACGGGCAGGCAGGCTGCAAAGAGAAACGCCAGCGCGCCTGCGGCAAATCGCTTCGACAGAACGGCGCGGGCATTCGACCCAGAACTGTAACTTGTCCCGGCACTCGAAGCCGCGCGGGCGTTCGACCTGGTGGCTGAAACCAAGGCTGTTCAAAGAGGCCGGAATGCAGGCTCCAGGAATACCGGAGCGATCGGCGCGTGTTCTATTGCCAACAGTTGGAAAAGTGCGGGGCCTTGCCTGCTCTTTTAATTTTTTCATGTGAGTTTACGATACAGCGGCCTTGGAGTGGGC
This sequence comes from uncultured Acidobacteriota bacterium, assembly GCA_963823295.1. Classification (GTDB taxonomy): domain Bacteria; phylum Acidobacteriota; class Terriglobia; order Terriglobales; family Acidobacteriaceae; genus JAKAAZ01. The sequence continues at coordinate 9,145 of CAWGLF010000016.1, forward strand.
CGTATTCCAGCTCTCGTACCAGCGTTCTCGTGTTGTCAATGTCTGAAATGCCTTACCCGGCCGGCGGCCGAGGAGCACCTGGTACAGCTCGATATTTCCGCGGTAAAAGGCATCCGCCGATCCAGCCATGTAAAGCAGCCAGATGCGGTAGGTCCGCTCGGAGACAGTCTCCAGCACTGTGCGGGCGTTCTTCTGCAGATTTTCCACCCATAGGCGGAGCGTGCGATGGTAGTGGGTCCGCAGATTGTCGACATCGCGAACTTCGAAGCCGACCGCTTCCGCCATCTCCAGAACCTGGCCGAGGGTGACCAGCTCGCCATCGGGAAAAACGTACTTGTCGATAAAAGAGTCTTTCGCCAGGGGGCAGGTGGCGGAGCGCGCAATGCCGTGATTCAGAAAAGTGCCGTCGGGGCTGAGCATGCGCAGAGCGATGGTGAAGTAGTCGCGCAGGTTCTTCAAACCCACGTGCTCGAACATACCAACGCTGGCAATTTTGTCGAAGCGGGTGGGAAGATCGGGCATCTTACGGTAGTCGCGCAGTTCCACCGTGCATTTATTTTCCAGCTGCGCGTGGGAGATGCGACTGGCCGCGATGGCCGCCTGCTCCTTGCTCAAAGTGATGCCGTAGGCCGCGGCCCCGTACTGCGAAGCCGCATGCAGCACCAGGCTTCCCCAGCCACAGCCGATATCGAGAAAGTTGTCGTTGGGGCGCAGTCCGAGCTTGCGGCAGATCAACTCCAGCTTGTTGGTCTGGGCGCACTCCAGGCTTTCTGAAGGGTCACGGAAATACGCGCAGGAATAGGCCAGCGTGGGACCCAGCCAGGGGCGGTAAAACTCGATCGGCAGGTCATAGTGATAAGAGATCGATGCGCGATCGCGGGCCATGGAGTGGCGCAGTCCATAGCGCAGCAGCCGGGCAAAGTCGGAGGAAGACTGCCATAGTTTCCGCAGAATGTCGTAGCGCGACCCGGCGGGACGATCGACGATGTAGTGCACGACGGGGAAAACGGAGAAGAGATCGCCTTCGATATCCACTTCGCCGTTAATGAATGCTTCGCCGAGAGTGCGCTCGGTGGGGTTTTCCATCAGCGTATGCCACGCGGCAGAAGTTTTGAAGACCAGCGTGCATTGCGGTTGCTGGTCGGGGGAAGAGGACCAGTACCAACCATCGGCGCTGCGGATGGCAAACGCGGTCTCGTGGAAATCGCGAAACAGGTCATTGAAGACTTGCGTGCGATAGGAATGGCCCAGATCGGAAGACATTTTCGTATCCACCCCGTAGCTGACAGATCACTGTTAGTGTAAGAGAATCAATGCGATATCTAGGTTGCCTGAGCGGGGATTGACCTCTGGCTCCGCTGGACCCGTGATTGGCAGGAGCTTGAGGCAGACCAGAGGCAGCAATTCTTCATCAATTTTGCGCGCGGGATTCGAAATCCCGTCCACGAAAAGACTCGAGCGGCTCTTTTCAGAGAAGCCGCTCGAATCAGAAAAAGGTGGTCTTCGTCAACGAACGGCTCCGCCGCCGACCAGATCCCGGATCTCACAGAGGCATTCGGCCGCTATCGCGACCGGTGAGCTATCTGCGAAATCCGAGCGCGAAGTCGGCACGGCAGCCGCGGTCGACCCAGATGCCGCGGCGGTCATACCCCCAGGTGCGGCCCTGGATACAGGGCGAGCCGCTGCGCTGATTGATCATGCGGACGCCGCCGCGAGTGTCGGCGGGACAGAATTGCCGGCCTCCGTTATTGGAAGAGCAGGTCACTCTGCCCATAGGCGGTCCGCCCGGACCAGGATAGCCGGGGCCAGGATAGCCCGGTCCGGGCCCGGGACCAAATCCGGCATCGACGATGAAGTCGGCGCGGCAGCCGCGGTCGACCCAGATGCCGCGGCGGTCAAACCCCCAGGTGGAACCCTGGACACAAGGCGAGCCGCTGCGCTGATTGAGCATACGTACGCTGCCGCCGGTGTGGATGCGGCAGAAGTGCCGGCGGCCGTCGTCGGAAGCGCAGGTGATGCGGCGGCCCCGCCTGCCGGTGGTGCCGCTCTGGGCCCGCAAGGCGGAACCCGAAAAACAAAGGGCGATGAGGATGATCGAAAAGAAAAAGATTTTCAGTTTGTTCAAGGAAGCCTCCAGCGGTGCGTGGAGAATCTTACCTTAGCTTGGATTCCGGCCACAAGCGGGAAGTTTTTCGTTGACGGACTGTGCCGGATGCCGGAGCATGGGCACAAATGAAACGTCAACCTGTCTGCCTGCTTTTCTGCCTGATTCTGCTTGTGACCTTTGGCTCCGCTGCCGCGGAGAAGCCGTGGATCGAGGTGCGCAGCCCGCACTTTCGTGTGCTGACGAATGGCGAGCTCCGGACGACGCCAGGCATGTGGCGCTGCGAATTTGAGCAGATGCGCTATGTCTTTGCGAGACCAGTTTCCCGAGTTTCGCCTGGACTCCGGGGCGCCGTTGACGATCTTCGCGGCGCGAGATGAACGGACGGCAAAGATGCTGGAGCCGGGGATATGAAAATCGAAGGGAGGCGAATTTGGGAGGGCTATTCAAACACGGATGGGAAAAGCAGTACGTGATGGTTCGGCTGGATGTTCGGGACTGAGCTCGAAGGTGCTGGTTTACCACGAATACACGCACACAATCCTGCACCTGAATTCCCATTGGCTGCCGACCTGGCTCGATGAAGGGATGGCTGAGTTCTACAGCTATACGCGGTTCGAGCAGCACAAGACTATATCGGCGCCCGACGGAACGGGTCAGATACGCTGCAGGGTACGCCGGTGTCGATCGAAGCTGATCAAGACGAGCGAAAAGGAGCATCGTTTTATCGGCGAACGGAGATAAGACGGAAATGTTCTATGCCGAATCGTGGGCGCTGGTGCACTATATGATGTTCGGCGATGGGATGGATCGCGGCGCGAAGCTCAACGAGTTCTTCGGTCTGCTGCAGAATGGGACGGACCAGGCCAAGGCTTTCGAAGCAGGTCTTCGGCAATACCGAGGCGATGGACAAATCGTTTGACCAGTACATGCGAAATCTCGCGTTTCATGCGGCGGTGATCCCAGTAATCACCGGAGATTAAAGAAAAGGACTTTAATTCGCACGCGGACGATGGCGGAGACAGAGGCGGAGCTGGCCGGGTATCTACTTGTGGAGTCGATGACCCGAAGAAAGCGCAGCCGCTGATCGCCGCGGCGCTCGGGCATGATCCGAAGCTGGGGCTGGCGCATGGGGAGGATGGATTTCTGCTTTTTAACAGCGGCACAGGACTCCGAGGCTGCGAGCGAAGAGTTTTCTCAGGCATATGCGCTCGACGCGACGCTCTACTTTCGCTTTTTGCCAAAACGATGATGTCGCCATGGCCAATTCCAGGGCGCCTGCGGACGAGGCCGCGTTGCATGACGCGCTGATAGAAAGTGGCCGACTTGAACCCGCAATTTGCGCCTGCATTTGTGCAGCTTGCGCGGCTGGATTTGCGCGAGGGCAATCCAGAAAGGGCCTTCGGGGTGGCGCGCCGGGCCGAGGAACTGGAGCCTTCGCGCGCCGGATATCACCTGCTGAGCGGGAAGAAATTCTGCGGCGCATGGGGAAGAACGCCGAGGCGGCGCAGTTCGCCGAATATGTGGCGAAGCACTGGCCGGCGCCCGACCACAATGAAGCGGTGGAGTTATGGGACCGGGTTCCGGTAGATGCGCGTCCGGCGGGAGTGTCCCTGGCCATCGAAAAACCGGCAAACACCCAGACAGCGACGGGAATCGTGAAATCGAGCACCTGCGATGCAGGCGCGAAACAACCGTGGACGCTGGTGCTCGATGATAACGGCAAGCAGCAGACCTTCCATCGTACAGGCAGGCTGGGCACAGGGTTTTCCGACACGCTATGGTGGGGAGAGGACCACTTCAATATATGTCGTCACCTCGTCGGCCTGCGCGCGGTGGTACAGTACAGCCCTTCTGCGGACGGCATTTTTACCGGCAACGTTGTGGGATTGGGAATACGCGACGACTTGCCTCCGGCTTCCACAAGCAACACCGGGCCGCTGCAGATTGCGAAACAATGAAAGAGGGCAACGGAGCATGGGCACAAATGAAAAGTCGACCTGTTTGTCTGCTGTTCTGCCTGCTTCTCTTTGTGACCATTGGTTCCGCCGCCGCGGAAAAACCCTGGATTGAGGTGCGCAGCCCGCACTTCCGCGTGCTGACCAACGCAGCCCGGGCGATGCCCGCCACGTGGCGCTCGAATTTGAACAGATGCGTTATGTTTTTGCCAGCCAGTTCCCCCAGTTCCGGCTCGACTCCGGCGCACCGCTGACCATCTTCGCGGCGCGCGACGAGCAAACGGCCCGAGATCTGGAGCCTGCCATTTGGAAATCGAAAAGAGCGAAACCGGCCGGGGTATTCCACCATAGCTGGGAAAAGCAGTACGTGATGGTGCGGCTGGACGCCACCGGGCTGAGTCCGCGGGTCGAGGTGTACCACGAATACACGCATTCGATTCTGCATCTGAATTCGCACTGGCTGCCCACCTGGCTGGACGAAGGGTTGGCGGAGTTCTATGGCTATACTCGGTTCGAGCCGCACAAAATCTATATCGGCGCGCCGACCGTCCGGGCCAATGCGCTGCAGGGCACGCCAATCCCTATCGAAGATCTGATGTCGAGCGATAAGGTGGGTTCGTTTTATCGCGATCAGCGACAAGCAGAAATGTTCTATGCCGAATCATGGGCGCTGGTTCACTACATGATGTTCGGACCGGGGATGGATCGCGGCGCGAAACTCAACGAGTTCTTCCGGTTGCTGCAACAGGGAACCGATCAGAAGAAGGCTTTTGTACAGGTATTTGGCGATTTTGCCGCAATGGATAAAGCATTTGACATTTATATTCGGAGCTTCGCCTTTCATGCCGCGGTGATTCAGTCGCCGCCGCAGATCAGTGATAAGGACTTTACTTCGCATCCGCTGACGATGGCGCAGACGGAAGCGGAACTGGCGGGTTTTTATCTCTGGACCCATGATTTGAAGGACGCGCGGCGGCTGGTTGCAAAGGCGCTGAAAGACGATCCAAAACTCGGACTAGCTCATGAAGAGGATGGATTTCTTCTTTTTGCCGATGGACTGGACACCGTCGCGAGAGATGAGTTCGCGCAGGCGTATGCACTCGACAGCTCGCTTTATTTATCGCTGTTCGCGAAGTCCATGCTTTCTCCCATGGCGAACTCGAACGCTCCCATGGACGAAGCAGCCTTTAATGCTGCGTTGTCGAAAGTGGCGGATTTGAACCCGCAGTTTGCGCCGGCATTCGTGCAGCTTGCGCGGCTTGAACTGCGCGAGGGCAATCCGCAAAAGGCTTTTGGGTTAGCGCGGCGAGCGGAGGAACTGGAGCCTTCGCGCGCTGGATACCACCTGCTGAGCGGGCAGATTCTGCTGCGCATGGGGAAAGATGCCGAGGCGGCGCACTTTGCTCAGTACGTAGCGCAGCGCTGGTATGGGCCCGATCACGACGAAGCCGTCGATCTGTGGAACAGCGTGCCCGCAGCGAATCGGCCGGAAGGGGTGACGCTCGAGGACCAGTTACCGCCGAATACGCAGACGGCGAAAGGTACGGTGAAGTCCGTAACCTGCGGCGGGGTCGGGCAGGAAAGCGTCTTGGTTCTGGACCGCGATGGCCAAGCAATGAGCTTTAAGACAAAGGGCGGACTGATGATCGGAATGCCGGATACGCTCTGGTATGGCTCGGACCACTTCAGCCTCTGCCATAACCTGGCAGGCATGCATGCTGTTGTCCGCTACCGTCCGGGCTCCGATCCCGGAGTTGCAGGGGACCTGGCGGAGATTGAAATCCGCGATCCTGTTCCCGCATCAACTCCTCCATCAAGTCTTGCATCGACCGGCGCTCATTTACGCAAGTGAGTTCGTATGCAGTTGTTCTTCAGCTGGATTCGCCGTGGTTCGTAGGGCACGGCCGTTTACTACCTGGTCCAACCGCAGGTGCAGGAAGCGTTCTCGGCCGCATCGAGGAACGCATATGACGCGTAAACAAGTCGAGTATGTTGAGTGGGAGGGGTCCGCATGGGGTTTTCCGATCATCGCGCGCGCGACGGCGGGAACACCCGGTTTCGGGTTCCTGGAACGCTGTGCCTCTCGATCGTGCTGGCCGCACCGATGGCGCTGTTTTCTCAAAGCACAATCAAAACGGCACGTTCCGCCCCGGTGGCGATTTCCGGAAGCGAGAAAATCGAGCATGTGGTCTGGATTATCCAGGAGAACCATTCGTTCGACAATTATTTCGGGACCTTCCCCGGCGCCGACGGTCTTCCTCCGTTTACGTGCCTCCCCAAAATGCCGGGCGCTCAGGATTGTGTCAAGCCGTTTCATATGCCGCCAGGGCAACCGCTCATTGATCTTGAGCATAGCTGGGAGACCGCTCATGCGGCCTATAACAACGGGACGATGAATGGCTTCGTCTGGGTGGAGGGCTCACCCTACACGATGGGCTATTACGATCAGCGGGACATTCCAAATTATTGGAGTTATGCGCGCCGATATACGCTGTGCGACCGCTTTTTCTCCTCCGAGATGACGGGCAGTTCCCCCAACCATGTTTTCACCGTTGCTGCCCAATCTGGAGAGATCAACAACATCGCTTCGCTGAAACAACTTGAGAGCGAAACCGATGATGACGATGGGTTCAGCTTTGCCTCCATCGTCCGCCGCTTCCGGGGCGCGGGCATCACCTGGAAATATTATGTGGAGACCCAGCCGCCCACGGCTGCTGCCGCCGCCGTGAATGCGACACTATCCCATTTGGCCTATCCGGATCCCAAAGAATTCACGCTATGGAATCCGTTGCCGGGGTTTAAAGGAATTCGGGAAAATCCCGCGGATATGGCGCGGCTGGTCCCGCTGCAGCAATACTTCACCGATCTGAAGAGCGGGACACTGCCCCAGGTTTCATGGATCATTCCCGACTTCCAGGATAGCGAGCATCCGCCCGAACCGCTGGACCAGGGCATGTGGTATGTCACCCAGTCCATCAACGCGCTGATGCAGAGCCGTTACTGGAAGAACACCGTAATCTTCCTCACCTGGGACGATTACGGCGGTTTTTACGACCACATCCCTCCACCTGAAGTGGACGCGTACGGCTATGGTCCCCGGGTGCCGATGATCGTGATTTCCCCATACGCAAAGCAGCATTATGTCTCCCACGACACATACGACTTCACATCGGTCCTGAAGTTTATCGAGCAGCGCTGGGGACTAAAGCATCTGACCGGCCGCGATGACCGCGCGAACAACATGGCCGATGTTTTCGACTTTAGCCACCCAATCGCTTCCCCACTCGTCATCCAGGTTCCGCCCGATGTTCGGTCCCATTTACTGCCGGTGCATATCACCTATCCGCCGTCCGTCGAACTGCCGCATCAGGAGGGAGTAAAAATTCAGGGGACCCAGGCGGTCCCTTACATTCCACCTGCCGCGCCCAAACCTGCCATACCGAAGCATTGATATGATCTCTATCGCCCAGAACGCTTCGATTTCTCCGCAGGCCACGGGATGCTTTCGGGGAATCACGGATTGTGGCGCGCGGGCGACCGCTTCTTTGCTAGGCTCGACACAACACCACTTCCGCTGACTGGATTACACGACAGTCACTGTCCCAATCCAATTCGGAACCAGACGTAAAAGGCTGAGGAACACTCCGGCCATCCGGCGGCTGAGCCTGCTTCCGCTAATCGCAGTCACCTACTTCATGGTGTCGGGTGGACCGTATGGTCTGGAAGACATCGTCGGTCAGGCCGGCTATGCGCGGGCGCTGCTGCTGCTGTGCATTGTTCCGGTTCTGTGGAGCCTGCCCACGGCGCTGATGATCGGCGAGCTGGCCAGCGCTTTGCCCGACGAGGGCGGTTTCTATGTCTGGGTTGCGCGGGCGATGGGCCGGTTCTGGGGATTTCAGGAGGCTTGGCTGTCGCTGGCCGCCAGCATCTTCGACATGGCGATCTATCCGGCGCTGGCCGTCGCCTATCTGGCGCAGGTTGATCCGGCGTTGACGGCCGGACATCGCGGCCTGCTATGGTCGCTGGCAGTTGTGGTGGTGTGCGTGGCATGGAATCTTCGCGGCGCGTACTCCGTCGGCCAGGGATCGATGTGGATGCTGGCCCTTCTTCTTCTGCCGTTTCTGGGAATCATTGTGTGCGGGCTGGGTTTGTGGCTGCGGATGGGAATGCATCCGCGGGCGCTAACGCACTTTGCCACGCCACTCCACGGCAGCATGGTTACGGCCCTGCTCTTCGTGCTGTGGAACTACATGGGCTGGGATAACGCCTCGACAATTGCGCGCGAAGTCGAAGACCCGCAGCGGAATTATATCCGCGCCATGTTGGCTGCTGTGCTGGTAGTCGCGATCAGCTACGTCGCGCCGATTGCGGTGGTCGCGTTGACCGGGGTTCCCGCGGTGGCCTTCGTCACCGGAGCATGGGTGGCGGCAGCACGCACGCTAGCTGCGGGAATGTTCGGCGCACGGTTCGCTTCGTGGCTGGCGCTTGCCGTCGTTGCCGGAGGTTCGCTGACGGGCGTGGCAATGTTCAACGCGCTGACGCTTTCCTATGCCCGCGTTCCGGCCGCGATGGCGAGCGATGGACTGCTGCCGGGCGTGCTGGCCCGGCGCATGAAAAACGGAGTGCCCTGGGTAGCGGTGCTGGTATGCGCCGCCGGATGGGCGCTGGCGCTCGATCTGAATCTGACCCGCCTGCTAGAGCTCGACATTCTGCTGTATGGCATCGCCCTGATTCTGGAGTTTATTGCGCTGGTGGTGCTTCGCGTGCGGGAGCCCAATCTTCCGCGGCCGTTTCGCCTTCCCGGCGGTGTATGGAGGACGGTGGCGCTCGGAGTCGCGCCGACGCTGCTGATTGTCTTTACAATCTGGGCGGCGCGGGGCGATCGCCTGACGCCGCGTTTGCCCGCGATCGCGCTTGGCTTCGCGATTGCACTGGCAGGGCCTCTCGTGTATCCGCTCACGCTGCTGCGCAAATTGGCGCGGAAAGCAACGCGCGGTTTTTCGTAACGCCCATTTGGTCCCCATGCAGCGCAGCGCATGCTCTCAATTTTATTGTGCGCCGTTTATCGGAGGGAAGCTGAAGAGACCGGAACGAAAGAGAGGAGAAAATTTCTTCGAATTCGGCGTTCCACATATCGGGAAACGTGTTTCGGCGCGGCGCTTTCACCACCTCTGGTGCACTTTAAAAAAAAAATAATATCGTGCGCGAAACCCTGCTGCCTCTCTTCTCTGAATGTGCTAGTATCGGCTTCGCTAACGTCATCCGGAAATCGATCGCATTCTGCTCCACTTGCCCAGACGGTCGCTTCAGGATCTCGAAAGGTAATTCGTGGCAGGTGTTTTTGATACGATCTTTGGGTTCCTCTTCACGCGCGCCGGATCTGGAATCCGCATTGTTTTTCTGGCCAGGAAGCGCGCTCTCGTGTGATGTTCAGCTTGGAATCTTTACCGGCGCGCCCACAACGTTGAAAGTGAAAATAGCATGTCCTTTTCCGCTACAGCCTCTACGACCATCAATCCATGGCTTCGCATCCTGACGGCGCTTGAGAAGAAAGTCAATCATCAGTCGTTCGACACCTGGTTCAAGCCGACGCGTTTCAGCCGCATCGATGGCAGAGTGCTGGTGGTCAGCGTGCCCACGCGTGAGTTTGAACATATCGGAGAACGATATAACGATCTGATCCTGGAAGCGGTCGATCAGCTGGGCGTCGAAGTCGATGAGGTTTCATTCGAAGCTGTGCAGCAGGAGGCGCCCCCTCCGCGTGTACGCCAGGGCGGAGGTTTCGCTCCACAACCGGCGCGCACCGGGACGCCTGCGCAAGGCCGCGCGCCGGGTTATCCGCCCGTGGCGGGGCCGCAGCAATCGCGCTTCGACTGGGACACGGCCGCGCAACTCAATCCCCGTTACACCTTCGAGGCTTTTGTCATCGGCAGCGGCAATCAGTTTGCCCGCGCCGCCGCCGAGGCGGTTGCGGAGCGGCCCTCGAAGGCCTACAACCCGCTGTTTCTCTATGGATCGGTCGGCAACGGCAAAACCCATCTGATGCACGCCATCGGCCACGAAGTGAAACGGCACCAGCCGCAGGCCTCCATCTGCTATGTCTCCAGCGAGAAGTTCACCAATGAGCTGGTCAACTCGCTGCGCTATGACCGCATGTCGGGCTTCCGCGACAAGTACCGCTCTGTCGATGTTCTGCTGATCGACGATATTCAATTTCTGGCCAGCAAAGAGCGCATGCAGGAAGAGTTCTTCCACACCTTCAACACGCTGCACGAAAGCATGAAGCAGATCGTGATCGCTTCGGACCGCCCGCCGAAAGAACTGGCGGAAATTGAAGAGCGTCTGCGCAATCGTTTCGAGTGGGGCCTGATTGCCGACATTCAGCCGCCGGATCTGGAGACCAAGGCGGCGATTCTGCAGAAGAAAGCGGAAAGCGAACACGTCACCCTGCCGGTAGACGTGGCATTATTTGTCGCGTCGAACGTGCGCACGAACGTGCGTGAGCTGGAAGGGCAATTGACGCGTCTGCTCGCCTGGTCCAGCATGCATGGCGTGGAGCTTACCGTAACCGTCGCGCAGCAATGCCTGAAGCAGTTCATCGATACGCAGGTACGCAAGGTGACCATCGAGGCCATTCAGCGCGCCGTCGCCGAACAGTTCGGAATGAGAATCGCCGAGCTGAAGCAGAAAAACAATTCGCGCTCGATCGTGGTTCCGCGGCAGATTGCGATGTATCTGGCGAAGCAGTTGACCGAAGCCTCGCTGCCGGAGATCGGCCGCCACTTCGGCGACAAACATCACACCACCGTCATGCACTCCATCGCCAAGATCGATGAGCTGCGCCACACCGACACCGACCTGAATCGAATGATCAACAACCTGATGGAGCTGCTGAATAAGTAGATTGGCAGATGAGTTGCTTCTCGTTTGTCATTCTGAGCGCAACCGGGGTCCCCGGGCGACAGGTCTTCGTCGCTGGGGTGGGAGCGAAGAATCCAGAGAACAGCGGGGCAAGCCACTCGCCGGTGGCCCGGCCAGATGCACCACACGCCGGCCGGAAACGGCTAAGGCCGACGCTAGACATCGGTCTGCTTGGTCATCATTACGATCAGGTGAGGGTCCGTCACATTCAGCGCGCTGCCATCGGTGATGAACTTCACTTCCAAAACATACTTCTTGTTAGGTCCACCAACGAAGTGACCGAGATAACGATCCAAGAACTCGTCTGAAGAAGCCCCCGCTCCCTTTTGGTGGATATGACCACGAGCGACGACTTCCGTGTCATCCAACACCTTCCATTCGGCCTGTAGGAGCGGCTTCCTGTCGCAGTCGTGCGAAAAAGGCGCGCCCATCATGCAATTCATCACGGCAAATGGTAGGCTTTTCTTTGCCCGGATCATGATGAGATAAGACTGTCGTTTGACTTCGAACTCCGGTGTTCTAACGGTACCCACGGCGAGGGACACCGGCATATCCACCGCAGGCTTCCTGCAATCCCAGCACGAACCCGCCCACGCCTTCGATCCCAACAGGCCTGCTCCCATCATTCCGCTGATGCCGGTAAGCAATTCGCGTCTGGACATGCTTTCCATTCATCACCTCTGCACAGCGTCGCGCATCTGCGTGTCGTTCCGAATCATCGCCATGTATTCTCGTACCCCAGGACTCCGTACAATACGGGCGGAGAAAAGATTTCGTTGTGCGACACTCCCCCAATACCTCCGGCATGAAGTGCGGTTTCAACGAAGTCCGCGCAGTTGCGGAGACATAAGCTGTACATGCCTGCGTGAGCCGCTCTGTTGTCGATCGCTTGATGTATCGCCTGAGCCTGTGCAGCAGAGATCGGAATATGCAAATAGAAATGGGGCGCTGTTTCACCACTAGACGGGTCTGTATAGGTTGCGATGTCATCCTTCAGTTGTCCCTTGAAGAACCAACCGGTCAGGAAAGACCAGAAGGAGTGATGGTTTAATTACCGAATCCATAGGTGTCATGGTTGTCTACTCCAACGCCGATATGCCCAAGGTGCCCGGCTCCATTCGGTCAGAACGAAACGCTGGCAAAGTGAGATTGATTCTGCCCTGTCGACGTGATGTCAGACGTGCTCTGCTGTTGGGCCATGTAAACACGCCAAGGTCGCCCCCGAAGACGGCCTGCTGCGACTCGCTTGGGGTCAGTTATCTTTGTGCTTGGTGACGATCAGGTGCGGATTTGCCACATTCAGCGGAGTGCCATCCCTGGTAAATTTCACCTCGACGACATACTTCTTGCTGGCTTCTCCCGCAAAACTCCCAAGGAATTTGTAGATGTACTTGTTTTCAAATTTTGCAGCCGCACTGGTTGTGCTCGCCCCGTCGTTAACCATGTGTCCGCTATCCCACACCGTCCAGTCCGCTCGAAGCAGCGGATCATTGCTGCCGCAACCCTTCGAATCGAGAGGCCCTGCGGTAACGCCCATCATGCACTCCATTTGCTGAAATGGCAGAGGCTTCCCCACTTGGATCATGATGTCATACCACTGCGAAACAACAGGGAACTCCGGCGTGCGGACAGTCCCTATCGAAGCGATACGGGCATATCCACATCGGAGTACCTATACTTATTCACCTTGGAACCTCCAGCCGAGGCACTTGGGCCAAGCAAAAACACACTAAGCATCACACCTGTAGTGGCCATCACCTGGCACTTGGAAAACCATTTCATGCTTCACCTCTGCAAAACTTCTCCCTACGTTCGTGCCGTCAGCATCATTGCCGATGTTCAAGCAACAATACTCCGCCTAAGACAGCAGGCTCGAATATCTCGCAGTGCGGTGCGGCACCCTCGGAACTCCTCCAGCGTGAAGCACACTTTCAACGAAGCCAGCGCAGTTGTTGAACAATAAGTTGTATCGCCCAGGATGCGCTGTGCGATCTGCGATTGCAGCTTGGATCGCCTCTGCTTGTGCAGCCGAGATCGGGATGTGGATATAGTTGTGTCGCGCAACTTCGCCGTCGCTCCCAGTGTGCATCTGCTTATCAAACTCGGTTCTCCCTGTAGGAGCCCCGAACAACCTCTCCCACCAAGAAGTGTGAGGGTTGGCTGTAGAGAATCCTTGCGTGTTGTCAGTATCGACGTCTATACCGATATGCCCGAAGCCCTTAGCCCCATTCGGCCAGAACGACACGCTGGCAAAGTGAGATAATCCTGCCCTGTCGACGTGATGTCAGACGTGCTCTGCTGTTGGGCCGTAAACGTGACCCCTTTGCTTACATGAAAGACCCTGGGGTCAATTCGACAACTAGGTGAGGATTTGCAACGCGAAGTGCGGTTCCATCCTTCGTAAAGGTAACCTCCAAAACATACTTTTTGCCTTTCTCGCCCATGAAATTCCCGATCCATCTGCTAGTGTGACTTTTACTGGTTTCCCACGCTGTATCTTTGCCGCGAACTGTGCCGTGTGCGACAGGCTGGCCGTCGGCATACAAAGTCCATTCCGCTTCAACAGCCAAAGGAAAACCGACCAATTCACAGTTATCATGCTCCCAAGCAAAATGTACGCCTAGCATACATTTTGTCTGTCCGAGAGGAAGTGCATTATCAACTTGCAGTGCGACAATGTACCGCTTATGTTTCACCGTGAACTCGGGTGAACGAATCGTCCCTTTCGCCAGTGTTACCGGTATATTCACAACCTGCTGACATAATGCCGACTTGGAATGAGAAACTACGAACAGCAACGCTGCAGCGATCACATAAACGCTACGTTGCAATTTGCCTGATGTTTGTCGTTTCCACATAAAACATTTACCGCCCTGTACAAGATTTTGTACGAGTTCATCCTTCCTATTGCTGCGGATACCAGAGCCGCAATACCATCGGGAAAGCCACGATGTTTGGAACTCCACTAACACCTGCGGCATGATCAACAGATTCGTCCCAGAGAGCGCAATTTCTAAAAACAAAGAATACACGCCGCTATGATTCGCTCGGCTATTCATCGCACTCTGAGCCCTATCGAATTGCGCATTGGTCAAGGGTTTATAGAAACGCTGTACCCCCGCCTGATTGACCATCGAGTCAGCATGGATAGTTCCAGGAAGCGACACTCCAATGGCAAGCAAAATGACTCGAAGGAACTTCGGCACACCATCATTTGTTGCGAATCCTACAGTTTTATCCGGAGTATCAAGTCCTACTCCCCAGTGCCATGCACCACCGGCTCCTTTGGGAAAATAGGCATTCGTAAGATAATGCCCGGAGGTCGGTGGTGTTGTTGACCATTGACCCTGCTGATCTTGTGACTGCCCCTGCTGCTGTTGGGCCCAGGCGCTGGAAGCAGCGGCGGGATTCCCCCCATTGAGAAACGCCCACGTTGCTTGACCGGCCATGGTGGCATAGGCATCGCCCCCTGGCGTTGGCGTGCCCAAGGCGGCCGCATTCGATCCCTGCTCCTCAGAAGCAGCATTGATGGACGTCCAGTAGGGCGCTGGGAAGTGTCCATCTACATCGGTGTGAGTTACGGGGTTCTATCGTGTAAAAAACCTGTCGCAGAAACCCACGTCTCAGAAGCGAGACGTGGGGCACCCGCGATTCACATCCGGCCGCTACTTTTTCGGCGGCGCGATTGCGTCCTTGGCGGCTTTCGCCACGCGGAACTTGACCACCGTCTTGGCTTTGATCTTGATCGCTTCGCCGGTCTGCGGGTTGCGGCCCATGCGCGCTTTGCGCTCCGCCTTCACCAGCCGGCCTAATCCCGGAATGATAAAGACGCCGGATTTTTTGGTTTCCCTGACCGCGGTTTCCGCCTGCAGATCGAGAAACGATGCCACCTGCCTGTTGGTAAGATCCAGTTTTTCTGCCATGTGCCGAACGAGTTGTGTTTTCGTCATCCCTGTTGCCATATTTTTCAATTCCTCCTGTGGTGTTTACACGAGTGGCTTTCGCCGCTCGATGTGGTCTCTTTCGCCCGCTGTCAAAACTTCAAATGCCGCCATTGGCAAATGGGGGAATCGGCAGGATTGATGCGGGTTTTAGAAACCCTTCCGCCGTTTACCTTGCGGCTTTCGCAGGCATTTGTCAACGAGAAATAGCGTATTTCCACAGGTTTTCTTCGGGTTTTGCCCGTTTTATACTGTTTTTGGCCGAATTCAGGCATTTTTACTGTGATTTTGAGGGTAGGCGGCCCACGAAAAGTGCATTTCGCTCCGCCGCGTTGGGCACTCCAACAAGGCTGGCCGAACGGAAAATCCCGATCGCTCGAAAAGATTTTATCGCTGCTTCTCTGAAATGCTCGCGCGTTTTCGATTCCGGAAGCTGCTCGACCAGTTTTCCTGCAGGTATATACCAGCGGAAGAAAGCACACGCATCCGTTCCTCAAAGAACGGATGCACATAAAGTTTGCCTGCAGTCTATAGCAGCAGGAAAACTGGTCTCGCTATACTGATTTATCGGAATAAAATCGCGCTCCAGGCGGCGATGGCCGCGCGAACACGAGAATTCTAGACAGCCGCGGACCAAAAGGTGCGATCCATGAACAACACTGCCAATCAGCCGTCATCCGAGCGCGTGTCACTCGACCAGGTACTGCGGATCGCGGAGCTGGCGCAACTGGAATTGACCACGGAAGAACAAACGGAGATGCTGCGCGATCTGAATTCTATTCTTGGGCATGTTGCGCAGCTGAATGAGCTGGACACTTCGGATGTTCCGGCGATGGCGCAGGTGAGTGAATTGCTGCAACAGCATTCGCATTCGCAGGAGATGAGCACCGGCGATGGATTGCGCGAGGATCGGCTGCGCGCCTCGCTCGATCGCACGATTGTGATGGCCGAAGCGCCCGAGACCGATGGCACGTATTTCAAGGTGCCGAAGGTGATCGAGCGCTGAATCCGGGTAGGGAAACACCAAGGTTTTCCCGGACGTATTTGTAACAGATATTGTTTCTTTCAGGATGATGCATGACGGGAATTGAAGCTGGACCAGCAACCTCGCGGACGATTCGCGCGGCGCGGCAGGCAATTCGTAGCGGCGAAACGAGCGCTGCCGCTCTTGCCGAGGAATATTACCGGATCATTTCCGCCGAGGATTCGAAGATCCATGCCTGGCTTTCGCTGAGCCGCGAGCGGGCTTTGGAGCAGGCGGCGCGCATCGATGCGACTGGCGGCGAAAGGCGATGAACTGCCTGCGCTGGCGGGCGTGCCGATCGGAATCAAAGATGTTCTGACGATGAAAGGCGCGCCCGCAACGGCAGGTTCGAAGATTCTGGAAGGATATCGGCCGCCGTACGATTCGACTGCGGTGGCGCGGCTCGAAGCCGCCGGGGCGGTGCTGCTGGGCAAGCTGAATTGCGACGAGTTCGCCATGGGCTCGTCGAATGAAAATTCCGCGTACGGCCCGGTTCACAATCCGCGCGCGCTCGATCGCGTGCCCGGAGGATCGAGCGGCGGATCGGCGGCGGCGGTCGCGGCGAACATGGCGGTCGCGACGCTGGGCACGGATACCGGCGGCTCGATTCGCCAGCCGGCCTCATTCTGCGGAGTCGTCGGAGTGCTGCCGACGTATGGCCGCGTTTCGCGTTACGGGCTGATCGCGTTTGCTTCCTCGCTCGACCGGGTGGGGCCGTTTACGCATACGGTGGAAGACGCGGCGACGCTGCTGGGCGTGATTGCCGGGCATGATCCGATGGACGCCACTTCATCCGACGAACCTGTGCCGGACTATGCCGCCGCGCTCGATCAGCCGGTGAAAGGCTTGCGCGTCGGGATTCCCGAGGAATATTTTGCGGAGGGTCTCGATACGGAGGTGCGTGCCGCGATCGAGAAAACGGCGGATGTGTTGCGCGCGGCCGGCTGCACGCTGCACAAAGTGTCGTTGCCGCATACGCGCTATGCCATCGCCACGTATTACGTGATTGCGACGGCGGAGGCCAGCGCGAACCTGGCGCGCTTCGATGGCGTGCGGTATGGCCTGCGTGCCAAGGACGCGACAACGCTCGGCGCCATGTACCGCAAGACGCGCGACCAGGGATTTGGCCGCGAAGTAAAGCGCCGCATTCTGCTGGGAACGTATGTGCTGAGCGCGGGATATTACGATGCGTACTATCGCAAGGCGCAGCAGGTGCGCACGCTGTTGACGCGGGATTTTCTGAACGCCTTTAAAACGGTGGATGTCCTGCTGACGCCGACGGCTCCCACGCCCGCGTTCAAGCTGGGGGAGAAAACCGACGATCCGTTGGCGATGTATCTGGCGGACATCTACACCGTGACCGCAAATCTTGCGGGCATCTGCGGGATTTCCGTGCCCTGCGGAAATTCAAAAGACGGTCTGCCGATCGGCGCGCAAATTCTGGGAAAACATTTCGATGAGGCGACGGTACTGCGCGTCGCCCGTGCAGTGGAGCAAGCGCAGCGATAACGTTTTATTTTCCAAGGCTATCGCTAGAGCTAGAAGGTCGAGCTTAGCGTGCCGAACCGGGCGCGTGCGGGTGCAGTTCCGTGCCATCGTCATCGCGGGTCTTCACCAGCGCTCCGGGAATGATCCAGATCAATGTGATGAAGCCGATGAGCGCCAGCGAGAGCCATGGGCGATAGAATGCGATGGCGATAGCGGCCAGGTAGCCGCACAAGCTGAGAAGGTGCTTCCATAATTCGGTCACATCCCTGTGCCGAAGTGCGCCGGACTGGCGCTGACGCCGCATCACAGCTTGGCGCAGCAGGAGAAAAGCCGCCCCGACGAGCAGCATGACGATTTCGTAGAGAACGGTGGAGAATGGGTCATAGGACTTCTGGCCCAGATAGTCGACGAAATAGGGAATCAGCGAAAGAACGAAAAGAAAGATTAAATTCGCCCACAGGATCCGGTAATCCACCACCTCAGTGCGGCGAATCAAATCGTGATGATTGATCCAGTAGATTCCAATGATGAAGAAGCTGAGCAGGTAAATGCAAAGCTGGGGTGCAACCGACCACAGACCGGCGGGGCCATTCTTAGCCGGCACGTGCAACTCCAGCACCATGATGGTGATGATCACGGCAATGACGCCGTCGGAAAAGGCTTCCAGCCGAGTGGATTTCATATTGGAACTGTCTGGAGATCCATCAGGGGACATATCGGTATCGTCCTTCGTTGCACAAACTCAGTCAGGCAGCGTCTGTTCGCCGGTAATGGTAAGAGGCGCGGAAACTCCGTTTGCGCCCGCCGACGGTTGGCTGCCGCCTAGGAACAATTTGTAATCGCCGGCAGACACGACTCTCTGGCCATCGGCACGGACATGGCTGAATTTCGGAGCATCCAGAGTAAAAACTATATTTTTGGTGGCGCCTGGTTCGATGTGGATGCGGGTGAATCCTGCCAATGCGCGGATAGGCGCGCCGTCGCCCTCCGGAAATTCGATATAGAGCTCCGCAACTTCATCGCCCGCGATCTTCGAGGTATTTGTAACCTCTGCAGTTGCAATAAGCGGATCGCCTGCTTTCAATTGATTGCTGGACAACGTGAGATGGCTGTACGTGAACTGAGAATAGCTCAATCCAAACCCAAATCCATAGAGCGGCATGCCTTTGAAATAGCGGTAGGTGCGATTGGCCATGGAATAGTCGGCAAACGGTGGGAGCTGATCCGTCGACTCGTAGAAGGTGACTGGCAGCCTTCCGGCGGGATTGTAGGTACCGAGCAGCGTATTGACGACCGCCTCTCCGCCGCGCGCGCCCGGATACCACGCCTCGAGAATCGCGTTTGCGTGCTTCTGGGCCCAATCGACGGCCAGCGCAGAGCCGTTCATCAGCACCACGACGAGCGGTTTCCCGGTCGACGCGAGAGATTGTAACAGTCGCTGTTGCACTTCCGGCAGAGCGATCGAGGTGCGGTCGCCGCCGGAGAAACCAGGGATGTGGATCGGCATCTCTTCGCCTTCGAGATGCGGCGAAATTCCGACCACCGCGACGACGACATCAGCCTGCTTTGCTAGCTCTACGGCCTGGCGGCGAAGCACATCTGCGGACGGCTTCCAGTTGAAGGAAATACCGGCGCCGAACAGCGGAGACTGATGCGAATAATCCAGGCGAAACGCGTGGCGCTTTGTATCGGAGAAATGGACGGTAAAAAAAGGTGAAACCCGGCCCTTGCCATCGTGCACCGTGCCCGACGAGACTTGCCGGTTATCGATCCAGACGGCATACGTTTCGGTATTGCCGCAGGGATAGCAATCCGCCGTCTCCACCTGAAACTGATAGCTGCCGGGCGCGGGCGCGGCGAAGGTTCCGCTCCAGCGAGCCGAGAAGGCCTTCGCGGGGAGGGATGAAGGAAAGGGCGAGGCGGCATTCCAATCGCTATCGATGTTTTGTGCGATGGTGGATACTCCGCGTCCGGAAAAATTGGGATTCGCGAAGTATTGGACCGTCAGGCCTTCTCCGTGGCTGGTTGCGGTGAAGTGGAATGCGCTGGGCGGAACGGGCAGCGACAGTTGTTCGACATAAGGGGAGCCTTGTGCGTCGAGTATACGGTAGCGTTTCTGTGCCTGGAGTGTTTTGAACGCGAACAGCGGCGTTTCCGGGCTTATCGGCGTGCCGTTGTAGTTTCCCTCTAACGCCGCCAGCGAGGATGCGTTGGGACCAATCACCGCGATGGTTTTGACACTGGGCCGCAGCGGAAGCACGCCATCATTCTTGAGCAGCACCATGGATTCTTCAGCGGCGCGCAGATTCAGGTCGGAGTGCTGCTGCGAGTGGACAATGGTTTCATCGAGCGATTCGAAGGGCTGATGACCGGGAGGATTGAGCGTTCCCAGACGAAAGCGCGCGGTCATAAGCCGCTCGACCGCGGTGTCGATTTCACTCTCTTCGATGAGTCCGTCATGGACGGCCTGGGCTAGAGAGGCGTATTCATCGCCGCAGCTCAGATCGGTGCCGGCGCGGACGGCGTCGACCGCCGCCTGCTCCACGCTGGGTGCATATTTATGTCCAGTGGCGATGTCGCCGATGGCGCCGCAGTCGGACACAACATAGCCATTGAAGTGCCAGTCGCCGCGCAGAGTTTTCTGCAGCAGCTTTTTGCTCGCGCAAGCCGGGACGCCATCGACGGCGTTGTAGGCGCACATGATGGAGTCGGCATGGGCATCGACAATCGCAGCGCGAAATGCCGGAAGATAGGTGTCGTTGAGATCGTGCGGAGAAACATTGACATTGAATTGATGGCGCTCAGGCTCGGGGCCGCTGTGAACGTCAAAATGTTTCGGCGTCGCGATTGCCAGATAATATTTCGGATCATTGCCCTGCAGCCCTTTTACAAACTGGACGGCAAGTTGCCCGGTGAGAAAAGGGTCTTCGCCGTAGGTCTCCTGCCCACGGCCCCAGCGCGGATCGCGAAAGATGTTTACATTCGGGGACCAGAAATCCAGTCCGAAAAAGATGGAGTGATTGTTCTCGCGCTGAGCGGAATTGAATTTCCCGCGGCCTTCAATGCCGATCACGTTGCCTTCTTCGTCGATCAGGGGCGCATCCCATGTCGCCGCCATGCCGATGGCCTGCGGAAATACGGTGGCGTATCCGGAGCGGGCAACGCCGTGCAGGGCTTCGCTCCACCAGTCATATTCGGGAACACCGAGGCGAGGGATGGCGGCGGCGCGATTTTGCATCTGCGATACTTTTTCCGCAAGCGTCATGCGGGAGACGAGATCTTTGGCGCGTTGCTCGACAGGCAGCGAAGAATCCATATAGGCCGGGTTGGCCTGTGCATGGGCGCCAATGGCCAGGAGCACAGAGATCGCGAGCACGCCGAGGCTGATGCGCAGGAATCGGTCGAGTGGATGCATGGCTCTCCTTCAAAACTGTGCGGGACGATTTCCTTCCCAGTGTAGATGAGGGCCCAAATTCTGCGATTCACGATAGGAGAGTGCAGACACTACTCCCTCCGCTCCGCGCTCCAGTCGAAATGGCAGATCGCTGGCGCGGTTCTCCCCAGCTCTCATAATTGGAGAGCTGGGGCAGCCGTGTTGTCGGCTATGAGTTTTGCGTGGGGGAGTCGCCGGGGATGACCGAGCCGCCGCGGCTCACGCTATCGCCGTGGCTGACGTGGAACTGGGCCTGGACTTCCTCGACCTCTTCGGTCTCAGATTCCTTTTCGTTTTCAGGGTCTTGCTCCGTGCCGGCCAGCATGACAATGAAATCGGGAGCGGTAGAAGCTGCAGGTAGGATTTGCATTTTGTTTTCTCCTGGATTCATTCACTTAAAGTGCGTTCCACGCAGGGAGGGAACCGCGAAGACTAGACCGGTTTTCTATGGGAAAACCGGTCTACGCATACAAGTAAGAACCTTTTGCCGTGAGTTCGTCAACTGCCAGAAGTCAGAGAGGCATCGCATCGGCACTTCACCGATATCAGCCATGCCCAAGGTTGGCAACGGAGAAGTGGAAGCAGAGAAAACTCAGGTATCGCAATCGAGACCCGCGGCAGTCCGATTTATCTGCGGATGTTCTCGCTGCCAGACAGTCATTGCGAGTGAGATGGCATCAAAGCAGCTAGCTTTGCTACTGGGCACCGCCTGGCGCGATGCTCTTTCAATGTTTGGCGTGAGAAGAGGGTAGTGTCCTAATTTGAAATGCTCATCCTTGCAATGCGGCATTGAGTTTGCCCCTGATCCAATCGGAAACCGTTTGCTTTTCTGCTTTGGCTGCTCTCTCAATGGCCCGCAGTTCGTCCGGCGTGGCGCGAACACGTAAGAATTTCTCCTTGGATTCGCCCTTTGGCAATGGTGGCCTTCCCGGTTTGCTAGTTTTCTTTTTTGGGCTCAAGGCTTCTGAACTCCTGCACGATCACGGCTTGGACGGCGGTTTGGGGTGAGACTACGGGCGGAATGTGGAGGACGGTTACATAGTGCTTCGGGTGCATTGGATCGCCTGTATCTTGCGACCAAGCATAGATTCGGTTGGCCTTAGGATGTCCGCTCAAATCGAAGACTTCCACGATCCCATCCCAAACGGTTTGGCCCTGAAAGGACTCTTTTACGGGCACGCTTTGAACGTGGCTGGCCTTACCGCCATGCAGCCGATGGATTACGTCGCGCAATTCTTTGATTTCATTCATGGATTTTCTATTCACTTATCAGCCCGTCCATCATCGCCCTCGCGATGGACTCTGGGGTGGAGGGTCCAGTCCGTTTTGAAAAACGACGCTGCCGTTATCGACATAGAGATAATATTTACCTCCACGGGCTATCCGCGCAGCTGGGCCGCTATATGACCACTGCAATGCTTCAGACGATGAAGAGGGTTCAAAGCTGGCATTCAGTTCGCTCATCGTCCCGGAGGCGTACAGCTCAATGTGGAGTTCCCTAGTCTGCCCCACTCGAATCGTCGCGATCTCCTTCCCGTAACAGGAATTCAACTCTGCACACAACTTCTTAACTTGATTACGAACTTCCTGCCATAGCCCCGGGCCCTGCTCCTCCAGTAATTTGCGCTTTTCGAGCAAAACTTTGTTTTGCACTTCGATGTGCTGTTCGCGTTTACGCATCTTTTCTGCTGCATCCTCTCCCCACGTTCCCGACATATCGATTCCTCCAAATTCACTGATATCTAGTGAGACATCTATAGCCCAGCGGAGCCTCATCCAGCGGCCTCCACCAAATCTCCTACGCTCCAGAATGTCTTAGAACCCCCGCTGCCATTGCTGGCGTGCAGCGGATCGTGTTGTGACGCTTCACAAAGTTGTAATAGGCGAAGTGCAGTCCAACCGCTGCCGCGAAGTTCTCGCGCTTCTTGCTGAATGCCAGTGTCAGGCGGGTCAGGCGGCGCATGTGAAGGCGGGTCGTAGCATTCAGGCGCTCGACATAGCTTGTAGAAATCAGATCAACATCCGGGGAGCCGGAGAAGATCTTTTTCTCTGAGGAAATCACGCTTGAGGGGCTATAGTGGCGATTGTTGATTTCCTCTGTTCCGTAGACCTTCACGATCTGGGCATAATCCACATCCGCGCCAAAGGCATTCTCTATCGCTCCCACATAAGCTCTCAGGCCATCGGTTGAAATTGTACCCGAGTCTTCATCCGAGACGCCACATCCGCTACAAAGGCGTTTGCCGTTTCAGGACTGCGCTCTCCGACTTTGAAGGTCGGAACCAATTTCGTATCCGCATCAATCGCGCAGAACGTCCAAACGCTGCCCACTTCCATCGAATCGCCCATCTTTACGTTGCGATCCTTCTTTCCGACGTATCCCCAAATCTCGTCCATCTCCAAACGCTTGCAGGACAGGTTCCGCATTTTCTCATCCATCAACGCCGTGCATCCCTGTCCAACCTTCACGCCCAGACGCATGATTGTATCCCGGTGAACGCCGGTAATCCGCTCGATTGAACGAATGCTGGAACCCTCTGCCAGCGCTCCGATTACCGCGATTTTCTTTTCTGTGCTGAGTACGTTCGCCATGACCAACCCTCTATGTAATTACTGTACCCCAACAATTATAGATTGTCAAGGTATTTCTGGGGTACAATTGCGGAATTATGCGGAAAAGATTGGCGATCCTGATAGGTTTGGCTGTGGTCCTGATTGCTGCAATCGTACTTGTGACCTGTGAGAATGAGCGCTCCGCAGAGCACTATCATCAGGAAAACATCAATAAATCGCACCCACCCGCCTCCGCGCCAACTCGTCAAGGCAATAGCGCAAATCAGGCAAATAATAGCCATCCCGAACCGGCCTGCTGGCACATACTCTTGGCATGGCCCAATGGCATCACCGCGTGGGCCATTATTGCCACTCTCTTCGTAATTGGCTGGCAGTCTTGGGAAACCCGACAAGCAGCCAAGGCAATGCAATTCAGCAATATGGCGGATATTGAGTCCAAGAGGGCACGACTGGTTCTCAAGCATGAATACGAAGATAGGGAAGTTGGAAGTCGGATCGAAAGGGAACACTACATCGACGCCGTAAATGTCGGCGCTACCATCGCCGAAATCTTTGCGATCCGCGTTGAGTTTAGCAGCATGAATCGGAAGACCTTTGCCCATCTCGATACTATGACTTTTCCCGACCCGAGTACCTCCGCTTTGCATGAACCGTTCATTCTTTTCCCAGATGAAAGCCGGCGCATCTCGTCGGCCCTTTCGCATGTCGCCGTTCCCGAACAGATTCAGCGGGATATCGCGTCTGATCGGCTTTTCGCGATCTGGTACGGCTGGATAGATTTTAGGGATTTTTCTGGGGCTCAACGCAGGCACAGGTTTTTCTGTACGTACTCCCACGGGAATAATGCTTTTTACCCGTTCGGACCAACAGGGTATAACGGTGAGCAGCGCCAGAATCCAAATTAGGACACTACCGAGAAGAGCGGTGAATTGACGGGAGTGTCGGGCCGGTACTAGTATGCGGGAACCGGTCTGATAAGACACTTATCATGAGACCGCCCATCCCCACGCTGCCATTTCC
Organism: uncultured Acidobacteriota bacterium; assembly: GCA_963823295.1. Classification (GTDB taxonomy): domain Bacteria; phylum Acidobacteriota; class Terriglobia; order Terriglobales; family Acidobacteriaceae; genus JAKAAZ01. Next base: position 33,608 of record CAWGLF010000016.1, read on the forward strand.
AACATCAATCCTTGAGGCCTCCATGACGACTAAACTTTTATCGCGTAGCATGGCATCGCTTATCTGTCTTGCAGTGCCAGGATTCCTTTTTGCATTGCCAGCCCCGGCGCAAAACACAACCGCGGCTCATGCCGTGGCCACCCCGATGGTCACTTTGTCCGGGAACGTCCATCCGCAAGCAATCCCATCCAACGACCGCGGCCCGGTGAGCGGCAGCCTGCAGCTGAATCACATGTTGCTGCAGTTGAAGCGTCCGGCCGATCGGGAAGCTGCCCTGCAGGCGCGCATCCAGGCGATGCATCAGCCCGGCAGTCCGGATTTTCATCATTGGTTGACAGCGGCGGAATTAGGGCGGCAGTTCGGCCCGGACCCGGCAGATATCGCCCTGATCACTGACTGGCTCGAGAGCAGGGGATTCCAAATCAACAGCGTTTCGAAGAGCGGCATGGTGATCGATTTTTCCGGCACCGCGGAGCAGGTACAGGCGGCCTTTAAGGCAGCCATTCATACGCTGCGGGTAAACGGGGAGCAGCATATTGCGAACATGCAGAACCCGCAGATTCCGGCGGCACTGGCAAATCTGGTGGTTGGCATTTCTTCGCTGAACGATTTCCGTCCCAAGCCTGCGCATACGGCGATCAGCGCGGCGCACATCGATCCCATGTCAAAGGCAGTTCAGGCACGAGCGACGGAAGCCGGCGCCACCCCGGGCTTTACCGTAGACTCCTCGGATCAACTGGTGGTGCCGAACGATCTGCATACCATCTACAACTTCGATTCGGCATACGCGAAAGGGCTCACCGGGAAGGGGCAGAAGGTGGTCGTAATCGAAGACACGAATGTGTACTCGACGAACGACTGGAAGGTATTCCGCAGTAAGTTTGGACTTTCGAAATATACGAAAGGTACGTTCACCCAGATCCATCCGGACGGATGTACGAACCCGGGGGACAATGGTGACGATGTCGAGGCAATTATCGACGCGGAGTATGCAAGCGCGGCGGCCCCGGATGCGGCGATCGTTCTGGCCTCCTGCGCCAACACACAGACCACGTTCGGCGGACTGCTGGCTATCGAGTCGTTGATCGACGAAAGTGTTCCGCCGTCAATCATCAGCCTCAGCTATGGCGAGTGCGAAGCCGCGCTGGGCGCGGCCGGCAATGCAACCTACAACTACGCGTACGAGCAGGCGGCGTCGGAAGGCGTATCGGTCTTTGTCTCCACCGGCGACGAAGGGGCAGCCAGCTGCGATCGTAACCAGCCGGCCGCGCAGTTCGGTATTGCGGTCAGCGGCTTTGCTTCCACTCCTTATAATGTCGCGGTCGGAGGTAGCGACTTCGGCGATTCCTATGCTGGAACTAATGCCCAGTACTGGAATACGAAAAACAACTCGATCTACGGCTCGGCGAAGTCTTACATTCCAGAGATTCCTTGGAACGATTCCTGCGCCAGCACGCTGATCGCAAATACGGAAGGGTATAACGTGCCCTATGGAAAGACGGGGTTCTGCAACTCTCCTCACGGCGAGATGTTCTTTCTGACAACCGCCAGCGGCAGCGGCGGACCCAGCGGCTGCGCGTTTGGCGCGACTTCTCCCAAACCGGGAACGCCGGCGGTCAGCGGCTCCTGCAAGGGTTACGCGAAGCCGAATTATCAATTTGGTCTGAACGGAGTTCCGAATGACGGGGTGCGCGACCTGCCTGATGTTTCGCTGTTCGCGGCGAATGGCGTCTGGGGCCACTACTACGTGTTCTGCTACTCTGACCCTGCGACCGGCACGGGTGGAGCGCCTTGCACCGGCAATCCTGCAGGATGGTCCGGAGGCGGCGGCACATCGTTTTCGACGCCAATCATCGCCGGCGTGCAGGCGCTTGTCAATCAGTCCATGGGCGAGCCGCAGGGTAATCCCAATTACGTTTACTACGCGTTGGCCCGGCTGCAGGCTCAGGCTGAACCGAACTCCTGTAATTCAACTCTCGGCAAGGGAAGCGATTCGCGTTGCGTGTTCCACGATGTTACCCGGGGCGACATGGACGTGAACTGTATTGGACATAACAACTGCTATGATCCCTCCGGCCCGAACGGTGTGCTTTCGACAACCAGCAAGGCATATTCCAAGGCATACAACAGCAAAATCGGATGGGACTTCGCCACCGGCATTGGGACGCTGAATGTCAGCAACCTGATAAAAAACTGGAAGAACGCGTTTGCTCCGCCGGTAGCGCCGTGACCGGAAGCATGCGGTAGAAAGGGCCGGTATCGCGAGATGCCGGCCCTTTCTGTTTGCGCGGCGATGCGCTTCCCTGCCCCAGCCAACCATCCAGAAGCAGGTTGAGCGAATCATCCCGGCCGGTGCAGAGGTTATTTCGTCACGCGCGCTTCAAATCCAATCGGCGACGCGTCAATTCGCGGCTCGATCCAACCCGCTTCGGTTGCCATCTGACGAATCTGATCGAGCGAATAGGCGCGCTTGATTAACATGCCGCGAAAAGTAAACAACATGAACCAACGGTTCAGCCACCCCATGTGCAGGCCTTCCACATACCGCTTGATCTCTGCCATGGAAGCATCGCGCCGCAGATCGATCAGCAGCGCCGTGCCTCCCGGCCGGAGCACACGCCGCATCTCTGCCAGCGCTTTCACTGGCTCGGTGAAATTCTTGAAGGCAGCGCGGCATACCACAAAATCCATGCTCGCATTCTCTACCGGCAGGGCCGCCGCATTGCCCCGTTCGAACCTCGCGTCCACGCCTTCCGCGGCCGCATTCCGTCGCGCAATCTCAACGAACGTCTTGCTGATATCCACCGCTTGCACCTGCAGCCCGCGCCGGGCCAACTCGATTGAGAGAAACCCCGGCCCCGGCGCCACCTCCAGCACCTTGCCTCCGGCGGGAGCGATCTCCGCAATCCGCCTGGCCAAGGCCTTGATGTCCGGCATGTCCTTGCGTGTCGTTCGGTCGTACCACCGCGCGACGCTGCCTTCCATACCCATTCCCTTGTAAGCTTTTACTGTCGCTTCCATTTGTCCGTCCTCCATATATCTTATTATATAAGATATATGGATAATAAGCCACCTAGAATTGTTATGTCTACTTCAGCAAAACCTGAATCGCGCCGCGCCGCATCTTCCGAGCCAGGCGACCCCTCAATGCCGGTTCCGGTCACCACTGCCGACCGCGTGGTGCTTGGGATTCGCAAATTTATCGCCGGGGCGATATTTTTCAATTCGCAGGCTGCCGATAAAGTTGGCCTCGGCCTCACCGACATGCAGATGCTCCACATGCTGCTGCTCCACGGCGCCTCCACTCCGAGTCGCCTGGCCGCGTGGACAGGACTGAGCAGCGGCGGCGTCACCGTCGCGCTTGATCGCCTGGAAAAGGCTGGCTATGTCCGCCGCAAACCGAATCCCGAAGACCGCCGCAGCTTACTCGTCATGCTTGTCCCGGCACGTATGCGCAGGATAGACAGGATGTATGAGCGCGTGGAGAGCGAGACGCGGCGCCTGTTGGCCACATTACCGCAGCGCGATCTCGAAGCCGTTCTCCGCTTTTTCGAGACCTTGGACACCGCCCGAACGGCGGGTAAGGATCTCCTGCACCCGTGACCGGTTCAAATGGAACATACACAATCATGCAATTCCGGTGCAGGAAATTGGAGCTAACCCCCCACCATTGGTGAAACCGTTGCCTCATGGCACAGGATCGAAGCCTCCCCGGCTCCATGGATGGCAGCGCAGAAGACGCGCGGCAGCCATGGCCGAGCCGCGCCACCAGCCATGCCGCGCGATGGCAATCGCGGCATACTCGGAACAGGTCGGCTGATAGCGGCATCCGCCGCGCATCGGCAGCAGCGTTCCACTCAGCGCGTGGAGCGGCGGCGAAACCCAGCGTTTGTACGCTGCCGCCACGGCTTCGACGCGATCCGCGCGGCGCTCCTCTTTAGTTCGCATGGCGGGACTTGCTGGATGTCGATCTCGCTTCAGCCTTGGCGGAGAGCTTGCCGCCGGATGGGGAGGATTTCTTCGCCTGCGCATTCTTGCCGGAGGCGGCATTCGGTTTCGCGCGCTCGCGCGGAGGTTGCCCGGGAAGCTCGCACCCGGTTCGCTCGGCGGTTTCGGCCATCGCCTGCACGGTACGCAGCGCCCGTTGCACCTCGCGTTCAATCGCGCCGAACTCCGCTTCCAGAACCGTGCGGCGTGGGTGCAGGATCAGATCGACGCTGGCGGTTAATTCCAGCCGATTCCGCCGCACCGCCTCGCGCATCCGACGCTTGATGCGATTGCGTTCAACCGCATTGCCGAGGATACGGCCGGCGGTCAAGCCGATCCGCGAACCAGGATGCGCTGGCACACGCAGCACAAATTCGTCCGAAGAAGGACGCTCGGTGATGGAAAGGGGCGCGTTCGAATCACGCCCCCGCAGGGCGAAAAAATACGTCATCAGCGGAAGTGAATGCCGCCGGCCCTCTCGATAGACGCGCTGATAGTCCGCGGTTTTTGTGAGCCATGCCTCGCGCCTGGAAGCCGGGGTTTTCTTGCGGATATGAATCGTCGGCTCGCCTGGCATGGCACACCTGTCCCTCTATTGTCGCCGAATGCGGGCTGGGATGTGGCTCAGGTGAGTTCGAGGAAGGGCTAATCGCGATAGCCGGCGCTGACAGATACACGCTTGCGGCCGCGCGCGCGGCGGCGGGACAGGACCGCCTGCCCGGCTTTGGTCTTCATGCGGGCGCGAAAGCCATGCGTCTTGGCGCGGTGGCGGCGGTTGGGTTGAAATGTGCGCTTCGGCATTGGAATACAGCTCCTGAAAATGAGAAATCGTCGATAGACAGCAAACTTTGAGTATACCCGAAGACTCTCTCGATTCAAAAGGCTTGAGAAACGGGGTAGTGTCTCAGTTTGACGAGTCGGCGCAGTCCGTCCAACGAGTCGCACGATTACGCAGGAACATACGTCAACCTGATCACGTCCCCGGCAATTCGATCGCTGGCCACCAGGCGGAGCGGCGGCCGGGGGCCGGTGAAGAATGGCCTGCCACGACCGAGCACGACGGGGTGGAGATAGATTCGATACTCATCAATAAGACCAAGGTCGGTCAGGCTTCCTGCCAGAACTGGTCCGGCAACTTCAATCTCCCCGTCATGCTGAATCTTCAGCCCGCGTATCGCCGCCTCCATGTCGCCCTCGACGAGTGTGGCGTTGGGGCCGGCCGACTTCAAGGAGCGCGACACAACCCACTTCGGCTGGGCCCGCCATACCTCAGCGTAGTCGCGTTCCTCCTCATCCCAATCCGGAAGGTCATCGTCCCAATAACGCATTACCTCGTACATGCCGCGACCGTATACCATGCCGGTCAAGCCGCGCACCCGCTCGATGAAATGACGAAAGAGCGCGGGACCGGGTGGCCCCATTTTCTGGTGGTCGACGTAGCCGTCCAGGGACTGGTTCAATTCATACACGAGCTTCGCCATGTTACAAAACCTCCACGCCGGGTTCTTCAGAATAGTTTAAGCCGACGTTGCACGGTGAGGTTGGACACGATCTGCGCCTCGCATTGTCGGTGTGACCAATCACCAGAGATCCGGTCTCCAACCAAGGCGGAACTTTCAAACTGAGACATTAGCAGAAACGGGGTAGTCGCTCAGTCTGACTCTTAATAACCAACTTGGATAACCAAGTTGGAGAGGATTGTCCTCCAATGTTTAAGGTGTGCTCGTAAGAGCGCTCGCGGCACTAAGCCGAAGCACCTGGAACTACCGTGGCCAAGATCGACTTCAAATCGGTGGACGAGTACATCGCCTCGCAACCCGAGCCGGTGCAGGACATACTGAACCGCTTGCGAAGTATCATCCGCAAGACTGTACCTGGAGCCGAGGAAGTGATCTCGTACAAGATCCCCACCTACAAACTTTACGGTTCCCGGCTGCTCTATTTCGCTGCGTGGAGGCAGCACTACTCGCTCTACGCTGCCACCGATCACGTCCTGGCGGCCTTCAAAGACGACCTTGCGCCCTACAAAGTCAACAAGGGCACCATCCGGTTTCCGCTGTCCGAGCCCGTTCCCGTGAAGTTGATCGAGCGCATCGTGAAGTTCCGCGCAACGGAAATCGCCGAGCGTGAGAAGGTCAAGGCTGCGCGGAAGAACCGCTAAGTCGCAGACTGACGGGCCCATCTGTTTGGAGTGGCGCAGCGTGTGCCGCGCCACCTCTAGAAAAGCCTGCACCCGCAACGCTTCAGATGACTCGCAGCAATAAAAGAATAATCACGATCAGCAGGATCAGGCTGATGCCGCCCCCGCCGTAGTAGCCTAATCCGGGCCCCATGCGATAGCCGCCAAATCCAAAGATCAGAAGCAGAATGATCAATACAATCAGCATTTTCTCTCCCCTGCGGCGAGGGTCCTCCGCGAGAGACAGTATAGCGGTCACTCTCAGCGGGAGCAGATTTAATTTATCGATTTATTTATTCGCGATCGGACTGGCTTGCCTATGCCGCGGCGACACCCTCAATTGGAAACCAGACGGCGAAAACCGTCCCATGTCGCCGCGGGTGCACGCTGCTGCGGATGCAAACGCCGGCCGAATGTTTTTTCAGGATTCCGGCGCTTACCCATAGCCCCAGGCCGGTTCCGGTGGCTTCCTTGGTCGTAAAGAACGGCTCAAAGATGTGAGGGATCGTCTCCCGGGACATGCCATGGCCCTCATCCGCCACTGTAACCCGTATTCCTTGCCGGCCGGTTTTCCAGTCGGTTCCCTCGCGCTCCCGCAGAAAAATTCTCCCTCCCCGCGGGGAGGCATCGGCTGCATTGCTGATAAAGTTCGCGAACATTTGCCTCAGGTCCGCGCTGTAGCAAAGCGTGGGCCTGGCTGGAGAAAACCGTGTAGCGATGCGAATCTGGTTCGTCTTCAGACGGCCCCGGAAAAGCGTCATCACTTCGTCGAGTATCTCCGCTTTCGTCACCTGGACCGGCCGGGTCTGCTGGCGATGAAACCGCAACGTATGGCGGGTAATGTTGGCCACTCGGGCGAGCTCTTCCTGTGCCATCCGGATGTAGCCCAGGGTTTCTCCGGCAGGGGTGTCGTGCTCGACTAAGTGAAGAAGATTGGTTACCGATTCCAGAGGGTTATTGATCTCATGAGCAATGGAACTGGCCAACCGGCCCACCGCGGCCAGTTTTTCCGTCTCCAACAGAGCGCTTTCCGCCCGCTTTAACGCGCTCAGATCGGCGAGGAAGACCGCCACCTCCGGATTGGTGCCATTTGTGTCCGCCAGCAGTGTGGCCCCCTCCAGTAGCGGAATTCTTCTTCCGTCCTTTGAAAGATAGGCCTTCTCGTAAGGAGTCGCTGTGCCGAATTGCATCAGCTCCTCCGTCGCTTTCCTGTCGTCCTCGGCGAACTCCTCCGGCGTCAGCGCCTCCCAGCGTATGCGTCCCGCTTCAAAGTCCTCTTTGGTATAGCCAAGCAGGTTCAGCATGTAGGGATTGATATAACTCGGCTTTCCATTCAGGTCGCGAATCAGCACTCCAATATTTGCCTCTTCGATAAACCGCCGGAAGCGATACTCGCTCTTGCGCAGCCGCTCCCCGGCGACCACTTGTTTCGTGGTGTCCATGCAGACCACCAGTGTTGCCACAACCTTACCCTCACGGCTGTAGATGGGACTGTAGCTGTAGTTCCAGTAAACATCCTCGAGCTTCTCGTTCCGATAGATCGGCACCAGCCCGTTTTGCTGAAAGGTCGGCGTTCCGTCTTCCATTACCGCGGCAATCTGCGGTCCGATGATGTGCCAGATTTCAGGCCAGCATTTCTTTCCCGGTTGCCCAAGCGCTTCGGGGTGCTTGTCGGTCCCTATCAGAGCACGGTAGCCATCGTTGTACACCTGGATCAGGTCCGGCCCGCACCATAGAAACATCGGTTGCGGGCACGACAGCATCGTATTCACGGTGCTCAGCAGGGTATCCGGCCAACTTTCCACCGGCCCCAGCGGGGTTTGGGGCCAATCGAACCGCCGAATCAGGTCGGCCATTTCCCCTTGCCCCATAATCAGCGGAGAGTTCTGGCCAGGATTCGGAGGGTTCTGTCCCATTGCATCCGTATTGGCCATACACACAGGTACTCCGCCTCTAGTAACGTTCCCAGATAGTTATTTGGATGCACCGCAATCGAGTATGCCGTCTTCTTTCTCTCCCCGGCCGTACCCCTCATGAAAGGAATTTTTTCAGATAACGAAAATGTGAAAACCCAATCGAGGATTTCGTTCCTAGACTTGATCGAGCCGGGCCGGTAGAAATCCTTGCATTCATTCAGGTTCATGCGCCAAACCCCTCCTGATGCCGGATCTTCTCGTGCAGATAGAGGCGTTTGATGAGCACCCAGGTCGCTGCCGCCAGAGGAGTCGCAATCGCCACCCCCAGCAGGCCGGTCAGAATCCACATGAGAAACTGCGCCAGAATGGTCGCGATCGGCAACAGCCGTACGGCCCGCTTCTGTACCAGGGGCGTCAGAATGTAGCCTTCCAGAATGTGAACTCCAAGATACAGAATGAGCACATACAGCGCAGTCTTCGGACTTATGCTCAACCCAACCAGCAAAGCCGGTATCTCCGACAGCAGAGCGCCGAGATAGGGTACGAAGATCATCACTCCCGTAAACAGGCCCAGCGTGAAGGCCAGCGGCACTCCCAGCGCCCACAGGCCGATTATGGTGAGCGCGCCCAGCACCACCATCGGGACCAGTTGGCCGAGAATCCACCAGTGCAGCGTATACAGTACCTCGGCCCCCACCTGCCTGGCCTGTTCGCGATGCTCCGCAGGCACCAGATGCAGCAGCCCCTTCGCATACGCGTTGGGATTGGCGGCGGCGTAAACTCCGACCACCGCAACGATAATCAAGGCGGCCGCTGCATCCATCAGACTGGAAAGGATGTGTGTAAATTTGGAGCCGACATTGGCATTCATCATCGATCCATGAACGAACTGGACAACATACCTGCCCCAGCTCAGCCGGTCGAGGTAATCGCGGGCCTGCGTCAATGAATGCGGAATGATCTTTATCATTTGCGCGGTTTGCGAAATTACGCGCGGAACGATAAACCACCCGGTCAGAGCGATCAGAATAAGCAGCCCGCAAACCACTGCGGTAAAGGAAAGCCTCGGTCCAAGGCCGATGTGGTGCTCGATCCAGTCCGCCAGCGCGCGCAGAATAATGGCCAGCAACAGGCCGGCAAACGCCAGAAAGAGCACCTCCCACGCATACCAGACGAACAGAAAAACCGCGGCCACCCCGACGATCCAGAGCAGCGTACGCCGGATGACATAGAAGGTATCGTCCGAGGTTTTCGGCATATGTAGCTGAGATGGGCGAAGCTGCCGTCGGGAAGCCAGCAGAGTCTGGAACTCGTTGATTTCCCTAATCAGACGCTACACGGAAAGCGAGTGAGTCTTTTGCAATCGCCAGATGAGATAAGGCAGCCCGGTGAGGGCTAGAAGCACCAGCGTGTGCGTCAGGCCAAAGAAACTGCCCTGAACGCCGGGCGCAAAAGTAAAGCCCATACCGACATGCGGGGATCCGCCCGGCGCAACCGCTGGGTGGGCGTGGACCTGGCCAGTGCCGCCGATCAACGCGATCAGTAGCAAACCAAGAGCTGGCCAAATCGCCTTCAATCGTTGCCGGGCGGCGATGAGTACGATTCCCCAACCGACGAGAATCGGCGCGCCGAGATAGATCGACCTGCCAACTTGAAAATAGATATTCGCGATCTCGAACAATCGAAAGTGGCCCACACCGAAGGGCGTAACGGCTCCCGGCAGGAAGATCTGCCAGCCCGACCACAGAATGAACAGGGCCACGAACCAGGCTGCAGCCAGAACCAGAACCGGAGACGATACCGAACATCGCCCACGGCGCTCGCACGCACCACGATTTGAACTGGCGTTGTTCGATCATTGCCCTGGTGAGATCATCGATACCGCCGAGCCGGATGAGCGCCGCGGATTCCGCATCTGCGCGGCTGCGGCCCGCGCGTTCCTCTTCCGCCCTTAGGTCTGCGAAATGATCCGCAAGTTCCGCTACATAACGCCGCACATGCCGTGGCGCGACGCCCGCCCGCAGCAAGCGTTCGCGAAGTTCATGGAATAGCTTCGGCATGGTTCCCTCCCGCCAGCATCTTTTGGATCGCAGCGGCCAAACTGGTCCAGGCGTTCGAAAGATCGGCCAGCCGGCGCGACCCGATGGGTGTCACGGAGTAATAAATCCTGCTGCGGCCATTGACTGTTTTGCGTCGCGCCTTTAGCGCCCTGTCGCGTTCCAACCCATGCAGCACCGGATAAACAACACCTTCGCCGACTGCGATCACCGCGTCAGTCTGGCTGCGGATGGCTTGGACGATCTCATAGCCATACATCTCCTCCTGCTGAAGCAGCCTGAGGATCAGAAGCTCAGGAACGCCGTTCATAAAATTCGGATTGGTTGCGCGCGCCGCCATCGATTCCTCAGTATACCTCGTTGTTCAAGGTATCGCAAGATAATCATATCTGCGTTCGCTCGCGACTGGAATATGCTTCCTGCCAGGAAGCGGAGATTTAAACAGGACGCCGTGGGAAGAGGATGCAATCACTTCGCATCCTCGATTCAGAAAAGATTATTTGACAACGGTCAACTGCGGATTCTGCAAGGTCCCTGTCAGCCGAATGGGGAACGTGAGCTGGCCTTCCTTCTCTTTGGCTCCCTTGAAAAGCTTGGCGAGTGCACTCGTAAAAAAGCCCTGCTTCTTCATAATGACGGCGCTGCCTTTGTAATTCAGGGCGCCGGTTATTTCATTTACATCTCCCGAGCCCTTTACGTCGATTCCATAGAGGTGCAAGCCAATTTCCTTGCTGTAGATGCGATGATTTTTCAGCTCCATGTCGCCGGCAAATGAGGAGAACGCGGAAGCCGGCAGGGCCGCGGCCGAGGGGCTTCGGAAACGCTTGATCTCCGCCATGCTCTTGATATGGTCGAGGCTGGGCACTTCGCCTTTGCCAATCGTGAATTGGCCGCCTCCAATGGTTCCGGCGAGCGGATTTGCCGTGTGTTCAATTTCTCCGGCAAGCTTCAAATTCGCCTTCATCATGCCAGTCATATCCGGCGGGCTGGTTTCGAATTCGGCCAGAAGATATTTGACTCCTATGCCGGTCACTTCCAGATTCGTATTGAATCTCGTCTTTTTCCCGGCAAAATTGAAGGTGAAATCTCCAGCTGGCGTGCCCGCGATATGTTTTCGCGCGGAAGTTCTTGAAGGTGAGCTGCTCGGGCAGTATCTGCAGATGGGAACTGAGATTCGTGAGATGAATGTCGCCGAATTGCGCCTTGTCCGCGCGCAGATTGCCGACAATCGGCGAAGAAGAGGATTCTTTGAATGCGTCGAAATGGATCTGCTTCAGTTCCCCGGAGAAATTCTGGACTTGAAGAACAGTCGGTCCGGGCTTATCAAACGGCTCGATCAAAGCCGATCCCAGCAATACGCCGTGCTTGATCTGCAGCTTCGAGACACCGGACATGGAGAAGCGCGGAGGCTTCTGGGCCTGCTGTTTCGAGATGGCGGGATTCTGAAAATTCCACCCTCCGTCGGGGTCGGAAATGAAATTCATGACCGGCCGATCCAGCATGATCGACCGGAAGGCAACCTTGTGATGGATCAGCGGACCCACTTCGAGCGCGGCCTCCACCTCCGGCGCTTTAAGGAAATATCCGGGAGGAAACGGCTTGGGATTTTTGACATCAACGTCATACAGACGGATGGTCAATGGCAACAGGCCCACCGAACAACGACGAATGCCGATTTCAAGTCCCGTCTTTTGCCGTGCGTACGCAACAATCCGGGGCAGGTACCGGTCAGCATTATGAACTGCATACAAAAGATACGCGCCCGTTCCCAATACCAGAACGGCCACGCATGAAACCACCCCAATTACGATCTTGCCTCGAGTTGTCATCCGGCTCCGGCTTACATGGCAGGAAAACCCGGGTGTCCTGGGGGTGCAAGCTACCTGGGTCCTGGGCCACTTATTTCATTTTGAAGAGGGGATTTTCTCCTTATTTTTCCGCCGTCCCGTGTTTGGCCATTTTTTCGTGCTTCGCTGCCTTGACGGAATCCGGCATAAACTTTCCCACAGCGCCCTCGATCTTCGTTTTCAGGGAAGCGGAGAAAACTTCTTTCTCGCCTTTCATCAGCGCGTCGAACCCTTGCTGGGCAACATCGGCCGGGTCGCTCTCTTTCTTCCCGGTTGTGCCGACTTCAGTGTCTTCCATCCCGGCGCGGTTGAAGAAGTCCGTATCCGTCGGCCCAGGCTTGAGCGCGGTCACGGTTACTCCTGAATCCTTCAGCTCGTAGTAAAGGCTCTGCGCAAACTCCAGCACAAATGCCTTTCGAGGCTCCATAGACGGCTTCGAGCGGAGTCGGCATAGTTCCGGCAATCGAGGCTGTAAACAGAATGCGGCCCTGCCTGCGTCCCACCATCTGCTTCACTACAAGCTTGGCCAGATGCACCGTGGATCGGACATTCAGATCGATGATGTAGAACTCATCTTTCAGCGAGGTTTCATGCGCGAACTCGCCCCCTGTCCCCACACCCGCATTAATGGCGATAGCATCCACTGGCCGCCCTGTAGCCAGGATCTCTCTCCAAAGCCGCTCGACTTCCTCGTCTTTGGTCAGGTCCGCGCGGATGGGGATCACATGCCCGCCGAGGGATTCGATTTCCCGCGCGGCATGGGCGAGCCTCTCATCCTCTGCCGTTACCAGAACGTCAAATCCATTCTGGGCAAAGGTGCGGGCAAGGTGATATCCGATGCCGCTGGATGCCCCGGTAACAACAGCGAAAGAACGTGCCGACGAATCTGCCATAGATAAATTGCTCCTTAAAAAAAACCTGCCTTATCTCAGATGCTGAGTTCGACAATGGCGCCGTTTTCCACGGTCTTCGTGTCCTTTTCATGCCGGCAACAGTCCTTTCCGTCCGGGGCAACGGCTGCGGATCGCGTGGCAACGAAGTATTAGTACGCGTTTGCCCGACTGAAATTTTTCTTCTCACGAACTCGATTGAGTCATCGCTGAGAACACGTTCAGCCGCGGCCCTCCCAGCCGAGAAGAAAGGAACAATGCTATGAGCGAGACTTCTGAAACCCCTACGCAATCCTCCCGCCAGCAATATCCGGAAAAAGAATTTTCGAACAACGGCGCCAGCAACCTTGAACGGCAACTGATGAACCGCTGGTCTCTGATGGCCGCCGGCGGCGCACTGGGTTTGTACGCACTCACCCGTAGAACGAAAACCAGTACTGCCGTGGCTGCGGTTGGACTCTTTGCCCTGACAGAAGTAGGCCTTCAGGCAAGGCAGCCGGGCAGCGGTCCCAATGCCACGCCTCACAAGGCCCATGCCAGCTTCGCCATCAACTGCTCTCCGGAAAAGGCCTACAGCTTCTGGCACGATTTCGAAAACCTGCCCCGCTTCATGCAGCACCTGGATTCGGTAAAGCAGATGGGCGACAACCGTTCGGAATGGACAGCTCTCGGCCCCATGAATACTAAATTTCGCTGGACCTCAGAGATTACTGAGGACCGTCCCAATGAACGCATCGCCTGGCGTTCCGTCGAAGGATCCGAAGTCGATACCAACGGTTCAATCGAATTCCGCCCCGCAGAAAACGGTCGCGGCACCCTGGTCACGGTGAAGATGGAGTATCTCCCGCCCGGCGGCGCGTTTGGAAAAGCGTTCGCTTCCATGATGGGAAAGAATCCGGCCTTTACTGTGCGCGAGGATCTGCGCCGCTTCAAGGCTTTGCTCGAAACCGGCGAAGTCCCAACCACTGCCGGCCAGACGCATGGACCGCGCGGCCTCAGCGGTCGCGCTCGCGAAGTCCTCATGCGCGAACGGCAGAACATGCCTCAACCGCAGGCGCAGTCCCAGGTGCGTCGCGCCGGCTAGGGCAAAAGCACAGAAAGTATAAGGTGAAGCATTGTTCTCGATGCAGCCGTTCCACCAAAGAACGGCTGCACATAATTCCAACTCACCACGTGAAGGTATCTGTGCTTTTGCTCTTAACCGGAAGCCTTCCAATTTTTCTCAAGGAGAATTTTTATGAAAGCAGTTTGTTGGATGGGCAAGGAAAATATTCAGGTACACGATGTACCTGATCCCAAAATCCTCAATCCACGCGATGCAATTGTGCGCATCACCAGCACCGCGATCTGCGGGTCGGACCTGCATCTCTATGACGGCTACATGCCCACGCTCGAATCGGGTGACATCCTCGGCCACGAATTTATGGGAGAAGTTGTCGAAGTCGGCCCGGGCGTCGATCGCGAGAAGTTAAAGGTCGGCGACCGCGTGGTCGTCCCCTTCACCATCGCCTGCGGAAATTGCCGGCCCTGTGAAGATCAGCTCTGGTCGCTGTGCGACAACTCCAACCCGAACGCCTGGATTCCCGAAAAGCTGATGGGCTATTCGCCTGCCGGACTTTTCGGCTACACCCATATGATGGGCGGCTATGCCGGAGGACAGGCGCAGTACGCGCGCGTTCCCTTCGCAGATGTCGGTCCGCTCAAAGTTCCCTCCACACTCAGCGACGAACAGGTTCTGTTCCTGAGCGACATCTTTCCCACCGGCTACATGGGCGCGGACAATTGCAATATCCAGCAGGGCGACACGGTTGCGATCTGGGGTTGCGGACCTGTGGGCCAGTTCGCGATTCGCAGCGCTTTCATGCTGGGCGCGGGCCGGGTCATCGCCATCGATCGCGTTCCCGAGCGGCTGCAACTGGCCGAAGCCGGAGGCGCGGAAACATTGAACTTCGATGAAGTGGATGTTCTCGATGCATTACGCGACATGACCGGCAATCAAGGCCCGGACTCCTGCATGGATGCGGTCGGCATGGAAGCCTGGGGTCATGGCGCGCTGTTTCTTTATGACCGCGCCAAGCTCGCGATGAAAATGACGCAGGATCGTCCCACCGTTCTGCGCCAGGCTGTTCATGGCATGCAAGAAAGGCGGCACGGTCTCGGTTCCCGGTGTCTACGGCGGATTCGACGACAAGATTCCGCTGGGAGCATTCATGAACAAGGCGCTGACCATGAAAACCGGCCAGACCCACATGATGCGTTATATGAAACCGCTACTCGATCGTATTGAAGCCGGGGATATCGATCCCAGTTTCGTCATCAGCCACAAGGTGCCGATTACCGAAGCGCCGGGAGCCTACAAGATGTTCCGCGATAAGCAGGACAAGTGCACAAAGGTCGTTCTCGATCCCTGGGCGGACGGCGCGGTGGCTGCCTGAGTTCATGGAATGCCGGTTGCCCAGGTTCGCGGAGCGAACCTGGGTCTTTCGAACCCAGGTCTTGATTCTGAGACCTGGGTTTTCTTCTTCTGAGCCGGGCCGTCGAAAAACTGATGGATCTACTCGATCGCAGAGACTCGCGGCCGCGCGACTCCCCGCATCACAATGGCAACGCCCAGCGAGATCAGAATTCCCTGCTCGAGAATGGTTACGTTGTACCGGCTGGCAAACGCGATGTAGGTGATGAACACGCCCCAGTAATAAATTTCTCCGAAGAAAGCATCCATCCAGCGCGGCCGCACTCCCCCGGCCGGCACGCGCGGCGCCAGGGAACTGAAAAATCGCGGAACTCTGCGGGCATAGGCCGCATACGCTTCTCCCCTTTCGGCGCGCAGGTGGCGCTCTTCCGCCCGAACCTTCACCGCGTTCACACCCGCCACCGCAACCACAGCAAAAAGCGCTCCTCCAGGCGGCATCAGAATCGATAACGCCAGCGTGTGCAGCCAGGTTCCGGCATACAGCGGATTGCGAAGATAACGGTACGGTCCGTCGGCAACCACTCGCTCCGCGTGCAAGGCTCTATCAAGGACCGTGGCGGAGCCCTAGATAAGCCGTTCCCCACGTGCGCAGCAAAGCGGCTAGCAATGTCAGCAGGATCGCCGCTCCCATAACAGCGATACTCGAGTAGGCAATGGGCAGAACGCGATATCGTGCCAGCAGGCCAGCCAGAAAAAGCCAGGTCGATCCCGGATGCGCTCCACCCATGCGCTCGAAGGGCGCCCAGAAGCCGATCACCAGGATGAGAAACAGCACCCATCTCCGAAATCGAAAGATCGTTTCGGGCACGCTCATGAACTGCGGGTATCCCGGATGCCTGGTGCTGCAGAGCCTGCCCTGAGATTGTCGAAGGATGCGCGAAATTCACCTGGGGTTCGTAATCGCGTCAATATTTACCGCCCCAGGCTCTCATCAGCGAATCGAAATCTTCCAGCCGCGAGTAGTGAATGACGATCCGGCCTTTGCCCTTCTTATCCTCAATCTGCACCTTCAGGCCGAGCTCTCGCTGCAGGTGCTCCTGGATCGCGCGAACATTGGCGTCCTGAGGTTGTTTCGCCTTACGTTCGCTATCAGCTCTCTTCTCAGGGTTCAACGCGCCCTGAATGTAATTTTCGGTCTGGCGGACTGACATCGCCTGGGCGGTTATTTTGGCCGCGACCTTCACCATTGCTTCCGGAGAGTCCAGCGCAAGCAGCGAGCGGGCATGCCCATAGGTCAGCTCTCCGCTTTCCACCTTGTTCTGTACTTCTGCGGGAAGTTTCAGCAGGCGGAGAAAGTTAGCGACCGACGTCCGCTCTTTTCCTGTTCGCAGCGCAATCTGTTCCTGCGTCATGTTGAATTCCCGTCCCAGCCGCTCATAGGCGCGCGCCTGTTCCATGGGATTCAGATCGGCACGCTGCAGATTTTCGACGATGGTCATTTCCATCGCTTGCGCATCGGATACCTGCCGCAAAATGGCCGGCACGGTCGCCTTGCCGGCCATTTTGGACGCGCGCCAGCGGCGTTCGCCCGCAATTAGCTGAAAGCGGCCATTGGGCATGGGGCGCACGATAATCGGCTGAACAACGCCGTTGGCGTGGATGGAGCGGGATAGTTCCGCCAACTGCTGCTCATCCATTCGCTTCCGCGTCTGGTGGGGGTTTGCGTCCAGCTTATCCAATGGAATTTCACGAGGAGTGCCGCCAGTATCGGCGGCAGTTGCCTCGCCGTGGACCTGCTCGCTGTGTTTTGCTGCCGCGTCCTCGGCCGCCATCGCTCTCTGTACCGCCGGGGATCTGGACGCGCTTTCCGCGAAGGCGCGGCTGTTGAGCAGAGACTCCAAGCCTTTTCCCAGAGCGCGCCGTTTCGTGGAATCTGCCCGGCCAGCTATCGGTCTCATGTGGAACCGTCTTGCTTGATGTTTGCTGTCATATGATCTTTGTTTCGTTCAATGGCTCGGCAGTCATCTGCTCGGCAGTCATGGATCGTCAAATCAAAATTAAATTCTACGACTGGCGAAGTTCGCTCAGGTATAAGGCCAGAATCGGACCTTTGCGCCGTTGGCTTTCGCCTGCTTCGCTGCTGCGATACGCAGCAGCTCCCGCGGGCTCTCGATCTTGTTTCGCAAAAGGATCTCTCGTGCCAGATCCATATAGCTCTCGGCGCCCCTGGAGCGAGGATCGTACACCTGCACTGGTTTTCCGTGGCTCGGCGCTTCCGCGAGCCGTGACATTGCGGGGAATGGTCGTTTTCAGCAGCTTTTCGCCGAAATATTCCCGCAGATTTTCTGTCACTTGCTGGGCGAGATTCGTCCGCTCGTCATACATCGTCAAAACCACGCCTTCAATTGCAAGTTCCGGCCGAAACCCATCCCGCACCCGGTCGAGCGTCTGCACCAGTTCGCTGACGCCCTCCAGAGCAAAATACTCCGCCTGCATGGGGATCAGCAAGGAGTCGGCGGAAACCAGAGCATTCAACGTAAGCAAATCCAGTGCTGGCGGGCAGTCGAGCACTATCAACTGCTCTGGTCCTTCATATTTCGTCAGCGCATCCTTTAAGCGGTAGGCACGGTCTTCCGCCTGGACCAGTTCCACGTTTGCGCCGATTAAATGCTTGCTGCTGGGGAGCAATTTGAGGTTTTCAAAACCGGTCTCCAGAGCGGCCTCGGCGACCGAGGATTCCCCGATCAGCACCGTATAGGTCGAAAAGCGGTCTTCATCGCGTGCAAACCCGAGTCCGCCAGTGGAATTCGCCTGCGGATCGCAGTCGATCAGCATCGACGGAATGCCCTTCCAGGGCAAATCCGGCAGAGAGATTGATCGCAGTCGTTGTCTTGCCTACGCCACCTTTCTGGTTTACGACTGCAATGATTTTGCGCATGATCTGGTTGGCTCAGAGTACAGAACCCATGACCATTTTGCGCAATCCGGGGTTCTGTGCATTTCCGGGACAAATCTGTGGAAGACTTTCCGGACGTAACCTGCCGGACTGTGCAGGTGTTCCATTTACTAGGTTTATGGCATTTTGCTGCCGGGGGCGAAAACGCGCTACAAAACCGTTCCGGTGGAAATCTTTAGAGGCAGAGTTGGCGATGGGTCGGAATGTTTCACGTGAAACAATTTGATAATGAGAATGTGGGTGCCAGCACGCGAAGCTCACCTGGGCTGATTCGCTTGAGGAGCAAATTGTTTCACGTGAAACAATTCACTGTCTCGCGCCTATCAAAATGACGCGCTGCTTTGTTCCGGGCACGCGATCAGATTCCCATCGCAATGCCGCAAGGCGGAGCTGGACCCGCTCCGCCTCCGCTTCGGAGGTCATCACCATACAATATCCGCTGGGTGAGAGGTGCAATCCGGCAGTTTCGAGCGCCTGGTCCATCCGATCCACTGCCCGCAGGGCCACAACGTCGAATTTCTGCTCGCTCGGCATGTTTTCAACCGGCTCCGAATATACGGTTGTGCGGGGAAAGTCCAGCTCCCGAACCGCTTCCCGCAGGAAAGCAGCCTTCTTCTTCTGAGATTCGGCCAATGTGACGGCAAGTTCCGGACGCGCAATCTGGATTGGAATTCCCGGCAGACCGGCTCCTGACCCGAAATCGAGCACAGAGGAAAGCCTTTCTGGAATCAATTGGGCGCAGCGCAGACATTCCGCAACGTGCAGTTGGACCAGAACGCGAGGATCGCGTACCGCGGTCAAGTTCATGCGTGCATTCCAGCGCGTCAGGAGACGAACATAGCGCGCCAGCTGCGTATACGCGGAATCCGGGAGTGCCTGCAGCAGCGTCGGTCGGACAAGATCTCGCAATATCAGTAGCTTCCAAGCATTCACCTATGATCCGAGGCTTCACTCGATGGAGTCGATAACGGTTCGCGGCTGCCAGGCGGTGGCGACCTCGATGAATTTTCGGAATATCAATCGGCTGGCAAGGCTGCTGTCCATGCTGCGCTCCGGATGCCACTGCAGTCCCAGCACGAAATGTCCCGGCTGCAGCCCTTCGATTGCCTCAACGACTGCATCCTGCGGGCAGCGGGCCACCACTCGCAGCCCGTCCCCTACGATTCCCACCGCCTGATGATGGCTGGAATTGACCGGCAGACGCAAAAAGTCCGACGTATGTGTCGCCTCCGGGCTGGATTCGACGATTTCTGCCAGGTGAGAGCCAGGTTCGATGGCAATCGTGTGGGCAACAGCCACATTCCGGCCAGCTTTATGGTTCACGGGCATCGGCATCAGGTGCTGGACTAGGGTTCCGGTCCGCCAGATATTCAGGGATTGAGTCCCATAACAGAGGGTGAGCAGCGGCTTGTGGAGGTTATGGGCATCCTGGAGCAGCAATTCGTCTACGTTCTCTCGTGCAGGGTCAGCTTCGGCGGTTTCATAGTCGCGTTCCTGGCCGTATTTGGCCGGGTTCACATCTGCCGGACTGCCTGGCAGCAGAATCCCCTGGCAACTCGTCGCAAGCTTCGCAATCTCCGCAGGGGAGAGGTTCAGAGGAACCTCGACCGGCTCGCCGCCCGCCTGCGTAATCGCGGCAGCATACAGCGGCCAGGCGCGCGCGTTATATTCAATCTGCGCAAGCGTCGGCGCAGGAATTGCGATGCGGGGCCGAATGCGCGCTTTCTCCGTCACAGGAGTTCGCCTGAAACAGCCGGACCATCCGGCGTCAGCTTGGCTGCTTCGGAATACTGGGCGTACATAAGCGAAATCGCATTATAAACACGCTGGCTCAGCTCGTCCGCCATTTTGCTTGTGTATCCCGTTGTCGAGATAGGTTCGCCCACGATGAGCAATAAGGGTCGCGGGTGCAGATGATAGGTGTGCATCGGCATCAGCTCGTAAGTGCCGATCAAGGCTAGGGGAACAATGGGAACCCGCGCCCGGATGGCCATAAAAGCAGGGCCGGAGAGAAAGGGCTGAAGCTGCCCGTCGAGCGAGCGGCCTCCTTCGGGAAAGATGACGAGCGGCATTCCTGCTTGGAGCGCTTTCACGCCGCGGTTCAGGCTGGCGAGCGCGGAGCGCAGACTGGTACTGTCCACCGGAATTTGACCGGAACGCTGCAAATACCAGCCAATAAAGGGCAATTTGAACAGGTCATGCCGGGCCAGGATGCGAAACTGGAAAGGCAGTCGGGCAAGGACCACCGGCGTATCCATATACGAAAGGTGGTTCGCGGCATAGACGGCAACCGGCGCTTGGCGGAAGTTCTCCGCGCCGATGACCCGCACCGGCGACAAGGTGATGCGCAGCAGGGTTGCTCCCCAGGCATGGGCGATGGCGTGCTGCACGCGACCGCTGCCGTCAAAAATGGAAGCCAGCAGAGAGACACTGCCGAACGCAGCCGTCGCCAGCCCGAACAGCGGCCATAGCACCCAATAGGAGAGCCATCGAAAGAACCGGCGCCCTGTCTTGCGCAAGATCGGCTCGAACTTGGCTGGGGCAGGAGTCGATGTGGGGCTAGGGGTCACAGGCATCAGGGTGTGTCCTTCGCCGGGAATCCCAACAGGCGATTCCTAAAGGCACCGACCAGATACACGGAGCCGGCACAAACCAGCAGCCCATCTCGAGGCGTTTGACGGAGCGCCTGTTCCAGGCCGGCCAGCGGAGAAGTTGCCGCAGAAGCCGGCGCGCCGACGGAACGGGCGGCGGCGAGCACATCTTCAACCGTCGCTGTACGCGGAGAATCGACCGCTGTGACCACGATGCGATCGAAAACAGGAAAAAGTATCTGGGCCATCTCCTGAACTGCCTTATCCCGCAGACAGCCGAACAACAATGTTCGTGGGCCGCTGTCAGGATAACTGCTCAATGCGGAGCGCAACGACCATGCTCCCGCGGGATTGTGGGCGACATCGAGCAGGATGGCGCATCTTCCGTCCGTGCGCGGTAGAAGCTCCAGTCGTCCGGGCCAGCTGGCGGCGCGAATACCTTCAGCGATATTTGCAGAATCGATATTGTAACCGTGTCTGTTACATAATTCACTCGCTGCGGCTATTGCCAGCGCGACGTTGCGGAATTGATGGCTGCCGGCCAGCGGCGGATGTATTTCGACCATTGTTCCCAGCACCGGGACGGAGTATGCCGCGCCCCAGACGGCCTCGTTCGAGATGTGGCTGGGGGGCATGTAGTCGGCGGCATTCACGCCGCGAACACCGAGCCCCGTGGCCACTTCGCCTAGCGCCTGGTTTGCTTCCGGATGCTGCGGCAGGGTAACCAGAGTGCCGTTGGGCCGCAGGATTCCGGCCTTTTCCCGCGCGATCGCGTCAATGGTATTTCCCAGCCACTCAGTATGGTCGAGCGAAATGTCGGTAATCACGGAAAGCAGAGGGTCGACGATATTCGTGGCGTCGAGCCGTCCGCCGATGCCGACTTCAACGACGGCAAGATCGACCTTCCGCTCCGCAAAATAAAGAAATGCAATCGCGGTGATGGTTTCAAAAAAGCTGGGATGCTGCGGCAGGCGGCCTTCGGTGAGCAGCGCTGCAGCGGTTTCGTCCACGCGAAAGTAGAGGCGCGCAAAATCGTCGATCCGAGATAGGAACGCCATCGATCTGGATGCGCTCGTTGACGCGCGAGAGGTGCGGCGAGGTATAGAGGCCGGTGCGATAGGATGCTGCGCGGACAATGCTCGCCAGCATCGCTGCAGTGGAACCTTTGCCGTTGGTGCCGGCGATGAGAACGCTGGGGAATTGCCGCTCCGGCGAGCCCAGCGCCTCGGCGAGAATACGCATCTGCTCCAGGTTGAATTTGCGGCGAGGAGCGCCGGTGGTCTGAGCAAGCTCTGCCCCAAGCTTTTGCAATCCGTCGATGGCCTGAGCGTAGGACATGGGTCGATTTTAGTGGATGCCAAAGGGAATGAAACCTGAGCGCTCCATCCCTCAGCTAAAGGCAACGACAAGCGATTCGAACGAGCCGGCAGAATTCCCCTTGTTTGAGTTACCATGAAGCCGAACAATAGCATCTCACTGTGCGGAGGGAAACAGATGAGTACTCACGAGAGGAAAGAACTAGTGGATCAGGACGCTCGCCGGTCGCTGACAGATGATGAGATCGTCACGGAACGCAGGCTCTCCAGACGGTCGTTTGTGGCGGCAGCCGGTGTGTTTCTGACAGGCGGGGCCATGGCCCTGCTGACGGACCGCCAAGGTCTTGCCCAAGTGGCCGACCCGAACAGACCCGCCGACCCGAACAGACCCGCGGACCCGGACAAACCGCCCGCCGATCCGGACGGCAAGAAGCACAAACATCACCATCGCCATCATCATCATCATGCGCCGCCTCCGACGGACCCGAACGCCCCGCCGCCGCCGCCCGACCCCCACTAGTAGGGGCTTCGGCGTTTTTGGCTGCGTTCGCGTGTCTGTGATGCTGTGCGCTTGGAGTGTGTCTCGTGCCTGACGCTTTGCCCGCCAGTGCAATACAACTGTCCGTTGCAGAAGCGAGCCCGCCGGAGGGCCCATCGCTCGACTGGCTCATCCATCCGACAGGCAGAGACGCCTTCTTCGCAGATAATTGGGAACGCAGCACACTTGTGGTTCACCGCAAGCAGCCGGATTACTTTTCCGGCCTTCTGACCCTGGACGAAGTCGATCGTGTCCTGACAACCCTGGGTCGTCGATATCCTGAGGTGATCCTGAAAGACGCCTCTCGAGACCTGACGGCCCAGGACTACACGACGGATGGTGCGACTCTGGACATTGCCCGGGTGTGCCAGCTTTTTGGCGAAGGGTCGACCATTACGCTGGCCTATCTGGACACTGTACTTCCCAAGCTGACCCGGTTTTGCAGAAGCCTTGAATCTGAATTTAGCTGTCCCTTCCAGACAAACATCTATCTGACTCCGCCGGCCGCTCAGGGCGCCCGTCCGCATTACGACACGCACGATGTTTTCGTGATGCAGGTCGCAGGGTCAAAAGACTGGACGATCTTCAACACTCCTGTGGAACTGCCCCTGTCCGGGCAGGAGTTCGACGCCGCTGTTCATCCAATTGGATCGCCAACTCTCCAATTCACATTGAATGCCGGAGATATTGCCTATGTGCCGCGGGGAGCGATCCATGAGGCCCGATCGACGGACGAGATTTCCCTGCACATTACGGCCGGGGTCCTGCGCTATACATGGGCGGATCTGCTTCTGGAGTTTGTAGCCGGGGCAAGCCTGAACGATCCGGCGCTGCGCAAGGCCTTGCCTCCCGGTTTCGCCCGCTCCCAGTTCGATCGCACCGCTTCTCGAAAGACACTCCGCGAACTCCTGGAGCGGATCGCTGCCGATGGCGACTTCGACGGTGCCCTCGACCATTTCGTAGATGATTTCCTGGTGTCATGCCCGCCCTCGCTGCGCGGTCAACTGGCACAGGTTGCCGGTCTGGACCACCTCACGATCGATAGCACGGTGAAAGTTCGAGAGGCCGTTATCTGGCGCGTCGAGACGGAAGGCGACTCCATCGTGATTCGTTGCGCCAACCGCAGCATTAAATTTCCAGCCCACGCCGGCGACGCCGTGCGTTTCGCGCTTGATCAGCGCCGCTTCACCGTCCGCGATCTGCCGTCGGGCCTGGACGATGAAGGAAAACTGGCCCTTGTACGCAGATTGGTGCGAGAGGGTTTACTGATGGTTGCCGCCGCCTGAAAAGGAAACCGCGGAGCGCTTCCACAGCAGCGACGAAGACCGGTCGACGCCGGCGGCGGCGAATCTGGATCTGTCGCTCGGGTCAGCCGCCGAGGAGTAGGTTTCCAATCCGCTGCTCCCGTGGATACCTTGACGCCTAAAAACCGGGTAGTGTCCTAAGAGTGCGTTGCTGGCTTACTAGGTTCTGATCTTTCGAATCGTCTTGTGGAAAAAAATTGCCTCCATTATGATCTCGTGAAGGGAGTGAAAGCATAATGGAGGCTGAGTTTTTGATTGAAATGGGCCTTAGTTCACGATCCCGGCCGGTGACGTTTTGGACAGAACAGGTGCCGATTGCATCGGCAACAGCCCAATCTGCGATAACAGCAGCATCGTTGCTTGTGCCTGTCCCTGGAATTTCCACTGACAGTTCTGAAAGTGAGAATTCTCCCACGTGTATGAACCGCCTGAATAGAACAACGTGCATTCCACCAAAGCGCAATTGACGAACCAACATTCCTCTAATTGGAATGTCTGATGTGTGAGCGTTTGATCTTGATACTTTGTAATTGCCACTGGTATTGCCCCCATAGGTTACTGGTGCGCAAAGGATTCCCTTTGGCCATCAACTCGCCGTACTCTTGGCCATCGGGCTTCCCTATCTCTCACCGGAGACAGGGATATCCTGGCGAATTTATTTAGCTTGACTTGGGGGTCGTTCGGAGGTATTCTCAGAATGTTTGGTCGACCTGCAAGTCACGAATTATCGATTTTTTCAAGACCCCTCACGCCAATGAGGGGTTTCGTATTTGTCCTCCAGTGAAAAATGCCATACCGATAATTGTGCTCTTTCCAGGAGACATTTGCAATGGCTATTACCATAAGTTGCACACTTCAAGCGCTGTCCCCTACCTATTGGGGTGCCTTCCCCAGTATCCCCTCTATGTCAACAAATCTTGCAGTGTCCAAACCGCACTCGCGATTCCGCTCTCCATCGCAGGAGTTACTCTCAGGGTCTTATGTATCCGGCAGAAGTTGTAATAGGCAAAGTGCAGCGCAACAGCGGCGTTGAGGTTCTCCCATTTCTTCGAGAACCCATTTGTTAACCTTGTCAGTCTGCGAATGTGCATCCGCATCGTCAAATTCTGCCGCTCCACATGCGACGTGCAGATGCGTTCGTAATCGGGCATTCCGGCTCTTGGGACTACCTCCACATCGGCAATCTCGGCAGGAGAGTACCGTTGCTCTCCATCTCGGCCTGATTTGTAGACCTTTATGAGTTGCGCGTAGTGAATATCAGCGCCAAACACACGCTCAACAGCATCGGGGTAGGCAGTCCATCCATCGGTACTCAATTGAAATTTGCCTGCTGTGGCGTTGCGCAGTTTGATGATGAACGCAAGCGTATCTTCCCGGCTGCGCTTGCCCAGGTGCCACGCCAGAATCAGTTTGGAATTGCGTTCAATAGCAACATATGTGTATGCGTCTCCAATCTCAGGAGCATCTTTCTGCGCGTAATGCTTGGCTCTTTCCTTCATGCCGACATATCCCCACATTTCGTCGCATTCGACATCGCGAACCTGTAAACGCGTGATCGTGTCGGCCAGCAATTTCTCGCAACGTTGGCCCGCGAGGACCAACAAGCTGAGGATCGTATCGCGGTGAACGCCGGTGATGCGCTCGACACTGCGAACACTCATGCCCTCGACTAGCAGTTTGAGGATGCTCACAGCCTTATCCATCGGCAAGCGCATATCGTCTAAAGGGCTGTCGTGGTCTTCGGTGAAGGTCTTACTGCATTGATTGCAGCGGAAGCGCTGGAGGCCGTTTCTATGCTTTCCAAAGCGTTTGCAGGTGGTGCGGCAGTAATGGCAGGTCATGGGCTTTTCCCTTGTTTTTTCCGGGAAATAGCCTCAAACTAGTATTGGCGTCTGAGTGTTGGGCTAGTCCCCGCGCTTGGATTGGCTCCGTTCCGGTTCCAGCCGGGGCGGAGCGCCTATTCAACAATGGTTATGGTGGTGTCACCGTGATTTCTACGGTGGTTCCATCCGAAAAATGAATGGTGAGTGTGATCTTGTGCATCGCTCTCAGCCTCCTTTCTAGGCCGGGTTTTCGGAGTCACGTCCGAGTCCGGCCTTACTGTTTACACGGTATTTGTTTATTGATGACGAGTCAATAGTAAAATTGATAAAACTAGGTGTTGCTATTCCCTTCCTACCTGATATAAGATTTCCTTAGAAGGGAGCTATGGGATATGGCGCAGCCGATTGAATCACCCGAAATAAGGAGAAAGAGGACGCGCAGCCCTGCGTATCCCTACGTCAACCTTGAGGGTGCGCTCACCCGTGCTAAACAGTTCTATGACAAAGAGCAGCGCAACGCGGCCAACGTTAACGTGGCGACGAAGCATTGGGGCTTTGTGGAGGACAGCAGCAATGGGGCGCAGACCGTTGCTGCGCTTATAAGTTTCGGCCTCATGAAGGACGAGGGTACCGGGGAAAAGCGAACCGTGCGCCTGACCCAAGATGCACTCCGCATTTTGCTTGATACTCGCCCCGATTCAAAGGAAAGAGCCGATCTTGTTAAGCAGTGTGCTCTAGCACCGAAGATTCATAAGCAAATATGGGAAAAGTGGGGGCCGAACCTGCCCTCGGACGCAAACCTGAGACATTCGCTGCTATTTGACTGGGAAACTCCCTTTAACGAGAACTCCGTCGATTTTTTTATTGGAGAGTATAAGAGCACTATTTCCTTTGCGAAGATCGGAGAATCTGATAAAGTAGACTCTACGGAGGTCGATAAGGGCAAAAACGGAGACGAAACCCTACCCTATATCCCGACGGTGGGAGATTTCGTCCAGTGGGAACATAACGGGGTTCTCGGATTGCCTGAACCTAGGCGAGTTCGCGAGATCACTTCAGATGGGCTGTTCGCCTTTGTAGAGGGTCAGTACGGCGCTATACCTGTTAGCGAGTTGCTGAAAGAGGCAGCCCCCTCAGCTTCGCTAGTCGCTCCGGCAGTGAATGTTCCCCAAAGAGCGCAGTTTTTGCCTAAAACACATATGCAGGAATTCGTGGTGCCTCTATCAGAAGGAACTAGGGCCATATTCCAGTGGCCTACATCGCTAACCCAAGAGGACGTGGACGACCTCAAGGATTCACTGAAAATCTTGGAACGCAAGATTGCGCGTACTACAAAAGCCGCTAAAGAAGCCGCCGAATAGGCGGCTTCTTTATGTTTGATCCAGCAACGCAGAGTTAGGACACCACCAAAAACCGCCTACTCTGGACAACCGGGTGCACCGTATGCGAATCTAAGTGAAAGCAACTTTCGATCCACTTGGCTCCATAGCCCTTGAACAATTTTTCTTTTTTTTGGAGAATTTGCTTTTGAAACTTCCACAGTTTCCTTTCTGCTGCTCGCCTGTGCGATGAGGTCGCGCTGCCTGAGCGCACGAACGATTCCCACGCGACTGAACTCCCCATTTGAAGCTTCTGTCCTTCGCATGATCGCGGCCATTGCCGATTGCCTTGCGCAAGACAAATCACAATCGGGAGTTTAGAAATGAGCAATGCACAAAAAAATCCAGCAAGAAATTCTTTGGGTTGTCAGCCGCTCTATCTGGCGGCGTCTCTGGTTCTGTTTTTTCTGACAGCCTGCGGGACCGGGACCGGACCCACGCAGTCTCCTTTTGCATCCGCCGCGTCAAAAACCGCGCAGGTGGCGATACCGCAAAGCAACCATGTTGTCCTGGTAATGGAAGAAAACCGCGGCTATTCAAGCGTGGTGGGCGATACCGGCACCTGGCCGAATCTCAACCGGCTGATCGGAAAAGGCGCTCTGGCGACGCACTATTACGCCAACACGCATCCGTCGATCGGCAACTATTTCATGCTGACGACTGGCCAAGTGTTGACGAATAATGACAATTCCAAGAGGGTCTGGAATGTAAACAATCTGGCCCGGCGAATGCTGGCTTCCGGCGTCTCGTTCAGGATCTATGCGGAAGGTGTTCCGCGGGGATATCTTGGCGGAAATACCGGTGCGTACGTGCGTCAGCACAATCCGTTCCCAATGCTCTCCGATATTGCCGACAATCGGACGGTGGCGAATGCACATATGTGGCCGTTCACGCAGTTTGCCACTGACGTGGCCAACGGCACACTGCCGGAATTCTCATTCATCATTCCGAATATCTACGACGACGCGCACACTGGATCGTCTCACCAGGCGGACGCCTGGCTGCAGGTTAAAGTCGTAGAACCGTTGTCTTACCGGTCGGCATTCCAGCCGGGAGGGAACGGCGTTCTCATCGTGGACTTCGACGAAGCGGCAGACAGCGACACCCAACACGGCGGCGGCCATGTTGCCGTGGTTTTTGATGGGCCGAACGTAAAGGCTGGCTATAGGCAAAAGTCAACGACTGTCTATCAACATCAGAGCATGCTGCGTACTGTGATGCAGTTGCTTCGATTGTCCAATCCTCCAGCCGCCGCGGCTGGGGCGCCTCCAATGTCGGAGTTCTTCAAATAGAAGTACGGAAATGAAATGGATGCGGCAAAGGGGACCGGCTGCATCGCCGAAATGAAAGCAACGCCGTTGCGCCGCAGAACCCGGCGGCATTGGAAGGCTTCACTCTACTCTTCAGGATGGAAAGATCGTGGCGGATTTCTCCAGGTACTCGTGAGGGCGGGGATCGCACCTTGGTAATGATTCCGCGCCCTGGAAATGCTTTACCCTAATAAGGTGGACGATTCCAAAATCCGCATCACGCGGCGTCGTTTCCTGGGGCTGTCTGGTCTCGGGGCTGCGGGAGTGCTGGCTTATTCCGGCGGATTCGAACGCCATCATCTTGAGGTTACGCACCGCACGATCAAACTGGAGCGGCTTGCGCCGGCACTCGACGGTCTGCGGATCGCGCAGCTCTCCGACATTCACTACGAGCAGTATACGGAGCCGTATTTCGTTCGCGAGGTAGTGCGGCAGGTAAACCGGCTGAAGCCGGATGTGGTGCTGATGACCGGTGACTATGTGAGCGAAGGTCCGCTGCCCATGCCCATGGGCGCGAAGAGCAGCTATCGCTGCGCGGAAACCCTGGCCGCGATCGAATGCCCGCAGCGCTGGTGCGTGCTCGGCAACCATGACGTGAATGTGGGAGGGCGAATCGTTATCGATGCGCTGGAATCGCACGGGCTGCCGGTGCTCGAAAACCGCTATGTGCCGGTGGAGCGCGATGGCGCGCGGCTTTGGATTGCCGGCGTCGAGGACATTGGCCTGGGGCATCCGGACCTGGACCTGGCCGCGCCGCGCGGTCTGCAGTCAGCGCGACGAACCTGTGATCCTGATGGCGCACGAACCGGATTATGCCGACCATGTGGTACGGCACGGCGGGGTCGACATGATATTGTCCGGCCACACGCACGGCGGACAGGTGCGGCTGCCGGTGATAGGCGCCCCCTATTTGCCGCCGCTGGGACGCAAATTTGCCGAAGGGCTTTTTCGGCTGCAGAATGGCGTTCAGCTCTATGTGAATCGCGGCATCGGCACGGTGGGGATACCGTTCCGCTTCGACTGTCGCCCGGAGCTGACCATGATCACGCTGCGCAGCACGCGGCCTGTGTGAAGGGATGTTTCCCAGTCGATGACGTCAGCAGAATCAGCATAGTCGGACTGGCACGGCAATGTTAGATTGCTATGCAGCGATATGAAACCTGCAATCTTCACCCTTTGCCTGCTCGTGCCGATGCTCCAACCGTCAACAACTGTACTGGCGAAGGCCAGGAATTATCCGATGCGGGTGCAGGTGGTGCGGTCGCGCTGGCATGGTCGTCGCGGCTGGAGTGAGGGGTTTGGCCGGGCCAACCTGATGTCGCAGCAGCCAGGGCAGCCGGCAGCAGCAAGGCATGGACTTTACCTTCTCGTGCAGTGAACCGGTGCGCATTTCCTTTGGACCCGACACCTACCTGGCGCGCTATGGAAAGAATCCGTTAGAAGTGATCGTGGGAATGCCGCAGCCGGGCACCACGAAGCTGCACGAGTGTA
This sequence comes from uncultured Acidobacteriota bacterium, assembly GCA_963823295.1. Classification (GTDB taxonomy): domain Bacteria; phylum Acidobacteriota; class Terriglobia; order Terriglobales; family Acidobacteriaceae; genus JAKAAZ01. Next base: position 63,605 of record CAWGLF010000016.1, read on the forward strand.
CCCTCGCGGTGGAGATGAGGGACTATATCTACGTACGGACCGGTCACGGTCTGGCAGCCAAGCCACTGGGCGGAGGCCCGCCGAGGCCATTACAGGACGAAGGACAGGAAAACCAATAAATGCCATCCGCCGCTTCAGCCGGTGGCGATCTGGGTAGTCAGATTTACCCCGGCGGCGTGGGCCGGTTCGTTGGCCGCTAAACGAGTCAACGTTAGGACAGTGATGTCGTCTTCCTGACCGAAGGCGCTGGCCTGCTCTGAGATCTGGACGGCGGAAGACCCGGCGCGGGACATTTCGCGTATGCGGTCGAATCCGAACAACTGGCCCTGCACATTTCGCGCCTCGACAATTCCATCGGTGTAAAAGGTCAGGGTTTCATTTTCGTGCAGGCGAAAGACTAGCTCTTCATAGACGGCATCAGGAGAGAGTCCGAGTGGCAGGGTGCCGTCAAGCGGCAGCTCTCCGCTACTTTGGGTAGGGCCATCCCGGAAAGGGGCAAAGTGGCCGGCGGTGGCGATGGAGGCATTGCCGTTCGCCTCGATGCGCAGCACCACGCAGGTCGCAAAGCCGCCCTGGGTGCGGCCGATCAGGCGGCGATTCAGTCTGCGCAGGATTTCCTGCGGCTCCTGGGTGTAGTCGGCCAGCGTGCGCAGGGTGCCGACGATCAGGGAGACGACCATAGCAGCCCTCAACCCCTTACCGCTCACGTCGCCTACAACCACCAGCGCACCGCCCGGTTCAAGCGGGATCACCTGATAGAAGTCTCCGCCCAGTTCAGCGGCCGGTTTGTAAATGCTGGCGATCGAGAAACCCGGAATGGCGGGAACGTCTTCCGGAACCAGGACCTGCTGGACTTCCTGCGCGGACTGAATTTCCATTTCGATCTGCGTCTGGCGGCGGCGCTCCAGAAACTGCTGGCGCGCGACTGTAAACAGAAGGACAAGGAAGAGCAGCGTGTCGAGCAGAAAAAGGGCGCTGAAAGTGTAGCCCCCGAGGTGGAGACCCCAGCCGGCGAGATGGCTGTAAATCGTCCAATGGGTAAACCGGACGCCTTGTTTGACGATTTGAAATACGAAATTCCAGACGCCATAGAGAAACGCCGCGATGGCGACCGGCCAAAGCTCCATCTGCTTGCGGCGCGCCAGGCCGAAGCCGACGATGAAAATAATGTAGAGCGGGATCAGCGTGTAAATCCCCGTGGTGACGGCGTCGGTCCATTGCATGGTGAGGCCGGCCTGCGGCCAGTGAAACAGGATGATGGTATCCGTCACCACCGCGGCCACATAGAGGATTCCCAGGGCAAGAGTCCAACGCCGCCAGCGTTGATCCCGACTGAATCCGAAGAGCGTGAGCAGCAGCAGCCAGAGGGAAATATCCTGAACGGCGTCCACGAACTGCGCGAAAAGCTGCGTGGACATGTAATGCATCCCGTAATACATCAGGTCGAGATTGGTCAGCCCATTCAAGCCATCGGCTACCAGGTAAATGGCCAGCCAAAGGTAGAGCCACTGCTTGCGGTCCCGCAGAAAGAGCAGCAGCGTGAGCAGTCCAGCAACGAGCACCACCGCTGCGATAAGGATTTGCGGGAGCTGCCGATGCTCCTGCAGATAGCGTGGCGCCATCGCCTCGACGGCGAGCACGGAGGGATTGCCCAGAACAGGGGCTGCATTCAGACCGCCCAGCGACCATGGATCGGTCGAGGCGAGGGGCGCCTTCCATACGCGTAGCGCAAGCACACCGCTGGTGGGGCTTGGACCCAGAGTGTACGCGGCGCTATGGCCGTTCGACCACCAGACGGCATGCGGAGGCAGGCTGCCGTAGCTGCCGATCTTCTTTCCATTCCAGTAAATTTCGTAAGCGTCATCGATAGGTGGGATCAGGATCGAGAGCGAGGGGGCGGTTCCGGTTACGTCAATCTGCTTGCGATACCAGGCGAAGCCGGTGTAGCCGGGATGGCTCTGCGCGCCCCAGGTTTTGTCGCCGCGCAACTGCTCCCATGTGGAGTCGTTGTAGGCGGGATTTGACCAGGCAGGATTGTCGCCGGTGTGGAATTGCCATTCGCCACTGACCGCATCCGTGCCCGCGCCGGGATTCTGCGCCTGGAAAACTTCGGCGTGGGTGAAGAAAACCGGCAGGAGAAGCAGACATAGAACGAGCGAGAGCGTCCGAAATCTACCGCGGGGACAAGCCGTCGTACGAGCCATCGGACGAACCTCTCGTCGGAAAACACATTGGGCGAATTAGGGATGTTTCCGCGCCCTGAGCATAGCAGCTTGCACAACTCTGCAACAAGAAGATATGGGGAAATGCCTCCACCAACTTTTGTGCGGGGTGCGAAGGTGGGTGTCCGCCGTCTACACTGATTGTGAAACTTCTTGACAGGACTGTGGACATATCGATGGTGAAGAACTTCTGTACAGCTGCGCTGATGATCGCTTGCATGACTGGGGTGGGCAGCGTTCATGCGCAGAGCGGAACTCGCGCGGTTGCGAGCGCGAATCAGGCGCAGCGGGACTGGCCGGTGATGGGCGGGTCGGCGGGGAACAGCCATTACTCCAGCCTTACGCAGATCAACCGCAGCAATGTGTCGCAGCTCAAGGAAGTCTGGCGCTACGACACGAAGGAAGAAGGCGGACTGGAGACCACGCCCATCATCATTGATGGGGTGCTGTATGCCACGACGCCGACGCAGGAAGTGATTGCGCTCGACCCGGCTACGGGGAAGCTGATCTGGAAATTTAATTCCGGCATTGTGGGGCAGCAGTCGGAACGCGGGCTGGCGTACTGGTCGAGTGGAAGCGGCCCGAACGGACGCGTTGATGGACGCATTCTGGCGGGCGTCATGAATTTCGTCTATGCGCTCGACGCGAAGACCGGCAAAGCGATTCCTACATTCGGCGACAATGGCCGGATCGATCTGCGGGAAAATCTTGGCCGCGATCCCAAGCTGCAGTCGATCGCGCTGACCAGTGCCGGAGTTATCTATAAAGACCTGATCATCGTCGGGGGCCGCGAGCCGGAGACGCTGCCCGCACCGCCGGGCGATATCCGCGCCTACGATGTGCGCACGGGAAAGCTGCGCTGGACGTTCCACACCATTCCGCATCCGGGCGAGTTCGGCTACGACACGTGGCCGAAGAATGCGTGGACGTACAGCGGCGGCGCGAACAACTGGGCGGGCATGGCGGTCGATCGCAGCGCGGCATCGTGTACGTGCCGACGGGCTCGGCGGCGACCGACTTTTACGGCGCAAACCGAATGGGCAACGATCTGTTCGCGGACACATTGATCGCTCTCGATGCGGAAACAGGGCAAGCGCATCTGGTCATTTCCAGGGAGTGCGGCACGATATGTGGGACCGCGATTTTCCCGCTCCTCCGGCGCTGCTTACGGTGAAGCACGATGGCAAGGAAATTCCAGCGGTGGCGCAGACGACCAAGGAAGGCTATCTATACGTTTTCAATCGTGTGAATGGCAAGCCGCTGTTTCCCATCGTGTACCGAAAATATCCGCCGAGCACGGTGCCGGGGGAAGTGGCGGCGAAGGAGCAGCCGACGCCGCTCGAGCCCGCGCCCTACGCCCGCCAACGGCTCACAGAAGATCTGCTGACGAACCGCACCCCGGCGGCGCATGCGTGGGCGGTGCAGCGTTTTCGCGAGCTGCGCAGCGAGGGCCAATTTGTTCCGTTCAGCGTGGACAAAGGCACGGTGGTGTATCCCAGCTTCGAAGGCGGCGGGGAGTGGGGAGGGCCGGCGGTCGATCCGGAGACCGGCGTGATCTATATCAACTCCAATAATTACGCATCGATTGGAGTGATCGCGAAACAGGCCATCGGGCCCGGCGGACGCGGCGTTTACCTGAGCCAGTGCAGCGTTTGTCATGGACAAAATCTGGCAGGATCGCCGCCCGAGTTTCCTTCGCTGATCAATATTGGAACCCGTCTGAGTGCGCAGCAGATCGCGGCGAGGATTCACCAGGGCGGCGGCAGGATGCCGGCATTTCCGAATATCCAGGGAGATGAGCTGAAGGCGCTGCTTGCGTATCTGAGCCAGAGGGCAGGCAAGGACTTCGACAGCGCGGGATCGGCGAGCACGGCTGTGACCTACAACCTTACCGGGTACAAGCGGTTCCAGGACCAGGATGGATATCCGGCGACCGCGCCTCCGTGGGGCACGCTGAACGCCATCAACCTGAATACCGGCGAGTATGTATGGAAGATTCCGCTGGGGCAGTATCCCGCATCTGGCGGCGCAGGGATTGCCGGACACGGGAACCGAAAATTATGGAGGACCGATCGTGACCGCGGGCGGCCTGCTGTTTATCGGCGCAACGAACTTCGACAAAAAATTCCGCGCCTTCGACAAGGTCACAGGCAAGCTGCTGTGGGAGACAACGCTGCCTTTCCCTGGCAATGCTACTCCGGCGACGTATGAGGTGAATGGGCGGCAGTATGTGGTGATTGCCTCCGGCGGAGGAATACTGCTGAACAAAAAGTCGGGCGGGGTTTATGTGGCGTTTGCTTTGCCGAAGTAATGACAAAGACCCAGGTTAATCCTTCGATAAAGCCGAAGGGCGAACCTCGCATCCGCATTGTCTCTGAAAAATGGTAATGTGCCAGTATGGTTAAATTCGCGGAAATTCCTCGGATTGCTTCCGGGGTGCCTGGGCTGGACGAGATTCTTTTAGGCGGTCTGCCGAAGGGCCACATGTTTCTGGTGGATGGGAAGTCCGGCACCGGGAAAACTACGCTTGGCATGCAGTTCATGATGGAGGGCGTCGGAACAAGGAAAAATGCCTGTACGTCACCTTGTCGGAATCAAGAAGAGAGATCGACGAAGCGGCCGATGCGCATGGCTGGTCGATCGAGGGCGTGACCATTGCCGAATTCGTGCCGGAAGAAGCCAGCCTGAAGGATGAGGATCGCTATACCGTATTTCACCCCGGAGAGGTCGAGCTGGCGAGCACGATCAAAAAGCTGCTGAGCGAGATCGAGCGTGTCGGGCCGGAGCGGCTGGTGATCGATTCGCTGGCCGAGTTCCGGCTGCTGGCCCAGGATCCCATCCGTTACCGCAGACAACTGCTGGCGTTGAAGCAATATTTCGCGGGACGCAGCACCACGGTTCTGCTGCTCGACGATCAATCTCACGCGCAGGAAAGCGACGATCAGCAGGTGCTGAGTATCGTGCATGGCGTGATTCGCCTGCGGCAGGTGCAGCGCAGCTACGGGGTCACGCGCCGCCATCTGGAGGTCACGAAGGTGCGCTCCTCGGCCTATCGCGAGGGCTTCCACGACTACACCCTGGACCGGAACGGGATGGTGGCTTTTCCGCGTCTGATCGCCGCCGAACATGGCAAAGACTTCGCGGAAGACTTACTCTCGAGCGACATGCCGGGACTGGATGCGATGTTTGCCGGGGGCATCGACCGCGGCTCCAGCACGCTGATTCTGGGCCCGGCGGGCGTGGGCAAATCTTCGATCGCAATGCAATACGCCTGCGCCGCCGCGCTGCGGAAAGAGCGGGCCGTGGTGTACTCCTTCGAAGAGACACTGCGCACCACAAAAAAGCGGCAAAATTCTCTTGGAATGCCGCTCGATAAGATGGTGAAGAGCGGCCATTTGTGTATCGAACAGATGGACGCGGCGGAAATCTCGCCCGGAGAATTCGCCTGGAAGATACGCCGCGAGGTGGAGGAGAAAGAGGCGCGGATCATTGTCATCGACAGCCTGAACGGTTTTCTGCGATCCATGACCGGGGAAGCCGATCTGCCTTTGCACCTGCATGAGCTGCTCTCGTTTCTCAACCAGCGAGGAGTCAATACCTTTCTTGTCCTGTCGCAGCAGGCGCTAATTGGCGAGAGGTTGGAGCCGGTGGATGTCAGTTACCTGGCGGATACTTTGCTGCTGATGCGCTATTTTGAGCTGGATGCTTCCGTGCGGCGCTCCATTGCCGTGCTGAAGAAGCGCAGCGGGGCGCACGAGACAACAATCCGGGAGCTTCATTTCAGCGCGAAAGGGATCGAGATCGGCGAACCGCTGGTGGGATACCAGGGAATTCTTTCGGGGCTGCCGGAGTCCATACAGATACAGAAGCCGGAGGAGGAGGATTCCTAGACATTCGATGTCCCCCGAATTCTGGGGAGACTCGAATTCTCCAGCCTGCATCTCAGCCGAAGTGCAATAATTCGAAGTGCGATAGTTTCTCGACAGGTGCCTGAGATGGCGGCAAACGACAATTTGCAGGTCTTGCTGGTCACATCGACGCGCCGCGATGCAGAGCTGATTGCGGACGCACTCCAGGCCGCGGGAATACAGAGCCAAGCGCTCGAAACTGTCGAAGCCGCGATCGAGGTGCTGTCCGCGAGGGACGTAGGCGCGCTGCTGATCGCGGAAGAACGCCTGGACGACGAGACGGTCGACCTGCTGGGCTCAGTTTTGAAAGTGCAGCCGGCGTGGTCCGCTCTCCCGCTATTGATTTTGACAGTGGCGGGAGGCCCGACGCTGCAGAGCCGGGTGCGGGAACGGCTGCGCTGGCCGCTGGGGGCGATGACCCTGCTGGAACGGCCGATCCGGGTGGCCACGTTGGTGAGTAGCGTGCAAGCCGCGCTGCTGGCCCGCAGCAGCCCAGTATGAACGCAGGATGTCGATCGCGGCGCTGCGGCAGAGCGAAAAACTGGCGGTGGTGGGCCGGCTGGCCTCCAGCATCGCGCACGAGATCAACAATCCGCTGGAAGCGGTGACGAATCTGCTGTACATCCTGGACGAGACCCCGCTGGATGAAGAACAGCGCGGATATCTGGATATAGCCCGGAGGGAGCTGGCGCGGGTATCGGAGATTTCCGCGCAAACGCTTACCTTCAATCGGCAACGCGACGTTCGCGGCGAAGCATCCATTGCGGCGCTGCTGGATTCCGTCCTGGTGCTCTACCAGGGACGGCTGGCCGGTTTGAAAATCACGATTGAGCGCCGCTATCAACATACACCGCCTTTCGCCTGTTATCCCGGCGAGCTGCGGCAGGTGTTCGCCAACCTCATTGGCAATGCTTTCGACGCCACCCGTCAGGGAGGCCGCATTATTCTGCGGGAGCGCGCGGCCAGGCATCCAAAAAGCCGCCAACCGGGGGTGCGGGTGTTGATCGCCGATACTGGCCAGGGGATGTGCGCGGAAGTAAAGAACCACCTGTTTGAGCCCTTCAAGTCGACCAAAGGAAACAATGGCAACGGACTGGGTCTGTGGATCAGCAAAGGGATCATCGACAAACATCGCGGCTCGATCCAGGTTCGATCTTCCACCGGGCCAGGAAAAAGCGGAACCGTGTTTTCGATCTTCATTCCGTTCGACCGGAGAAGCGATGCCCAGCGTAATGTCACGACGGGCGAGGGAAGCTCGCTCCACGCCAACTGCGCGTGATTCCAATTCTCTCCACTCAGCGAAGGATCCTTGAGCAGGCCACTCGATTGCGTTTCGAGGTGGAGCGCAGTAGTAAAATCTGTCATCCCGAGCGAAGCCGAGGGACCTGCGGTTTTTCCTTCAGCAGCAGCCTTACCCTACAATCACGCTATCTTCTTTATGCGGCAGCACCACTACTACGTATATATCGTAGCGAGCCGGACCCATGTTCTTTATATCGGGATGACAATTTTTGCTGTCGCCCTGCTCTCCGGATTGCAGGACCGGTTAAAGCCCGTGGTGAATTGGTCTGATCGCGCGCTTGATACTCTGGTTCAATCCTGAAGCGGAGCGGCGCAACGATGCACATCCATGCAGTGAATCCTTTGATTGCGATCGGCGTACTGGCGTCGACGGCGGCCACAGATGCCGTCTATGTGCTGTTTAACGCAGCTGTAACCTCTCGCCGTCGAGTGGTTGCAGCCAGCTGGAGCAGCCTGTGGTATCTGCTGGCGGCATTCGCGGTAATCAGTTATACAGGGAATCCCTTGTATGTGGTGTTCGCCGCGGCGGGGTCATGGATTGGGGCGTTTGGCGCGGTGACCTGGCTGGGCAGGTCGGATGAAGCGTTCGCTTCGAAGTCCGGCTCCATTGGATCCATCGGCATAGACCCAGTGTCAGGAGCGAGATCCTCGACGGGCTCAGGGCAGGATTTGGGGCGCTCAGATTCTGGGATTCGCAATACGAGCCTGAATTTAGACGTTGCGTATTGCTATGGGAACGGATATTGTGATTCCGACCTAAGAACGTACGACGGTAACTTTCCAGATTGTTCCTGGTCCCCGCTGGTATCTGGCCAAGTCTCTCCCTATCGCCCCACACTCCCGGTCATCCATTCACTTCACGCCTGAGGAGGCGAGCATTCTATGCAAAAACAATTCGGAACATTGGCGGCGGTGTGTCTTTTCTTTGCGGGACTCGGATTTCCGGGTCCATCCACAGCAGCAGCGCAGGACCAGTCGCCAGTGGCGCAACGCCGCCGCCGAACGTGCTGGTCATCCAGCGCGAGTTTCTGAAGCCGGGCATGACCGGCAGCGTCCATGAGAAGTCCGAAAGCGCGTTTGTGCAGGCGATGAAGCAGGCGAATTCGCCGACGCACTATTTCGCGCGGATTCGCTTTCCGGCAAGTCGCGTGCGCTTTTCTTTCTCGGCTACGAGTCGTTCGCGGACTGGGGAAAAGATCTGAAGACGATGCAGAGCAACCCCACCCTGGCGCAGCAATCGACAGTGCGCAGCAGGCAGATGGCCAACTGCTCACCTCGTACGATACCGGAGTATTCGTCTATCAGCCGGACAAGAGCCCATGGCGGCGGTGAATGTCGGCCAGGTGAGATATTGGGAAATCACCAGATTCAAAGTCCGGTGGGACACGAGGCGGACTGGGATGCGCTGGTCAAGATGCACGACAGCATCTTCGGCAACATGCCCAATGCGCACTGGGACATGTTCGACAAAGCGGTACGGTCAGGACAGCGGCAGCATCTGGATCGTGACCACGCCGTTGAAATCTCTGGCGGAAATCGATGCGAACCGGGCGGCGGAAAAGCAGGCGCGGTCTGGGGTGAGCGGCGATCAGATAAAGCAGATGACAGTCTGGCGGCATCCACCATTGAATCGATCGAGACCAATCTCTTCGCGGTCAATCCGAAGATGAGCTACCCGGCGGACAACTGGAAGGCCGCCGATCCGGGATTCTGGGGACAGCAGTAAGCCGGAACAACGGGTGATTTCTTCACGTCGACAAAAATCAACAGGCTGGGCATTTTCCAGAGGAGATTGCACATTGTTCGTGGAATAGGCGTACTTTGATCTGCGATCACGGACGGCACGACGGTACGCTCCCAGATTTTCCCCCCTTATCGCCCCCACTCCGGGTCATACAGTCCTTCTGCGCCCAATGGCCTTGGGCGCCCGGATTGTCGTTGCACCATCAACACCGCTGGAATTCTCACAGGAGGAACTATGTTTCACGACGCTCAAATCATTCGGATGGGGAAACTTGTCCGCAAAGTCTCGGGAATCACCATGGCAGTGGCCCTGCTCTCTTGGTGCGGCGGCAGTATCGTCGCGGCCACAATCCGGTGCGTCAACCCCACGGGCACATTCGGCTGTGCAAAGACAATCAGCGCGGCGCTGGAAGGTGGTTCGGAGGGTGACACGGTTGTGGTGTACCCCGGCACCTACAAGGAGCAGGTCGAGATCATCCGGCCGGTTTCACTGATCTCCCTGGTTCCGCATGGGGCCACGATCGACGCGACCGGTCAGGGGAACGGCGTCTTCGTCAACGATTTGTTCGCCGCTCCGAATATCGAATACGGCAACGTGGTCGTAGCGGGTTTCAACATCAAGAATGCGAACTTCGAAGGCATTCTGGTCCTCAACGTCAACAACGTGACCCTGACCGGGAACCACGTTTTCGACAACGACAAGGCGCTGAATATCTCGGCCGGCACGTGCCCCGGGATTCCGCCCTTTGAAACCCACGAAGGCGATGATTGCGGCGAGGGAATCCACTTGATGGGCGCGACCCATGCCTCTGTGGTTGGGAACAATGTCGAACACAATGCCGGCGGCATCCTGATCAGCGACGAGTCCGGGCCCAGCCGGGACAATCTCATCACCGGCAATCATGTCCACGACAATCCGTTCGATTGCGGCATCACGATGGCGTCGCATCGCGCCGGCGACTTATTTGATTCCCGACGCAACTGTGCCGTATGGCGTGTTCCACAATACCGTGGCCCGCAATGTCTCCTGGCATAATGGCTATCAGTTTCCAGGCGCGGGCGCGGGCATAGGAATTTTCGCTCCAAGTCCTGGGAACAGAGCATCTGGAAATGTGGTCATTGACAATGACATCATTGACAACGGCACGCCGGCGTCGCCATGCACAACCACGCCTCCGCGCCCTCTCCGGCGCCCCCGGTCAATTTCAACAACAACATGATCGTCGGCAATCACTTCTCCGGCAACGCCCCGATACGGGAGATGCCGCGACCGCGGGACCCATCGGCATCAACATCTCCAGCGTGGCGCCGGTCTACGGGACCATGATTTCGCAGAACACCTTTGACAAGGAAACCATCGATGTGGCAATCAAGGCACCCGGCGGCCTGGTCGCCGCACACTTGAACAACTTCAATAACAGCGCCACCGGTGTCGGCAATATGGGCATGGGCTCCGTGGATGCGACAGAAAACTGGTGGGGATGCATCCTTGGACCCGGCCATAGCGGATGTGCAACAAAGGCTGGTTCAGTGTTCTCCACGCCCTGGCTGCTTACGCCGTTTGTAAGCAACAGCCGCTAGCACAGCACAAGACGCGAGGGCGGACCTCTGGTTGCCGCCCTCGTCTACCTTTCTGGCTCCATTCTCGCCTTGCCCTCCGGTTGCCCGCTTGGGCGCCGCCAGAATTTCACGGTGATCCTCTCCGGCTCTTCGCATCTATCGCCCCATGTGTGCGGCGCGATGATATGGTTCATAGGCGAGACTTTTCAGTCCTCCTATGAGCGCTGTCCAAGGCATCACCGCCCGCAAAGATGCGCCATCGCGCGCCGATGAACAGTTGGTGCGCGCCATCGGCCCTTGGGGTCGCGGCCACGGCCGTGAACAGCGCATTGGGCGCCGGAATTTTTGTGTTGCCGGGGTTGATTGCGGCCATCCTCGGTCCGTCGGCAATTCTTGCTTATTTCATTTGCGGGATCGCGGTGGCCCTGGCCCTGACCTGCTTCATTGAGATTGGAAGCTTCGTCAAGCGCTCCGGTGGCGCGGTCGCCTACATCGAAGAGGCGTTTGGGCCGATGATGGGCTTCCTGGCGTGGCTGCTGTACTCGGTTGGGTTCATCATATTTTCCTGTGCGGCCCTGGGCAATGTTCTGGTGGGTTCGGCGGGATTTCTCTGGCCGGGGATAGGCCATGGCTGGCCGCGGGCGATCGCATTGTTGGCTTTGTTCGGCGTACTGGCCGCCATCAACGTCGTCGGTGTGCGGCAGGGATTGCGCATGACCGTCGGCGTCACCATTGCCAAGCTGCTGCCGCTGATGTTTGTCATCGCCGGTGGAGTCTTTTTGATGCACTGGCGGCAGCTCGAATGGACCGGCTGGCCCTCCGCGGCGAAGCTGGGGGAGGCGTCGCTGCTGCTGTTCTTCGCGTTTCAGGGTACGGAGGACGCGCTGACGCCCAGCGGGGAAATTCGCGATCTGGCGCGCACCGTGCCGCGGGGGATGTTCGGCGGAATCTCCACCCTGATCCTGCTGTATGTTGCCCTGCAGGTGGTCAGCCAGGGCGTGCTGGGCGGTCAACTCGCGCACGAGCAAACCGCGCCATTGGCGGCGGTGGGCGGCCGCATCATGGGCGCGCCCGGCCGGGCGCTGCTGCTGGGCGGCGTCGCGGTATCGATCTTCGGCTCCATCGCCGGCGCATTGCTCACAACCCCGCGAGCTTTTTTTCTAATGGCGCAGAACCGGATGCTTCCGGCAGCTTTGGCAAAAGTGCATCCCCGGTTTCGCACCCCATATATCGCCATCGTTACGGTGGCGGCGCTGATGTTTGTCCTGGCGGTAACAGGCGGGTTCCGGCGGCTCGCGGTCCTGTCGAGCGCTTCGGTTCTGTGTGTCTACCTGGCGATTTGCGTAGGCGCGCTGCGGCTGCGCTATACGCGCAAAAGAGAACCGGGCGCATTCCGCGCGCCCGGCGGTCCGACGGTTGGCATTCTGGGCGCGGCGGTGGTCGTCTGGCTGCTCATGCACTCAACACGGGTGGAAATGGGCGCGCTCGCCGCTACGGTGGCGCTGGGGATTGCGTATTACTATGCGCGCAGATGGAGTTTGTCGCGAAATCGTGAACTGACGGTAGAGAAATCGTAAATCGCGCACAGCTTTCGTCAAGCGAAACTGCGCGACGTTGCTCCGGTTGAACGGGCAAGGGAGATGAGCATGGCATCTGTACTGATTACTGGAACCAGCAAGGGTATCGGCTTCGAGACGGCACTGGCTTTCGCTCGCGCCGGCCACACTGTCTACGCCACGATGCGCAATCCATCGCGCTCTCCGGAGCTGGCCGAAGCGGCTGCCCGGGAGAAACTGCCGATAAATATTTCGGCGATGGATGTGGACTCTGATCCCTCCGTGTCCGATGCCATCGCGGCCATTGAAAAAGACTATGGGCCGATTGACGTGCTGGTCAACAACGCCGGCATCGAGCGCGGAGGTTCGGTCGAGGAGCTTTCAATCGACGACTTTCGCGCAGTGATGGAGACGAATTTTTTCGGTGCCCTGCGATGTATCCAGGCTGTGGTGCCCAGGATGCGGCAGCACCGAAGCGGATGCATCCTGAACGTGACTTCGCTGGCCGGGCGGATCGCCATGAGTCCGCAGGCTCCCTACAACGCCTCCAAATGGGCGCTGGAGGCGCTGAGCGAAGCGCTGGCGGGCGAGATGAAGACGTTCAATATTCGCGTGGCCGTTGTGGAGCCGGGCATCATTAATACGGAAATGGCGCGGCGGATCGAAGCCCGCCACGAGAAATCGGTATATCCACAGAACGCGCGGTTCGCCAATCTCTTTCAGGCCTCGCTAAAAAACTCGGCACCGCCTTCTCTGGTGGCGCAAAAAATCGTCGAGATCGCCGAGAGCGGGAATTGGCAGTTCCGTCATTTGGTCGGTGCGGATGCGGCCGGCTTTATTGAATGGCGCAGAAGCATGACCGACGAGGAATGGGTTGCCTTGAACGCGAGCGATGACGAGACCTGGTATCGCCGCATCGAGCATGATTTCGGCATGGATACCCGGCCCGGGAAGTAAGTGGCCGCAGCTGGGATCTCAGACCCGGTTAATTTCGCAAATTCAGTCAGCAGAGTGATCACTGGATCCCCATTTCCTCCGGCCCGGAACCCTGCATAAAATCCAGCGCGCGGATCAGATAAGCCTTCAGATCCTTGCGCTGAACTACGGCGTCCAGCATTCCGTGCTCGAGTAAAAACTCTGAGCGCTGAAAGCCTTCGGGCAATTTCTGACGCGTAGTCTGCTCGATGACGCGCGGGCCGGCGAAGCCGATCAGCGCGCCGGGCTCGGCCACGTTGAGGTCGCCGAGCATGGCGAAACTGGCGGTAACGCCGCCGGTGGTGGGATCGGTGAGGACCGAAATGTAAGGAATTTTTGCTTCGTCCAACTGTGTAAGGCAGGCGGAAATTTTCGCCAGCTGCATCAGGCTGACGATGCCTTCCATCATGCGCGCGCCGCCGGATGCGGCGACGATGATGAGCGGATGACCTGTGGCAAGCGCGCGATCGGCGGCGCGCGCGATCGTCTCCCCCACCACCGCGCCCATGCTGCCGCCGATAAACGCATACTCCATCGCGCTGAGGACGATGTCATGCGGGCCGAGCTTGCCGAGCGCAGTGAGGATGGCGTCATTGAGTCCGGTGTCCTGGCGGGCTTTTTTCAGGCGTGCTTTATACGGCTTCAGATCGACAAATTCCAGCGGATCGGTCGAGCGCAACTCCGTGTCAACCAGCTGGTAACCGGGTTCGAGCAGGCTTTCAATGCGCGCGCGGGCGGAGATTTTGAAATGTTTGCCGCATTTCGGACAGACGTTCAGGTTGGATTCGAGCTCGGCCTTCCAAACGGTCTGGCTACAGCCTTCACATTTGGTCCAGAGGCCTTCGGTGCGGACACGCTTTTCCGTCGCGGGCTCAATTTCGCTTTCGTCGCGTTTAAACCAGGACATGGTTTCTCTATCCTAGACCATCTGTAGGTAGTGTTTCGTTGGGAAGGGACCTGCGGATCCTTTCAACACCCGGTTCAGCTAATATTCGATGCCGCGCTGCGCCAGAATCCCTTTCTGGTAGGCATGTTTCACTTCGCGCATCTCGGTCACCGTATCGGCGAGTTCGACCAGGCTGGGATGCGCGTTGCGCCCAGTCAGAATCACGTGGACCATCTCCGGCTTTTCTTTCAGTGTATCGGCTACCTTCGCCGGATCGAGCATTCCATAGCCGATTGCATAATTGATCTCGTCGAGCACCACCATGTCCCAGTCGCCGGAGAAAATGGCCTGGCGTGCCTCCTCCCAGGCAGCCTCCACCATGCGGAGGTCCTCCGGATCGGTCTCCGCGCCGCCGATCTTGACAAAGCCGCGGCCCATCTGCTTCATCACCCATCTGCCCCCGAATGCCTCGACCGCATCGAGCTCCCCGTAGTGCCACGAGCCTTTCAGAAACTGGAGCATCAGCACCCGCATGCCGTTGCCCACCGCGCGCAGCGCCGTGCCCATGGCGGCGGTGGTTTTGCCCTTGCCCGGGCCGGTGTTGATCAGGATCAGTCCGCGTCGCGCTTCCGCCATATAGCTCTTAGCTCCTGGCTTTTAGCCCTAGCAGAATGAAGCTTGATGTATCCAAGAACTTGTCATCCTGAGCGAGCGAAGCGAGTCGAAGGATCTGCTTTTTGCTCACCCCGGGGATCACCGATGGGTACATCTATGAGTTCTGCTTCAGCCGGGTGCCCCATCCTCGCCGCGTCTTTTGCGGCCTAGGGTGGAGCGATTTGATCATCCGCCCGCGTGTCCCAGATGGTACGGATGCCCTTCGATGATTGTAAATGCGCGATAGATCTGTTCGGCGAGTACCACGGCGGCCAACTCATGTGGTAGCGTCAGCGGCCCAAGCGACAGCAGCAACCCTGCGCGGGCGCGAGCCGCCTCCGACCAGCCATCGGCCGGCCCAACGGCAAAAATCAGCCGCTGCGTGGCTTGGTCCCTCTGCTGACAAAGCCACTGCGCGAACTGTTCGGTCGAGAAAGCGCGGCCGCGGCCATCGAGCAATATGAGCTGGGGTTTGACCGTGCGTCGAGAGAGATTTGGCCCGCTGGCGGAGCCTCGCTCGATAGCGCCAAAGAACTTTTCCTCGGTTGCATAATTCTGAGTATCGCAGCGGCAGAAATGGCCGATGCGGTCGCGGTAGGTCAGCAAAAGGTCTTCCGCTGAGGCGTGCTTTCGCGTTCTGCGAGGCCCCAGCGTAGCCAGCCAGATATCCATTCTTCCAACACTTTACTGGATTTGAAGGCGGGTCGTCGGAAGATGTCTCGGCCATCTACAGTTTCTTGTATTCATTTTTCCATATTCCCATACATTTTGGCGACAGCGGTTCAAGAAAACGACTCAAGTCGAGGCATCGATTGGACTTCACTTCTGGTCACGAGATTGCTACGGTATCTCGTGCGATCGAAGCGCCTGATGTGTTTTTCCGCATCATACATGCTGAAGAAACCGGAAGCGCAACAGCAATAGATGGAGATGGTACCGATCGGCAGCAAGGTTCAGGTTTAGAGAGTTACAGGGGGATGCAAATGCAAATTTGCCTGAAGGGATGGGCCCGGGCAGCAGTGGGCTTCGCACTCATAGTAGGTACGACAGCGGCAATCGAAATTTCTCAGCCGTCGGCCTTCGCGCAGACGTCTACAACGGGTTCGATCAACGGTACCGTGGTCGATGCAACGGGAGCAGTTGTTCCCAATGCCACAGTTACGCTGAAGGATACAAGCACTGGTGCGGTCATTAACCTGACCACGAATGCCGATGGGCGTTTCACCGCTCCATTTTTGAAGCCGGACCGATTTGCAATATCGGCGACCGCGCCGGGTCTGCAATCGGCGGCAACAACGATTCAGGTATTGACGGGCCAACAAACAGGCGCCACGATAACGCTTACTCCTGCCGCGAGTACACAAACCGTGCAGGTGAGCGCGAACAACGCGCAATTGATCGATACGCAGACCGCCAACCTGGTCACCACCTTCACCACGCAGCAGTTCCAGAACCTGCCCGCGCCGGGCGGGGATATCACCACGATTGCGTTCACCGTGCCTGGAGTTGTTGTGGGCGCCGGCACGCAAGGATTTGGCGCAATTGTTTCCGACGGACTTCCGGGACTTTCCAACTTGGTTCTCATCAACGGCGCCGACTATGAGGTCTCGTTATACGGTGGCCTGAATTATTCCGGTTCAACAAATCTGACGCTCGGCCAGCAGGAGATTGCCCAGGCAGCGGTGGTGCAGAACGGGTACAGCGTGGAGTATGGCCGCCAGGCGGGTGTCATCGAAACCTACACTACCAAGTCGGGCGCGAATCGGGTACACGGACTGGCGCAATGGGATTACAACAGCGCCGGATTGAATGCGAACGACTTCTTCAACAATCAAGTCGGCATTCCCCGGTCCAAGGCCGTTTCAAACCAATACGCAGCGCAGATCGGCGGCCCGATCAAGCACGACAAGCTATTCTTTTTTGCGGATACAGAAGGCCTGCGCTATATCGAACCCAGCGCCGGTTTCGTCAATCTGCCTTCGAAGGCGATGCAGAAGAGCATCTTGGCAAACCCAGCCCTTTCGGCCGGCAGCAAGACTCTGTATTCGGCCATGTTCGCGGGAGCGAATGCCTCCCCGGCATACGCGAGCGCGATTCCGGTGGTCACCGGCTCTGGCTCCCAACAGGATTCCTCGGGGAGCTATGGCTGCGGAGATCTTGCCGGAACACCGGATTATGCGACCGGGGGAACCCTGGGCACGAGCGCTGCTGAGAGCTGCATCGATTCGGCATTCGTGAACGCCGTAGCCCTCAATAAGGAGTATTTGATAGCAGGCAGGATCGACTGGAACGTCAGCGACAGGCATCGGATTTTCTTCCGGGTCACGGATGACCAGGGCAGCCAGCCTACTTTTATAAGTCTTATTAATCCTGCCTACAACCAGGGAAGCGTCCAGCCAAGCTGGACGGGGCAACTGAACGACACGTACAGCTTTTCCCCGAACGTGACCAACCAGTTCATTGCGGCCGCTCTTTACTCCAGCGGAGTTTTCAAGCCGACGGATACGGCCGCGGCGCTGGCAGCATCGCCTGCAGAGTTTGACGAGGCCAATAACGGCGGAACGAACTCGGTGCCGGGTGTCGGCCAACCTACTTTCTTCACCGCATCCACAACGCTCGGAACGCCCTGGATCGATTTCCCGGGAGGGACGAACACCATCCAATACCAGGGGGTCGACAACCTTTCCTGGACAAAAGGGAACCACAACATCAAACTGGGATTCGATTTCCGGCGGGTCAACTTTTCCGATGTCAGCCTGCAGACTGCCGCGATTGCCGGCGACTATGCGTTTGGCAGTATCGGGGATGAGGCCGGCGGGGTGTTACCGGGAAGCAACGGCTCGAACTTCACACAGAGTTTTACGAATTTAGGAAACATTCACATTTCGCTGTATAACCTGGGAATTTACGGGCAGGATGAGTGGCGGGTGACGCCTAACCTGGTCCTCGATTATGGCCTTCGCTTCGATCGCGCGAGCAATCCAGTCTGCCACGAGCATTGTATTTCGCAATATCTGGGAGGGTTTCCCGACACTACAGCGACATTGGACACTCCTTACAACGCAACTCTTTCCGCTGGACACGAAAGCACCTTTCCATCTGTTGAATTTGGCATCTGGCAACCGCGCGTAGGGTTCAACTGGGACACACATGGGGATGGGAAAACCGTTCTGAGGGGCGGCGTCGGGGTGTTTGCCGACAATCTTCCCGGTCTCATCGTGGAGCAAACGTTTCTATCTTTTCCGAACCAGTATTCCGCGGCCGTCGTATCGGGGACCGTGGCGAACGGACCGGGAAGCGCCCAGGCAACCGCAGCCGGTTCCGCCGCCGCAGTGCTGAAGGGCTTTTCCCAAGGGGCAACCTTCAATTCGATCGATGCGGCGCTTTTCAAAGCGACGGGGCTCCACTTCTCGCCTCCGGATTATACGACTACTCCACAGACGTTTCGCAGCGCTCAATATCTGGAGTACAGCCTGCAATTGCAGCGGGCGATCACGCCCACCGATGCGGTCATCCTTTCCTATGCGGCGAACCACGGCTACAATCTGTACATCGCCAACAGCCACCTGAACCAGAACCTTGCCGGGACGGGTTACACGACTTTTGACGACCTGCCGGCGGCTTCGCCGGACCCGCGGTTCGCAAGGGTTAACACCTTCCGCAACAACGCGATCTCCAACTACAACGGAATTTCCCTGGAGTATAAACACATCGACCAGCGCGGGCTGACGGCGAACCTGACCTATACCTTCGCCCATTCGCTGGATGATATTTCCAATGGAGGCAACGCGCAGCTTCCGTACAACGGGAACACGTCCTTTAGCCGCCAGATCACGCCGGGCCTTCCGTCCACGCTCATGTATTCCAATTCCGACTATGACATCCGGCACAATTTCGTGATGGATCTGGTGTATGCGGAGCCGTATCACTTTGGCAATAAGCTGGTGGATTTCGCGGCTGCCGGCTGGACCGTGGGAGCCAAAGCTTACTGGCGCTCCGGCGAGCCGTTCAGCATCGTAAACACGAATGCGGAGAACGCGCTGTTCAACGGTACCGGCGGGACCACCGTGCTCGCCCAGGTGCTGAATAACCATTTCAACCATCATTGCAACTCGTATTCCTCGCCATGCTTGCAGGAGAGTTTGACTGTCCCCGGGGGGATTTATAACGGCACGAGTCCAACTGGCGGCCCAACACTGCCGGGCGGAGGTACGCTGGTTCAGCCGGTACAAAGCAACTTTGGCAATGTTCCGAGGAACTCAGTTTACGGACCTCATTATGCCGACGTGGACGTGAACGTCTTTAAGAACCTTTTCAAGAAGGGGGATCTGGCATTTCAGGTGGGCGCACAAGCCTACAATGTGCTGAATCACGTCAACTTTGCGCAGCCCAACGGCGATGCCTCCAACTTGAGCGCACTAGGTCGGATTTCGGGAGACATCAACGCACCGACGAGTCCGTATGGATCGAGCCAGCAGCCAGTAGTTGCCGGACGTGTGCTGGTCCTTCAGGGACGGTTGCTGTTCTAAGCCCGAACGCTCGAAACACAAAAGGGCAGAGAGAAAACTCTCTGCCCTTTTGATTTGGCAACTCTGGAAAATTTTTGAGCGCTCCGGTCCCGTGGTAATGGAAATACGTTGGGCTTGATACACTGGAGTTACGCCCTGGACCCGGTAGAACAACTCAGGATGTTCCGCCCTGGCGGCAACAAAATGCTGTCAAGCAGATTTTTATCCTGATTTCCCGACCCTTCCGGGCTTTTTCGAAGCTATCTTCCTGAATCGAAAGGATTAAGCCCGATCCGCAGGTCGGCACAATCCTTCAACTATCCCGCACAATCCTTCAACTATCCCGCACAATCCTTCAACTATTCCGCACAATCCTTCAACTATTCCGCACAATCCTTCAACTATTCCGCACAATCCTTCAACTATTTTGTCTTTTTGACCGTTTTTTTCTTCGTCGCGGCCTTCTTCACAGCTTTTTTCGCCGGCACTTTCTTTACGCCGGGCTTTTTGGCTGCGACCTTCTTCGCCTGTTTTTTCCTTACGCTGGCGACCTTCTCGCTGAGCGACTTCTTCAGGTCTTCGAGACTGAGAGAGCTGGCTGACTTGCGCAGGCGCTCGATATCGTAGAAGTCGCGCTTCTCGTGCGAGAAAATGTGGACGACGAAATCCACGTAATCGAGAAGAATCCATTCGCCCTGGCGGTAACCTTCGACGGAGTTTGCCAGAGCGCCGAAGTTGCGCTTCATGGTTTCTTCAATTGCGGTGGCGATGGCCTGATTCTGCCTCTCATTGCTGCCGCTGCAGATCAGGAAATAATCGGTGAAGCCGGAATCGGCAGGGTCAAGTTCCAGGATACGGATCTGCTCCGCTTTTTTGTCCTCACAAGCGGCAGCGGCCGCCGTCACCATGCGGCGAACTTCAGTTTTGGTCATGCGATCTAGCGCTCTCCTCGGTGCACTAAGCTCATCGTAGTCTGTTGGCTGCGGGAGTGCCAAGGTTCGATCTGCCCGGCTAACGATATAGCCCGATCTTGCGAATGTATTCCTCGACTGCCGTGGGCACAAGCTCCGCCGGGGCGTAATCGTTTTCGAAGGAGCGGCGAAGTTCGGTAGCGGAGACATCTTCCCACGGAGTCGTGAGAAAGAAGACGCGTGAGCGGCTGCCGTTCGGATGGTTGAGCTGGAGAAAATGATCAGGGTGGTTCTGGAATTGCTCCGCTGCAATTTCTGGAGGGAGTGCGCGTTCCGCGGCTGTGAGGGAGAACCCCGGCCGGGCGGCGACGATCCAGTCCGACAGCGCCAGCAACCTCCCAGGCTGGCGCCAGCGCGCGATGTCGAGCCAGCTGTCGGCACCCAATAGCGTGAACAGCGACGACTCTGCAGGAAGGGAGTTGCGCAGCCGTTCCAGCGTTTCGACGGTGTAATTCGGGTGGCTGACATTGCTGTCCTCCGGCGGCGCATCGAGGAGTGAGGGGACAAAGCGAGGGTCGGCCTGCGTTGCCAAAGCAGTCATCGCATATCGGTGGGGGAAGGGCGTTGCGGGGTGAGTTGTTTTCAGCGGCTGGTTGCCGACCGGCGCAAACAGGACCCGATCGAGCGCGAAGTGGTCCGCAGCCGCTTTGGCGATAGAGAGATGACCACGATGCGGCGGATCGAAGCTGCCACCAAAGAAAGCGATTCGCTGCATGAATTCCTTTTCAGCTCTAAATTATCGAACCGCAAGGTGCTTCGGCGCGCTCAGGACGACGCAACGATTGCGAGTTGAACCGCAGCCCTCCCGACCGTATCAACGGGTCACAACCGGCTCATCCGGCAACGACTCCGGGGTTTCACGGAGCGTGCGGACGCGTTCCGCGAGAGCGTACTTCAGGGCATCGATTCCGGCTCCGGTAACGGCGGAGATGGCATAGAACGGCAGCTTTTTCCGCCGGGCCATGGTCTGCAGCTTCTTCAACTTTTCCGGGTTGGCGATGTCGCTCTTGCTGGCGACCACGACCCTCGGCTTTTCGTCGAGGCCGTGGCCGAAACTCTTCAGTTCAGCCTCGATTACTTTGTAATCCTCGACTGGATCAGGTCGTCCGCTGCCATCCGACACATCGACAATATGCACCAGCAGGCGGGTGCGCTCGATATGGCGGAGAAACTGCGCGCCGAGTCCAGCGCCGAGATGCGCACCTTCAATCAAGCCCGGAATGTCGGCGACCACGAAGCTTTCCTCGTGCGGCGCTTCGCCGACGGTAACGACGCCAAGATTCGGTTCAAGCGTAGTAAAGGGATAATCGGCGATCTTCGGGCGGGCGGCGGAAATGCGCGCGATCAGCGTCGATTTTCCCACGTTCGGATAGCCGACCAGCCCGGCATCGGCGAGAAGCTTCAGCTCCATGCGGACAAAGCGTTCTTCACCGGGGTGGCCCAGTTCGTGCTCGCGTGGCGCCTGATGCGTGGGGGTAGCGAAGTGCTGATTGCCGCGACCGCCGCGTCCGCCGCGAGCCAGCACGATCCGCTCATCGGCGCGTCGGAAATCGTGGATCAACTCACCGGTGGTTTCGTCGTACACCACGGTGCCGACGGGAACTTTCAGGATGATGTCTTCGCCCTCGCGACCGGTGCAATTCGAACCTTCGCCGTGGCGGCCGCGCTCGGCCTTATGCTCCGGGTTATAGCGAAAATGGACCAGGGTATTGTGGCGTTGGCTGGATTCGAGGATGACGTCTCCACCGCGACCGCCATCTCCGCCGGAAGGACCGCCGCGGGGTACGAACTTTTCGCGGCGGAAAGCCATGCAACCATTGCCGCCATCGCCGGCCTTGACGCGGATTCTTGCTTCATCGATGAACATGCGCAGGAATAGTCTTTCAACCCGGAAACAATCGGGTTACTCTCAGTGTAACGCCCACTGCTGTTGCTCGATTTTCGCACGGGGACTGGAATCGCAGGGTCTCTCCACTTCGCTGCGCGGAGTTTACCCTGAGCGAAGTCGAAGGGGTCGAGAAGGCAGATTTATAGAAGGAATCAACGATTCGGAACCCGAGAAGGTTTCCGAACGATCGCATTGCAGCACTTTCAGTGTCGTCCGTGCGGGCAGATCGAGTCGCCTGGAACGGCTAACAGTTTGCAGGAGATTCAATGCTGCGCTTGGTCCCCCCCCAAGGGCGCGCTGCCGTCGTTCTCTGCCTCTTTCTATTGTTGGCGCACGCGCGGCTGCGCGCGCAGGCGACCACGGGCGTGCTGGGCGGCACGGTGTACGATCCGCAACACGCAGTGGTGCCGGATGCGACGGATCGTGGCGTTGAATGAAGCGACGGGCGCGGAATTCATTGGCTATTCCGATCGCAGCGGCAACTACACCTTGAGCAGCCTGCCGCCGGGAACTTACTCCGTCGACATCAGTGCCAGCGCCTTTACGGCATTTACCGCAACGCACGTGGTCATTGAGCTTGGCCGCCGCACTCCGCTGAATACAGTGCTGGAAATTGGCGCCACGGAAAGCACCGTTCAGGTGAAGACGATCATTCCCTTCGAGCAGGCCACCTATCCTTCAGTGGCGACGAATATCACGCAGACGGAATTGATGGACATCCCCTCTAATAGCCGCCGATGGAGCAGTTTCGCATTACTGACGCCGGGAGTGGTCAGCGGGGCTGAAGGGGCATGGGCTGCTGAGCTTTCGCGGCATCAGCGTATTGCTGAACAACAACACCATTGACGGTGCGGACAACAATGAGGCTTTTTTTTCCGAGGAGCGGGGACGCACGCGCGCGCCGTACTCGATCAGCATGAGCGCCATCGAGCAGCTCCAGGTGAACACGGCGGATTATTCCTCCGAATACGGCCGCTCTGCCGGTGGAGTTATCAATACGGTGACGAAGAGCGGGACGAACCGGCTTCACGGCGAAGCATTTTTCTTTGAGCGCAACAGCAGCCTGGGAGCCGTCAATCCCTACACGACGCTGACCAGCTTTGACGAGGCTGCGAACGGTTTTCTGACCAGCCCGTATCGTCCGACGGATGTGCGGCGGCAAACCGGATTCGGAGTCGGGGGACCGATCCTTAAGGACCGGCTGTTCTGGTTCTACTCCTTCGAAGATGAAACGCGTGATTTTCCGGCGGTTTCGCGCGTCGGGTATCCGCGAGCCATTTACACGAAACCACTCGCATCGATTCCTTCGGGAACGTACCTCGGTTTTCCTATTACCTGCTCGAATCTTCCGCCGTATAACTCGAATGGAAGTACCGGCTCACAAACAAGTCCGATTTATGCCAGCGTGTTTGAATACGAGGCGACGCAGGGTGCGTGCGAAATGTATGACCGGCTCGATCTGTCATCGTACACCGCGGGAACAAAGCAGTATCAGGAAGGACTGCAACTGATTGGAACACTGACCGGAGTCGCACCACGCAGCTGGAAGTGAGACGCTGAATTTCCCCAAACTCGATTGGCAGGTGAACGATCGCAATCACGCGGAGATTTCCTATAACCGGATGCGCTGGAGTTCGCCGAACGGAGTGCAGACCCAGAGTTCCACACAATACGGCGTGAACAGTTTGGGGAACGAT
The DNA here is from genome assembly GCA_963823295.1 of uncultured Acidobacteriota bacterium. Lineage (GTDB taxonomy): Bacteria > Acidobacteriota > Terriglobia > Terriglobales > Acidobacteriaceae > JAKAAZ01. The sequence continues at coordinate 87,475 of CAWGLF010000016.1, forward strand.
TATGTCAGCGTGGATTGGGGACTTGGGAGGCTGACAACTTTTTTGACGGAGAATATTGGCAACGAAATTCGCGTGCAGTTGAGTCGCGAGCTGGATCGCGAGACCAGCCCTGCTCCGGCGGGAAATGAACTTCCGCTCGCCAAAAATCAGTTTGGGCTAGCGCCCGAGATAAGCATCGCGGGAGGTTCGGCGGGCGAGGGAATGGTGCTGGGAAATCCGGAAAAACTGCCGCGCCCGGAATATCCGGATGAACATCGCGCGGAGGTTTCCGACACCGTGTCCTGGGTTGCGGGCAATCACACGATCAAAGTCGGCGCGAACTGGGATCGGAACGCGGAGCTCCTCGATAACTTGCACGGAGGCGTGGGGAGATATACCTACAATGCCTTCGGAGATTTTCTGGCCGACTACTATCACGCAGTGCAAGGGCTGGGTCCACCGCACCAGGTGTATTACGTGGACACCTATGCCGGCTTTTCGCAGACTTTCGGGCCGCCGGCATACTTTATTACCACCAATGATTTTGCCGGGTTTGTCAATGATGAATGGCGCGTCCATCCGCGATTTACCCTGACCGCCGGCGTTCGCTATGAATATGAGCGCGTGCCACAGGCGTTGTTCATCAATCCACAGTTGCCGCAGACGGCGAACTATCCGGATGATCGCAACAACATTGCTCCCAGAGCCGGGGCGGCATGGGATATATTCGGCAATGGCCGGACAGTGGTGCGCGCCGGTTATGGAATGTTCTACGGGCGCATCGTCAATGCCACGCTGTTTTCCGCACTCACCTCTACCGGTACATCCGCGACCCAGCGAGCCTATCGTTATTCTTCGCCGATCCAACCGGGCGCGCCGCAATTTCCGGGAATATTTTTCAATGCTCCCACCGGAGCACAACGCGGCGCATTACCGAGCGCCTATTACTTTGCCAAAAACTATCAGGCGCCGGAAACTATGCAAGGGAAACTTTACGCTGGAGCAGAAGGTAGGCTGGGATACGGTAGTTTCGCTGACTTATCTGATGAGCCAGGGACGCGAGCTCCCGAACTTCATCGACACGAATATCGATAACGCCACGGTCGGGCAGCTTCGCTATACGGTAGATATTCCGGGTCCATCGCTGGGCAAGCAAAGTCCTCTGGCACAGGGATCAATCTATACGACGCCGCTCTATACTTCTGTGCGGCCAAATTACTTATACGGGAATATCACCGAGTTACTCAGCAACGTCAATTCAAACTATAACGCGGGCGTGTTGAAGATCGATCACCGCACAAGTCATGGCATCAGCTTTGGGGCGAGTTATACCATGGCGCACGCGCTCGACTTCAACCAGAACGAATTTCTTTATAAGTCGCCGACCAATATCCTGGAGCCGAATAACATGGGCCTGGAGTATGGAAACTCCAATACCGATGTGCGGCAGCGCCTGACGGTCCATGGGTCATTCTGGACGACCTGGCATAAGCGCGGGCTGGTTGGGATACCTGGTGAATGATTATGGATTTTCGCCGGTCGTCGCCTGGCAGACTGGACTGCCGTACACGCTTGGCATAGGCGGGAGCGCGCCGGGTGGAGCTTTCTATGGCGTCAATGGCGAGGGCGGCCCATCGCGGCTGAACATAAAACAGCGCAACAGCTACCGTTTTTCCTCGACGCAGACAACAAGCCTGCGCGTGACCCGGCGCGTTCCGGTACGCGATCGCGCGTACCTGGAGCTGATGGTGGAAACGTATAACCTGACGAACACTCAGAACGTGACCAGCGTGGATACGCTCGGGTACAACGCCTGCTCGACACCGCTGACCCAGGGCTGTCCGCCGGATTCGACAGCGGCGCATCCATATCTGGAGTTCAATCCGACTTATGGGGTGACTACGAATGCGAACAGCAATTCTGTGTATACGCCGAGGGAGATACAGTTGGCGGTGCGGTTGAAGTTTTAGAATATCTCCATGAAAAAGTCCGTTGGCAGCCAACCAATCGAGATGCTGGCGAACCTGCCCATTGTTGGATTTCCGCGGCAGAGGGACTGGCAGGCTTGGCTGAAAAAGAATCACGAGAGTGTGCCGGGTGTGTGGCTGCGGATTGCGAAGAAGTCTTCGAGCAGCCCATCGATGACCTACCATGAAGCGTTGGAAACAGCGCTCTGTTATGGATGGATCGATGGCCAGAAGCGTCCTGACAGTGAACAGTCGTGGTTGCAGAGATTTGCTCCGCGTGGGAAGAAGAGCATCTGGTCGAAGATCAATCGGGATAAAGCACTGGCTTTGATTGAGAGCGGGAAGATGCAACCGGCGGGCCTACGAGAGATTGAACGCGCGAAGCAGGATGGGCGTTGGGAAGCGGCGTACGATTCGGCGCGTACTTCTGTGGTTCCTGCGGATTTGCAGGCGGCTCTTGATAGCAATGCCAGGGCGAGGGAATTTTTTGCGACGCTGAACGGCGCAAATCGATACGCTGTTCTGTTTCGAATTCAGACGGTGAAGAAAGCGGAGACGCGTGCGCGGAAGATTGAGCAATTCGTTGCCATGCTCGAACGAGGCGAGAAAATACATCCGTAGCCGAATATTCGAAGATCGATAGGCCCAGATTTCAGAAGCGAAACCTGGGCACTCAGATTACAACTCAGTCGATCTTTCTTCCACCAACTTCTTTGCTTTCGCGATGAATTCATCCAGTGGCATGGAGCCCTCGATCGCCTTTTCCTCTGGTGCGGACGCTGACCGCGTTGGCGGCGGCTTCTTTGTCGCCCATGACGAGGATGTAGGGAATCTTCTGCATCGTCAGATCGCGGATTTTGGCGTTCATTTTTTCGTTGCGGCTGTCGAGCTCCACGCGCAGGCCGGCGTTTTGTAACTCCTGCTGTACCTTTTTGGCGTATTCGATATGTTTTTCGCTGATCGGCACCAGTCCTATCTGTACTGGCGCGAGCCATAGCGGAAATGCTCCGGCGTAATGCTCGATGAGCACGCCAAAAAACCGCTCAATCGATCCGAACAGTGCGCGATGCACCATCACCGGTTGATGCCGCTCGCCATCTTCGCCGACGTATTCGAGATCGAATCGCGCCGGAAGGTTAAAGTCGAATTGAACGGTTGATAACTGCCACAGGCGGCCGAGAGCATCGACCAGCTTGATGTCGATTTTCGGTCCATAAAACGCGGCTTCACCAGAGATTGTCTTGAACGGAATATTTTTTCGCTGGAGAGCGCTTTCGAGCGAGCGGATCGCGAGGTCCCACTTGTCGTCCGTGCCGGCGTAGCTCTGGCGGTCTTTCGGGTCCCAGGTGGAAAGCTCAACTTTGAATTCCGCGAAGCCGAACGTCTTCAGCACAGCTTCTGCGAAGTCGATGCAGGCTACAACTTCATCTTCAATCTGTTCCGGGCGTGCAGAAAATGTGGGCGTCGTCCTGCGTAAAGCCGCGCACGCGCAGCAGGCCATGCATGGTGCCGCTGCGCTCATAGCGATAGACGTTGCCGAGTTCGGCGAGCCGCACCGGCAGCTCGCGATAACTCTTCGGCGTGTTCTTGTAGATGAGGATGTGGCCGGGGCAGTTCATCGGCTTCAACTGATAATCGGCGTCATCCAGTTCGATGGGGGTGTACATGTTTTGCGCGTAAAAGCCGGAGTGTCCGCTGATCTCCCAGAGCTCGTGGCGCATGACATGCGGCGTATAGACAAGATCGTAACCGCGACGGATACATTCGTCGCGCATCCAGTCCTCCATGATCTTGCGGATCATGGCGCCTTTGGGATGCCAGAAGATGAGGCCGGCGCCGGCGATCTCCTGAATGGAAAAGAGGTCGAGCTGCTGGCCAAGCAGGCGGTGGTCGCGGCGCTTGGCTTCTTCAAGACGCGCGAAGTGCTCGTCCATTTCTTTCTTTGAAAAGAACGCGGTGCCGTAGATGCGCTGCAGCTGAGGATTTTTTTCATCGCCCAGCCAGTAGGCGCCGGCAAGGTTCAGCACCTTGAATGCCTTGACGCGGCCGGTGGAAGGCACGTGCGGGCCCCGGCAGAAGTCTACAAAAGCGCCGTTCCGATAGAGAGAAATTTTTTCCCCCGGATGTGTGAATCGCTCGATGAAGTGCATCTTCATGAAATCGTTTTCTGCCTTGAAGCGCGCCAGGCCTTCTTCGCGCGGCTCCCATTCGCGGATGAATTTCTCATCCCGCGCGACCACTTCGCCCATTTTGTCTTCAATCTTTTTCAGGTCTTCCGGCGTGAACGGCGTTGGACGGTAGAAGTCGTAGAAGAAGCCGCTCTCGGTGGCGGGTCCGTGGCCGAGCTTGGTCTCCGGGAACAGTTCCAGCACAGCCGTCGCCAGGACGTGTGCGGCGGAGTGGCGGACGACGTGCAGCGATTCATCGTCTTTTTCCGTCAGCAGGCGCAAGGAGACGCTTTCTTCAAGCGGCTGCGACAGATCGACCGTTCGCGTCGCGTTCGCATCTTCGGCCGCGTACATGGCGGCTTCGGTATGTGCGTCGTCTGATTTCGTAGCCGTCGGGTTCGGCATTCGAGGGGCCGAATCTGCGCGGCGATCGCGGCGGTCGCCAGGCGCGGGGAGATGCTCTGGGCGATGTCGAACGGGCGTTGTGCCGGCGGGAACGGTGCGCTCGCTGCCGTCGGGCAACTGCACCTGAATTGTTTTTGTGGCGATGGGCATTATGGATTTGTCCTGTGGAGTCCTAGCTCAGGATATTGGGTTTTATCGTTGCACGTCGAGAGACTTCGCTGCGCTTCGCTCGAATAACACATTGATGGTGAATGGCGCTACAGCAGCTTTGCGGCTTCTTGCGCGAAGTAGGTGACGATGAAATCGGCGCCCGCGCGGCGGATCGAGATTAGAGATTCGAGCATGGCGCGGTCGCGGTCTAACCAGCCGCGCTCGAAGGCGGCTTGAAGCATCGAATACTCGCCGGAGACTTGATAAGCGCCTAGCGGGACGTCGAAGCGGTCACGGGCTTCGCGGATGATGTCGAGATACGGGAGCGCGGGTTTCATCAGGATCATGTCGGCGCCTTCGGCAAGATCGAGTTCGATCTCGCGCATGGCTTCGCGGCGATTCGCTCCGTCCATCTGGTAACTGAGCCGGTCGCCGAACTGCGGGGCGGAATCGGCGGCATCGCGGAACGGCCCGTAGAACGAGGACGAGAACTTCGCGGCATACGACAGAATCGGCACATCGGGAAGCTGGGCGTCATCGAGCGCGGCACGAATGGCTCCGACACGGCCGTCCATCATGTCGGAGGGCGCGACGATATCGGCACCGGCCTGGGCGAGCGATACCGCGGTTTTCGCGATCAGCTTGATGCTGGCGTCATTGTCGACCTCAAACCTGTGCGGCACGGATTGCCGGTCGCGTTGCTCTGCGCCCTGGCGAAGAACGCCGCAGTGGCCGTGCGAAGTGTATTCGCAAAGGCAGACATCGGCGATGAGGATGGTTCGATCGAGCGCTCGGTCGGCTTTCAACGCCCGCAACGCCTGCTGGACAATTCCGTTCTCATCCCATGCGCCGGTCGCGTGGTCGTCTTTTTTCTCTGGCAGCCCGAACAGGAGGAAGCCGCCGATGCCGAGCTGGCTGGCTGCTGTGGCCTCTTTAACAGTTTCATCGACAGACAAATTGAAAACACCGGGCATCGACGCGACGGGGCGGCGCACGCCTTCGCCCGAACAAACGAAAATGGGCGCGATCAGCGCGCCGGGATGGAGATGGGTTTCGCGCACCAGGGCGCGCATCGATTCGGTGCGGCGCAGGCGGCGCATTCGGAGTGCGGGAAAGTTCATCCTACTGATTCTACCGCTGGGGAAGGAGAGGCCCAGGCGAGCGGAGTTCCCATTGGAAGCCGAACGGCGCACCTGAGATTTCTGCCCCCACTCAAGCAACAAAGCTTGAGTGGACCACCCGGGAAGGACCCAGGTTAACTTCGCGAACCCCTCGGCGAGCTCAGGGCAGGCTCTGGGTCACCCGCGATTGATTTAGCGCGGGACTTTATAAGGGGCGCAGTTCACGCGATAGCGTCAGGTTTTCGTACTCCTGTCCGGCATTGTGGGAGAGCAGGACCCAGAGGGTGTAGATCGCCAGCAGCGTGCCCACTATCGGCTTCAGCAGAGTCAAAACGGCAATCACGATGGCGTAAATGCGTCCCCAGGGCTGCCGTGTCAGCAGCGCAATGCCGACACCCAGCGACAGGATGGCCCGCACCACCACCACTACGGTAATGAAGTGCAGCAGCCAGCCGCCGGAATGAAAGGCATAGAGCCAGGGTTCTGATCCAGCCATCCATGGCACCCTGCCGCCCAGAGCGGCATGGAGAAAGGGAAGCACCAGCAGCCATCGCAGCAGGAGATACACGGAAAATGCGACCCATAAGATGCCGACCGTGCGGAGGTGTCTCGCGACTCTGGCGCCGGGAAAGCCGGCTGGAACGGGAAACCCTGGCGCGCCCGGTACTCCGGCCACGGGTGCCGGGATCCCGGTTGGCGCGCCGCAATTCGGACAATAGGACTGCGTGCTGACTGCCTGACCACATCGGCTGCAATACATTCAGACACCCTCTTTCTCAATTCGATAAAAAGATACGCCAGTTCGGTTGAATTTGTTCCCTTGCCGCGGATTGTGGGGTACCCGGTTTCTTCATGAATGCAGCTACATTAGAAGGGTGACGATGCTGCCCGAGATTCCGGCCCCACTGCAACATACCAGCGCCGAGATGCTGGAGTTTCCGCAGCTGCGGGAACTGGTGGCCGGCTACGCGGGAACTGCGCCCGGGCGGGAATGGACGCTGGCGCTCTGGCCTTCGCACGACGCGCTGTGGGCGGCAACGGAACAGCAGCGCGGAAGCGAAGTGCTGCGGCTGATTCGAGCGGGATTCAGCTTTGATTTTCACGGGCTGATCGATCCCGGCGCGTGGCTGGAGCGGGCGCGCATTGTGGGCGCGGTGCTGGAGATAGATGAACTGCGCTCGCTGGCCGTATTAATCGGGCGGTTCCAGGCTTTTCGGGATTGGACGCAGGGTCTCAGCGAAGAACTTCGGGCGCAAATTCCGTCTTTACGCGAGGTTTCGGCTCCGCTGACGGACGCAAATTTTTCCGGGCTGCTGGGATCTATTGAGGGAAAGTTTGAAGCGGACGGTTCGATAGCCGATCATGCATCGCCGGAGCTGGGACGCATTCGGCGGCAGATCGAGCGGCAGCAGCGCGCGATCGAGGAGAGTTTGCGGGCCATGCTGCGCCGGTTGGGTCCGGAGGGATCGCTGCAGGAAGATTTGATTACGGTGCGTGGCGAGCGTTTTGTGCTGCCGGTCAAGGCGGAATGGAAGCGCCGCGTTCCCGGCGTGGCGCATGGCGCAAGCTCGAGCGGACAGACGTTCTTTATCGAGCCGATCGAGACTATTGATCAAAATAATGAATTGCAGCGGCTGCTCGAAGAAGAGCAGGCGGAGGTGCAGCGGATTCTGGCGGCAATGACGCGGCAAATTGCCGCGCACGCCGAGGCCATCGCCGTCTGCGCTGTTACGCTGGCGCAGATTGAATCATTGTTTGCGCGGGCGCGTTTCGCGCAGGATTTTAATTGCACGGCGCCTATGTTTTCGCCGAATGGAGCGCAACGCATTCTGCTGAAGGCCGCGCGGCATCCGCTGCTGGAGAAGCGTTTGCGAAGCGAGGCCGCAGGGCCGAACAACAGTACGGGTACATTGCGCTCTACGGCTCAAACGATTGTCCCGCTCGATCTTGAGCTGCCTGCGGAGACGCCGCAGCTGATCATCAGCGGTCCGAATACCGGCGGCAAAACCGTGGCGCTCAAGACCGTCGGTCTGCTGGCGCTGATGGCGCAGGCGGGCATTCCGGTTCCGGCGGAAGCTGCCGAGCTGCCGCTGTTTGACGCGGTACTGGCCGACATTGGGGATGCGCAGTCGATTGCGCAGAATCTCTCGACGTTTTCGGCACATATCGTGCGGCTGAATGCGATTTCCGCGGAGGCTACTTCACAGTCACTGGTGCTGCTCGATGAGCTGGGTTCGGCGACCGATCCTGAGGAAGGCGCGGCGCTGGCGGCTGCGATTGCGGCCCACTTTGTGGAGCGGCGGGCGTGGTGTTTGATCTCTACCCACCACACCTCGCTGAAGGTTTATGCGGCGAACACCCCGGGGGTGCAGAATGCGGCCGCCGGTTTTGAGGAAGAGACGTTTGCGCCGACGTATCGAATTCGTGTGGGCGTGCCTGGAGTTTCGGCGGGCATCCACATCGCCGAGCGGCTGGGGCTGGATGCGGCGATTATTGCGGGCGCGCGGGAGAGGCTAGGAAAGCAGTCGGAGGAGATCGGACGCTTTCTGGACCGGCTGCATGCGGATTTGCTAGCGGTGAATACAGAACGCGCGCAGCTGCAGAGGCGCGAGCAAGACGTGACGCGGGAACGCCAGAGGCTGGAGAGAGAAGGACGGCAGGAGCAGCAGCGCAAGGTCCAGGAAATGGAGGGCAAGCTGACATCGCTGCTCAAGAATTTTGAATACCAGGTGCGGGAGGCGCTGCGAGGGATTGAAGACAAAGCCGCGCAGCAGAAGGCCACCAAACAGGCCGAGCGGGGAATTGCGAGACTGCGGCGGGAATTTCGCGAACAGGTGGATGCCACTCTGGTCGCCCATCATTCCGGCGCAGACAAGGACGATCCCAACGCACAGCCGCATATTGTCCGTGCGGTGGGCGTGGGAGACACGGTGAAGCTTCGCTCGCTGGGAAAAAATGCGCGGATTGAGCGGCAGGTGGATGCCGAAAATTTCGAGGTCTCCGTAGGCGCGCTGAAGATGCGAATCCGGCGCAACGATATTGCGGAAGTGCTGGCTTCCGCCGCGGCCTCGCCGGTGGTGGCGGCGCGCAGCAAGGGAATCCGGGTTTCGCTGGCCCGGGAAAACAGCGCGGTCGCGACAGAGATCAACGTGATCGGGCGCACGGTGGAGGAAGCTACGGACGCCGTCGAAAAATTTCTGGATCAGGCATTTCTCGATGGAGTGCCGCGGGTTCGCATCGTACATGGCAGTGGAATGGGGATTCTGCGCAAGGCGCTGCGGGCGTATCTGTCGAAACATCCGCATGTAGCCGGCGTGAGTGAGCCGGGCCAGAACGAGGGCGGGGCGGGTGCGACATTGGTGGAATTGCGCCAGTGAGAGATCAGCGTCTCAGAGTTGAGGCGTCCGCAACCGGATCTTCGGCGAGTTCACGACAACGACCCAGGTTAGCGGAGTTTTACCCTGAGCGAAGTCGAAGGGCGAACCCGGGCCACCCGAAATCTGTTTGCTCATGTTGGCTTATACATCTGAGGATCAAAGGATTTACATCTGGTAAAACTTGCTGTCGCAGTGCTACTATCAGCCCGCTGCCCCGTCTAATCCTGCATCTAAATGTCTGCGAGATTTTGTCTGCCATGATCCGAGTGATTACAGTGGAACGCGAGTATGGAAGCCAGGGCGCGGAATATGCCCATCGCCTGGCTGAACATCTTAGATGGGAACTGGTCGATCAATCGCTGGTAGATGAGGTCGCGAAGCGCGCCAAGGTTTCAGCCGCAGTGGTGAAGGGGCGCGATGAACGTCTCGATCCCTGGTACAACAAGGTGGGCCGCGCCTTCTGGCATGGCAGCAACGAGCGTGCGACGGCAGTGATCGAGCAGGAGATTTTCGACACTGCGCGAATGGCGGATCTGATCCAGAACGTCATGAAGGAGAAGGCCAGCGCGGGCAATTGCGTCATTGTGGGCCGGGGCGCGGCATGCGTGCTGCACGGGGTTCCGGGCTGCTTTCATACGTTTATCTACGCTTCTACCGCGCGCAAAATGAAATACCTTGAGCAGGCGTTTCCCAGCAAGGCGAGCTTTGTGGAACGGGAGATGGCGGCGACGGACCGCAGACGCGCGGAGTACATCGAGCACTTCTATCACAATATCTGGAACGATTACCGGCTGTATCACCTGATGCTGAATTCCTGCATGGGCTTCGACGCGATGATCGGAGCGACAATTGAGGCGACGGGAATTTAGTCTTCCCCCTCAAAACAAATCCGGAATCGATTGGAACGCGATGCGCGTCGGCGCGGCGGCGCGGGCCAGATGCATGCTGGCGAAGTACAGGGTTTCGGTGCCATATTTGTGGTTCAGGCGATCCATCGTAGTCGTCAACTGGTTCCGGCCAGCCTCCTCTTCGAGGCTGCTGAAGAGGCTGAGCGTATGCAATGAGTCGGGTACCAGGTCGAGCAGGGTGACGCTTACGAGGAAGGGTTTTTCATACATCCCGCCGACCGGGCGCATGGACCACAACTTCTGCAGACCTTCGCTCAGCGTCTGCGAATCCTGGCATTCGATCAGGCGTAATTGCTCCGTCCACGCCTGCTGCGGAATTCCGGAATGATGTTTTCCGCGGGCCGAATTCTTTGGCACAGCGAAATGCAGCGTCAGCGAAATGGCGGCGGCCCACAGCTGGTGCATGCGCAGCCGCATGGCCGCTTTGTGCAGCAATTTATGCGCGATGGCGTAGGCACCTTCAGGCGTGCGGAATGCGGGCGGCAGCACGTGCTGATGGCCAATGGATTTCGGATGCTCAAGCTCGGCGTCGTGAAAATCTTCTCCGCGCAGCCAGTGCCAGAGGCGCTCGCCCATGACTCCGCCCCAGGCCTGCCGCAATTGGTCCGGTGTCATCGCGAGCAACTCCGGCATGCTGCGAACGCCGTGGGCGACCAGCCGCCGCTCCATGCGGGTGCCGACGCCCACCAGATCGCGCAGGGTTAATCCGAGCAGCGCGTCAGGAAGCAGATCGCGGGTGAGCGCCATCAGGCCGTCGGGTTTTTCCATATCGGAGGCGATCTTGGCCAGGTAGCGGTTCGGCGCCAGTCCAATCGAGCAGCGGACCGTCGATCCCACCGTTTCGTGGATCGCTGCTTTGATCCGCCGAGCCAGATCCATCGCGGGTAACAGGGGCTGCTCGCGCCCGATGAGCTGGCACGCCATTTCGTCGATCGAGCGGACGGAAGAGACCGGCACACAGCTCTCGACCGCCTCCACCACGCGATGGTGGTACCGCACGTAGAGTTCATGCCGCGCCTCCACGAGGATCAGGTCTGGGCACATGCGTTTGGCTTCGCCGACCTGGGTTCCGGTTTTTACACCGAAGGCTTTGGCCTCATAGCTGGCGGCGATGCAGCAGGTGGTATCGGCCATCACCGGAACCACGGCGATGGGACGCTGGCGTAGATGGATATTTTCCTGCTGTTCGACGGATGCGAAATAGGAGTTCAGATCGAGGAAAAGCCAGCGCACGCAGGGCGCGGCGGCGTTTGCAGATCGGGACGTGGCACGCTTAGATTGCATACATGGATTCGCTGATGTTTCGCCTTGATTGTTCCTCTTTCAGGTATTCAGACGCAATAGCACCTTTTCTGCAGCGGAATTTAGACGTGCGCAAAACTTTCGTAATGGAATGGCGTTCCAATTTGAGATTCTTCGAACCAAAGTCAACCTTAATTCGTATGATGGAATCTACTTCGATACAGGAGAAAACTTTTTATGCAGTGGGGGAATCTAGCTGCTTTCGGATTGCGGCATGTGCCGGCGATGATACCGCTGGCAGTTGGACTGCTCAGCGTCTTGATCCTGTTCGGATGCGCGATCGCGAGTTGGGTGGCGCCTTCGGAAAAGAAGGATTGCATCTTTCATCGTGAGGTTGTCTAGCAACTCGGCAATTGCGATGCTTTCAGATGAATGCCGCAGCTCGAGCGTCAGTCCACGTCGTATATACCGTATGTGGAGCACGCCGGAAGATGTTCTTTCCCACCTTCGCGCTCTCCTCTCTATAATCCACTCTTGATGAGTGTCCAAGCAAAGCTTCAGGAACTGGAACACCGCAATGCTTTGGCCGAGGAGGCCGGAGGCGCGGTGCGGCGCGAGCGTCAGCATCGTGAAGGCAAACTGTCGGCGCGAGAACGGGTCGAGCTGCTGCTCGATGAAGGCAGCTTCGAGGAGGCGGATCGATTCGTTACTCACCGCTGCACAGACTTCGGCATGGCAGCGCAGCAGATTCCGGGCGACGGGTTCATTACCGGGCATGGCCGCATCCATGGGCGCGTGGTGTTTTGTTTCGCGCAGGATTTCACCGTCTTCGGCGGATCGCTGTCGGAGACCAACGCGGCCAAAATCATCAAGATCATGGACATGGCCATGCGCGTGGGCGCGCCGCTGATCGGACTGAATGACTCGGGCGGGGCGCGGATTCAGGAAGGCGTCGTTTCGCTGGCCGGATACGCCGATATTTTTCTGCGCAATACTCTGGCCTCGGGCGTGATCCCGCAGATATCGGCCATTATGGGGCCGTGCGCGGGCGGGGCCGTGTATTCGCCGGCGATTACGGACTTCACCCTGATGGTGGACAAGACTTCGTACATGTTCGTTACCGGGCCGGATGTCATCAAGACGGTGACGCATGAGGAGGTCACCAAGGAACAACTAGGCGGCGCGGTCACCCACAATGAAACCTCGGGTGTTGCTCACCTGATGGCGCGCGATGACGCGGAATGCCTGGCGATGATCCGCGAGCTGCTGACCTTTGTGCCGTCGAACAATCTTGAAGAGCCGCCGCGCAAGCCTACGCAGGATCCGGTCGATCGCGCGGATCGCGAACTCGACACGCTGGTGCCGGAAGCGGCGAACCAGCCCTACGACACCAAAGATGTCATCCACCGCATTGTGGATGACGGCTATTTCTTCGAGATTCACGAGCACTACGCGCGCAATATCGTCGTGGGTTTCGGGCGCATGAATGGTCGGCCAGTGGGGATTGTGGCGAATCAACCGGCGTTTCTCGCGGGCGTGCTCGACATCAACGCCAGCGTGAAAGGGGCGCGGTTTGTGCGTTTCTGCGATGCCTTCAATATTCCGCTGATTACGCTGGAGGATGTTCCGGGCTTTCTTCCGGGCACCCAGCAGGAGCACGGCGGCATCATTCGCCATGGAGCGAAGCTGCTCTATGCCTATGCAGAAGCGACGGTGCCGAAGCTGACCGTCATTACCCGCAAGGCGTATGGCGGGGCGTATTGCGTAATGAGCTCGAAGCACATCCGCACCGATCTGAACCTGGCGTGGCCGACGGCGGAGATTGCCGTCATGGGTCCGGAGGGTGCGGTGAACATCGTGTACAAACGGGAGCTGGACCAGGTGGTGCAACAGGCGCAGGCGATATGGCCCTCGGGCAAGCCGTTTACCGAAGAGGACAAGGTGAAGATTCTTGCCGAGGCGCGGAATGAAAAAGTGGAGGAGTTCCGCGAGCGATTTGCGAATCCCTATGTGGCAGCCGAGCGCGGCTATGTGGATGCGGTGATTCGTCCGAGCGAAACACGACGGCATTTGATTCGAGCGCTGGAGATGCTCGACACGAAGCGGGATAAGAACCCGCCGAAGAAGCATGGGAATATTCCGCTGTAGGCAATCAACCGGCCCAATCCTGCCAACGAAGACCTTTTACCCGCTCGAATTCGGAGATGTTGGCTGTTACTAACGTCAGCTTGTGGCGAAGTGCCTGGGCGGCGATGAGAAGATCATATGCTCCGATAGGCCTGCCGGACTTCTCCAACGTGGCACGGACAGAACCGGCAATTTGTGCGTCCTCGTGTTCGAAAGGGAGGATGGCGATGGGGCCGGCAAAAAAGGTCTTCGAGTCCGACTGGCGTTGAACTCCTGCAGCGAGCTCTTCGCAACCCCGTACCAAAGTTCAAAGGCAACGATGGAAGAGACGAACATTTTCGCGCCTTCATCCGCGGTCTTTCGAAACCGGGTACGGACGGAAGCCGGGTTCCCGTTAATAAGCGCGATACACGCGTTGGTGTCGAGCAGGTAACTCAAATCAGAAGATCTCGCGTCGAGGCGTGCGCGGCTGATTGCGTCCCTTTTCCAGGAATGGCTCGGAATCGAATTGATCTAGTTCGCGAAACCATTCGGTGGCGTCGGAGATCAAGGGTTCCAGCAAAACCCCTTGTGCAACCCGACGAATGCGTACACGGTCTCCTTCAAAGCGAAATTCCCGGGGCAGCCGGACAGCCTGGCTGCTGCCATTCTGAAAGAGCTTCGCTACTCCTATTTTTTTCATAAGCAAGCCCCCAGTTGAGTATATATCATTTATATATATCTTGACTGGAGCTTGCATGACTTATCTCAGTTTTTTACCGTCATCGCCTCAGAATCCACGGCTTTTTTGCCCGATATTCCTTCGAGCCCAGCCAGGATGCCGCGGTAATCGCTCTTATCGCATTGCATCGCGAATCCGCCCTTTTTATCGCTCGTGGCCCATGTCAAGCCGACGAAATGCTTTTTCGATTTGGTGAGAGCCATTAAAGCTCCGACGCCGAGCGTGAAGACTCCGATGCCGATAGCAGCGCCGATCCGTCGATGAACATCCTGGCCGTAGCTTATCTCGGTGATGGAGGAAGCAGGTATCGACGCTATCTCTGTTCTTCCATCGAGAATACGAACCCGGTCTGAATCGATATAAAGATGCGCCTTATTTCCAGCTTTGATTCCCTGTAACGAACCACCGTCATAAGTCACCTTGTATCCGCTATCGGCCAACGCAGTCATTGGAATCATCATGCACAAGAGAACAGTCAGAAAATACTTCATTAAAACTTCCTCGATTCAAATCAAGTTAAGTAATTGTTGCCCTACCGTACAGCACATTTCGAATGGGATGCAAGGTATTTCTTGCCTAATAGCGGCCCTTGCGCCAGCCCTGCTGTTCAGTTTCGGATTCTTTCCAGCAAGCCTATTTGCCGCCCTTCGCATCTCTCTCAGCATCCAACTACCAACCGGAGGCAATCTTGCATGAATCCCCCACCGAACAACTCTTCCAAGTCGCGGCGTGTCGCACTTGCTTTTCAGGATCGCGAACTGCCCGCAGGCGCGCGTGTGGTTGGGCCTACCCCGGCTACCGCGCCGATCCGGGTTTCCATTGTCGTCAAACGGAAGAACCCGCTGAATCTCAAAGAGCTTGGCGGGCGGCAGTTGTCGCAGCAGGAATTTGTCGATCAGTACGCCGCCGATCCGGCGGCGTTCGATCAGCTTCGCCAGTTTGTGCAGGAGCATGGGCTGGCCGTTGATGAAGCGGCATCTAGCCTGGCGCGACGCACTCTTGTGGTCTACGGGACGGCCGAGCAGATGCGCGAGGCGTTCGGGGTTGGTTTGCAGGAGATCGAACATGAGGGATTGAACTATCGCGCCAGCACCAACGCGATCACCATGCCTCAGGAGACGGCCGGACTCGTCGATGCCGTTCTTGGGTTTGACACTCGACCGCAGGCGCGGTCACATCTTCGGCGACTGAAAGACCTGGACCACATGAAGAACCTGCGTCCGGCAGCGGCCGGCGCTCAGGCCTATCTGCCGCGGAAAATGTTTGAGTTCTACAATTTTCCGGCGGGCGCGGACGGCGCCGGCGAGACGATTGGCATCGTGGAACTTGGAGGCGGTTTTACCACCACGGACATCCAGCAATATTTTCAAAACCAGAACATCACTCCGCCGCACGTGGTGGCGGTGTCGGTCGATGGCGCGGCCAATGCGCCGACCAATCCCAACGGTGCTGACAGCGAGGTCATGCTCGACCTTGAAGTGGCGGCCAGCATTGCACCCGCGGCGAAGATTGCCGTCTACTTTGCCCCGAATACGGATCAAGGATTTCTCGACGCGCTGACCACGGCGACCCATGACACCGCGAATCATCCTTCAGTGATTTCGATCAGTTGGGGCGGACCGGAGTCGAACTGGACAGCGCAGGCGATGACGGCGATGGATGACGCATGCCAGTCGGCGGCCGCGCTGGGAATAACGATAACGGTTGCCTGCGGCGACAGCGGGTCCACGGATGGCGTGGACGACGGCCAGAACCACGTGGATTTTCCCGCGTCCAGCCCGCACGTCCTTGCCTGTGGCGGAACGGAGATCACCGTCAGCGGGACCAAGCTCACCGATGAGGTGGTGTGGAATGATGAGGCGCAGGGCGGCGGCGCGACGGGCGGCGGGGTGAGCACGGTATTTGCGCTGCCCACATGGCAGCAGAACGCGAATGTCCCCGCGCCTTCCGGAAAAGGCGGCCGCGGCACACCCGATGTCGCCGGAAATGCCGCCCCGGAAACCGGCTATCAAATCCAGGTGGACGGCCAGAGCGAAGTAGTCGGCGGGACCAGCGCGGTGGCGCCTCTGTGGGCGGGCTTGGTCGCGCTGCTGAACCAGAAACTGGGCAAGGCGGTGGGCTTTCTGAACCCGCAAATTTATCCCTTGCAGGGGAGCGCGGGTTTCCGCGACATCACCAAAGGCAACAACGGAACCTATAGCGCCGGTCCGGGATGGGACGCGTGCAGTGGGCTGGGGTCGCCGGTGGGCAGCTCGCTCCTCTCGCTGTTGCAGAGTGGAAAAGGCTAGGATAGTTCTGTTAGCAGCGAGGAACCAGAAAACATCGGCCTCGTCTGGATTCTTTGCTGCACTCAGAATGACAGCTCTTGTCTATACCTGAAAGAGAACGGTCTGGGAGCTGGATTTTGCCGACGACGCGAGATGTTCACTTCACTTCGTCCAAGACGACAACAATTCCTTGCGAGCCTGTCAACCGGGCCAGAACTGGTCTGGACTAGAGATCCATTTTTTTGAATTTCCACTCCGGTACTGCGCGGATCACGGTCATAATCCATCGCCAGAACCATGGCGTGTACAGTATGTCGCGGCGGGACTTGATTGCTTTCTGAATATCGCGCGCAACCGCATCGGGAGTGACGAACAGCGGACCCTGATCGAGGTGTGCGGTCATCGGCGTAGAGACGAAGCCGGGGCGGATGGTCAGCACGTGCACGCCGTCGCGATCCACGCGATTCCGTACGCCATCGAGGAACGCGTTCAGGCCGGCCTTGGCGCTGCCGTAAATGTAATTGCTCTTGCGGCCGCGATCTCCGGCGACCGAGGAAATCACAGCAATGGTGCCGCGATACTGGGCCGCGAAGTAGTTCGCCAGCCAGGTAACGAGCGACGCGGCGGAAAGAAAATTTGTCTGCAGGCTGGCCGCCGCAGTGGCGAAGTTCTGTTGCCCGGCAAGCTGATCGCCGAGAACACCGTGGGCAATCAACGCGCAATCGAGGCCGCCCAGCGAAGCCACGGCGCGCTCGAGCATCGCAGGGTGAGCCGCGGCCTGGTCGAGGTCTGCGGTTTCCGTATACACGGTGGCAGCGCCGCGGGTCACAAGATCCTGCGCGACGGACTTCAGATGCGCCGGGTTGCGGGCGACGATGAAAAAGCTGGCTCCAGAAGGCGCGAGCAGGCGCATCCACGCCTGGGCGATGGCACTGGTGGCGCCAAAGACGGCGATCTTTTCCAGCGGTTGAAGTTCGGCAGGCAAGCGCCCGGGTCTTGCAAATCGCCGTTGGATCTCCAGGCGCTGCGCAGCCGGATCCAGGTTCGCATCGCTGCCTGGTCTACCTGGATCGCGCACTCGGCTATGCATCGGCGGTCACCCGTTCCCAGAATGCCGATGTGAAGGCGGGGTCGCGGTAGATCGCGAACTCCTGCCACTGGGGATAGAACGACCGAAACTGCTGGCCGGTCATACGCGCATCCTTGGCGGGGTACAGCCGGCCGTCCAGTTCCCGGGTCATCTCCGCCAGCCGGTCAAACAGCGGAAAGGTGACGCCCGGTTGAATGGCGATATCGAGCGCCAGTGTAATCCCGGGCTGGGGGAAGGACATCATGCCGCGCGACGGAATATCGCCCATGACCTTAAGCACGGACAGAAAGGATGCCAGCCCTGAGTCGGCGATGGCCTCGAGAATCGCGAGAATTCCATCGCGGCCATAGCGCCATGGAATGACGCATTGAAATTGCAGGAAGCCGCGCTTGCCGTAAATGCGATTCCAATGCAGGATGCTATCGAGCGGATAGAAAAACGGTTCATAGTCTACCAGCCCGGTGACCCGATGCTTCCACTGCTTGCGATAGTAGAGCTCATTGAATACGCGCATGGAAGTGCGGTTGAGCACCCATGCGGGAAAGTCGAAGGGCACGGCAAGCCGCGGTTCGCGGGAGGGTTTTCTGGGCTCGAGAATTTCCGAGTGGTCGCCCTGCATGTAGATGCCGCGGGCGAAATTGCGTCCGCGGGAGACGCAATCGATCCAGGCCATGGTGCATTCCACGTGTTTGCTGCCGCCGGCGATAGCGAGAAACTCGTCGATCCCGCTGAACTTAATGCCGTCGTAGCGGATCTTGCGCGAGGCGATCGAGCGCAGCTGCACCTCCGCCCAGGTAATCAGCCCAGTCAGGCCCATGCCGCCGATCGTGGCGGAATACATTTCGACATTCTCTACGGGAGAGCAGATCATGCGCATGCCGTCGGAGCGGACCAGCTCAAACCGTGGCACGTGATTGCCGAAGGAACCAGCCACGTGGTGGTTCTTGCCGTGGATGTCGTTGGCAATGGCGCCCCCGATACTGACATATTTCGTACCGGGCGTGACCGGCAAAAACCAGCCGCGCGGAACGGCGAACTCAAGAATCTGCGCGAGGGTGGTTCCGCTCTCGCAGCGCAGCAGCCCGGTCGAAGGTTCAAAGTGGATGAATCGATCCATTCCCCTGGTCGAAAGCAGAGTGCCCTGTCCGAGCAGGCAGACATCTCCATAACTGCGGCCCATTCCGACGGCCAGAATTTCGGGCGGCAGCCGGGTTCCGCGCGGAAAATCATCCATCCAATAGAGCGGTTCCACGCGGGAATCGAGCTTCGGGTAGCGGCCCCAGGATTCAAATGCGGGTTGTTTCAACTTGGCTGGCATCAATCTCCGGATTACCGGGATGTGTCGTCTTGACCGAAACGCAAGGAAGCGGACGGGTCTTCGTCTCGCCGCAGACCCTCAAGTCCCTCGGCTTCGCTGCGCTCGGAATGACAAGTTCGTGAAACTTAATATTAGTTATATCGAGGCCGAAAGCGCGATCAGAAATATCAGCACCCCGGCAAGCAGACTCGCCCGGTCTGTCAGCGCGAAGATGACCGGGTCCTCATGCATCTGGCCGCGCGAGGCCCGCAGCCATACGCGGCTCAGCCACCAAATCAGCAACGGAGTCAGCAGCCATAAACGCTGGGGATGATGATAAAGCTGACGCACGTCGGGATTGTTGATGTAGAGCGAGAAGACGACGATGGAGGCAAAGGCGCTGGCGGTGCCGAAGGCGCGCAGTTGCTCCATATCGTGTACCAGATAGCCGCGCCCATTGGATGGAGAGGTGCCGCGCGCGCGCAGGTTTTCGAGCTCGCTGAAGCGTTTGACCAGTGCCAGGCTGAAGAAGAAAAAGATGGCAAAGCCTGCCATCCAGTCCGAGATTGGCACCCGTGCGGCAGCGGCTCCGGCCATAATTCGCAGCGTGTACAGCGCGGACAGGATGATCACGTCCACAATGACGATGCGCTTGCAATAAAGCGAGTAGGCCAGCGTTACGCAGACGTACGTGAGCAGCCAGACCATGAATCGTGTGGATAGCGGAAGCGACAACAGCACGCCGCCGGCAAATAGGACAAGCGCCAGAGTCGCACCCGCCAGCGCCGAAAGATCGCCGGCGGCAAAGGGGCGGCGGCGCTTGGTGACGTGACTGCGATCGGAAGCGATGTCCAGCAGATCGTTGACGATGTAGGTGCTGGAAGCCACCAGGCTGAAACTGAAAAAAGCAATCAGGGACTGCAGAAATGTGGCAAGCCCCACGGCATGGGCCAGCAGAAGCGGCAGAAAAATGAGGACGTTCTTGGCCCATTGATGGACCCGCAGAGCACGCCAGAGAGAAGCGGTCTGAGAAGCCTGATCTTCAAAAATGTTCTGAACGGGAATTTTTTTCCGGTGCAGAGTACCGCGTAATCCTCGAACAGGGTTGGCCAGCATCGCGCCCGCGGAAACCGCGAGCAATGGAAGATCGGCGCGGCTGTTGCCCACGTACGCGAACCCGCCGCGGCCGAAACGCTCTTCCAAAAGATGCAGCTTGCGCGAGCCGGTCAGGTTGGTGCAGCCGTCGCTGGCGAAGACTCCTTCGAAAATGCCCAGGTGCTTCGCCACTCGGTCGGCGAGCGCGTGATCGGCGCCGGTAGATAAATAGAGCGAGCGGCCTTTTGCGGCCTGCTCGCGCAGGTACACGATCAATGCCTCGTTATACGGAAGATTCGCCACATCGAGCGGCGCGCGCGCCGTCACTTCCCGCTTCAACGCTGCCTTGCCGCCTGCAAGCCAGAGGGGCAGACGCAGCAGGACTGCTGGATGGCTACGCGCCAGAACACAGAGTGAGTCGAGCAGAGTGTCCGACTTGACCAGAGTGCCGTCGAGATCGACACACAGGGGAAGTACAGCGGCGGGCGCTGCGTCTGCGTTGGGCGTATCCGAGGCGAAGGCATCCGGTTCCCGGGCGAGAATGCTGTCGGCCGCACTTTTAACAGGGGTCTGAGCAGTAGTGCTCGGCGTCTCCGTCGGGGCCACGCGTTCTGCGGTCATAAAGGGAAAAACTCCAACGGGCGCGGGCGGCCAGCCAGTGGACGACTGATCTGCCCAACATCCCTTCCGTCATCATGTCATATCCGAGTTTTAGATTCGTTTCGACCGGGGAACGAGCGGAACCCATATCTCAAGCTGGCATGGCGGTTGTAGTTTTGCCGGCCGAAAGACTTATTCGTCGCCTGGCGCCAAGGTTCGCGAAAACACCTTTCGCACCTCGCTCCCAAATGAAATTCCCAGACCGGAAGCAAACTCCACCAGCGACGTCAAGTTCGCCTGGAAATGGATGGTATCGGGAGAAGTGACGCTGAAGCTGGCCAGCAGCACTCCCAGGGCAAGCGCGGAACCGACAACCGTTTCTGCATGCGAACGCCGCGTCAACAAACGGCCTGTCAGCGGCAGCCCTGCGGCCAGACCGGCCAGCACTCCAGCGAGCAGGGCATCCCCTGCGCCTGCGGTTGCGGCGACTGGCACCGCCGGGGCGGGAAAATAATCCCACTCACCCGCTTCGAAGCCATACGCTCCCTTGGCGCCTGCGCTGATGATGATTCGAATCGCCGGCTGCACCTGGGTCAGCACCGCCGAGCAGTCGTGTAGAAACTGCGGCGTGTTTTCCGCCGTGCAAGGCGTAGCCGATAAGCGCGGAGGCCTCTTCCTGATTGAGCGCGAGTAGATCGACCATGGAGAACAAATTCAGCGCCTGTGCCGGGCCAACTTCCGCCAGCGTGAAGGAGGCGGCGCGGAAATTTCCATACTGAGTCGCCATGTTCAGGAACTCGCGACGGATATCGAGCGGAACTTCCGGCAGGCACAGGGCGATGCCACGGCCCGCGGAGGTCCGCATCGAGTCCGAAGCTTGGCGCAGGTCTCGTTGGTTGAGCGCAGCGGCGGCAGAATTGCCGGCAGTAATATTCCCGCCGGTTCGATCCGGGTAAATGAAACACGCGCTGAACAGGGTGGCGCGCTCCGCGTCCCTGCGGACCCAGGTGGTATCGATGCCTGCCTGCTGCATCTGATCGATCAGCTGAAGGCCGGCGGCATCGTCGCCGACAACGCCAATGGCCGCTACGCGGAACGCCGACGCGGGGGCGTTCGATCCCATCATGGCGGCGATGTAATGTTCGACGATGTGCAGCTTGCAGTAATCGCGGCCCGGCAGCAGCGCTCCCAGGCGGCTTTCTTCGCGGCCCAGGGTATGTGCCCCCTCTAATTGGAACGCCACGCCGGTACCAATGCCGCCAATACCGATGACCTGGGTAAATCCAGAACTCGCATCCGGCCGAAGCGCCAAGGACATTTCAGAACAGCTCCCAATCCGGGTTTTCGCTGATGGGATGACGCGCGGTTTCATACGTTGCGGTGATGCGGGCATCCGGATGTTGCTGCAGCAGGGTCATCGGATACTCGGCAATCGGCTCGCTGAACAGGGCCACGCGCAGCGCGGTCTGTTTCCAGGCGCCGGTGTCGCTATACACCCGAATCTTTTTCGCCGACAGGCATTCCCGCAGGCCGAGCGTCACCGACATCGGAGGAACGAACTGATACGCCGCGCCAAAACTTCGCTGCGCCAGCGCGACCACCGTGTCGATATTGTTGTTCTGAATGCGAATCGTGCTGTTGCGCAGATCTTCGACGGTAGGATGGTGAAATGGATGCCGGCTCGCCTGATTGTAGGCAACATGACCGTCCTGACCCCATCCGCCGACCGTGATATCGATGGGTGCTTCCGCAATCGCGTCTCGCGTCTTTTCTATCGTGGCCGGTGACAGCCAAAAGCGTAGCTCCTCGGGGACTGTCAGTTCGGGCCGAATCGGGCCATAGAAGTATTTCTCCATGAAGGTGCGGAAGTTGTAGGGATGGTTTTCCGGCAGCAGCCGGCCCTGCCAGTCGAGACACTCGTCCATGTGAAACACGGTGAGTTTTTTCAGGGAAATTCCCCGCGAATTCACCAGCGCAGCGAAAGGCTCATACCAGCATTTCGGCCCGCAGGGAATGATTGCCCGTGTCCCCCGGTCCTGCCGGTTGTTCTGTTCGATCGCCTCGCCCAGTTCCTCGGCCATCAGTTGGCCCATCGCCGCCGAGTCTGCAACCTGGCGATAGGGAACACGCACTCCGGCGTGGCCGGGCAAATCGTCGGCGGGAATTTTGCACCATTCATACAGGCGGCGCGGATCGACATACATACCGCCCGCGTTTTTTTCCTCGTTCATTCCGGGAACTCCAGGATTTCCAAAATAGAGGTGTGAATCTGGGTGATAAAGGGCGACTGCTGCCGGAAAAGTTCGGCATGCTCCGGATCGGAGTGGAGCAGATCGAGCGCCTTTTGCGCATCCGCGAATGTGGGGAATTCACATTCCCAGATCAGGGTATGGTTCGGCTCACTGCCGGCGATCGGCTGCGAGCGGCGTCCGTGCGGGAACCCCGGCGTGTTGCGCTCCAACTTCTCAAACTTCGCTTCGAGCTCAAGAAACTCCTGGCGGTTCTGGGGCCTGTACTGCTGGGTAAAGCGGAGGATGTAAGCCATGATCTCGACTATCCCCGAACAGCCTGTTGCCCGTAGGTGGAGTGATAGCGTTCATACCATTTCTGGATTTCTTCCTC
Source organism: uncultured Acidobacteriota bacterium (assembly GCA_963823295.1). Taxonomy (GTDB): domain Bacteria; phylum Acidobacteriota; class Terriglobia; order Terriglobales; family Acidobacteriaceae; genus JAKAAZ01. The sequence goes on from CAWGLF010000016.1 coordinate 110,611, forward strand.
CGGCAGCGGTTGCGGCTGGCCGAGCAGCAGCGCCAGATGGCAGGTCTTTGCGACATCTTCGAGCATCACCGCGGCCTTGAACGCGCGCGGGGATTTTTGCCGAACGCGAATACACCGTGGTTCGCAAGCAAAACCGCCGGAGCACGGTTGCGGCCCGCAACGATCGCCTGACCAATGTGGTCTCCGACATTGTCCGTGTAAGGGATGCACGGAATCTCCGCGCCAAACTCATCGGCGATCGCTGTTAGATACACAGGAAGCGAGCGGCCCAGCAGGGCGAAGCTGGTGGCGTAATTCGAATGGGTATGGATAACCCCGCCGATATCGTCGCAATTCTGATAGAGGTACAAATGGTGCGGCAGATCCACGCTGGGATTCAAGTCATCTCCGGGCTCGCCGGTCCAGATTTTTTTTCCTTCCAGGTCCGTAACCACCAGCGTCTCCGGCGTCAACTTGTCGTAATCGACGCCGCTCGGTTTGATCACGATAAAGTTTCGCGACTTGTCGAGGCCGCTGGCATTGCCGCTGTGCATCGTGACCAGACCGGAGCGGAAGATCCCGATATTCGCCTTGTAGACTTCCGTTCGCAACCTGGCCAGATCGACATTCAGCTTCATGCTGACTCCACTTGTTTTTCAATATGGTATATCGGCCGCCTACACGCGGCGAGAGAGGACAAGCCTTACCTGGAGGCGGCCCTCCGCAACGGGGAGCTGTCGATATCATCGCAAGATCGAATGAAGCAGTGCCTCGCAATCATCTTTGCACGAAAAGCGGCCTTCAGTCGCGCTGGACTAATATGAAGGCATCTTCACTACGGGGTGAATTCGGTCAATATGAACCGTCGAGAATCCATCAAGCTGATGCTGGCTGCATCCGGAAGCGCCGTCCTTTCCTCTGCAAGCTCCAAAGGGCAAACGCTTCAGGAGCATTCGGCGGCTGCTTCAGACGGCGATTCTGTCCTTCTCAGCAAGTCATCAGAGCAAGGACAGGATCAGGGTAGAGTTGCGCCATTGGCCGTGTTCACGTGGTTGAAGCTGGGCGAAGTAAAGCCTTCCGGGTGGATCGAGGAACAGATGACCCGCGACCTCGACCAGGGATTTGCCGGCTGCCTGGGCGATCTCTGCCACGAGGCGTCTTCGGACATCTTCGTCACTCAGCGCCTCCGCCTCACTCCGGGCGCTTCTGACAACAGGAACTGGTGGAATGGCGAGTCGGAAGGAAACTGGCGCGCGGGGTTCATCCAGCTGGCTTATCTGTCGGGAAATGAAAAAGCCATGCGGGAAGCGGATGCATATGTGCGGCATATCCTCTCATCGCAGAGTGAGAACGGGTACCTGGGCGTGTTCGATGCAGAGACGCGGTTTACTCATCAGGGAGAACTCTGGACGCAAGCCTGTCTCTTGCGAGGCTTGCTGGATTATGCCGAGTTAACCGGCAACGCCGAGGTCATGAAGGCGGTCCAGAGGGCTGCGGATCTCGACATCTCGATGTATGGCTCGGGGAAAACGGCGGTGCCATGGCAGGAAGGTCATGACCTGATGATTTCCGATGTCATGGAGCGCCTGTTCGACCTGACCGGCGACCCGAAGTATCGCGATTTCACGGTATGGCTCTATCAATCGTGGGGCGAGAATGTCGGAAGTGGAGATGTTGTTGCGGGCGATGTTGAGACAACTCTTCCGTATCTGCTGAACCGGAACATTGGCTACACCGGACACGGCGCCAACATTTACGAATCTATTCGGGTGCCGCTATGGCTGTGGACAGCAACCGGGCGAGAGGATTTTGGCCGCGCATCTCGTAATGCGCTAGATAAACTGGGCCGCTACACGGAGACGAGTGGTTCGGCGGTCAGTGATGAAGATGTCGATGGCAAGAAGCCGGACCCTACGTTTACCGAATACGAGTATTGTGCGACCAAAGAGATCCAGTTCTCACTGGAGTCGGCCTTGCAGAAGACCGGGATGGCCTTTCTTGGCGACAGCATCGAGCGAATCTGGTTCAATGCCGCGCAGGGCGCGCGGTTCGCGAACGGAAAGGCGATCACCTATCTTTCGAACGACAATCGTGAACGCTGCGACGGGATGACGGCGGATGGCGCGAGGCCGGAAAACCGCAATAAATTTTCTCCCACGCATACGGATGTGGCTGTCTGCTGCAATCCGAACGCGAGCAATATTGCGTCGATTTACGTTCGTGGAATGTGGATGCGGCATCCCGGCAGCGGCGGCCTGGCGGCGGTTCTTTACGGCCCTTGCGGGGTTTCGACGAAGGTTGGCGGTGTTCCGGTAATTCTCAAAGAGAAGACGAATTATCCATTCGAGAATGCCGTGGAGATTGAAGTTCGAACGGACCGCCCCGTCAGATTTCCGATTCTACTGCGCGACCCTTCCTGGTCGCGAGGAACGACGGTGGCCTGCGAAGGCGCGGAAATTTCCCGCGTGGGCAGCTATTGGACGGTTACCAAGAGGTGGAGGCCGGGAGACAGAATCACAATCAAATTTGCGCCCGTGGTCCAGGAAGTTGCAGCCGTGAACGGCGAAGTCGCTCTTCAGTACGGAGCGCTCCTGTTCGCGCAGCCGATCGATGCACAGAAAGCAGTGATTAAGAAATATCCAGTTCAGGGGTTCGAGGATGCGTATTTCGAGCCGGTCGCAGGGAAATATGAAGAACTCGCGCTGCCCGCAGATCTAAGATGGCAGGGTTTCGGATTTCGTCCTGTGTCCTCGATCAAGGGCGCCAATTTCCGCAGACCGTTCGATCAGCCGGTTATTGCGCTCCAGGGCCGAATGATTCAGGCGCGAGATGGCAGCACAAAACCTGTGATGCTGGTCCCACTGGGAAATGCGTCTGTATTGCGCCGCCTTACTTTCCCCATCTCGTCAAAAACGTGACCGAAGCACTGACGGGGCGTCCAATCGAACGAAAGTAGCCGAGTTTTCGTATCATCACATGGAAAGGACCCCTGGCAAATGATGACCCAAAGATGGAAACACTTTTGCGTGATGTTTTTGATTGGCGACGGAATGATGGCGGCAGTGCGCCCGGAACGCGCGGCGAAAGCATGGGTCGCCGGTCCGAAGTTCTGGCGCGATCTGATGGAGAATCTCGCCGAGCATCCACAATTGACTCGCGCCATCGGTTTCGCGGAAGCCGGCTTCGGCCTGTGGTGGGCCATGGAACAGGAGAAGGAGTTGGACTAGAAGTGGGCTGACTCTGCTGGACATCCTTAAGAAATCGTTGCTGTTCTTCCGGAACCTTTCGGCTCCGCTCAGGACGACGAATTTGTCATCGTAATTCGATGTCAACCGAGAGCCACCCTGTCTTCCATCGAATTCGAACTGAGTTGACGCCATGGAGTTTCGAGAAGCAATCAAAATCGCGCTGCAGTCGCTGTGGGCTAACAAGATGCGCTCAATCCTCACGCTGATCGGCGTGGTCATCGGCGTGGCTTCCGTCATTATGATCGTGACCATGATTAACGGCGCCAACAAGTATGTGGCGACCAAAGTGTATGGCTATGGGGCGGACGTATTTACCGCCAGCCAAATGCCGCAGGTGATTCTGAGCGGCGAAGATTACATGAAATACAGCAAGCGAAAAATTCTGCGAATGGACGACTATGAGGCAGTCGCCCAGCAATGCACGGCATGCATCATTACCGGGGCGGAAGTCGCGAAGGACGGGAATGTGGTCTCGAACCACCAGTCCGCCACGGGCGTCAGCATTCGCGGATGGACGACGGAAATGCTGCCAATGTACAACTACAACATCGCCCAGGGCCGTTCGTTTACTCCTACTGAGCTGCAGCATGACTCGCATGTTGCGGTGATCGGATATGACATCGTCGATAACGTGCTGGGAAGGGGCGATCCCATCGGCAAGGAAATCCGGGTCGATGGCGTGCTGTATACCGTCATTGGGGTGGTGGAGCGCCAGGGGAAGACACTCGGGCAGAGCCAGGACAATTTTGTCGGGGTGCCGATCAGCACCTATCAGGCGACGTACGGCACCAACGACTCGGTTACCATCTACGGCAAAGCTGGGGGCCTGGGCGACAAGCTGGAGTATGCGTCTGACCAGGTCAGGGCGATTCTGCGCGCGCGACGGCATGATGTCCTGGGCCAGCCGGACAGCTTCAGCCTGGACACAAATTCCAGCTTCGTCGGGCTTTTCAAGAGCTTCAGTCAGAGCTTCTTTGGAGTGGCGATTGGGATTTCGACCATTTCTCTGGTGATCGGCGGCATTGTCATCATGAACATCATGCTGGTGTCGGTGACAGAGCGGACGCGCGAGATTGGCATCCGCAAAGCGCTCGGCGCCCGCCGCGGCGATGTAATGCTGCAGTTTCTGATTGAGTCCGGCACCATGGCTTTGTTTGGCGGCGTGATTGGGGTGATCGGTGGGATCGTTGTCGCTAAATTGATCACATTTTTCATTGGATTTCCCACCACGATTGCGGTGTGGTCGGTGATGGCGGGGCTGTTTCTGGCGACGGCGGTAGGCGTCTTTTTTGGAGTGTATCCGGCGCGCAAGGCGGCCATGCTGGATCCCATTGTGGCGCTGCGGTCCGAACTATGAGGAATGGCGATGGCGATCGTTGCCAGTAAATCCCGGGAATCGGCGCGGATGGCGCTGGAAACGCTGCGCGCCAACAAAATGCGTTCCGGCCTTACCATCCTCGGCATCGTCATCGGGGTGGCCACAGTGATTACGCTTTCGTCATTTATCAATGGGCTGAACAAAAATATCGGAGATCTGGTGGCGTCGTTTGGCACCGATGTTTACTGGATATTTCGTTTTCCGGTGATCAACGTACGGCCGACAGCGGAGATGCTGGCCCGTAAGCAACTCACGATGGAGGATGCCGAAGCACTCGCGAACCTGCCGCACGTTGTCGCTGTCTCTCCAGCGCTGCGGTATGCGGACAATTCGCTCGGGATCGGCAATGTTGCCGTCAAATATAAAGATCGCAAGGTGCAGCACACGATTCTGTACGGAGCTACGATTGCCGAGCCGCAGGTCGATAGTATCGACATCCCTGTCGGCCGTTTCTTTTCGCAATATGAACAGGACCAGCACTCCAATGTGGTTATTCTGGGCCACGATGCCGGCGAGCAGTTGTTCCGCGGCGAAGATCCTCTGGGCAAGGAAGTGGAGATTGGCGGCGATGAGTTCCGGGTCATCGGTGTGATAGCCAAACAGAAGACAGCCTTCGGCGGCGGGAAAAATCCGCAGGACAACTCGGCATATTTCCCCATCGGGACCTTTCAAAAGATACATCCGGAAATTAAAGACGTCTGGATCAGCCTGAAATACGACGACCCGAAGAACAGGACGGCAGTATATGACGAGATCGAGCAGACGCTGCGCATCCAGCGCAAGCAGCGGTTCAATGAGCCGGATAATTTCGCCATCTTCTCGCCGGATGCGATTACACGCCTGTGGAATCAGCTGACCGCTGGGATTTTTCTTTTTATGATCGGCGTGGCCAGTGTCGGACTGATGGTAGGCGGCATCGGGGTTATGAACATCATGCTGGTTTCAGTGACCGAGCGGACTCGTGAAATCGGCGTGCGGAAGGCGATTGGAGCGACCAAGCGCAATATTCTGCTGCAGTTCACGATCGAGGCGATTACGCTGTGCGCCGTCGGCGGCGTTATCGGAGTGCTGGTCGGCGGCGTGCTGACGCTGGCGGTGCGGTTGGCCGTCCCGAACATTCCCGCGTTCGTGTCGACCTTCTGGGCGATCACGGGCTTCACCGTCTCCTGCGCCATCGGACTGATCTTCGGGATCTATCCGGCATGGAAGGCGGCGAACCTCGATCCCATCGACGCGCTTCGCTATGAATGATGCGGCTGCTCAATAGACCGTGTCCTTCCGATCGTAGCGGGGAATCCAGACGATTTTCGCTCATTGAATATCGTCTGACCTTCGTTACGCTACGCTTCATTCAGAACGACTCCGCTTTTTGGTGGGCTGCTCACAATATCGGTCCTTCACGCAACGCTCGGCTGAGCGACAATAGTCGAAGCGCTCATGATGCAAGTTCCCTACCCGGCCCACACGTTGCCCCTGGCCGCTCAGATCGATCGCCGTGCTGTTCACGCTGCTGACATTGGCGGCGCTTGTCTATTCGCTGCTGGTCTTCCGTGCCGCGCGCTCCTACAGCCGTCTTTTCCGGACGGCGCTGCCCGATTTTTATCCGCCGGTCAGCATTTTGAAGCCCGTGAAAGGCACGGATCCGGAGATGTACGCGGCCTTTGCGAGCCACTGCGGACAGGACTACTCCGGCGCGTATGAAATTCTCTTCGGCGTCCACAGTATGGAAGACGCTGCGGTGGAAGCCATCGAGAAACTCCAACGAGAATTTCCTCAGCAGGCGATTCGGGTCATCGTGTGCCCGAAGATTCTCGGCACGAACGGCAAGGTCAGTAACCTGGTGCAGATGGTCCCGGAGGCGCGGTACGATCATCTGCTCATCAACGACAGCGACATTCTGGTCACCCCGAAGTATCTTCGCAACACCATGCCGGCTTTCGCTCTTCCCGGCGCGGCGCAAACGCCGGTGGGAATGGTGACGGCGCTCTACCGCGGGCGCTCGCATGGCACGCTGGGTTCGCGGGTCGAGGCGCTTGGCATCTCGACCGACTTTATGCCCGGCGTTCTTACGGCGCGCTGGCTGGAGAAGGGCTTGCGCTTCGGTCTCGGGTCGACGCTGGCTGTAAGCCGTCAGGCCCTTGATGCGATTGGCGGATTCCCGTCGCTGGTCGATCACCTTGCGGACGATTACGAACTGGGCGCACGCATCTTTCGCGCCGGATATCGCGTGGAGCTGGGCCGCGAAGTGGCGGAAACATCCATTCCGGCGTACAGATTCTCGCAAGTTCATCGCGCATCAGTTGCGCTGGGCGCGCGGGGTGCGGGAATCGCGTCCGCTTGGTTATGTTGGATTGCTGACAACGTTCGGGTTGCCGTGGGCGCTCGCAAATGTAATCGCTTCGGCCGCGTCGCTGGACAGTGTCGCATTGCTTAGTGTGATGGTGTGTGTCCGTATTGCCATGGCGCTTACGGTCGGCGTGGGCTTGCTCGGGGATCGGGGCAGCCTGCGCGATCTGTGGCTGATGCCATTGCGGGATATTATCGCGCTCGGCGTCTGGTTCTGGAGCTTTGCCAACGACCGCGTCGTCTGGCGGGGAGAAAAATTTTTGCTCCGAGGCGGAAGACTGATTCGCGTGGAGCGGTGAGGGCGCGTCGAGCGCAATTCCCGGATGAGCTCCTCCACTCGGACATGCAAAACTGCAGGTACTGCGGGCCCTGATTCGCGCACCCCGGTTTATCGACGGTGCTGTTGGCGAACTTCTATAGTGGTTATTCAGGAGGAAATTGTTGGCCAATCCTATTGAAGCCACGCCGAACAGCGTACCGGGTGTGCCGCCGGCCACGTTGATTTACGACGACTGGTATCCGGCGATGCGCAGCGATCGCCTGCGCGGCCGTCAAACGGCAACTGCCATGCTGCTGGGAGTTCCGCTTCTGTTGGGGCGCACCCACGCCAATGAGCTGTTTGCCTTGCGGGACAACTGCCCGCATCGCGGCATTCCTCTGTCTCGGGGTTCCTTTGATGCGACGGGGGTTACCTGCAGATATCACGGCTGGAAGTTTGACCCGGTCACCGGCCAATGCCGTGAGATTCCATCGCTGACGCCCGCGGACACGCTGGACTGCTCGCGTATCTACGCGACGGCATTTCCGTGCCTGGAGCGTGATGGTTACGCCTGGGTATATGTGCCGTCTCCGGGTTCCGGGCGGGTTCGTCCGGAAGATATCTCCGGGTTGCCCGCAGTGCCCGAGCTGCCGAAGTTCGGGTCGCGCTTTCGTTCAGCCCACTTATCGGCGGACCTGCCATGCAATGTCGATCACGGAATCATCGGTCTTATGGACCCGGCGCACGGGCCTTTTGTGCATCAGTCGTGGTGGTGGCGCAGCGGGGCCAGCATTCACGTGAAGGAGAAGCAGTTTGAGCCGATTCCGCAGGGCTTCCGCATGACGGCGCATGCGCCTTCGGCCAACAGCGCGCCGTATAAATTACTGGGCGTTTATGGCCAGCCGGTGACGACGACGATCGATTTCGTTCTGCCGAATCGCCGCTATGAGACCATCCGGTGCGGCGACAAATGGTTTTCCAGCCTGACAACCGTCACTCCGGTCACGCCGAGCACGAGCCGCATCGATGTCTATGCCGCGTGGAATGTTTTTTACCATGTGCCGTTTGTAGCTGCCGATCGCCAAAGCCTTCGGACAGAGATTTGTGGAGCAGGATCGAGTGACCATGGTCGAGCAGGCGCAGGGATTGCGCTTCAATCCGTCGCTGATGCTGATCGACGATGCCGACCGCCCGGCAAAGTGGTATTTTGCATTGAAACAGGCACGGTTACAAATGAGCGCGAACGGCGGAAATTTCGAACATCCCTTGACCGGGCCGGTGACATTGCGCTGGCGCAGCTGATAGATTGGCAAAATGTTAGCTGCCGCGTGGCAGCTCAGCAATGACAAGCTGTCTTCTCCATTCTTCGATTGAGTAGATCAGTTGTCGACCCTCAGTTGATCGACCTCGATATCGAGTTTGGTTCCGAGCTCGCGGAATAGCCGGTTCCATCGCGGATCCATTGTTCGCAGAGGCAGACTCTCCTGCGATATCCGGTACCAGCGATTCTGCGTTTCCCATAAGTCCACTTCGAACGGTAATTCCCGAAGCACATCCATCACCTCCAGAGCCGCTTCCAGTTCCCTACTTTCGGGCCTCTGCTGCAGCTCCTGCATGGCGCGCAACATTCGCTGACTGGCCACGTAGCCCAGAGAGGCGGCGTCGAGCGCGACCTGATCCGCCATTGCCTGCGATAGCAGCTGGCGCACGCGTGTCGCCTCGAAAGGTTCGCTCGACAATGCGTGGCGAAGGTCCGCATTCAAGCTGAACTGCGCGGCCAGCATGAGCGCCTGCGGTTTCGGCATTCCGGTGACGCTGAGGTAGTGCAGCAGCGATCGATGATCTTCGTAGATGGTGCTCAGGCTGGTTTCAATGCCGGCCAGGGTGGAGTCGAGCAGCAGCTTGAGAATGCGTTTCTGGTCATCGCGGGACATGGGCCGGAGAGAATCGCCGGCGGCGCCGAATTCGCGGCGGAAGAGGCGGGTCGCCTTACGAAAATCTTCCTGCGCGACGGCCGCTCGAACTTCTTCCGTGAATTGCTCAAACGTGTTTGCCTGCCGTGGCTCCGCTCGCCTTACTGCTGCCAGCAGGTTCTGATCGCCGAGATGCAGCGCGGCAAAATCCAGGTCCTCGCATTCGAGCGTGATCCGCGAGCATATGCTTGCCTGGCCATGGGCGAAGCGGCCTCGGGATGTAGGCAGAACGTATCCGGAGTTTCGCCACACGTCGTAGCAGTAGTCCGCCTTCTTCTCCGGCTGGTCTTCAAACAGGGAGACGACGGCATAGTGCGCGCCCACTTGTTCGATCCCTATTTTCTGTGTGGCCATGGTTTGGCGATAGATATCCGCGCCGTTCGGCTGGCCGGCACGGTTGCCGCGCGCCTCGGAGAGACGGGTTAGAAACTGCGATTCCAGCTCCTCGCCCCCGCTGCCGAACAGCTCCCTGGCCAATTGCAACACCCGCCCGGCATAGGCAATGATCTGCACGGTTTCAATACCTTCCAAATCGTCGAAGAACCATCCGCAGCTGGTGACCATCAGCTGCAGATGGCGCTCCATTTCCATCAGCCGGAGGATTCTTGTGCGGCTTTTCGCGTCCGGCGGGTTCGCGGCATGGTCGTTGAAAAACATAAGCTGCAATGCGGGAGTGCGATCGAGTATGACGCGTATATACGCATCGCGGGCAGCCACTGGATCGCGCAGAAGCGTGGCGGCGGCCTGGTCCCACAGCGGCCTGACGGCATCGCGCAGCCAGTCCAGCGATGAGCGCAAGGGGGCGCGCCAGCGCTGGTTCCATCCCGCGGCGCCCCCGGTTCCGCAGCCGCAGTCGGCACGCCAGCGTTCGATGCCGTGGGAGCAGCTCCACGAAGTGCTTTCATAAATCTCCGCTTCGTACGAAGGCGGAAACTGCTCGAGAAACTGGCCGTAATTGACGAGACGCGCGCCGCTGTTGCGCTCGATCCAATCCAGCGCATAGGCCAGCGCCATGTCCCCATGTTTGTGATGGTGCCCGTAGCTCTCGCCGTCGGTGGCGATGTGAACCAGCTGCGCACGGTCGTCGTCGTGGCGGAAGCCGCCCAGCAGGCGATTCGCGAAATCGCGGCCATCGTTCAGCAGGCCTTCGAATGCGACCGCGCGCGAAATGGGGCCATCGTAAAAAAACACCGCGATACTGCGGTCATCGTGGGTGCGCACCAGATATGGCTGGGTGGGATCGACCGTCGCGTGCGGCGTTTCGAGCCACGGGATCAGTTCATCATCGCTTTCGAGCGGGATTTCGCGGATCCGGGCGCACTGATGCGGCGCCAGAATGGTGAAGAGGATACCGTGCTGGGCCAGCAGGTCGAGCGTTTCCAGATCGACCGCGGTCTCGGCCAGCCACATGCCTTCCGGCCGGCGGTGAAAGCGGTATTCGAAGTCGGCGATACCCCAGCGGATTTGCGTGATGCGGTCGCGCGTCTCCGCCAGCGGCATGATGATGTGGTTGTAAACCTGGGCGAGCGCCGAGCCATGACCGCCGAAGCGGTCCTGGCTGGCGCGATCCGCGTCCAGCACGCGCCGGTAGCTTAGCTGCGCGGATTTTTCCATCCACCCAAGCAAAGTCGGGCCGAAGTTGAAGCTCATGCGCGAGTAGTTGTTGACGATGCGCATGATTTTCTTTTCGTCGTTCAGGATGCGCGAGCTGCCGTTGGCCGCGTAGCACTCATGGGTGATGCGTGCATTCCAGTCGTGATAGGGAGCCGCGGAATCCTGGCTGTCGATCGCTTCCAGCCAGGGGTTTTCGCGGGGAGGTTGATAGAAGTGGCCGTGGACGCAGATATAACGCTGCTTATCATTCGTGAATGCGGTTGTGCTCATAGCTTCGGCCGGGAGATTTTCGTCTCGGCGTCGCGAGCCAGGTCGCAGGCGCGCCAAAGATACCAACTGGCTACGGATTGCCAGGGCTGCCAGCGCGCGGCGCGGCGCTCCATCGTTGCCGCCTTGGGCAGGTCGGCTGCGGTGACCGGCATGCCGGGGCGCAGCTTGCCGATGATGAGAGCGTAGCCCTTGCGGACGCCGTAATCGGAAACAGGCAGCACGTTCGGCCGGCCCATGCGAAAGATGAGAAGCATCTGCACGGTCCAGATGCCGATGCCGCGCACCGTGGTCAGGCGGGCGCAAACCTCGTCGTCCGGCATACGATGCAACACCGCCAGAGTCGGAACAATGCCCGATAGGCTCTTCTCCGCGAGATCGCGCGCAGAGGCGAGCTTGCCGGCGGAAAGGCCGGTGGCGCGGAGGACATCGTCCGCGAGATCATGGAGCCCTGCGGTGTCGGTGTCGCGTCCGGGAACAGGCTGAGGATTCGGCCATGGATCGCTTTTGCCGCGCGGCCATGCAGCTGCTGATGGGTGATCGATTCCAGCAACGCCTCAAAGGTGGAATGGGTAGGCTTCAGCCGCAGAGCGAATGGCCCGGCACGCTCGATCAGCTTGCCAATGCGGGGATCGGCGGCAGACAGCTGCTGACATGCGAGTGCAGAGTCGTAACGAACTTTCCGAAAAGCCAGGGCCATTGTGTTCAGTCTATAACTCGCGGCTGGTTCGCTTCACTCGAAGATCCCATTCTGCGCTATGCGCACGAGGAGGAAGGCCGCATCCTTTGCCTCCTTCAAGAAAAACATTTTGGCGAAGCAAATCGAAAGTGTATCGCGCAAATTTTATTCCGGTTTTTTCGAAAGCGATATGGCCGGGGAATGGGGTCCCGTACCTTCAATCCGGCTGCATGAAAAAAGCGCAATCGGTAGTGGCCGGTGCACGGAACCACGCTGCATTTTCGCAATGCGGAGAGTATTCGATGGAATTTTTTCGCCGATACGCAAATGAGATCTGTCTCTTCTCGTGCGTAAAGTTGACGGATTCCGTGGGTATTGCTCTATACTTTCGTTTCGACCTTTAAATGATTTTTTGTTCCGCGATACTTAGATAATCGTCTTCAATCCGATCCATGCGATCGTCCATAACGGCATTGATGCCGCGCAAACCAGTAGGGAAGAAATCTAAAAATGGCGCAGATTTTTGACCGCAGTTCGAATTCCCTGACCCGCTTCAGTCTGGTTCTTTTTGGAGTGCTTACGATCGGACTTGGCGTGACGCTGAACTATCTGCAGCGGTCCCCCTGGGTAACGCGCCAGGGACAGCGTCCCGCCCAGCCGGTTCCCTTCAGCCATAAACATCATGTGCAGGGACTGGGACTGCAATGCCAGTATTGCCACACCTCGGTCGAAGAATCCAGCTACGCCGGAATTCCTCCGACGAAGACCTGCATGAACTGCCATGCGCAGATCTGGACCAATGCCGATCTGCTGGCGCCGGTCCGTAACAGCTGGGCGACTGGCCAGTCGATCGTGTGGACCAAGGTCCACGACCTGCCGGATTTCGTTTATTTCAACCACTCGATTCACGTGAATAAGGGCATCGGCTGCTCCAGCTGTCATGGCCGGATTGACGACATGCCTTTGACCTACATGGCCAACAGTCTGCAGATGGAGTGGTGTCTGAACTGCCACCGCAATCCGGCGGAAAATCTGCGGCCGACTTCGCAGATTTATCAGATGGCATGGAAAGGCCCGTCATCGCTGCATCCGGTCTGGTGCACCAATGCCGCGACGACTCCCGGGACGCCGACGGCGCAGCTGGTGAATTGCACCACCCATGATCCGGACACGGAAGGCGCGGAGATCGCGGACTTGAATGTACCGGAGAATCCGCGATCTCCGAGCGGGCAGCCATCACCGCAGTTCGACGATATGAAGAATTGGTCGTCCTCCGGTTCGGGATCGGTCCACGCGCAGGTTCCGGTGAACCCGCACTACCTGAAATTCACCGATCAGAGAGACCTGGGCAAGTACCTGATCGTGCAGTATCACATTCGTCCGCCGAATCAGCTGACCAGCTGCGATACGTGTCACCGATGAAGCATTTTCTGCAATCGTGGCATGGCGGATTTCCCGGCAAGGCGAAGTTGGCAAGCGAATGAACGACAACCGTAAAGGTCAAGATTCGAAGATGGAAAACGAACACGAGACCGCAGCAAGCGATCCACAACCGAAGTCGAAGACGGCCCAGTTGATTGAGACCGCACAGGCCCGGCTGGCGGGAATGACGGGGAAACGCTACTGGCAGACGGTCGATGAGCTGGCCGACACGCCGGAATTCCAGGATGCCCTGCAGCGCGAATTTCCCCAGCATGCCTCGGAGTGGGTGGATTCGGTCTCCCGCCGCGGCTTTATGAAGCTGATGGGCGCCTCCATTGCTTTGGCTGGGTTGACGGGATGCACCAAGCAGCCGGATGAGCCGATCTACCCATATGTGAAGCAGCCGGATAATCTGGTGCTGGGCGAACCGGTTTATTTCGCGACGGCACATCCGTTCCCGATGGGTTCGGTGCCGCTGCTGGTCAAGAGCAGAGCGTATCGCCCGATCAAAGTCGATGGCAATCCTGAACATCCGATGAACCACGGCACTTCGGACTCCTACACCCAGGGAACCCTGCTGGGGATGTATGATCCGGACCGTTCGCAGCGGGTGCTGTATCGCGGGGAAACGCGCGACTATATCAATTTCGTCGCGGACTTTACCGCGATGCTCGAAGCCAAGGCAGCGAGCGGCGGCCAAGGGCTTTACTTTCTGAGCGGGACGGTGGTTTCTCCCACGCTGGCGGCGCAGTGGAAGAACGCCAGCGCGAAATATCCGAATGCGAAGTGGATCCAGTATGAGCCGGTAAACCGCGACTCCTGGCGTCGGGCGTCGAAGCAGGCCTTTGGCGATTATGTCGATCCGCAGTACAAGCTCGACCAGGCCGACGTGATTCTTGCGCTCGATGCGGATTTCCTCTCCGGGCTCTGGTATCCGGGATTTTTGAAGCTGGCGTCCGACTATGTTCAGCGGCGTTCCTTGAGGCCCGGAGTAGAGATGAACCGCCTCTACTCGGTCGAAAGCACGCCTTCGACCACCGGCTTCAAGGCGGAACATCGCCTGCGGATGCGCGCCAGCCAGATGGAAGGCTTTGCGGCGGCGCTGGCGGCCGCGGTAGGTGCGGGGGGCGCGCCTGCGGGGGGCGCTGGCTGGTCCGACGAGCAGACCGCGTTTCTGAACGCGGTGGCGAAGGATTTGAAGGCGAATGCCGGCAAGTGCGTGGTCATCCCCGGAGAGCAGGCCGGGACGGGCGTGCATCTGGCCGCGATTGCGATGAATGAGGCCCTCGGCAACGTCGGCAAGACGGTGGTTTACACGGAAACCGTCAACCCGATGCCGACCGTCGAGATCGACGAAATGAAGCAGCTGGTCAATGACCTGAACGCGGGGAAGGTCGACTGGCTGGTGATTTTGGATACGAATCCGGTCTACAACGCGCCTGCGGATTTGAATTTTGAAAAAGCCATGGGGCACGCAAAGACGGTGGCGCACCTGGGCCTGTATGTCGATGAAACGGGATCGGCCGCCGACTGGCATCTCAACGCGACGCATTATCTTGAGAGCTGGTCGGACGTCCGCGCTTATGACGGAACCGTCAGTGTCGTGCAGCCGATGATCAGTCCGTTGTATAACGGCCGATCCGCGCACCATATCGTGCAGCTCATGCTGGCCGATCCGAATATGTCTCCGGATGCAGCGGTGCAGCTGACATGGAAACCGGTGCTCGGCGACATCAATGTCGATGCGAACGGCGATTTTCACAACGGCCTGGCGCCGGGCTGGCGTAAGGCGCTGCATGACGGCTGGATTGCGAATACCGCATTTACTCCCAAGGCAGTGACCGCGAAGAATGTGACTCCGCCCGCCACTTCCATGCCCGATCCGTCGGCGATCGAGGTCATCTTCCGTCCCGATCCGACGATTTACGATGGCCGCTATGCCAACCTGGGCTGGATGCAGGAGTTACCCAAGCCGCTGACCAATCTTTCCTGGGACAATGCCGCGCTGATGAGCATCAACACGCTGGCGAAGCTGAACGCCGTCGAAAGCGACGTCATCGAGATCGATTACCAGGGGCGGAAGATCAAAGCCTCGGCGATGGTCATGTACGGGCACCCGGATCAGAGCATCACCATTTATCTCGGCTATGGCCGCCGCAATAGCGGACGCGTTGGCACCGGTCCCGGGTTCGATGCTTTCCCGATCCGGCTCGCCGACTCTCCGCTGTTTGTTACCGGCGTGACGGTGAAGAAGACGGGCGACACCTACCAGTGCGCATCGACCAAGAGCCACTACATCGATCATCGCGACCTGTTCGCGCGCAAATACGGCTTTGTCGCAGAGGAAAAGGAGGCGAAACCCGACACCACGCCCCATTCCCTGGAAGGACGCGAAGCCCAGCAGCGCGATATTATCCGCTTCGCTTCCCTCGATGAGTACAAGAAGAACCCGGGCTTTGCCACGGATGGCGAAGATGAATCGGCGCCGCCGAAGAGCACGACATTGTTCCCGGTATGGAACTACAACCATGGCTATCAATGGTCGATGTCGATCGATTTGAACGCCTGCGTGGGCTGCAATGCCTGCGTTGTCGCCTGCTATGCGGAAAACAATCTGGCCGTCGTGGGCAAGCACCAGGTGGAGATGGGCCGCGACATGCAGTGGATTCGCATCGACACTTACTATGAAGGCGATCTCGACAAGCCGAAGGCGTATTTTCAGCCGATGACCTGTCAGATGTGCGAGAACGCCCCGTGCGAGCAGGTTTGTCCGGTAGGCGCCACCGTCCATTCTCCCGAAGGGCTGAACCTCATGCTGTATCAGCGCTGCGTGGGCACGCGCTACTGCTCGAACAACTGTCCGTACAAGGTGCGCCGCTTCAACTTCCTGCTGTTTTCCGATTACACCACGCCCGCAGTACAAGTTGATGCGCAACCCGGAGGTAACGGTCCGCAGCCGCGGCGTGATGGAGAAGTGCAGCTATTGCGTCCAGCGGATCGAGGCCGCCAAGATTCGCGCCGACAAGGAAAATCGTACCGTTCGTGATGGCGAAATCGTGACCGCCTGCCAGCAGGTGTGCCCCACCCAGGCCATCACCTTCGGCAACATGAACGACAAGAACAGCCGCGTATCGAAGATCAAGGCGCAGGACCGCAATTATGCGGTTTTGGCCGATCTGAATACGCGCCCGAGGACGACTTACATTGCCGGGGTAACCAATCCCAACCCGGATCTGACGGAAAACGTTTGATGCTAAGGAACTGTTTCACAGACTATTTGAAGGCTGACGCAGCGAGGGAAACCTCGGCGAACTGAAGAGGTCGCATTCACGTATGGCTAGCAAAGATATCTTGCCTCAAGATCCGATGATCGACCCGGAAACAGGAGAGCAGCGGGTCATTGCCCCCGGGCATACCTTCCGCTCCGTCACGGAGAAGCTGTCGCGGATCGTGCTGACTCCGCACACGCCGTGGGGCTGGTTTTTCGGTTTCGCCATTGCCGGCAGCATTGTGATAATGCTGCTGGTCGCTCTTACCTGGTTGTTCCTGAAGGGCGTCGGCATCTGGGCCATCACTATCCCGGTGGCATGGGGATTCGCCATCGTGAACTTCGTCTGGTGGATCGGAATCGGCCATGCCGGGACGCTGATTTCAGCCATTTTGTTGCTGTTCAAACAGACATGGCGCAACTCTATCAACCGCTTTGCCGAAGCCATGACGCTGTTCGCCGTTCTCTGCGCGGCGATGTTCCCGGTCATCCACACCGGGCGGCCATGGCTGGCGATCTATTGGCTGTTTCCCTATCCCAACACGATGAACTACTGGCCGCAGTTCCGTTCCCCGCTGATGTGGGACGTGTTCGCGGTCTCGACCTACGCCACCATCTCCGTGGTCTTCTGGTACGTTGGGATGATTCCCGATCTTGCTACTTTTCGCGATCGGGCGAAGTCGAAGTTCGGGCGCTTTATCTATGGCCAGATGGCGATGGGCTGGCGCGGCTCGGCACGCCACTGGATGCGTTATGAGTCTGCGTCGATCCTGCTCGCCGGTCTGGCTACACCGCTGGTGCTCTCCGTGCACACCGTCATCAGCTTCGATTTTGCTGTGGCCATCATGCCGGGCTGGCACACCACGATTTTTCCGCCGTATTTCGTGGCCGGCGCGATTTACTCCGGGTTTGCCATGGTGCTCACGCTCGCCATCCCGATCCGCAAGTACTATCACCTGGAAGATTTGATCACTATCCGGCATCTGGATAACTGCGGCAAGGTGATGCTGGCGACGGGTTTCATTCTGGCCTACGGCTACATGACCGATATCGTGTATGCGTGGTATTCGGCCGACAAGTGGGAGTTCTTCCTGGCCTGGAACCGCATCTTCGGGCCGATGGGGTGGTCCTACTGGTGCCTGATCATCTGCAATATCGCGATCCCGCTCACTACGCTGTGGTCCCGCAAACTGCGGCAGAATGTGGCGTTCCTGTTCATCCTGTCGATCATCGTGAACACGGGAATGTGGCTGGAGCGGTTTGTAATCGTCGTGGTGAGCCTGACCCGCGATTACCTGCCGTCCTCCTGGGGCACGTATGATGCGACCAAGTGGGATTACATGACATTCGCCGGTACGCTCGGCTTGTTCACATTCCTCTTTTTCCTGTTCATCCGATTGCTGCCGATGATTCCAATTTCGGAAATCCGGCAGTTGCTGCCCGGATCCGAAATCGATCACAAAAAGCCGGAGGTAACTACTTAATGCCGGTGCGCGAAGGAATCTACGGCCTGCTGGCCGAATTCAACACTCCCAAGGAACTTGTTCTTGCCGCCAAGGCTTCCCACGATGCCGGCTACCGGCGCATGGATTGCTACTCGCCCTATCCGGTCGAGGAAGCAGCCGAAGCCATGGGTTACGACGAGCACAAGGAGAAGGCGGTTTCACGGGTGTGCCTGCTGGGCGGAATTCTAGGCGGCGTGGCCATGTTTCTGCTGGAAACCTGGATTTCCGTCTGGGCCTATCCGCTTAACGTCGCCGGCCGCGGAATGTTCTCCTGGCCTGCTTTCATCGTTCCGGCGTACGAGTGGACGATTCTCTGGGCCGGACTTTCAGCGGGCTTCGGAATGCTGGCGCTTTGCCGGCTGCCACAACTCTACCATCCGGTTTTCAATGCGCCGAATTTTCGCAATGGGGCCACATCGGACAAATTCTTTCTCTGCCTGGAGGCGGACGATCCGCGGTTCTCGATCACGGAGTCGCGCGCGCTTTTGGAATCGCTGAATCCCGTGTCCATTGTCGAGGTGGAGCATTAAACAAATGGCTATGCATCCGTCAAACTCGATGTACCGCTGGACGCTCGCTTCCGCCGCGCTCGGTCTGCTGATTTTCGCCGCAGGCTGCCGGCAGGATATGCAAGACCAGCCCAAGATGATTCCTCAGCGCGGGACTCGCTTCTTCGCCAGTGGGCGCTCGGTGCGTCCGCAGGTTCCGGGCACTGTATCGCGCGGCGAGCAGAATGCCGACGATTATTTCCACACCGGCGTGATTGACAACGTGGCCCAGGACAAGATGCCATTTCCCGTGACCATGCCGGTCCTGCTGCGCGGCCAGGAGCGATTCAACATCTACTGCACTCCCTGCCACTCACGCGTGGGCAATGGACGCGGGATGATTGTCGAGCGCGGCTACAAGCCTGCCGGCGATCTGCTGGAGCCGCGCATCCTGAAAGAGCCGCTTGGTCATTATTTCGATGTGATCAGCAACGGATATGGCGCCATGCCGGATTATGCGGCGCAGATTTCAACCCAGGATCGCTGGGCAATTGTGGCCTACATCCGGGCGCTGCAGTTGAGTCAGGACGCGCCGCTCCAGGATGTGCCGCCCGGAACGAATGTGCAGACGCTGGCCGAGGTATCGCAGCAGATGGGATACTCGCCGACTTTCCCTGAAGGATGGACGTTGCCGGCATTGACGAATGTGCCCAGCGCGGGAGACATGTTTCCGGCCAGGAGTACGGGCGCAATGAACAAGCCCGGCGTCAACCAACCGAAGGGGCCGGAGGCTCCGAATCACGGTGTTCCCGGCAAACAATCACCGGCCGAGGAGAGCGAAGTAGGCGAAACGGACATGAGCATGGACCTGGGATATCACGAAAATCGTTTGCCCGCAGACCTGAGCGCTCCACTCGCGGTACTTCGCTGGCGCAGTCGCGCGGTGATCGCTACGGTTGTGTTTGCAATTTTGGCGGTAATCGATCTGATCATCAGTCACAGTTTTGATTACCTGCTGCGCGGCTGGCTGATGGGGCTGATGATTTGCCTGAGTTTCTGCATTGGCGGGCTGGCGGTGCTGATGCTGCAATGGACGACCGGCGGCAAGTGGGGCCTGCTGGTCCGGCGGCCGTTGGAGGCGATGAGCCGGACTTTGCCGCTGGTGTTTCTGATGTTTCTGCCGATCGCGATTTTCGCCAAGCGCCTTTATATCTGGGCGCGGATCACCGATGCGCATGCGGCGCTAAGGAATGGCCTAATCGACGCCATGCAGGCGCATGCCATCGCTTACAAACGGCCCTACCTCCATCTTTACGGTTTCACTGGCTTCTGGGCCCGGGGCATTCTTTACTTCATTATTTTTGGAATCTTCACCTATTTTCTAAACCGCTGGTCGCTGCAACGCGATAACGACACGCATCATGGAAACTGGTTTTGGCAGAAGCGCTTTGAAAACATCAGCGGCGCCGGCCTGGTCATCTACTCGTTAGTGCTTACCGGAATGTGCGTGGATTGGGTGATGTCACTCGATCCGACGTGGTTTTCATCGATGTACGGGTTCCTATTTCTGGTTTCGCAAGGGTACGCGGCCTTCGCCCTGGTGATCCTGGTGATTCTGGCGCTCTCGCAGTATCAGCCCATCCAGTCCATTTTGCGGGTGACCGAACAGCACGACCTCGGTAACCTGTGCCTCGCCTTTGTCATGCTGAACATCTACATTGCGTTTTCGCAGTACCTGATCATCTGGTCCGGCAACCTGCCGCTCGAAATCCGCTGGTACATGGACCGCATTACGGGGGGATGGGGACCGGTTGCGGGTCTCGATTTCCTCTTCCACTGGGTACTGCCGTTTTTCCTGCTGCTCTCGCGCGATATCAAGCGCAACAAGAGAAAGCTGGCCACGGTCTGCTGCATCATGTTATTTGCGCGGTTCTGGGACACCTGGTGGCTGATTGCGCCGAATTTTGCGGATGAGCGCCGTAACCTTCACTTTATCTCCGGCATGCTGCAATACATCTTTGTCCCCGGCGCGATGGTCGCCCTGTGGCTGGTTTACTTCTTCACTACTCTGCGCACCCGCAATCTGGTGGCGTTGAACGATCCGCATCTGCCTGGAATTCTGGAGTCTGAACATGCCCACGCATGATCCAAGCAACCCGCAAAATCCGAGAGACCCCGACCGGCCTGATTGGGCAGAGGCGGGGGAGACCAACGCTTTCGGGGCCGCGCATGAGCACAGCGATCCGGAAAGCAAATCGGCCGGCTATGAGCTGAGCGATGCGAACGTCAAAGATACGGCGTTCTTCCTGGTTGCGCTGGCGGCAGCGGTGGCCATGGTGTTCGTGCTGGCGTTCGGGATCGGCAAACTGATCAATATGGAGCTTGCCCGGGAGGACGGCCCGACGAACAAATGGAGCCAGCTGGCGGGCGCAAAACCAGCCAATCTGGTATCGGACCCGCAGATCAAACAAGAGCAACTGGATCAGATGGTGAAAAGATTTCCCACCCCACGGCTGGAGACGGATGACGGCAATGTGGACGTTGCCCAGATGCACGCACGCGAGGACATGCTGCTGAATCACTATTCGTGGGTGGATGAGCAGAAGCAGACTGTCAGAATTCCGATCACAAGAGCCATGCAGCTGCTGGCTCAGCGTGGTCTTCCTGTCGAAGGCCAGCAGGCAAGCGGGAATCAGGCCAATAAAAAACAAGGCAACAGCCAGCAGGCCAACAACCAGAGCACCGAGCAACAGCCGATGTTCGGCGACGGCTCCGAGGCGGTCACCATGCCGCTGACGGATGGGTTTGCGCGCACAGCGCCGGAGCTGCGGATGATAGAGGCAAAGCAGCAACAGCTGGAAAACGAGACGCCCCACAATACACAGGCGGAGTTGCATGTCGGCCATTGATGTAGCGAGTTTCTCCCGAACACGCGGAAACATCGTTTGTTCATGATTCGTGAGGAAGGCCATAGGGCCGCGCTATCGGTTCTGTAGAGCTAACATCTTGTATAGGAAGTGTTCTGAAAGCAGCAATGAAAGGTCACTGAAGACCCCGATGACAGCAGCACCTCCAACTTGTGTTGCGGCAAAAAGCACGCGATCCGCTCTGGCAAAAATTGCCATGCTTGCGGCCTGCCTGGCGATCTGGATAGCGCCCTTCGCCTATGGGCAGGTTGCGCCGCTGGCTGAGAAATCGATGGGAGATCCGGCGGGATCGAAGCTTCCCGCGATCCTGCAGAAGGCTACGATTGAGCAGCATCTGGATCGTGAACTGCCGCTGGGCACGGAATTCCGCGATGAGACCGGTCGCGCCGTTCATCTGGGCGATTATTTCGGACAGCGTCCGGCGATTCTCGCGCTGGTTTACTACAAATGCCCGATGCTCTGTTCTGAGGAACTGAATGGGCTGGTGGGCGCGCTCGAAATGCTGAAGTTCACTCCGGGAAAAGATTTTGACGTGATTGTGGCCAGCTTCGATCCTCGAGAAGGACCGGCGCTTGCGGCATCGGAAAAGGCGCTGTATCTGAAGCGTTATGGACGGCCGAATACGGCCGACGGCTGGCATTTTTTGACGGGATCGCCGGCCTCGATCGCCACACTGACCAAAGCCGTCGGCTTCGGGTATGTCCGGGTGCCTGGAGCGGACGGGAAGATGGACCAGTACCAATACGCCCACGCCAGCTCGATCGAGCTGATCACAACCGAAGGCAGGATTGCACAATATTATCTGGGCGTCGAATATTCGCCGCGCGATATGCGTTACGGGCTGATCCAGGCGTCGCATGGCCGGATTGGCTCGCCGGTCGACCTGATCTATACGTACTGCTACAGGTATGATCCGCACACCGCGCGGAACAGCATGCTGATCGTACGAATCGTGCAGCTCGGCTGCATGCTGACGGTATTGGCATTAGGTACATTTATTTTGATTTCGCTCCGGCAGGATGCATTGAATGGCGGCAACGCCGGGGCTGCGAAAAAGGCGAACGGGTAAATATAAATGTCGCACATCAGTCCTGTCCTTTGGCAGTTTTTAGTTCACTGGTTAAATAACTTCGCAATCTTCCCGCCGGAGGCATCCACCATTGCTCCGTATGCGGATGCACTGTATTTCGCCTTGATCGGAATGACCATCACGGGTCTGATTCTGGTCGGCTGCATGGTCCTGTTCTTCTCCGTCCGCTATCGCAAGAGCCGTCATCCGGACGCCGTACAGATTGAAAGCTCGACCCTGCTCGAAGCGACATGGACTTTGATCCCACTGGGAATCTTTCTGGTATTTTTCGTCTGGGGCGCGCTGCTGTACTTCCGCATCTACAATGCTCCGGCCAATTCCATGCAGGTCTACGTGGTGGGCAAGCAGTGGATGTGGAAGGTGGAGCACCCAGGCGGACAGCATGAAATCGACACGCTGCACATTCCGGCGGGCGTTCCGGTTCAGGTCACGCTGATTTCTCAGGATGTCTTTCACAGCTTCTCGATTCCCGCTTTCCGCGTGAAGCGCGAAGCCATTCCGGGCCGCTACACCACGGTTTATTTCCAGGCAACGACCCCGGGAAAGTATCATCTTTTCTGTACCCAATATTGCGGCACCGATCACTCCCATATGACCGGGTGGGTGTATGTCATGACCGCCGGACAAATACAAGCAGTGGGCGGCGGGAAATACCAGCGGAGCGTCCCTGGCGCAAAACGGCGAGCGGCTGTTTGCGGTGATGGGCTGCAACACCTGCCATGCTGGCAATTCGCAGGCACGCGGTCCGAACCTTTACGGCCTCTACAATACCCGCGTCCGCATGACCGACGGTTCCACCATGATCGCGAACGACGCTTATCTGCGGGAGAAAATTTTAAATCCCTCGCTGCATGTTCCCGCCGGTTATGTCCCGATTATGCCGACCTATCAGGGACAGATCAGCGAAGAGGGGTTGATCGATCTGGTCGAATATATCAAAACTCTCGATTCGAGTTACCGCCTGCATCAGATGATGAATAAGTCTGAGCTGGATTCAGCTCAACCAGCCCCCATTGGGGGAGCCAATCAGGGCGCCGGAGCAGCCCCGCTGCAACACGTACCGGAGTCAGGAGTACCCAAGCCATGAGCACCATCGTGTCGCTACCCGATCAGTCGACGGCGAAGTTGCCCCGCCGGAGCTATTTAAACCAGGAATACGGCCTAAAAAGCTGGCTGCTGACCCACGATCATAAGCGCATCGGCGTCCTCTACCTGATTTCCATCACGTTCTTCTTCCTCATAGGCGCGATAATGGCGGGCTTAATCCGGCTGGAGCTGTTGACGCCGGCTACCGACCTGCTGTCGACCGATACCTACAACAAGGTATTCAGCCAGCATGGACTCATCATGATCTTCTTCTTCCTGTTGCCGTCGGTGCCGGCAACCATAGGGAATTTCGTGATTCCGCTGATGATCGGCGCCAGGGACGTTGCATTCCCCAGAATCAATCTGTTGAGCTGGTATCTTTTCATAACCGGCGGCCTGTTCGAGATGGCCATGATGGTGCTTGGCGGAGTGGACACAGGCTGGACGTTCACCGTACCGCTCTCGACGCACTTTCTTAACACGTACGTGGTCACTGCGGCGTTGGGCGTTTTCATTGCAGGATTCTCCACTATCCTCACCGGACTCAACTTCCTCGTAACGATTCATCGTATGCGGTGCCCCGGCATGACCTGGTTCCGCCTGCCGCTCTTTATATGGGGTCACTACGCCACCGCGATTATTCAGATACTTGGTACACCGGTGCTGGCCATCTCGCTGGTATTGATCATCCTGGAACGCACGATGAATATCGGCGTATTTGACCCAACGAAAGGTGGAGATCCACTCCTGTTTCAGCACCTGTTCTGGTTCTACTCCCATCCCGCCGTTTACGTCATGATTCTGCCCGGTATGGCGGTAATGTCGGAGGTGATCAGCACCTTTTCCCGCAAGCGCGTCTTCGGGTATACGGCGGTCGCGTTTTCCTCGGTAGCTATTGCGGTGTTCGGCTTTCTGGTTTGGGAACACCACATGTTCATCATGGGGGTCAGCCAATACTCGGCCCTGGTCTTCTCTCTGCTGACCATGCTGGTGGCGGTGCCGTCAGCTATCAAGATTTTCAACTGGTCGGCAACGCTCTATAAAGGATCCATCACCTTTGAAACACCGATGCTCTACGCGTTCGGTTTCATCGGCCTGTTCACCATCGGGGGCCTTACCGGGGTATTCCTCGCGACCTTGGGCATGGACATTCACCTGACCGAGACCTACTTCGTCGTTGCCCATTTCCACTTCGTCATGGTGGGCGGAATGCTGATGGGGTATATGGCCGGTATCCATTTCTGGTGGCCGAAGATGACCGGGCGCATGTATCCGGAAGGCGTATCGAAGATGGCGGCGATCGTCACCTTCATCGGTTTCATCGTGACCTTCTTTCCCCAGTTCATTGTCGGCTATCTGGGCATGCCGCGCCGTTACGCAGCCTATCCCGCGGACTTTCAGGTGCTGAATGTTTTCTCCACCGCAGGCGCGTCGATCCTCGGTATCGGATATCTGCTGCCACTGCTCTATCTGCCCTGGTCGCTGATCTACGGCAAAATCGCGGGTGACAATCCCTGGCAGGCAACCGGTCTTGAGTGGCAGATCCAGTCGCCGCCTTTGACAGAAAACTTTATCGAGATTCCGATCATGGATCACGAAGCATACGATTACGGGTGGCTGGCGAACAAGACTCAACACGAGGTGCAGACCGTTGGATAGCCAATTGATTGCGACAACTCCCGACGAGGAGCTTCCCGGAGGAGTGACCCGGCATGCTCACCCGTCATTCCTGCAACATCATTTTGAGACTGTAGGTCAGCAACGAGAAGCGGCCAGCTTCGGGATGTGGGTTTTCCTGTCGACGGAAATCATGTTCTTCGGCGGGATGTTTTGCGCCTATATGATTTTTCGCAACTGGTACCATGCGGCGTTTGTTGCCGGCAGCAACACGCTGGATATCACCCTGGGTACCGCTAATACAGCCGTGCTGATTTGCTCAAGCTTCACCATGGCTATGGCAGTCTTCAGCGCCGAAATGCGCCGCAGGGGAATGCTCATGCTCTTCCTGGTGCTGACCATTTTTCTGGGAGTGGTGTTTCTTGGGATCAAAGGGGATGAGTGGCATGAAAAGTACGTGGAGCACCACATCCCCGGAATGAACTTCTCCATCCAGGAGTTTGTCCATCCAACGAATGCGAAGGCGGTTCCGCTGGCGCCGGACATGGCGGAGAAGACGCAGATCTATTTCTCTCTTTATTTTCTTTTGACCGGCATGCACGCGCTCCACATGGTGATTGGGGTATCCATTCTGTTCTTCCTGCTGGCGAAAGCCTCGAGAGGCGCCTACACCGAGGGCCATATCATGCCGGTTGAGAACTTCGGGTTATATTGGCATTTCGTCGATATTGTCTGGATATTTTTGTTTCCCCTGCTTTACCTCATCAGTCGATACCAATAGGCGATGCCACGGTTGTGAGCCGTTATAGATTACGCCCGCTCAGGCGGAACATGGAGTACGAAATATGTCTGAAAAACATGACCCGGAACACGCCGAACAACATATTGTCGGGCCGAAAATTTACCTGTCTGTATTTGTGGTTCTGCTGATCCTTACCGCGACAACGACAGGCGTCGCCTTCATCGATCTGGGGACCTATAACGCGGTGATCGCATTGTTCATTGCCTGCCTAAAAGCCTCGCTCGTGGTGCTTTTCTTCATGCATATCCACTACAGCTCTCGTATGCTCAAAATGACGGTAGCGGCGGCCCTGTTCTGCTTCAGCCTACTGATGATCTTGACTATGACCGACTACATCAGTCGCGCATGGGGCAGGTGGTAGTCCGCACATATCACCGATATCGGCAAAGCCAGGCTCCCGGATCGTTGATGGGAGCCTTTGTATTTTGACCCGGATGATAGATAAGGACCAGCAGTTCCGGTTACAGCGATTCTGGGGAGACACCATGTTCTCTCTCGGCATCTTGTGGGGAATTGCCAACCTGGTGTATTGCCCGGTGGCAGCGCTGACCACGATTGTCGGCAGTTCCTGGTTTGAGGTATTCATCATTCTTGCGGGCGGGCTACTTACCTTAATCGGCTCGATTATCGCTTTTAGGCGCCGCAAACCTGCGTCGCGCGCGCTGTTATCCGGCGGGATTTTGCTTCTTGTGCTCGCCATCGGGGGGCAGACATTCCTGCAGGAAACAACGCATGGGGTAGTGAATCTCCTTTTACTCTTCCTGTCCGGAGCAATCGCAGTTTGTCTCGGCCTCTTCGGCGGGATCACGGAGCGAAAGGGATGGCCCGCGCTGCGTTGAACCCTCTAACCGGCCACGGTGCGTTCCACCTATGGGCAGGCGCCTTGTCACCAAAGCAGCTTCATCGCAAACTGGATCTGCCGCGCGGTGGTGGAGGTGCTTGTGATCACTCCTGCTGTCGGGGAAACGCCGGAAGGAGTGAACACGATCGGATTGGGTGTGTTGAAGTTAGCGCGATTCAGAACATTGAAAAGTTCCGCCCTTAGCTGCAAAGCGAGCCGCCCGCGAATGGGGGTGTTCTTCAAAAAAGAAAGATCCCATGTGGCGAGCCCGGGACCAATCAATGTATTTCTCCCAGCGTTTCCGTAAAATCCACTGCCGTTGGGGGGCGCCAGGAACGCGGCGGGATTGAACCACTGTTTCGGAGAGCCAAGAATCACGGGCCCGGAAAATGCGGGATTTACGAATGGACGGACAGGGTTTCGCGTGTCGCCATTGTTGGTAGGGTTGTAGCTGAGTTCGGGCGTGAACGGGAAGCCGGATTGCAGGGTCACAATCGAGTTCACCGTCCAGCCGCCGGCGACCGCATTCCTGATTCCGGAGAAATCGCTCCAATAACGTTTGCCGCGTCCGACAGGCAGCTCATACGTTCCGCTGATAACGCCGACATTTCTGACGTCATAGGTGGCGAGTCCCCAGTCGGCGCGCAGGTCGAACGGGTTTGACACCAGTCCCGGGGCGTTTCCGGCGGCGGTTGCATTCAATGAATCGCCGTCATCGAGCGCCTTCGACCAGGTATATACGCCGCGCAATGACAGCCCATCGCTGTAGCGATGGTTCAAGTCAACCTGCAGAGCGTTGTAAGAGCTGTCTCCCACCGAAAACCAGGCCCACGCGGCGCCAAGCGCTGGGTTGGCCAGCGGCGTTCCCGCGGGAATGTAATATGTTCCCGGGGAGATGGGCGTTCCGGCTAAAGGAGCCGGGAATTTGGCCGGATAGTTCGCCGGACAAGGCGATGCGGGGCAGACGATCGGGACCGGTTCATTGTCGTCCAGACTGACAATCTGGTGATAGCCATGCGAGCCGACATACCCGATGCTCAAAGCCGTATTCGGAGAGAGTTCCTGCTCCATTCGGAGAGACCAGGAGATCAACGTGGGCGTTTTCATGTCGGGCTGGACTCCGCCCGGCAGCACCTTCGCATTGGCGGGCACGGGAGTCACCGGCAGAGGCAGTTTGGAGACAGCAAGATTGGAAATGCCGTAGGACGGATTGAAGGGCGCATTCTGGTCCATCCGATAGCCCAGCGCGTCCTGCAAATCGTTGTACATTCCAAAGCCTGCGTGAAGAACGGTCCTGCTGCTGCCCGGGCTCCACGCCAGGCCGATCCGCGGTTGCGGCAGAAATTTTGCGTTGTTGACGGTAAATGCGGAGTCCGCGATGCGCGGCTGGGTTTGAATCACCCCGTTGTTGAAGATGAAATTCGCGGCGCGTCCGTGGGCCTCATTCCAACCGTTTGTGAACCCATCTCGGAAGCCAAGAGACAGCGTAAATTTCGGCGTCAGACGAATCACATCTTCCGCATACCAGGCCCCCAGCCACATCCGCCAGTTCATCTCGGTCGGCGCCGGATCGTAAAGAAAAGTGCCAACAGTGCCGCCGAGGAACTGTTGCAGTCCGGTAAACGTCGCCTGTCCGAACTGACTTAACGCGAGATCCTCGTTTGATTGAAGACGCTGGAACCATACTCCGAAATCTAACTGATTGCGGCCCCTGGTTAAGGTCGCATGGTCCTCATAGGTGAAGAGGTTCCGCGCAATATGCAGATTGCTTCCATTGTTGCTGCCTGCAAGGCTAACCTGCGCGGACGGATTCGACGCCGCGCTTCCTCCCACCACCACCGCGCCAACCGGATGCGAACCGACAAAACCGGGGAGACTCGCCGCCGGCGTCCCGGGCGTGGGCTCTCCGGTAAAAAAATAGTTGGCGCGGGAAAACCCAACCCGCGCGGTGTTGAGCAGTGTGGGCGAAAAAACGTGGGTCTCCTCCAGGCTCAAAACCTGTTCCCGGAGATTCTCCAAATCCGAGCTGTAAAGGTTGGTGCTGGTGGGGGTAGTGTCGGCGCTATCATCGATGGTATAGGCGGCACTGAACGTGTCGGTTTCAGAGAATATCTGATCGAGCCGCGTTGTTCCAAAATCATCCCGAATAATCTGCAGCGGACTGTTGAAGGCCTCCGCAATTCCCCCGAAATCGGGGGCGCCAGGGCTTTGCACCGGCCACAGCGCAAGCAGTGGTCTTACGCTGGGGGCTACGCCAACATTCACATAGCCCGACGGCGGGCACGGGTTTGGCGCAGGAGTAACCAACTTGCAGGGCAGCAATCCGTTGCGGGCGTTTGTGTCGGGCACCAGATCCACTCCGGTCTGATGCAGGTGCTGTCGGAACCCTTCATAGTTGCCGAACAGAAATGTTTTGTTCTTCCGAATCGGGCCGCCGAGGGAGCCGCCGAACTGATTGCGCTGAAAGGGGGGAGCCGAACCGGGGTCGAAATAGTTCGGGGCATCGAAGTCGTTGTTGCGTAGAAATTCGTAAAGGCTGCCGTGCAATTGGTTCGTCCCCGACCGGGTGACGATCAAGACCTGCGCGCCGGGTCTCTTTCCATACTGAGCTCCGTAGGAATCGCGGAGAACATTGAACTCCTGCACGGCATCCACGCCTAGCAATTGCTGGCTGACGCCGCCGGGCTGGAAATTGTTTTCCGCCGCCCCGGTAAATTCGATACCATTCAGCAGAAATAAATTCTGCTGCGGCCGGTTGCCGGAAACTGCGAAGTTGTTACCGACGGTGGAGTTCGACACGCCAACACCGCCGGTCTTTTCCGAAGTGAAATTGACAATTCCCGGATTGAGCGTGAGCAACTCGTCGTAACTTCTTCCGTTGAGCGGAAGATTCTCGATTTCCCTTTCGCCGACGAGTCCCGAGATGTTTCTGGTGGTGACACTCACCAGCGGCGCGCCGGCATGCACCGTCACCTGCTGGCTCGGCTCTCCGACGCGCAGGTGTAAATTCACGGTGGCGGACTGTCC
This sequence comes from uncultured Acidobacteriota bacterium, assembly GCA_963823295.1. Lineage (GTDB taxonomy): Bacteria > Acidobacteriota > Terriglobia > Terriglobales > Acidobacteriaceae > JAKAAZ01. The sequence continues at coordinate 140,427 of CAWGLF010000016.1, forward strand.
GACAACAAGATCAATCCCGGTCCGGATCTCCTCGGCAAATCCAGCTTTCCTGGCGCGGACCTCATATTCGCCGACCGGAAGCGAGAGCATCTGATATCGGCCAGCGTCATTTGTGGTTTCGCCGCGGGTAGCTCCTGTGTTCACGTTTCTTACTGTTACCGAGGCGTCCGAAACCGCCGCGCCAGAAGGGTCCGTGATCGTGCCTGAAACTGCCGCTGTTACCTGGGTGATGGCATACTGCGACGTGGTCAGGAGCAACAGAAAAAAAACAGAAGAATAGAATTGGCGCATAAACGAGTATGATGCCAAATCTAAACATTATTATGTCAAATGTAGGAGGTCGTGCAGATGATAATCAGCGATTCTATATTATTTTATGCTGCCGCTTGAATAGCGTCATTCTGGTTCCCGGTGAACGATATTTCCTTCGCTGATTGTCATGACGACGCGGCCAGGCAGGGTCCATCCATCGAAGGGCGTGTTCTTCGATTTGGATTGCGATTCGCTGGCGTGGAATTGCCACTCCTTTTGTGCGCGGAACAGGACAACATCCGCGAAAGAGCCGACGGCCAGAGAGCCGCGATCCTTCAGTTGCAGAACTCGGGCGGGTTGACTGCTCAACAGGGCGATAACGCGTGCAAGCGGCATTCCATGCTGACGGTGCAGCACCAGCAGTGAGAGTCCGAGCGCGGTTTCTAGTCCGGTAATCCCATTCGGCGCGCGCTCAAACTCCTGTTCTTTTTCGTGGATGGCGTGGGGCGCGTGGTCGGTGGCGATGGCGTCCACGGTGCCGTCAAGAAGCCCTGCGATCAGCGCGGCACGGTCCTGTTCGCGCGCAGCGGAGGATTCATCTTGGCATTCGTGTCATAGTCGCCGATCGCCTGCTCGGTCAGCACAAAGTGGTGGGGCGTGACTTCGCAGGTGACATGCAGGCCGTTCCGTTTGGCGCGGCGGACAGATTCAAGCGCGCTTGCCGTGGAGAGATGCGCGACGTGCAGATGAGCGCGGCTGTCCGCGATTTTCTCCAGAAGCTCGATATCGCGGTCCACGATTCCGCTCTCGGCCTGGGCTGACATGCCGCGAAGACCGAGGCGAAATGCCAGTGCGCCGGAGTTCATGCTGGCGCCCTGAGTGAGCCGGGTGTCTTCCGCATGCTGGATGACCGGCAGCCCGACGCGGGCGGCGGCTGCGAGCGACTCCAGCATGATGTCGTCGCGCAGAATTGGTTTGCCATCATCGGTGATGGCGACGGCGCCGGCGGCTTTCAGGTCACCGTATTCTGTCAGGGCCTCCCCCATGCTGCCGCGGGTGGCGGCCGCAATCGGAAATACCTTCACGGCGGCATTCCGTTCGGGAGCCTGCATCCAGCGGGTGATCTCCGCTGTGTCGTTCACGGGAGACGTGTTCGGCATGGCACAGACGCTGGTGAATCCTCCGGCGGCTGCGGCGCGCGTACCGGTGGCAATGGTTTCTTTGTAACCTTGCCCAGGCTCCCGCAGATGGACATGGAGATCGATCAGGCCCGGCGCGACAATCAAGCCGGTGGCATCGACGGTCAGAGCATTGTCTTTTTTCGCAAGAGCGTTGAGCTTGCCGGGAGGCTCCAGGGCGGCAACGCGGCCGTCGCGCAGCAGAAGATCGCGTTTTTCATCGATGCCCGCCGATGGATCGACCAGGTGACCGCCGTGAATCAGAATTGCTCTCATCGTTTTTTCCCCGGCTTGTCAGTCTTCGGCGGCTTCACATCCAAGGCCCGGGCCAGCAGCGCCATGCGAATCGCGGTGCCGTGATGCACCTGCTCCGCGACCGCGGAATTGCGGCTGTCCGCCACTTCGCTGGTGATTTCAAGGCCGCGAATCATTGGCCCCGGGTGCATCACGAGTGCGTCGGGAGAATGCGCGGTAAATCGGCCGGAGTGTAGTTGATAGTGCTGAACGTAGTTGTCGAGATCGAGATGCAGGCCGGCCAGCCGTTCCCGCTGGATGCGAAGCATCATCACGACCTGGGACTGCGCAAGGGCGCGCTCGAAATCGCGTTCGATACTTACTCCGGGGCCGATATCGGCGGCCTCCGCCGGCAGCAGGGCTTCCGGTCCACAGAAGATTACCTTAGCTCCCAGCCGGGGCAGCAGCAGCGCATTCGAGCGCGCTACGCGGCTGTGCAGGATGTCGCCGACAATCGTAATCGTGACGCCTTGGAGCGTGGTATCGGTGACTCGCGCGACGGCTTCTTTCCGAATAGCCGCATCAGGATGGTGCGCAGATCGAGCAGCGCCTGCGAAGGATGCTCGTGGATTCCGTCGCCCGCGTTCAGGACCGGCAATCCGGTGACATGCGCCAGCAGATAGGGCGCGCCGGAATTCGGATGCCGCAGGATGATGCACTCCGCGCCGAGAGAGCGCAAGGTGATGCCGGTATCCTTCAGCGACTCGCCTTTTTCGATGCTGGACGAAAGCGCGCTGACCAGAACCGTATCGGCGCCGAGAGACTTTGCAGCTAGCTCGAACGATGTTCGGGTGCGGGTGCTCGACTCATAAAACAGGAGAGAGACGCGACGTTTGGCGAAGAGCTGCGCTCGCCGCAAAGCGGGCATGGTTTCCAGCTTCGCTGCATCGGCCAGGATGCGACCGACATCTTCCAGTGTGAATTGGGTTACGGACAATGCGGAACCGGGATGGATTCCGGTGTTCAGGGCAGGCCTCGGTTTTTTGACGTTTTCTTGTTGGCTGCCATAGATACTGTTGCTCGCAATCCAGGGTCTCGGTAGCGAGACTGGGATCACGCATGTGCCGCGACAGGATTATTAGCCGATACGTTCCATCAGCAAGACCTGCTCGCTTTGATCGACTTCTTCGAGCTTCACTTCGATAATTTCGCGGTCGGTGGTTTGAATTGTTCGACCGACGAAGGTCGCCTCGATCGGCAGCTCGCGGTGACCGCGATCGATCAAGGCCAGCAACTGCACGCGTTTCGGCCGCCCATGGTCGATCAGCGCATCGAGCGCGGCGCGAACGGTGCGGCCGGTATACAGGACGTCATCGACCAGCACGACATCGCGTCCGTTTACATCGAAACCAATTGCTCCCGGCGTGACCGCAGGGCGAACTTCGCGCGTCAAGAGATCATCGCGATACAAATGAATGTCGAGCATGCCGACATCGATGGGCTTCTTTTCAATCGCGGTGAGCAGCTTTGCCAGCCGCTGCGCCAGCGGCACGCCTCGCCGCTCGATTCCAACCAGAGCGAGGCCTTCGCTGCCATTGTTTTTCTCGACAATTTCATGCGCCAGCCGCACCAGCGTCCGCTCGATTTCCGAGGAAGACATCAGGCGAGCTTTTTCCCGCAACGGGACTGTGGAGTTGAGATTCAGTGGAGATTCCTTCATGCTCTTCGCTCGATCATACGAGTCCGGTCCGAGGCACACAAGCAGAACGGTGAGGGAAAACGAATTCTACCCAGAAGCGATCTTGCCGGCGAGAAAATTTTATTGTCAGCCAGAGAATGCCGCCGGGCCTAAGGAAGAGCTTTGCGCCTGCGAGGAGACCGATAGATTTGCGCGCCCAGCACGCCGCCGGCGATAGCGAACAGGATAATCAGGGCACACAGAAATCCCATCGTCAGAAGGATCAGGCCGATGCGGCCTTCGGCAGACAGCCAGAAGGTGGTGAAGGCAGCAACCGGAGCCTGCGGATCCATGGAAGCGGCGCGCGCGGCCGCCTGTTTTACGATGCTGGTCAGCTGCGTGTCGATCAGTTTTCCCTGATGCATGCCGTAGCGCTGAATGACGAGGAAAACGGCATTGCCGGCCAGGGCCACCGCCGCGGCGAGCAGGCCCATCAGCACTCCTATACGCGCGCCGGTCTGCCTGCCCAGAGGCGCCTGCGGGTGGCGCCGGTGATAGATTCGGATCGCGACGATCGCTCCCATACGACCCACAATACGCTTGCGGCGGCCAGCAGCGTGGATAGAATTCCCACGCCGAGCGCAACCAGAGTGGCGATCTGAATCGCCAGTTTCCAATCGATGGGGCCGCTGTGCTCCGCGTCCAGAGAGAAGGAAGCGCGCCCCGTCGCCTCGCCGTTGGCCGACTCAGGATTCTCCTCCTGGGGAACGAAACGTATCTGCGGAGCGCCGCAATTCTGGCAGTAAAAGGCGTCCGGATCCAGAGTGGCGCTACATCGATGACAGACGAACTCCATACTTTGAACCTAAATCACCTTGGCATCCTGGGCAAACCAGTTGCGGGCCATCGCTCAGTCGGTCGTGTTTTTATGCGGAAGCTGAACAACAACGATGGAGAATTTGGTTCCGGAGGAGCTGGGGCTGAACTCCACGATGTGCTGATTTTCCGGTGAGCCGGCGAGCAGTTTAATATCGCCGCTGATATGCGGAGTGTGAACGTTCACCGGATGTTTTGATGAATCCAGCTTTAGATTGACGTCGTACTCGTGATCGTTGGCGCAGGTGAGGCCCTGGCGCGTTTTTGCAGGTTGCCCAACGGCGGTCCTGTCCTTGCAGGTAAGCACGTCGCCGTACTCTCCCATGGCCTTTTTATAGAAGCCTACGACTTTATCTTCCGGGTCGCCGGTATGGTATTCGATGGCCTTCACATTGAGATGCCATCTGCCAAAGCTCATATGAATGTCGGCGGACCCGGAGTCGTTTCCATGCTTGCCGGTCTCGACAGCGCCTGGATAGACGGGCAGTCCGACATCGGGCCCATGAACGGCATCAGTGCGCACATCAAATGAGCCGATCGGAGTTCGCAGTTGCACATTCTCCGCTTGCCCATTCTTATTGTCCTGCACGGAGCAGCCAGAAAGCGTCAGTACAAGAGCACCTGCCAACAGTGCGGTGCCCAGAGAGATCCGTCGATTCACGGCGCGCTTGCTCGCGTGCCCGTCCGTGTGAATTCGCTGGTTGGTGGAGTATCGGACGTCCATGGCGCGCCTCCTCAGAGAGCATCTGCTGTCACTAGCAAGATACGCTTTTGACGGGAGAATTCGTTCCCTCAAAATTCGTCGTCGGCGAATGTAGCCCGCTGCAGACAAGAATCCAATTTATTTGTATTGACAGAACCGCAACAATACCCCAATATGTAGTACGTGGTCATTATCGAGCGCAATGGGTGCAGAGTGAAGTCAGCTTTTGGGAGAAGAGCTGCCGGAGGCAACACAGTAATCCCATATTGCGCCCGGTCGTAATGAGCACAAAAGCAAGAAGTCCGGAAATGCAAGAGGCAACGGCCTTGTCGAAGTTGGACAAGGCCTTCTTTTTGCCGCGTGCGCCGGTTCTGAAGGAATGGTGCTGAATCGCTGCGGAACCTGTTCCGATGAATGCTGCATTGTGCGCCAGCGATCACATATACTTTGTTGCAGAGCAGGAAGCTGCCGAGAGGCCGATGACAGCATGGCATGATAAATGGTGCCGCGGTGATCAGCGGGTAAACGCGCCGACCGGCCCATGAATCGATAATACCTTTACGACTGCACCATTTCTGGCGAATCTGATTTTGCGGGGATGCGCTAGCGAACGATGCTGAATGTCTGCCCGGCGAAACAAGGGGAAACGTGATGGCACAACGCCAGCCCGCACGGCGCAAATCGCAGCCTTCCAAAACGCCTGTATCCATTCCCGACAAGCTCTATTTCCGCATCGGAGATGTTGCCAGCCTGTGTAGTCTGCCCGCCTACGTCCTGCGTTTCTGGGAAACTGAATTTCCGCAATTAAAACCGAACAAGGGCGGAACCGGCCAGCGGCTGTATCGCAAGCGCGATGTTGAAATGGTTCTGGAAATCAAGCGCCTGTTGTACGACGAGGGATTTACCATTGCGGGCGCGCGCAGATTGCTGACGGAAAAACGGCGTTCGGCGGGACTTTCTTTGGGCATACAGGGGAGCGGTGAAGAGCGCGAAGCCAAACGAGGTTTCGCTGCCTCTGGCGCGCGCGCGAAAGCTGTGGAAAGCAAGAACTCCGCACCTTCGAAAACCCCAGCCAAGCCGCTGTCGAACCGGCCTGAAATCAGAGAATTGCGAAAAGAGATGCGAGAGTTGTTGACGCTGCTTGGATCGGATGCTTCCGAGCGGAAGCTTTCGACAGCGCCAGCGAAGCGCGACTCAAAGAAGACGCGCCAGCACAACGAGCCAACACTTTTTTGAATTCATTTTGTTATTTTGAAAAATATATGGTATGTTCCTTCTAACGAGTCGACAGAGGATCTGCCCTGGTTCTCCAATATCTACATATAGCGAATGCAGATTTCTGCTTCAGCCGTATGAGATCAAAAAAAGGGCCCCTCTTTTCGAGGGGCCAATCTGCCTTGGTTCTCTCTTGTGTGAGAGCTTTTGAGTCAACCTTATTGGTTATTGTTTGGCTGTGATACGCCGGTTGTAGAGGCACCGTTATTCGATGCGCTCAAGGTTGACAAACTGTTGTGCAGCAGTGTGACTTCCACGACGCTGCTGTGATGGCGGGAACTTGTATCACTCACCGTGATAGGGGCGTTACCCAAGCCAATCTCATGAATTTTGTAAAGCGGAACCTGATGCTGTGTCACCAGATAACGGGTGACCGCAGAAGCCATTCGATGCGAGGCTGCTACTCCAGCCGGTCCACGCAAGGGCGAATAACCCTGGACATCCAGCAGATAGCCGCGTTGACCTTGCAGCTGGCTTACCAGTTGATCAAGAGCGCCTTTCGAGTTTTCACCCAGAACGGACTGTCCCCGCCGGAAGCGAATCTCGACCTGAGTCACCGTCTGATACTGATCCAGGTTGCTGACGGTGTTGCCGATGTCTGTCGTCTGGGTATCGGCATGCTGCGCCATCTGCTGTGCCTGATTTGCCGTGTTGCCGGCAGTAGTGGCGTGTTGATCCGCAAGCTGCGCTTCATCATTTGCCTTGGCGATGCCAGCCTGTGCGCGTGCGTCAACATCCTTGATTGCGCGTGCGTTGCTTGCCGACAATTGATCCAGTTCATTCAGCCGATCTTTAACCGGATTTACTTCCCTCTTGACCCACTTTTTGCGGGCCATCGGGTTCAGGTGTCCCCAGAAACCCTCGTGGGATTCTGTCGTTAATGGCTGCCGGGTGGCATAGAGCGATTCGTTACCGGAAGTCGACGCGGAAGCGCCCGCCGTGGTACCGGTCTGAATCTGGGCATTTTGGGCATCGGTCGCCGGTCCAACTGTCTGGGCCATCAACGGAACTGCCGCAAAGGTCGCCAAGGCGGCGGTTGCGACTAGGAGCGAATTTCGGGAGTGAAACTTCATCATTCTTGTCCTGCGAACGAAAGCCAAAACACACACAAGCTTGCGACGTGTATCTGGATTGCAAGCGGCGGGCCAAACTGGAAGGGTTGGGGGGCAATCTGTAAGTCATTATGTCGCAGCAGTTTAGACAACTAAGAACCGCGGCTGGAGATGGTTTGCGGGTAGATGTTCGAGGAGGATCGAGTAAATCCTGCTTGTACGGGGCAAAAACTACCGGGCCCCAGTGAAATCAAAGAAATGTGCGATCCAGGAAGCTTAATTCTTACAGCACCGGCTTATGGGTTAAAACGTGAGGGTCTGAACCTTTATTTCCGGATTCTGCCGGTTCCAGTCGGGCGAGACATCATCGAAGGTCAGCCGGAAGGCCCGGGTGGCACCGGGGGTTAATGGAGCGGCGCTGACGGGCTCCGTTTCGAGGAACGGCTGGCGCGAACGGATGAGGGTCAGCGGAACCAGCTCCTCCTGCGGAGGGTCGCCGGTATCGCTGGAAAATAGCACGCGTACGGTGATGGCGGTGACGGTTCGATCCCCACGATTGGAGATGGAGCCTTCGACATACGTGAGCTGCCCCCCGGCAAAATTGTTTGTCTGAGTGACGTGCAGATTTGAAAAAACAAGATTGGCCGCGTATCGATCGAAGGGGGATGCGGAACCGGCCGAGTTGCGATGGCTGCCGAAGATGAATGCCAGTCCGGCGAGGAACAGAACCACCATGGCTGCGATAAGCCAGGGTAGCCAGTTTCGATCCCCATTCCCCGCCGGACCGTCGGCGCGTAATGCGTGATTCGGTGGCAAACAGTATAGAAGGGCGAGGCGGGGTCGATGGACCGGGCGGCTTCGATTCAGGGTCGTTCATGGAGTCCATCGAAGTTCCGGGAATCAGACGGGTACATGGGCCGATTGTATCTCTATGGTTTCGACGTTCGAGCGGCGCTTCCGTAGACGACAAGCCAATTTGTAGAGAGCATAAAAAATTTTGAATGTACCGCATCTTGCAGATCAAAACTATCGTCTTATATCCAGCAGATTCGGAGTGCCCCGAATTCAGGGCGCCCAAATCGGGAGCACCAACATGCCGACGCTTCCAAAGCATATTCCCACGCGTCCGGTTCGCCCGCAGGGAGACACGATGTATCGCGCAGCAACCGTCATCGCGGCACTGATGTTCTTGGCGACGGTCGCATCGATCTTGTGAGACGGTAGGACGTGTCGCCGGAGCGGTGCGCCTCGGGGTCGGCTATCGATCGTGTCTGTAATTCTCAAAGAAAGCTGGCTCGTCGAACCGTCTGGCGAAAATCATCGCCCTGCATTGAAAGCGTAATACACATCTCCTGTAAGCGAGAGCGCATGCGCTCTCCGATGCGGTCTCCCAGAGTTTCCTCGCGCATGGCCCGCCCGGCTGCGTTCGCTGCCGAGCTCCGCGAAACATCCCGATCTGTTATGGAAGACGACGTCTGCGCAAAAGCTGAGGGCAGGTTGGCATAGTTCGTGGTGATCAGCGTAGTTTTCTTGTCGTTATAACGAGTATTCAAAACGTGTGCCACGGTGTCCCACACCCAGTCGGTCGGCTTCACCGCTCCCAGCTCATCGAGCACCAGGATTTCCGCTTCAAAAACCGGCCGCAGAATTTGCAGCTCCGTAGTTGCGACCTGCGGGTTGTAGGAATTTTGGATTTGCTTCAGCAGATCGCGATAATCATAAAAGATTCCGGTGGCCCCGCGCTGCTCGATCAGCTCCCGCAGCAGCCCAACGGCGAGATGGGTTTTTCCTGCGCCGATGCTGCCGGTCAGCAGCAATCCGCGCCCTCCGGTCTCGAGCGGATATCCGTCGGCAAAGCGGCGGGTGGCCATCAACGCCATGCCCAGGGAAGGATCGGCTCCGCGAAACCCGCTATCGAAGTTTTCCAGTGAGCAATGGGTGTAGCGTTCCGGGATGCGTGCCCGTTTCAGCCGCAGTTCCGATTTCTGTCCTGTGCGGCAGACGCATTCTGCGGCGAACTGTTCGCCGCCGCGGCGCACCAGGGTGATTCCCAAGCCCCCGCAATGGGGGCATCCGGCAGATAGTGTTTTGTGTCATGGCAGGTCGGGGTCCCTGGGTCCAGTATCTCAAGGTAGATTGCAGAACGCCGCTGCGTTTTGCGCGTTGCAGGCTGTGGGAATCTCGCATAAACTAGGAAATAGCGCTTTTGAGAAAGGTTTCATTCATGCCGAAGCAAGGAATTCATCCTAATTACGAAACAATCCGCGTACAGTGCGCCTGTGGTTACGCGTTTGAGACCCGCTCTACCCATAAGGGCGAGATCCACATGGAAATCTGTTCCAATTGCCACCCGTTTTTTACCGGTAAGCAGAAAATGATCGATACCGCGGGCCGCGTGGAGCGTTTCCGCCGCAAGTACGCAAAATCGGACTCCGCCAAGTCCGCCGCGACCAAATAGCCCTCGCGCCGGATGCGAAAGAACAAGGCCTCCGCCGCGGCGGAGGCCTTTCGATTTGAACCTGCTTGAAAAACTGATTCAATGAAGAAACATTGGGACAATCCGGCCGAGCATGCGATGCCTGCGAGTGTCCGCGTGCCGGCATCGTTCTCGATCGGCACGGTTCGCATTGCGCCGGCGACGGTTCTTGCGCCAATGGCAGGAGTGACCGATACGGTTTTTCGCCGGTTCATTCGCAATGCCAGCTTGTTTACGAGAGCCGGTGCGATGGACGATCTGGCCGGCGGTGTCGCCACGAACATCTCCAATCAACAGTCGGGCTGCGGGTTAATTATGACGGAGTTCACCTCCGCCGACGGCCTTTCGCGGATGCGCGAGTCAAAGCGCAAGCGCTATCTCACGTTTTACGAGGACGAGCATCCCATCGCGGCGCAGCTCTTCGGGTCTGACCCGGACACGCTGGCCGAGGCTGCCCACATCGTCGAGGATGCCGGCTTTGACCTGGTGGACCTGAACCTGGGCTGTCCGGCCAAGCGCGTCGTCAACTGCAACGGAGGCAGCGGCCTGTTGCGGGATTTGCCGCTGATCGCGCGCATTTTTGAGCGCGTCCGGTCCGCTGTTCGTATTCCCTTCACGGTGAAATTTCGTCTGGGTTGGAATGACGACAATATCGTCTGTGTGGAGCTGGCGAAGCTGGCGGAGGCGAGCGGGTTGAACGCCGTCTCGCTTCATGCGCGCACCCGCGAGCAGGGCTACTCCGGTCAGGCGCGGTGGGAATGGATTGCCGCCATCAAGCACGCGGTGAAAATTCCGGTGATCGGCAATGGGGATATTCGCACGCCGGAGGACGCCTGCGCGCTGATTGCGGAAACGAATTGCGATGCGGTGATGATTGGCCGCGCCGCCCCGGCGAATCCATGGATTTTTCGCCAAATTGCCGAATACACAGCACACGGCAGTTACACGCAGCCCACGGAAATGGATCGCTACCAGCTGATCCGCACGTATTTTTCCATGCTGCTGGACGAGGATTTTCCGGACGCGACCGGCAAGATGAAGCAGTTCGCATCCTGGTTCACGCATGGAGTCCCCGGAGGCGCGGCCCTGCGGAAGGCGATTTACGAAGCCAAAACCGGAGCCGGCGTGCTGGATGCGGTGGAACAGTTTTTCGCGGCGCGGCTCACCAACGCTCCCGTGACGATTGACGAATCAGTTGCGATGCTTGTTCCGTAATCTATTTGGGCACACATCATCTCCGGGAGGCACATTTCTCCGATTATTTCTAAGAGAATATGCAATAAAGGCGGTTTTTCGCCGCACTCATATTCGATCTGCCATTGACTTTACGCTGCCGAGGACAGACTTGATGAACTTCGATTTAACTGCTATTGCTTTTCGCGCATCGAGGGGGTGTAAACAACTCCGACCAGAATGCCTTCCGGGGAGAGCAGTCGAGTTACGATTTGGCCCCAAGGCTCTTTACGCGCAGAGGCGAGCAGCTTGTATCCCTGCTTGTTGAGTTCCTCGGTCGCCGCCTGCACGTCCTTCACATCAAACTCCAGCCACGCATGAGGAATTGGCAGGTCCTTGGGCCAAGTCTCGGTTCCAAAACACGATTGCGCGGCCTGGGAGAGAGGCCACAGGGCAAAATGCTTGACGCCATCGATCTTTTCGGTATGCAGATACCCACCTTCTTCACGATTGAAGGTTAAACCTAAGTTTTCGATGTAAAACTTTTCACTTAGCTGCTGATCCCGAACAATCGGTCCAAAACCGGCCACGAACAGCACGTTTATTTTGGAGGCTGACGCCATGGGATTCACCTCGCGGGCAGTTTAACTCTTCTGCCGATGCTTGCGGAACACCACTCGAATCTTTTCTCGCCAGCGTTCATCCAGTGCAATCAACGTCCAGTCCACCTCAGGCGATATGTAGCGCAAAACAATTTCCGTCGCGGAGTGAATTCGCAATGCCGGGGCAACCAGGTAGAGCAGCGGAGCCTCGGGCCGAAGCTGTTTCGTCGGAAAATATCCGAAGCGTTTCAAATCACTTTCTGTGCCGCCGCTTCCAGCAGACTGTGCGGCCGGATGATGATGCCGCCGCACTCGAATCCAATAATCGAGCGCCTGTAAGGCGAAATGGAGGTCCTCCGCAGCCTTGATCTCGATCACTACTAGGCGGCCATCGCGCCGCACAGCTAATAAATCGAGAACGGCGCGATCGGCAGCCGAAAAAGCAGGAACCTGCGCGTACACAGGATAGGGCTCGATCATGGCGTCGATCGAATCCGGCGAGCGCCGAATCATCGATTCAAGCCAGCGCTCCGGCTGCTGCCGATATAGCGTATCCCGTTTGTCGCCAGCAGTGCGCCGGCGCAGAATCAACTGCTCGACGATAGCCCGTAGTTTGGGCGCAGATTCTTCCGTTAGCAATGTCGCGTTGGCTCCGGAGCCGAACAGGATCTCCTCCGAGCGGGCGAAACTGTTTTCCGCCACGCTGCTCCGGATACGGGCAAACTCCAGACCGTTCCAGAGCAGGCCGACCTCATTGCCGGTGCGGAAAACGATCTCCATCTGGGCGGCGGCATCCGCCGGGAGCACAGCGCGGACACGCTGGACCGCCGAACGGAAACGTTCATCCGCAGCGGATGTGTTGGGAACATGCACCAGATGGGAATCGAGATTTCCCTGGTCGCGGGCGTCGCGCGCATACAGTTCCTCAGCCTTTTCGTCGAGTTCGTACAGCTCCCACGTGGCAGCGCGCGGATTCATCCATGTCAGCCGCGCCGCGGTGAGCGCGGATTTGCCGCGCGGCACGATTAGCCGCAAACCTTCCACTATGCGCCGGCCATTGCTCTGCTCGCGGCAGTGGTGCAGCCACAAAACGCCCAGTGTGAGGATACCGTCCACCAGCGCCTGCGATTCTTCGCTGTTGACGGCAATCACCGCCCAGGCGGAGTTACCGCGGACCAGCATTCCACGCGCATATGCGGGACCGAAGCTGCGCTCGAGATCCATGGCCGTGCGCAGACCTTCAACTTTGCAATCGGGAAAATATCTGGGCAGCAAGCGTTCCAGTAGAGGAGTGAAACGCGTGCGCGTCGCCTCCCGTTGCGAAGGCAAACGGCACTGCTGCGGATGTAATTCAAGCGTCTGCGGTTTCGTTTGTCCCATGCGCAGAACGTGAAGACGCAGGCCAACCTTCCGCACCGTGATATCGATGACATTACGGACGAGATCGCGCTCCTCCGACCAGACATGCAGCACGCAATGGCCATGCTCGGACGCAACGGACAGGCGGGATTGCCGCAAGTCGAAAAGAATGCGGCCATTTTCGACGAGTACGGCGGCGGGCTGGTCCTTCAGAAATGTCTGAAGCTGCAGAGCCAATTGCTCCGGCGCAGGCGGGAGTGGTGGATTGTCTACCATCCCATCCGGTCGCGCAGGGCTGCGATCTGTGCCGTGTGGTGCCGGCCATGCCACGCATACATCGCGACGATCTGCTCCAAGAGATTGCTTTCCGTTTTGCGGATGGGTGTAGCCCCGCGTCGTCCAGTCGGCCGGTTTAATCGAGCGCAGGAGAGCCGCCCAGCGGGTTTGAATCGCATCGAGAAGTTGCAATGAAATCTCGACCGGCTGCGTGCGCGCATCGGGCAACTCCGCCCAGAGAGATTCCTGATACGGGGCGACAAGCGGCCAGTCTTCGGTAAGCGCCATCCGGACGCGGCCCGTGGCCTGCATGTGGCTATCGGCGACATGATGGACGGTCTGGCGCACGGTCCACCCGCCCTCGCGGTATGCAGTGTCGAGCTGAGTTTCGGAGAGTCCATCGACCGCGGCGCGCAGCTTTTGCGGCAGCCCGAAGATGCTTTGGATGGCGGTATCACGATCCTGTGGCGAGAGGTTCGAAGGCGGCGAAAACTTTCCGATGGGATAGCGTGGATCGGTGCTCATGCCCTCCACGCTACCACGCGAGAGGGCCGGGGAAGAAGTGCGGAGGACGGGAATCGTCATGGTGCATCGGCGGACACCGGGCGTGAATCAAAAGATTAGAATCAAAGTATCGTAAATACGCGCCGCCGTCAGGAGCTCTCCATGCAACCAGCATCGCCGGATAGCCGGAAATTTTTCTATGAACACCTTGGTTTGAATGATCGGCTCCTGGAGCGCTGCCTTGCGGAAGCTCTTTCGGCGGGCGGCGATTACGCCGATTTGTATTTTGAGTACATCACCGCCAGTTCGGTGGTCATCGATGAGTCGCTGGTCAAATCTGCGAGCCAGGGAATCAGCGCGGGCTGCGGCCTGCGGGTTGTTTCCGGCGAACGCACAGGATATGCATACACGGACGATCTTTCCCCAGAGCGGCTGTTGCGCGCGGCGCGCACGGCGGCCCTGATTGCGAGCGGTCCGTCGAAGCAGCCGGTGCAGGGATTCCGCGAGACGCCTTCGACGGGGCTGTATCCCGTGCCGGATACGGGGTACGACGCCGAGACAGCGGCGAAGCTGGAGCTGATCCAGCGCGCCAATCGCACTGCCCGAGCGTATGATCCGCGCATCGTGCAGGTGCAGGCTAGCTTTGCAGATGAACTGCGGCGCATCCTGGTGGCGGGTTCCGATGGAAGTTTCGCCACCGACACGCAGCCGATGGCGCGCCTGAATGTCTCTGTCATCGCGAAAGAGGGTGACAACATGGCGCGCGGAAGTTCCGGGGGCGGCGGCCGGGTGCTGCTCGATTTTTTCCTGACCGACAAAACCCCGGAATATTTTGCAACCGAAGCGGCACGGCAAGCGGTGCTGCAACTGGGTGCGGTGCCGGCTCCGGCCGGTGAGATGCCGGTGGTGCTCGGCCCAGGATGGCCGGGAGTTCTGCTGCATGAAGCGGTGGGGCATGGGCTGGAGGCGGATTTCAACCGCAAGAAGACCTCTGCATTTGCTGGGCTGATTGGCCAGATGGTCGCCAGCCCGAAAGTCACTGTGGTCGATAACGGCACCATGCCGAATCGCCGAGGATCGCTCAACGTGGATGACGAAGGCTCGAAAACGCAGGAGACGGTATTGATTGAAAACGGCGTGCTGAAGGGCTACATGAGCGACAAACTTTCTTCGCGTCTGATGGGAATTGCGGATACCGGCAACGGTCGCCGCGAAAGCTACCAGCACATCCCCATGCCGCGCATGACGAACACGTTCATGCTGGCCGGAGATGACGATCCTGGCGACATCATCCGCAGCGTGCAGCGCGGGCTATATGCAGTGAATTTCGGCGGCGGCCAAGTGGACATTACGAACGGGAAGTTTGTTTTTTCCGCGTCGGAAGCCTACCTGATTGAAGACGGCAGGATCACCGCGCCGGTGAAGGACGCGACGCTGATCGGCAATGGGCCGGAGGCGCTGAAATATGTCTCCATGGTCGGGAACGATCTGAAGTTGGATGAGGGCGTGGGCACCTGCGGCAAAGCCGGACAGAGCGTTCCGGTCGGCGTCGGCATGCCTACGGTGAAACTCGATAAGATGACGGTCGGCGGTACGGGGAATTAGAGAACAAGAATCTTGTGAGGATTTCCGGTGAATAGCACAGCCGCTGTTACATCCAGCAGCATTGACGAGCAATTTGTAACCGACGTTGTTTCAAAAGCGCTGCGGGCCGGTGCTAGCGATGCCGAGGCAGTCTTCGCCGAGGGCGATGAGTTCGAAACGCTGGTGCGGCTGGGCCAGGTGGAGCAATTGAAGGAGGCGGGCTCTCGCGCGCTGGGACTGCGTGTGTTTCAAGGAGAGCGCACGGCCTCAACTTCTACCAGCGACCTTTCTCCGGCGGGAATCGAGCAGTTGATCTCCGGCGCCATGTCGCTGGTGCGCATTACCTCGGAAGATCCTTTCGTGGGCTTGCCGGAGCGCGCGGAGTTCGGTTCCATTGACGGCGATCTCGACCTGTTCTATGAAGATGTCTATTCGCTGCCGGCCATCGAGCGCATTGAATATGCTCGGCGCACGGAAGCGGCGGCCATGGCTGCGGATGTTCGGATACAAAACTCCGGCGGCGGCAGCTTCGACGCCGCGACCGGGCGCAAGATATTGGCGAATTCGCGCGGATTTGTTGGCGAGTCGCGGCGGTCTTCGTGTTCGATCAGCGCGCAGCCGATCGCGCAATCGTCGGATGGTGGCATGCAGCGCGACTACTGGTATTCCAGCCAACGTTCGCTGCGTTTGCTCGAGTCGCCGGAGGACGTGGGGCGGGAAGCGGCGCGACGCACCGTGCGGCGGCTGGGCGCGCGCAGAATTGCAACCCAGCGGGTTCCACTGGTATTCGCGCCCGAGGTGGCGAAGTCTATCCTGGGCGCGATTTTCGGGGCGGTGAATGGAAACGCGGTATATCGCAGCTCCTCTTTTCTTGCCGGCAAGCTGGGTGAAACAGTTGGCGGAAGCAACCTGACGGTCATCGATGACGGAACGATGGTCGGCGGGTTTGGCAGTGCGCCATTTGATGGCGAAGGTCTTCCAACGCGGCGGAAGGTGGTGCTCGACCGCGGAGTGTTAAACAGCTATCTGCTGAACACTTATGCGGCGCGAAAACTGGGTTTGCAGTCGACGGGGAACGCTTCGCGCGGACTCGCCGGGAGTCCAGGGATCGGCGCGGGCAATTTCTATCTCGAGCCGGGAACGAAGACGCCGGAGGAGATTCTGGCTGAAATTCCCCAGGGACTTTATGTCACTGACCTGATTGGTCACGGCGTGAATATTGTGACCGGGGATACCTCCCACGGAGCTTCCGGATTATGGATTGAGAATGGGGAGCTTACCTATCCGGTGGAAGAGATTACCGTGGCCGGCAATCTGAAGGAGATGCTGTACAACATTTCAAGTGTCGGGAACGACTTAATCTTTCGCGGCGCGATGGCTTGCCCGACCTTGTGCATTGAAGGAATGACGATCGCGGGGGAGTAACTCTCGGCGCAATTATGCGGCCTCTTCTTCGGAATCCTCTTCAATCATCGCTTCGCTATCGATGACCCGCGCGAGATGCACGCCGAACCAGCGGTCTCCGTCGTACCAGCTTTTTTCCAGCGAAAAACCGCTTTGCAGGACAATATCTTCCACTGCCTGTGGCGTAAATTTGTAGCTGTTCTCCGTGTGGATGGATTCTCCGCGCTTGAATTGAAAGCTGCGATCGAGAGCGGGAATGCGCACGGTCTGGTTCCGTTTGCTGTCGAGATGCATTTCCATGCGGCTGGCGGCTGGGTTCCATATCGCGCGATGTTCAAATGCATCGAGCGCGAAGTTGGCCCCAAGTTCCCGGTTCAGCCGCGCCAGAACATTCTTATTGAAGGCGGCCGTCACCCCGGCTTTGTCATTGTAGGCGGCCAGCAACGGGGCGATGCCTTTCACCATATCGGTGCCCAGCAGCAACGTATCCGCCGGTTCCAGTTGCGAACGCAGCCACACCAGTAATTCGACGGCTTCTCGCGGATCGAAGTTCCCGATGCTGGACCCGATATACAAGGCCAGCCTGCGTCCCTCCGCGGGAAGACTCAATGGTGTTTCATGGGTGATCTCGGAGCAGATCGGCTGCACCTCGATCATCGGCAGCGCGGCGTGCACGTTTCGGCTGGCCCACTGGAGGGCGGCTTCTGAGACATCGACCGGCATGTAGATGGCGTGCCCTTGTCTGGCGACCAGCGCGCGCAACAGCACGACGGTCTTGCTGGCACTTCCCGCCCCCAGCTCCACAACCGATAAAGGCAGGTTTTCCACTCCGGAGGCTGCGGCCAGGATTTCCTCCGTGTGCGCGGCAAAAATGGATTGCTCCCGCGAGGTCAGATAGTACTCGGGCACGCGGGTGATCTCTTCAAAAAGGCGCGAACCTGCCGCATCGTAAAACAACCAGGAAGGAAGGTATTTCTGCCTCGCGGAAAGACCTTCAAGGGCCGCTATTTCGATCGGAGTGGTAGCGGTCGCGTGCGCGGATGTTATTTCCAGCACCGAAATTGAGTTCATGCAGGCTCTCCGTCGCGGGCAAGGCGAATCCCGGAGAATTGCCAGCGCGTTGCGGGAGAGAAGAAATTGCGATACGTCGCACGGATATGCGACGCCGGCGTAATTGCGGAGCCGCCGCGCAGCACGATCTGGCTGCACATGAATTTGCCGTTGTATTCCCCGAGCGCGCCCGCTGCCGGTCTGTATCCGGGGTAGGCAGTGTAGGCGCTCTGCGTCCATTCCCATACATCGCCGAACATCTGTTGCGGCTGAAGCGGGTCGCCAATATCGTCGGCATTCTGCGGGTGAAATACGCCGCTCTCCAGGAAATTTCCGGAGATCGGGACGGTGGAGGCGGCTTGCTCCCATTCAAATTCGGTCGGCAGGCGCGATCCGGCCCAGCGAGCGTAGGCGTCGGCCTCGTAGTAGCTGAGATGACAGACCGGGGTGTTCAACAGATCCAGCGAGCGGAACCGATCCATGCAATGTAAAGACGTTCCATGTGCCGTCTGGTTCGGCATGCCAATAGAGCGGCGATTGCCAGCCCTGGGCCGCAATGGTGTCCCAGCCGTCGGAGAGCCACAATTCCGGACGGCGGTATCCATCGTCCCGCATGAAAGTGAGATATTCCGCGCAGGTGACCAGCTTCGACGCGATCTGGAACGGAACCAGATGAACGCGATGACGGGAGAACTCATTGTCAAATGCGAAGCCCTCGCCGCCGTGTCCAATTTCCACCAGACCGCCGGGATAACACAGCCAACCGGCGGAGTGTCGATCCGCCCCACGCCTGGGCAAAGCTTGCCGCGAGTACACCGGCTGCAGGGGATTCGACCAGAAAGCGTGCTTAATGTCGGTCGCGATCAGCTCCTGGTGCTGCTGTTCATGATGCATCCCAAGTTCGATGCGCTCCAGTGCTGCGGCGGATGCACTTGTGTTCAGCAATTCCAGTACGCAGGCTTCCACATGTTGCCGGTAGGCGAGTACCTGATTGAGCGATGGCCGCGAGAAGGAGGCGCGCAAGCGTTTTTCGGGATGATTGCCGAGCGATTTGTAATAGCTATTGAAAAGCCAGAAAAAATCCTCGTCGAAGGGCCGGAAGCCGGGGACGAATTCCCGCAGCACGAAGGTTTCAAAAAACCAGGTGGTATGCGCCAAATGCCATTTCACCGGGCTGGCTTCGGCGCACGATTGCACCATCTGGTCCTCCGGCGTCAACCGTTCCGCCAGGGCATCCGTTGTCGCGCGTACCGCCAGGAAGCGGTCGGCCAGCGAGGTGTTCACGAACTGGGATGGTACGATTTCAATTCCTGCCACAAAAGTGCTCCTAGAACGCTAGAAGCTTGGATGCGCGCTGAGGAGTCGCGCAAGCACATATGCCGCTGCTGCCGCCACGCCGCCGATACATACAGTCTGAACGGCGGATTTCCAAACGCCACCCCCGGTCAGCCGGCCCTTGATGGCGCCGAACACAAAAAGCGCGATCAGTGTGATAACCACCGACGCATGCAGGGCGGATGCAGCCTGACTCAGGAGCATATACGGAGCCAGCGGAATAAATCCACCGGCAATGTAGGAAAATGCGATGACTGCGGCACTTTGACGGGCGCGGAAGCTGGCGGGCTGTTCGAGGCCCAACTCAAAGCGCATCATAAAGTCGACCCAGGCCCGCGGATTGCGTTTCAGTGCGGTCAGGACGGAGTCGCTTTCGGCTCGGGAAACGCCGTATTCTTCAAAGATTTCGTAAATTTCCTCCTCCTCGTCCCGGGTGCGCTCGACAATTTCTCTTTCCTCGCGCTCGCGTTCGCTGGCGTAGTGCTCGACATCGCCTCGCGCGGCAAGATAGCCGCCGAGACCCATGGCGATGGAGCCGGCAGCGATTTCCGCCAAACCGGCCAGCACGACAATATGGGAAGAAGCGACCGCGCCGGAAAGTCCGGCAGCCAGTGCGAAGGGGACGGTCAGGCCATCTGCCATGCCGATTACGACATCGCGCACCAGCTCGCTCGATTGAAAATGGGATTCAACGTGGCTCGGCGTGGCTAAATCGTGCATCCGGGGCAGTTTACCTTATTCGGCTCTAATTTCGCGGCGTGAGCTTCACGTACCGCCGTTTTATTCGGGCGGAGGTGCGGTCTCGGTTTGACTGGCCCTGACGAATCCATAGGGGCAGTGGCGGCAGCCGGATTGGCAGCAATAGCCGCGTTTCCTGTGATACGCCTCCGTAAAGACCAGGTACGGGCCGTCGAAGTAGAAATCCTCATCCTCTCCGCCCGGACCGGCGGGTTCGCGGTTGTGCGACTGAGTCATTGGGTTCTTCTCGAAATCGAGAGGTGGGTCACCCGATAAGAGTGGATTCCTCGGCTTCGCCCGGAATGAGGGCCGAGCACACTTTAGAAGGCGTTCGGGCCGCTTCCGCTCAAAGAGCGCCGATGCCACTCTTCGGCCATTCGCCGCGCCAGCACTGGCAGGCCGAATACAGCACTGGTCAGCAGCGTAGTGGCCAGCACGTCGTTGCCATAAAACGGAAGACCAATGATGTAGCAGGTAGCCAGTCCGCCTGCTGTGTGCGGATAAAGAGTCGAGCCGAGCCAGACGGCGAAGTTGCTGGCGAGGAAGAAAGAAGTGGAAGTGCCGACAGCCGCGCCCACGACCAGCGCCGCACTACCGCGTTTGCGCAACATCGCATACCCAATCCAGCAGGCGCCCAGATACCAGGCCCACGTGACCAGGTAATCCTGGACGTGGAAGGGATAGTTGTAGGCAAACACCGTCAGGAAGTAGTCGGTGGCAGCGAACGCCAACACCGGCAGAAAAAACAGCCGCGGCGAGCGGCGTGCTCCAAAGACCAGCAGTGAGGCGCCTACGGCTGTGAAGCTGAACCATGGGTGCGGCAGGATTCTGGAGAAGATCGCAATCAAAATGAAGAAATAGCTGAACATTGTTCCCTCTTGCGGTGCGGTTTCTGAGGAGGAAATCGTGCTCCTCAATGAACTTTCATTGTTTCGGCAATAGCATCTCCGGTCAAGGCATTTTTCAGCAGATAAAAATAAGTTGTCATGAGAAACAATTGTCCTCGGTTTTCGAGAGGGGCGCTGAGTCCGAAAGCAGGCGTCAGATTGACTTCGATGCGATTCCCGTCATTTCTGGATGCGGTTACCCATGCGCATCTCGTCTACTTCCCCATTGGGAGCGATCATGACCGTTCCGCCGAGAGGGGCGTCTCTGCGGCCATGCAGAAAAAGCGCGTCGTAGGCGAAGCGAAGATCCTGAAAGTGGACGCGTGTGTAATGGGCGCCATTGGGCATCATGCCGAAGACGCCCGATTCTTCCACGTAAGGAAATTTTGACCAGTCGAGAAACACACGGCCAAGCCAGGATTTCTCTGCCGCCGAGAATGGCTGGCGTCTGGGGCTGCTTGTAATAGACGTCTGCCGGGGCCTGGCTGGTGAAATCGCCGGTGCGCGTGTTGAGAATCGCGGTCTGATAGAAATCTGTGGTTTCCACTACGCCGAACCACTTGAAAACGTCGCCGGGATACGGGCTGACGGTCATGCGCAGCGGGGCTTCGTCCTGATAATTCTGCTGCGCCAGCAGGTGCAGGGCGCGCTCATGTTCGGCCCAGCGCCAGCAGCCCAGCACCACGGCAATGCACAGTGAGAAGATTGCCCATCCGCGGCCGCGAAACCGTTGTCTGCGAACCCCGATTTCGCGATCCGCGAGACCGAGGATCGCGGGAATCAGCAGGGCGGCGAGCAATGCGGCGAACAGCACCGGCTCAAAGATAAAGAAGATGTTTCCGGCATACCAGCGCGGATTGAACGGAAAGAATGGCCGTAGACCGTAGTTGTTGGTCCAGTCAAGCAGGAGATGGCTGAAGTCGGCGAGGAGCGCCAGGAACCAGATCCAAACCCAGCGCACCGGTGGACAATTTTTTTCCGTGGGCGAGTCGATAGCGCGTGCCGCAGTTCGTGTTCGCCAGAGATGCCAGAGCCAGATCGCACCGGTCACGATCAGCGCCATGAACGGAGCGCCAAGAAACGTGTGAGTGATGCCGCGATGATGCTCGAAACCGGCGACTGGCCCGCGAATGCTCCAGAGAATATCGATATCGGGCGCTTCGGCCGCCAGCACCATGGCCAATGTTGCATAGGCAGTGATGCGATTCGATCCCGCGCGGCCGAGGCATGCACCTGTAAGAAAATGTGTAACTGGTTCCATTTAGTTTCTGAGCATACACGGCAGCCGCTGGCAACAAATTACTGGCTTGTACTGGGTTTCCACCAGGGCAATGCGATTGGAAGGCATCTTTCCACCTCACAGTTTGCGATGCTTCGGTCACTGGGAATATGAACGATGGCCCTACAACAGAGGACACGCTCTTACCAGGCGAGGAACATGTCTCGCGTGTAGGTTGAATTGGGCGCGGAGTTGTTGGAGGTTGAAATTGATGGCCAGAATACCTGCTATATGCTTTCTGACTTGCGTGGCAATGGAATCCAATGCCCTTCTTCGTGTATGGCCCAACAGACGATCGCATTGCCATTGGGATCTCAAAGCGCCAAGCCAGGTCTCCCGCTTACCGAGATGAAGCAACGATCAAGCTCATTCGAAATAACTCGGGCGATGTTGCATATCAATATGATGCGCAACTGTCGCAGGGAGCCGAATCGAAGCGAGTCAGCATATGATCAGGCGGCGGAGTGGCTAGCTGGAAAGGCAAGAGAGCTTGGCTTGCAACAGGTCGGAATTGAAAACTTCCGTTCGGACGGGTTGCGTGTTATTTTGGCTTTCATCGAGGCGCTACTGGAAAGTAAAGAGGGCCGAACTCTGGATCAAGTCACCCTAAAATATGAAAGACCGTCTGGCTGTTTGCGCGCCGATTATTCCTGCGCCGCTATCCATCTCAAGCCCTCCATTGCGGGCCTCTTGAAAACATCCGGAGAGCGTTGTCGCGATAAAGTTTCTTAAGTGTCGCATCGGAAAGATTCAAGCCATACATTTGCTGGAAATAATCGATGTAGTCCTCGTAATAGTAATGCCCGCTTGACAAGGCGCAACAAAACGAACTAAACAAAACGTTTACGAAACGGATGGACTGCGCCCCTGATTCCGAAAACATGTAATCAGGCGTCCGATTACTAATTCTGTATTGAGCTTTGAACTGGCGCGATATGCGCCCACCCATATTCGACCTTTCAGCACGGTTCGTAATTGCAGTTCCACAAGGACGACATTACTGGGATGGAGGAGAGACATGCGGTTGCGTACACGCCTGGTTTGGACGGCGACGTCCATTGCGATTGCTAGCGTAGTGTTACCCGCAACGGCAATTTCCGCGCAGACTCACAAACAAAATCCGCGAGCGTGGATGCAGGATGTTCGTATCGGCGCATATGGGCTTACGCCGGACAATCCGGCGGAGATCGTCAGCAAGGCCCAGGCCAGCGGGGTCTACGGAATCGAAGTAGATAACGATATCCCAGGGCGATATGAAAGCTTTATCGATCCGACGGTTAAACTCCAGGCAATTCGCAAGGTCGCCAAGCTAGCGCACGAGCATGGCAATCATGCGTTTGTCTATATCGCCGGGCTGGAGTGCATTACCGCGAATGCTGCGTCGACACCGCACACCATGGCGAAAGACCATCCTGGCTGGCTGCAACGCAAGCGCTCGGGCCAGCCGGCGATGTTTACCGCCGGCACCGCTTTCTGGATCAGAAAGGGCGATGAGGATGTATGGGTCAGCCCTTATGCGACGGAATGGCGTCGCATCTATATGGAGCGTGTCCGCCAGATCGCAGGCACCGGAATTGACGGTATCTACGTCGACATTCCGTACTGGATGACCCACTTCACCGGATGGGAGAACAGCTGGGCGAGTTTCGATGACTATACAGTGAAGGCCTTTCGTGATCGCACCGGTTTGGATGCGCGGAAAGATTTCAAGCTCGGCGATTTCAACGATCCGGGATTCTTGAAGTGGGTAGACTTTCGCATTCAGACCATCACGGATTTTCTTGCAGAAATCCGCAAGAATGCGGTCTCTGTCAATCCGAATATTGCCGTGATTCCCGAGATTTATCCCGGAATTGAAGAGGCGGCGGTTCGTGTCGGCGCGGATGTCTATCAACTGTATCCGGTTGTGGATGCGGTCGCGCATGAGTACGACTTTGGCAATGCCAAAGATCACACGGCCGCGAGCCGCAGCCAATTCGACTGGTTTATGTACCAGATTGGGATGCAATCCTTCCGCGCTTTCGCCCAGGGCAAACCGACGTGGATGCTGAATTATTCCTGGGACGGAAATCCGCGTGTTACCCCAGCGGATGCGATGAAGAACCTCGCCATGTCGGAGTTAATGGCAGGCACACATTTCTGGGATGCACCGGGCCATAGTATGGCAGGGTCCAACGATCTCGCCATGCGGAAGGAGATCTTCCATTGGATCGCAGAGAATCAGGACACTCTTTTCAAGCCCAGAGAACCGGTCAGCAATGTTGGAGTCTATTTTTCCGACACGACTCGGAATCATTTTCCCGATACGTTTATCAATAGCTATCGCGGCGTCCTGCTTCTCATGCTGCGCCGCCACATCCAATTTCAGATCGTGACGCCAAGAACCCTCGTTTCATTCTCGGGTAAAACGCTTGTCCTGCCCAATGTGCAAGCGCTGGATAGTTCGGAAATTACAGAACTGCACACGTTCTCTTCCAAAGGCGGCCGGCTTGTTCTCACTGGGAAAAGCAATGGCACGATCGCTAAATTCCCGAATGTCGTTCTATTCCCCAACGCGCCGGGAGCACAATACCTGGCACTGGCAAACAAGGATTTTGAGACTGCTTCTACGAATACTCAATCGGATTTCCTGAAGACGCTTGATAACCCCGCTGGATTCGCGATTCAGGCCTCCCCCGATCTGGTTGCTTATATTGCCCGCGTCGATCACAAGACCCACTGGTTCTTCGCCAACTTCAAAGGGCTCAAAACCGGCGCCGCGACCGTACCGGTCCCAGAGCAAAATGTCACCATCACTGCTCCAGTAAGCGCAGGCACGACGCTTCACTTGCTGCCTTTCCTCGGTACAACCACCACTCTGTCGGGAACTGTTTCCGGCAATCAGGTGAAGTTCAGCATTCCAGAAATAAATCGTGGCGCAGTCGCGTGGACGGATCACTAGACGCAAGCGATTACTGTTCTGCGCAACTCGATCATCACAATCCTTTCCCATCTCAGGCCAATCCGTTGCGGACATCCTGAAAAATCCGGAGAGCGTTGTCGCGATATAGCTGCTTCAGCACGGGATCGGAAAGATTCAAGCCATATATCGGCCAGAAGTAATCGACATAGTCCTCGTAATAGAAGTGCTCGTCGGCTGTTTCTATTGTTCGGAAGGTGGAACGAAGTTCTCCAGGTGAATAGGTGAAATCAGTTCCGTACACGATCCGGTCTTGATATTTCTTCGAAATTCGCTGGAGAAACGCGGGATTGTGGCAATTCCCGCCATGCGAGTGAGCAGAAGATGGTCCGGGAGATCGCCGTTCTTGCTCCGCTCCTCTTCCTCGCTCTGCTGTGGATGCGGGCGAGGAAAGGCGAGGAAAAGCCAACCCTGACCGCGAGGCGACCGCTGCTGCGGAAGAAATCATCAACTCTCTACGATTCATTTGTGAACTCTACCTTGGCAAATATTATCGTGCAATGGTAACTCTGACTTCGACCGGGACGTATTCGGAAGGTGCGCCCTGAATCTTCGATGGAGGAATCGTGAACTCGTAATTGTCCGCTGCGCTCGATCTCAGGCTCGCGCCATGGACCGCGACGATTTTCCAGGGGGTCACGAGCCTGAAGGTAGTCGCGCGGGTTGGATCGACCTCCGCGTCCAGAACATAATCGATCCCGCTGAGTTTCTGTTGGATCACTTTGATGTTTGTCGATGGGTCGCCTGGTAAGGGATGCGATTCGGGCAACACGAGCGAAATTCCGCCATGATAGCGCACATTGAGAGTCGCGGTTCCAGATGGAATTTGCATCTCGATCCGCGCATCGGAATCTTGAGAATGCTGCTCCAACGATGCCTGAATGCGGTTGCCATTCAGGTCCGCGCCGGCTATCTGGGCGCCTAAAGGCAGTCCGGGCTCAAAGAGAAGCTCGACAGGAGCGCCGCTGTTCACTATCTTCAGCTGCAAATTTCCTGGCGTGCGGGCGATCGACATCGCGAGTTTTGAGTGCGGCAACTGGAGATTGCGAACTGCGATGGAATTCCAGTCTGCCGGCAGGTGGGGAGCGAAAATGACTCGGTTCGAAATAGCTTCTACCTGCAATCCCAGCAGTCCTCGAACGGCAGCGTCGAGGAACACCGCCGATGACCACGTCTGTTCCGGTACCGATTCTGTTTGCTGATGGTAATAGTCGCCGGCCAACACTTCATTCAAGTGGCCGAGCGAATCGAGAGAAAGCCATGGAACCAGTCCGCTCCAGATGGAAAACGCCTCGATCGGCCGATGATCCGCCCAGAAATCCAAAGCCATAGAGGCGGTTCCAACAGCCCAGACGCTCCCTTTTGCATAGGAGTTTGCCTCGAAGGCTTTCGAGTTCAGCGGAATACTCCGGGTTCCCCAATCGGTTTGATAGTTTGGGGAGGCGAGTTGATCCAGCAATCCGTTCTCCTGCTGCTTGCTGAATACATGCTCCGCGATCGCAACATCTCCACTGCTGCTGCGGTTGAAAATCGGTTTGCCCAGCGGCGTGTAGCCATCGATCCAGAAATGCTCCTGCGGATTCCAGTAGCGTTGTGCAGCGGACGCGCGCGCTTTCGTACTTGAATCATCAGCTTCTTTCGCGGCTGCGGGATCGTTCATCCATTCAGCCATGCGGGCGAACGAGGCAGCCGCCTTTACCCAGGCTGCCGACAGCGTCAGTTCGTCGCTCATCCGGTCCTGCTCATCTCCACCTTCCTTATTCGCAGGAATGCGAGGCAATCCATCGCGAGGATCGACAAGAGATTGGCAGTAGCGATAGGCGGCCTGGATCGAGGGCCATTGCTCCCGCAGAAATTTCCGGTCTCCGCTGACCGATACATAATTCGCCATTGCGTTGAGATATTGGAACGAGATATCGACATGGACGAACATGTAGGGGTATTTACCGGCCCAGTCGAGAAGGCCCGCGCTTTGCGACATCTCATGCCAGACCATGCCGGTTTGTTTGTCCTGATATTTCGCGATGAAACGCAGCTCATCCCGCGCGCGGGAATATTCCCCGGCGCTGACTAAGGCGCGGGTCGCAATCATTCCATCCCCGGCGAAAAACCATGCGTATTGCGGACGCCGGGCGCCGCGCGATGGTCCATATCCCGCGACCAATCCGCATCCCAGATACGGATTGCAGACCCAGGCCTGATCGAGCGCGATGGTCGACCACGCCAGCCCCTGGTTTATCGTCGGATCCGGAGTTTGAATCTGCAACGCGCTCGCCAGCAGCCCGGCATAGTGATCTGCGGCTGCCTGTTCCAGCGCGCGACTGGATGCCGATAGTTCCTGAATGATCGATGCAGGATTGCTGTGGACATTCTCCATCGACGCAATCACCACGGTAGCCACCTGGGGCGAAGATCCACCTGCCCGAACGGTAAAAGCCAGACTGCCGTGGGAAGAATTTTCAGTGCTATTGAATATCTCATCGTGAGCGACGATGTCTTTCGATCCGATCACGGCGGCAAAGCGGTTTGTCGGCTCGGAGAGGACGTAACTGCTGGCGGCGGCTGTTCCAGGCTGTGTCCTGGCCTCCAATGGCAGCCGGCCACATCAAGTCCAGCACGGGAACAAAGTGGACGATAATGTCCAGCGGCGTTTTGCTCTCGACGGTATAGGTGATGACCACCCCGGGCTTGTCGAGAGGGACAAAGAGCTTTTCACGGACAATAAAATTCGAACCGATGATAGGTCCGGACGATCGCTTCCGGCCGATAGGTGATGCGCCGCAGAATCGCCTGACCGGCAATCTCCGAAGTTGTTCCCTGGACGCGAAATCCCAGCCGGTAGTTTTGAATCAGTTGCAGAGGATAAGCCCAGACCTCCAATCCGTTTTCTGAATATCCATCAATCAGGGCGCGCCTGCCATGGACAGCCAGAAAGCGTCGTGGATAAACCGCATCGGTATTCAGCGCGAGCGATGCCAGCCGGGTGTCCGGCTGTGAAATCGCTATTTGCCCCCATGTGAAGGTCGGAGAAACGCATGCCACGGCGACAATGCAGCTCAGCACAAAGGCGGCATTCCGGATGGTCCGTCTTCTGTGCCGCAGATCAGTCGGTAAGGCCATGAGATATGCTCTTCGGCACGAATTTTACTTGACAGACTGAGTGGCATTGCCGGTTCCGGCGGTCTCAGGAGCTACATCCTGCAGTTGAGCGATGGCCCGGGTCACCTGCTTCTGGTACGCAGAAAGCCGGGTATTGATGGAATTCTGCCAATCGCTGCCCAGTGACTTTGCGATTTTTTCCTTGTCCTCTGGACTGATTGCGTTTCCCATCTTCTGCACATCTGCGATGGCATGGGGCAGGATTGCATGGAAGTGCGTCAGCTCCTGCGAGACTGTTTCCGGGTGGTAATTGAGCCGGTCCCCGGTCTGCATTGCGTCGATCAGAGAATCCGGCGACCAGCCCAGCGGAAACGTCTGGTTCAGGGTGTCATAGGCTTCCCGCAAGCGCGTCATTGCACCTGCAAACCCATCCAGTTCGCCTCTCCGGTCAATCATCTGCATCGAACGATGAATTTGAATTTCAACCGGCTCGGTTACCGGATGGCTGCGGTACGGTGATGATTGTCGTCAGTGTATTTCCGTCATAACGCCAACCGGTCGCATCTTTTTTTGCGGCGTAGGCGAGCGGTTTTCCATTGGCCGTCACAGAGTCGGGCGGCCAGTCTCCGGGCAAACGTATTTCGTAACCGCGGGCCTGCAGCATCCCCGGATAGCTGCCCCGCGCGGCATCGATGTGAATCGTAAGATCGCCGCCAGTTTCTTTCGCATGGATCGTGGTCCACTCCGCCTGATCCTGCCGGTAGGCGCGGGTATTTCTCGCGTCCTGATACATCGTGTACTCGGAGGATGATCCGGAGCTTTGCGGGAATATCGTCAGGATCAGCGGATTGACGGGCTTTTCTTCCGTGTGCAGCATTGGAGGCGCCATGGGGACGATCGCCCCTTCCGGCACATAGACGGGAATCTGGCTGATGGAGAATCTCCGGTCGACTGTAATTGGACCGGTAAAATGCCTCCCGGTTTCCCATTCGATCCACTTCCCCTTCGGCAGCCAGACAGTTTCGCTTGCCAGTTGCGACGTTTCATCGACAGGAGTCACAACCGGGTCCACCAGCATCTCTTCGCCGAAGCTGTACTCACCTTTCGACGTATAGGCCTGAGCGGCGTTCGGCCAGTTGTAATAGAGCGGTCGCAAAAACGCGACGCCGGTATCGTAGGTGCGGCGCGCTTCTGTGTAAAGGTATGGGATCAACGCGTAGCGCAGGTGGAAGGCGTCCCGCATGAAGTTTGAGTATGGTTCCGGATAGGCCCAGATACGCCGTTCCGCATCCGGATTCTTCGTCGTGTGAGTGCGCAGGATCGGAGAAAACGTCCCGAACTGTATCCAGCGCAGAAATAGTTCCGGGCTGACTGCTCCCGGAATATGGCCGCCGATGTCATGGCTCCAGTACGCATAGCCTACGTTCGCCGCTGTAGCGGTAAACCAAGGCTGAAAAGCGAGCGACGGCCAGACCGAAATCGTGTCGCCCGAGAAGCCGATCTCATAGCGATGGTTCCCCAGCCCTCCCCAGCGATGGAAGAGCAACGGCCGTTTCCCCTCGCGCGCCTGGTCTGTGAAGTGGACATAGTTCAGCCACCAGGTTGGGTTGATTCCCGTCATCGCGGTGTTCGGTTCCTGCTGCCAGTCGAGCCACCAGAAATCCACGCCTTCTTTTTCAAGTGGGTGCAGCATGATATCCATCAAATTCGTGGCGTACTTCTTGCTGGTAATGTCGAAGGGAACATATTTCCTGGTGGCCGGATCGATCCCCATGGCGCGCGCCATCTCCGGATATCGCTTTTCCCAGGGCTGGACGCCCGATGCGGGATGAAGATTCAGCGTGACATGCAGGTCCTGCTGATGGATGTGATGAAGAAACGCAGTCGGGTCGGGAAACAGCAGATGATTCCAGCTATCGCCGGTCCATCCCTTGACATGGCCGGATGCATCCATGGTGTCGTTCCACCACTTCAGGTGGAAGTTTGGGTGCCAGTCCATATCGATAACAAGCACATCCAGCGGCACATCATTTTCATGGAAACCTGTGACCAGGTTGTCCAGTTCCTGATCGCTATAAGCCCAGTACCGCGACCACCACGTGCCGAAGGCAAAGTAAGGCGGGATCGGAATACGTCCGGCTACCTCGACGAAGGCTCCGAGAGCTTTTTTATAGTGATGGCCGAATCCAAAAAAATACCAGTCCTGACGATCGCCCGGCGGACGTTCGATAACCCATGGCCATACGCTATTTTCTCCCTGAGCGAAGGTGAAGTTTGCTGAGTCAAACAAGGGCCGCTTGGAGTCGTCGACTACCACCCACCCATCGCGAGAAATTAACCCCGGCCCCATGGGGCTTTGCAGATGACTGCCGCGCGCTCCATCGAGCGTGCGCGCTGTGCCTTGCAGGTTGCCGGTATCGGGCAGGCCGGGATGCCATTCGGCTTGCTTCCCGTTCATTTCAAAACTGATCTCAAGATCGTCCGGGTTAAACTTCCCACTGCTCCCCGGCCGCAGCGTATACCGCAGATGGAGCTTACCGGTATCCAAAGTCAGCACCTGACCATTGGTGGAGCGCACCACTTTATGAGTAAATGCCGGGACGGGTGTGTTGCGGTTCAGAAACACAAGGGATGCATGATCTTCAAATTTTCCGTCCGCCGCCCACTCCATTCGAATCAACCGTGGCGTCAGCACGGTGAAACGCGCGTGCCCAAGAAACACCACCGCTTTTGGATTGGCAACGGGATTGTCCAGGCCGGCGGGATGCAGCTGGTGGGTGGCATCGTAATAGCTTTGGTCCTTCGAGGCCGCCGTGGTCTGCGCGATGCAGAGTTCTGCGCCTGCGAAGAAAAGCACCGCAGCGAGGGCGAGGCTTCGCCGGCGAAACACCGGAGGTTTATGCGTGAATATGCCGCACCTCGAAGCGTGAAACCGAGGCGGCCGGACACCGACCAGATGCATGGCAAACGATGATTTGCGGCTTCTCGATGTCATGGGCTTACCGATCCTGGGGATCGAACCGACGGTTGTGAAATATCCGAGCGTAGCTGCCTATCCATCGCGAATCGGCGTGAAAGTCTTTTGGATTCTGCAAAGCATTACTGCGGGCAAGAGCGGCAGACCGTTTGGGCCTGCCGCTCTTGTGTATTGGCGCTTACGTTAGAACTGGAATTTCCCTGCGAACTGCAGACGCCGCATCGATGTTCCGTCCTGGCTCGATATCGTGCTCGAAATCAGACCGGAACTGGGGCCGCAATCCACGCAATTGCTGGGGCCGCCAAGATTCGGGTGATTGAACACATTGAATGCCTGCGCGGTCAACTGGAAAGTGAGGCGATTCGTCAGTTGGAAGCTCTTGGCCACGGAGGCATCCACGTTGATCAGCCCTGGTCCGAACAGGCTGTCGCGCTGGATGTCGCCGAAGGTCCCCACCTGTGGACGCCTGTAAGGCCCTTCGACCTGACCATTGGTCGCCAACGGGGCGACCGGCGTGAAGTAACGCACAGAACCGGTTTGAGCATCGAAGGGTCCGGCGCCCAGGCCATAGTTCTGTCCCGGAGCTGCCTGGCTTGGGCGGCATAAGGAGCCTCCCACGCCGTCGATGTCTTCATCCGCCGGACACTCGTTATACGTCGGAGTAAACGGGAGACCTTTCTCCCAGCTCAGATTTCCGTTGATGGCAAAGCCGCCGATGGCTTGATTCACCCAGCCCGGCGCGTTACCGCCGAAAGCCTGGTTGTGGCCGAACGGCAGGTTCCATGTGCCGAACAGAATAAATTGCCTGCGGGCGATTGTAGTAGCTGTTGCCGTAATCGGCGCGCGGGTCGTTGAAGTAATAGTCCGATTCATGGGCACGTGCCTTGGACCAGGTGTAGTTTGCCTGGGCCTGAACGCCGTGGGAGAAACTCTTATTGAGCACCACCTGCAGTGCCTGGTAACTGGTGGTCGCCAGGTTCGCGTTATAGCGCAGGTCCTGCGACCATCCAAATGGGTGACCGTAACCAAGGCCCAAATACGTCTGGGCAGCGCCATCGTAGTAGGGGCGGCGATCATTCGTGGTATACGGCAATCCCGTCGCCGGATTGATATCCGCTGGGTTGCATCCTGCGACCACAGTGCCGCAGGTGTTGAATCCGCGAATCGTGGGCTGGTTCGGACTCGCCTGGTTGGACGAATCGAACATGTTGTGAATGCCGTGACTGCCCACATAGCCAATCTGCAAGGACGTTGTTGGCGTGATCTGCTGCTGCAGCATCAGGTTCCACGCATCCAGCGTTGGCAGGCGGATTGTAAGCGGACGGGTGGGCACTCCAACGCCGTCGGGCAGCGGATAATTGCCGTCGGCGGGAATGGGCGCGAAAGTATACGGCGGAGGCCCTGCCTGCATTTTGAAAAGGTCCGACGCGTTGGTTGGCGGATTCAGATTCTGCGAAACCTGCGTCGGATAGGAAAACGTGAGCACCTCACCGAAATTGTCGCCGGACCATCCCAGGCCGTAGGCGCGGCCGTATCCTGCGCGAATGACTGTGTTCTGCACCGGCTGCCAGGCAATGCCGATAC
The DNA here is from genome assembly GCA_963823295.1 of uncultured Acidobacteriota bacterium. Classification (GTDB taxonomy): domain Bacteria; phylum Acidobacteriota; class Terriglobia; order Terriglobales; family Acidobacteriaceae; genus JAKAAZ01. The sequence continues at coordinate 172,961 of CAWGLF010000016.1, forward strand.
GCGGCGCAAATTCTTTCCAGTTTTTATTCACGTTCAGGTTCGTTCCATACGGGCCATATCCCGCGATGCGGATGTTGCCCGTGTTCAGGTCGAGCAACCCTCCCTGACCTTTTCCATTCACCGATTCCGGAAAGATCATGTCGTAGCGCAGACCGTAATTGACGGTCACGGTGTTGGTGGCTCGCCATTGATCCTGCACATAGAGGAAGCCGCGCTTCTGGCGTTCCTGCGCATTCGTGTTCTGTGTTTGCGTACGTTGGAACTGATGTGACATCGCCCAGCACGAAAGTCCCCCACCCAAGACCGCTACTGGTCACGCCAGGCGGTGCTACCGCAGGACCCGCGGTTCGGGTGGACGCAAAATGGAAGTTGCCGGAGCGCACATTGTTGTTATCGAGGCCGACCAGATGGTTCATGGCATAGCGCAGGTCCACTCCGAACTTGATGGAGTGGTTGCCCGCCTGATGTGTCCAGTTATTCACCGCCTGGAACTGGTTCTCGGTCTGCAAAAACTGGTTGGCGGTGGTGCCGTACGTGATTGTGCTGCTGCCATTTGTGCCGTTGCTGGGGACATCGATATTGAATTGCGGCAGTCCGCCGTTCAATGCCAGATCGCCGACATTGGCGTTCGGGATGCCGAGCTGATTGCCCAGCGGCTTGTTGTAGTCCGGGCCTTCCAGGTTGATGTAAATACGGAACCATCCAAAACGAAAGTCCGTCAGCCACTTCGGAGACAGAACCAGGTCGCCGCCCGCCGCTACGCTCTGGTCGAGCGCGGAGTCGGTACCGGCAAACCCTCCGGCGCCGAACCCGCCGCCGCCCGCCGCGCCGAAATAGGGAGCGCCGGAGAGCGATGAGGTGAATCGGGTGTACCTGCCGAAGGAATGAAACTTCTCAGTTGTCTGCGCATCGCCGCGGACGTCGTATTGGTTGGTATTGAAGATGCCGGAGCCTGACGCAATGTAATTGTTGACGATGTTTGCGCCGTGGTTCGGCAAGGGCATCATTTTCATCAGATTGACGGCGGGAGCCGACAAACGGCCGACAGGAATAATGTTGTTCGGAAACGGAGTGCGGCCGGCGGTGGAGGTTTCATCCGTCGCCGGATCGTAGATCTGAAACTGGGGCGATCCCTGCAGCGCGGGGTTCAGATAGTCGCTCAGGTTACAGTCCCCGCCCGAGGTACAGGTCGTGTGCGCCAAGGCTGTCGGCACGGTCGTAATCAGGGACGTGCCGGTCTTCTGGCGGACGCCTTGATAGTCGCCGAAGAAAAATATCTTGTCCCTTTTCACTGGGCCGCCGATCGAGCCGCCAAACATGTTCTGGAGATTTGGGGGTATGTATCGCCCTGTGAGCGCATCGCGCTGAGACTCGGAAAACGGATCGCGAGCCTGCTGGGCATCCGACCGGCGAAACTCAAAGGCAGAACCGTGGAAGTCATTGGTGCCGGACTTGGTTTGGGCGGTCACCATTCCGGCCACGGAGCCTCCGAGCTCGGCATCGTAATTCTGTGACGTGACCTTCATTTCGGAGACCGCGTCCAGATTTGGGTTGATGACGGCCACGCCGATGATTGGATCCTGGTTATCGGTTCCGTCCAGTTCATATCCGGTTGCAAACGGCAGCTGACCGTTGATCTCAATCTGTTCGCTTTGCTGCGGATTCTGCGACTGGCCTACGTTCCAGCCAATGTAGCTGGTCCCCGGGGTCAACAGCTCAAATTCCGTAAAATTCCGGTTGAAGTTGGGGAGATTTTCGAGAGCGCGTGCATTCAGGATGGTGCTGACGTCGGCGCGGGCAGTTTCCAGCAAGGGAGCGGCCGTGGTCACCTGGACCGTGTTGGCCACGGCGCCGACGGCCAATTGTACGTCCACTTTCGGCTGGGTGTCGGCATACACTTGCACGCTTTGCACAGTGCTTTGGTTGAAACCCGGTGCCGTAACCACTACCCGGTATACGTCCGGAATCAGATGCTGCACCTGATATTCACCGCTGCCGTTCGCCACGCTGGTGACCGTGGTGTTTTTCGAAATATCTGTGACGGAGATATTGGCATTGGGAATCACCGCCCCGGTGGTATCAGTGACAGTTCCGAAAATGGACCCGTAAACCGCTTGAGCGGAGCTCCTGGGGGCGTACAGAACCGCCACCGCGAGCAGTGAAGATCAGAAACGTTGCCAGGCGACTGTGGGGCCGGGTGAAACCGTACGATGGATGGTCCTGGGGTGTATGCGCGTACTTCATGGAAGCCTCCAAACAGCGGGACGAGAACGACTGGCGGCAGAGCTGGATTTAAAAGGAGCCGATGCGCCTTTATCCATGCTTTCTGAAAACTTGCTGCCACCAAAATGTGTTAAACCGTTTATTCTGTAGGCGCTGCAGAAGATGCGTCTACTTTCATGGCTTAAACGGACGAATTAGTCCACCGTAGACATCGTACGTACATCTCAGTACATTGGGTACGTTGTTCACGGTGATTTCACCCGTGAAAAACGGCCGAAAGCTGGTATTTTAGCCATGTCAAAGCCTTTGCCCAGCCCGGAGATTCCGGGCACCATAGCCGGCGATGCTCGCTGGCAGCTGGTACAGCGGGTTGCCTCCAGTCAACATTTCAAAACGTCGGGAAGGTTGCACGATTTCCTGCTCTACGTCGCCGGGTGCGCGATTCGCGGAGTGCCGGAGGAAGCCACCGAACAGCAAATCGGTATCCACGTGTTTCACCGTTCGCCGGGTTACAACTCCAGCGAAGACAGTATTGTTCGTACCCATGCCCGACTGCTGCGGCAGAAATTGGGTGAATATTATTCCGGCGAAGGGTCTGGGGAATCTGTCATCATCGAAATCCCAAAAGGGCATTATGTTCCGGTTTTTCGCCCGGCAGTGCCTGGTTCTCGATCGAAGGGCTCTGTCGATGGCGCAGACCGTACCAACGGGCTCGTCACTCCTGCAGGCGGCACCGGAGCGGGACAATCCAGGTAGCGTCGCCCCGCCCGCTCCGCTCAAAAGCAGAAACAACCTGCTGTGGGTGCTTGGTGCCTGTATCCTGCTGGCGGTCGCGAGCGGGTTTTTTTACCGGGTTCATACAAGACCCAGGTGCGATCGGGCGTGGATACGCTATGGCATCCGTTCTTTGCGGACGACCCTCCTCTGGTCATTTACAGCAATGCCATGTTTGTAGGGGACTCGAAAACGGGGCTGCGTTATGCAACATCGGCAAACCCGCAAATACCTCCCGAGTCGTACATCGACACCTACACGGGAATCGGGGAGGTTGCCTCAATCTATCAGTTGACGCGACTGTTCGATGCTCACCACGCGAGATTCATTCTGAAGCGCAGTTTACTGGTCACCTGGGATGAAGCCAGGCTCAAGAACCTGGTGTTTATTGGCTCGACAGCGGAAAATCCGTCTTTAAGGGTGCTGCCTGCGACCACGGACTTCACCATGATGACGGGGCCGGACTTCGCGGGAATCGTAAACCATCACCCCAAGCCCGGAGAGCCTGCCACCTATACCCGTCCCGAACATCCGCTGAACAAGGACTATGCCATTCTTGCTTTGCTGCCCGGGGTGCAACAAGGGAAATGGATCCTTGTGCTGAGCGGACTTACGACATACGGTACCCAGGCAGCAACGGAATATATGTCTCATCCGGACACGGTTGCAGCTCTTCTGCATGCAGGTATTCTTCAGAATGGGGCGGTCCATCCGTTTGAAGCTGTGCTGGAGACCACGGTTGCCGGAGGTGTCCCGATGGAAACCAGGCTGGTGACTGCCCGAATCCATTGATGCCGCCCGGATTTATTTAACCGGTTCCAGCTTCAATTGGTTGGAAGCATGAATCTGCGATGCAATGTCGATCTCGCGCCTGGCGTCTTCTTCTTTGCCCAGCCGCCGGTAGGCCTGGCTCAGCAGCGTGTGGGTAATGTAATTGCCGGGATCCATCTTCTCCGCGTGACGCAGGTACATGGCTGCTGTAGGCGCATCACCGGTCCGCAACAGGACTTTTCCCATCAGGATGAAAGGACCGGTGCTGGAAGTATCCAAAGCGATCGCCTTGCTGAGTGCCTGCTGCGCCTGCTGGTATTTGCCGATCCGCGTATAGGCATCTCCGAGACGATCGTACGTTGCGGGATAGGTGGGATTGAGCGCGCGTTCCTGCTCGAATTCCTGCAGCGCTCCCGTGACATTGGATTTGTATAGATAGACTTCGCCGATCATGAAATGCGCCAGCGGAAGTTTGGGCGTGATTTTCAGCGCCTGCTCCGCGGCCTTTGCCGCCAGCTCCGGCAAATTGGCCTGCATCAACATGTTCCCCAGGAATAGATATGCGGCCCCGGAATCCGGTGCGACCTGGAATTGCGCGGCAAATGTTTTGCGCGCGTTGTCATACTGCTGCGAGTTCAGATAGCAAAGCCCAAGAACATAACTCGCGTCCGCATTGGCGTTCGGCATCCATTGGCGAACCCGCTCCAGATAGGGAATCGCCGCTGCCGGTTGACCTAAACGATAGAGCGTCAGCCCATGCATCTGGACCGATTCCATGTCCGTCGGGTCTTCTTTCTCCGCCTGCGTAAAGGCCTGTGCGGCTTGCAACAATTTACCGGTTCGGTAATAGGCTAGGCCCAGCTCGTGGGCCGCGCCTTTCAGCGGAGGATGCGCCGCAGCCAGCGGCTGGAGAATCGCGATCGCTTCGGCAGCATGGCCGCGGTCCAGATCGTCCCGCGCCACGCTCAGCGGATTCTGCGTAACCGCGGGTGCTGTCGCAGATGGGGTTGGAGCGCCAAGTGCCGTATTTTGCCCGGTCGCGAGACAACTCCAACCAATGAAGCCGGGGACAAGCAGGAAAGACAAAATACAGCGGATGCGCATGATTCCCTAGAATACCTTGCCGGCCAGCAGACCGCCGACGCAGTGTTACGATTCTTGCATGTCAGGGTGCCGTAAACTCTGCTCTGTGCTTTTATCGATTTGCGCCGTGCTGCTTTGCACCTGTTCTCTTTCCATGACGGCAATCTTTGCGCAGGCCACTTCCGCAAAATCAGCGCTTCCGGCCGCGGCACATGCTGCGATTCATCCTTATCCGGCTAACAGCTCCCATCCAGGTCCGGCATGGTTTGTGGATGTCGCCGCGCAGGCCGGCCTGGATATGCAGAATGTGAATGGCGGAGTCACCACTAAGAAATACATCATCGAAACCACGGGGAGCGGTGTCGCGGTCCTCGATTACGATCGCGACGGCTGGCCGGACATATTTGTGGTGAATGGTACAGTTCTCGGCGCGAGGGAAACGCAGGACCCAAATGCCGCGCCCACGAGCCATCTCTACCATAACAATCACGACGGCACTTTTACCGATGTGACCAAAGCCGCCGGCCTGATCGCGACAGGATGGGGCCAGGGAGTATGCGTTGGAGATTACGACAACGACGGTTACGACGATCTCTACGTCACCTACTACGGGAAAAACCGCCTTTACCATAACGAGCAAAATGGCACGTTCAAGGAAGTTGCGGAGCAGGCCGGGGTCGCCGGAAACGGCAAAGACTGGGGCACTGGCTGCGCCTTTGTGGATTATGATCGCGACGGCAAACTGGACCTTATGGTCGCAAACTATGTGAACTTCGATCTGGCGACCATTCCCAAACCCGGGGAAGGAGTCATGTGCATCTGGAAAGGCACGCCGGTTATGTGCGGTCCGCGAGGACTGCCCTCGACGCCAAACATTCTCTATCACAATCTGGGCAATGGAAAATTCCAGGATGTCAGTAAGCAGGCAGGCATCGAGAAAACTTACGGACATTATTCCTTCAGCGTTTCCACGCTCGATTACAACAACGACGGCTGGCCTGATATTTATATTGCATGCGACAGCACGGCCAGCATTCTGTACCGCAACAATAAAGATGGCACCTTCACCGACGTCGGCCCCGAGGCCGGTGTCGCCTACGATGAAGATGGGCGCGAGCAGGCTGGAATGGGAACGACGGTTGCCGATTACAACGGGGACGGTCTACTGGATATTTTCAAGACCAATTTTTCCGACGACACGGCTTCGCTCTATCGCAACAACGGCGATGGCACGTTTACTCCGGCCATCTTCGAGGCTGGCCTTCGGTTGAACACCCAGTATCTCGGTTGGGGAACGATGTTTATGGATGTCGATAATGATGGCTGGCCCGACATTCTCGCCGTCAATGGACATGTCTACCCGGAAGTCGATACTGCGCATCTCGGCTCGACGTATAAAGAGCCTCGGCTGTTTTATTGGAACAAGGGCGACGGCACATTTAAGGATCTGAGCACGCAATGCGGTCCAGGATGCACAGCAGCCCGAGTCCAGCCGTGGCATGGCCATCGCGGACTTCTGGAATGATGGCCGGCTCTCCGCAGTGGTCAACAACATGAGCGGCCATCCCATGTTGCTGGTCAATCTTGCGCCCAACAAAAACCATTGGATCGATATTGCCACTCAAGGAACGAAATCAAATCGGGATGGGATCGGCGCTCGCGTAACCGTGTTTGCGGGACATAGAAAATATGTGCAGGAAGTCCGTAGCGGCTCCAGCTATATTTCGAGCAGCGACCTGCGAATACATTTCGGTCTGGGCGCCAGCACGACAATCAACCGCATCGAAGTATTCTGGCCAAGCGGTCTGAAAGAAATCTTTGCCGGGACAAAAGGTCGACCGGATCATTAAGCTCGTCGAAGGCACGGGGAAAGCGGAATCTAACTCCCAAGTCCAGCAATAGGTTCTCCGATAGATGCGTTATATCTACGCCTTCAGGCGCGAAGCTTCCGCATATAATCCGCGTCTATCTTCAATGATTGCATGGGCGGCATATCAAACTCTTCCTGCTCGACAAAGCAATGTTTGATATGCCCGGTCCGGGCTGCGGCTGCGAAAATCGGACGATAATCGATGACGCCTCGGCCCAGCTCCGCAGCCTTCGGCGGAGCTGATTCGGGATCAGGACTGTGGGTGGTGACGAAGTCTTTGACATGCAGCATGGAAATGCGCGTTGGATAGCGGTGGAGCAGCTCGATCGGGTTCCCGCCGCCTACGATGACCCATCCACAATCCATTTCCATCGTCACTTTCGATGGATCGGTCAGGCGCATCAGTTCGTCGTAAGGGACTATGCCGTCCTGCTTGCGAAATTCCCGGGTGTGATTGTGGTAGCCGAAAATCAAGCCGGCGGCGTGTATCTTTTCTCCGAATTTGTTCAGCTGTCCAGCGTTCCACCGCCACTCTTCCAGCGTGAAGTCAGGCGCGTTCGCGGGATGATGCCGCTTCTGATTCGGATTCTTATGACCCGGTCCGGGGCAGACAATGTATTCGAGTCCTGCTGCCTTGCTGAATGCAATGGTCTCGTCGAGATGATCACGGAGAATGTCGAAGCCATAGTGCGCGCCAACGCAGCGGAGACCCGCCTTTTGCATCGCTTGCTTCACCTGACTCGGGCTGTGATTGTAAAATCCAGCCCCTTCCACTTCGCGATAGCCGAGCGCAGCAACCTGGTTCAGCGTGCCCTGGAAGTCATGCGGCAGCAGCTCTCGAACGGAGTAAAGCTCCAAGCCGAGCGGCAAATCGAGATACTTTGTGCCGCCGCTCTGCTCTGCATTCAGTCCGCGGGTGCAAGCCGAACCGTACAGTAGAGCGGCAGCACCGGTTTTCAGAAAATCTCTTCTTGAATTCATCGCGAGATGCCTCTTTTCAATGGGTTGCGGTACCCAAAACTATTGTTTTTGCAGCACCCGGATATAAGAAACCAGGCTTTGTATCTGTGGCGGCGTCAGTCTTGTGCCGAATGCAGGCATATTGTTTTTCCCCTTGGTGATGATCGTGGCAAGCTCTGTGTCGCTCAATTTCATGACCGCAGGATCGTGAAAATCGACAGCTTTGAATGCCTTGCCTGTGGGTGTCGTTGCTTTTCCGTCGGCGCCATGGCACATCTGGCAATGGGACTGAAATAATGCCGCGCCTGGATCTTCCGCCACGGCTAGAGAAGGCAACAGATACAGTATTGCCGCCGCTGAAAGCAAGATCGCCAAGTTTTTCATATCTCTCCTTCGCTTCATGCGCTTCAACATCCTGCAAAGGATAACTGTATTCCAAGCTTCTTTTCGGCGGTAAAAAATTATTGCTCGAGCGTGTGGCAAGTGTCGCAGCCGGTGGGGGCTTTCTTTGCCTGATGGCATTTTATGCAGCCGGCCATCGATATGTCGGTTTCCTTATAAAGCTGAACCCGCTCCGCTACCGGCCCATGGCATTCCTGGCAAGTGGCGCCATGCTGCAGATGAAATTTGTGGCTGAACGTCACAAACGAAGGCAGCTGATACAACCGCACCCAGGGAATCGTAGCTTTGTCCCTGGCATAAATTGCCAGCCTTTGAATCGCCGGATTGCCGGTGTCGATGGTTTGATGACACTGCATGCAGGCTGCAGCCTGGGGAATGGCGACGGTTTCTCCCGATCGCGAAGGCGCGTGGCAGAACTCGCAAGGCAGCTTCAGCGTGCCGGCATGTTGCTTGTGGCTGAACGGAAGGGGCTGCACTGGCGCACGCGGCTGGGCTGGCGCAGCATTTTGCGTCGTCAGTATCGGCCGTTGCCGGAGCATTGTTCTGTGCCGGTGAAGAATTCGAAGCCGGTGCGGAATTCTGCGCAAGTGGAGAGAGGATGGCAGGAGCAGGCAAAACAGGTCGAGCCCAGAAGGCGGCGAGCGCCAGCAGAGGAAGCACCCGGCCGATCGGCATCATCAAACGTTCCCCTGCCGCATCTGCTCGGCGAGATGTTCGGCTGCGCGCATGGAAAGCGCCAGGATGGTCATGGTCGGGTTCTGCCACCCGGCGCTCACAAAACTGCTGCCGTCTACTACAAATAGATTTTTGATGTCATGGCTCTGGTTCCACTTGTTCAGTACGCTGGTTTTGGGATTGTCGCCCATCCGGCAGGTACCCACCTCATGGATGCTGTAACCGGGAGGGTTGGGCTCGTAATTCGTCGAGAGCACCTCGAAACCGGCAGCTTCCGCCATCGCGACCCCTGTGTCGATCGCGTCTCGCGCCATGTTGAATTCATTTTCGGTATAGCGCGTATCCACATGCAGGACGGGAATGTTCCAGGCGTCGACCACGTTCTTATCGATGCTGACGTGGTGCTCATAATAGGGCAGCACCTGGCCCATTATGCTCATCGTGAAGCCGCTGCCTGCGTAACTGTCCAGTTTTTTCTGCAGTTCCGCTCCGTAAGCCTGGAAGTGCCGGGGATCCATGCCCCCGCCGCTTCCCCATACATTCAGAGCCCAGCCGCCGATGAAATTTTTCGCCTTCGTATCAAGATTGCGACAGCGCGGGATCAGAGCGTCTCCTCCGTTCAACTCCGGCGTCGATTTGCCATCGCGCGCCTCCGGCACAGAGCAGACCAGACCAGGGCCATAGAGGCTATCGATCAGATAATGGCCCAGAACGCCGCTGGAATTCGCGAGTTTCGAATTCAGCAGCAGCCGTGTGCTTTCCAGACATCCCGCCGCCAGCACGACGACACGCGCCTGCACTGACATCTCGCGCCTGGAGTGACGATCGACGAAGAGTGCCCCGTTCACCAGTCCGGAATTTTTGTCTACCGTAAGTTCCCGCACGACCACGTTGGGAACTGCCGTCAGCTTGCCGGTGGCGAATGCATCGGGCAGAAGAAGATTGATGGAACTGGCCAAACCGTCGCGGCCCAGAGCGCTGCGCGCTTTGCAAACCGGGACGCCCATCTTCTTGCCGGCGGCGATGAAACGCTGCATCGATATCGACCAGGGCGAATCGTCGACCACAAAATTGCCGTCCGGATATTGCGGCAGCCCATCGGGGTGCCCGCTTACACGAAATATTCCCTCGACGCGGGAGTAATAAGGAGCGAGATCAGCCAGGCTGATGGGCCAGTTCTCGCCAAAGCCGTCATGGTCCTTGGCTTTAAATTCGTAGTCGCTCAAACGGAAGGATTGACGCGACCAGAACAGAGAGCGCCCGCCGAACAGCCGTACACGCACCCAGTTGTAGGGTTTTCCAGGATCGTATGTGTACGGAACCTCATTTTCATCGACCCAGGTATTGGCATTAAATTCGGTGGACTGAAAGACGTGCTGAAGCCGCCCCGGCTTTTTGAAACCTCGGTAGGGCAACTCGTATGCTGGCTTGAGCTCACGATCTTTCTGAAAATCGACGATCGGGCCCGCGTTCAACATCAGGCAGGAAATGCCTTTTTCGGTCAGGATCTTGGCCACCATGCCGCCGGAGTGACCTGAACCGATAATCAGTACATCAACCTTTTCCTCCGGCATGCGGTGCCCAGCTCCTATTCCTATACATACATCTGAATGTCGGGATCGATGGGAGCCCAGTACAATCCGATTCCGGGCGCGCGCTCTCCGGAAGATGTGGCCGCGATGCTCCACGCCTGGGAATTCATTGTCGCTGTTCGAATATCCTGATGTGCCACGTTGATGAAATGGGCAAACGGCTCCGTTGGCGGATGATCGGTCATCCACGATCTAAGCCACGGCCGGATCAGTTCATCGGCTTGCTCCGCGTTCACTTCCGCGAACGGAATGCCGAACTGTTTCTCCGCATCCGCATTCAGCTCGGTCGAGACCGGTTCGGTAGGTGTGCTGCCTGTCGGGCGGCGAGACGCTGATGAGAAAATCAAGAAACTCCGGAGCACAGGCCTGCGTCGATCCCGGGTATCCATTGAGCGGCGGTAAGAGAACGTCGCCCAACTTGCGCAGCGCCGTCATCTGCCTGGCATCAAAGAAATGCTCTTCGGTCGTCGCAACTGCATCGGGGATTGTGGACGCAATCGTCTGAGTTCGAAAATCGAAGGTTTCCCTCCGCTCGACGAGCTTAGGCGCATTCTCCGGCGTCGGCGGCACTCGGGCCGGGGTCGAAGATTGGGGAGCCGACGTCTTTTCTCCATAAGGAGCAGTTGCGGGAGCAGTCGTGTTCTGCCCCAACATTGTTGTGGCGGCCACCGGAACAGCCACAATCGCCTTAACAAAATCCCGCCTATCCATCGAATCCAGACTAGCGTTGGGTCTATCGGGAAGTCAACCAGAGCTTGGCGCGCGAAGATGCAATCCCGCGTGTTATGGGATTGCATCGGCTGATAACTATTTCGTGGGCAAATGGAATGTCTCAGTACCGCTGTGCAATCTATATGTTCGTCCTGGCCACACTAATTCTCCAGTTAGTCCTTTCGGCAAGCTGATCGTTGCCAGCCACGAGCTTTGAGCACGGCGGTACGCAACGTGAATATCGCCTCCCGTATGCGGCATCGTAGCTTCCAGGTGAGTCAGGCTCTGAAGATGAGGCTCAATGCGGACGCTCGTAAATCCCGGCGCTGCCGGCCGGATGCCGGCCACGATCGTCAGCAGGTCGTAATTGGGGCTGGCACTCCAGGCATGACTGTCGGAACGCGTCGGCTCGGGCTTCTCCGCCCATGTACTCAATCCCAGTTTCAGCATGTCTCGCCATGGGCCGAGTTCGTCCAGATACATGTCTCCGAGTCCTGCATGCTCGAGAGCGCGGCTCAGATAAAACCGGAAGTAGTAGGTGATCTGCGACATGGGTGGGACTTGGTTGCCGGCGACTGTCGTTTTCCTGTCCGCCCGCGAGCCGAGCAGACGGCGCAAGATGATAGCTTGCTCCGGTCGTGGCGCAACATCCAGCCAGACCGCCAATATATTGGGTTCCTGACTGTAGCTGCTCTTGGCGGGAGTGTCGGCGAATAGCCCATACTGCTTGTCCCAGCTTAGGCGGTTCAGGGAGTCGGAAGCTTTACGAAATCTATTTCGATATTCGTCCGCGCGCTGAGGACTCCCAAATTGCTTTTCCAGATCAGCAGCATCGCGGAGCGCTTCCATGTACTGCAAGGTTAGAAACGTCGATCCGCCGTCTGCATCCTGCGGCGGCACACCATTCTTGTAGTTGCTTGTCCAGTCGGCAAATTCCCACCAGTTCAGCTTTCCCATCAGTCCATCCGGCCGCAGCCGCGCTGTAAACCAGTCGATCACTCCGCGGGTATGGGGCAGCGTCTCGCGCACAAGAGTTGGATCGTCCACATACATCCAGTAGTCGTGCAACATGTCCACCCATATTAATGAGAAGGGTGGAATAAACTGCGGCATGGAAGATGGGTAACGGCTTTGTGTCAGTCCGTTGGGCACTCTGGAATCATCGATGCTGGCGATGGCTTGGCGGGGGAGCCGGCTGTCCCCAGTAGCAACATAAGAGATCAGCGCTTCAATGCGTGTGTCGCCGACGTACTGGAGGCGCTCCCAGTATGGAGTATCCATATATGTCTCATGTGCGCAGAGCCGCGCCGTACGCCAGCCCGTTTCCCAGATGCGATCCAGGTCCGGTATGTCTCCGCTGATTTTTGCTTTCTCTTCGAACGGGTAGGCGGTGAACCATGCCGTCATCCTATCCAGCCGGAGAGGCGCCGATTGCGTTGTCACGTCCATTTGCAGGTAGCGCCAAGCGCGCCAATTCAGCGGACTGAAGACTTGCTGCTGGCCCCCTCCGCTGATGAAATCGTCCGAAGCGCCTTGGATGTGCCGTCCTGTAATTTCATTGCGATTGCCTTTTTGGCCGTGTTCGTCATATAAAGCTTCCGCATAGGTCAGCCGAATCTGGGCATCTCGGCCGCCGCTCACCACCAATTCCGGATAGGCCGTCTGCAACACCCGATTGTCGAGAAGCAGGGTCACATGCTTATGAGCTGGAATTTCCAACGGCTGCGCTGGAAATGCGGGCAGCGAAGGAAGGCCTTCGACTCGAACCGGCGTTCCCGCGGGCACGAGCCGATGCTCCATAGGTGGCAGCGGGTCCGGTACAAGTTCCCAATTCGTTTCGAGGAGTTGAGCGCCGCGGGTGGCTCCATGACTGAGAACTTCCGGTTGCTGCCATTCGCCGAATTTCTGAGAATCCGTCTTATCCCAGTCCCAATTCAGCTTCCGTCCATCGACGCGCTCTCCGGAGCCAGCTCCGAAGTAACCTGCATGTTCCTCGTGTTCAGCCGAACCCCACCCGTGGTCCTGTTCCACCTGCCATGATGGGCCCGTGTTTACCGATTCCTCGGCAGCCGTGTCTCCCTGCATCAGAAAACCCGTACGGGCGCTCATTTGCGCGAGAGGAGCTTTGGTTCCGAAGTTCCATACCGTGGCGGCGAGGATGTTTTTCCCGGGATGCAGCATGGGAGCGAAGTCGATGGTTTCGAAACGCCAGTGGAACAAGTCTCCTCGCGCCGGGCCTTGACCTGCGTACTTGCCGTTCACGTGCAGCAGAAACCGATTGTCCGCGCTAACGTGAACCCAGAAATGTGCTGGCACGGCAGGCAGGTTCAATTCTTTCCGGAAGTAAAAAACGCCTGGATCTTTTACAGGCGCGTTCGGACAAGCTATCCAGCTTGCGTGCCACTGGTTGCTGATTAATGCGGGATTCAATGGACGAGAGACCTGCGCGCGAGTTCGGATAGCAAGGCACAGTAAACAGGCGATCAGAAGAGGGAATCGCGACATGCCGGAAAGAATAACAAAGAATCGAGGCGGATCAGGAATTCAGTCAGCGCATTGCACACTTCGGAACGCTCAGCGGAGACTCATACCGGTCATCATCACGTGGTGTATTGACGCCAGCAGTGATCGAAGATTGCGTGTTCATGGAATCATGGATAAACTTTTCCCCATAGGAAAATTGTTGTTGCAGGTGGGATGAAAGTGGTTTTGTGTCCTCACGCTTCGAGGGGAATGACGAAAACCATCGACGATCAGGTTCAACACCACCCTGAGGCAGCCTGCTTCGGGAGAGCTTGACTTCCACATTGTGAGGAGATCACGTGCGCCCTATTCGGAAATTCCTTTTCGTTTTGATAGCCGCGCTCGCGGTCGGCGCGTTTGCGATGACAAGCTTTGCGCAGGAGCAGACGCCAGGGAATTTTACGGTGCCACCCCCGCCGCACGCCAAGCAGATTCATTTGAAGCATGTCTTAGTGATCGGCGAGACTAAGGGTTTTGAGCACGATTCTGTTTCCGACGCGATGGCTGCTATCTACACACTGGGTAAAGAGAGCGGATTATGGGATACCACGATGCGAACGGATACCGAGTTACTCACGAAAAAGGATCTGCCCAGGAATGCAAAGAATCTGAACTATTTCGATGCGTTGGTTTTTGCCAGCACAACCGGTGAGCTGGATATGGACGCAAGCCAGAAGCAGGACATGATGTCCTTCATCAAAGAGGATGGAAAGGGCTTTGTCGGAATCCACGCGGCGCTGGATACGAACTACACCTGGCCGGAATATGGCGAGATGATCGGCGGGTGGTTCGACGAGCATCCCTGGAGTACGTTCAATGCGCCGATCATCAATGAAGGCCCAAATTTTCCAGCGGTGCGTCACTTTCCGAAAGAGTTCGTCAAATACGATGAAATTTACCAGCCGAAGGATTGGTCCCGGGAGAAAGTAAACGTACTGCTCAGCCTCGATCCAACCAAGCTTGATTATGCGAATAATCCTCGCGTCCACCGCGCCGATCACGATTTTCCCGTGGCCTGGAGCAAAATGTATGGCAAAGGCCGCGTGTTTTATTCCACGCTTGGACACACGGAAGAATCGTGGCAGGACCCGGATATAAGGAAAATGTATTTCGAAGCAATAAAATGGGTTCTGGGAATGACGGAGGGGAGCACGTCCTCTCATCCACGCCCAACAATGCCCGAGCAAGGTCACTAGACCGAAATGACAATTAAGAGCTAGTCTGAAAGAAAAGTTTCAATACGATTTCATTTGCCGTCACCATGCCTGCTCTGGATTCATCAGTAGCACTTCCAGATGAAAATTCGGAGATGTCGCCGATTGCTGGGACGTACCGGCCTGTGCGGTATTCGGAGCGTTACAAGGAATCACGCAGCAGGCGGGTAGAGATTCACGTTGCTTACAGATGTAAGCAGTCGTTTCGTGCACGGGATAAATGGCGCTTTTTAACTTCCGCATTCGTTGCTCATTGTAGATGATAGGTCACCTTAGGATTATGAGAGCAGTTGTTACGACTATGAAAAGGTTTCTGGTTCCAGCCTTCTTGTTAGCGATCATCTTCGCCGCGTATCAGAGCAGAGAAGTGATCACTTATGCGGGTTCCGGCGCACAGTCCGGGAACACGCAGTCCGGGAACTCAGGCAATCCATCCAGCCAGGTGAAGGGCGGTCATCCCGGAAATCCCGGCGGCGCTCAGGCATCACATGCGTCAAACCTGGTCGAAGCCGGTAATACGCTGTTCCAGCAAAACTGCGCTTTCTGCCATGGCCGGGATGCGCAAGGCGGCGAAATTGGCCCCGATCTTACGCAATCGAAGCTGGTGCATTCGGATGTGAATGGCGACAAGATCTCTGTAGTTGTGCGGAATGGACGACCCGACAAAAAGATGCCGGCATTTACTTTCACCAGCCAGCAGATGCTCGCTCTTGTGGCGTTTATCCATGCGCAGGAAGCTAAGACCGCGCAAAACGGCAAGCGCAGGGGAGTGCAGGTTTCCGATCTCCAAACCGGAAACATGGAAGCCGGGAAGCAATACTTCAACGGTGCGGGAACGTGCGCGAAATGTCACTCGGCGACTGGCGATCTCGCCCGCATCGCCACGCGTTATCAGGGGCTGGAGCTGGAAGAGAGAATGCTGTATCCCCGCGACGCTACCAGCCGGGTAACGGTAACTCTCCCGTCGGGGCAACAAGTCTCGGGAACGGTTGCGTATCTGGATGAGTTTACGGTCGGGTTGAAGGACGCCAGTGGCAACTACCGCTCATGGCCCATCAGCAAAGTGAAGTATAAGATCGACGCGCCTGTGAATGCTCATGCTGAGTTACTTGCCAAGTACACGGATGCCGACATCCACAATTTAATGGCGTATTTGCAAACGCTGCGCTGATTGCGTCGATATTGCATTACGCAAGGCTGGAGAGGTCACAACTGATATGAAGCTGTTGCGAGACGCATTGATTTTTACCGTCAGCGCATTGATTCCATTTTTCGCATGTCCGCATTCGCTGGTGGCTCAAAGCCCGGATGCCACGGAGCTCCTGAATCCGCCGCCGGACAGCTGGCCAGGGTACCACGGCGACTACTCCGGCAGACGCCATAGTCATCTGAACCAGATAACACCACAGAACGTAGGGAACCTGAGCCTCGCGTGGGCATTTCAGACCGAGCAGAGTGCCGAAATTAAATCATCGCCCTTGCTGGTAGACGGAGTGTTGTACTTCACAGTGCCTGAAAATATCTGGGCAGTCGACGCTCGATCAGGGCACATGATCTGGCACTATCGAAACCCGCCAACCTTAGGTGATCATATCGGGCAACGCGGCGTGGCCATGTACAAGGGATGGCTGTACTTCACGCTGCCGGATGGTCACCTTCTCTGCCTTAATGCCAAGGACGGCACGGTGCGCTGGAAGGTGGAGATCGCAGATGTAGCCAAGGGCTACTGGACGACGATGGCGCCGCTGGTAGTAAAAAATCATGTGATCGTCGGCGTATCGGGTGACATGGATAATCTCACCGGCTATCTACGAGCCATCGATCCTGAGACGGGAAGCACGCAGTGGCAGTGGAACAGCACTCCACCCGCTGAGAACTCCGAACAGGGCGACCGGCGGCATGACGTGGGTGACCGGCACCTATGACCCTGAACTCAACCTTATTTATTGGGGGACAGGGAATCCTACACCTGTCTTAAATGGTTCGGTGCGACCGGGCAACAATCTTTACACGGACTGCATTGTCGCTCTCAACCCAGACACAGGAAAGCTCGCGTGGAGCTTCCAGGCTTCGCCGCACGATACCCACGACTGGGATGCGGTTGAGATTCCAGTGCTGGTGGACGGAATCTTTCGTGCACAGCCGCGGAAAATGGTGATGCAGACTTCTCGAAACGGCTATTTTTTCGTTCTGGACCGCGCCAATGGAAAAAATCTTCTAAGCATTCCTTATGGGCCGGTGAACTGGTCGCAGGGAGTAGATAAGAATGGCAGCCCGATTCCGAATCCAGAGAAGGACCCAGCTCCCGATGGTCGCCTGGTCGCTCCCGACGAAGGCGGTTTGACCAACTTCCGTTCGCCCAGCGTCGATCCCAAGACTGGCCTGTTTATCGTGGACGCTCATCCGAGTTATGGGATCTATTTTTGGAAGCCGGCTGATGGTGGCTACGGCTGGGCAGGTGCGGATTACGATATCTGGGGCAAAGGCGTCATCGAAGCCATCGACTACCAGACCGGCAAGATTCGCTGGCGCCATCAAGTTGGTCCTGGCGGCTCAGGCGCAGGGGTGTTGACGACGGACTCCGGACTGACATTTACCGGAGATGCGTTTGGAAATCTCCTGGCGCTCGACAGCGCTGATGGTCATACGCTATGGCACGCAGGCACGGGAGCGGGTATGGGAAGTTCCCCGATCACCTATGAGCTGGACGGACGCCAATACGTGCTTACAAGCAGCGGAACCGTGATGTTTGCCTGGGCGCTGCCGCAGAATACGGTGGCAAGTACACGCTAGTCTTCGCAGATATGTAAAGCAGTTGGACGTGTCTGCTCGCTATCGAAAGAGAATCGCCGGCAAGAGTAGAGCTGCCCGTTCGCATTGTCGCTGCACAATTTCGTCCAATAGCTCAAGCGCTCCAGGGCTGAGCGCGCGAATTTATTTGTAAGCTCTGGCCTGCTGAACCCGCGGCTTTAGAGAAAACGCAGCGTTTATAGCGTTATTGATATTAGGATGGAATATTTGGAGCGCAACATGGATCCCTGGCAACAAAGAATCCGCCGCCTTGCTCGTTATCCGCTTTACTTTTGTCTCGGATTTTTTCTCACAAGTCCGTTCGCGGCTAGGGCAGATAAGAATCCTATTGCGACAGAGAGCGTCCAACGGGGGAAGGCCCTGTTTCAGCAATCGTGCGCGATGTGTCACGGCGCCGAGGCCACGGGGGGCATTGGGCCCAATCTGACCGAATCTCCTTTGCTGCGCGAACCGGACATGCTCCACGGTGTGGCTGCCGCGGTGATCCACGATGGACGCGTTGAGAAAGGAATGCCAGCCTTTCCTCAGTTGACCCAGGCCGATATTTCCGACATCATTGCGTTCCTCGATGCGCGCATTGAAATCATCGATCGCTCGGGGGCTGGCGCTTCACTAAAGCGGCTTCTCACTGGAAACGCCGCGGCGGGAAAGGAATATTTCAATGGAGCAGGTGGGCTGCGCGAAATGCCATTCGCCCGCTGGCAATCTCGCCGGAATAGGGAAAAAGTATGCCCCCGCGGAACTGGAGGCCAGTTTTCTTTATCCGCGTCGCGATGACGTCACCGCCACGGTGTCGCTGCCTTCCGGCAAACAGGTGAAGGGTAAACTGCTTCACTTGGATAAGTTTTACGTTGCGATTCGTGAATGGGGATGGATGGTACCGCTCCTGGCCGCTTCAGGACGTCAAGGTTCAGGTCGAAGATCCCCTGGCTGCACACCGGGAACTGCTCCACAAGTACACCGATAAGGACATTCACAATGTTTTTGCGTACCTTGAAACGCTCAAGTAGCGTAGTGGCGGGAATCCTCCTGTTGGGGAGTGGGGGGTGCCTTCTCGCACAAAACGCGGGCGTAAGAGATTCCATTCCGTCCGTGAGCAACTCATGGCCTGTTTTTAACGGGGATACTTCGGGCCGGCGCTACAGCACGTTGACGCAGATCAACAATACAAACGTCAAATCCTTGAAGCTGGCATGGGCGTTTCAGACTCACGACGCGATGCTGAAATCGACACCGCTTGAAGTCGACGGAATTTTGTACTTCACGGTGCCGGATCATGTCTGGGCCATCGATGCAAAAACCGGAGAACAGATTTGGGATGTTTCGACGCCCCTCGGAACGGCGACCATCTTGCACAACGAGGCGTGGCGTTCTACAAGGGCCGGGTCTATTTCGGAACGCCGGATGCGCATCTCATCTGTCTGAATGCGCGCAATGGGAAGAAAATCTGGGATGTCACAGTAGCGGACGTTAATTTAGGCTACTACATAAGTGTCGCCCCGCTGATTATCAAAGGCCGGGTAATTTTCGGCACATCCGGCGATTCGCTGGATGTACCTCATTTTATTTACGCGCTCGACTGGAAAACGGGAGCACTTATCTGGAAAACTCCTACATTGCCGAAACCTGGGAGTCCGGCCGCCAGCACCTGGCCGAGTCTTAAGGCCATGAGCCGTGGCGGTGGTGCGGCCTGGATGACCGGAACCTACGATCCGGAACTCAATTTAATGTATTGGGGGACGGGCAATCCCCATCCGGTCCTGGCGGGCGTGGTGCGGAAAGGCGACAATCTCTACACCTGTAGCATCCTGGCGTTGAACCCCGATACCGGCGCAATCGTCTGGCACTTCCAGCCATCTCCTCATGACACGCACGATTGGGACGCGGTTCAGACGCCAGTTCTGTTCGACGCGGTGTTCGATGGGAAACCACGTAAATTGCTGGCGCAGGCAAGCCGGAACGGCTACTTTTTTGTCCTTGACCGGACAACCGGCAAGAATCTGCTGACGGCCCCGTACATTCCCACCAATTTCGCCAAAGGTGTGGACGCCCAAGGACGCCCGATTCCCAATCCGGCAAAGGAGCCACAGCCGGACGGCACGCTGGTGACAGCCCCGGGGGAAGGCGGAACAAATGTGATGGCGCCCAGCTTCGATCCCGAAACCGGACTGTTCTATGTAAACGCCCGGCAAGGCTATAGCTTCTGGTATCTGGTGCTAGGCGCGAACAATCTCCCGACGAACCACGACGGCGGGGAATCTTTTCAGTTGCTCACAACCTCTGCCCTGCTGGGACTGGATTATAAGACGGGGAAAATTCGCTGGCGATACGACAGCCGCGGCACCGGTAGCGCCGGGATCCTGACCACGGCAGGACACCTGCTTTTCACGGCCGATGCCGACGGTAACCTGCTGGCGTTGGATCCATCGGATGGCCACGTCCTCTGGCATACGCGGCCCGGAAGCGTTGCGGATTACGTCGCACCCATGACGTATGAAATTGACGGAACCCAATATGTTCTGACCGGAGTCAATGGCGTGATGTATGCGTGGACTCTGACTGGAAGCTTGTAACCGGAATATCTGCAAATATTCCGATGGCAGTATAGCTACGGCTGCATTGAACAACGCGAGCAAGTACAGAAGCGAGGGAATCACTATGGAGAAATCGAGAGGCCTGCGGACCCGAATGGTATTACTGGTCACTGTTTGCCTGTTTGCATCCTGTGCTGTCTCCGGGTGGGCTGCAGCATCGTCATGCGGCGGCGCGCATCCAGCGAGCGTATTCATTCAGGAGAACTTCAATACCGGCAATCTGAACGCCTGGACAATGCCGTTCGCCGAGGACTGGAAAATTCAGAAGGAGGGGAATCTTCACTATCTCCACATGGAACGCAACCGGGAGCCTGCGGTTCCTCGACGCCCGGTGCAGTTCGCGCTATTGAAGGGAGTGAAGGTAGGCAGCTTTACGCTCGACGTGAAGGTACGCAGCCGCCAAAGTTCGATGATTGTGGTTTTCAACTATGTGGACCCGCTTCATTTTTACTATGTCCATCTCTCTAACGTTTCCGGGACCAAGATATCGGTCCACAACGGCATATTCATTGTTGACGGCGCGCCACGGCGGCGCATCGCCGGTATGGAAGCTTCGCCGGCGCTGCCGGATCATGCATGGCATGACGTGCGCATCGCACGCAACGTACGCACCGGCTCGATCAAAATCTATCTCGACAAGCAAACTGAGCCGCGATTTTCTGTTGTAGACCGCACATTTGCGTGCGGGCAAGTCGGACTCGGTTCCTTTGATGAAACCGGCGACTTTGCTCAATTTCGCTTGCAATCAAAAGACGCCGAGCGTACCAACTCAGGAAAATGACTGGACCGCGGAGACGTTTGCGGCTCATACCAGCTGTGTTTTGAGCATTGTCTCGGCCCGTCCAATTTGAGGGTTTGTAACAGTGACAACTGCCCCGCTCGGTCCGACGTTGCTCGACATTACCTGGATCGAGCGCGCTCTGCTTCTGTCAAAAGAGGCGGGGTGGAATCAGATTGCGGCGGACTGGGCCGTCTTCTTTACGCATGGAACGGTGCTCGGATTCACGGTTGGCGATCGCCTGATCGCAACCTCGGCAGCGCTTCCTTACGGCGACACATTCGGATGGATTTCGATGGTGCTGGTAACCGCGGACTGGCGTCGTCACGGTCTGGCAAAGCGGCTTGCCTCAGCATGTACGGCGATCCTGCGCGATGGCAGAAGGGCGGCGCTGCTGGACGCCGCACCAGCCGCAATGAGCATTTACGAATCTCTTGGATTCGTGCCGCTCTGTACCATGGAACGCTGGGAGGGCAATGGCGACGGGAGTGAGGCTGCTTCGGCGAACCTTGCACTCGATCGCATCGCGTCGTTAGATCAGGCTGCATTTGGCGCAGATCGGCGTTTTCTGCTCGATAATTTTCTGTCGCGGCAGGGCAGCGTCGCTTTTCAATCGACCGATGGCTTCGCGATTTTGCGCCAGGGCGCCACAGCCTCACAAATTGGTCCCATCATCGCTGAACCAGCGGAAGCTCCTGGGCTTCTGAGCTGAAACGGTCCAGCGCCACATCCGGTCGTGTTTTGGTGGATGTGCTGGATGGAGGAAACACGCTGATCCCGACGCTCGCCGCGCATGGCTTTCGCCGGCAGCGCAGTTTTACACGCATGGCGCTTTGTTTACGGCGCTCCCCGGTGATCCCGCACGCTTGCTGGCTGCCGCAGGGCCGGAATTCGGCTGATGCGGCTTTTTCTTCGAGCTTGGCGGATCAGCTTTACCATCTCGCATCGACGCCCGGGGACAGAATGTCCGCGAGAGCTCGGCCAGTAAGACTGGTGGCCGTATTGAATGCCGAGGCTTTGTCCACGGGCCCGTAATCGGCCCCATCACTCAGAAGACCATAGGATTTTCCGTTCTTCGGATTGATAACAAAGGCATCAAACCGTTGGACAGCTTTCACGATGCGCGGATCGCGATGGACATGTTCGTAGTACCAAGTCAGATAGTTAATAATTCCAGGGCTGCGCGTGCGGTCCCAGCTTTTTGTGCTGAGCTTCGACCAAGTCCCATCTGGAAGTTGTGTCCGAAGCAGAAACTCGATATTCGGGCGGACGGTCTTCTCAATCCATGCTTTCCAAGCGGGATTTCCGCAGTAGAGGTCAAAAGAAATCACGCCTTCGCCGACATACGCAGCCGTTCCATACGTCGAGGCCGTCCACAACTGGTAGTCGTTTTTAGGATCGCCACGCTTGGACCAGTCAGCTCCCTCCTCCGCCAGGATGTACGGGATGTTTCCATCGCTTCGCATCGTGGAAAGTACCCATCTCAGAGCGTGATAAGCGACCTGTCTGTATTTGTCCTGCTTCGTCATGTGATACATCCACGTGAATACCTCAGCACCTGTAAGCACAGACGATAACGTGTATTGGTCGTAAATCGGACCACTCATCGTGGCGGCATTTCTCCAGCCCGTACCAAACGCGCCATTCGGATGAATCATGCCATCGCTTTGGATCGAGTTGACATAGCGCTGAACCGCGTCAAAATATTTCTTTTGGCGGGCATGATCAACGTGCCTGTAAAGGACAATGAAAAGGCCCAGAGCGCTTCCTGTGTCCGCCAGATATATCGGACCGTACCCGGTAGCCCAAAAGCCATTTGGTTTTTGCTTGCCGAGCAAGTAATCTCCGTATGCAATGGCGGTGTCGAGGTAGCGGCGATCGCCGAAAATTTCGTAGCCGGCCACCAGCGTGCGCATGTAATAGCCCCCGACATAAATATGCGGGAAGGTAGCTTTCTCCTTCACAATGAAGTCGCAAATATTTTTCAATGTCTGACGGGTTGGAGCGCAGTTCGAATCTGCACAGAAGGGAGAAGTCGATTGTGCCGATGCAGAAGCAACAAATAACGGGATAAAAATGGAAATGACGACTGCCGTAATAGAGCGGCGGAACAGTCCGTTGAACATTTGGTCTCTCCGGTTGAGTAGCGTCGCAATCAACGATGAGATCAGAGATGGAAAGAGGTGGAATCTCCGTTGGTACGAATTGTAGTCGATTCGCCCACTACCGAACTTCAACGCGATTGTCACTTCATTGTGTGCTCTTAAGAGGTTGAGCTATGTACCAAACCGCTTATACCGCCCCATACTGCGCCCTCATTGCATCTTTTTACATTTGGATTTATGGTTTCTGCAAGAGGTTTATTGAGAAGTTTCAAGGTATTTGCGAGGGGACGCAGATGGTCGGCAGAAAATTTTCTTTCGACATCTTTTCGGATCGGGTAAATTTGAGGTCATCTTTGTCGCGATCACCCTTAAAAACGGCGATGTGGCTGATCGTCCTCTTCTTCTGCGTTGTGCCATTAGCGCACGCGCAGGGCACCGGAAACATTTCCGGATACGTACGGGATCCCACCGGAGCGGCATTACCTGGCACGACCGTCACCGCCGTGATGAACGAACAACACACGACGCGCACCCAGAAAACGGACGCCCAAGGCTTCTACAATTTCGTTGCGATGCCGCCTGGGCACTACACGATCACCTTTGAGGCCCAGGGTTTCAGACGAGAAGTGCGATCCAACGTCGAATTGACCGTTTCTCAAAATGCGCGAGCAGATGCGCAGCTGACAGTCGGAGCGGTGCGAAGCGAGGTCCGCGTGTCCAGTACGGTGCCGTTGGTAGATACGACTTCCAATACCTTATCGGGGCTGGTGGACGATCGCCGAGTCGTGGACCTGCCCTTGAATGGCCGCAACGTAATGACGTTGGCTGGAATCCTGCCCGGAGTCACCAACGTCAGCGCACCCCAAACGATGGTCCAGGGAGACGGCATTCGCGGCGGACCCGAGATGGATGTCAATGGAGGCCTGCCGAACGCGGCCGTCTATACCTTTGATGGGGCCTTTTTCAATAATCCTTCCCGCAATACCGGCCTCAACTTTCCGCCGCCGGACGCGGTGGCGCAATTCCGTATGCTGACCTCGAATTTTTCAGCGGAATACGGCCATAATGCGGGCGCCCAGGTCGAGGTCGTCTCCAAGGCAGGTACAGATCAGTTCCATGGAGCGGTCTGGGAGTTCTTAAGAAACAACGCGCTCAATGCGAAAGATTACTTCGCTCCGAATGTCCCGGTTCTCAAGGAAAACCAGTTTGGCGGCGCAATCGGGGGCCCCATCATCCGTCGAAAGCTGTACTTTTTTGGCTCTTATCAGGGACTGATCATTCATCAACAGGCGCTAAGCACGGTAGCCCTGGTTCCCAGTGCGGCGGAAAGAAGCGGGGATTTCACCGGGTCAGGCGCAACGCTGTTTGATCCTACGGACCCAATCACAGGACTCCCTCTCACCGGGCCGAATGGTGCTCCTTGCGTGGCAGGAAACGTCATCAATCCAGGTTGCATCAGCCCGGTAGCTGTCAATCTGCTGAAATATGTTCCGCAATCACCGTCCGGAACGATTACCTCGTTGGCGTCCAGTCCAATCCTGAGCAACTTGGGAATATCCGGATAGATTGGAACCAGAGTTCGAAAGATCTGATTTTTGGCCACTATTACCAATTGGATGAGAGCACTTCAACGCCTTTTGCCGGCGGCAACATCCCCGGATATATGGGCCAAAACTCCCCGCTGAACATAAAAGAGGGGGTTATCAATGACGTTTATACCTTCAGTCCGTCGGTCATCAATCAGGCGATCTTTTCGCTGATCGACCCAGTTTCCAGCAACGCGGAAAGCACTACCATCCCGAACTCCAGCCTGGGGATCAATCTGCCGAATTACCTGACTGGTTTTTCCCCATCGGGTGCTGTCAACGTGAATGTTGCAGGCGAGTTCACGTTGGGAGGTGGCAATGTGAGCATCTACTCCGGAGTGAGCTATCAGATCGCCGACAACCTTTCCTGGATGAAAGGCCGCCACAGCTTCAGGTTCGGCTTTGAGACATTGAAGCTCCACAATTATCAGGCGTTTATTTATCCGCCTAGTTTTACCTTCGATGGGATTCGAACTGGATGCCCGCCAAGCCAGGCGGTATGCCCACCGAGTAGCGGAGACCCGGTCGCCGACTTCATGCTGGGTGCCTTCGACACGACCACTGTTGCTTTCGGACTTGCGGTGAATGACGATCGTACCGCCTACAACTCATTCTATGCTCAGGACATCTTCCGAGTCACCCCGCGCTTCACCTTCGATTACGGAGTTCGTTACGAGCCATTCTTACCTTGGAAAGCGAAAAATAATGCGCTCACTACCATTCAGCCGGGAGTCCAATCGCGGATCGATCCAACCGCACCTCCGGGCATCGTATTCCCTGGCGATCCCGGCATCACGAAAGGGATTGCCCCGGCCAATCTAACGAACATTGCTCCCCGCCTGGGTTTTGCATGGGACGTATTCGGCGACGGTAAGACCAGCGTTCGCGGCGGCTGGGGAATTTTCTACAACGCTATCAATGCCGACTCTCTTGCGCAGATCAACGCGCCGTACGCCGGCACCGCAAATGCATTCCACGGCAATATCGCAAATCCTTTTCTCTCTACGGGGGTAGCGAATCCACCTACAACATTGGTCGGCAAGTTTGGATGCACAAAGATTCCGACGTATCCATTTTATAGTTGCGCGCTCTTTCCTCTACCGCTCAGCGGCCTCTACATAACCAACAATCTCCGCCTTCCCTATTACCAGCAATACGATTTATCGATTCAGAAGCAGATAACTCCAACCGCTGAAATAGAAGTATCGTACGTTGGAAATGTAGGAAGAAAAATCGGTGGATATATTCCAAATAACCCTGCGCGATTTATTCCGGATCCCATAACCGGCGCTCCGCCTTCAGAAAACAATGCGAACGACCGCGTACTGTTTGAGCCAGGTATCTTATCGCCATCCGGATATATTTATGGCAACTACAACCATAGCAACTTCAATGCCCTGGAGATTCAAGGCACGAAGCGCTTCGGGCACGGCTCAACCATCCTTGCGAACTACACGCGGGCGAGATCGCTCGACATGATTTCAAATAACAATTCGAGCGGGACCATCATAAATCCGTTTAACCTGGAGACATCGTATGGGCCATCGGACTTCGACCGGAGAGATTCGTTTGTGGTTTCATGGCTGTACACGCTTCCGATCCATTTCTCGAATAGCGTCGCAAACAGCTTGTTGAGCGGCTGGACAGTGACAGCGATCCAGTCGGTTATGAGCGGAACTCCGATCACATTTTATGCCGGTCAGGACGTGGCGCTCGATGGAACCTTCGATTCGCAAACCGCGGAGCTAAAGCCGGGCGAAAACGCCAGGACGGTCCAGATAAATCATCCGAGCCGAACGGCTGAGGTAAACCAGTTCTTCAACACAAATGCCTTCGTCCATCCCAACAACGAGCCGCTTGGTATCTATGGTAACTCCACCAAAGGAATGATCAGCGGACCTGCTTATGCTGATACGGACGCGTCGCTATTGAAAGATTTTACGTTGCCGGCATCCTATCGGCTCCAGTTCCGTTTGGAGAGCTTCAATACCTTCAACCAGGTGAACTTCTCCAATCCAAATTCCACCGCTAACTCGGGGGCGTTCGGCCAGATTCAATCCACAGTGGCGGGAACTGGGCGGCAACTTCAACTTGCATTAAAGCTCCTTTGGTAGAAGATTTTACGGAAATGGAGGGTAACCGTGCTTCTCCACTTCCATTTTCTAAAATGGCAATCCTATTTGTTCTGTGGAATAGTATGCAACGGCTAATGGCAAGCCTTGCGCAATCTTGGAGGAAGCATATATGAAGGCGCTCGTCATCGGAGTAATGGCTGGGTTGTTTTGCTTTGCGGGACAGGCGCAAACTGTTTCTCCACTGTTCGCTCGTGGATACACGGTAATCCCGCAACCGCAGAAGAGTCTCTCTCGGTGCTCACGATTTCACTTTTACTTCGGGCTGGCAGGTGAAGCTGGACAAAAGTGTTCCTGCCGATGATGTGGCGGTGGAAACTTTGCGCGAAGATCTCGCTACCCGGTTCAATGTACGGCTGGCAACGTCGGGAAACTCAGCCGGAACACTCTATCTCTGCGCATCGAACCTGGAAGCGTGCAGGTTGGAAATTCCCTGGATAAAGGTGAGGATAAACTGGCAGACCAGGCGTATCGAATCGACCTGCATAAGGGCTCGGTCCAGATCATCGCCAACGCTCCCACCGGCCTCTTCTATGGAGTTGAGACCTTCATCCAGCTTTTACGGCCGGCCCTGGGAACACTATGGCTGCCGGAAGGCACGATCGAAGACTGGCCGGACCTGGAACTTCGACACATCTACTGGGATGATAATCATCATCTTGAACACGTCGACGAACTGAAGCGGGATTTACGACAAGCGGCGTTCTATAAGATCAACGGCTTTGTCATCAAACTGAATGGGCATTTTCAATATAAGAGCGCTCCCGCCGTGGTTGACCCCTACGCGCTTAGTCCGGCAGAGCTGCAGGATATTACGAACTATGGTCTGCGTTATCATATCCAGCTCATACCTTATTTGGACGGGCCTGCCCATATCGCTTTCATCCTGAAGCACCCGGAATACGCAAAGCTTGCGCGAGTTTCCGGATAGTAACTATGAGCTTTGTGCGACCAATCCTGAATCGTACAAGCTGCTCGAAGGGAATGTATCAGGACTTGCTGGACGCGAATAAGGGGGTAAAGTACTTCTATCAATCCACCGACGAATCCTATTACGTCGGATTGGCGCATAACTCGCAATGTAATGAAGAGGATCTAGCCAAAAAATTGGGCTCAGTAGGGCAGGTCTTCGCACATTTTGTTGATAAAGCCGACGGTTATCTCCACGATCATGGACGGCAAGTGATCTTCTGGGGAGAGTATCCGCTGAAACCATCCGATGTGTCCGCCCTTCCGCCGTACCTGATCAATGGCGAGACTTATGGGCCGGGCATTCGATAAAGCCTTCCACCAGCGTGGCATCAAGCAGATGATCTACACCTCGACAGAGGGGGACGAAAAACTATTTCCCGACTATTTCATCCTGCCTCAGAGTCAGCGCCTTCACGTTCCTTTGAACCACGAAGAAAATCCAGGCGTTCCGCGAGTGCCGGATCTTATGAATAAAATTTCGCTCGATTCATCCCGCGCGGATACAACTGTTATCGGCGAGGTCGATGCCGGCTGGGGAGACATGGGGCTGAATCCTGAGACCTTCTGGCTCGGTTACGCCGCCAGCGGGGCTGCAGCGTGGCATCCCGGATTGCCTGATGCTGCGGAATTGAACAATACCTTTTATCCGCTGTTTTACGGGACAAGGGTAGTCAATATGGATCGCGTGTATCAGCTGATGAGTGAACAAGCCCAGTCGTGGAGTGATAGCTGGGACTCCATTCCCTCGACCGCACGCAAGCCAATCTGGGGAGCATCTTACGGAATATTCAATCCCCGTCATCCTGCCCAGGATAAGACCCTGCCCTTGCCGCCGGCTCCTGATGGAAATTTGAATTATGTATCGGACTGGTCGACTCAAAACGCCAAGCGGCTTGCACTGGCTTCGCAGGCTCAACAGCAGAACACCTTTCTGGTCGGCCTGCTCCAGGAGAATATGCAGCGCTCGCAGTTCAACCGCTACAACCTCGAAGTCTATTTGACGATCGCCAATCTCACCCGGCAGAACTTCGAGATGATCGCAAAGATTCACCGGATGGATTTTGATTTAGCTTCCGCATCTCGACTCAAGGACAATGATCCCAAAAAGGCGATCGGAGAAGTGGATCGAGCGCTGAGCACCGCTACTTCGATTTGGAAGGAGAGAAACCAGGTACTCAAAGATGCGGTGGCAACCTGGGATCAGACGTGGTATCCGCGTGTGGCGGAGGCCAACGGGCGTCATTTCCTGCACGAGATGGATGATGTGAAGGACCATCTCCCCGACAGGACCGTAGATATGACTTACCTGGTTTATCGAGAGAAAATCCTTCCGTTTGGGGACTGGGTGAACGCAATCGCCTCCGCTCGAAATCAGTTCGCCACGGCCCATCATCTTCCCACAAGAAACTACCATCTGGCCTGGGACAACTTCAGCGTCGCTCCTGCAGTGTGTTCTTCCGCGGCTGAAATTCTCGCGAACCCTGAATTGCAGCCTGCCAATATTGATCAGGCGGCGACATGTGGTACGGGAGATTAAGCGGACACTGCTACTGATTATTCCAATGCAGATGAAAGGCTATACGGTGGAACCAATATGGCCGCCGTATAGCCGTTCGATCTAGCAAGGCGGCCTGCAAATTTCGCTGAGGGAAGCATTGATGAGGGAGCTCGTCATCGGAGCAATGGCTGGGTTATTTTGTTTTGCTGGGCAGGCACAAACTGTATCCCCGCTGTTCGCTCGTGGATATACGGTAATCCCGGAACCGCAAAAAGTCTCTCTCGGCGCTCGCGACTTCACTTTTACTTCCGGCTGGCAAGTGAAGCTGGACAAAAGTGTACCCGCCGATGATGTAGCGGTAGAAACATTGCGCGATGATCTCGCGACGCGGTTTAATGTGCGGCTGGCAACCTCGGGAAATTCGGCCGGAACTCTCTCCCTGCGCATTAAACCTGGAAGCGTGCAGGTTGGCAATGCGCTGGATAAAGGTCAGGACAACCTGGCAGGCCAGGCCTATCGGATCGATCTGCATAACGGGTCGGTGCAGATCACCGGCAATGCTCCCACCGGCCTCTTTTATGGAGTAGAGACGTTTATACAGCTTTTACGTCCGGCTCTGGGAACACTATGGCTGCCGGAAGGCAAGATCGAGGACTGGCCTGACCTGGAACTTCGACACGTCTACTGGGAAAATAACCATCAACTTGAAAGGATGGCCAGTCTCAAGCGCGATATCAGGCAGGCGGCATTTTACAAAGCCAATGGCTTTGTCATTAAATTTCATGGGCACTTCCAATATAAGAGCGCGCCGGCCGTGGTTGAGCCATACGCGATTAGCCCGGCACAGCTACAGGAACTTACCGACTATGGTCTTCACTATCACATCCAGTTAATACCGTACCTGGACGGGCCTGCTCATATCGCTTTCATCCTGAAACATCCGGAGTACGCGAAGCTCCGCGAATTTCCAGATAACAATTATGAAATTTGTGCGACCAATCCGGAATCGTACAAACTGCTCGAAGGAATGTACCAGGACTTACTGGACGCAAATAAAGGAGTCAAGTATTTCTATTTATCGACCGATGAGCCTTACTACCTGGGACTTGCTCACAATTCACAATGTAACGAGGAGAATCTGGCCAAAGAAATTGGGCTCCTAGGGCAGGTCTTCGCCCAATTCGTCGATAAGACAGGCGGTGTATCTGCACGACCGTGGACGGCAGGTGATCTTCTGGGGAGAATATCCGCTCGAAGCCGTCCGGATATTTCGCGCTCTTCCGCCGTATCTGATTAATGGCGAGATTTACGGACCGGCCTTCGATAAAGCCTTCCATCAGCACGGCATCCGGCAGATGATCTACACCTCGACAGAGGGCGAAGAAAATCTATTTCCCGATTATTTCATCCTGCCTGAAAGTGAACGTCTGCACAGAACTCAAAACGGCGAGTTGGAAGACAACCCTGGCCTGCCAAGAGTGCAGGACGTTATGAATAAGATTTCGCTCGATTCCTCTCGTGTGAACACGACTGTAATCGGCGAAGTGAATGCCGGTTGGACACCGTCGGGGGTGAATGCGGAGACTTTCTGGCTGGGCTATGCTGCCAGTACCGCTGCGGGATGGCATCCCGGCGCACCCAGTCCTTCAGAATTGGCTAGTACGTTCTATTCGTTATTCTATGGAACGAAAGTAGTTGATATGGCTCGGGTGTACCGGTTGATGAGTGAACAAGCCCAGGCATGGACGGACAGTTGGGAAACGGGACCGTCACACTCGCGCAAGCCGGTCCTGGGAAATTCGTATGAACTCTACAAAATTCCACAACCCGCGCGCGATCAGTTCCTCCCTTTACCTCCAACACCGGACAACGATTTGGCATATAACTCGACATGGTCGGAGGCAAATGCCAGAAGAGTTATCATTGGCTTGCAGGCGCAGCAGAAAAACAATGTCTTACTCGGGCTGCTTCATGAGAATATGCGCCGGTCGCAATTGAATCGCTACAATCTCGAAGTCTTTCTCATGATCGCCGATCTCTGCCATCAGAATTTTGCGATGATCACCGGTATCCATGATATGGACATAGATCTCGAGGCTGCCTCTCAACTTAGGGATCAAAGATCCAAAGGCAGCTATCGATGAAGTGGATAAAGCGCTAGACATTGCCACCTCCATCTGGCAGCAACGGAATCTGGTCCTCAAGCAATTCGACCGCGACCTGGTATAAGAGCTGGTTTCCGCGTGTTTCAGACGCCAATGGGCGTCACTTTCTGCATGAACAAGATGATTCCAAGGACTACCTGACGGACAGGACCGTGGATATGAGCTATCTGGTGTACCGGGAGAAAATTCTACCTTTTGGTACGCTGGGTGAATGCAATCGCCGCAGCTCGAAACCAGTTTGCTGCTGCACATCACCTGCTCACGAGGAACTACCACCTGGACTGGAACAATATCAGCGCCGTGCCTGAGCCGCCTTCATCGCAATCCAAAACCGTTTCAACCACAGAGCATACTGATCCCCAGTAAGGAAAAACATTATGAGGCTTTTGTTAATTGCCGCTGTTTTTGGATGGTTCTGCTTGGGCGGGATCGCAGAAACTGTTTCGCCACTATTCGCCCGCGGATACACAGTAATTCCCCAACCGCAAAAGGTTTCGTTGGGCGCTCACGATTTTGTTTTCGGTCCCACATGGCAAGTGAAGATCGATAAAAGCATCCCTTCGAACGATGTCGCAGTGGAAACGTTACGGGACGATCTCGCCGCCAGGTTCAATGTCCGGCTTGCCGCATCAGGAAAGCCGGGCGGCATCGTTTCTCTGCGTATTGAACCGGGCAGCGTGCAAGTTGGAAACGCGCTGGACAAAAACGTGGACGACCTGGCAGATCAGGCATATCGGATTAGCTTGCGTCCGGGTGCGGTGCAGATAATCGCCAATGCTCCCACAGGCCTTTTCTATGGAGTGGAGACTTTCATTCAGCTTTTGCGCCCGGCCCTGGGAACACTGTGGCTGCCGGAAGGCACCATCGAGGACTGGCCCGATCTGCAGCTACGCCACATCTACTGGGACGACAATCATCATCTTGAGCGCATGGACGTGCTCAAGCAGGCACTGAGGCAAGCTGCTTTCTACAAGATCAACGGCTTTGTGATCAAGCTGAACGGGCATTTTCAGTACAAGAGCGCTCCCGCCGTGGTCGATCCCTACGCTCTCACCCCGGCTCAGTTGCAGGAACTGACAGATTATGGGCTGCACTACCATATACAGCTCATTCCATATTTGGACGGCCCGGCACACATCGCCTTTATTCTGAAACACCCGGAGTATGCTCATCTGCGAGAGTTTCCCAACAGCAATTATGAAATTTGCGCCACCAATCCGGAATCGTACAAGCTGCTCGAAGGGATGTACCAGGACCTGCTGGATGCGAACAAAGGCGTGAAGTATTTCTATCAGTCCACCGACGAGCCTTATTTCCTGGGTTTGGCGCATAATTCCCAATGCGATGAAACGGACATGGCGAAGAAGCTCGGTTCCGTGGGGCAGGTCTTCGCGCATTTTGTGAACAAGGCGGACGGCTATCTCCATGACCACGGCCGAACCGTGATCTTCTGGGGAGAGTTTCCACTCAAGCCGAGCGACATACCGGCCTTGCCGCCTTATTTGATCAATGGTGAGGTGTACGGACCGGAGTTTGACAAGGCTTTCCACCAGCATGGAATCCGGCAGATGATTTTCACGTCAACGGAAGGTGCGGAAAACCTGTTTCCCGATTACTCGATTTTGCCTCAGACCGATCGCCTGCATCAGGGTCATCCTACGGATGAATTCGCCGACGACACGCGAGAACCACGAATCAGCACTGTCATGAAGAAAATTTCTACCGACTCCTCGCGGGTGAATACAACCGTTATCGGAGAGGTAGACTGCGGCTGGGGAGACGAAGGACTTCATCCCGAAACTTTTTGGATGGGCTATGTCGCTTCCGCTGATGCCGCGTGGAATCCTGAATCCGATCCACAGGAGCTGAAGAGTACTTTTTATCCCGTGTTCTACGGTCCGCGGATCGTCAGCATGGATCGTCTTTATCGTCTTATGAGCTTGCAGGCCCAATCATGGTGGGATAGTTGGGACCCGATCCCTTCGACCTCACGCAAGCCGCTTTGGGGGTCCTATTATGCGATATTCAACCCTCCCCATCCAGCGCACGATCAGGCGCTCCCGCTGCCGCCAGTTCCTACGGACGGACTTGAATACACGTCAACATGGTCGAATGAAAATGCGAGGAGAATCGAACTGGCGAGCCGGGCACAGCAGCAAAACGATATCCTGCTGGGATTGCTCGGCGAAAATCTGCTCCGCGCACATCTCAACCGCTACAATCTTCAGGTCTATTTATCGGTAGCCGATCTCTATCGCCAGAACCTCCAGATGATCGCAGGAATCCATCGGATGGATCGGCGATTTGGCTTCCGCTTCCCAGCTTCGTGAAAAGGATCCGAAGGAGGCGCTTGCCAATGTGGACCAGGCGCTCGATACAGCCACCTCGATTTGGAAGCAGCGCAACGAAGTGCTCCAAAACACCGTATCTACGTGGTATCAGAGCTGGTATCCCCGTGTGGCGGACGCCAATGGCCGCCACTTCCTGCATGAACTGGACGATGTAAAGGATCATCTTCCGGACAGGACCGTAGACATGACTTACCTGATTTATCGGGAGAAGATCCTACCTTTTGGTACTTGGGTGAATGCAATTGCCGCAGCTCGAAACCAGTTTGCTACCGCACACCATCTGCCCACGCGAACCTATCATCTGGTCTGGAACAATACCAGCGCCGTGTCTGAGCCGACTTCATCGCAATAGGACGAAAGGAACAGACCTTATGAGGTTTTTGTTAATTGCCGCTGTTTTCGGATGGTTCTGCTTCGGGAGTTTCGCGCAACCCGTTTCGCCGCTCTTCGCCCGCGGCTATACCGTGATTCCGGAGCCCCAGAAGGTATCTTTAGGTGCTCACGACTTCACCCTTGATTCAAGCTGGCGGCTCGAGACGGGAAAAAACATTCCGTCGAGCGATATCGCCATACAGGTTCTCCATGAAAATTTAGCTGGCAGGTTCCATCTCACTCTCGCTCCAGCAGGGAAGAATACTGGAGTTATTTCTCTGCGCATTCTGCCGGGAAGTGTTCAGATCGGCGAGGCACAAGACAACGACAAAAGCGCGTTGGAAGAGCAGGCTTATCGCATCGATCTGCGCGGCGGTTCCATTGTCATTACCGCGAACTCGCCCACTGGACTTTTCTATGGAGTAGAAACACTGGTGCAATTGGTGAAGCCGAGCCATGGCAAGCTGTGGCTTCCAGAGGGTCAGATCGTGGATTGGCCCGATGTAAGGCTTCGTGAAGTCTTCTGGGACGAGCTGCGCCACCTGGATCATTTCGATGTTCTGGAACAGGCGGTTCGACGCGCAGCCTTTTTCAAAGCGAATGCGATCGCATTGCGGTTGAATGAACATTTTCAATATGCAAGCGCTCCAGCGCTGGTTGCTCCGTATGCCCTTTCACCGGCACAGCTCCAGGAGCTAACGAATTATGGGTTGCAGTATCATGTCCAGATTATCCCGTACCTCGATGGTCCTGCTCATGTCGACTTCATTCTGGAGCGTCAGGCATATAAGAACCTCCGGGAATTTCCGGAAACTGCATTTGAAATGTGTTCCAGCAACCCTGATACCTACAAGCTTCTGGAAGGAATGCAGCAGGATTTAATGAGCGCCAATAAGGGTGTTCAATATTTCCATTTGTCAACGGATGAGGCATGGTTCGTCGGAAAGGCAGATAACAATCAGTGTCACGAGGCTGAGCTGGCGAAAACTTTGGGTAGCGCGAGTAAGGTGTGGGTTGACTACACAAAGAAAACGACAGCATTCTTGCAGAACCACAATCGCAAGGTGATCTTCTGGGGTGAGACGCCGCTGCAGCCCGAAGACATTCCGTTGCTGCCGACAGGGCTGATCAATGGCGAGGTGTATAGCTCGACCTATAACAAGGCATTCCGAGCGCATGGCATTCCGCAGATGATCTACACCAACTCTCAGCCGGACGATCCATTGTTTCCCGTCAACACGATCCTCCCTCCGGAAGAAGAAGTGCATCCGCGAGCGACCGAAAACCGGCAGTCGCAAGTCTTCAATGAGATTTCCTTTACTTCAGCTAGAAGCGAGGCTGACATCATCGGAGCCGGAGTGTATGCCTGGGGCGATGACGGACCACATCCGGAGACTTTCTGGCTGGGATATGCCGTAGGGGCATCAGCCGCGTGGCATCCTGGCTCGCCCGACCCGGCAGAGCTGGCCGCGAGTTTCTACCGGCTCTTCTATGGCCAGGGCGCAACCCAGATGGGCCGGCTGTATCAGTTGATGAGCACGCAGGCGCAATTTTTCGCAACCAGTTGGGACAGTGAGCCCTCGGCAAAGTTGCCGCTCATATTCGGCTACTCATACGGGACCGGGCCATTTGTTCCGAATATCGAGACGCTTCCGCTGCCTCCGGTGCCTACGGCTGATTACCTCCACCTTCGAGGAAGCTGGGCGCAAGAAAATGCTTCTCGCGTGAATCTGGCGGGCAGGTTTCTCGCCGGGAATGATGAGCTGATGAATCTGCTCTACACGAATATGGCGGAGGTCCAATTCAATCGTTACAACCTTGAAGTTTATCTCTCGATTGCGAAACTTTGCCGGCAAAACCTGCTGATGTTGAAGGGTCTTGGATGAAATTAACCGCGATCTGGAGCTGGCTCAGACCCAGGCCGCCAAGCTGAAGTATCCCCAGGCGGTCGAGGCCCTCGATGCTGCACTGGATGCTGCGGCAAAGATTCGAGACGAACGCAACCAGGCGCTTGCAGGACGTTACAACGACTTGGTACAAGACATGGTTTCCAAGAGTGCGTGAAGCCAACGGACGCCACGTGGCTCGCGATCCCCAGCGATTTGTCGATACCGCGACCAGCGAAGACGCTCGCCGCCGCCAGGAAGGTTTGCTTTACCTGATCGATCGCGAGTTCCTGCTGCCTTTTGGCGATTGGGTGAACCAGGTTCAGGCGGTGCGAAATCGCTACGCGGCCGCTCACAAATTGCCGGGCCGCGAAGGTACATTCGACTGGCAGGACACGACCACTCTCCATAGCCAAGCGTCGAATCGCGAGCTGTAAGCCATCTTCCAAACCAGCGCGCGCATATAGTGTTTCGCACTGCCGATTTCCTCAACCTGAATCGGAGTCGAACGCGAGCTGATCCTAGAGGTTCTCTACACGATTCGCGTTCATCCGGCCAGGATCGCCCGTGAAACAGTCTTTAGAAAATCAATCAAATAGCGTGAAAAATTGCTTGACAATGGAGGTTGACCCCAGTAGAGTTCCTGCCAAGACACAAATCGTGGAAGATCGTGGTAGTGGAATCCGCGTTGGAAGCTCGCTTCCACAGTAATGCGGCTTCCACAGTAATGCGAATGACCACAACGAAACTCTAACGAGGACAGTTAATGGGATGGATGGTTCTCCGCGATTGCGCCAGCTCGTAGTTCCGATATAAGGGATTCACGGAGGAACTACGTCATAGAGCTGCACCATCAGTATCGATGGCCTAAGCAGAGATAAGCCTGGCATGGATCAATCAGCGGGTGCTGTCTTGACTCATGTATTCCAAGAACGAGATTGCAATAGGAGGTGGCACATATGAAAGGTTGGATCGGATATCTGCTGATGGGAGCTTTGTTTAGCTTTCTCGCAGTCTCTCCCGCTGTGGCTCAAACTACCTTTGGATCAATTACTGGGACTGTCACAGATCCTACTGGATCTGTGGTTCCGGGGGCAAAGGTGATCGTTACCAATGAGGGACAAGGTTCGGTTCGGCAAGTGAATACCGGAGCGAGCGGTGTTTTTAGTGTGTCGAACCTGAACGTGGGCACTTATCGTGTCCAGGTTTCCGTTTCCGGTTTTGCACCGTATGAAACAACCGGACTGATTCTGAGTGCTAATCAGGTTCTGAACGTTAATATTCATCTGGCGGTTGCTCAAGCTGCCGCGACTGTCGTGCACGTCCATGGCATGACAGCTATATCGACCGAAACCACGAATATTTCTAACGTGACGACGGCGCGCGTTTTGGCGCAACTGCCGCAGGTCTCGCGACAAAAGGCGGATCAGGGAATTTCCTCTTACGA
Organism: uncultured Acidobacteriota bacterium; assembly: GCA_963823295.1. Lineage (GTDB taxonomy): Bacteria > Acidobacteriota > Terriglobia > Terriglobales > Acidobacteriaceae > JAKAAZ01. Next base: position 210,456 of record CAWGLF010000016.1, read on the forward strand.
ACTACTGAACCCTGGTACCAGCAGCACGTCAGGCAATAGCGAGGTCAATGTGCCCGGCGTACTGCAAATGAGTGTCATCCCTACGATGGATGGAATCGCAGTCACGGCGAATGAAAGCAATATTGGGGGCGGGCCGATACAACCGGGTCAGGACGCAATTCAGGAGATGAACTTTCAACTCGCGAATACCCCTGCGGAATTTTCTACACCGGCAAATATCGCTGTCGTGACTAAATCGGGAACGAATGCATTTCACGGCGCGGCATTCTGGAATTGGAACGGCGATAGCCTGAATGCCCGTAATTACTTCAGTTCTACCGTGCCTTTCCGAGTGTATAACGATTTCGGAGCAAGCCTTGGCGGCCCAATTAGGAGAGACAAGACGTTTTTCTTTGGGGACTACGAAGGTTCGCGAGAAGCTTCGAATGTTGTCGTGACCGGGAATACTGCACTTCCACCGTGGCGGACCGGGAATTTTAGCGACGTGTCGACGCCGATCATTGATCCCACTACCGGCAATCCTTTCCCTGGCAACATCATTCCCGGTGACCGCATCAGTCCCGTCTCCCAAAAAGTACAGGATTACTTCTATCCTCTCCCCAACTTCGGCCCTCCCGGTCTGCAATCGGGGAACTGGCGGGGGCAGTTTGCTGCCCAGACTGGCTTCACCCATTTCGATAACTACGACGGGCGGGTCGATCAGAACTTTCACAACGGGGATAAGGTATATGGACGGTTCAGCTATCGCAGGATGCCATTGACCGCGCATGAGAATACCCTTCCTCCAGTCGGACAAAGGATCCAATTGCGCACTTCAGAAAGCGCCGTTGTCTCCTGGACACATGTATTTGCTCCCACAGTACTGAACGAGGCTCGCTACGGCTTTACCCGACAAAGGAACGCATATCATACCACTCTTATTGGATCGGACATCATTAAGCAAATTGGCATGCAGGGCATATCTACAGTCGGCATCTACGCTGTCCCTGCTTTTACCATCACAGGACTTACCACCACAGATCAGCCAAATACGAATAACGTCTCGCTCGATACGGATTTCGAGTGGACAGATAATTTGAGTTGGACTCGTGGGCGCCATTCCATGAGGTTTGGGTTGGATGTAATCCGCGATCAGATCGGAGGCCAAACATTCTCCAACACGATCTACGGCTCTTACAGCTTTACTGGTATCTACACTGGCAATCCCTACGCCGATTTTCTTCTGGGCATTCCACAGACGACCAGCTTGGTTGTTCCCACTCCTGCTCGTCACCTCCGGGGTACCATGTGGAGTTCGTACGCGGAGGACGAATTCAAGGTGGATCCGAAGCATCACCCTCAATTATGGGCTGCGATGGGAATACGATGCGCCGTATTATGATCGATACGGAGTCATCGCCAACTTTCGATCCCGCAATCGATGGCTGGGTGGTGCCGGACAATGGTTGGACCCGTGTCAATCCGCTATATCCAACAAACATTCCGATTGTTTCCGCATCCAAGGTTGGTTATCCCGGAAACGGATTGGTGGATCCCCGAAAGCTTAACTTCTATCCGCGAATCGGCATTGCAATTAAGCCGTTCAACAACGACAAAACGGTCATTCGAGCGGCATACGGAATTTATGGCAATCCGATATATGGAGGCGTTGGAAGAGCTTTAGGAGGAGGGCCTTTTGCGGGCAGCGCGTCTTACTTTAACTCGATAACTAACGGTGTTCCGCTGTTTAGTTTCCCTGATCCCTTTCTGCCGTCTGGAACTACCGCCTCTCAAACCGCTTTTGGAATCAACCCGCACCTCCGGACACCTTATACGCAGCAGTGGAACCTTACCTTCGAGCGGCAGCTTGGTACAGCGGCCCTTCGCCTATCATACGTGGGCTCACACTCCGTTAACCTCGCTTATGCGAGGAATTTGAATCAGCCACCGCCGAGTACCATACCGTTTACTCCCAGTAGGTATTTCTATAAGAATTTCACCACAATCACCTGGTTCGATAACGGTGCTGACGAAGAATACAATGGACTTCAGGCTTCCATTGCCAAGCACTTTGGAACGAATCTGACATTCAACGTCGGATGGACATGGTCGAGAGATTTGACCGATGCCCAAAATACTGGCGGTTCGTTTTACGGTGGGCCTATCCAGAATCAGTTCGATTTAGCTGCCGAGTGGGGGCCCAACGAAATCACTCCGATCCATCGAGTTTATGGATACGCCGTTTACCAGCTTCCTTTCGGTACTGGACAGCGCTTTTTAAACACGAGCTCCCATATCACAGAGGCGCTGCTAGGGGGCTGGCAGATGGCTTGGAATGCGCTTGTGCAATCAGGCCAGTTCTTTGATCCTTCCTATTCTGGATTCGATTCGTCCAATACGAACACCCTGGGGGGTCGTCCTGACAGGGTGCCTGGCGTCAGCACACGTCCGGTTGGAAAACAATCTATTACCAACTGGTTCAATCCTGCTGCCTTCAAAATCCCCGGATGTCCTAATAACGACCCGGTGTGCGCGCATCCGGCAAATGTTGGAAGGTTTGGCGACGTTCGGCCCGGGGCATTACGTGGACCTGCGATTTATAACGCAGATCTCGCGCTTTCAAAATTCTTTACATTGCATGATAACTTTCGCCTTCAGTTTCAAGCGAACGCAGTGGATGTGTTTAACCACCCTGACTTCGCATTGCCGGCCGCGAACATCAGTTCGCCCGGAACTGTAGGTCAGATCACCAGTCAAATCGCTCCTTCTCTCGGCTCGAATGCCGGTCGCCAACTTACTCTTATGTTGCGTTTGGAGTTTTAACGTCGCAATTCATCGGATTTTCCTCGTAAACGTTGTTCGAGTTACACGGCGGCTTACAGGTATATTTCGGCCAGAGAGATATTCATGCCAATAAATCGCAGAGACTTTATAAGCATTGTGGCTGCAGGTATTTCAACGGCGGCAATACCAGAAATTTCAGCATTTCCGGCGGAAGCTGCCGAAGCTCCGCAGCAAAGCGTCCAGAAAAAGCCGAGGCCCTCCTGGCTCGGCCAGATGCCCCTGGTCATCGCCGGGAGTTGGGACAGCTTTCCGCTTTTCCTGCGCCGGAGGGGCGGAGGCACAACATGGCAAGAGGAGAACTTCAGGAAGGAATCTACTGAAGAGACAGTGAGTCGACTTCACGACCTCGGTGTGACCATGGTGATCATGGACCTCTTCAAAGGGTTTGGCATCGAGGCGGAAAGAGAGTCTATGGAAAACTCCAAGCGATTGGCCGACCGGGCGAGGAAACATGGAATGAAGGTCGGTGTTTACGTGGGCAGCACGATCGCTTATGAGACATTTTTGCTTGAAAAGCCCGAGGCTGAGGAGTGGTTCGTTCCAGATTTCATGGGCAGGCCAGTCTTCTATGATGATCAGACCTTCCGCAAAAGAGTCTATTTCATGCACCCCGGCTATCGGGAGTACATTCGCCGCGTGCTGGAAATAGGAGGGAAAGAATTCAGAGCCGACTTGATCCATTTCGACAACACAAGTATGCAGGCCCAGCCTGCGATTTTTCAGCATCCGCTGGCAGCTCAGGATTTCCGCGAGTATCTCAGGAACAAGTATTCGGGTGAGGAATTAAAAAAGCGCCTGGGTTTCTCAGATGTGAAATACGTTCTACCGCCTAAATATGACCGGCCGCTCTCTACCATCAATGATCCGCTATTTCAGGAGTGGGCGGGTTTCCGGTGCCACCAGTTGAACGCATACTATGCGGAGATGGAAAAATTTCTCCGCGAGCTCAATCCGGAAGTGGCCGTGGAATCAAACCCACATGCGGAAATGTCAGGGCGGAACACTATATGGGAACAGGGTGTTTACTATCCTAAGTTGCTGGCGCATATGGACGCGGTTTGGACTGAGGAGGGGAATCCGGCGAGTGTTACTGACGACGGTATTCTGGTGAACCGAATCCGTTCCTTCAAGAATGCGAGCATTTTGCACAACACCTTGTTTACCGCTACAGGGAGCAGTGCTCTGCAAATGGCCGAATCCATGGCTTTCGGAAGGCAGTGTATAGGAGACATCGGCGGCGTTCTGATAGCTAAAGATTTTCCGGAGGAGCAACGTAACTATATCAAGTTCTTTCACCAGAATTTCGAGCATTATCGGGAGGTGGATGATGTCGCTGATGCCGCGCTGTTGTACTCCTACGCGACGATGGGATTCAACAATGACCGCCCTCAGGTAAGCTTCATGCTTTATGGGCAGGCATTGATTCAGGCTAAAGTTCCCTTCGCGATTGTATACAACGAACATCTGAAGGATCTCTCGAAGTACCGGGTTCTCGTATTAGCCGATCAGGAATGCTTGGGTGACGACAAGCTGGAACTGATCCGAAACTTTGTACGTAACGGCGGCGGTCTTGTCGCAACCGAGCAGACTTCGCTCTTTACGGAGAGGCGATTGAGGAAGCCGGATTTTGGGTTGAAGGACCTTTTCGGGGTCTCGGCCCCGCTGTGGCAAGGCCCAGCAACCGATGAGACAGTGAAGGGTGGTATCACCCGGAACCAATTCGGAGCAGGGAGGGTCGCTTACATACCCGAGGTGAAACCGGCAATTGCAAAGCCGCGCGCTGTCTGGATGACCAGCAAATATTGGAAGCTCCCGGTCAATTCGCAGGAATTAGTCGAGGCTGTGCGATGGGCTGCCGGAGGCCAATTATCCCTGGAGGTAAAAGCACCACCAACCGTGGTGGCCCAGGTGACCGAGCAAAAGAGGGACAAGAAGCTCTTAGTTCATTTTCTCAACTACGATGTCGCCAGAGTTCCACGCGTGACAGATGTTGTGGCGGATCTGAAGATTCCGGAAGCGAAGAATGTGAAAGAAGTCTCATTGCTCACGCCGGACGGTTCAGGGATTCCGAACCTTCCTCATACCGTTCGGAACGGGAGGGTTACATTTATTGTTCCAGTTTTGCAAACCTACACTCTGGTTGCAGTCCAGCTGAGCTAGAGCGATTCCACGGTAGGTGTATCCAGCGGGAAGAACATGGCGAGAGAAACCGATATCATCGCACGCTTTGAATTCTGATCGCGCTGAGAGCTTTGAAGCTTTTCTTTTCTATTCACAGCATGCTAAGAGGAGAATGACAGGATAATGAACCGTAGAGATTTTATCGGTACGGTGGCCGGCGGAATTGCTGTGGCGAAACTGGGAGTCGGGAGCCTCTATGGGTATGGCGAGCAGGCTGCCGCAGCCCCAGCCGGATCGGGCAATCCGGCAGCCCAGTCGCAGGGTGCGTGGATCAGGAACGGAATCATCGATGCGGGCGGTGACCACGAGCCTTACATCTTCGTCGTCCGCCGCGGCGGCCAGCGGCTGGACGCTCATGAGCATTACGAGTTCGAGCAGAGTGAGAAGCTGATTCGTCAACTCAAGGATCAAGGAGTGGATGTCTTCCACACGCACCTATATAAAGGGTTCGGCATGGCCGCCGAGAAACCGGATATGGAAGCCACTGTCCGGACCGCCGCCATTTGCCATCGCTTGGGAATGAAGATCGACACCTATGTCCAGTGGGACACGATGATGTACGAGACCTTCTTCGCCGAGGAACCGCGCGCCACCGGCTGGATCCAGTGCGATCAATGGGGTCAGCCGATCATGACGGAGTATGGGTATCAGCAGTCGTTCCGATACCGGCCCTGCTTCTCGAATCAGGAATTCATCGATTACCTCAAGAAAGTTGTGCGATATGCGGTAGTAGAAGTAAAGACAGATTTTATTCACTTCGATAACTTCGATCTAAGTGCCGAACCTGATTCCTGTCATTGCAACGGCTGCAAAACAGGATTTCGCAAATATCTGCGGACGAAGTATTCTCCGGAGCAACGGAAGGATCGATTCGGATTCGAAAATGTGGATTATGTGAATCCACCTTTGTGGAACCGGTCGAACCCTCCGGAAAAGCTGAATATCATCTTCGACCCGGCCTTTCAGGAATGGATCGACTACCGTTGTCAGTCGATGGCGGATGCTCTAGGCCAGATGGCGGCACTTAGTCATTCCCTGAATCCCGAAGTAGTTATAGAAATTAATTTCGGCGGTATCGTCGGTCACAACAATCCCTGGACCCGCGGCAACGATCACCGCCGACTTCTGCCATATACGCAGGTGTTCTGGGATGAAGAGGACACCAAGCCGGAGCTACCTGGCGGATGGAAGGCTGATTACGACCATTCGCACCTATAAAATGGCTCGCACATATCAGAACGTCGCTTTTACAACAGCTCCGGGCAGTAAGGTGGGCAGCGAGTTGCCGCTTGGGGAGAGCCTGGCCTTTAACCAGACGATTGGCCACGTAGGAAATAATCCGCTCTCCTCCGAAGCGGTAAAGTACATTGCTTTCTATCGCAAAAACCGCGATTTGTATGTGGGAACAAAAGATGTGGCGTCGGTAGCTGTATTTCGCTCCTATCCATCGATTACCTATCATAACTCGCGAGCGGGCCTAAGTGCCATTTTAGTGGAACAAGCTTTGATTCAGGCGAAGGTTCCGTTTCATCTCATCTTCGAAGAGCAACTGCGCGATCTTTCGCCGGCTACGTGCAAGATTGCTCATTCTTCCGGATTCCGAATGCCTCTCGGACGATCAGATCGCTTCGCTTCGGCGGTTTGTCGAAGCCGGCGGCGGGCTCATCGCTACCGAGGAAGCGGGTCTCTACGACTCCTGGCGTCGTTTGCGGGTCAAACCGGGATTGGAAGGACTCATTGACAATCAACCTCCGGCTGCCCCCTATCAGGAACAGGTGAAAAGCATGCCGGTCCTCGCCGGGCCGGCTGCCCGAAAGCAGGTTGGCCAAGGTCGGGTCGTCTATTTGCCGGGCATCGAGTTTGACGGTCCGTTGCCGCCGACAGAGCCTTATTTCCACATCGGTCCGGCATTCTGGAAGCGTCCGAAGAACTGGAAACAAGTGATTGATGCCGTGACCTGGGCTTCCAAGGGAGATGTTCCGCTTGAGGTGACTGGTCCGGATTTTCTGGGAGTGAATCTGGTCGAGCACTCCGAGAAGCGGCGCAGGATCGTGCATCTGGTGAACTACAACACTAAAGAGACTCCATCGATCGAGAACATCGAAGTGAAGTGTGCATTGCCGGAAGGAGCATCGGCCAGCACGGTAACGCTGTATTCGGCTGACTCAGACAATTACAGTAGGCTGAATTCCCAGATGCAGGGCAGGAATGCAGTCTTTACTGTTCCTAAGGTCAACGCGTACTGCATGGTGGCAGTGAGTTGGTAACTTTGCGTAATCCTGTGGTGAAAACAAATTTGAGGTACTTCCCCTGTGGATAGACGAAAATTCGTGATCGGAAGCGGAGCTATCCTGCTCAGCCCGGCGTTGTTCCCCCTGCGCGGAATCGCCCAGTCGACGTCCGGCTCCGGGTTTGACCGCTCCTATGCTGACGAGATGCCGGACATGCTGATTTCGTATCTGGCGAAAAAACAAAACGATCTCGCCATCTGCCTGGGATCAAAAACGCGCTCTTCTCAAGACCGCCGCGAACGTGGAAGCTCGCAATACATTCGTTCGGCAAAAAACTATCCAGATGCTTCGCGGCTTTCCTCAGAAAAACCCTCTGGATCCCGTTACCGTCAAAACCATCCATAAGGATGGCTATCAAGTCGAGAACGTTATGTTTCAGAGCCGGCCGGATTTCTGGGTCACAGGAAATCTCTACGTCCCGACCTCGGATAGCGGCCCGTTTCCCGCAATCATCTCGCCCTGCGGACACTATCCATTGGCCCGAATGCTGCCTCAATACCAAAACGTTTATATCACCATGGTGAAGGCTGGCTTTGTTGTGTGGGCTTACGATCCCATCGGGCAGGGAGAGCGCCGCCAATATTGGAACCCGGAAACAAATGTGTCCGAGGTACCTAGTCCGACCTACGAGCACTCGATGCCCGGTCAGTTGCAATTGCTGATGGGAGAGAATCTGACGGAGTATCGCGTGTGGGACGCCATGCGGGGAATCGATTACCTGTTGTCACGGTCTGAGGTCGACCCAAAAAGGATCGGCTGCGCCGGCCACTCCGGCGGCGGATCCATGACGAAAATCATCAGCGTGGTCGATCAGAGAGTCCGATGCGCGGCCATTATTGAAGGAGGAATGGTCAATCGCTGGCCGATGAAGGTCGAGCGGTGGCAGCCCATTGGTCCCTCCGACGTGGAGCAGAACCTTTTCCCGGCAGCAATCTACGGAATCGACGATATCGATCTGCACGTCGCCATAGCTCCCAGACCCGTCCTGACTGGTATTGAGCACTACAGCCCGGCTTTCGACCAGGCGGCACGGGTAGTCCAGGACCGCTATCGGCAACTCGGAGTGCCGGAAAAATTCGCTACCGTTGCTTCAAACGATCCGCACGCCTGGACCCCCAAATTGAGGCTGGCCACAGCGGATTGGTTCTCCCGCTGGTTTTACGACCGCAAAGGACCACAAGTCGAGCCGGCCTATGAAACTATACCGGTCGAAGATTTGTATTGCACGCCGGATGGCTCGATCCGCTACTCGCACAAGGGGGAGACCGTTTTTACCCTCATGTTGAAGAAGCAGGTCAGCCTGCCGCCTGCCGGCAATGGCTCTCAGGAGGAAACCCGCGCGGAAATCCGCCGCCTGCTGCATTATCAAAAATCGGATCAGCCCCTGGATGTGCGCCATGTCGCGACGACACCGCGTGAGGGTTATTGGATCGATAAGATGCAGTTTCTCTCCGAGCCTGGAATCTACATTCCGGCGTGGGTTTACGTCCCCAACGGTGCGACCGGCGTCTTACCCACGATCCTTTATGTCAACGATAGCGGCATTGAAGAAGACGGGATGGAATTTCAGGGGGAAGAGGGATCGGGTCAGACCCATAGCGTGCTGGATACGCTGGTCCGCAAGGGGAATCTGGTTGTGGCAGTCGAAGTCCGTGGAATCGGCGAAACCCGGCCGCCTCATCCCGCGTCCGACAGTTGCAGCGAGTTTGCACAACTTTTCAATCTGGAAACTGCCATGGCCTACATGGCGTGGTATATCGACCAGTCGCTGTTGGGGATGCGAGTGCAGGATGTCGTCCGAAGCGTGGACTACGTCGCCAGCCGGCAGGACGCCGATGGGAAGAATCTGCATGTGATCGGGAAGGGAATGGGTGGCCTGTGGTGTCTTTATGCCGCTGCTCTTGATCCGCGCATTCGCAGCTTGATCTCTGTGCAAAGTCTTCTTTCCTACCGAGTCTTTGGCCGAAGTAGACCGCTATCTTTACGGGGCGGACGTTTTTGTTCCCGACGTGCTGTTGCACTTTGATCTGCCGCAAGTCGCCGCCGCGATCTCCGGCCGCCCGCTTACTCTTATCGCACCCAAGGATGCCATGAAGAACACGGTAGCAGCGGATGCGGCCGAACAAGCCTATAAGTCCACCCGGGCCGCCTATGAAGCCGCAGGCGCCGGGAAGCTTTTCCAAATTGAAAGCCAGGGCAAAGATCTCGATACTCCCGAGCATTACCTCAGCCTGATCCATTCCACCTATACGGTTTGATGGGGCCATCGTAGAACGGATCAGTCTGAGCAAGCTAGACAATACCGACTCTCAAGGCCAAAGCATCTAAGCGTGCAAGGACGCTTATGCTTGCCGAAATAAAAAGAGCGCAGCGCCATTTGTGCCGGAAGATCGAACCTTTCCTGTCCTCCGTCAGGCCGTTCAGCAGTGTCGAGGTTGTGATCTGTATCGAAATGCCACGCAGGCCGTATTCGGTGAGTTGGATTCAGGGAATGGATCGAAGAATCCCAAGGCTCTCATCATGATGATTGGAGAACAACCTGGAGACCAGGAGGACAGGGAAGGTCGTCCATTCGTCGGGCCTGCCGGAAAATTGCTGGATCGTTGCCTGGAAGAGGCTGAAATCGATCGGAAAAAAGTTTATGTGACAAATACCGTGAAGCACTTTAAATGGGAGCCGCGCGGAAAGCTGCGCATCCATAAAAAACCCAGCATGGGAGAGATTCATGCCTGCAGGCCGTGGCTCGAAGCGGAATTGCAGACAATTCGTCCTAAGTTGATCGTCTGCCTTGGCGCCGTTGCCGCACAGTCCCTGCTTGGCTCGAAATTTAAAATCACGCAGTCGCACGGAGAACTCCAGCAGGCCGCAGGCTTTCCACCAATCATCGCGACTATGCATCCTGCGGCGATTTTGCGCGCTCGAACGGATGAAGATCGCCATCGCGAGACAGAAGCTTTTATTCAGGATTTGCGGCAGGTAGCTGCCTTTCTTAGATAACTTATCGCTTTTCTGTCCATCTAAATGCCATTTAATTTCAAGTGCTTACAAACAATTGCACTCGAATGAATGCAACTGCAGCTTGCTGTTTCTATTCTGCATAGGCGAACATAAGGCGAATAGATTCGCTTATGTCTTCCGCCGCTGCAATTCGTACCCGAATCGAATCTGTTTTGGCAGACCGGATTCCCTCAGCCCTTACCCCCGCTCCAAGGATCATTCGCCCTGTTGCGGCCACCGGCATTCAAAATGTCGATTCGTTGCTGACAGGTGGACTGCCTCTGGGAGCTATCACCGAAATAGTCGGCCCGGAATGTTCCGGGCGTACTTCTTTTGCACTTTCCTTCATTGCCTGCATGACACAGACAGCAAAAGTCTGTGCGTGGATTGATGTGTCCGATGTTCTGAACCCTGAGTCGGCAGCAGCGGCAGGCATGGATTTATCCCGGTTGCTCTGGGTGCGATGCGGAGTTCCGGCGGGGACACCTGTACAGCCGGCTTTGCAGCCCGCATTCTCTCTTCCTGAGAAGTACTTTATTCCTCCACCAATTAAGCAGGGTCTGCATGGCGGCGGTTTCGGTTCGCATCCACGCAATGAAGTGAAGGGAATTTCCGATTCCGTCAGCGGTTTGCTGCGACCGAAAACGCTCGTTCCACGATGTGCTGAGCCGCAACCCAAAGTGGAACCTGAAAGAGAAGTTTACCGGCTCAATCCGCAGCGGCCAAAAGTGAGGCCCAATCGAAAACCCATTTCACTCGGAAAACACTTGTCGAGAATCGAGCAGGCAATGCGTGTAACCGATCTACTTTTGCAGGGCGGCGGCTTCAGCGCGATTGTGCTGGATATGGGCAGCATTGCGCCCGAATATGCCACGCGCGTACCCCTGGCGACATGGTTCCGCTACCGTGCTGCTGCGGAGAAAACACAAGCAAGCATTCTTTTGCTGACCCAGCATTCATGCGCGAAGAGCAGCGCGGAGCTGCTCCTTCGTCTTCAGCCAGGGCATGCACTTAACGAGGAAGCTACTCTTTTTACCGGCATCGAGCACCACGTAGAAGTAGTGCGCCAACGTTTCATGCAAGCTTCAACAAATGTCATTCCATTGCGCAAGCCACCGCAAAGGGCAAGCGCTGCAAGCTGGCGCAGTCAAACCTTATGGGCAGGTCGCCGATGAAAAAGATCTCGGAGCTATATGTTTGTCTCTATGCGAAGGAGTTTCCCGCGCAGGCCTTGCTGCGTTTAAGGCCAGAGCTGCGCGCCAAACCATGCGTGGTGATGGAGGGAGAACCGCCGTTGCAACAGGTCTGCTCGTTCAATGGAAAGGCACGTACACTCGGCATCGTTCATAAAATGACACGAGTTGAAGTAGACACATTTTCTCCTGTCATAGTGCTGCCGCGTTCTGGAAAAGAAGAGACTGCGGCGAAGGCGGTGCTGCTTGAATGCGCGGGTGCATTTTCCCCACGCGTTGAGGACCGAAGTGAAGACGGCGCATTTTTATGCGTGATTGACATCGCAGGAACAGAGAAGCTGTTCGGACCGTCGGAGGTTCTGGCACGCAAGCTCCTGAACCGTGTCAAAGCGCTTGGAATTATGGGTTGTGTTACCGTCAGCAGCAACTTTCACGCGGCTGTTTGTTCAGCAAAGGGTCTGCAGGCTGGAGTGAAATTCATATCCGCCGGAGATGAAGGCACGGCACTCGCGCCATTATCGCTCGCTGTCCTCGATCTCGCCGAAGAGCAGGCAGAAACTTTCGCTCTATGGGGCATTCATAATCTGGAGATGCTGGCGGCTTTACCGGAGAAAGAACTGATCGCGCGGATGGGGCAGGAGGGCAAACGCCTTCGCCAGTTGGCACGGGGAGAACTGCCGCATCTGTTTCAGCCTTTGAAGCCCGCTTTCGTACTCGAAGAACGCATGGAACTGGATTCTCCAGTCGAACTGCTCGACTCACTTCTCTTTGTTGTTGGCGTAATGCTGGATCAGCTCATCCTCCGCGCAGAGGTCCGAGTGCTGGCGCTGGCTTCCGTCAGCATTACGCTGACTCTCGAAGGAGGAACGACGCATACGCGCACCGTGCGGCCGGCATTGCCCACGAATGAGAAGCAGATATGGATCAAGCTTCTTCATCTTGATCTGGAGGCACATCCGCCAAAGGCGGCAATATTTTCGCTGATATTAGCGGCAGAACCCGGCAACGCCAGCAAGGTGCAGCTGGGGTTATTCTCTCCGCAGCTTCCTGAACCGGCACGGCTTGATGTGACACTCGCGCGTATTCGCGCTGTGGTTGGCGAGGAACGTGTTGGCCGCGCTGTACTGAACGACACGCACATGCCCGACGGCTTCCGTATGGAACTTTTCACCATTCCTCCAGGACAGAGTGCAATAACTGCTGCCGATCAAACGAGAGCCGCTCTGCGGCAACTGCGGCCGCCTGAGGCGATCTCTGTCACTTTGCAAAACCAACGCCCAAAAGCATTTGTTTTTCGCGATAGGGATTATCGCGTGGAACATGCCTATGGTCCCTGGATGACAAGTGGCAATTGGTGGACTCAGGCACTGTGGGGTCTTGAACAATGGGATTTGATCGCGCGTGCAACAGACGGCATGATGCTGTGCTGCTGCCTGACACGCGATACGATGCGTGACCTGTGGCACATGGCGGCGCTCTATGACTGAGCGCTATGTGGAACTACACGCGGCCAGCGCATTCAGCTTCCTTGAAGGTGCTTCCCAACCGGAATCGCTGATCGAGCGCGCTGTTGCGTTGGAAATGCCGGCTATGGCTCTGCTCGACCGCAACGGCGTGTATGGCTCCGCTCGCTTCCACACGAGTGCGAAAAGAAATGATATTCGAGCCCACATTGGAGCCGAAATATCGGTTGCCAGTTTCGGGCCGCGATTGACGCCACCTGCTTGGTTGCCCCACCAACATGTCACAGAACCGGCACGTCTGCCGTTGTTATGCGAATCGCGAGAAGGCTATCAGAATTTGTCTCAACTCATCACGCAATTCAAAATGCGTGAAACGAAAAAGAATGAAGGCGCGGCAACAATCGATGACTTACAGCAATACGCATCCGGGCTGGTCTGCCTGACAGGTGGAAACGAAGGGCCGTTGGCCGCGGCGCTAGCTCGTGGCGGCGAGGAATTGGGACGCGAAACAGTTGAGCAGTTAGTTCGCATTTTTGGTTGCAGAAATGTGTATGTGGAATTGCAACGCCACTGTGAACGTGAAGAGGAATGGCGCAATCAAGCCGCAATCCGCATTGCGCGTTCTCTGAAACTTCCCTTGATAGCAACCAACGGCGTCCTTTACGCGACCGCTTATGACCGTGAGATTGCGGATCTCTTTACTGCGATCCGCCGTCACACGGAACTCGACCATGCCGGACGTCTTCTTTCTCTGAACAGTGAACGCTATCTACGCCCGGCGCATGAGATGGCAGTACTTTTTCGAGACGTGCCGGAAGCGATTGAAAATACCATCGAACTCTCTTCGCGACTCACGTTTGAATTGCATGATCTCGGTTACGAGTTTCCTCACTATCCCGTGCCCGATGGCGAGACCATGGACAGCTTTCTCAGGAAGCGTGTGATCGAAGGTGTCCAGCGGCGCTATGGTCCGAAGAATGATAGAGCATTGCTTGAACGAGCCAGCAAGCAGGTGGAACATGAGCTTGCGCTGATTGCAAAACTCGGCTTTGCGGGATATTTCCTCATCGTCTGGGACATTGTCGAATACTGCAAGCGCAACGGCATTCTGATTCAGGGTCGCGGCAGCGCGGCCAATTCTGCCGTCTGTTATGCGCTTGAGATTACGGCGATCGATCCCGTCGGCATGGATCTTTTATTTGAACGGTTCCTGAGCGAGAGCCGCGGCGAATGGCCGGACATTGACCTCGATCTTCCTTCCGAGGAAAAACGTGAACAGGCCATCCAGTATGTATACCGGCGTTATGGTGAACTGGGCGCCGCCATGTCGGCAAACGTCAGTACCTATCGCAATAAATCGGCGGCGCGGGAAGTTGGCAAAGCCCTCGGTTTTAACGAGGAATCATTGGGGCGGCTGTCGAGTTTGGCAGGGCAGTGGGAGTGGCGCGGGAAAGACGAGACGATGGCGCATTCGTTTCATCACGCCGGTTTCGATATCGAGCATCCGCGCATCGCTAAGTATCTGGAGCTTTGCATGCGAATTCAGGATCTGCCACGCCATCTCAGCCAGCACTCGGGTGGCATGGTCATCTGCCACGGACAATTGAATCGCATTGTTCCACTGGAACGCGCGGCGATGCCGGGGCGCACGGTTATTCAGTGGGACAAGGAAGACTGCGCTGATCTCGGCATCATTAAAGTAGACCTGCTTGGTCTCGGCATGATGGCCGTAATCAAAGATTGTCTGGAGTTAATCCCTCGCCACTACGGCGAAAAGATTGATCTGGCGCAATTGCCCGAGGATGACGAAATCTATCGCACATTGCAAAAGGCCGATACCGTAGGCATGTTCCAGATTGAGAGCCGGGCGCAGATGGCCTCGCTGCCTCGCAATAAACCGGATAAATTCTACGATCTTGTTGTGCAGGTTGCCATCATCCGGCCAGGTCCTATTGTCGGGCAAATGATGCACCCCTACATGCGCCGGCGGCAGGGCAAAGAGAAGATCTCATATCCTCATCCTTCCTTAAAGCCGGTTTTGAGGCGCACGCTGGGCGTACCACTCTTTCAGGAACAGTTACTTCGTATGGCCATGACGGTCGCCAATTTTTCCGGATGCGGAGGCTGATGAACTGCGGCGCGCTGTAGGGATGCGCCGGTCATGGGAACGCATGAAAAATCTTGAAGGGAAGCTTAGCGGCAGGTATGACAGCCAATGGCATCAATCTAGCCACACAGGACAATATTGTGCAGAATATCAGCTCTTTTGCCTTGTATGGCTTTCCAGAATCGCACGCGGCTAGTTTTGCGCTGATCGCTTATGCGTCGGCTTATTTCAAAGTGAAATATCTTGCCGCTTTTACCTGCGCCATCCTGAACAATCAGCCGATGGGTTTCTATTCTCCCGCAGTACTGGTCAAGGATGCCCAACGTCATGGCTTGCGGGTGAAACCAATTGACGTCCAGATCTCAGGCTGGCCCTGCACCATCGAACACGAACCCGATGGCACAGTGTCTCTTCGATTAGGACTTTGCTACGCGAAACGCCTGCGCAAACAATCTGCGGAAGCGCTTGTGGAGTCTCGCATGCAGAACGGTCCTTTTTGTTCAGCAGAAGATCTCGCCTTGCGTGTTCCATTACTCAACAAAAAAGAACTCACCCTGCTGGCTCGTATCGGTGCTTTGAACAAACTTGAAAACATTGAACATCGTCGCGACGCTCTCTGGCAGGTGGAACGTGCCGGCAAGCTGGAAGGTACTCTGCTGAAACAACGCAGTGAATTATTGCAGGATGTTTCCGGAACGCGACCTCTTCAGCAGATGAATACAGGAGAACGCCTTGTTTCCGACTATGCCGGTACAGGGCTCACGATTGGGAAACATCCTATGTACTATCGACGACCCGGACTGCGGAACCAGGACATCCGGTCAGCCGAAGAACTGCAAAAATGCAGGAATGGAGAATTCGTACGAATCGCAGGCTGCATCATCACGCGGCAAAGACCCGGAACTGCAAAGGGCTTCATCTTTCTTTCGCTAGAAGATGAGACCGGCATTGCCAATGTCATCGTCACGCCGGACCTTTATGACAAGGATCGCCTGCTAGTCACTCGCAGCAAATTTCTCGTGGCAGAAGGACCTTTGCAAAACCTGGATAACGTAATCCATGTAAAAGCTGTTCGCCTAAAGGAGCTAGCCGGCAATGCGCTGGAACTACAATCGCATGATTTTCATTGAGTATTCCGGCTGGATAAATCATGTCTTACCCTCAGGTGGGGAGTTCGGTAGCAGTCGGATAATGATGCTGCTCTCGGCCCAATGCGCCGTCATATTTCGTGATGCCTTTAAAAAGTTCATAGCGTCCATCGTTGAATTGGCGGCCATGCTCGCGCAGCTCTGACATTTGCCTATTACTGAGCGGCCGGAAATTGCGGAGAATCGCCAGATTCTGATCCAGCACTCCATCCGTCGCGCGGTAAATTCAATCTCGATTGCGGTCTGTTCGTCCTTCGCAGCCCCGAGGTGATGACCGCCTAAACCGAGCGCGGAGATGTGGACGTCCGTCTTGCCGAAACGCTTGAGTGGAATAGAACCGTCAGTCGCCATACTGTTCGAGTTGGATGCCGGGCAACATCTCAAGGGGAGATCGACCGTCCCGATCTACGCATTGCTTTTTGACGAGCGGAAATACCTCCGTTTCTGGTCAGATACGCATCAAATTGCCTGTTCCTGTCCTTCGATAGAATTGCTATTAATGGAACTGAGAGAAAAATCCGCGCTATTGCATGAAACCCTCACTTCATTGGGATCGCTGCTGGTGGCGTATTCGGGTGGAACGGACTCAGCCTTCCTGGCGTATGCGGCGCACCAGGCACTCGGCAGCCGCATGCTGGCCGTGATCGCTGACTCAGCCTCGCTGCCGCGCAAGGAACTTGCAGCCGCGATTGCGTTCACCGCAGAGCATGATATTCCCACTCACATTCTGCAAACGGGTGAGCTAGACCAGCCTGATTACATCCGCAATGATGCGCAACGCTGTTTCCACTGCAAAAACGAACTCTTCACCCGGATGGAGGCCGAGCGATTGCGGCTCGGGTTTGCACATCTTGCCTTTGGAATGAACCTCGACGATCGAGGTGAGTTCCGACCCGGGCAAAAGGCGGCGGCACTGCATCATGTGCTGGCTCCGCTCGCAGCGGCTCAACTCACGAAGGCCGAGGTCCGTATCCTGGCAGGAGAGGCCGGACTTTCTCTGGCGGATAAACCCGCCAGCGCGTGTCTTTCTTCGCGTATCGAATACGGCCGGCCGGTGACCTCCGAAAATCTCAGCCAGGTAGAGCGGGCCGAAGATGCACTGCACGCGCTCGGCTTCCCGCAGGTTCGTGTACGTCATCACGGAGACCTGGCCCGGGTGGAAATCGCGCGCGACGATCTGCCACGAGCCCTCACGCTCTCCATGCTTGATTGCATTACGGCAGCCCTGCGGCCAATCGGTTTCCGCTACGTCACACTCGACACTCAGGGTTACCGCTCCGGGTCGATGAATGATGTGCTGCCGGTCTCGGTGGTCACGTCGGGGAAGTAATGCCTGACAATCTGCTCACGAAAGAATATCTCTATGCGCATCGCTTATCTTGATTGCTTTGCCGGCATCTCCGGCGACATGTTTCTTGGCGCAATCGTGGACGCAGGCGTTCCGGTGAAGGTGCTGCAGGAGGCTGTTGCCGCGCTTGATATTGACGCCAGCCTGAAGATTGAGACCGTGGATCGCAGCGGCATCTCTTGCACCAAAGTCCATGTGTTCGAAGGCGCCTCTCCGACGGAGGCAGCCTCTCACCATCATGAACATACGCACCATCATCATGAAGGACTGCCACGTCCCCACGTCCACGGACGTTCGCTGAGCGCGATTCGCACACTGATCCAGTCAGCGCCGTTGGCCGCGCCCGTAAAGGAGACGGCGATCCGTGCCTTTGAACTTCTCGGTCATTCTGAAGCCAGGATTCACAACGTGTCACTCGAAGAGATCCATTTCCACGAGGTAGGCGCTGTCGACGCGATTGTCGATATCGTTGCCGCAAGCGTGGGAATTCATTCCTTGAAAATTGGAGCGTGGTATTGCTCGCCATTAAATGTCGGCGGCGGTATGGTCGTTTGCGCCCATGGCACGTTTCCCGTCCCGGCCCCAGCCACTGCCGACCTTTTGCGTGGTTTCCCCACCTATTCTGCCCATGTTGCAGGAAGAACTGATTACGCCAACGGGCGCGGCGCTGCTTCGCACGCTCGATCCCAGCTTTGGCCAGCAGCCCGCTATGACGGTGGAACAGATCGGCTACGGCGCGGGCACGCGCAATCCCAAAGGCTTCCCGAACGTTTTGCGGCTGAGCATCGGAGAAACCTCCGACGCGCTCACGTCTGCGAGCGATATAGATCACAACGCAGTAAATCATCATGAGCGCAGCCAGAGCGTAACGGTGATTGAAACCGCGCTTGACGATCTTTCTCCGCAGATTTTGGCTTACGTGGCGGAAACTGCGCTTGCGAAAGGCGCGCTCGATGTGATGTTGACGCCGGTAATCATGAAGAAAGGTCGTCCAGGCACATTGCTTACGGTACTTTGCAATGATTCGGAAACCCGCGCGCTGGAGCACCTCGTCCTCAGCGAGACCAGCACACTCGGTGTTCGCATCCGGAAGGAGCGGCGCTCCTGCCTCGACCGACGCCACACAATTGTCAAGACAGAATATGGCGAGATTCGCATGAAGATCGGATCACTGTCGGGCAAAGAATTTAACACCGCGCCGGAGTTCGAGGATTGTCGAACGGCAGCATTGCAGCATCATGTACCGGTCAAGAAGGTGCAGCAGGCTGCGATCGCGGCCTATCGCCTCAGGCCAGTGCTGGAAGAAGTACCAGGATGATGACACCATTCTCTCTGCTTGAAATCCTTGCTGAGGTCGAACGTGGTTCGCTTACTCCGGCAGCCGCGGCAGACCGCTTGAAAGCACTGCCGTTCGAAGATCTCGGCCACACGCGTGTCGATCATCATCGCAGCCTGCGGTCAGGCCTGCCGGAAGTCATCTATGCAGCAGGAAAAACTGCGCAGCAGACAGTCTCGATCTTTTCAAGTTTGGCTGCGAGCGGTGTCGACGTCTTGGCAACTCGAGTAGATTCCGCGACCGCCGATGCCGTGCTCGCGCAACACCCCGAGGCCTCGTATAACCCGATAGCGCGCACACTCTCTCTCCGTCAGGGTTCAGAAGCGGCAATGCCGCAAGGTCATATCGCTGTCGTTTGCGCCGGAACCAGCGATTGTTTCGTTGCAGAAGAGGCCGCAATTACGGCAGAAACTTTTCATGCTCGTGTCACGCGCCTGTATGACGTTGGCGTCGCTGGAATCCACCGCTTGCTTGCCGTCCGCGAGCAGCTCGCGGCAACTGACGTGGTGATTGTCTGCGCCGGCATGGAGGGCGCATTACCCTCTGCCGTCGGAGGACTGGTTGGTGTTCCGGTGATCGCTGTACCAACTTCCGTGGGATATGGAGCTTCTTTCGCGGGTGTGACCGCCCTGCTCGGCATGCTGAACTCGTGCAGCCCGAACGTCACCGTAGTCAACATCGATAACGGCTTCGGCGCAGCCTATACCGCTGTACTGATTGCTCGCGCTTCGAATCGTCATCTCTGACGATTAACGAGGAACGATGAGCTGTTTGGTTTTGGGAATGGCTTTCAGTGTTTTTTCGCTGATACCAAGATGCTGGATGATCAGTTCGGGTGGGGTGTTCGAGACCCACTCGGAAAGGGAAAGATCCATAAACCGCGGAGCCTTGAACATCTCCAGAAAGAATCCAGATCGGTGTCGCCTACATTTTCTATATAGTGGCCGAACGTGCGGGGAACCAGGCCGATATCGCCCGCGTTAAAGTCGGCTGTTCTCGCCTTACCGCCGTTGAAAAAGACCGTCATGCGGCCCTTGCCCGCAATGTAATATATATTGCCACTCGTCTGCGTTCTGATGCCAGTGCAACTCCCGTAACCCGCCAGGTTTCACGACAATGTGGGCGGCTGCAATGGTGGTGGCGACAGGGAAATTGCGACCATCGACGATCGGACTTCACCATACCGAGCCTTCCGGGTCGGGGGCATGGTGTGCATCGAGAAGGAAAAATCGACCGGCGATCGACCGGCATTTGCGGCAGCTTGCATATCCTGCTGAAGCGCTGGTGGGACGGCCGCCTGGAAAATGTAACGACCATCGGGGGGAACTTTGTAGATGGGCTCAAGCGCCGATTCGGGTACGCCCCAATTTTTCGCAAGGACCTCGGGCGGAGTGTGGCGGGTCCAGTCAGAGATCAGCGTAGTATTGCCTTCTGAGAATTTGCCATCATCAAAGACGAGAAGAAATTCGCAGCCGTCGGGTCCCAATCCCTGAATGGAGTGAGGCGTGCCCGAAGGAAAAAACCATAGGTCGTTTTTGGCGATGTCACGGACAAATGACTTGCCATCATTATCGAGGGCGGTAATGCGCGCGCTGCCGGAAAGCATGATGGACCACTCGGCTGCGTCATGCCAATGAAGCCCGCGGATGCCCCCAGCTGTCAGGCGCATGTTGACTCCAGCTATGTCCTTCGACAAGGGAAAATCGGCGACCGTGATTTGGCGGGACCAGCCTCCCTCCTGGATGCGGCGGTGAGCTGTGGAGAAAGTGTTCCAGAAAGTAGGAACCTCTCCATGGTCTGTGGCTGGCGGAATGAACGTGTTGGGATTGGCCTGCTTGAGCGGCTCATTTTCCGGCCCCGGATCGCTGCTGCTCCGGTCGTGCCCGGCCTTCATAGCATCGCCGATCTGCTGCGCGTCTCGCTGTTTTCTGAGTCAACGCTGCGAAAAGAACGGCGGAGCTACCTGCCAAAAAATTGGCGACGATCAATGGAAAAGCCCGACGCGGGGTGGATGCTCGCGCGGGACTGTGGAGGTTTCCGGGAACTCGTTAGCATCGCTTGCCATGCGGGATCAGATGCTCTGAAGTCTATAGAAGTGGATTGTATCAGGCATTTATCTGTGGTCTGCGGCCGCTGCATTCGAGGATGAGATGGTCGCGGCTGCTGCTCGAGGCCTGCGAGCATTGAGCATGTGAACTCGGCATCTCATAAACTAGAGTACAGAGATCAGGAAGAGGTTCGATGAGGGCAGAAACAGAGCCAACTATCGCGGAGCGAGCCGGATCGATAACATTGGGCGGAGATATGACCGTGCACCGCCTCGGCTACGGTGCCATGCGCCTCACCGGCAAGGGCATCTGGGGCCCTCCGGCAGACCACGTCAGCGCCCTCGCAACCTTACGCCGCGCAGTCGAGCTGGGCGTCAACTTCATCGATACCGCCGATTCTTACGGGCCGAATGTCTCAGAGGAATTGATCGCCGAAGCCCTCCATCCCTATCCGCAAGGCCTGGTGATTGCCACTAAGGGCGGCTGGATGCGCATCGGCCCGGCGCAATGGGTGCACGATGCGAGTCCCCGCCACCTTGACGAAGCAGTCGCCGGAAGTCTGAAGCGATTGCGTCTGGAGCGCATTGATTTGTACCAGCTGCATATCCCGGATCCCGCAGTTTCCTTCGATGCATCCATGGAAACGCTCGCCCGCCTGCAAGAGCAGGGGAAGATTCGGCATATCGGTCTCTCGAACGTTACGCTCGAGCACGTCGAGCGTGCGCGCAAGGTCGTGCCGATTATCTCGGTCCAGAACCGCTACAGCTTTTCGGACAGGGAGTGGGATTACCTGGTCGATTATTGCGAAGCAAACTCAATTGCGTTTCTTCCCTGGAGCCCGCTTGCTCAGAACCGGAAAGCAAATGAGGTGATTGAAAAGATTGCGGCAGCACGAGGAGTATCGACCCCCATCGTGTCACTGGCATGGCTGCTACGTCGCTCTCCGGTAATGCTGCCGATACCAGGAACATCTTCTATCGCGCACCTAGAGGAGAATGTGGGCGCGGCAACATTTAAGCTTACGGATGCCGAATTCAAAGAGTTGGCCGCGGTCGTTCCTGCCCCATACAGTCTCCGCTAGTCGCAGCGTCCGGTAAATCCTCGTCAGCGCGAATCCGATACACTCGCTGCAAGGTTCCGAATGGATGACCATTGCCTCGAAATACATGAGCGTTGCCTCGAAACAAAAAGTGCAGGTCGTCGCCGATCCATGGCTGGATTGGTTGCTGACGCGACCGGTACTCTGGCTGGGTACATTGCTCGCGATTGTTTCGGTTGCGGATGGCGTCCGTAACAGCATTCTGCATTCGCTCGATTTTCAGTGGAGCCCGGCATGGCTGCTGACGCGGCATATCGATCCATGGGCCACGTATCTTTCCGGCGATCCCGCTCACAATATCCTGCTGAACCAGGTGCCAAATTACCTGCATGAGCTGTATGTGTGGATGCTGCCGTTTGGATATTTGCCGATTCTTCCGGCGAAGCTGATCTGGGCGGTGGTGAACCTGGCTTTGGTACTGGTGAGTTGCTGGTGCGTGGCGCGGCTTTATGAACTGGAGCGCCGCAGGGCGTGGCTGCTGACGATTTTTGTAATGACGAGCACGCCCTTGCGCGTCACCATCGGCAACGGCCAGGTGACGGCGTTGATTCTGGTTGCGCTGGCGCTGTGGGCGGTGGTCGCCTCTGCTGAAGGCCGTGGATGGCTGCTTGGCGTGGCCTGGGTCAAGTACAGCGTGCCTCCGGTGCTGAGCATATTCCTGCTGCTGCGCCGCCGTTGGCGGCTGCTGTTTTGTTCTGTGCTGCCGCCGTTGGCTGGGATTTCTATTTTTCTATGCGTGGCTGCGGACGCCGTTCTGGACGTTGCTAATGGAACCGTTCCGCTGCTCGACGAGCAATGTTTCGCCGGGGCTGGCGAATGCAATGGCAGCTCAGCGAAATTGCTGCTGCGGCGTCCGCCGCTGTTTCAGCCTGCGCCGGATGCGTTCTATCTTTCGTCGCGAGGATGGATGGATTTAGTGCCGTATGCGTGCGGGGTTTTGCTGGCGTTGGCGATAGCTGTTTACTTTTTTATGCGGGGCCAAGAGAAGTGAGAATGGGCACCAGGCCGATATTGACGGCGAATTTATTTGCATGTCTGACGGCAGCAAGCCTGCTCTGCTTCAAGCATCAGATTTACGATTTTCTGCTGCTGATATTTTGCCTGGCGATTGCGCTTGAAAGCCGCCCGCAGTGCCCCGCGCGAAATTGGCTATTGCTGTTGATTGCATATTTCTGGTATTTGGAGCGGCTGCTCCACATCCGCCGCTGGGAGTTCTGGCCCGCGGTGGTGATCGTCAGTTTTTTGCTGCTGCTGGTGCTGATCGGCTCGGCATGGCAGTTGCGCGAATCAATGGGATGGCAGACGGATTGGAAGTTGTAATTGTGAGATCTTCCAATCCTACGGCGCTGAGCGCAGCACCAGCGTCCTTTCCAGGGAGAAGTCCAGGACACTTTCCGCGGGAATTTTGACCTGTTTGCCGCGCGTGAACACCTGGGTAAGGCCGCCGCCACCCGCGCCGGCCAATGCTCCGATGCCGGCTCCGCGTCCGCCTCCGAAAATTCCGCCGAGCAGCGCACCCACCGCCGCCCCTCCGCCCAGAAACTCCGCCGTGCGGCGATTCTTGCCGATTCCCCGCCCGCTGTTGACGTCAACGTTCGAGGCGGCCACACGAAACTCCCTATGATCGATGGATACGGAGTACAGATCGACAGTGAGTTCCGCGCTGTGCGCCGCGCCTCCAGATTGGAAGTTCCGGATGAGCAGTTTCGCGGGCGCACCCGCCGGGATCACAACATGTCCGGCGGTATCGAGAACATCATGCGTGATAGAGGCACGATAAAGCTGCCCGGCATAGGAACGCGAAGAGTCAATGTTCTCGTCCACACGCACCCATAGTTCAGTGCCCACGGGAATGATTTTTACGTCTCGCGTGACACTGGCGACAGGAGCAGGATCAGCGCCGAAAACGATCGAGTCCACATCGTCAATTGGGAAGTCGTAATGGATTCCTTCTGTACCCGCAAATGCAATCGGATTTTTCCCGATAAAGTGGCCGGAATAGCTCTTGCCGTTGCGCAGCGTGACCGTGTCGAGCGAGGAAGAAAAAACCAGGGACTGTACATCCCGCCGGGGAAACTGATACTGGATTCCCTGAGTATCCGTGAACTGGATCTTAGCTCCGCTTTGGAATTCGCCGGCATAACTGGAGCCGCCACGAACCACGATCGTATCGGCACGCGCAACCGTCGCCAGACAAAGACTTACCATCAGGACAGACAAAATCAGCTTCATGGAACTGTTCCCCATCCCTGAATCGAGAATTAAGAACGCTACAATAGTGGGTCAATTAACAATGCCATGAAAACTGTTCGGAGTCACGGAGAATTGCGTAACCGGGAGGTGATCGCAGCAGAAAGCATCGTGGTGCCAGGCCGTCGGACAACGGGCCTTGACGCTGCTTCATCCCAACCATTCAGCGGGGCAGGAGGGCTATGATGGCGGACGAGGAAGGACAATTGCAGGAACCGAAGCCGATCGATGAGAAATTGCAGAAGCTGCTCGATGAGGCTCTCTACGCCGGTGGATCGCCGATTGCGCAAACGATCCGCAATTTTCTGAACGGCACCTGGCTGGGCGAGCCGCTGCACGTCATCTTGACGGATATACCCATCGGCGCCTGGACGCTCGCTCTGGTATTTGATGGGCTGGACCTGATGCAGCATCAGCGTGCCTTCGCCAAAGCCGCGGATGCGTCGATCGGTATCGGGTTGCTGGGAGCGGCGGCGGCCGCAACGACCGGCCTAGCGGACTGGTCGGATGTCGATCCGCCTGCGCGCCGCGTTGGGATGTATCACGGCCTGCTGAATGTAAGCGCCACCGTGTTTTTCGCCAGCTCCCTCGTGTTCCGACGGCAGAGGATGCGCACCCGGGGACGCATCTACGCCGCGCTGGGTTTTTCCGCGATGACGATCGCGGCCAAGCTTGGCGGCAAGTTGGTCTACAAGTATCGCGTGGGAGTCGACCGCACCGATGGCCAGACGTTTCCCGATGACTTCGCCGCGGTGATGCCGGAGACGGAACTGCAGAATGACAAACCGACTCGCGCCGAACACAATGGCGTGCCCGATCCTGTTGGTGCGGCGCGGCGAACACGTGTTTGCGCTGGCCGAAACCTGCTCCCATTTCGGCGGCCCGCTTTCGGAAGGCAAACTCGAGGGCGACAGCATCGTGTGTCCGTGGCACAGCTCTCGATTCGCGCTTGAGGACGGCCACGTAATCAACGGGCCGGCGGTGCACCCGCAGCCCTGTATGGAAGCGCGAATACGAAATGGACAAGTTGAGGTACGAAAAGCTCCGCGCAAGGAGCCGGACTCAGCGTTGAAGTCCGTATGGCGCGCCATGGCGGAGCCGTAGCCGCGATCTCAAGCCGAAATGGCCCGTCATCTGAGCGAAGCGAAAAACCCAGATGAGACTGATGCTCCGGATTCCTCGCTTCACTCAGAATGACAACCCCTCGTCCACATCCCAAAAGATTTGGTCTAATACTTCGGCAAAAAGGGGTCCACTTCCTGCGACCAAGCATCGGTGCCGCCCGCCAGATTGTGAACCTTTTTGAATCCCCTGCGGGCAAGAAACTCCGCTGCCTTTTGACTACGTCCTCCCATTTTGCAGTGAACGACGGTTTCGCGGTTTGCATCCAGTTCGCCGACCCGTTGCGGCAAATCGTTCAGCGGAATCAGATGACCGCCGATCTGCGCGATGGCAAATTCGTATGGCTCCCGTACATCGAGAACGAGACACATCTTCGCCCGCGTCCATGCGCCGCTTTAATTCGGTCACCTGCATCTGCGGCACGCCATTGACCACGGCAGCGGGCTGGGCGGACTTTGACGGCAATCCACAAAACTCCGCGTAATCAATCAGCTTCGTCACCGTGGGATGTGTTCCGCAAGCCGGGCAATCGCGATTTTTATGCAGCTTCAGCTCACGAAATCGCATGGCCAGCGCGTCCACCAGCAACAGGCGGCCGACCAGCGGCTCGCCTTGCCCGAGGATCAGCTTGATCACTTCCGTAGCCTGAATGATGCCGAGCAGGCCAGGCAAAATGCCAAGCACGCCGCCTTCTGCGCAGGAAGGAACCAGGCCCGGCGGCGGTGGCTCCGGATATAGGCAGCGATAGCACGGACCATCTTCTGTCGCGAAGACACTGGCCTGCCCTTCGAAGCGAAAGATGGAAGCATACACATTGGGAATGCCCGAGAGCACGCATGCATCGTTGACCAGATAACGGGTCGGGAAGTTGTCGGTACCATCGGCAACGACGTCGAAATCCTTGAAAATTTCAAGCGCATTCTCGCTGCTCAGCCGCGTATTGAACTTCACGATCTTCGTGTTCGGATTGATGGCCTTAAGCGATTCCTCGGCGGAATCGAGCTTGGAGCGGCCAATATCGTTCGTTCCATGGATCACCTGGCGATGGAGATTGCTGGCTTCGACCACATCGAAGTCCACGATCCCGAGCGTGCCCACGCCAGCCGCCGCCAGATACATGGTGAGCGGAGCGCCCAGTCCTCCGGCACCAATGCACAAGACCCGCGCAGCTTTCAGCTTCAGCTGCCCCGCCTCGCCCACTTCCGGCAGGGTCAGGTGGCGCGAGTACCGGGCCATCTCTTCCGGCGTCAATGCCGCGGATACGGAAGCTTCCGCAACCGGCGCGCCCCCGGCAATGGAGGGAATAATCGATAATGAATCCGATTCCTTTACCGGCGCATTCTCCTTCTGGTCGAGATAGCGAATGTCTTCATCGTTCAGATAAACGTTCACGAAGGCCCGCAGCTTGCCCTCGTCGGTATAAAGGTGTTTGCGCAGTTCCGGAAACTGCGACGTCAGAGCCTTCAGCGCCTCCGCCACCGTTTTTGCGGAGACATCGACGACCGGCTGCTTGCCCGCGTACGGCCGGAGCGGAGTAGGAATATGAATCTGCATGGATGCGATCCCTCAGGATTTCTTTGTTCTTTGGCAGGGCGCGTCGGCTATACCAGTTTTCCTGTTGCTATAATCCGCCATCATTCTCTATGTGCATCCATTCTTTAAAGAATGGATGCGTGGATCTTTTTTCTTGGCGTACACCTACAGGAAAACTGGTCTATGCGCCGACAGTAACAACGACCGGGGCTGCTATCTCAATTGGCTGCGCTTCCAGGCGCTTGTCTTCCTCGCCTGTACCGGTCAGCAGAAAGGAGTTGGTATCCGTGGCCCGACATCGATCGGTGTCCATGCCGTTTCCCTCGACGCTGGTGATCACGTAGGAACATCCGAACCAGTGAGCTTCGGCGAGGTCGGTTTTTGACCATTGCGCCGGGTGATCAGGGTGGGAGTGGTAAAAGCCCACGATATCGCGCCCCTGGTGGCGGGCTTCGCGCTGAATCCGGATGAGTTCCTGGGGAGCGATCTGATAGCGGTTATGGGCGGAATCGGTACGGGTATTCTCCGCGCGCGCCGTAGCGACGACGCTGTTCACATCGTCTTTCGCATGACCTAGAAGAACGCCGCAGGATTCGTGCGGGTAACTCTCCTCGCCATGCCGGCGGATCGCTTCGAATTGGCTCTGCTCCATCCGGAGTGCCGTGCCCTGCATCGTAATCGCTATTCCTCCCAAAATCGTTCACTCAGATACTTGTCGGCAGAATCGCACAAAATGGTCACGATAACGGCCTCTTGCTGCTTCGCCGCGCATTCCTCGGCGATCCTCAAAGCACCCGCGACAGCGGCGGCCGCGGAAATCCCGACCAGCAACCCCTCTTCGCGCGGCAGTCGCCGCGCCATGGCATAGGCGGTTTCGGTCGCCATTTCAATTTTACGGTCCGCCAGCCCCGGGTCGTAAATGCGCGGCACAATCGCGGTTTCCATGTGCTTCAGACCTTCCAGGCCATTGAACGGCGAATCGGGCTCAAGCGAAATGCACTCGATCGCGGGATTCAGCTCCTTCAAACGCCGGGTCGCCCCTACAAATGTCCCGCTGGTGCCGAGGCCAGCCAGAAAATGGGTGATGCGGCCTTCGGTCTGCCGCCAGATTTCATTCCCCGTGGTTTCATAATGCGCGCGCCAGTTGTTGTCATTCGAATATTGGTCGGCGTACCAGTACGTCTCCGGTTCTTTGGCCGCGAGTTCCCGGGCCTTGCGGATCGCGCCATCGGTGCCGTCTGCCGGATCGGTCCAGATGATGTTCGCTCCATAGGCAGCAAGAATGCGCCTGCGCTCGGGCGAAACGTTCGACGGCATTGCCAGCGTGACCGGGAAACGCATGGCCGCCCCCAGCATCGCGTAGGCGATCCCGGTGTTGCCGCTGGTCGCATCGAGCAAATTCTTGTTATCTGTGCCGAGCAGGCCACGCTCCATCGCATCCAGCACAATAGCCTTGGCAGCGCGATCCTTAACGGAGCCGCCGGGATTTGCCCACTCTGCTTTTCCCAGAATCTGGATTCCAGGCAAATGCTCTGTCAGCCGCTCCAGCTGAAGCAGCGGGGTATTGCCGATGCGCTCCAGAATGCGGCTGCCCAGCGCCGCGTCGCTGGCGTAGCCCACTGGCATGATGCTAGCGGCATTGCCTCCGGATTTTTGTAATGTCGGCATTGCTTCCATTTCAGTCTCAGGTGAGTGCGATCTTACTGGTGTGGGCGTTCCGCAACCCGCGCCGGCAAGAGCGTCAAATCTCCAGGCAGACACGCTATACTCAAAGTGTAGCGATGTCAGGGGACTGCCGCAAATCGTTCCGAACAAAGCACATTCCTGATGCCTCCAGATTTCCGTGCCACTGCGAGAACCGATGAGTGCAAAACAGAAATCCCCGGTAAAGAGCTTCGACAGCGCGCTTGCCTACTTCCGGGCGCATTCTTTTGATGTGCGGGAGGTGTCCGGGGTCGCAAATCAGATCGAAATCCGCAAATATGGCTGCGGCGCGGTTCTGGCCCGCACAGAGGTCGGCGGCTCTGCCTATTTAGCGGGGCCGGGATGCCTGCTCGGTGGGGAAATTGCGCTGCTGGTGGATCGGGGATACCAGAAATTTCTGGTCACTAATCGGCTGAAAGTGGCCGCAACCGCCGATCATCTCCGCTCCTTGCACCTCTTCCAGGAAGAAGTCAGCGAAGCCGCGGGGAAGCCGGACTACTACAATCTGGCGCTGGGCACGATCAGCGATCTTTATCTATATGACCGGCTGAAGGGACGCGATCCTCAGGCCGAAGTCAATACCGAATCGCACTGACAATCACTTCCGGCGGCGCTGTTCACGCTGCCACTCCCTATAGACTTCGCTCTTCGAGACACCACGTTCGCGAGCGACTCGCTTCAGCGCATCTTGTTCAGTCAGTCCTTGCGATTCGTGGAAGGCTATGCGTTCGCGCAGGCTGGCTTCGGACGCGGCGGCGGTCGATTGTGCCGGATCGGCACCAGCGATCAGCAGCGTGATCTCGCCGCGCTGCAAATCTCTGGCGGCCAGCGTGGTCTCTAATTCCGCCAATGTTCCCCGCAGAAATTCCTCGTGCAGCTTCGTGATCTCCCGGGCCACAACCGCCTGTCGACCGGCTCCAAAAATCTCTTTTGCATCTCGCAACGTTTCCAGAATCCGGTGGGGAGCTTCATAGAAGATCAGCGTTGCCGGTTCCTCGCTATAAATCTGAAGAAAACTCCGGCGCTCGCCGCCTCGAGAAGGCGGAAATCCGGCGAACAGAAATGAAGTTGTATCGAGTCCGGATGCGGCCAGCGCGGAAACGACAGCCGATGCTCCGGGGATGGGAATGACGGCGATCCCTGTGGCAGCGGCTTGCCGGACCAGGTACGCTCCCGGATCAGATATACCCGGCATCCCGGCATCGGAAACCAGGGCAATGCGGGCTCCGGATTGCATCGCAGCGACGAGTTCTTCACTTCGTTCGCGCTCGTTGTGGCCGTGGCAGCTGATGGTCGGCACCGCAATACCGAAATGGGAGAGCAGTTTTTGCGTCTGGCGGGTATCCTCGCAGGCGATGCGATCAACGCTCCGCAAGACGCGCAGCGCCCGCAGAGTGATGTCTTCAAGATTTCCGATGGGGGTCGCAACGATGTAGAGGCCGGGGGACAGTGGTGCGGCGTCTTTATCGGCGGCTGATTTCATATCGACAATTTGGATTTTAGATGGAGAGAAGGACAGCGTTCTTGGATGACCGCGTTTGAACGAGGCCCGTCAGGATGACTGCTGCAGACGGCGGCTTTCCGCCAGCAGCCCCATGCTGTGCATCAGGTTCTGCAGCGTGACGATACCGACGATCTGCTCTCCATCCATTACGGGTACGAGCGAAAGACCGCGTCCGGCGCTGATGCGGCGAAAAGTTGTCCCTAGTGAGTCCTCAAGCTGCGCCACCTGAAAGGCGCGCGACATAATCGACTGCACATAGCCATTGCCATCCATCTGCAACGTTTCCAGTATCCGCTGCTTCGAAACCACGCCGACCAGCAAGCCGCTGCGGACTACGGGAAAATCGTCCTGCAGGCTATGAATCGATTTGTAGATTGCATCTTCGAGCGTGTCCGAGGCCGAGAGTAATGCGAAGTCCGTCAGCATAATATCGCGCATTCGAACGGTATCGACGACGGATTGGAAGACGAGGCCCTGGTCTTCGAGCTGTGCGCCGATAAAGATGAAAAAACCGGCCAGCACCAGCCACGGATTTTGCCAGAATACCCCGGCGACAAATAAACCCAGGGCAATGACCTGGCCTATACTGGACGCCGCGCGGGTTCCGGGCAACGCGCCGCGCGAGCGGGAAAAGTTGCCACGCAGCAGTCTTCCCGCATCCAGCGGATAGGCTGGAAGCAGGTTGATGCCGGCCAGAAAAATATTCAACCAGAACGCGCTCCGGAGCAGGTGCTGGGCGCTGATCCATGGTTTTGCCAGAAGGGAAACTCCGGGAGCCACTCCCAGGATGAACGCCAGCAGCACCAGGGCCGCAAGAAAATTGGTGATCGGGCCGATGACCGCGAGCGAGGCTTGCGTCATTCCTTCAGAGGCCTGTTCGGCGGATTCCGGGGTTACATAGGACGGCAGACCGCCGATCGGCAGCAGCATCAGGCTGCGGACCTGAAGGCCATGGTAGGCGGAAGCGATGCCGCGGGCAATTTCCCGCAGGCCGACAACTGCCAGCAGCAGCAACCACAACGCGATGCCGCGCAGGGCGGCCATGCCGCTCATTCCCGTGTACAACAATGACAGCCCGAGCAGCAGCGCGAATAAAAAGTGTAGACGGAGTTCTACACCCAGAATTCGCCCCAAAGGGATCGACCAACTACGCATCCTATGCCTCTGCCGGTATTGTAGATGGAGATGTGGCGAATCTCACGCTGGCGCTAAATGCGCGGCTGGGGATGGACAGGCAGCGCCGATCGATAGAAATGCGCATTATTGCGGGGAAATTCCGGTCGCAGTTGCTGGTCGCTCCCAAGGGATGGAAAACCAGGCCTACCAGCGATCGCCTTCGCGAGACACTTTTCAATGTGCTGGCTCCGCGGATTGAGAGAGCGGTTTTCGCCGATCTGTTCGCCGGTACCGGCGCAGTTGGAATCGAAGCTTTGAGCCGCGGTGCCCAGCGGGTCTACTTCGCAGAAAACGCGAAACCGCCGCTGGCGGCGCTACGGAGTAATCTCGAAAAGCTCCGAATTGGACCGGAGGCGCAAGTCGAGTCCGGTGGAACTCTTCCCTTGCTACGGCGCCTTCTAAAGCAGGGATGCCAATTGGATATTGTCTTCCTGGACCCTCCATATAACGACCAGAGTTCCTATGAAAACACCTTGCAATTCCTGGCGAAAGAGCCTGTTTTAAGCGCGAAAGCCATCATCATCGCCGAGCATTCCCGCCGACTGCCTGCTTCCCCCTGTCGGAGCCTTGGAAGCATATCGATCGATCGAGCACGGGGAAGCGGCACTGACCTTCTTCCGCCGTTGCGAATCTTAGTAACCGCCCATCATTTTTCATTAGCTGAAACCCGCTAAAAGCCCTATTATGTGCACAGGCGCAGGGGTTACCTGTACGTAACCAAAGTGTTGTGACCATTTTCCTTGTTCCGTGGCACGCGTCTGGCTACCTTAGGTTCACTCCCCGAACAACGGGTGAGGCCAGATTCGACGATCGAGGATTGATAAATGAAAAAAAACATTTTTCTGCGCACGACGGTTCTCTCGCTAACCCCACTGGTCTGCCTTCTTTCTATGGCGTCCACGCAAGCCTCCGCACAAGTTGCGCAACAGTCACAGGGAATCATGACAGGCGCATCTGCAATCCGTCGTATTTGACGGATCTACACGGTCGGGTTGGTATTCCTTCCCGGGCCAGAGCCCCAAGCTCCATTTCAATGGCAATCAGGTGCGGATCACCTCCCGAGATCACAGCACAGTGCTGCTGAGCCGAGTCGCAGATGCTGCAGGATCGGCGGCGGAAGTGTCACTGATGCCGTGCTCCGATCAGCACTTCTTCTATCTCCGGCCTGGCGGTGCTGAGCGATGCGCAACACGCCATGGTCATCGGCCTGGAAAGCGGCAGCGTGATCCTATGGCAGCTTGATCCCGCTGGAGCCAGGGTGGTTGCCCGCCGGCCAGTCAATTCCAGTTCACCTCTTGAATTTCGAGTCACAGGTGGGACCCCGGCAGACGTGCGATTCTTCTGGAGACATCAGAATGACGGCGCATGGCATCCGCTAGGAGATTCGGAATCCAACTCGATCCTGACCAGCTGGCGCAAGCCATTGCGTTTTGGTCTGTTGCTGGATGGTCCGCAGGGCAGCCAGGTGACGTTCAGCAATTACCGCGCAGCCCACTCGGATGTGGCCAGTTATTCTCTGTCATCCAAAACGATGCTGGCGATGCTGATCAATGGTCGCTAGTTTTCAAGTTTGCCTTTGAAGGAAGAGCGCCCAGGTCTCACCGCAAGACCTGGGCGCTCGGCATTGGGCAAAACCTGCGCAGTCCAGATTCATTCGGGACCTGCGCCGCCTTTATGATGGCCGGTGGCCAGATCGACAGTGAATGCAATTTCGCCATCCGTTTTGAAGTCCCATCCATAGCCATCGAGCTTTTCCCCCATCACCTTGGTCACGCGCAGGCCTTCCCACGATAGCCGCTCCGTTTCCCAGGCCTGACCCTCCGCACCGAGCGCCCATAATTTGTTAAAACCCGCAAAGATCAGCAGCTTTGGTTCCGCCGCTGGATAGATTGCGGTGACTGGCCGATAGGGGACCTGTATCCACTGGTTTGGTTGATCTGCCTGGACAATGTAGGCGTAACCGCCCGCAACCGCACAGATCTGCGCCGGATTAGGGCAGCTCCATATCCCGTGCGGAAGAGAGAGATCTGCAAATCCAAGTGCAAAGGTTGCCAGCACCGGTGCCACGCCTGGGCGGGCGCGTAGCAGAATTTGCAGTGCGCCGAGTTCCACTTCTTCTATTGCCTGCGGGTACACGTACTGCCGTCCTGGATTAATCAACGGCGGAGTTGTCAGGATTTCAGCTATCCATTCATGAGCGAAGCTCTCATCGCGGGAGGCCGGTCGGGCGGTCACCGTTTACACAACCGTGCTGGCGTTGAGCGCCTGGTCAAAGTCGGAAAGCAAATCCTCAATCGCCTCGCAACCTGCGCTGAGCCGGATGAAGCCTTCGGAAACGTTATCGCCCCCCCAGCGCGCACGCCGCTCGGCAGAGGAAACAATGCCCCCAAAGCTGGTGGATTCCACAAGCAATTGCGAATTCTGCAGAAAGCTTTCGGCGGCGGCGCGGTTCGCCAGTTCGAAGCTGACGACCGGGCCGAAGAAACGCATCTGGCGACGTGCCAGTTCATGCGCGGGATGGGTGGGCAGGCCGGGATAGAAAACAGCATTTACCTGCTGCCGGCCAGCGAGAAATTCCGCGATGGCCTGCGCGTTCTGCGATTGTTTTTGCAGCCGCAGCGGCAGAGTGGAGAGAGATCGCAGGGCGAGCCATGCCTCCATAGGCCCAACGATGGAACCAGAGAGCATGCGCCAGCGGTCGATTTTGGCGATCAGTCCAGCATTCTCCGCTGCCACATGGCCGAGCAGTAGATCGCTATGTCCCGTCAGCGCTTTCGTATCGGAAGCAACCGAAATATCCGCATCAAGAGACAATGGCTGCTGACCCAATGCCGTCGCCGTGGTGTTGTCGACGGCTACTAGTGCGCCCTGCTTGTGCGCAGCTTCCGCCAGCAGGCGAATATCGCAAACGTCCATCCGGGGATTACTCGGAGTTTCCAGCCATAGCAGTTTTGCGCCCTTCAGCATCTCCTGTTGGGCGTTGTTCGCCGTGGGCGCAAGGCGTACCTCAATATCGAAGGAGGAGAAAAACTCGCGCGTGATGGCCCGGGTCGCGTGATAGCTGTCCGCGGGCACTACAGCAATATCGCCCGGTTGGAGCAAAGCGGCAAACACTGCCGTGACCGCTGCCATGCCGGAGGGAAAAATGCGGGCGAAGCCGCCTTCCAGCGAACCCAGAGCGTGTTCGAGTTCCTGCCATGTCGGATTGTGAAAACGGGCGTAGGTATAGGGTGAATCCGCCAACTCCCCCGGTGTGGCGAAAGCGGAAGCAAAAACCGGTCCGGGATGGACGGGCGACCCCGGATCCAATTTAGCTGGCGGTTCGGGCAGCCCCGTGCGGACGAGCCGTGTGGTCGGTTCCATGATGAATTTTACCGTCTTCGACCGAGGCCGAAAGGCGCACCTGCGAGCGAGGGTCATTCGTTCAGCGCAACGATGAAACAATTTTGCATCTGAGAGTAGCAGACCGAAACCGCCGCAGGAAGAGAACGGATCACGTAAAATCGCATTTGCACAGCGCATGAAATGCCCGCGACATTGCCGTAATGCGGGCATGAAATATCTGGAGAATATCTTGATGCTGAAAGAAACCCTTTACGCTGCAAATGTCAGGGCCCACAATGGCCGTGCCGGCCACGTCGAAAGTGCTAGCGGCAGCCTCAAATTGCATCTCTCTGCGCCTTCCGGAATGGGCGGGCACGGCGGATCCGGCACCAATCCGGAGGAACTGTTCGCGGCCGGATATGCCGCGTGCTTCGGCGGGGCCGTGCAGTATGCGGCTGGACAGAAGAAGATAGAAACCGGCGATGTGCTGGTAGAGGCGGAGGTCGGCATTGGCCCAAGCGCCGATAAAGAGGGTTTTGAAATCGCGGTGGCCCTCGAAGTGACAATTCCAAAGTTGAACCAAAAAGAGGCAGAAGCTCTCATCGCCGAAGCGCATCGGATCTGTCCTTACTCGAACGCGACCCGCGGCAATGTGGACGTAAAGTTGACTGCTCACGGCGGGATGTGAATGGTAAGAGAGCGGAGGGCGTTATGAAGTTCAGAAAAATCTTCAATTTGTCCGTCGCGATTTGTGCCAGTTTGGCGGCAACAATGGCCATTCCCGCGATCGCTGCGCCTGCCCACATTACAACAATGCTGCCCGGGAGCATGCATCTTCAATTTGGGTCGCGCAATATATATTCCGATACGGCGGATGCAAAGGAAGAGATCCGTCAGGCGATCCTGAAAGCGGCCGCGGAACATAAGCGCATCATCCTGGACTTCGGCGGAAACTGGTGTCCAGACTGCCATCTGCTCGATATCTATTTCCATGATCCGGGCAATGCCGCTCTGCTGGCCGCCAACTATATTCTGGTGGATGTGAACGTTGGGCAGTACGATAAGAATCTTGATCTGGCGCGCAAATACGGCATTCCGCTCAACAAAGGCGTGCCGGCGCTGGCGGTGCTCGAAGGCGGCTCCGGTCGCGTGGTCTATGCGCAGCGCAACGGCGAATTTGAATCGATGCGCAAGCTGGACTCCGGCGTTGTCACCGCGTTTCTGGAGAGGTGGAAACCGAGCAGACGCATCCCGCGCGATTCAGAAGTCCCAAAAAGCCGGAGAATAGGCCAGCTAGCGCGGGTCCGAGATTGCTACCATTGGACTCCCGGATAAAGGCTCGGGATGCGGTACGCACGGTACGCATTCGCTCCTGTCAATTTCAGATTCCAGACCGTTTGAGGATTTTGCTCATTCGTCACTTCGAATATCTGT
This sequence comes from uncultured Acidobacteriota bacterium, assembly GCA_963823295.1. Classification (GTDB taxonomy): domain Bacteria; phylum Acidobacteriota; class Terriglobia; order Terriglobales; family Acidobacteriaceae; genus JAKAAZ01. Next base: position 246,537 of record CAWGLF010000016.1, read on the forward strand.
GAACTGGCGGGCTTAAGCGACACTCCGCAAAGGTCATATTCGATATGATCGCTTTCCCGCACACCTTCCGGCACCTCAGAATTTCCTCCGAATACGTTATACAGCGCCGGCCGCAGAATCTGATGAAACGTGAGCGTCGCGGTCATCGTGGACTCATTGATCTGAAACACCGGAATCGTGCTATAGCATGCGGGAGCCCCATTTGCGCCGCATGTCTGGGCTATACCGCCGGGATAGATCCGGTCGTTGCCATTGTCCATCAGAGTCAGGCCGAAAATTCCGGTGGTGTTTGACGTTGTGAATGACGGTTGGTGTTGAGCGTAAAACCAGTCCGTCGGATCGACGCCACCTTGAAGGGTAAAATCTCCGCCTTCGCCCAGCCTCCAGATGATATTGCCGGTTCCGGCGCCATTGTTGTAATCGACTTTTACCACCCAGTTCTGGTGGCGCATTGAAACAAGGATATTGCCATCGTCCTTCGAATAGAGGACTGCATTGGTGTGCGTCCAATCGGGGAAGTTCCAGGGGTGTCGATTCACATCCAGATGATCGAATTCATTCCATACCCAGACGGGCTCCATATTCTGGTCCAGATCAATCACGACGTCTCCGAGAACCTGCGTTGGTGTGGTCTGGCCGGTCAATACGACATTCTTGATGGTGTTACCGACAACCAATACATGACCGTTGGGCAGAGGCGTGATTTCATGGTGAAGAGTGAGCAGCGTCAGGTTGTAGTTGGCCGCGCTGAGCTCCAGGTTGAGCTGCGCCAGGGTAAGTTCCTGCACGGTATCGCCAACCAGGTTGATCTCGCGGATCTCGTCGAGTGCTCCGACTGGAATCTTGCTCGGATCGAGTATCGCCAGGGAAGAACCGGGGCCAATGACGAAGATGAAATCTCCATTGGGTAACAACTTGGGGGCTTGTATCAAGGATGGAGCAGGAATGGGCGGAGACGGAATATACGCCCAAATTACGTTCCCAGACAGATCTGTTGCTGTTATTTCAGCCGGTGCGGATAACCCATTAATCAATTCAATGCCGGGTTGCGGTGTTTGTCCCGGGGATGTGGCTGCCGTTATTTGTGTCTGCAGCGCCGGGTATGCTCCGGTCATAAATGTGTGGTCTGTGTCTGTTTCAGTCGTTCCGTCCGAATAGGTCGCCACGGCACGCATATGGTAAAGAGTTTTACCCCGCATACCGGCAACAAAGATGCGGACGGGCACGCCGCCAGCGGGTATGGTCACGGGAGCCGTATCCAACCCATAGGCGGTAGTCGTGCCGAAGTCGACCTTGGCGGTTCCCGATTTGTGCGCATGAAAGACGTAGAGCGCCACCTGGGGATTTTGGGTGGAGTAGACCGGGCCGGAGGCACCACAGCCGGTGCACAGTGCGAGCATTCCTAAACCCGCAGCCGCAGCGAATACCAGTATCTGTCTGCGCAGAGGTTGTGTTTCCGATGGCTGTTGTCTTCCAGAGATCCCTGCCGTGTATCTGGCGCTCCTTAGAAGAGAAGAAAAAAGAGCATTGTTCGCAATCATCCGCACTGTCCCAAAATTTCGTTTTCGACACACGATTTGCGCACGTGCTGGTATCGACTGAAGGGGCTCTGCAGATCGAAAATTCCAGCCGTAGTGGTAGCTGACGAACTACTGGCCCAACAGTTTCTTTTATCTAGGTATAACGTTGAAGGTGGCGCTCTGCGTTGCCTGCGAGCTGCCACCGATGAAAATTTTGTACTCCGCGGATTCTACTACACGCTGGCTTCTGGCGTTGATGAACGACAACTCTTGAAACCCAAGTGGGAATTGAACCTGCTTCGACTCGCCAGGTTGCAACATTACGCGCCTGAATCCTTTCAGCACACGCACCGGCTCTTCCACGCTGGCGCCCCGGATCTCAAGATAAAGCTGCACCACTTCTGTCCCGGCAACCGCGCCGGTATTGCGCACGGTCGTGGTAGCCAGCACGGCCGGTTGTGCCGCTCTCTGGCCGCTGGATAAGGTTAGTTGTGCCAGAGGCACCGAATTCGTATTCAGCGTGACCGGCGAATAGTCGAATTGCGTGTAACTCAATCCATGGCCGAACGGATACAACGGAGAATTCTGCACATCAATATAGCGCGAGACATATTTCTCAGCGCCATCGGTTGGCGGATGTGAAAGGTCCAGGCCGGTGGCCGGGCGTCCAGTGGGAAACTGACTTAAATAAAGAGGCTCCTGCCCGACCGCCCGCGGAAAACTGACCGGCAGCTTGCCGCTGGGGTCAGTGTCGCCGAAAAGAATATTCGCCAGCGCGGGCCCCGCTTCGATTCCGGGATACCAGGCTTCGATGATCGCCGGCACATGCTGCGCCGCCCAGTCGAGCACCAGTGGCCTGCCGCTGAAAACAATCAGCACCACGGGCTTTCCGGTGGCTACGATGGCCTCCAGCAACTGCTCTTGATTGCCGGGCAGGTCAAGGTGTGCGCGCGAAGCTGCCTCCCCGGTCATCGTCGGCGCATCCTCGCCGAGAGCCATGACAACCAGGTTTGCTTGCTGCGCGGCCTGTTTCGCGGCGTCGAATCCAGCTTCCGATGTAGTCAGAACCTGCGTTCCTTCGGCATATAGAACTTGACCTCCCCGACCTTTCATGCGCTGCTCCAGCGCCGTTCGCAGCGTGACGGCATCGCTAGGATTTCCCTGCCCCGTCCACGAACCGAGCATCTCGACCGCAGAATCGGCAAATGGCCCGATCAATGCAATTGTGTGAACAGATTTCTTTTCTGCGGTTATTGGCAGCAGTTTCGGCTGTCCTTCCTGTGCGCGATTCTGCAACAGCACAATCGATTCTTCCGCCGCCTTGCGCGCCAGTGCACGTTTATCCGGCGTCGCCTGATACGGCATGGCGTTCTCATCCACGTACGGATGGTCAAAAAGGCCGAGTGCAAATTTCACCCGCAAAACCCGCCGCACGGCTTCATCCACAATTGCTTCCGGCACCGCGTTGGCGCGCACCAGAGAGACCAGTCGCGAATGATATGCGCCGCTCTCCATGTCCATGTCGAGACCCGCGAGGATTGCCTTCTGCGCAGCGGTCGCATCGTCGAGTGCGACGCCGTGTGCGACCAACTCGCCAACCGCGCCCCAATCGCTTACGACGAATCCGCCGAAGTTCCACTCCCTGCGCAGGATATCTGTGAGCGTATAGCGGTAGGCCGTTGCAGGCACGCTGTTCAGAGAGTTGAAGGAACTCATCACTGTGGCCGCGCCTGCATCGATCGCCGCGTGATAGGGCGGAAGATAAATCTGCCGCAGCATCACATCCGACATGTCGACTGCGTTGTATTCGCGGCCGGCAATCACAGCGCCATAGGCGGCGTAATGCTTCACGCAGGCGGCGACGGAATCAGGATTGCTGAGGCTCGTTCCCTGGTATCCCTGGACATATGCGCGCGCCATGGCGGAGCCAAGATAAGGTGATTCGCCGGCGCCCTCGACAATGCGGCCCCAGCGGGCGTCCCGCGCGATATCCACCATGGGCGAAAACACCCAGCGAATACCATCAACGCTTGCCTCCTCGGCCGCTACGCGCGCTGTTTGCTGGACAAGCGGCGGATCGAAGCTCGAAGCCATACCCAGCGGCACCGGGAAAACTGTTCTGTATCCATGAATTACGTCGAAGCCGTAGATAAGCGGAACATGCAGACGGCTTTTTTCCATGGCAATGTGCTGAAAGGCGTTCGCTTTTTTGGGATCGGCGACATTGAGAAATGACCCGACCTCTCCGGCCGCGATCATGGCGTCGTAGCTTTGACGTCCAGTGCCCGGGCCGGTTGGCGCGCCGGAGGAAAACTGCACCAGCTGGCCCACCTTCTCCTCCAGCGTCATTTTTGCCAGCAACGCATTCACTTTTCTATTGAGTGCGTTGCCGGTTAGCTGAGGATTCGGCACCTGGTTCGATGGAGTACCGGACTGATTTTGCGTCATGGTAGATGTCTCAGCTCCATGTCGATTGCGGGGCTCGGCCCGTGTAAGTTGACCGTGGAAAGCCAGGAGCACACAAATTCCTGCGGCAGAAAATATCGCGGCGCGGCGGCGGGGCAAGTTCATAACAGTTTCGATGCTAGATCAGTTCCCGATCGCAAGACAGCCCGAAAGGATTTATGCAACTATTCCCAACGAAGAAAACGACAATTTTGGAGTACTGAACCCCTGCTCATGGAATTCCCCTCAGCCTTTCAGATAGTCTCTTGCATAAGTATGCGGCGCTGGGTAATGCATTTACGAAGGACGGTCATGAACAGCCTGCATAACGACGTGCTGATGCTGGCGCGCGCCGGCGCCTATTCCGCAATCCTCTGCGTTTTTCCGATCGTCCTGGTGGTGGCGGCAATGCTTGCTTTTTCGCCCGCCGCGGAGATGGTGCGGGCCGAATTGCAAGCCATGCTGTATCAGATGTTCCCGCCGGACATTCCGCCGCTGGTGCTTGCCTATTTTCGCGGCCCCCACAGGTCGCTTCGGCTGGTGCTGTCTGCCGCAACGGTATTTTTGCTGGCCTCCAACAGTGTTATGACTACCCTGATGGAAGCGATGCGGCGGGCCTATGGCTTGCCGGAGGATATGTGGAGCGTGACGCGCCAGATCCTGATCGCCTTCGTGCTTACTTTTCTTTCGCTTTTGCCGCTGGCTCTGGCTTCGATGTTCGTGGTGTTCGGCCATCAGATCGAAATGTGGATGAATTATCAGGCGGCTTACGATATTCGGCCCCTAGTTTTGATTCTCGCGCGGCTTGTACGCTGGACACTGGCGGTCACCACCAGCGTCACCGTGCTCGCGATCATCTACCATATGGGCACTCCCCGCACGCAGTCCTGGCGCAGAGTTCTACCCGGCTCGATGCTGGCGACGGCGCTGTGGTTTCCCTCTACGCTGGCCTTTGGCTGGTATGTCACCCGGCATGCGCACTACAGGCAGGTTTATGGATCGCTCGGCGCCGGAGTCGCGCTGCTGGTATGGCTGTACATCATCCTGGTAAGCGTGATGATCGGAGCGGAATTCAACGCGGAGGTTTTCCCTAAGCGGCGACGGGCATCGCAGCGAAGTGAGTGATTTGATCCTCCTCACATCCCGCCTGGACCAGCGTTCGGAGCATGGCATGCCGCATCTGGCTATTCACCCTTTACAATCTAGATGGAATCAACCCTTGGAAACAAATAGAACTCTTCCGGAGCAGCAATGCCAACAGCGCTTTCATTCGATAGTCCACGCCGTGCAAAGATCGTGGCTACCATTGGCCCGGCCAGCAACACGGAACATGTTTTTCGGGAACTTGTCCGTACTGGCCTGGACGTGGCCCGGCTGAATTTCTCTCACGGCACGCAACCGGAGAAGGTGAAGCTGATCCAGATGATTCGCAAAGTGGCCGCCGAAGGAGGCAAGCCGATTTGTATTCTCGGCGATCTTCAGGGGCCGAAGATCCGCACCGGCAGGTTGCGGAATCGTATCCCGGTATCCCTAAAATCCGGTCAGCACCTGACCATTACCCCGCGTGATGTTGCTGGTACATCCCAGGTAATCGGTACCACCTTCCCTACACTCGCCGAGAATTTGGAAGAGGGATCGCGCATTCTGCTTTCCGATGGTCTGATCGAGCTGCGGGTGAACCGTATCCGCGGATCCGACGTGGAATGCAACGTCATTAATGGCGGCATACTGGGCGAGTACAAGGGAATCAATCTGCCCGGGATCGCCGTGCGCGTTCCGTCGCTGACGACGAAGGACGAGGCCGATCTGGAGTTTGCCGTCAACAACGGTATCGATATGGTGGCCGTCTCTTTCGTGCGGACTGCGGAAGATGTACGGCTGGTAAAACATCGCGTGGCCGCCTTGGGCGCGGAGACCTGGATTATCGCCAAGCTGGAAAAACCGCAGGCTATCGAGCACCTGGAGAGCATTCTCGAGATAGCCGATGGCGTGATGGTGGCGCGCGGCGATCTGGGTGTTGAAATGCCGCCGGAAAAAGTGCCGGCCATTCAGAAGCGGGTCATCCGCCGGGCCGCCGAACTGCGGAAGCCGGTGATCACCGCGACACAGATGCTGGAATCGATGATTGAAAATCCCCGGCCAACGCGGGCGGAAGCCAGCGATGTTGCCAATGCGATTTATGACGGCACCGACGCCGTGATGCTTTCGGCGGAAAGCGCGACCGGCAAATATCCGGTGGATGCGGTCGCGATGATGGCTAAGATTGTCTCCGAAACGGAGTCGCAGATGCGCTCGGAAGTCCAGCGCTACGATTACCACGCCGAGGGGGGACTTTCGATTCCAGAGACCATTTGCGAGTCGATGGCACATGCGGCGGACGACCTCGATTTATCCGCCATCGCCGTGTTCACGGAAACCGGCACGACCGCCCGCCTGCTTTCGAAATATCATCCCGCCCCGCCCATTTTTGCGCTCAGCAACGTAGAACCGGTCATTCGGCGCATGATGCTGCTGTGGGGAGTGCATCCAGTGCTTTGTCCGAAGCTGGAACACACGGATCAGATGGTGGAAACCGCGGAACGGCTGCTGCTGAGCGCTGGGCATGTACGCACCAAGCAGATCCTCGGCATCGTTGCCGGAACGCGCACCAAGAGCGGATCGACAAATTTTATGCGGCTGCACATGGTAGGCGACAACGAAACCCGGTCTCCCAAAAGCCCGGACCGGGAAAAAAGAAAAAGACCGGAGCCAATACAATCCAGGCTTTCGTCTTCCGCGGACAAGCCGGCGTATGCAGACTCGAAAAAAGTCGCTGGAGAAAAGATCAAAACGCCTGCCGCGGAACAATCAAGATCAGTCAGGAACGGGCGTTCTTAGGCAGACGGGGAATTTGCGGCTTCATGTGGTTCTATCCAGGTAGTTGGCTTAAGCTCGCGGGATCGCCGCTCAGGCATGTTGAATTTATCCCTTGACGCGCATGTTACCCGTCCGCAGGAAAATCACAGACATATTGTCGCTATAAACGACCTTCCAGCCAGGCAACAGTGGAAATACCTGTGCCATGGGAGAGGTGCGTGCCAACAGGCAAAAATCAATTTTGTATTTGTCTAAAAGGATCTTGGGATTCGTCTGAAGCGTTGCCCATTCGCCAAATGCATCGAGCACGCCCGTCCATTCGAAGACATCGCCGCGGCCGTCCACAAAGACCGGATGCTCCGGCGCTGCCCAGATCAGATAGCCGCCGTAAACGTAGTCGTTCAGCATATTTCCGGGGAGATGGTGGGACTGGATGAACTCGACTGCTTTTACCGGGCTGTGTTCGTTTACTTGTGCCGTTAGATTTTGCCTATTGGGAAATCCCCAAAAGATAACCGCCAGTGATGCCGCGATTAATACGGCGTTGGGCAACGGAAGGTCCTGCGCGAGGTCATATCCTTCCCAGGAATTTGAGAGAAGCCGCGCCAGTACAGGCGCGGCCAATATGCCGAAGACAAATAACATTCGCTGATGACCGATAGCCAGCCACGTGCCCAGGGCCAGGATCACCAGCTCGTCCCAGAACAACTCCGATCGCCGCGCGATGACCAGTAGCGCGATGCATGCCAGGACTCCAAGCATCCCAAGCCCTCGCGCGCTGTTCATCTGCAGCGGCATCCATTCTTCAACATGGGCCATGCTGACCGGCTGATGCAGTAGGGTATCCAGCGGATAGAGGACCTGTTTTACCCCTACTGGATTGAGGAACAATGCCGCCGCAGAGAGCACCAACGCCAACGCCAGCATTTGGCGGCGGCGCCGGTTCCAGCGCAGTGAGACAAGCGAGCCAATCTGAAATTCAAAACAAGAGCAGAGTAAAAACACCGCTCCCAACATCAACCCGAGAAAAAAAGAACCGTGGCAGTTCACCCACAGTGCGAACAGCGGCACTAGCGCGAAGAACCAGCGCGGATCGCGCGTCCGGCCGAGCTGCACGATCAGCAACTCAATTGTGAGCAGAAAATAACCGACCATCTGCGGACGAATGGCAAGCCCGGTCGTCGAAAAAAACCAGATGACCATGGCCCCGGCAAAACCCACCTTCGCATTCCCGGAATAGAGCGAGCACAGTGCGTACCCGGCGACGAGCAGGGCAGCGGTAAAGAAGCAAAGCCAGACCATCAGGCCGGAATAGCCGCCAAGCCTGTACGCGCCATAGATGATCGCCTGCGAGAGCCATTCGTGCGGCACCCAGGCGTGATGTTGGGTCGTATAGGAAAAAATGTCCGTAGTGGGAACGCTGTGGGTTTTCCAAACGATCTCACCCACTTTGAGGTGCCACCACATGTCGGGATCGTCGAAACGCGAGCGCACCGTCAGCACGGCCAGAACCGACAAGAGACTCGACAACATCACGGGGAACGAGAAGATCCTGCGCAGAACAGGAAAACGCCGATGACTGGCCGCATGTTCGCCAGCCAGATAGACCGTGCTCACGCAGTCCCGACCTCATGGTTTTCCGGTTCGCCAAGCGAATCTCCTTCGGGAGACCGGATCAGACGGTGCAGATACGCGCGGGATATGCAGAGACTGCGCGCGGCCAGCGTCTTGTTTCCCTTGTGCTCTCGAATGGCGGCCTCGGCCAGCTTGATCTTGTAGTCGCGAAGTTGCTGCTCGAATGAGCCTGCAGGACGATAGTCGTCGATGTTGACAACGCTCTCGGCCCGAATGTTTTCCGGCAAATCCTCCGCCCGAATAATCTCGCTATGAGCGACAATGATCGCCCGCTGAATCACGTTTTCCAGTTCCCGCACATTCCCCGGCCAGGAATAGCCCTGCAGCAGCGCCATCGCCGCCGGGTCGATGTCCTCGACGGGTGTTTGATACATTTCCGAGTAACGTTGCAGGAAATGCATGGCGATCAGTGGGATGTCTTTCGGGCGCTCCTGCAACGGCGGAGCATCGATCTTTATCACATTGATGCGGTAATAGAGGTCCTCCCGGAATTTTCCCTGCGCCACCATCTCGGCCAGATCCTGATGGGTCGCGAACACCAGACGCGCCCGCAAAGGGATAAGGCGGCTGCTTCCCAGACGGCAGAATTCGCGCTGCTGCAGTACCCGCAGCAGCTTTACCTGCGTGCTCTGGCTGAGTTCACCGATTTCATCGAGGAACAACGTTCCCTCGCCCGCCTGCTCCAGATAGCCTTCGCGCATGCCGTTGGTGCCGGTGAAGGCGCCCTTTTCGTGACCAAATAACTCCGCTTCAATCAGGGTTTCCGGAATCGCGCCACAGGAGACGGCGACAAATGGGCGCCCTGCGCGATTGCCCAGATTATGGATCGCACTGGCGATCAGTTCCTTGCCCGTGCCGCTCTCGCCGGTTACCAGCACCGAAGTGCTGAGATTGGCGACACGATGCACCAGATCATAGACCTGCCGCACCTGCGCGCTGGATCCAATCATGCGATCGCAGCTGGTGGCGGCGTCCAACTGCTGTTGCACCTTCTGGAGTCTCCGTTTGAGCGAAGAGCTTTCGTAAGCCCGGCGCAGCATCGCTTTCAAATCGAGGATGGAGGGCGGTTTGCGGCAGTAGTTGTATGCGCCCAGCCGCACCAGCTCTACCGCATTTGGGCGCAATTCGTCGTCGGCCAGGATCACAGCGGAAACGGACGATGTTATGATTTGTCGACAGCAGGCGAGCCGCACCTGCAGCGCTTCCTCATCGGAATCCAGATCGAGGAGCAGAACGTCACATTCATCCGCCGAGACTATGCGGTTGATCCCCTCTTCGCTTGATTCCAGTAGGATTTGGAATTCCTTCCCCAGCGCGGAGGACAGCAGCGGCTGCAGCTTGGCGTCCTCCGAATAAAGCCCAATTCGAATCATGAGTTTTGCGGCAGGTCCTTCAGCTCGCCTGAGTACATTCAACGAAACTGTCCACAGGGGGGGGGGTGGAGAGTCTTGCTTCCTTGAAGTTTGTGCCCGCGGGGAACGGCGGGCCGAGGAGCTCGTCTGCGAATTGTTCGGAGCGAGTTAGTAGTACCAGAATGGGAAAAAAACGTCGAGAAAACTTTAGTAACCATAGGCAACCTATTCCATCCAAAGCCGTCCAGGAATGGAACACCGACGTTCGCAGCGTTCAACTTGGCAGCTCAGTTGCTCAATTTCGGGCGTGACACCGCAGAACAAATTGGATCTCTCGCTTCTGGGCTGCTCGGTTGCGATAACCCGGTTCCTGTTTCGAAGCCGTTTGCTTTATGACATAGATTCTGTGAACTTCGCCTTGGCGATCCAGCGCTTCGATCCTCATGTTCATCAACCCCACCCTCCGGGCTATTTTTTGTACATATGTCTGGGACGGCTGTTGAACGTCCTGTTCCATGATGCCAATCTTGCGCTGGTTGTTCTAAGCATTCTCTCCAGTTGCGGAGTTGTTCTCTTGATCTACAGGACGGCGCTGGCCTGGTTTGACACCCGTGCGGCGCGATTCGCCGGAGGCCTGTTCCTGTTTTCTCCCCTTGCCTGGTTTCATGGCACCGTGGCCTTGACATACAGTGTCGAGGCTTTCTTCTCCGCGCTCGTGGGCTACTTGTGCTGGCGTGTTTATTGCGGCAGCGACGCATTCGTCATTCCGGCCGGCCTGATCCTAGGAATCTCCGCTGGCGTGCGGCCATCTTCTCTGATGTTCCTTGGACCGCTATTTCTGTTTTCCCTCTGGGCGGTGACGCCAAAACGAAAGTTGATAGGGATAGCGGCGCTGGCGATGACGTTAGTTGCATGGTTTCTGCCGATGATCTCGGCCAGCGGTGGATTTGCGGCGTATTTCGGCGCCTTATTTTGGCTTTGGAACGCGGTGCCTGCAAGGGATACCGTCTTCAATTCCTCGCCAGCCACTTCGATCGCCCGTGCATGCACCATCGTGCTCATCTACATTTTGAGCTTCGGGGCCGCTTCCATCCTGCCGCTGGCAGCACTGCGCGGCGAGCCAATGGATCGACGGAAAAAGATCTTCACTGCGGTCTGGATTGCTCCGGCGCTCTGTTTTTTTACCTTCATCTTCCTTCAATTCGTGAACAGCGGATATCTTCTGCTGCTCTCAGCCCCAGCCTGCATTTGGCTGGGATTCTGGGCGTCTGAGTGGTACGAAAAAATCGCATGGAGAAAATCTTTCCGATGGGCCGCAATCGTGGCGTGCGCGACTGCGAATGTGCTCATATTTCTGTTCTCGCCTTTCTACTGTTCCTACACATCAGTACGCAGCTTCGAGGCAGAGCTGAAAGAAATTCGAGCGGAGCTTCCGCACATCGCGCCCGCATCGGACACCCTGATCGTCGGCTTCGATTCGCATTTCCTCGGATATCGCCACGCCGGCTATTACCTGCCCGGCTATGTCACGATCGAGTATCCAGAGGTGAAAATGCCCGAGGGCGTGCGGATGTTTGTCATGGAGAAGCGTGACACCCGCCTGCTTTCAGGACTGCAGGAGGGCTCCTGCTCCCGTTTCGTGTTGTTTCCTCTACCCGGCGACAGTACCTCCTACGCGGCATACCTGCAGACGGTAAAGGGCAAACTGCCCGGCCAGGGACTGCGAACGATTCGTGCCGGTGGCCACGACTTTGTCACTGGTCCGGTTTCAGACCTGCCTCTGCTCTTCCCGGATGTGGCACTCATCCCCCAGGGTGTATATGTGTCGCGTCACTCTGAAGCGGCGCCTGTAAACAGGCGTGCACACCAGCCCGGACAATAAGACCCTAAACTCCTGAATCTTCGCCGCGCCAGCTGACCTGCGATTTGGACGAAGGATTGCTATTGAACTGGCATCCCTTCAAAGGGAAAGGAAAGGGCGTGTGTATGCAGACAATCGCCTGGTGGCCGACGCTGATTGTCCTTGCTGTCGCGACGTTCACTGATTTGCGTAGTTGCCGAATTCCCAATTGGCTGGTACTTCCCTTCCTGGTTGCCGGAATCGTTGTCTCAGGATGGAAGCTTGGCTGGCACGGCATTGGGCAAAGCCTTCTCGGAATTGCTTTGGGTACGGTGATTTGCGGTGTTTTCTGCTGGATGGGCGGCATGGGAATGGGGGATTTGAAGCTTTGCGCCGCTATTGGCGCGTGGATTGGCCCGTCGCAGTTGCTGCTGGCGCTGGTCATCACCGGGATGGCGGGCGGAATTATGGTTCTTTGCTGGGCTATTGGCGGGGGCTTTCTCAGGGAGTTGTTCCGCGGCACCGGAGAGCTGATTTTCAGCTTAAAAAAGCGCGGAGTGCGTCCCCATCCCCGATTGGTGCTCGATAACCCACTGACGCGCAAAATGCCGTACGCTCCGGCGATCGCGATCGGAACACTAGTCTCTTTCTTCTCCCGTTGAAGGGGAAGCACAACCAAGGCAAGTTACGAATAACATGTCCAATTCAGTCCAACTGGCCGGAAGGTTTCAAACAGCGAGGAGCGAATTGCTGATGGCTACTTCTACCCAGGACCGCGATTCGCTCGGCGCGAATGTCTTGTCTGTCGCTTTGATTGGCCCGGCGGAGCAATGCCGCAAAACCATGATTTCCGCACTGAGCGGATCCCAGGCGAGCATTTCACGGGAGTTTTTGTCGTATCCAAGTCTGGACGATGTACCCAGGCTGCTTGAGGGCGACTACGACGTCATCATCGTCGAGCTGGACACCAACCCGGAGCACGCGCTCGAATTGGTTGAGAATATCTGCGGCAGCAGTTCCGTCACCGTGATGGTTTACTCGGCGCGGGCGGACTCAGAAATGCTGGTCCGCTGCATGCGCGCGGGCGCCCGCGAATTTCTTACCCAGCCTGTTCCCCCCGGTGCGATTGCCGAAGCGTTGGTGCGTGCTTCGGTCCGCAGGCCTGCTGGTCGCGGTCCGAAAAAGGCAGTCGGCAAGCTGCTGGTGTTCATCGGCGCCAAAGGCGGCTCCGGAGCTACCACCGTCGCCACCAATTTCGCCGTATGTCTGGCACAGGAATCGGGCAAGAGCACCGCTTTGGTCGATCTCGGTCTTCCGCTCGGAGATGCGGCGCTCGGCCTCGGGATCCATGCTCAGTATTCGACGGCAAATGCTCTTCGGGATTTCAATCGCCTGGACTCAAATTTCCTTTCCAAGCTTTTGATCAAACACAGTTCGGGGCTTTCCGTGCTCGCAGCTCCGGACGAATACACCCCGATCCAGGCCACTCACGAGGCGCTCGAGAGGCTGCTGATGGTCACACGTCAGGATTTCGAGTATGTGGTTGTCGACGCCGGATCGAGCATGGGCTCGGTAAGCAAGCTGCTCATTGATACAGCCAGCAGTGTTTATCTGGTCACTCAGGTCAGTATCACGGAGCTGCGGAATTCCAACCGGCTGATTGCGGAATTCTTCCAGTCCTCCAGAACCAAGCTCGAAATTGTGCTGAACCGGTTTACCGCTCGCTCGCTGGGCATCGATGAGCAGGAAGTGAAAAAGGCGCTGACTCTCTCGCCACAATGGAAAATCCCCAGCGATTACGGCACCGCGCTGCGCGCGCAGAACACAGCAAACGCGTTTGTGCTGGAGGATTCAGCGATCTCCCGCGTGATTCGGCAGATGGCCAGAACAGCATGTGGTTTGCCCAAGGACCCGGAGAAGAAAAAGCATTTCAGTTTATTTGGATGAAAGCAGACGGCAACATTTCTTGAAAGACCGTAGGGATGGCATAGCGTGGAACAGCTGAATATTGAGAAGTTCAAAGCCGAAGCACATCGGGTACTGATTTCCAAGTTGGATCTGGAGAAGTTGTCGCGGGTCAATTCCAGCCAGGCGCGACAGGCCGTGGCTGGTATGGTGAACGAGATCATCGGGAATCAAAAAGTTCCGCTGAGCTTTGGGGAACAGGAGAAGATCCAGGCCGACCTGCTGGATGAGGTCTTCGGCCTTGGTCCGCTGGAGCCGTTGCTCCGGGATCCCGCCATTTCGGACATCCTGGTGAACAGCAAGGATCACGTATTTATTGAGCGTGGCGGCGTTCTGAAGAGAATCGAGGCGACCTTTCGTGACGATCGCCACTTGATGCAGATCATCGATCGCATCGTGTCGCGGGTCGGCCGCAGGGTGGATGAATCCACTCCCATGGTCGATGCGCGCCTGCCCGACGGCTCCCGCGTAAACGCCATCATTCCGCCGCTGGCCCTTGATGGACCGGCACTATCCATCCGCCGCTTCGGAACCGGCCCGATTGCCGCCAATCAGCTGGTCGCGATGAAGAGCATTTCCCCCGAGATGATGGAGATGATGTCCGCGGCCGTGCGGGCGCGTATCAGCATTCTGATTTCCGGAGGCACGGGCGCCGGAAAAACCACGTTTCTTAACATCCTGTCGCGGTACATTCCGCAGAGCGAACGCATCGTCACCATTGAGGATGCGGCCGAACTGCAACTGGCGCAGGAGAATATCGTGCGGCTGGAAACCAGGCCGCCAAACATCGAAGGTGCGGGAGCGATTCGCCAGCGGCAACTGCTCATCAACAGCCTTCGTATGCGCCCGGACCGGATCATCATCGGTGAGGTCCGCGGAGAAGAGGCCTTCGATATGCTTCAGGCCATGAACACCGGCCATGAAGGCTCAATGGCGACGATCCACGCAAATTCGCCGCGGGACGCCCTGTCCAGACTGGAATCGATGGTTGCGATGAGCAACCTGAACATGCCGGAAAGGACAGTACGCCACCAGATCGCTTCCGCCATCGCCATCGTGGTGCAGGTTTCTCGTCTAAGCGACGGCACCCGCAAGGTGGTCAGCATCTCCGAAATCACCGGCATGGAGGAAAGCGTCATCAGCATGCACGAGATTTTCAGCTTTAGCAGAAAGGGCATAGGACCGGACGGCAGGGTGATTGGCGCTTTTCAACCCACCCATATCCGGCCCAGATTCCTTGAACAGTTGCGCATCGCGGGTATCTTCCTGCCTGCCGACCTGTTCGAGCAGACGCTGGAAGTGAACTGAGCGGGGGTTCGAAGATGTTATTGCTGCTGGTACTGGTATTTGCGAGCGTATTCATCGTGTTTGCGCTGGTGCTGATTGCGAGCGGAACCGGTGCTTCGGAGCGGACCAAGCAAACGCTCGCTGTGCTTGAGTCGGCATTGGTATCGGAGAAGGCGGAATCGCACGATCAGATCGTCGATGTGCGCCGGGAGGATCTGCTTAGTGCCGTTCCCTGGATCAACCGCTGGTTGCTCAAGCTCGAGATCGCGCCCCGGCTGCGCATCCTCCTCTATCAGGCAAACCTGAAGTGGACCGCGGGCGGACTGCTTCTGATGACCTTCGCCTGTTTTGCAGTTCCTTCTTACTTGCTTTATCTCCGTACCGGAGCCGGTATTTTCTCCTTCTTGTTCGGAGCTCTGCTGGGCGCCGCGCCGATAATGTATGTGATCCAGAAAGCGCAAACAGCGTTTCTACAAATTTGAACAGCAGCTCCCGGAAACGCTGGATTTGATTGTGAGCGCACTTCGTGCCGGCCACAGCCTTGTCTCTGCCTTGGGCCTGGTCGCGCAGGAAGCCCCCGAGCCCGTTGGCGGCGAGTTCCGCATCTGTTTCGAGGAACAGAACTACGGGCTGGAGCTAAGGACCGCTATGGTCAACCTGGTCACCCGCGTCCCGATACAGGATTTGAAAATCGTCTCGACCGCCGTTCTGATCCAAAAGGAGAGCGGCGGAAATCTCGCCGAGGTGCTCGACAAAACTTCGTATGTGATCCGGGAACGTTTCCGCCTGAAGCGCCAGGTGCGTGTCCATACCGCACAAGGGCGCCTTACGGGATGGATTCTGACCCTTCTGCCTCCCATCCTCGGCGTCGCACTATATGTGATCAATCCCAAAACGATGAGTATTTTATGGACCAATCCTCTGGGCGTTAAGCTTCTCTATTTGTCAGCCGCCATGACGATAACCGGGGCGTCTGATTATCCGAAAGATTGTCAACGTGAATGTTTGAAGGGGAGCTATGGGCCTTGTCGCCTTTACATTTCTGGTGATTTTCCTGCTGGTGGCCAGCGGTGGCCTGCTGCTTTTCTATCGCGAAGCGATGCTTCAGCGAATCTCTACCGTCGTCACGCCGCGTCCCAAACGAGGGAGCCTGTTCAGCACCATCCAGCAGACGGGATTCACCCTGGGGGGAGAGGTCATGGGGCAGCTTGGAACGCGTCCTGCCCAGAACCCAGGCGGAAGTCTCCGTCACCGAGCAACGGCTGATCCGCGCCGGATACCGGAAAGATTCGGCGATAAAGAATTTCTACGGCGCCAAGGTTCTGGTCCCGCTGATCTTTTGCCTGCTGGTCGCTTTCTCCGGAATCGCGCATTACAGCCCGTTTATTCTTTACGCCTTGGCTCTCGGTCTGGGCTTTCTGGCGCCGGACTTCTGGCTGGGCAGGCAAATTTCAAAGCGGCAGGCGAAAATTCGGCAGGGCCTGCCCGATGTGCTGGATCTACTGGTTATCTGCGTTGAGGCTGGCCAGAGCCTGGACCAGGCGACGGCGCGAACAGCTGTGGAATTGCGTGAGGCCCAGCCCGCGATTACTGATGAGCTTGGGATCGTCGTGTTGGAACAACGCGCGGGACGCGGTCGTGGCGATGCCTGGAGGCATTTTGCCGAACGTTCCGACGTCGAGAGTGTGCGCAACCTGGTTTCCGTACTCGTGCAGTCGGAACAGTTCGGTACCAGCGCTGCCAAAACCTTGCGCATTCACTCCGACACGCTGAGGACGCAACGCCGTCAGGCGATCGAGGAGCAGGCGGCTAAGACCACCGTCAAATTGGTGTTTCCGCTGGTTTTTTGCATTTTCCCATCGCTGTTTCTGGTGACAATCGGACCGGCGATCATCATCATCATGGAAAACTTTCATACAGTACTTCAATCAATGAGGAAGGAGAATTGACGTGGATACCGTAACCATCATTCGAGTAGTTGCCGGCGTACTCTTTGTCGTCGTGATGTTTGTTTTGATTCAGCGCCGCCGGACACGCGTTCGTTAGAACGATCTCATGGCGCGCGCAAAAAGCCAGCCCGGCACGGTCGATCATTCCCTGCCGGGGTGGAGGGTTGTGGTTCGCTCGTGAGGAGTCGAGGCGAGCGCGTATCGGAATGCGACAGCAGGAATTTCATCCACGGTTCAGGTTCCATCGAGGAGTCTGGGCGAAATTAACGTCGGATTGACGGGCACACGCTCAAGGCGGGGTGTAAATGGAAGCAAGAACATATTGCGTATATAACCAGACTCGCGAATGCTTCTTAAGCCTTGGCGTCAGTGTCGCCGATACGATTTTTACGCGCCTCAAAGGATTGATTGGAAGATTCAAATTGAGATCTGACGAGGGACTTTGGGTTGTGCCTTCGAGCGGAGTTCATACCTGGGGGGTTCTGGTTCCTCTCGATTTGATTTATCTGGATGAAAATTGTCGGGTCATTTATCTGACCGAACATTTTCCCAAATTTCGCATCGCGCCGCTGAGAACGCAGGCTTCGAGCGTGCTGGAATTGCCGCCTCACACGATCTATTCCTCCCATACCGAAGCGGGAGATCAGCTGGTCATCTGCATGGCTGAGGAGATGGTGAGTCGATTGAAGGGGGAGGGTGCTGCATCCCTCAGCGGCGACATGGAAGGAGCTGTGAATGGAGTCGAGGACGGCTGATGTGAAGGCGCGACGCTGGTTCCAGCGTTGGTCGGCTTCAGACCGTCGGAAAGCAAAAAGGGAGCAAGTACTCGGGCTGGTTGCCTATTACTGGGACGGGGCCGCTCCGGGTGCACATAAAGTCCGGGAGATTAGTTCAACCGGGCTGTATCTGCAAACGGATCAGCGCTGGTATCCAGGCACGCTGGTGACGATGACGCTGCAAAGGACCGGAATATCCGAGGCTGGCGCGCAACGTTCGATTGCGGTGCAGACCAAGGTCGTTCGGCAGGGAATGGATGGAGCGGCCTTTGCGTTTATTATGCCGCAAAGCCGGAAATCGTCTGCAGCGCAATATGGCGGGAATCCGGCAGCCGACCAAAAGGCGTTGGAGGACTTTCTACGGAACATTATTGGAGCTGAAAAAAAGGATGCGATAGCAGACGGGAATGGCCAGCACCCAGCGGAGATTTAAGGTGCTGCAAAGGAGATCGTTTCACCGAACATCAGGCGGACATCGTTGAGTCAGGGTTCAATCCCGGCACGCCCAGGGAGCAAGTATGAGAAAGCTGGATCTGAAAGACGAGAGTGGCCAGACCATGATCCTAACGTTGCTGTGCATGACAATCCTGCTCGGCATCGTGGGTTTCGCGGCCGATATAGGAATCATGTTCAACACCAAAAGAAACATGCAGATCGCGGCCGACAGCGCCGCCATCGCCGGGGCCGCGGAACTCAATTATCTGACGCAGGATGGCACGACGATTCAGACCGTCGGCCAGGCGGCCGCTGCCCAGAATGGCGTTATCAATGGGGCGAACGGGACGGTCGTGGACGTACATCAAACGCCGCTCTATGGCGCGTTCGCGGGAAACAGCAATTACGTGGAGGCGATTGTTACCCAGGATCAGCCCACGATTTTTGCCAGAATGTTTAACTTTTTTTCCATGAATGTGGCCGTTCGCGCGGTGGCCACCATGAATCCCAACCGGAGCTGTATCTATACCCTGGCGAACTCGGGAGCGGATCTTACGGTAAACGGCGCCTTCAATGTGTCGGTGTCGAACTGTTCCGTCTTCGATAACTCGATCGACTCAGCGGACGCCCTGGTCGTGAACGGCACGATGACTGCGCAGTCAATCGGCGTCGTCGGCGGATTCACGGGCAACCCATTCCAAATCCTGTGACTGGAATTGTTCCCGTAAACGATCCGTTGGCCTATCTGGTCCCCCCGGCGTACTCCCCGGCCACCTGCAATGCCGATCCCATGCCTACCGGCAATGTCAGCCTGCCTCAGGGATGCTACCTCGGGCTAACTATTGGCCCAAGTGCCGTAGTCACGCTCCAGGCCGGCACGTTCATCATCGACGGGCCGGTGACCATCACCGGGTCACCGATGATTACCGGGAATCAGGTCACGCTGTATTTCCCGCTCGGCCTTTTTCCCGCTGGCACCGCCACGCCAATTCTGAACCTCACCGCGCCCACCAGCGGCGTCTATAACGGCCTTCTGATTTATCAGGACCCCAGCGCCACCCTGGCCCTGAACCTGAACATCAGCCCCAATTCCACGCTGGAAGGAATCATCTACGCCCCCAACGCAAGTGTCAGTATTACCGGGGACGCAACCGACACTCTCTATCTCTCGGCCGACGTCGGTTCACTCACGCTGAACGGCACCGGTACTTTGCAGGATTACGCCCTTATCGATCCCTCGTCCGTGCTGACGGCCGCCACACTGGTGGAGTGAATTATGAATCGCATAGCTACAACGAATTCCAATCATTCTAGCGAGCGGACGATAACCTCGTCGCGGCGCCATGCGTCCAGCTGCGAACGCGGCCAGGCGATGGTTGAGCTGGCCCTCACCATGCCGCTTTTGATGTTGTTGCTGCTGGGCGCCGCGGAGTTTGCGCGCATGGCGTATTCCGCCATCGAAACCTCCAACGCCGCCCGTGCCGGCGTCCAATACGGCGCGCAAAACCACATCACCGCGTCCGATTATTCCGGGATGCAGACCGCCGCGCTCAGTGATGGACCGAACGTTCGCGGGTTGACGGCGACCGCAA
This sequence comes from uncultured Acidobacteriota bacterium, assembly GCA_963823295.1. GTDB lineage: Bacteria > Acidobacteriota > Terriglobia > Terriglobales > Acidobacteriaceae > JAKAAZ01. Next base: position 266,189 of record CAWGLF010000016.1, read on the forward strand.
CCCACTTCTGCGGCTGCGCCAACGGAGCGCCTTCCACCTGTGCCGCCGGTGACTGCGCCGGCTCCCGCATGCTCGAGTACGTTCAGGTCAACACCTCCGCGACGATGGCGCCCATGGTCTATTACCCGGGTTTTCCCAGGATCTTCACCCTGAACGGGCAGGCAATTATGGAAGTGTGGCAGTAGTGGCGCGCCTGCACAAAACCGCTGGGCAAGGTTGGCCGCCCCAATGCCGCGTTCGCAGTGAACAAGGCTCGGCCATCGTCGAAATGGCTTTCGCCTCAGTCGTCCTGCTGACCATGTTGTTTGGCATTATCGAAATGGGACTGGCGCTGTATACCTACCACTACCTTTCGGAAGCTGCGCGCGAGGGAACCCGTTTTGCGATCGTTCGGGGCAGCGCCTGCACGGGATTTGCGACTGCGTGCCCCGCTTCGGAGCAGGATATTCAGGCCTATATCGAGAGCCTCGGATTTCCCGGGATCGATCCCTCTGCGATGACGGTGGCAACATCGTATTCGGCCTATCCCGCCGGAGGGACCTGTTTTCCCAACGCGAACTGCACCAATCCGGGAAATATGGTGCAGGTGACCGTCAACTATCAATATCCGTTATCGATTCCGTTCATACCCAGTAGCATTCTGAATATGACCAGCACCTCGCAGATGGTCATCTCGCAGTGAAGGTGTCGCGAAAGCGATCACACTGCAGGACTCCCGTTCATAATCCAATCAGGGATTCGCTGCCGCTGAGTCCCAGCGAACCTTTTTGCGTCCGCAGTTACTCCGTCTCTTCGGGAATGATGAGCAGGACTTCGACCGGTGTATGCTGTCCATTCTGCATGGCGGGCCGGAACCGCCATTGCTCCAACGAGCCGAGCACGAACGTTTTCTGCGTGAACTGCGGCGGAAAAACAATGGCAAGCTGCTCGAAATGCCCTCCGGAATTGATGAATCCATGCACCATGATGGCGTCGGCATCGGAATCATCGGGCATCAGGTGCGGCCGAACAATAAGGTAGGGCCACGGCGCGTCCGGCCGACCCTTGTTACCCGCCTTCTCCGCAATCCGCGGCAGCGAGTATTGGAGGATCCAGTTTTTCGCCAGCCCTACATGCAGGTAAACAGTATAGGCAAGCCTGCCCGACCACATCCCGAGCGTCTCCGGATATTGGTCGGCCAGAGAAGCACCCACGACGACCACTCCGTACTGGCCATTCCTGGGCAGCTCAATTCGATCAAGCGCGAATGGATCTCCTGCAAGGGACCCTGTATTGGACCCCGACTCGGATTCCATTCCCGCTCCATTGTTCCGCCCATTCCCGCTCCGTTTCCGCCCGACCCACTTGAAGCGGACTCCTGGTTTCCACCAGCACCAGGATTCTGGCCGGTGCCTGATCCACTTTGCTGGCCGGTCGCGGTCCCGTTATCCGATGTGCCGTCTGCGTGTCCGCTTGACAGGAATTCTGAAGGGGAGGCGGATGCAGTCTGATTCGCCAACGGCAACGCAACTGTTCCCTGCGCAAGCAGAACGTCGGAGACGGACATGACTGTCGCGCCAGTGGGCTGGGCCGTGGATATTGACGTTGTTTGCGGAACCGCTATTACACCGGGGCTGCGCATCATGATAGGCGAAGTTGTGCTGGCGACGAGCGGAACAGTCTCCGTTATCGAAGGGCTCGATGAGAGCTCGATATCGGCAACATGCTGTTCGTGATTCGGTGCGGTCAGAGAAGGCCGCACTGCCGCCGCGGTTGCCTTTTGCGGAGGCGGGGGAATGATCTTCGGAATCGGAATGCTTTCCGGAGTCCACATCACGACCAGCGGAACATGAGCATCGAGGAGCGGAAGGTTGGCGGGCGCATTCGGCTGAATCAGCGTTTGCGTCGCCGGGATGCGCTGCGCAAGCTGCCTGGGAGCAGCTGGAGCCGCCCGCTGACCGCCGGATCGAGCGGCATGCGCCATGGCCTGTGCGGCCTGAGGTGCTCCCCCGTGTCCGGGCGACCAGCGTAGCCGCGGTTCCGTTCTATGCAGGTTCAAAATCCGAACGGTATATCGTTGCGCTGGGAGCTGATCGGAAATTCGCGGCGCATAGGTGATGGCGAGAAACATCAGACCCAGGACCACGACGTGCGTCAGCACCGAAACCGCAAATGAGGAAGGACCCGTACGCGATGGTGGGGGCGGGACGAAAAGCGTGATAGTGCGTGAAGAATTCAAGGTCGGCTACACCCCCGGACCGGCCTTCTCATTCGTCCGTCCTGACTCTCAACGCCGATCCAGCGAACGCATGGTGCAGTGGAGTGTTGAAACACACTCACCGGCTAAGGTCCCGTATTTTAAAGGTTGCAATTTCCCGGCCAACCATTATGGCTGTAACCCCTTCTAAAGCGGGCCGGTGCTGGCCGGGCGTGTCTGCGCGGCTACACAGGAAAGCCGGTTGGTATACACGTGTTCACACCTGCCTGATACGCCAGCGCCTCTAAACCCCTGATTTGCTGTCGAAGGGTTCACTCTTCCTTTGGCACAGCAATTGCGATTAGGGGGGAGGAAAGCGGAGCTGACGTCTTCAGCCTCGAAAAGGTGTCTGAATGAACCGAAGATTACTGGTCATCCTATTGAGTGCGTTCGTCGTAGCGGTCGCGTGCAGTTACTTGGTGTTCCGCGTCGCCGCCAATCGTATCGGCGCAGCCCGCCACAGTACCACCCAGATCGTCGCTGCTGCAACCGACATCAAGCTGGGAAGCGTTCTTCGCCCCACCGATCTCACTACCATCGATCTCGCCGGATCATTGCCCAAGGGTGCGATTCTCAAAACTTCAGACGCTGTAGGCCGCGGCGTGGTATCTAATCTGTACAAAGGCGAGCCGATCCTTGATGCCCGCCTGGCCACTCCCGGCTCCGGCGGCGGTCTTGCTGCGACTATCCCGCCGGGAATGCGAGCCTGTGCCGTTAAGGTCGATGATGTTGTCGGCGTCGCTGGATTTGCGACTCCAGGAATGCGCGTGGATGTGATGATCTCGGGCGATCCCGGCCAGGGAGGCAGGGCGAGCGCCGGCTCGAGGGTAAGGACGCTACTGCAGAACATCGAAGTGCTTTCGGCCGGAACGGATATTCAGAGAGATGCTGAGGGCAAGCCGCAACAGGTGCAGGTTGTCAATCTGCTGGTGACGCCGCAACAGGCGGAGTTGCTGAGCCTGGCCGGTAGTTCAACGCGTATACAGTTGGCGTTGCGGAATCCGCTGGACACGCAGTTTGCCAAGCCTCCGGGCGCTGCCGCCGCCGAGCTGTTCGGTGCAGCTCCGGTGAAACTCGCGACTGGAAAAGGCCGCAAAGCGGTAGTGTTGCCTGCCTCCCGCGTTTACCTGATCGAGGTCTTCAACGGAGCAAAGCGGAGTGAAGCAAAATTTGTCTCGCACGAGGCTAAATAGTGATGGCGAGAATCTGCACTACTTTCATTTGTTTCCTTGCCTTGGCGTTTGCAACTTGTGCGGAGTCCGCTCGTAAGGCCCAGGCTCCGCGTTATTCCGCGCAGACGCCCGCAGCCGCCAGTCAGGACGTTTCGAACGAGCTCTCCGTCAGCGTGGGAAAATCGGTGCTGGTCGATACCACCGAACCGATTACACGGATCACAGTCGGGCTGGGGGATGTCGCCGAAGCGCAGGCCACCAGTCCAACTGAGGTGCTGGTCAACGGCAAAATGCCCGGCGAAACCAGCCTCATCATCTTTGAAGCCGGCGGCGGCCGCCAGTTTTTCAACGTAACCGTCCATCCCAACTCTTATGTCGCCAACGACAGCATGGAGTCGCTTCGCCGCCAGCTCCGCATGGAACTTCCGGGTCAGAACTTGAAGATTAGCTTCGACAATGGGCTTATCTTTCTGCGCGGCACGGTCAAGGACCTCAACAGTTCCGATCGCGCGGTCCAGATTGCATCCACCGCTGGCAAAGTCATCAATCTGCTGTACGTCGATGTCCCCGCCGCCGAGCCGCAGATTCTGCTCAAGGTGCGTTTCGCCAGCGTGGATCGCACGCTGGAAAAGCAGCTCGGCCTGAACGTCTTCAGTACCGGCGCGGGAAACACGATCGGCACGGTCAGCACCGGGCAGTTCGCTCCGCCGACGGCAGCTGCCAACGCATCCACTGGCCGGTCGCCCACAGTGCCAAACCCGATCAATTTATTCGTATTCCGCCCTGACATCAACCTCGGCGCGACCCTCGAAGCCCTGGAGACCCAGGGAGTTGGTAGAGATCCTGGCCCAGCCCAACCTTTTGGCGGCCAATGGCAAGGAGGCGAGTTTCCTCGCTGGCGGCCAATATCCCTATCCCGTCGTGCAGGGAACCAGCGGAGCCGGCGTCGGAGCAGTCACCATCCAGTTCCAGGAGTTTGGGGTTCGGCTGAACTTCATCCCCACCATCACCCCCCGCAATACCATTCGCCTTCAGGTCGCTCCGGAAGTCAGCTCGCTCGATTACACCAACGGAATCACCATCTCCGGATTCACCGTTCCCGGCCTCGACGAACGCAAGGTGAACACAGAGGTGAGCTGCGCGATGGGCAGAGCTTTGCCATCGGCGGACTGCTCGACAACCGCGACACCGAAACCTTCAATAAAATTCCGTTCCTTGGTGATATCCCGATCCTCGGCAAGTTTTTTCAGTCGATCCCGAGAACCGCACCAATACCGAACTGATCGTCATCGTAACGCCGGAGATCATCGCTCCCATTCCCGCCGGCGTTCCGCTGCCCGCGTTGCATTATCCGACCAAGTTCCTCAAGCCGAACTCCAAAATCCCCATGAGCAATCCCGGGACCGGAGGTGACCGGCGCCAAGCCGCTGCCGCCTGCGCCACCGAAGATTCCCATCGAGAAATTGCAGGAGAGCATGCAGCCGGAGAAGCCGCTGGTCGTTCAAAGCGGCACCGGAGGCGGCAATGGCCGGGGCAGTCGAGGCAGCCGGTGTAGGCGGCGGGATCGCAGGAGGAATCGCGCCTTAATTAACATAATTGCGGTGTCGTAGTTCCACTGAGACGCCGCGATACGCAGATAAATCCGGAGCCATTGGATGAACCTGCTTCGCCGAATTTCGCATCCCTGGTTCCCCGCCCCGCACCGGACCGGCAGGTGCGCTTCAGAATTTCCAACCTAACCCGCCAGACTGTGCTGGCCGGCCGCGCTGAAGTCGCCGACCGCGAGGCCACCCGCCGAAAAGGGCTGCTCGGTCGCGACGGCCTCGCTCCCGGCGAAGGCCTATGGATCCTGCCCTGCGAGGCCGTCCACACCTTCGGCATGCGATTTCCAATCGATCTGGTGTATATCGACCGCAAACAGCGCGTCCGAAAGGTCAGGAGCGCCGTTCGTCCCTGGCGGATGTCGGCCTGCCTCTTCGCCCACTCCGTCATCGAACTCGCCGCCGGCACCATCCTCGCCACCAAAACCGGTCCGGAGATACGCTCGAATTCTCTCCCGCCGACCCCGCCGAATGACACAACTTTCTCGCTATTGCTGCGGAATCCCGAACATCACAAAGTGGAATCTCGGGTCGAGGAATCGATAATGCGACGGAAGGAAATCCGGGTAAAGGTCACAACTCTGGGATCGATGCGGTGTAGCGTTGTGCGCTGCCTTCGAGCCTTGCGTCTTTTGGATTGTTGGTTCGGAGTCAAGGTCAAGTGGTTGGCGTCTGGCATCTGCCAGCGGTACGTCACCGCCTTCCTGAAAAAGGGATTAATGAAGATCGTGTGAGCGGCAGAGTCGATCGTCACATGGTAGTGCAACAGCGCGCCGCTCGGCGCGTGTGAAAGCCTGATCCACCGTGTCCACATACAATTCCGTCGCCGCTCTCCCTCCCTTCGGGACCACAACCCCCTGTCCCTCGGGCATCACAAAAGGTCCGGTTGCAGGGTAGGCCGAATCCAGATGCCACGCACCAATGAGAGGCGAATGAATTCGGGCCATCACCCGTTCATGCTGCCACATAATCCCATTGAACAAGGGCATGACGGTGAACGAGACGACAAGAAAAGAAATCTCCAGCGTGCGCACGAAGAACCTCGTCTGCCATCGCGTATCGTAGGTACCCAGCCGCCCGTCGGAGCTGCAGGCTCATGCCGCCAGAAGAATGCGAAGAGCGGCGGGACATCCGGCAGCACAATAAAAATTTCGGCCAGCAGCAGGTTGACGGCGAAGAGCTTAACCGAAACGTCGAAAAAGAAGTTGTAGAGCACCACGTTGCTCATGATGAAAATGCAGACCAGCGCGCCCACAAGAGCCGTCCGGCGGAACAGGACCAGCGTGCCCCCAATGACCTCCACCATGCCGCAGATGGATTCATACCACGGGTGCAGAGCCACCATCGACCACAGAAGCGTGTGACCCGTAGCAAGCCCCAGCGGCTCGTTCAGCACGGGAACCGGAATCGGTCCCATCTGGAGCGGGAAAACTTTGATAAATCCGTAGCCGATCATGAAAAAGGCGACCGAAAGGCGCAGCAGGAACCGAAGCCACGCCAGCAGCGTCCGGTACTCCGTGCGGCGGCTCCGGCGCAGCCTGGCGATGGCTGTCCAAACCAGCCCTCCCACCACGGCGCCAGTCAGAATACCTGATCCAGCACCCAATTCGCCAGCGTGTCGCCGCGGTGCGTCACCCGCCAGTTGGAGGGTACGTGGGGAATTTGGAAGATGTGACGCGCCGGCAAATACCGCCAGGTGATTCAGTGGCCAGTTCAGGACATGGCTCATCCAGGGCCAGATAACAATGGCTTGAAAGTCGATGCCATCGTTCCCGTACAGATACATGAAGCAGATGAAATAGATAAAGCAAATGCGAAAGCCAAGCCGGGTGAGCGGGCTCCAGTCCGCAGGCGCGGAACCAGCCTGGGGCGCGTAAATCTCATTTTCAACTGCTGCGGCGACGTAGGAAGGAGCAGTGTCCAGTGTGCTCAAGGTATTTCTCGCTCGTTCTGGGAGCAAACAGCTGCACCCAGCGCTGATAAGGATCGAGTCGTAGTCAAGAATTCTTTCGGCTGTTTTCAATGCGGCGGGAGAACGCAAGAGCTTCGCTTTAGTTCTTCCGCCAGGGCGACAACACGCATGTATCTATGCATGTTGGAGGCCAACTTCCGGCGCGTTCCCAGCGCGAAATTTCACTGCCATCCGCCCATCCCTGTATACGCGCCTTATCTGTTCCTGCCGTCGTGTAAACAGGCGTTCACGCCGACCCGCGCGCGCAATTTGTAAGTCGCTCATTTCCAACGATCATTGATGTTTCGAGATTGGCGTTCGGCTTGCTTTAGAAGGGGCATACCCAGCCTGTGGCTGGTACTTCAAAGTACGGAGAAGACCCAAATGATGACGAAACTGAATGACAAGATGTTGAAGCTGTATGTCACCGCGAAATGTCTGATGATAAGAGACGAAGGTCAGGACCTGATCGAGTACGCGCTGTTGGTGGCTCTGGTAGCCTTCGCGGCAACGGTCGGCATGACCTCGCTGGCCACCGGGATTAACGCTGCCTTCACCGCTATTGGCACCAAACTGACCACCTACACAGCCTAGTCCTTACAGAGCACACAGGCTGGGTAGCCGAAAACTCGTGCGTTTCCTGCGGGAAAGCGCGCCGTGGATCAACATGGGTCCCACAGCGTGCTTTCCTGACGTAGAAAAACGGACCTTACATAATTCCCCGGGAAAGATTCACCGGGAAAGGACTGAGATGGAACAAACGATCCAAAAGCTGAAAGCAATAATTCAGGTCCTGAAGAAGACCCATGGTCAGGATTTGATTGAATACGCGCTGTTAGTCGCGCTGGTTGCGTTCGCCGCGACTGTCGGTATGAAGTCGCTGGCCACCGGAATCAACACTGCCTTTACACATATCAGCACCACGCTGACCACCTACACAGCCTAGTCCTTACAGAGCACACAGGCCGGGTAGCCGAAAACTCGTGCGTTTCCTGCGGGAAAAGCGCGCCTTGGATCAAGATGGGTCCCACAGCGTGCTTTCCTGACGTAGAAAACGGACGCTACATAATTCCCCGGGAAAGGACTGAGATGGAACAAACAATCCGAAAGTTGAAAGCAATAATTCAGGTCCTGAAGAAGACCCACGGTCAGGATCTGATTGAATACGCGCTGTTAGTCGCGCTGGTTGCGTTCGCCGCGACTGTCGGCATGAAGTCGTTGGCCGTCGGAATCAACACTGCCTTTACAAATGTTGGTACGGCGCTGGATACCTATGTTTCGAACGGCGGCGGCGGTGGCAACGGCAACAACGGGAACAACGGCAATAACGGTAACAACGGCAATAACGGCAACAATGGCAACAATGGCAACAATGGCAATAACGGCAGGGGCGGCAATGGCGGCAATGGCGGCAATGGCGGTAATGGCGGTAATGGCGGCTTCCTTGGTGGGATCTTCTAAGGAGAGTGCAGCGAGGGAGCCCTCCGGGCTGTCTAGCTGCACCCTCCAACGATAGTTAGGAACTTACCGGGGTTTGCATTTCGATTCGATGTTCGTCATTCTGAGCGCGGCCAGGAATTCAGAAGGCGGCCGCAGTCAGAGCAAGCTAGATATTCTCTGAATCTTCACGCTATGTGCGGGGTTCCCTCCGCGAAGTCGAAGGGTTCAGAATGACGAACAGACTTTTCCCTGTACCACGATGAAAGTGCCCGATGCTCTCCGCGACAGTTACAGGGGAACTGCAGCCATGCTTCTTTTCGTCACCTTTTCCAGACCGGAGGGATGGAATCCAGCAACAGGTTCGCCGGCGTGCGGGCATAAGACCGTTCCTATGGAATTCCTCTGCATATGATCCTTTCACCTGCTCCACAACGCGGCTTTTCGCCCATGATGATCGAAGGCTCACTCACCCTGATCGCAATCGCGGTAGCGTTCGCATTTCCCAGGCTTGGCTCCGGATTTTTCTCTCGCATCGAGCGCGCCTTTAGCCTCTGGCACGGAGGCAGGCGTTGTCGGTTGCGGTCGTTGGCTTCGCAGTCCTGCTGCTGCGCCTCGCCATTCTGCCGCTATGCCCCATTCCCCATCCCTTCATCAACGATGACTTCAGCTTTCTCCTGGCGGCGGATACCTTCGCCTCCGGCCGCCTCACCAATCCCACCCCCGCGATGTGGGTGCACTTCGAAAGCCTCCACATCACCATGAAGCCCACCTATATGTCCATGTACTTTCCCGCGCAGGGTCTGATCCTCGCCGCGGGCAAGGTGCTGGCTGGGCGCGCCTGGTACGGCGTGCTGGTCATGAGCGCCCTGATGTGCGCCGGCATCTGCTGGATGCTGCAGGCCTGGCTGCCGCCCGCATGGGCGCTGCTCGGCGGCATACTCGCCGTCCTGCGCCTGGGCCTGTTCAGCTATTGGATCGATAGCTACTCCGGCGGCGGCTCCATCGCCGCGCTCGGCGGAGCGCTGGTGCTGGGCGGCCTTCCGCGATTTATGAAAACGGCAAAGCTGCGCGACGCCCTCTGATGGCCGTCGGAGCGGTCCTGCATGGCCTTGTCGCGCCCCTACGAAGGGATTCTTCTCTGCCTGCCGGTGGTGGTCGTTCTGCGCGATGGATGCTCCGCGGAAACAATCGGCCCGCCCCCGGCCTGCTGCTTCGTCGGCGCCGCCCTTCCGCTGGCGCTGATCATCGCCGCCGGTGCATGGATGGGTTACTACAACAATCGCGCCTTCGGTAGCCCGCTGACTCCGCCCTACGCGGTCAATCGCGCCACCTATGCCATGGCGCCCTATTTCATCTGGCAGTCGCCGCGGCCGGAACCGGTCTATCGCCACGCCATCCTGCGCGATTTTTATTACAACCACGAACTGACGCTCTACAAGAAGATCCACACCCCTCCGGCTTCCTGCCGGAGACGGGCCTCAAAGGCAATGCGAGGAATCCTGTTTTATTCCGGACTCGTGCTGCTTCTGCCTCTCATCATGCTGCGGCGCGTGTTTCTCGATCGCCGTATCCGCTTCCTCGTCATCTGCATGCTGGTCTTGATTGCCGGGATGCTCATCGAGATATTTCTCGTTCCCCATTATCTCGCGCCCTTTACCGCGGTCTTCTACGCCATCGGCCTCCAGGCCATGCGCCACCTGCGCGTCTGGAAACCGGATGGCCGGCCGGTCGGCTTGACGCTGGTGCGGTTGATAGTCACGCTCTGCGTTGTGCTGGCCGGATTGCAGGTATTCGCCGCGCCTCTTCATCTGCGAGGCGCCGTATGGCCGGCCTGGGCCCCGGAATGGTATGGCGAGGGAAACTCCGGCAGCGGAGCGCGCTAACATGGAGACAGAGTCTCGAGCAAATGCCCGGCCGACAGCTCGTCATCGTCCGCTATTCCCCCAACCACAATGCGTCCGACGAGTGGGTCTACAATGCCGCCGACATCGACCGCTCCAAGGTCATCTGGGCGCGGGAAATGGACGCCGCTGAAAATCGCGAATTGATCGATTACTACAAGGACCGCAAGGTCTGGCTGGTGCAGCCGGACCTGCAACCCGCAGCAGTGTCCCCCTATCCCACTGATCCCGCCGCAAAACACGCGTTGCAGCCAATCGCAAGGCCGCTCTCAGCACTGCAGCCAAAATCTCTCAGGAGGTCAGCCGATGATCAACGGAAAACGGATTGCCGTAGTGATGCCGGCCTACAACGCCGCGAGGACGCTGGAGAAGACCGTGCGCGAGTTGCCCGCCGAGGTGGACATCAAGATCCTCGTCGACGATTCCAGCAACGACGAGACCGCGCTTCTTTCCGAGAGGCTCGGCGTGCAAACGTTTATCCACGACGCCAATTACGGCTACGGGCGCAACCAGCAGACCTGCTACCGCGAGGCGCTGGCCGCAGGCGCCGACATCGTGGTGATGGTTCACCCCGATTACCAGTACGCGCCTACCCTGGTTTCAGCCATGGCTGGCATGATTGCCAGTGGCGTCTATGACATGGTTCTGGCTTCGAGGATTCTTGGAGGGGGCGCATTGAAAGGCGGGATGCCGCGTTACAAATACATAGCCAACCGTATGCTGACGGCATTTCAAAATATGTTTCTCGGAGCGAAGCTGTCGGAGTACCATACCGGATTCCGGGCGTTCTCGCGGGAACTGCTGCAGACCCTTCCGCTGCTGGAGAACTCGGACGACTTTGTTTTTGACAATCAGATGATTGCCCAGTCTGTAATGTTCGGCTTTCGAATCGGAGAGATATCCTGCCCCACAAGGTACTTCGAAGAAGCGTCATCCATCAATTTCAAGCGAAGTGTCGAATACGGAATCGGAGTGCTGAAAACAACCGCCGGTTTCGTTGCCCACAAATCGGGGTTGATTCGCATCCATAGGTTCGACGCAACGGGAAGAAAAGTAACTCTAAAGTATTACTCAGAAATTCCGCCGGCACTCGACGGCATCGGACCGGCGCTGCCGCGACACACACCTGGTTCGGCCGCATAGGCAACTGTCGCCGACAGCCATCAACCCAGATCGAATAGAAGAATTTCGGCGTCTTTGACAACGCCGATCTTTATGGATTCTTCATCGCTGATCCCGGCTCCATCGCCGGCATGTAATGCCCGCCCGTTCACCGCAATCTCACCCGATGCAACCTGCACCCATCCGTTCCGGCCACTCAGAGTCTGCCTGAACTCCGTCCCTGGGAGTAGCTGCCCGGCATACATTTCGGCATCGCTATGAATCAGAAATGATCCATCTCTGCCGTCGCGTGAAGCGATCAGGTGCAACTGGTCCGGCTCGGAGGCAATGGGAAAAAACCTCTGCTCGTATTTGGGATCGAGCCCGGCCCGGTTCGGCAGCAGCCATATCTGCAGCATGTGTGTCGTCGTTTCCACCGAGGGATTGGCTTCGCTGTGCCGGATTCCCGTACCCGCCGACATAAACTGCACCTCGCCATGCTTCAGCACACCGCCGGAACCGAGCGAATCCCTGTGCCCCAGTTCTCCGCTCAAAACGTAGGACAGGATTTCCATGTCGCTGTGGCCATGGGTGCCAAAACCCTTTCCCGGCGCGATGAAATCTTCATTGATCACGCGCAGAGAGCGAAATCCCATGTGTGCCGGATCGTGATAGTCGGAAAAGGAAAACGTGTAATGCGTATTCAGCCAGCCATGGTTCGCATGGCCGCGATCCTCACTGAATCGGATATCCATCATCGACACACCTCCGCCAGTCCATTTATTTATGTAGATGTATCCAGGAAACAAAGGATGCAGCACGGACGAGAGATGCGGCGGCAATGCAGGATGGACGCTACGGCTTCACCTCTGGCGAAGCCGTGCGTCAACGATCGATCACAGAAAAAACTCGGCAGTAAGAAAGCTTTAAGCGTGAACTGGCGCAGCTACGGCGGATTTCACCGTCTCAGTGTCCTTCGCTCCCGCACTCGGCTTGCGGATATCGATTCCGCCCTTGAAATATGCGCCATCTTCAATGCTGATGCGCTGTGCAACCACATCTCCGGTCAGCGAACCCTCGTTCCGGATATCGACCCGGTCGGTGGCGTTGATGTTGCCGTTCACTTTGCCGAGGATCACCACTTCGCGGGCTGAGATATTAGCACCGACGTGTCCATTGCGGCCGACGACGCAGCGGTTTCCGGGAAGCGTGACCGAGCCTTCCACATGGCCATCGATGTACAGCATTTCGCTGCCGGTGATTTCACCTTTAATCGTGAGAGATTTGCCGATCGTCGCCTGCTCGCTGGTTGACGCGGAAGGGGTTGGGTTGGGACGCTGCTGCGCCGGTTCCGGGTTCATGGGGACAGGCGGTTGCGGGCGTATCGGGTCCGAAGGGGACGTGGGGTTGGTGCCGGGCTGATTCGGTTTCCACATTGCGTTCATAAATCCTTTCTCATATATAGTGCTCTTCGCCGTCCGCAAACACATCCCGCATCTTACAGACGGAATGCGCTCGAGCGGCGCTTCGGTTTTAATAGTTTTCCCGCAAGGCAAAAAGCACCCCGCGAGCCGCACAGTCCTGTCGAGTTACCCAGATTTTACCGGCTACTAGCGCGAAATAGGGAATGAATCTAACAAATTTTGCATCCGACCTGCACAGGTAACATCATTGAATACTGCCCCGGAGCCGCTCGGAAGCCTTGCCGCTGAGAATCCGGGTACAAGCCGGGGGGTGGTCGATGAAACCGCCGATGACAGATAGCGATCTTTTAGAGCGCCTGGAGCGTTCCCCCGGACAGCGTGCCGGGTACAAGCAACTGGTCCGCGAACTGGGTCTGGGCGGTGGCCGCGAGCGTCGGCTGCTGCTCGAGCAGCTGGACCGGCTGACCGCCAGTGGACGCTTAGTCAAGGTGGACCGGGAATCCTGGTCCCTTCCCGCTCCCGCCCGCAAACGGAATAACTGGGTCAGCGGCCGGCTCGATCTGCATCGCGACGGCTACGGGTTCGTGCGGCCCCAGACCCGGGGAACAGGCACGCGCGAGAAAACGCGAAGAAGAGGATATTTTTATCCCACCCGATTGCATGGAAACCGCCATGCAGGGTGATCTCGTATTGGTAGAGTTGCTGCCCTCGTCGCGTGGGGATGGCCGCCGCTCCGGCCGTATTCTGCGCGTACTCGAACGCCATAATCCCACGGTGGTCGGCATCTTTCATTACGCGCCAATCGGGCAGGCGCGGCGAACGGGTGGGCGGCAACTTTGTCACGCCGCTCAATGCTCGTCTTAACGAAGCGGTGACCATTCCCTTCGGCGCGGAAATTCCGGCACGGCTCGAGACGCCCGATCGGGTGCTGGGTGCGGAAGCGAAGGTGCACACAGAGGAATACGAGGATCTGGAGGGCCTGGTCGTCGATGTCGCCATCACCGACTGGCCCACAGCGACGCGACCGGCGCGCGGACGAGTCATCGAAATCCTCGGCGAGCGCGATGCCTTCGGCGTGGATGTCGAAATCCTCATTCGCAAACATCATCTTCCGCACATATTTCCCGATCGCGTGCTGCAGGAGGCCCGCGCCATCGCTGGGCCATTCCCAAATGAAAAAATGGATGCCCCACATCTCGATTCTGAGATGTGGGCTCCGGTTCACTCAAAACGGCCCGCAAAGGGCCGTCGGGATTTCCGCGAGCTTCCCATCGTCACCATCGACGGCGAGACCGCGCGCGATTTTGACGATGCCGTGCTGGTCCGCTCGCTCCGCGATGGCGGCTATGAATTGCAGGTGCACATTGCCGATGTCTCGCATTTCGTCCAGCCGGGCACGGCGCTCGATCTCGAAGCGCGGCTGCGCGGCAACTCCGTCTATTTCCCGGATCGCGCCATCCCCATGCTGCCCGTCGAACTATCGACCGATCTCTGCAGTCTGCGCCCGCATGAAGACCGGCTGGTGCTCTCCTGCGTCATGCAAATAGGGTCCCAAGGAGAAGTTCTCTCATCGGAAGTCTGCGAAGGCGTGATCCGCTCCGCGCAACGCATGACATACACCCAGGTCAACGCCATCCTCGAAAACGACCCCGAAATGCGTGAGAAGTTTGCGCCTCTCGTCCCGGAATTTGAGCGCATGTACACACTGGCCCGGCTGATGAACGCGCGTCGGGAAAAACGCGGCTCGATCGACTTCGACCTGCCGGAGCCGGTGATTCAATTCGACGAACTTGGTCAGATGCAGGCCATCGTCCGCTCGGAACGAAATTGGGCCAATCGCCTGATCGAAGAGTTCATGCTGGCAGCTAACGAATCCGTTGCCGCCTGGATCGAGTCGCTCGGCATGCCGAGTATCTATCGTATCCACGAAAAACCGGACACAAAGCGCGTCGCAAATTTCGAGGAAATTGCCACTCATTTCGGTTATTCGCTCGGCATTGGCGCACTCCCTATCAAGCGCGTCGAGTTGCGTGGCGATCGCCGCGACCGCATGCGCCGCGGCAGCGGCGAAAAACGCATGCGCGAGATACCGGAAGATGTGGTGGTCACGCCGCAGATGTACCAGAAGCTGACCGAACGCCTGGCCGGCAAACCGGAAGAGCGCATCCTCACCTATTTAATGTTGCGCTCCCTGAAACAGGCGCGATACAGCGAGCACAATGAAGGTCATTTCGCCCTCGCAACCCCGAGCTATACGCATTTCACCTCCCCGATCCGCCGTTACGCCGACCTCATCGTGCATCGCATCGCCAAGGCCCTGCTTGCGTCCGGGATCGATAGCCGCAGGAAAATCTCGCCCAGGCGCAACGAAAGCGCAAGTGCCCCATCCTCGCCGCGTGCCGTGTGGCAAGGGCGGGACAGAGAGATTTCCCCACCCGTCGATCAACAGGAGCTCGCCGCCATCGCCCAGGAGGTGAGCCAGTGCGAGCGCCGCGCCGCGGATGCCGAACGCGAGCTGATCGAATGGAAAAAAGTTCGATTCATGCAGGACCGCATCGGCGAGGAGTTTTCCGGCATCATCCTCAACGTAACGAAATACGGACTGTTTGTGGAACTCGATGATCTGTTCATCGAAGGATTGGTGCCGCTGGCAACATTGCAGAGGGATCGTTACCGCTTCAACGAATACAGCCGGCAAATCCTCGGCGAATCCAGCGGCCATCGCATTTCCGTCGGAGATGCCGTTCGGGTGATCCTGGACCGCATCGATGCTGTCGAAAACAAATTGCAGTTTGCGCTTGTGGAAGAGCTGCCGGAACCAGCGAAAAAACCCTCCGGCAAGAAGGCGACCCGCTCTTCTGCCACGCATCAAAGTAAAAAGCGGCAGGCCAGGTCCAAACGAGAAAAGCGCAAGCGTCGATAAGCTCCGAGAGTCTCGATTGCATCGCATCCCGCCCGTAGCGATGCGGACGGGTTGCTGTCGTTCGTGAACATCGACGCAGACGCGGCTCTCGTCAGAACAGCCGGGCGAATTCCATCGAAGCTTGGAGAGTCCGTCCTTGAGACTGTATAAATATCTTCCATTGCTTCTGCTTCTTCTGGGTTCGCTCTACGCGGAAGCCCAGATAGGCCTTTATGCGGAATTCAGCTCAGCGAAGGCCAACGTCCCCAATTCGAGCTGGATTTATGGACCAACTTTCGGCGCATACCTCGATCGCGGTTTTGGATTGGTTTCCGCCGGGCTCGATGCCCGCGGCGCCATTCTCGGCTCTGGCAACAATACGTTGGATAGCGGGTTGATCGGCCCGCGCCTCGTCTTCACCCCGCATGTTCTACCGATCATGCCGTATATCGAAGGGCTCATCGGCGTAGGACAAGCCGGGTATTATGAGGGAGGTGTGCCGACCACAGTCACCAAACTCCAGTATCAGTTCCTCGGTGGCGTCGATTGGACGATTTTGCCACGTCTCGATTGGCGCATCGCCGAATTCAGCTATGGCGGATTGTCAGGCCTCGGTAGCAGTTTCAATCCGAAAACGATCAGTACCGGCATTGTCGTGCGCCTGCCCTGAGTTGGGGCGACAATAAGATACATCACAGAACGTCTATCACGGGGAGGTTGTTACATGATCCATCTGGAAGATGCACGCCGCATCATCGCAGCCGCAGAAAAGAAAGCCACGGAAATCGGTCAGCCCATGAATATCGCTGTCGTCGATCATGGCGGACACCTGGTCGCCCAAGTCCGCATGGACAATGCCTGGCTGGGCAGCATCGATATAGCCATCAACAAGGCTTTTACCTCCCGCGCCTTCGACATCAGCACCAAGGAGCTTGCAGCCCTCAGTCAGCCGGAGCAGCAGTTCTACGGCATTCACGTCTCCAATCACGGCAGGATTATGATCTTTGCTGGTGGCATTCCCATCAAGCTCGACGGCAAGGTAGTCGGAGCGATCGGCGTCAGCGGTGGATTGGGAGCTCAGGACCAGGCCGTTGCCGAAGCCGGAGCCGCTGCGTATTAATGTTCGCGGAAGACGATGAGAACCGACGCCTTACCTGCGCATCACCTGTCCAGAAATAGCCCAGGAACAGCGGCGCGCGATTGCCGTGCGGTTAACGGACGCCATTAACGATCTGGTTTATAACCCACGCGCCCGCTTGACACGCGACGGCGTGCGCCAGCGGACAACGGTGCATTTCAACCTGCTGGAAGATCTATGAAACGGGTATTCAGTCAATGAGTAAGAACAAGACTTCTCAAACCTGAAAGGATATTTATGGCGACAAATCGCGGCGTTGTTTATCTCGGTCCCGGCAAGGTCGAAATCCAGTCGATCGACTATCCCAAAATGCAGAATCCCGCGGGGAAAGAGATCACCCACGGAGTCATCCTGAAGATTGTCTCAACCAATATCTGCGGCTCCGACCAGCACATGGTTCGCGGTCGCACCACCGCTCCCACCGGCCTCGTGCTTGGGCATGAGATTACCGGCGAGATCATCGAGAAAGGGAAAGGATGTCGAATACCTCGACATCGGCGATCTGGTCACTGTTCCGTTCAACGTCGCTTGCGGACGCTGCCGCACCTGTCGCGAGCAGCAGACCGGCGTCTGCCTCAACGTGAATCCCGGCCGCGCTGGCGGCGCTTACGGCTACGTCGACATGGGCGGCTGGGTTGGCGGCCAAGCCGACTATGTCATGGTTCCCTACGCGGACTTCAACCTGATCAAGTTCCCCGACAAAGCTCAGGCGATGTCAAAAATCCGCGATCTGACGATGTTGTCAGACATTCTGCCGACCGGCTTTCACGGCGCGGTCAACGCCGGAGTCGGCGTAGGCTCGACCGTTTACATCGCCGGCGCCGGCCCGGTTGGATTGGCCGCTGCTGCCTCGGCGCAGATTCTGGGCGCGGCGGTTGTCATGATCGGCGATATGAATTCCGAGCGCCTCGATCACGCGAAGAAAGTTGGTTTCGAGCCGATCGATCTGACCAAAAGCGACAAGCTGGAAGAGCTGATCGCCGCCGTGATTCACAGGCCGGACGTCGATTCCGCCATCGATTGCGTCGGCTTTGAAGCTCATGGCCATGGATCAAAGCATGGCGAGGAAGCGCCCGCCACCGTGCTCAATTCGCTGATGGCGATCACCCGCGCCGGTGGACGCGTCGGCATTCCCGGCCTGTACGTTACCGATGATCCGGGAGCGAAGGAGAAAGCCGCGCAAACGGGAAATCTGAGCATGAGATTCGGCCTTGGCTGGGCAAAATCTCTCAGTTTCTACACCGGCCAGACGCCGGTGTTGAGATACAACCGGCAGTTAATGCAGGCGATTCTGTACGATCGCATTCCCATTGCGAAAATCGTCAATGCAACCGTCATCAAGCTGGACGACGCTCCCCAAGGCTATAAGGATTTCGACAAAGGAGCAGCGAAAAAGTTCGTGATTGATCCTCACGGAAGTGTCGCCAAAGCAGCGTAAGCGGTAAGAGATTTCCAGTTAGAGGAAATGTCATCCTGAACGAAGTGAAGGACCTCGCGGTTTTCTGGAGTACCGCAAGATCCTTCACTTCGTTCAGGATGACAATGTGCAGTTTGTTTCGACCTAAACCTGAACCGCTCCGGACTCCCCTGCGTTGCCCAGCACTACTTTCAGATCCATCTTTCTCTGTCCGCGATAGATCGTCACCGTCACCGTTTGACCGGCCTGATAGCCATCCATAATCTCGGCGACGTCCTCGTCGTTCCTGACCTGCTCGCCATTGATCGCCACCAGCAAATCTCCGCCGATGAAAATTGGCGTGTTGCCGAGGTATGCCTTCTGCGTGCCGCCGTGGATTCCGGCGCGCTGTGCCGGGCCTCCGGGAACCACATGTTCCACGAGTACGCCATAGGTTGCAGGCAGTCCCATCTGGCTCGCGATGTTAGGCCCGATCGGCAAGCCTGCCGCGATGCCGAGCGTCGGCCGCAGCACTTTGCCATACTTCGCAAAATCGTTCAGCGCCGCCTTCAGGGTATCGATCGGAATCGCAAAGCCGATCCCGGCGTTCTGGTCTGCGCCGCCGCCGGTGTCGATCATAGTCGTCATCCCGATCACGTCCCCATGCGAGTTCAAAAGTGGGCCGCCGGAGTTCCCCGGGTTGATTGCCGCATCGGTCTGGATGGCGTCCGAAATCAAATTCCCCATAGGTCCGCGGATGGAGCGAATCGAGCTGATCATGCCACGGGTCATGGTTCCGCTCAGTCCAAACGGATTGCCGATCGCGTACACCAGCTGGCCCACCTGCAGGCCGCGCGAGTCGGCCAGTGTCGCCGGCTGCAGATTCGGTGCGTCAATCTGTAGTAGAGCCAGATCGTGCGCTTTATCGGTCAGCAGAATTTTCGCCTTATACTGCTGCTTGTTGTGCAGCGTCACCTGCACGTTTTGCGCGTTCGAGACCACGTGGAAGTTGGTCAGGATATGGCCTTGCCGGTCGAGAATGAATCCCGAACCCTGGCCCTCGGACGGAACCGCTCCATAAAAGAAATCGAATGTCATTGTCGTAGAAGTAATGTTGACGACCGAGGGCAGCGCCTTTTTATAGACCGCAATATTGTTCTGTTCGCTCGGGAACAGACCCGGCGCGGCCTGTGCCTGCGTCATCTGCATATTGCCCGGCAGATTCCGCGCAACCTGCTGCACCGATGCATCGGTAAAAGGATGCGCCAGCCAGCCGCGGCTTCCCGCCGAGCGCGTATGCGTGGTGACAAAATAAAATCCGCCAAGAATGGCGATTGTCAAAATCAGTAAGCGTGCTTTCATCCGGTCTACGACCCTCTTCATTCCCGCCCGCGTCCGCCCAGGTTCCGCGACGCGCGCGCATGAAGATTATTCTAGCGATTCTTGCTGAACCGCATCGGCGCGCGGAACTGCAGCCGGCTGAAGTCCGTAATATTGGGCCGCTCAAAGTCGAGCAACTTGCGCAGCAGGCGGTCGGGAATGGAGGGATTCAGAGCATCTGAAGGCTACTGTTGTGTTTGCAAACGAAACCCACTTGGCGGGAGAACACCCGAAAGCATCCATGCGATCTCAGCTATTCGAACAGGATGAAATGTCCTTTTCGGTCGGTAACGCCTGCAGCACCTTTGCCCGCACTCGCAACCGATTCCGGAGCGCCTTGCGGAATGCCCTCGGGGTTATACAGTTGCCAGCTCAGTTCACCATTCCGCTTCCAGGCAATCAGCATGCTACCATTGTGACCGTCAAGGGCCACCAAACCGCCGTGCATACCGGAATGCCCTGGAGTCTTCACTTCGCCCGGCGGCAACACCATTCCTTTTAGGTTGAGCCGTGCGAAATAAATGTCGCCCTTTGTCGGCCACGCCGCCAAATACCCATAGCTGGTGTTCGTCAAGGCGTAGTTTGACATCGGACACGCGTTCACATGCCACAGCGTGGAACTGATCCTAGTTCGCGTCAGATGGCCGGTCTTGTCCTGAAGAACGAGGTACATATCGCGATCGTTATTCATTTTCTCTCGATAAAGTATCGCCAAATCGCCGTTCGGACTGTACACCGAGCGAGTTGTGCAGCATTCACATGGGTCATAGGCGGGGTTCAGCTCGGCGTTGGGTGTGAATGTGCGGCCATTGTCCGTGGAAAAATTGGCATAGAGTTTGTTCGCCAGCCATGTCGCCGTAACACGGCCTTTACCATCTGCCGCGAGCGAAAATCCTTCGCTCGGACGCCCATTCAAGCTTCGCACCCGAGTGAACGACTTTGCTCCGGGTTGCAAAGTTGCGTAGACCAGTCCATCTGGGACATCCGGTAGCTTCACCTGCCAGTTGTTCGTGGACATCGCGACGTAAATGGCGCCGGATTCGCCCACAGTCATACTTGATCCTTCGAATGCGAGCCCCGGTTTGCGCGCTTCTCGATTCACCACCTGCAGTGGAGCCGTAAACGTCGATCCTCCATCAGAGGACTTCACATAATAGGGAATACCATCCAGGTCGTACAAGAGATGGATCGATCCATCCGGGCCGGTTCTCGCAATGATGGGTTCGCCGCCGTGGGGAACGTGCACGACCGATACAGGTTGCGTCCCCACCGCGACCGTCGCGGCCGCCAATGGCATGGCAGCCGTCACACTTGAAACCACAAGCGCGCAAAGCATTTGTATCTTCTTCAATTTTTGTAGCTCCTACTCGACACTGACAGCCGCGGGCGGTTTGATGCATGTCATGACCATTCTATTTGGCGCCGATCGGTTGAACCAGCCGGTCGGCGACAGTCTGAGAAAGATCCAGGGCGAAGATGGACTTCATGGGGAAGCGGCTTGGATATCTAACGACAGAACTGAATCTCCATTTGCAGGATTGCGGGCAAGTCACAATCGATCCGGAAACTTGCCCACTACCTGGGATGTGCTTTGTTGCGATGCAAAGCCCAGCATGGTAATTTGAGTGTTGTGCGTGACGGCGCGAAGTATGCGCCAGCGTTGCCGATGGATGTTTCAGGGCTGGCGTAGCTCAGCTGGTAGAGCATCTGATTTGTAATCAGAGGGTCGGGGGTTCAAATCCCTTCGCCAGCTCCAGAAAGTCAGCTTTGGGCGTCAGCTTCCAGCTCCAAAGCTCGGTACGCAGCGAACAAACGAAAGACTGCACAGCAAGGTTCGGTTCCGTCTCTCGTAGCCGTCTCCCCTGCCATAGAATATGTATATGGTTCCAACCCACTTCCCGCGGAAGTGTCTCCGGGGTTGGCCAATGCGGCGGCGGGGTGTGGAATCGCGAGCGACAAAGGAACACAAGGTTGTGCACAGGTGGCCGAGCGGTTAATGGCAGCAGACTGTAAATCTGCCGCTCCTTGCGAGCTACGGAGGTTCGAATCCTCCCCTGTGCACCAGAGATTGAATGGTTGGCGAGCAAGATGAATGCGGCGGTGAAATCGAGGGTCGCATCGGGAATGCTGCTGGGGCTGATGGCGCTGGCATGGTTCACGCTTGATCCCGGTAAGATTCGGCTGGTCTCACTGCTGATTCTGGGAATGTTTCTGTTTCGTGTGGTGATGCACGCAGCGCGTTCGCGGTACGATGAAGAGGAACGCGACGAAGACGAAGAGGCCTGATTGATAGCAGGCGCCTGTTCAACCGGGCTGATGTAGCTCAGCGGTAGAGCACTCCCTTGGTAAGGGAGAGGTCATGGGTTCAAGCCCCATCATCAGCTCCAGAATTGCGGCTTCCAGCTTTAGCCGTTAGCTCCAAATGTGTCTCAAAGGAATTGTCGTTCCGAGCGCAGCGAAGTCGAGGAACCTGCGGTTTGCTGCATTTCAGCATGACAGGAGCGGTTCACTCAGGCGGGAGTAACTCAGTGGTAGAGTCACAGCCTTCCAAGCTGTTGGTCGCGGGTTCGATCCCCGTCTCCCGCTCCAGAAATTAGTTTTGAGAACCGGGCAGACCATTATGGGAAAGATGTTCGAGCAGGCAACGATTCCAATCGAGAATCCGACCGTCTTTGACGCGGTCAAGGCGGCGATCGACGCAAGCTTTACCGTGCCTGCAGTGGATAAGTTTCTGAAGCGCGTCGATCAGGCGAAACTTCGGGTGCGGAACTTTGAACAGGTCCTGGCGCAGGGCCTGCTGGGGGATGCAACCGAAACCGGCTACGCGCAGCTCGGCGACAGCGATCGCGGTCAGGTTCGGGAACTCTATCTTCGCTCTGTAGAGCACGTGCCGGTTGAGCTGCGCGGAAAGTACCTGAAGATTTACGCATATTACTGAGTTCCAGAAGGCGCCAAATTTTACCGGCATCAATTCAACGAATCGAGAGTCGAGAACAGACACAATGGCGAAGGAAAAATTTGACCGGTCGAAGCCGCACGTGAATGTGGGAACGATCGGGCACATCGATCATGGCAAGACGACGCTGACGGCGGCGATCACGAAGGTATTGGCGAAGCACAACCCGAACAACAAGTTCCGTTCCTTCGACACGATCGATAATGCGCCGGAAGAGCGGGAGCGCGGGATTACGATTGCGACCTCGCACGTGGAGTACGAGACCAAGAACCGGCACTATGCGCACGTCGACTGCCCGGGCCACGCCGATTACATCAAGAACATGATCACCGGGGCGGCGCAGATGGATGGCGCGATTCTGGTGGTAGCGGCGACCGACGGGCCGATGCCGCAGACCAAAGAACACGTGCTGCTGGCCCGCCAGGTGGGAGTGCCGTACATCGTGGTTTTCCTGAACAAGTGCGATGCGGTCGATGATCCGGAGCTGATCGATCTGGTGGAGATGGAAGTGCGTGAGCTCTTGTCGAAGTACCAGTTCCCGGGCGACGATGTGCCGGTGATTCGCGGCTCGGCGCTGGGGGCGCTGAACGGCGAGCCGGAGTGGGAAGCGAAGATTGACGAGCTGATGGATGCGGTCGAT
>CAWGLF010000017.1:0-181433 GCA_963823295.1 uncultured Acidobacteriota bacterium
GTGGGCATTGCCAAGAATGAAGATTTAGAGCTTGAAGAGGCAAAGCGATTCATTGAAGTTTGCCACAAGACTTTCGTGATTTGGTGCAAGGTGCGCTCATCACAGGTTGCCGTTATATGGAATTGGGTCGCATGAAGGCCAGCGCATACGATGCGTCAATCAAGGCTGTTACTGTGACTCAAGGCAAGACGCGCAAAGTGAAACACGTTTTCCTTACCGATGATGAGGCTGCATTCTTTGAAAAGCTAATCGAAGGTAAGGCCGCAAACGATTTGATTTTTACGCAAATGATTGCTGACGGAAAGACTGGCGAACTGAAACCCCAACCGTGGAAGAAATCAAACCAACAGCCAAGAATGAAAGCGGCATTGAAAGCGGCAGACATCAAGCGCCAAATTCGTTTTCACGATCTGCGACACACGTTCGCAACGTTGCTGGTAAAAAGCGGAACGTCAATTCAATTGGTGGCGAATCAGCTAGGGCACGCTGGAACCCGTATTGCAGAAAAGCATTATGCTCACTATTCACCATCGTATGTTGCTGCAACGATCCGTGAAAACAAACCGAATACTTTGCGCACAAACTAAAGCCTATTCATTTTTGTTCGGATGGGGATAGAAGGTGTTGAATGATCCTGTACCGCTGCAGGTCATCCGGCCTATTGCTCAGTTCCAAAAAGCGCGTTGCAACAAAGACAAGAATGGCCGTAGTTTTTTTAAGGAGTTCCTGCACTTGATTCGACTCATACGATGGTTGAATTGAACCATCGTGCCTTACTTGCCGAAATAATTGCTCGAAGCCGGTGTGAGTGTAGTCACAGAGAACGCCCCATGCACTACCGCTATACTCGCCAAACATTCCATCCGTTTTTAATCGTTCATCGAGTAATTCAATTAGCAAGTTGATTTTGGGATAAGTTAACTGGTCATTATCTGCTTGCACCACATCATCGAGATTTGCGACAAGAGCTAAATAGAGTCCTCTCAAGCTGGTTTCGACAAGTGGCCGAAACAGCGCGAATGCCGACGCCCTCAGTCTTTCTCTACGTGAAAGAATAATGATTGCAGCATGATGGGACTGGATGATTGAAATAAACATGATGAAAAGCGCAATTCTCGTATGTAACTCGCACCTTCCGGCTATTTGGTTAATGAGGAAGTTGTGCATATTGTGTGCGCGTTCCAATTCAAATTCAATAGCGTCGTCACTCATATTTGCGTCACCCCCGCCTAACAATCTTACTTATCGTAGAGCCAAACCATTGCCCGCCGTAGCGAGTTGTAACGCCGTCTGCATTCAACTGTCGCGCGATCATATCCCAACTCATTTCGAGCTTTCGCATAGCCGTGGCGCGTTTGATGATAGCCGCTTCACCCGGACGCTCACCAAAGGGCTTGCGACCCTCACAGCGGCCATCCCTAGCCCTTGCCCGCCTGCGTGCGCCGCGTAGCTTCAGCACCAGCGTACTTTTCTCGTATTGGGCCACACTGCCGAATAGCTGTCGCACCATGACGCGGCTAGGATCGTCAGAGCACAAATCCGGCTCCGCAACGCTCACCAATTCAAAGCCGCCTTTCCGCAGAACGCCGATGATCGTCTCTTGCATCATCAGGTCGCGTGCCAGGCGCGATAGGTTCTCTACGATCACCATGCGCGTGCCGTTGCCAGGAGCGACGTCGTCGTCGCATCGAAGGCCGGGCGCTCTTCAATGCCTTTAGTGTCGCTGACGCCCTGCTCCTGATACTCCTGCACGATCCTGATACCGTGAGCCGCCGCGTACTGCCGAATCGCCTCACGCTGGCGCGGGAAGCCGTCGCCGTCCACCTGTCCCTTGCCGCTGACTCTGGGATATGCGAACGCCTTGAGCATGTAGGCAAGTATGGCCGGATTCCGACCTAACATCAAGCTAATTCTGAAGAATAGGCTATATAATTGATTCTATTCAGGGACGTTTACAGAGATTCAGAGAGCAATAAAAAAGCAGCCAACCGGATTTGCTGAAACGGTTGGCTGCTTTAGAATTCGTCTGCGAGAACGGGCCTCGTGGGCATCGAGGAAAGGAATACGCGCCTGCTCGTACAGGTACCCACATCTCGAATCCGGCCAGCCCTTGTTTAACTGGCCGTTTGCGGCATCTGACAGGAGAGTGAACAGACGCCAGCAAACTTGTTAGGCGCTCAGCCCAATTGACGTTCTTTGCGGGCCTTTTACGATCCCGCGCAGATGATTCAATCGATTCCTTAATTCAGCCTCTTCAACAGCCAAAGTGTCATGGACAGCTTTTAGCCGCTCACAATCTCCTACCCACATAGCTTGCAGATTGGAGTGTGAGTTATACTTTCTCAAGATTTCGCTTTCAGCCGATTCCAATACCTTCAGTTCACTTTCCCACTGTGCAATATCAGCTTTAGTGGCGTATGCAGGAGTGAGCGGAGAATCACGTTTCAGTCTTACAGCGAAAGACGCTTGATTAGCTTGGCGGCTCAATTCTCTCTCGCTCGATTGGAAGAATGCAGCCTGAGAGTTTATCTCATCGAACGCTGCTCTAGCTGCCTTCAATTTGATAACGATAGCTTCCCGCTTGGCGTCCAGTATCGATACGTCGTTCACGGTGACTATTTCAATTTCTTTCTGTAGCTGCTGATGTAGGCTGTAAATTTTATTAACCCACTGTTGCTTAGTCTCAGCATAAGATTCGTCTAAGCACGCGACTATTGGCCTCAAATCGAATGCAACTACAAATGTTGGCAACTGCTCGATTAGGTTTTTGACTTCGATAGACATGATTGTGTTCTCCTGTTTGTTAATCAATACAACTGTCAATAGCTCCAATAGTCGCCCCCTCTCATTGGCAGCTAACAGCATTGATTACAATTTCAGTATCCGATGATCTAATTCCATAAAGACGCATCGCTACATGCTTTCGGAAAATAGTCTTTTGTAGGCAGCTTTTGAAGAGTTCCGTCAGCCATCTTGAACGTAATAACTTTGTGCTGGCTATTGGACTCCAGCTTTTGCAGACCGCTTTAGTACAATTTCCGGTACTCATTGCCGCACCGCTTTCCAACTGCGCGAGTCTGGCTATCAATGGATTCCAACGTTGAAGTTTTTTGATAAAAGAATTCAATTAACCCTAGCAGCGTGCGGCAACGCGAGAGCTTCTCAGCGGGCATTGACATTGCCTGATATTTCAACGAGAGTATCTGAACCGCCGATAGCGCACTTGCGCGTAGAAGCATTCGTAGCAGCGGAAGTCATTTCGGCCTTAGCAGCGTTTAGCTCTGCAATGAAAGCAGCATCATTCATCCAGCGCGAGATTGTACTGACTGAAATTTGGCACTCTTCCGCAACAGCCCGCATTGTCGGCAACGTCAGCAGCTTCGCAATGACTATGCTCGCGTTGACGGGCTCCTGCCGGTCTGAAACTTCTTATCTGAGTCCATCTGCTTTCACTCCGTCCTACCGTGCTGCAGATTTCTTTTACCGGGTACAGCGCGGTTGTTCGATCTCCACGGTAGCCCAGCATCCAAACTTTTCGCCCCTCAGAGCCGCCTAGCGATAAACGGCTTTAGACAGGGCATCAAATCCCCCTGACTGTTTTGCGTTTTTCAGCACCAGCGCGTCCCTATTTCCTGCTTTCCCGCAGTACAGCCGCACGGTTCTTATTGAAGTCATCACCGTTAGTTCCAACCGTTCTCCACCGTTCATGTTCCTTGTCATACTCAGCTTGCGAATTGTTAATGGCTGCTTCGCTATTGCCACCGTTGAATTGTGACTGTTCCTCTGATTGACCATCCATTCCGGTTGAGAATGTTCTAACAAGATTGCGATGATCTACTAATTCCTGTAGCGTGGCATTGTTGGACTGCTCGATAAGTGCGAATAAGTCACTAACGTTTTTCTGCTGACTAACTGTCATTTTGTTTGATCGTTTGAAACTCATGGTTGTCACTCCATTTCTAGTTAGAATTGCGTTTATAAGTCGGCTTTGCATACGGAGTATGCAAACTTCTAGTTAGCTTGTCAAGCTATTTCTAGTTTGGCCCCAAGGATTGCCTTCTAAGTGCGCCGGTTTAGCATCTAGCGATGCAAAGTAGATAGCCTCCTGCAATTCCTCAATGGTTGAATGGATCGTCATAGCTCTATCTTCCCCTGATAGCCACACGTCACAAGCCCACGGATTCTTTGCAATTGGCACTCCAGGCAAATGGAACTCCCTTACCCACACAATTGCATCGCTGTTAATCAATGCAGGTTCAAATTGCATAGTGGTGAAGTTGGCTCGTTCAACGCTAATCATTGGCATTGGCGCTTCTCTCTCTCGTATTTGCTGTTGCTCTATTGGCTAGTGCGCTGCTGATTACTTTGCTGCGAATGTCGCTTTCTGGTAGTTGCATAAACTCACACAATCTAGTGAAATGCCCGCCTTGCGTTTTGAAAAACAATAGGCTTGTACCTTCGCCTAGCGTTGCTCTATAAAATGTGTCGCGTATTACTGCTGCCCACAATTTACGTTCGCCGCTGATATTCCTTTCTGAGCGAGCTTTCAAATCTTCTAAGTTGAAGGTCATCAATGTTTCTTTCTGTTGAAGTTGTGCTAATTAGTCAATATCGTTAAATTCTTATTTCGTAGGTACATCTGTAGCTGCCTATGGTTTAGGAGGTAAGTTATTGAGTTATATATATTTATAAAGACTTATAGTAATAAACGAATTCTCACACCCAAAGAGGCACACATACGGACGAATTAAGAATTTGACTAAATTGACTAATTTAACGAAATGGATCATAAGCGGCTCCAGACAGTAACGTTTGCACCCTGTGTTTGAAATATGGACTGTTTTATTTTGCGATTCCGTTCAAGCAACTCTAGGGCACGATTTAGCTCACGTGCAGGTTTGTTGTGGTTGAATAATTTGCTAATCATTGTTTTAGTCATACCGTCAGGAAGGCCGGTAAGTGCCCTGTAGATCGTGTCAACTGTGGAATCGCCCGTTGCATCGCCAAAGATGTAGCGTGCGGAATCTTCACAGTAGCGCCACACTTCCATTGCTGCATTTAGGTGTTCAATACGGATTAGCTTGGATGAATCCAACAGCGCATACAACGTTGCTAGCCGTACCACGTGGGCAGACGCTCTTGCTGTGACTTTCTCAAAGGTTCCTGTGGCATCAGTGTTTTCAAGATGATCGTAGGCAGTACTCCACCACTGACCGGCCTCTGCATCGAATGTGACTCTGCCAAGGTTGGCATCCCACGGTAGCTGAAACGAATTAGCGGATGCGGCGGCAAGAGCTTGTTGAATCTTCAACACCAAAGCATTCATGCGTACTGCATCGACCGTTTTGCCGCCATACGGCAGTTGCTTCGAACGCTTTGCACAACACCAGAGAATGCGGTTTGCAAAGCCGTTACTTTGATTTGAGGCGCTGAGCAGCTTTAGCAACTCTTCTTGTGTGATATTGGCAATCAGTGAAATGTGGGGATGTTGACAGGAATCCTTGTTTGATCGGGCCATCACGCGCAAAGGGCTTCCATCCCATGCATCGCGCATCACGTTGCTAAGAGTGTTTCCATCCCGGCTCGACATTTGCAGCACTTGCGCAAACTCAGATTCAATCACTAGCAAACGCTTGTCCGGTTCGCCAGGATCGGCGGCGTGGCGCTCATCCGCTGCCCGTTCATCGCGCACGCTCATTACCAAGCCTTCGCCTGAAGTCAAACCAGAGCGAATTCGCTTTTCAGCCCATTCGGGATTAACTTGCTTCAATAGGTTTCGCGCTCTGTCTGTGCCAGTTCCTTTTCTGGCTTTGGAAGTTGCGCCAACGACAGCGGTAAACATATTGGTGCAATGCTTTGTATCTTCAACTGGGTAGTATGAATCTCTACCGAACAGGCAACCCGTTCCAACAAGAAACGTCAATAGCAACACAGCGGGGTCAGCTTCAGATTCCGGCAGTACCAAGTCAACAAATTGGCCAGGAAGCCCTTGATAAGCATCTCTGCTGAGTGGAGTAGGCCACTTGTTTGATTTCTCTTCAGCAATTCGTGTTTTGGTGGCTTCAATTATTTCGTGTGGTGAACGACTAGGCGCGGCGGGCCACGGCGCAACCGGCACATCTTCAACTTTAGTTTGAAAGAACATTGGCATTAAAGTTCACCTACAGTTGAACGCTCTGCCATTCTGTCAACACACCATTGAAGTATTTCGCTTTTGACATAACGCACGCTGCGTTTGCCGACTAAAACAGCTTGCGGGAACTTACCTGCTTTTTCCAAAAGATAGATGCTGGAACGAGATATGTGGGTTATTGAAATTACTTCCGGCAGCTTTATAAATTCAACTGTTGAAGGTACTATTGAATCGTTCCGCTTGCTAACTGACGTTGTAGTTAGCATAGATAAGTCTTCCATCTTAGTAGTCCATCCCATAACAATCCCCTGTGTTTATGCGGTTCCCAGCATCGATCAGCCTCCAGAAAGTAACTAGGTCGGGCCGATATGTCAAGGAAAATGTTTAGGGCCGTGTAAGTCGCGCCAAACTATGCTATTTAGTTTCTAGGACGAGTTACATTCGACTTATCGACGCGGCATCTACTTTCGAGGATTGGCGCTTGTCTGCCCACATGGGTACGCGGCTGAAGGGCGCTCCAGGGTCAAAGAGGGGAGATTTTGGGCAAGGGATATGGTCAGGGAAGGGGAGCCGACGCCTTAAAACGAATCCTAGAGGGTCGTTTTTCAGCAGAACGAGGCGAAGAGCGCCTATTCAGCGATGGAAAGATTCAACATCAGTGTTTGTAATAGAGGCTCTGGCAGGTTGGCAATGCACCGTAATACGGGTCTTTCCAGGGAACCGTTCTACAAAGTGTGCCCGTCTTGCGATCCAACATCATCTCTTTGTTGCCGCGCAACGTTTCAAAGCGAGTTGACGAACCGCCATGCAGAAAAGCGCCAACACAATAGCCTATTAGAGCGCAAAGCAAACAGACAGCGATCCAAGAACGCTGTTGACTTTCAAGTTGAATTCTCATCGGGAATCCTTCTAGGGGAGAATGGCAGCATACTATCAGTCTTCAGTCATCTTGTAGGCATTCAGCAACCAAACTTTGAAATGACTTTAATATCAAACAACGTCAGACCGTGACGTTATCTGGTTATGTTATTGATTTGATTGGTGGGCGCTACAGGATTCGAACCTGTGACTTCCACCGTGTGAAGGTGGCACTCTACCGCTGAGTTAAGCGCCCCGAATACAGGTCTGCGCGGGTCGACAACAAACAAACCGCAACCGGGCGGCTGCGGTGTGAGGCGCGCATGAAAGGTGCCTCCGCGACTCCAGTATACGTTAGGACCCACGCACGGGAAGAAGGGTCCTGAGGACCAGCGCTCTGCTGTTCAGCTCCTTCGCAGCCGCCCCATCTATTTGGCGGCGAGAATTGGAGATCACGGGTTTCATTCGCGACAACTGCAGTTTGCCGAAAAATGATCGGTAAAATTAATTGGGAGACGTTGATATGTGGCTGGACGTCTGGCTGAATGTGACTACGATCCTGTTTGCAGTTTGTGGTGGGATCGTCTCAGTTTCGCCGCCGAAAACAAAAGTACAAAAGATTGCAGTGGGTCTCTATTCCTAATCTTGGGGATAATTTCGGTAGTTTTGTTTTCTGCACAGAGAAAACATAATCGAGCAGAAAACAACAAAACAATGAGCGAAGAACGGACGAATCGGGCCGGATTGCAAGCCAAATTAGATGAGGCGCTTCGAGAAAACGGTGTGCTGGGGGCAAAGCTAGATGCTATTCAGAGTATTGCTTCGACCAGCGCTCAAAAACAAGATCTCGTATCCCTTGTTCGCACCATACTCGAAGGGGGACGATCAGACAAACAACTCTACGGCTTGGCGATGACACTTCAAGGCAAATTGAGGTTTTGCGGTTCCGATTACGATACACGGCTCAAATACCTGGGGGAAGACGAACATTCCGACTGGGTCGCTGCGATGGAGGCGGGAGACAAGAAAAAAGCGGAACGAGTCACGACAGATTATGCTGCCAAACGTTATGCTGCCAAACGCAAACTTATCGTCGCCGAGCATCGAAAGAATTTGAAGACGCTGTTATCTGAAGGGCGAGTATTGAGACCCCAACTGGTGGCACGGTTCCCAGGGCCGCCGCCGCAGCTTCGACCGAATGCTGAATCTCTTCTCAGGACCGGCGAACCGGACAATAACCAGGCAATTCAGACGTTAGCACAATATCTGAGAGACCTCGCAGGTCATTTGGAAAAGGATTAGTGGGCCGGCATACAGGTCTGCGCGGGTCGACAGCAAATAAACCGCAACCGGGCGGCTGCGGTGTGAAGGCTCGCTAGAAACGTGCCTCCGCGACCCAGTATACGCTAGCATCTTGGCACGGAAACGGACCTGAGGACCAGCTTAGATGGTGGCACGGTTTCCAATGTCGCCGCAGCTTCGACCGAACGCTGAATCTCTTCTCACGACCGGCGAACCGGACAATAAGCATGCAATTCGGGCATTGGCACAATATCTGTGGGACCTCGCAGGTCATTTGGGAAAAGGATTAGTAGGTCGGCGCAGGCATCCCGTAAAATCATATGTTTGGTTCGATGCGCGTATTCTCGGGCATCTAATACCTACCTCTTGGACAGAACGGAGCATCCCTTTGGCAGAAACAATTTATGACATCGCCATCATCGGTGGAGGGCCGGCCGGTTATACGGCGGCGATTCGCGCCGGGCAGTATGGACTGAAAGTCGCGCTGATTGAGAAGGAAAGAAAACTTGGCGGAACCTGTCTGCATGTGGGCTGCATTCCCACGAAATCTTTGCTTTTCAATGCCGAAGTTTACGATCACCTGCAACATGCCGCCGAATACGGAATCGAAGGGCTGGGCGCGGGCAAGCTGAACTGGGGCGTGATCCAGAAGCGCAAGCAGGGCATCATCGACAAGCATGCCAAGGGCCTCGTGTTTCTGATGAAAAAAAATAAGGTCAACGTCTACGAAGGCCACGGGCGACTGACCGGCCCGGCGAAAGACGGCGTGCATTCGGTTGAGATTCAGGCTGAAGGCGGTGGCGGCGCGGAAGGCGAGCGCAGCTTTGTGAAGGCGAAGAACGTAATCCTGGCGACCGGGTCGGATGCGCGCATGTTGCCGGGGCTGGAGCCGGATTCGCGCGTGCTGACGAACGTCGAGATTCTCTCTCTGACCTCGATTCCGAAATCCCTGGTAATTATCGGCGCGGGCGCAGTGGGCGTGGAGTTTGGATCGATCTTCAAGAGCTTCGGTTCGGAAATCACCATCGTCGAGTATCTGCCGCGACTGGTCCCGAATGAGGATGAAGATGTCAGCAAAGAGCTGGCGCGGGCCTTCCGCAAGCGTGGCATCGAGTCGTTCACCGGCGCGAAATTCGAGAAGCTCGAAAAGACGAAGGACGGCGTAAAGGTCACGATTACCGGATCCGACGGCAAGCAGATGGTGAAGGAAGCCGAGAAGGTGCTGGTGGCTGTGGGGCGCGCGCCGCGCACCGAGCATGTCGGGCTGGAGAAGACGAAGATTAAGCCAGACCGGGGCTTTATCAAAGTAAATGAATGGATGCAGACCGACGAGCCCGGTGTCTACGCGATTGGCGATATTGTGGCTGGGCTGCCGCAACTGGCGCATGTGGGCGCGATGTGCGGCATGGTGGTCGCAGCGAAGATTGCCGGAAAATATGCACGCCCGGTGCGGCGCGATCGCGTTCCGGCGTGCACCTATTGCGAGCCGCAGATTGGTAGCGTTGGGCTGACGGAAGCTGCCGCGAAGGAAAAAGGCTATCAGGTGAAGGTGGGCAAGTTCCCGTTCACGGCAAATTCGAAGGCTTCGATTGTGGACTCCCATGAAGGCTTTGTGAAGGTCGTGGCGGATGCGAAATATGGTGAGATTCTGGGCGTCCACATTATCGGGCCGCAGGCGACTGAACTGATTGCCGAAGCGGTGACGGCGATGGATCTCGAAGCGACGGCCGAGGAGATGATGTTTACTATCCATGCGCATCCCACGCTGGCCGAGGCGATGCTGGACGGATTCGGCGCGGTAGAGAATATGGCGATCAACGCTTAAGCTTCGAATTCAAAATCCCAGATGAGCGGAGCCTACCCTGAGCGAAGCCGAAGGAGGCACCCGGGGCACCCGGACGGAGTATAGTCTTAAACTATGCACAACGAATTCACCGCTTTTATTGAGCGCGATGAGGACTGGTTCGTTGCCTGGTCACCGGAGATTCCGGGCGCAAATGGTCAAGGAAAGACGATCGAGGAGTGTCGCAGTGATCTTGCGAACGCTATCTCATTGATCCTCGAGGACCGCCGTGAAGACGGTCTTCGTGGTGCGCCGAAAGAAGCTTTGCGGCAGGTAATTACTCTTCCTTGAAGCGCGAATCCCTCCTGCGCCACTTGCGTTTGCACGGTTGTTACCTCAAGCGTGAAGGCGGTTCCCACTCCCTATGGTGCAACCCCGAGACGGGTCATATTGAGGCCGTGCCGAGACACACGGAAATTTCCGATCTTCTGGTCCGAAAAATCTGCCGCTCTCTATCTGTTCCTGAACTTGGCCGCACTCATCAATAATGCTGCTGCACCTGGTCCATCTCGGACGCATCGAGTATCTGAAAGCGCTCGAAATTCAGCAGCACATGGTTGAACTGCGCCAGCAGCAGCGTATCGGCGATGTTCTGCTGCTGCTGGAGCATCCGCCGGTGCTGACGCTGGGCAGGAATGCGCGTCGCGCGAACATTCTGGCGAGCGATGAAGAACTGGCGCGGCGCGGCATTTCGGTCCATGAGATCAATCGTGGCGGAGATGTGACGTACCACGGGCCGGGACAGGTTGTCGGCTACCCGATTCTGGACCTGCGAGGAGATTTTCCGGGCAAGCGTGGACCGCATCTCGGAGCCGTGGATTATGTCCGCTTGCTGGAGGAGGTTCTCATCCGAACCTGTGCGGAATACGGTGTGCTGACCCAGCGTGTTTGCGGGCGAACCGGGGTATGGACGCTGCCGGGCGGCAGTATTCCTGGCAAGAAAATCGCCGCGATCGGGGTTCATATTTCGCGTGGTGTTACATCGCATGGGTTCGCGTGGAATGTGACCGCCGATCTACGGGATTTCGAACTGATCGTTCCCTGTGGGATTGCCGACGCGCCGGTTACCAGCCTGGAGGAGGAGATTGATCCTCGAATTTCGGCGATGCCGACGATGGAGCAGGCCATGCACGCCGTCGCGCGGAATTTCGGGCGTGTTTTTGGCCGTCAGGTGTTATGGACGGAATCGGTGGAAGAGCTTGTCCGAAACAGCGGTTGAGCGCGGCGCGGCTCAACTCATAAAGAAATACCACGCCAATGCCTTGCGAACGCTTCAAGAACCTCACTCTCGCAGGTTTCGGTTCCTTATCCAGTCATATAGAATGATGAGTTTGGTGTTGATCGCCAGGAAATCGCGTCCCCATGTCTACCAAGAGAATAGAAGCTCCATCTCGCACATCCGCTGAGCCGAAGGCAAATTCCGCCAACGGGTCAAAGTCGCACTCCCCGGTGCCGGGTACAAAAGCCAGCCAGCCTCCGGTTGGAAAAAATCCGTTCGGGATTCCCGACTGGCGGCTGGAACAGCCGCCATTTCGGATTGAAAACGACTGGGTCGATCGCGAATACCGCTACAAGGTGATCGGCGATACCAAAACGCCCGCGCCGCCGATGCGGCCGTCGAAGTATCTCAGCAAAGAGCAGTCCATTGAAATCTTCCGCTACATGATCGTCAATCGTCGCATGGAGGCGGCGCTGGAGAGCATGTACAAGCAGTCGCTGGTGATCGGCGGCCTGTATCTGAGCCTGGGACAGGAGGCCACCTCGGTGGCTTCGGCCTATGCGCTCGATCGGAGATGACTGGCTCGGTCCGATGATCCGCAACCAGGGTTCGATGATTGTGAAGGGTTATCAGCCCCGCGCCACCATGATGCAATACATGGGCAAAGGCGCTTCGCCCACTAAGGGTCGCGATTCAGGGTCGCATTACGGCGACCCGAAGACGCTGAACGTGGTGGCGCCGATTTCGCATCTGGGCGATTCGATTTCGGTGCTGGCCGGGGTGGCGCTCGGGGCGAGGCTGCAGGGCAAGCAAATTGCGTGCATGGCTTACATCGGCGATGGCGGCCAGTCGACCGGGCCAACGTACGAAGGATTCAATTTCGCGGCGGTGCAGCGGCTGGGCGTTGTGCTGATCGTGGAGCATAACTCATGGGCCTATTCCACTCCCGTAGAGCTGCAGTTTGCTTGTAAGGACCTGGCGGACCGCGCCATCGGCTATGGTGTTCCGGGGGTGATTGTGGACGGCACCGATGCAAACCAGGTTTATGACGCATCGCATGAAGCGGTTAGCCGGGCGCACCGCGGCGAGGGAGCTTCCATCATCGAAGCCAAACTAATGCGCATGAAGGGCCATGCCATGCATGATCCGGCGATATACGTGCCGCCAGAAGTCAAGGAATTCTGGAAACGCCGCGACCCGATTGTGCGCATGGAACAGTACATGAAGGAAACCGGCTGGATGACGGAAGCGCAGATTGCCGAGCTGCACGCCGAGGTGCAGCGCTTTATTGACGAAGAGCGGGCCATCGCGGTAGCCGCGCCGATGCCGTCGCCGGAAGAAGCGGGGGCCGATGTCTATTGCGACAATTCCCTGGAAATTCCAGTGAAGTATGGGGAAGTGCGGGTGAAGCAGGCGAATCAACAGCGCAAACTGGCGGAATCGAGCGCGCCCGGACATTATAAGTAACTGTCACCGTTGCATTGACCGGCAACATCTCAGCTTTGACACAGTCAGCGTTACATTCAGGCAGGAAGCGAATCGAATGGCAGCAGTCACGTATCTGGAAGCAATCCGGCAGGGTATCTGGGAAGAGATGGAGCGCGATAGCCGCGTTTTCGTCATGGGCGAAGACGTTGGCATCTACGGCGGCGCGTTCAAAGTCACCGAAGGTTTCGTTCACAAATTCGGCGTGGAGCGCGTCGTTGACACTCCCATTTCCGAAATGGCGATTGCGAGCGCAGTTTACGGAGCATCTCTGACCGGCTTGCGGCCAGTGGGGGAGTTCCAGTTTATGGACTTCATCAGCTCCGCCCACTCGCAGATTGTGCAGATTCTTGCGAAATCGAACTGGCGCTGGGGCGCGCCAGCCCCGCTGGTTTTGCGCGGGCCATCCGGCGGCGGCGTCAGCGGTGGCCCATTCCACTCGCAGAACCCGGAGATGTTTTATGTTCACACGCCCGGATTAAAGGTGATTGCACCGGCAACCGCGCGGGATGCGAAGGGGCTGATGAAATCAGCGATTCGCGATAATAATCCCGTCCTTTTCTTCGAACATAAGTTTCTATATCGCCGCGTGAAGGAAGAGCTGCCGGAAGAGGATATAACCGTCGAGATCGGCAAGGCCCGCGTGCATCGCGAGGGTCGCCATATTTCGGTGATTACGTACGGTGCGATGGTCTACGTGGCGCAGGATGCGGCGGAGATTCTGGCCAAGGAAGGAATCGAGCTGGAGATTTTGGACTTGCGCACGCTGCTTCCGCTCGACCGGGAAGCGATTCGAGACACGGTTGAGAAGACGAATCGCGTCATCGTGCTTCACGAAGATACGAAAACCGGCGGGATTGCGGGAGAAATCGCCGCAATCATCAATGAAGACGCCTTCGATTTTCTCGACGCGCCGATTGTGCGCATCACATCGATGGACGCGCCGGTACCGTTTTCTCCGCCGCTGGAAAAGGCTTTTCTGCCGCAGGTGGAAGACGTGGTTCGTGAAGCTCGCAAGCTGGTGAAGTATTGAGCGGCGCATCTCCAGCGATGAAGAACAAAAGATTCGTAGTTGAAAGAAACCGGGAAGGGAATCCATGCCAACGAACGTAGTGATGCCGCAGATGGGCGAGTCGATCTTCGAGGGAACGATCACGAAGTGGCTGAAGAAGGCTGGTGATACGGTGCAGCGGGATGAGCCGCTGTTTGAAATATCGACGGACAAAGTCGACGCCGAGATTCCCGCCCCTGCATCGGGCGTGTTGACGGAAATCAAAGTGGCCGAGGGTACCACAGTTGAAATCAACACGGTCGTTGCTGTGATCGGCGGCGCTGGAGAAGGCAGTGGCGCAAGCGCTTCGAGCGCCGCGGCCGGTTCGGGTTCCGCAGTGACAGTGGACGCGGCGAAGGTGGCCAGGGAGACGGCAGTTGCATCCGCTCCGGAAAAAGCGAAGGAGCCTGTGGCTGCACCGGGCGCGGCGGCGAAAACTCCATCCTCTGCACCTTCCGGCAAGCAGCGCGAAGAAAATCCGGAGCCGGCCGACGGCGATCCGGCGAACGAGGGACCGGAAGGGATGCCGGAACCAGCTGCAGGAAATACCGGGCCAAGCAGCGCCGCGGCAAGCAGCACTGGATCGGGTAGCACCGGCGGCACAAACGTGGTGATGCCGCAGATGGGCGAGTCGATCTTTGAAGGAACGATTACAAAGTGGCTGAAGAAGGCCGGCGATACTGTGCAGCGCGACGAGCCGTTGTTTGAGATTTCAACCGACAAGGTGGACGCGGAGATTCCTGCGCCGGCATCGGGCGTGCTCAGCGAGATCAAGGTACCTGAAGGCACCACGGTCGAGATCAACACCGTCGTTGCTGTTATCGGTGGCGGTGCCGGTACAGGCAAAGCGGCTGCGGCGCCATCTTCAGCAGGTGCTCCTGCCAAGTCCTCTGCTGTTCCGTCTGCGGCTGTTCCGCAGGCAAAGAAAGAGCCACCCGCGAGCGATGGAAGTGTGGAGGATGCAACCGGGGCGAGTGCAACTGCCGGGGAGCGGATTCGCTCTTCGCCGCTGGTGCGCCGGATTGCCAAAGACAATAATCTCGATCTTTCGAAAATCAGCGGTACCGGCACGGG
Source organism: uncultured Acidobacteriota bacterium (assembly GCA_963823295.1). GTDB lineage: Bacteria > Acidobacteriota > Terriglobia > Terriglobales > Acidobacteriaceae > JAKAAZ01. The sequence continues at coordinate 14,966 of CAWGLF010000017.1, forward strand.
CAATCGCATCACTAAGGAAGACGCGCTGGCCTATTTGAGCCAGCATGGAAAAGGGACGGCAGCGCCGGCTGCTGCACAGGCCGCTCCCGCAGCTTCCGCCGCTCCTTCGAAACCATCCGCACCCGCCGCTGCAGCCGCGGCTCCTGTAAGCGCGCCCACTCCAGGCGAGCTGGTTCCGATGTCGAAGATGCGCGCGATCATCGCGCAGCGCATGGTGGAATCGAAACACACCAGCGCCCACGTCCATTCCGTTTTTAAAGTTGATATGACGCGGATTGTACGGATCCGCGAGCGCGAAAAATCAAAGTACGAACAGCGCAATGGGGTCAAGCTGACCTATATGCCGTTTGTCGCCAGCGCCGTCGTCACCTGCCTTCGCAAGATGCCGATCATCAATGCATCGATGGAAGACAACGCGATTCGCTATCACAAAACATCAATCTGGGAATTGCGGTTGCTCTGGATTGGGGCTTGATTGTTCCCGTGATCAAGCAGGCGGAGGAGCGCAGCTTTCTCGGTATGGCGCGCGCCATTGCCGACCTGGCGGCGCGGGCGCGCGGGAAGAAACTGAAGCCGGATGAAGCCTCGGGAGGGACGTTTACCATCACCAACCCTGGAATTTTCGGCGAGCAGTTTGGCACGCCGGTGATCAACCAGCCGGAAACCGCCATTCTTGGCGTCGGCGGGCTATTCAAAGAGCCGGCCGTCGTGACGGATGCGGATGGCACCGACATCATCGCGATTCGGCACATCATGCGACTGACTCTGGGCTTCGACCATCGTGTGATCGATGGCGCGGACGCCGGAAAATTCATGGCGGAACTGAAGAAGACGCTGGAAAACTGGAGCGGGGATATCGGGTAGGTTTGCCTGTTGCAATAGACAGCGTTCCAGATAGGGCATGGTGTCTCCAGAGCGGGGGGTGTACCCCCCGGTATGAAATCGGCTAAATTCTCTAAATAAAGGCACTTGCCAGCGTCAGCCGGGGCTAAATTCCTCTTTCTGTTGGGCTTACGGGTATGTTCTTCCATCCAAAGGGGTTAAATACTGTCTGCGTTGCCGGCAAACGCAAAAAAAACCATCCCTGGTCAAGCTCAGGATGGGCGGTTTGGTCGAGCCGGTGTGAACGATGTCTGTACGTCCAGAATAGCAAAACAGGGGGAATCAATCGGCAGGTATTTTCCGTGACTGTTCCGTTAGATTTGGACGCGAGGTGCTTCGGGAGCGAGCTGAGACTTCCCGGAAGCCGACTTATGAGGAGTGATTTGCGAATAACCTGACAGAAGTCTAAAAAGGCTTAAACCGGCTTGCACATAAGGCGTCTCCAACTCTTCACAAAAAACCTGTCTCTTAGGACGCAACTCATTGCAAGTTGATCCCAAGATGTGCCGATCGACTCGGGATAGAGAACTTCAACGCCTCGGCTGTGATGAGGTGCATTCCTCCATCCTTCAACGGGCTTCCAATATTCTTCGTAGGGCATGTTGGGCTCGAAGGTATGACTTCCGGCGTGTAGGCAGTATTGGCTTTGGTCATCACCCGTCTCGATCACGGGTAGCACTATATCGACCGCCAAAAATTCGTTCCGCGCAGTGTTATATAGCTCTTCGAGTTCCAGAACACAAGCAAGATCAAGGATTGTCGACGCTGCGAGGCTTTCGCTCCTCTCCTTCAGCTCAATGAAATCGAACGGAGCCCCAAGAAAATAGACCGCTTCCTCAGCAGGTGTGGCATGGACATGCGCCAACCCGAAGCTGCCCTCGTCGTAACAGTCTGCGATCCATTTGGTACTCGCCGTGAGGAACGACTGTACGGTCGCCGTTTTTGCGGAAGCAGCGATCAAAAGGGAGGGCGGGACAAGTGAAACAGCCCACCGATCGGAAGGAATATGGGTGGTTCCGACGTTGGCTTCAATGAACTGCTCCAGGTATGCGGCCACTTCCGGTGAAGTCTGATTATTAGGGTCTATCTCTCGTTCCAGAAGTCCGAGCATGCCCAAAAGCTCCAAAATCTGCATGCAACGAACCGGGTAGGAGACAAATGGGAACGGCGACCCGTCGGACCACAGGATTGCGTCAGGCTCTAGGAAGTGGCCCTCGCATTCGCTCCATAGTTCCAGCCCATAGTGGCGGAATTGAGCCTTCGCCGTGGCTACAGACACCACAGCTGTCTCAGGCGCTGGCCTCAAACTGTGGATCGTCGCAAGGGTCGAGCGCAGCAGCATAAGGGCAATGTAGCAGGCTAGGTCGAGACGGTTCGATCGTCGGCAATGGCTCGCGATGACCGCAGCCTCAAGCGAATCCCGTAAGTTTGGGGTATTCCATGCTGTGCGTATCCACGATCGGGAGTATCTTTCGAGGACGGTGAAGTTCAGCTGATCATGTTGTGACCCTAAAATCTGGAGCAATTCCAGTGAGGAACCGCTCAAGCACACCGGATCACGGGCGAGCATGTCGATCAGAGAATCCCGGTCCCATGTAGTGAATTGAATCTCCGCTAGTCCCTTGAGATGCTCTGCGTACTGTTGTGCTGCCAAAGGCGCGCCACCAACGAGCCTTCCTGTGAGCACGAGAATCGCCTTCCGCGGAAGATTTTTATCAAAATTTGGATGAGCGAGCGAATCCGTGCGCAACATGTCGATCTGGCCGCGCAAGGCGCTCCAGTCAGTCAGATTGATATCGCCTGCCTTGGACTGGAAAAGGAACTGAGTTTGTTTGCCCTCGTCGACGCCTTTGGCGATAAAATCCTTGCCGAACTCAAACGACCCGTGCAGAAAGTGGATGTCTGTAAAACCTTGCAGGCGCAGGAGTGCCATGAATGGCGCATCGAACTCACGTTCGGTCAGCGAATTAACATAACTTGCGATGGCGTCGGTTAGCAAAAAACTCCTTACGTTTACCCTCGATCATGTTGTCCCACTGTTTGTGCTGGTCCACTGTCCACGGAGGCAGCGCCGAGATTGACTTCACCAATTCAGGGTTGGTAACTAACTGCGGCAGAATCGGCGTCCCATCTCTCCTAAAACGAAGGTCTATTTTCGCGAAGCTCTGGAGATAGGCTTCGAATGTGAATGGCGCACCGTTCATGTTCGTTGCTGTTCCAGCGCCTTCGCAGGTCCGTGCGAGTGTGTCGTAAAAATGACGCATGAACTGGCCGATTCTTTGTTCCGCGATCGAATCTGCCTGTTCCGCAAGATAATCAAGGTTGCGCATTCGTATGTCATCGAGCTTTACAACGACTTTAGTAACCATCATCAGGGGTGCAGTCGCCACAACCTCGCCCGAGGGCATGGTGTTCTGGGTGATGGGCATGTTCTCCATCGGCTCGGCTTCACGTATCTGCGAGTAGATGGGATTCTTAGTCTTCATCAGCCCTTTGACGGCCAAGTTCAGGAATTCGAACTGTGCCCGCTCGTATTCGGGCAAAGCAAAAGGCCTCGCTACGAAATGTTCATCGGCCGTCATAGGTCGCCAACAATTTTACCCGGAGAGCTGTGATCGCCTATTTGGCTTTTAGCTCTGGCAGCCAAGCAAAGTCTGCCATGCTCCTGTCGTCGCGAACACTCTTGCGGTCTGTAGCCAGACCGATTCGGTACCGAGAAACGCTTCTCGTCATTGGAATAGGCTCGCGAATCGCTATTCTGGAATTCGTTGTATTTCCAACCGAGATGCGATTCCTACAGTCTTGCCTTCGCCTCCAGCACGCTCCGCACCGCCTGCTTCCGCGGTTTCGCCGGTTGCGGACAGATGGCCCATCTTCCGACCCGGTCTGGGAACGTGCTTCTCGTACAAATGCAGCCGCACGCCGGGCACCGGCAAGAGCCAGATCGAATCGCGGTCCGGTCTCCTGATCCGCATCCAGCCAGACATCGCCCAGCAGATTCACGATGGCCGCCGGCTGCACCACGCTCACATCACCAAGGGGAAGATTGCACACAGCCCGCACCGCCTGCTCAAACTGGCTGGTGGTGCAGGCCCGCTCGCTTGAGTGATAGCTGTTGTGCGGACGCGGGGCGAGCTCGTTGACCAGCAATCGCCCATCTTTGGCAATAAACATTTCGACCGCCAGCAGACCTTCCAACTGGAAATTTTCGGCAATCGAGAGAGCGATCTCGCGCGCCTGTGCCGCCATTGTCGGGCGGAATGCTGGCCGGAATCGCGCTCCATACCAGGATCTGCTGCTCATGATGGTTCACTGCGGCGGGATAGGCCTTCATCTCTCCGCGTGGCGAGCGAGCGACCATCACGGAGATCTCCATTTCGAGATCGATGGCCTGCTCGACGACTACCGGGCGCTCGCCCAGCGATTTCCATGCGGCTGCAATCGCGGAATCGTCGGCCATCTGGCCGAAGCCGAGCTTCTCCTGGCTGCGGCCGTCGTAACCGCCGTGGGCGCTCTTCACAAAACAGCGGCCGCCGAGATCGCGGACCGCGGCATGGAGTTGTTCCGCGTTATGAACGGCGCGATACTCGCCGACCGGAAAGCCGTGCTCCGCGAGCCAGTTTTTCTGCAGGATGCGATCCTGAATGATGGCCAGCATCTTCGATCCTGGACGCACCGGAGCGTAGCGTTCGGCAGCTTCAAGAGCGGGAATGGAGATCTGTTCAATTTCGAGCGTGACCACATCCGAGCCGCGGGCCAGATCGGCTGCCGCGCGCGCGTCATTCCAGGCGGCTTCAAAGCAGGCATCGACGACAAAGCGAGCCGGGCAGGAGGGATCGGGGTCGAGCACCTGAATGCGATAGCCGAGCGAACGGGCGGCCATCGCCATCATGCGGCCCAGTTGGCCGCCCCCGAGAATGCCAATCGTCGCGCCCGGCAGGATGACGTTTTGACTTTGATCTGTCATGATTTCGACGGCTCGGTCGAGGGAAGCGTCTGGGCCAGCACTTCCTGTTGGCGAGCCTCCCGCCATGAGCAGAGCTGGTCGCGCAGTGCGCGATCCTGCAATGCGAGAATCGAAATGGCGAGCAATGCGGCGTTGGCTGCTCCCGGTTTGCCGATGGCAAGCGTGCCGACGGGCACACCTTTCGGCATTTGCACGATCGATAGCAGAGAATCGACACCGGCAAGCAGGGTCGACGGTATGGGCACACCGAGCACTGGCAGGTGCGTTTTTGCAGCGAGCATCCCCGGCAGGTGCGCCGCGCCGCCTGCTCCGGCAATCAATATCTGCAGGCCGCGCCCTTCCGCAGTTGCGGCATATTCATAGAGCCAGTCCGGGGTGCGGTGCGCCGAGACCACACGGGCTTCATGGGGAACAGAAAATTCGTTCAGGATTTCGATGGCCGGCTGAAGGATTTCATAGTCGCTGCGGCTGCCCATTACCACGCCGACCCGCGGAGCTCGTTTCATCCGGAGATTATACGATTTGGCGGTATAGAAGCGTCGTCGCTGGGCGGCTTCAGGGAGATAAGAGCAGATAGGTGCGAACAAAAAAGGCGGCTGTCAGCAGGGACTGACAGCCGTTGGAGGCATTAAAGCAGTTCAAGAGTTTACCGGTGTCCGCCGTGGCCACCGCCGCCACCATGACCACCGCCACCGCCATGGAAGCCACCGCCGCCACCGCCACCGTGGAATCCGCCGCCACCACCGTGGCCGCCGCCGCCACCGTGGAAGCCACCACCGCCACCGTGGAATCCGCCACCTCCACCGTGGAAGCCACCACCGCCGCCGTGGAAACCACCGCCGCCACCCCGGGCGTATCCACCATGGAAGCCGTTTCCACCTCGAGCGTATCCGCCATGTCCGTATCCGCCGCGTCCGTATCCGCCGCGATAACCGTAACCGCCGCGTCCGTATCCGCCGCGATAACCGTATCCGCCGCGGTAACCGCGACCATACCAGCCGTGGTTCCAGCCCCAGCCGCGACCCCACCACGGACCGGCGCCGAGGAAGATGCCGTCATAAAACCAATTCGGACCGTAATATCCGTAGGGCGCGCAGGCATAGGGGTAATAACTGTAGTAGCCGTAGGGGCAAACGGGAGGCGCGTAATAGCCGCCATCGTATCCGCCGTCATATGCCGGTCCGCCATAATTGAATCCAAACGAGACCTGAGCATGGGAATATGCCGCCGGAATCAGCAGAATCCCGAGTAAAGCAATGTAGCGCATGAATCGCATTTTGAACCTCCTCACAGCCGGATAACCTATCAGCACCGCTGCGGATTCAGGCTGAACGGCGGCCTCTGAATCCCTCACCTGTAGGAACGCCATCGAGAAAGAAAAGTTGCGCTGCCGCCATCCTGCTTTTTTGCCTGCCGAAGCAGGATTCCGGCACTTGGCTCGTCACCCGAATTGTCGTTGACGAGAGCTCGGAATGGGAAGTGAATTCTATCGCCAGAGGAAGTTACCCCTGGACCGGCGGCTGGTAGCATCCAGAATGTGATTGCCCTCGATACCCCCATTCAGTTTGTTAAAGGAGTCGGCCCGCGCGTCGCCGAGAAGTTGAAAGAGAAGAACATTCATGTAGTCGAGGATTTGCTGTACCACCTTCCCTTTCGATATGAAGACCGCTTGAATCCGCGCTCGTTGAACGAGCTGGTTCCCGGCGAAATGGCAAGCGTCATTGCCGAGGTGCGCGGGACCGTGCTGCTGCGCACGAAACGCATGCCGATCTTTGAAATGACGGTTGGACAGGGTACGGCAACTCTGAAATGCATGTGGTTCCACGGGACCTATCTCAAAGACAAATTTCAGCCCGGCCAGATGCTGGCCCTCTACGGCAAGGTTGAGCCTTCACGCAGCCGCGCGGGAAGCTTCAAGATGATTCAGCCGCAGGTTGAAATCCTGCCCGGAGAAAACGACCCGGAAGAGACGCTGCTCGAGGTAGGACGCATCGTTCCGGTGTATGAATCTCTGGGCGGCGCGCAGTTGAGCTCGCGATGGCTGCGCCGCGTCATGTATCGGCTTCTGGAGGATCTGGGGACTGTCCTGCCGGAAACGCTTCCGCAGGAATTCTGTGAGCGGATGCAATTGCCTCCCAGGGCCGAAGCGCTGCGTGATGTACATTTTCCTCCGCCGGGGACGGGGCTTCGCCTTCTGCAATCGGCGGCGACACCGGCGCATCAGCGCCTGATTTTCGAAGAACTCTTTTTTCTGGAGCTTGGCCTGGAATTGAAGCGGCGGCGCATGCGGGAGCGGCTGGGACCTGCGTTGACCGCCGATCTGCGGGTTCGCGAGGCGCTTAAGCGGGTGCTGCCATTCCATCCTACGGCGGCGCAGAAAAAAGTGCTTTCGGAGATTGTCGAGGATTTGCGGCAGCCCACGCCCATGCGGCGTCTGCTTCAGGGCGATGTCGGCTCGGGCAAAACCATCGTCGCTCTGCAGGCGGCCTTTGTCGCCATCGAAAACGGCTATCAGGCCGCTTTGATGGCGCCCACGGAGATTCTTGCGACGCAGCATTACCTGGCTGCTCGAAGGCTGCTCGAACGCTCGACTCGCCAGCCTGCCTACAATGTCGTTCTGCTGACGGGTTCGCTCGATGATGATCGCAAGCGGACGAATCGCGGACGAATCGTGCGCGGCGAGGCCGACCTGGTGATTGGCACGCACGCATTGATCGAAGAGAAAGTTGAGTTCGCCAATCTCGGGCTGGTCGTTGTCGATGAACAACATCGTTTCGGTGTCATGCAGCGTTTCCGGCTAATGAAGAAACCGAATGCCGCCGAGCCTCACGTCCTGGTGATGACGGCCACGCCCATTCCGCGCACCTTGGCGCTGACGCTCTATGGCGACCTGGATGTCAGCGTGCTCGATGAGCTGCCGCCGGGACGAACTCCCATCATTACGCGGCAAGTGGGGGATGAGCGGGCGGATGAAGTCTGGGGTTTTGTGCGCAAGCAGGTGGCAGCCGGTCATCAGGCCTATATTGTGTATCCGGTCATCGAAGGCAGTAAGGATGAGCAGCCGGAACTCGATTTTGCGCATGATCCGGAGGCGGAAGCGGCCAGTGCCGGCGAAGATGACCAGCCGAGAAAGAGCCCAGCGGCAAAAAAGAAGGGCGGCACGAAATCCCGCGCAAAGACCGAACCGCTGTTCCAGGAAAAACCGGCGCTGAAATCGGCCGTGGCTATGTGCGAAGAGCTGCGCGCCACGCATCTCTCCGGATTGCGGCTTGGACTGCTGCACGGCCGGCTGAGTGCTGAAGAGAAAGAAGTCGTGATGCGGCGGTTCCAGCGTGGAGAAATCGACGTTCTCGTGGCAACGACTGTGATCGAGGTTGGCGTCGATGTGCCGAACGCCACGGTGATCGTCATCGAGCACGCGGAACGTTTTGGGCTGGCCCAGCTCCATCAATTGCGCGGTCGCGTTGGGCGCGGGGCTGCCCGCTCCTATTGCATTCTGATGACCGGAGGCAAAGTGTCGCCCCAGGCCGAGGAGCGTCTGAACGCCATGGTGCGAACCCAGAATGGATTCGAACTGGCGGAACTCGACCTGGCGCTGCGGGGACCGGGAGAGTTTTTCGGCACGCGGCAGGCGGGCCTGCCGGATTTTCGCGTGGCCAACCTGCTGCGCGATCGCAAAATGCTGGAGCTGGCGCGGCTGGAAGCGTCGCGTTTTGTTGAAACCGGAGAAAAAGACCTCTCCCGCACCTCGGTCGATACCGTGTGGACCCATCTGCGGGCGCACTGGCAGCGGCATTATGGATTGGTCGAAGCAGGCTGAGCGGATACACCTGTACCGCCGAACTACACCGGATTGATTCGCACGAACCGCCGGAACTGGATATGCTCTTCGTCCAGCGTACCCAGACGAAGATTGATAGAAACGACCTGCACGTCACCACAATTGGGAAGATGTTTCCGGCAGACGCACATTTCTGTCAAGGCACGGTGGGCCAGCGGAGTGAACTGCAACCCGGCCTGCTGGAGCGCTGCATAGAGTTCCACGATTTTCGAAAGTCCAACCTCAAAGCTTAGGTGACAGGCTGCTGGAGATAGGGTTTTCTCCGCAATAGCCGAGCCGTTGCACCTCCTCACAAGCTGGGCCATACGCGCTTTCAGCTCCATCTGTTCGATCGAGCTATACGCATGCAGGGAAATGTTGAGCATACCTTCCGTTCCAGACCAGTTTTCCTGTTGCTATAGACCGCAGGCAGTCTCTATGTGCATCCGTTCTTCGAGGAACGGGATGCGTGTGCTTTCTTCCGCTGGTATGCACCTGCAGGAAAACTGGTCCAGTCGCTACTTCATGGTTAGACCGTGAAAGGAATGGTATCCCGCGATCTGCTTGTCTCTATGTATCGGAAGATGTGGGGAGATGCTTCAATGCTGAAGCGCATTCCAGTATGGTACCGTGCAGAAATGATCGTTGGCTGCGGCGTGGACATGATCGAAATCGAGCGAATTACGGAAGTCATTGCCCGCTATGGGGATCGATTCTGCCAGCGAGTCTATCGGGCCGACGAGATTCTTTATTGCCGCAGCAAGCGCAACGCGGCAGAGAGTTTTGCCGCCCGTTTTGCAGCCAAGGAAGCTGCGGCCAAAGCCCTCGGAACCGGCATTCATGCCGGTGTTGGCTGGCGGGACATCGAAGTTGTTCGCCTGGGCAGCGGTCAGCCTTCGCTGGTTCTTCACGGACGCGCGGCCGTTATCGCGCGGCGGTTGGGCGCCAGCCGGTTCGCGGTTTCGCTCACGCACACAAAAACGCAGGCCTTCGCTCAGGTTCTACTGGAGAGCGATTGATAGCAATGGCGCAAGGCAGCGCCGGCCGGCGAGCGATAACTGTGTTCACGTTGATCTTCTCCCCACGACCTTTCTACAAAATCCCTTTTCCAAACCGCCGGGCTCCTCTGCTATGCTCGACATATTCAATTCATCTGTCGGCTAAGATGCCGATTGAATAGATCCAAATTCCGGCGGGAGAAATTGTGCCAAATCAGCACGAGATTCGGTGGTCACAATTAAAAGTCGGCGTTCTAGTGATTGTGGCGATTGTCGCCCTGGCTACGCTGATTTCCCTCATGTCCGGAAGTACCGGCGGACTGTTCAGCCGTCAGATCGTGGTGCACTCCTATTTTGAAAACGCCTCGGGGCTGAAACCCGGTGCCCCGGTAAGCCTGCAGGGCGTCAACATTGGAACTGTCAGCAAGATGCTGATCATTCCGCAGCGCAAACTGACCCCGGTTGAAGTGGTCATGAAGATCAGCCTGAAGTACAGCGCCGCGCTGCACACGGATTCACTGGCCTCCCTGAGCACGGCCGGTGTACTCGGCGATACTTTTGTCGACATCGACAGTTCCCACGCCACCGGTCCTGCACTCAAAAACGGCGACCAGCTGCCGACCACCGAGACTCCCAGCCTCTCCGATGTCATCAAATCCAGCCAGAGCACGATTGAGCAGGTGAATGTGATTCTGGCCAAGGTGAACACTCTGGCCGACGCGCTGGGCACGAACAAAGGCAGTTTAGGCTCGCTCATCAACGATCCCGGCCTCTACAAACGCGCGGTCGGTACACTGACCGAGGCGCAGAACCTGGTGACGCAGATCAATCAGGGTAAAGGGACGCTGGGAAAACTGATGACAGATCCGTCCCTGTTCAACCGGGCGAATGAAACGATTGGCCGGCTGCAGAATATCGTCGATCAGATCGATGCGGGCAAAGGCACGGTAGGCAAGCTTATCAAAGATGAGGCCCTTTACAACAACGTGAACCAGACCGCCGCCAACGCGAACAAATTGATGGCCCAGATCAACAACGGACAGGGTACGCTGGGGATGCTGGCCAAGGATGAAGCGTTCCGCAATCAGGTCAATCAGACAGTCGTCAACCTGCAATCCATTCTGAAACGTATGGATGAGGGCCAGGGAACCATGGGCAAGCTGCTCCACGATCCCGCCCTGTACAACAACAGCAATCAGACCATCGTGGAGATGCGGAGATTGCTGCAGGCCATCCGTCAGAACCCGAAGAAATATCTGGTCATTCGTCTGCGCATTTTCTAGCGCATTGAAATTCGTTCGATTCGCTTCCGTTTTACTTCCGACGCCGTCTAATCTCGGAGCTCGCTGGCACAAATACCCCGAGCCTTTTACAATGGGTACGGAAGCAATCCAGACATCAAAACCTGCTTTGGCAGTCCTCTAGGTGTTTCCCCGCACAAGAGGTTGAAGGATACACATGAAGTTTTGGAAGTACGGCCGTGTTGCGCTGGCCTTGATGGGTTCCGTTGTTTTAGGCCTGAGCATCACCTGCTGCGGCGTCTACACCTCCGGCTACATGTACGTGACAGGCGCGCAGTACAACCAAATCGGTGCGTTCAAGATCGATCATGATTTCGGTTATCTGACTCCGGTTACGGGATCGCCATTCCCTTCCGCAGGAACGAATCCGGTACAGGAAGTCGTCATTCCCGGCGGTCGTTTTCTGGCGGTGGTGAATAAAGGATCGAGCAGCGTTTCAATCTATACCATTGGCGGCGCAGGCAGGCTCTATTTTCAGCACCAATATGCCACCTCGGGATCGAACCCGGTCTCGATCGGGCTGAACCAGGGCGGCAATTACCTGTATACAGTCGATCAATTTGCTCCCGATGGAACGGGCCGCGGCGATATCACGGTATTCGCAATCGACCCCAGCACCGGGAAGCTGACCCTGATCACCAACGCGAACACATTCAATACCAATGGTTCGCAGTTGCCGTATTTTGAAGTGAACTACAATCCGGTGCAGGTAGTGGTGGCCAGCGGATCCTCTACGGCCGGTTCGGCCGGTTCTTTTGTTTATGTGCTGGACCAGGCATATCCCGTCGGTTCCGTGACCGGCAGCGGGGTTCCCACAGCGTGCCTGAATCAGCCCGTCGGGGCGCCCTGCACCACACCGGATGTCTTTCTCTATGCGATCAACGCGACCACTGGGCAACTGACCCTTACGCAAAATGCGCCCTTGACTACGGGATCCAAGCCGGGCGCGCTCAGCACCATGGCAGTTGGTTCGGGGGGAAAATACGTCTATATCGCGGATACGGATCTGGGTAACGACTCCGGTCGAATTCTGCCCTTTACCGTCGGCCCCGCTGGAGTCTTGCAGATTCTGGTTGGCGGTCCGACACCGAACCTGGGCGGCGCGGCACACAATCCCGACGCAATCCTGACCAATTCAAACTCGCAGTTCCTGTACGTGGCGAACTCCGGGCCTGCCCCCATCAACCAGGCAAACAGCAACATTTCCGCCTTCAGCATCGACACGATCAATGGACAATTGCAGCCAATTGCCAGTGCGCAAAACCCGTTTACATCGGGCTCGGGGCCGATCTGGATGGCGATCGACGCAACCAACCAGTACCTATACACGGCGAATTTCAATGACAATACCATTAGCGCGAAGGTAATCGATCAAACCCATGGTTTACTTTCGAATCTGCTGAAAGGGCCGGTGCAAACCGCAACCGTGGGTAAGCCAACTTTCCTGGTGATCACCGGACGAACTTATTAGCAACCAGCCTCAGCTATAGACAGGAACAGTTCCTGGAAGTTTAAAACGAAGCAGCGACCCCGTTGCTGAAGCGAAAGCCGGGGTATAAAGGAATCGCATGAAGTGGAGTCAATACGGCCGGATCACACTGGCTCTGGTTGCATCCCTGGCGCTTGGGCTGGGCATTACCGCCTGCAATCCAAGTTTCACGCTCGGATTTGTTTACGTTCTTAACACGAAGGCCAGTGAAGGGTCGATCAGCGCCTACACGATCGACAGCGTTTCCGGCGCCATCACCCAGGTGGCGAATTCGCCGTTCGATTCCGGCGGCCAATATCCGGTGGCGGATGCGACGTCGAACAAGAGCAAATATCTTTATGTCGTGCATGAAATCGACAATGCGGTGGTGCAGTTCAAAATCGGAACCGATGGCAAGCTGTACAAGAACGCCACCTACAACACGCCGGGAACGTATCCGATTGCGGTCGCGATCTCTCCCAGCAGCAATTATCTTTTCGTGGTAGACAGTTACGCGCCCGGGTTCAATGGGGTTGCGCCGCCGAATATCAATCCGCTGCAGACCAATACCGTTCCCACCCAGGGCTGCGTTGTGGTGTATCCCATCAGCTCCACGGACGGCACTTTGGGCAAGCCGGTATCGAACGGCAGCCAGAGCTGCTTCCCCATCGGCGTGCCGGTCATCGGCTCCCAGCCCATCGGAATTACCGCAACGGCCTTCGTCAATTATTTGTATGTGGCCGACCAGGGCACCCACACGATTTATGGTTTCTCGGTCAATTACACCAACGGGCAGTTGACGCCGCTGGCCACCGGCTTTGCAGCAGGTGTCAAGCCAAGCGCGATTGTCAGCGACCCAACGGGACGATTTGTTTACGTAACCGACCAATATCAGAATGTGATTCTTGGATACAACGTGCTGACCGGAGGATTGCTCCAGTCGCAGTTGAATGGTCCATTCCCAACCAACCTCTATCCGTATGCCATGGTGGTGGATCCGCGGGGGAAATTCCTCTACGTCACGGATTACAACTCGAATGACGTGCGTGCCTACTCGATTCAGGCTTCCACGGGCAATCCGATTGCGGTGGGAGGAACATCCGGTTACGGCACGGGTACCGGACCGACTTGCGTTGCCCTTGAACCTGCTTATGGGCGCTATGTTTATACAGCCAACTTCCTGGATAACTCCGTCTCCGGGTTCAAGCTCGATCCGGCAACCGGCGCGTTGACTACGGTGCTGAACAGCCCGTTTCCGTCCGGCGGCCAACCGACTTGTATCGCCACCGCGGCGAATGGGACCCATCCGGTCCAAAGCATCACCCCGTAACACTTGCTTTATTTCAAAGGAAGAAGGTCCGCATTTGGCGGGCCTTTTTCCATTTGAGCGGGCTTCTCTGTGCAGTCGAAGAAGTAACATAGAAAAATGTTGTCTCGGTGGACGCGGTTCCAGACAGTACGGAAGCGGGCTTTCACCAGTCTTCTTCTGCGACGAAAAATGGCGGCGTATCCGTTAGCGCCAGGTTCGACCCGATGGCTGATCCTCGCAGTGATCCTTGTTGGCTGTCCCATGTTCTTCTACGGACAGGAAAATTATGAAATTCAGGTGTATCCGTCAGAGACGATCGCGCCCCGTACCCTGCTGATGGAGCTGCACAGCAACTTCACTGTCGAGGGCAGTACCGCAGGGGAGAATGGCGTGCTGCCGACCGAGCATCAGGAGCATGAAACCATCGAATTGACCCAGGGCATCACCGACTGGTCTGAAGTAGGTTTCTATATCTTCACCGCGGAACGGAACGGCAATGGAGTGCAGTGGGTGGGCGACCATATCCGCCCGCGCGTGCGTGCTCCGCTCAGTTGGCACCTGCCGGTCGGCTTGAGCCTTTCAAATGAGATTGGATATGCGCGGGCGAAGTTTTCCAACCCCACCTGGTCCTGGCAAATTAACCCCATCATCGATAAAACATCGGGAAAATGGTATTGGTCGGTCAACACAACGATGAACTGGGGCCGTCCCGTGCCGCCGCCGAGCAATTACACGCCGGCACAGAGAAACGTGTATTACCGCGACGTTTCTCCCGGCGGCCTGACCTTCGGACCGGCGGCTACGCTGACCTACCAGCCTTCGAAGTACTATAACTTCGGTCTCGAGTATTACGGGTATTACGGCGAGATTGGAAATTTCGTCTCTCTTCACAATCAGCAGCAAGACTTCTTTCCCGTGGTCAACCTGTTTATCTCGAAGAAATGGGAGATCAACGTGGGCGCGGGCTGGGGCGCGACCGCTTCGACCGATCACCTGATCGTGAAAGGCATCCTGGGCCATTACTTTACCTGGGGAAGACCAAAACACCCGGCCCACGCTCCATTCCAGTAATTCGCGGCCGGCATTTATCCTGTGAACCATGGCATATTTTCTGGGGCTTGATGCTGGCGCCACACAGACGGAATGCGCGCTGGCTGACGACGAAGATGTCCTGGCGCATGCAATCGCCGGCACCATTAAGACGATGCATGTGCCAGCCGAGCAAGCGCAGAAAAACCTGGACGAATTATTGCATTCGGTGTCCGGTCAGTCCGGTGTGTCGCTCGATTCCATCGCGTGCACCTGCGTAGGGCTGGCGGGCATCTCCGTGCCCCGCATCGCGGACTGGACTCGCCAGGCGCTGGCTTCACGTGTCAACGGCGAGATTCTGCTGGCCGGTGACGAAGAGATTGCGCTGGATGCGGCTTTCCTCGGCGGCCCAGGCGTCCTGGTCGTCGCGGGCACGGGTTCAAATATCATCGGGCGTTCGGTAACAGGGCAGGTCATCCATGTGGGCGGCTGGGGGCCCGTGCTGGCGGATGAAGGCTCCGGGAGCTGGATCGGCAAACAGGCGGTCCGCGCAATTTTCGATGCGCTGGACCGGGGCGAGACCACGCTGTTGCTCGAAAAAGTTCTTCAACACTGGGACCTAAAGGATATTGGGAGTCTCATCGATCGCGCCAACCAGTTGCCGGGCCCTGATTTTTCCGCGCTGACGCGGATTGTGGCCGAATGCTCCCGGCAAGGAGATCCCTCGGCGAGCCAGGTGCTGGAAAAGGCCGGCGAGGCGTTGGGAATGTGTGCCGTGCTCGCGGCGCAGAGAGTCCAGGCGTCTGGGCGAGCGGAGGATGCGAATCCGGAGATTGCATTCACGGGAGGCATCTTGCGCAACATCCTCCCGGTAAGGGAGGCCATGCGCGCGACGATCGCGCGCGAGATGCCGCAGTCGCAAGTCCACGCCGACGCTGTCGACTCGCTGCGAGGAGCGCTCTGGCGGGCGCGCCAGCACGCTATTGTACTAGGGACTTCCATTAGTTGAAGGATTGTGCGAGATAGTTGAAGGATTGTGCGGAATACTTGAAGGATTATGCAGGGAAGTTGAAGGATTGTGCGGCGCGCATTCGTATCTAAGTCGTTTTGCTGCTCTAGGATGAGGAAAATACCGCAAGTTTCTTCGCGTTTTTAACCGGTTTTGAGATGAAGACGTCGTCGGGTCCCGGTCGCTCAGGAGTTGCTAATTGTTATTTTATCAACTCCGCAGCATTCACAGCGCCGGATGCGCGAATACAGCGCGGGTTGGGCCCGGATTCCTACCCCACGGACGAAGACCTGTCCGCGGGGCCCCGATCGCAATGACTTCGGTGGGATGACACTTTCATTTACGTAGGAAAGCTTCGATCAGCATCGAAATGCGGGGATTCTTCGCTACGCTCAGAATGACTCGTTGGGTGTGGGAATCAACAGCAGGCCCCTCCACTTCGTCCGATCGCCACGGGATCCGGGCTCTCGTCGGGATGACAGGATTTGCTATTGCGGGGATTCTTCCCTTCGCTCCGCTCAGGGTCAGAATGACTCGCTCTTTAGGCGAGCTTCTTCCATGTGCCTGCTCCTCGACATCCCCCCGCCCCGTCGTGACTGCGAAAATCGTACTCGGTTATGTTCGGATTATGGGGAGCAGGTCACCGTTCCCTCCAAACTCAGCCACCACCCTCATCAGGGAAAATCTACAATCGTCAGGTCGAGAGGAAGCATATCCTTCACTGGTTTCGGCTGCGGCGACAGTCCCTGATTCCACAAACCTTCCAGTCCGATGACTTATCAAATTGCTCGCGGGAAACGTGCCCAACCACTTGAAACGAGGTAATTTTGTATGGCAGTCCGTTGGCTCCCAGCGAAGACGGTCCGCTCATTAACTGAAAATGCAAATGCGGCGCTGACGAGTTTCCGGTGTTGCCCAGCAACGCGAGCACCTGGCCGCGATGCACACGATCGCCCTGTTTCACGCGCAGGGAGCCTTTCTGTAGGTGGGCGTACAGGGCATAGTTGCCGTTGCCTAAATCGAGAATGATGTGGTTGCCGTCGACATTGTCGATGTCCATGGTTTTCCGGTCCGGCAGCTTGCCCGGAATTTGGTCGTTCAGGCCATCTCCTGTTGCCACCACGGTTGCATCGGCAACGGCCAGCACAGGGGCGCCGTAATCCACATAGCTTTCCACTTTCAACGGATCGCCGTGAACCATTTTTCCTTCGGGATTTATCCGCATCCAGTCGATAGCGAATCGCTGTGCGAAATAAATTTTGCCATTTACGGGCAGTCCCGCGCCGCGATGCACACTGCCTGGCTGACAACGGCCGTTGAACGCAATCCATCCTTTTCCGGAAAGCGGCGGCCCGACAATCGGCAGCGTTCCCTTTATTTCGAATGGAGCCACGGTGTAATCGAGAGGCACCGGCGCGACGGGACGGCCGCCCGGCGTGGAGGCTCCGAGCAATTGGAAATGATGCAACAGCAGCTTCGGCACAGGCCGTTCGGGAGAGAAGTTGACCGACGAGCGCGCGGGCGGATCTCCGTGCTGTGGCGGGCGCGTTATCCAGCAGCCGGAAGCGTCGCAGCAAATCCGGGCCGCTGAATTGGGCGTACAGCTTGCCTGGATTCGCGGCACTCACCACTTCAATGCTCTTGACCGTCGCCGGCGTGGAGCTGGTGTCGGTGAGGACCAGTTCATAGACCAGATGCAATTTGCCATCCGTTCCGGGAACCGCCTGAGTTTGATGAGTCAGAGCGGACGCGACGAGGGTGGTCAGTTTATCCTGGGCACTTCCGGGAAGCGCGGCGCATAAGACTAAAGCAAGCGACACAAGGAACCATCCGTTTCTGTTTCGTTTGGGAAGCATCGATATTCCTTTCAACTCGACCAAGATTTTGCGCGGCGTTGGGCGAACGCCCGCGCAACGGCAGCATGAGCACAGACAATGTAACAGCAGACTACCAGCATGGCGGGTGGACCAGGTGTGGCTGCGGAATGATTTGTTTGGGTGGCGCATGTCTAGATTCTGAGAACCTTCGGGTTCACTCAGGGCAAGCTCTCCACTTCGCTTCGCTCGGTCGGGATGACAGTGTTTTTTATCGCGCGCCCAAAAAAAGCAGATCCCCGTTCGACTCGCCTTTGGCTCGCTCAGGGCAAGCTTTCGACTCCGTTTGGCGCAAAAATGCGCCAAACTTCGCTCAGGATGACAACGCTTTTTATGGTGTGGTCCTGTCGGGATGACAAACTAAAACCAAACTGACCCACTACCCGGCGGCCATTTTTTAAATCGCAGAATTTTGAGATTGCGATAGCCGCTGAATGGCTCCCCGTTCAGCAGTGTGGTGATGACATTTCCCTCTGGTGAGAGCACGGTGATATTCGCAGGGCGGCCGGGGGCGAGCTCTCCATATTCCTCAGTACACCCCACCAGTTTCGCCGGGTTGGCGGAAGCATATCGGACTGCCGCGCTGTGGGGAGCGCCGGTGAACTCGACAAAATTTCGCACCGCCCGGTCCATCGTCAGGACGCTGCCCGCAAGTGTCCCTTCATATGTGCAGCGCCCATCCTTCACCGTGATTTCCATCTCGCCAAGCTTGTACACTCCTTCGGGCATTCCTGTCGCGCTGATCGCATCCGTGATCAGGATGCCGCGATCCATTCCTTTCGCGCGATAAAACAGGCGCACCAGCAATGGATCGACATGAATGCCGTCACAAATCAGTTCGGCGAAAAGTTCAGACTGATCGAGCACCACTCCCAGTAATCCGGGATCACGATGATCGAGCGCGCGCATCGCGTTGAAGGTATGGGTCGCGCTACTGGCGCCCACTGCAATGGCCGCGTTCGCCTCTTGCGCCGTCGCGTTGCTATGGCCGAGGCTCACACGAATGCCAAGCCGCACGGCCTCCTTTATGAACTCGATGGCTCCGGGCAGCTCCGGCGCGACCGTCATCAGGATGATGTGTCCGCCGGCGGCCTGCCAGAATCGCTGCAGCAGTTCGACGGAGGGCTGCTCCAGATATTCAGGTGGGTGGACTCCGCGTTTTTCGTGCGAGAGAAAGGGTCCCTCCAAATGGATGCCGAGGGGCCGGGCGCGGCGAATGCTGCTGCCCATGCGCTGCATCCGCTCGATCTGCCGCGCCATGTCTTCGAGCGAGCGCAGCGTCCGATCGACGGGAGCCGTCACGGTGGTCGGCAGGTACGCACCCACGCCGCGGCTTGCGAGGAAACCTCCGATGGCATCGAACGCCTGCTCGGTACCCTCCATCACGTCATGGCCGACAGCTCCATGGGTATGAATATCGACGTAGGCAGGCACGAGCGCTGCATCGGGAAAATCGAGGTGGCGAGCGTTCTCCGGAAGTTCCAGCGCGCCGCGAGATTCAATGCTGGCAATGCGGCCGTCTTCAATGGTGACCTGAGGCTGGTCGATTTCTGTGAGTGGTGTCAGCAGACTCGCTGCCGTAACAACAGTGCACACATTCCCGTCCGTTCCGCGTTAGCTTGGTTTGAATTTCAGTGGCCGAATCATGAAATTATTGGGGAGCAGCAAGAGGGTTTGACCTCACGGCAATGTCGATGTTCATCACCCGCCACAATGGAATTCTTCATCTTCCTACAAGATAACAAGTCTTCCACATCGCATTTTGCCTTTCTTCCGCGGCCGTCGTAGGATGGATGCGCGAGCGGCGTGGGAATTCGGGAACGGGAACAACTTTAGACCGGTGTACCGACCATGTACGCAAGTGAATTAGACCGGCGCTGAAGCGGATTGCAGACCGATGGATGGTCCGCTGCCGGTAGTTCAGCCGATCGATACGATCGAGTCGTTTAGGATATAGCGGTTTCAATCAGCCACCGGCGACGCGCCGGTTGAGCACAAGATTCAGTTTTGGGTGCCCCACCTGTAGTTGGGCCGGGGATCCAATATGCATTGCATGCCTTCGGGTTTATCAGGCGAACTCGTCCTGGGATTCTTCCCGCTTACCATCTCAAGCAGTTTTATAGATACATCGTAAGGAGATCTCCCCCATGTTTAACGGCCGGTTTCGCTCCAGCTTCTGCAGTGTCAGTCTTGCGCTCTGTTTCGCGTTTACAGCTCATGCTCAGGTCAATGTGACGACATGGCACAACGATGGCGCGCGCGACGGAGCGAACACGAGGGAAACGCAGCTTACGCCCGCCAACGTGAGCGGCCAGGGCACCTTCGGAGAGCTCTTCTCTGTTCCTCTCGATGGCGCCGTCTATGCCCAGCCCTTGTATGTGGCTGGATTGACCATTGGCGGCGGGACGCACAACGTTGTATTTGCCGCGACCGAGAACGACAGTGTCTACGCAATCGATGCCGACACCGGCTCAATTTTGTGGCAAAGGAGTTTTCTCAGCAGCGGGATGACGGCGGTGCCGTCAGCCCAGGAAGATTGCGGTGATATCAAGCCGGAGATCGGAATCACCGGAACGCCGGTGATCGACACCGCGACGAATACTCTGTATGTGGTTTCCGCCACGATGCCTGGACCAATCCAGCAGCTGCACGCCATCGACCTCCTGACCGGGAACGATAAACTGGGCGGCCCGGTAACCATCTCGGCATCTGTTACGGGAACCGGAACAGGAGGCAATGGCACAACCGTTTCTTTCGATCCGATGACGGAAAATCAGCGATCCGCACTGTTGTTGACCAATGGGCATATTGTGATTGCGTGGGGGTCTCACTGCGACCACGGGAATTTCCATGGATGGCTGATGTCCTACAACGCCGCCAGCCTGGCGCAGGAAGCTGTTCTGAACACCACTCCCAACGGGAACGACGGCGGCATCTGGATGAGCGGTGCGGCGCCGGCGGTGGATGCGAAAGGAAATATTTTTTTCTCCAGCGGCAATGGCGACTTTGGAGGACCAACGATAACCGAGTTTGGCGACAGCACGTTTAAGATGCCGCCGCCAGTCGCCGGAAAATCCTGGGAACCTGTGGACGGGTTCGCCCCATGGAATCAGGCCAGCTTTTCTGCCTCTAACCACGATCTCGGTGGTGGTGGCGTTATGCTCCTGCCCGATTTGCCGACGGGCGCAACTCACCAGCAGCTTTCCATTCAGTCCGCGAAGAACGGCGAAATTTATGTGCTCGACCGAAACAACATGGGCGGGTATTGCTCGAGCTGCACCAGCCTCAAACACGAATATCGTTCAGGACATTCAATGGCAGTTGCGCAGCAGCACATTGGAAACTCCGGCGTATTGGAATGGAACCATCTACTTCGGCGACCCGGACAATCCACTAAAGGCGTTTTCATTCAATGCCGAAACAGGAGCTGTCTCTTCCACTCCGACGCAATCGGGGACTTACGTTTTCGGATCGCGAGGGCCCACGCCTTCCATTTCGTCCAACGGCAACAGCGACGGAATTGTGTGGGTCATCGACAGCGCTGCCACCTCGGGCGCGGTGCTGCTGGCGTACGATGCCACGAACCTGAATAATGTGCTGTATCAGTATTCCCTTAATCGGCCAGGGTCTCATTTTGCAGTTCCGACAGTCACGAACGGCAAGGTCTACGTTGGATCGCAAACCGGCTTGACTGCTTTTGGACTGCTGAATGCACCGGCTGTGCTGACCATCACGGCCTCCAATGTCAGCGTTGCGTATAACCAGCCAATCCCAGCGCTGACCGGCTACACCGCGACCGGCTTCGTGAATGGAGACACATCGGCTATTCTTAGCGGAACGCCGAAGGAAACTACAACCGCGACCCAGGGTTCTCCCGCGGGCACATACCCGATCAGCATCACGCAGGGTAGCCTAGCGGCGGTTAATTACACGTTCACGTTCGTCAACTGGCACGTTTACCATTACTGCCGGGGCCACTGCGCCTCCGGTCTCCCTGACATTCTCACCAAATCCCATTCCGCCGAACACAGCAGTGTCTTACTCTGCAACTGTCGGCAGCGGTGCAGCCGGCCAGCCGAATCCAGTGGGAACGATTACCCTGTACGGGATCCTTCCCAACGGACAGCTCGTGCAGGCTGACGGGCCGCATGCGATCGGCACTGCGGGAACAGCAGGGGTCTCGACCTTCTCCAACACACTGCCCTCCGGCATACCGCCGGGACAGTACACGCTGTATGTGACATTTCAACCCGCCTCGGGCAGTACGTATCTAACATCGAGTTCGCCGCATATTACAGTGGTTTCGCAATAGCTGACAGGTATCCCCCCGCTAACCGCAGTCCGAGCAACTTGGCCATAGTTGCGCCCATCTAGTCAAACATAACCACTTTACTGCCTGACCGAACCGGTTCGAGGAGATTCGGCGGGCAGCGACGCTGGCCTTTGTGTGTCGGCAGGATTCACGCGTGTTCAGACTTCGGAGGCTCCCCATGTTGAAAAATCTTTTAAGATATCTGGGCTTATTTTTATGCCTGGTATGCTTCAGTCCCTTCGCCCTGGCGCAATTCAATGCGAGCCTGTCCGGTACTGTAGAAGATCCGTCGGGCGCCGTTCTATCCGGTGCGACGGTGACACTTACGAATACTGCTACTCAGGCGACCCAGACGACAACGACCGGCGCATCGGGATTCTACCGCTTCAGCGAACTGCCACCGGGCAGCTATACCGTGAACGTAACTGCCGCGAATTTCAGAACGCAGACCCTTACGGATGTCAGCATTGCGGCGGAGTCTCCACGCATTGTCAACATCACTCTCCAGGTTGGAGGAACGTCGCAGGCGGTCAATGTGAACGGGAATGCGCTTTCGGTATTGCAAACGGGAGATGCAACCATTTCAAGCACCATTGGGGCAGCGGCGGTGACGCGGTTGCCAATCTTCGGACGCGATCCTTATGAGCTGCTCCGCACTGGGGTGGGGATTGCGGGCGATGGCGCGCGTAGCGGCAGTGGCGGTGCGATCACGTTGCCCAACAATGCCAGCCAGAACCAGTCAAATTATGGAATTTTTCAATCGGAGAATCAGGTCCAGATCTCTGCGGCCGGCCAGCGCGTTACATCGAACACTTACGAAATTGACGGGGTCACGGTAGACAGCCTGCTGCATGGTGGCTCGACAATCATTACGCCCAACCCGGAATCGATCGAGTCGATCAAGATTGTTACGTCGAACTACGATGCGGAGTACGGTCGCAACGTCGGCGCTCATATCCTGACGACCACCAAAAGCGGCACCAACACCCCCCATGGCAGCCTTTTCTTCCAGTACGATCAACCCGGTCTGAACGCCTACCAGCCATACGGCGGGCCGACGGCAACCCCGGGAGTGTTCGCTCCACCGGTCCGCGATGACAATGCACAGCGCGAGTGGGCGGCGAGCCTCGGCTTTCCTATTTTCAAAAACAAGCTGTTCCTGTTTGCCAGTTATGAGGCGGCCAAGAGCAGCCTGCAAACCTTCAGCGAAACCTACGTGCCGACATCCCAGTTCTATTCCGGCCTGGCTGCGGCACGCACGGGTGGGAAAGTGTCGGGCACTATTACTCCAGTCTCAGGCCGGGCGCGGGTGAACGCGATTCTGCCCGGCAATTGCACCGCGCTCCAGACGATCTGCGCGCCGGCCGGGAACGGCTTCGATATCGGATCGTTCGCCGGGGCTGTCGGACAATACCTGCCGAACGTGAATGCAGATGGAAGCCCGGCTGCTCCCAATCTGTTCACGGGTGCCGGTCTGGACGGCGTACCCGATATGGAGTTCGCTCAAATTTCTACCCCCAGCCAGTATCGAGGGACTCAGTTCAATGGGCGGGTCGATTGGTCGATTCGATCGGGCGACCGTCTCACCGGGAGCTTTTTCACGCAGAAACTGGACCAGAGTTCGTTCGATGCGGCGTCCGGCGCGGCTCCCGACACCAACCTGCCGTTCAAGCCGTTCAACTCGATGGTCACGTTTGTTTACGTCCATACCTTCAGCCCGACCCTGCTGAACGAGGCACGCGCCAACTACACCCGTTTTGCAGATAATCAGATAAACGATACTAAGGGAAATGTGAACTGGGGCACCCCAGGGATGTATGTACAGAACTATGTATTTGGAAGCCTTGATCTGAGCAATCGATCCAATCCCGACACGCCCGCGATTTTCGCCGAAAACACCTATGAAGTCCGCGATATGGTCACCAAGATCGCCGGTCCGCATGCCATCCGCCTCGGTGGAGTTTACCGGGCGGAGCAGGACAACGATAATCTTTCCGGGCTTGCGCGGCCCAACTATGCTTTCCAGGGAATCTGGGACGCGGCGAATGATGCTCCTCTCTTCGAAGGCATTGCAGCCAATCCAGTAGGCGGCGGCATAGGGAATGCGGCCCGCTATTTTCGCGATATCTATGGAGCAGCTTTTGTGCAGGACGATTGGCAGGTGAAGCCCAACCTGATTGTAAATCTTGGTCTTCGCTGGGAATATTTCGGAGCACTCCGCAATAAAACATTTCCAATCAATCAGCTTCAACTCTCGAGCGCACCGGGGTTGCAGCTGATCAATTCTAAATTTGTGCTGAAGAACCACCTGTGGCCCGACGTGGGAAAGGCCTTCTCGCCGAAGATAGGTTTCGCCTATCAGCCGTCGAACGAAGACGGAAAGCTGGTGTTTCGCGGCGGATTCGGCATTTCCTACGACAAACTGGATGACCTGCCTTTCATTAATAGCTACGAGAATGGCCCGGGATACTTCGATTACGGCCTCTGCTGCGCCGGCCTGCAGGCCACCAACCCCACAGCAACCGGCACCGGTATTATTTTTAACTATGGCACGAGCGATTCACCTTTCAGCTATCCTGCGAATCCAAACTTAAACACCGGGATAAATCCGATCACCGGGACCCCGAACGCCTATACCCCGCCCCCGGCACCCGGAGCGCCGCCTCCAGCTCCCTTTACTCCGCAGATTGAAACCTACAGCGCCTCGCCGAATACAAAACAGCCCACTTTGTACGATTATTCCTTCGGTTTCCAGTACGAGCTTCCTTATCAGATGGCGCTCATGGTCGGCTACCAGGGATCTTCCGGCTATCATTTCCTGCGTTTGGTCGATCAAAACTTCCTGTATACGCAGTCGAATGGTACCTGCGCGACCGGCGGTACCTGCACACCCGGCGTGAACCAATCGCCATTCTATGCCGCATATGTCCCCACAACTGATGTGCACACCAGCTACAACGCCTTGAATGTGAGCCTGAACAAAAGGATGCAGCATGGCGTAGAGGTCGATGCGAACTATACCTGGTCGAAGAGCCTGGACAATGCCTCGAACGAAGGACCGGGCGCCGTAACGAATCAGACCAATCCTGCATACCCCCGGACTGAATATGGGCCGTCGGACTTCGATGTTCGCCATCGCGTCACTGTTCTAGCGCTGTGGTCACTTCCTTCCCCGGCGGGGAATAGGTTGCAGAAGCAGGTGCTTGGCGGGTGGCAGGCGAGCGCGGTCTTTACGTATCACACAGGGTATCCGTGGACACCTACAATCGGCGTTCCTTCTGTAGCGCTGGTGAACGGCGCGGCTGTGATTAGCCCAACGCGGCCATTGGCCTACGGTCCCGCTGCGGGTTTGCCACTTGCGGGCAATAGCTGTTCCAACGCCGCTTACGTACACAACGGGAATTTTCCTCTGGGCGGACCTGCGTATTTCGCCTATCCGGGAAATCATCTGCCATCCACGGCTACCGGACAGCCCGGCATCGGGCGGAACTCGTGGAATGGACCCTGTTATCTGGATACGGACATGAGTTTCGGGAAACAATTCACTTTTGCCGCGCTCCACCATCCGACGTCATTCCGGTTCCAGGCAAATATTTACAACATCTTCAATAAACAAAACCTGCTGCCGCTTGCTTTCGGCAGCTCAGAGACAAACATCAGCAATCCATTATTCGGCTTATCACCCGGCGCGGACAGCGGACGGGTGATCGAGTTCTTTGGACGATTTGAGTTTTAGATCGCCTTTCCGGAGCGTGCTGCCGCTCGGCGGCAGGACAGTCCAACTACAGGCGCGATTCAGTTTCTGACCAGGACGTTTTTCTGCGGAAGGGTGCACATTGTGCGCCCTTCATTTCTGCACCGAAACTCTGGAGGCGATTCGTATGCCACAGTGCAATCGCATTTTCGCCGCGGTGTCCATAGTTGGTGCATTGATTTTGGTATTCAGCGTAGTGATTACTCCAGCGCGGGCGCAGGAAACCGTCACCATCGACGCCCATGCGCAGACAACTCTGTTCCCGCATTTCTGGGAAGAGATGTTCGGCTCCGGCCATGCCATTTTGGCGTTGCGAGAGAGTTATCGCGATGATCTTCGCGCCGTGAAAAAGGTCACCGATTTCCGATATGTGCGCTTCCACGGCATCCTGGACGACGAGGTCGGAGTTTACAACCAGGACGATCATTGCAATCCGGTCTACAACTTTTCTTACGTGGATCAGATTTATGATGGGCTGCTGAAAAACGGTGTGCGTCCGGTGGTCGAGATCAGCTTCATGCCGAAGAAGCTGGCGGCAAATCCGGACGACCTGCATACCTTCTGGTACAAGCCGAATGTTTCACCGCCTCGAAGCTGGGACGAGTGGGACGCGCTGATGAGGCACTTCGCGCGGCACCTGGTGGACCGCTACGGAATTGATGAGGTATCGCGGTGGTATTTCGAAGTGTGGAATGAGCCCAAT
Source organism: uncultured Acidobacteriota bacterium (assembly GCA_963823295.1). GTDB lineage: Bacteria > Acidobacteriota > Terriglobia > Terriglobales > Acidobacteriaceae > JAKAAZ01. The sequence continues at coordinate 41,392 of CAWGLF010000017.1, forward strand.
ATCGATTTCTGGGGAGGCGTTCCGCGACAGGAATCCTACTTCGAGCTCTATGAACACACCGCCCGCGATCTGAAGGATGTAAATTCTCGACTGCGAGTTGGCGGCCCGGCAACTGCCGCCGCTTCGTGGGTGCCTGCTTTCCTCGCGTTTGTGGCGAAGAATCACGTCCCCATCGACTTCGTTTCAACTCACGGATACGCCGATGACACAGTGGAGAATCTGTTCCACAATGACATTCCTATCCCCATGGACGACCGGGTATGCGCGGCGGTGGCCAAGGTGAGAGGACAGATCGATGGCTCGGCGCTGCCGAAGCTGCCGCTGTTCTGGACGGAGTGGAATGTGCAGGGGCAGGACGATTCGCGCGACACGGCGTTCGTCGGCCCGGCGGTGGCGAATACGGTTCGTGAGTGCGATGGGAAGGTGAATATGATCTCGTTCTGGACGTTCTCCGATGTGTTCGAGGAGGGCGGAGTCATCCCGAAACCGTTCATGGGCCAATTCGGGTTGCGAGCCAAGGGCGGAATCAATAAACCGAGCTACTACGGCTTCGCCCTGTTGCACCAGCTCGGGGATGCGCGAATCGCCAATCCATCGAAGAACGTGATCGTCACGAAAACCCGGAATGGTGGCCTGGCAATCGCGGCATGGAACCTGGTCGATCCCGGCGAGCATGGGGCTGCCCGCACAATGGAGTTGTTGTTTCACGGAGTTCCCGGAGACGCGCATGTCACCATGCAGCGCGTGGACGAGAACCACAGCAGTGTGTTGAAAGCTTATGCCGCGATGGGAAAGCCGATTGATCCGACACCCATGCAGGTCGAAGAGTTAAATCGGGAGACTGCGCTGGGCGCTCCTGAACAGTCGCAGCTGAAAAATGGCAAGCTGGAGCTGTCGCTGACTCCGAATGCATTGGTGCTGGTCAAAGTAGCGGGCGCTATAAGTACAGAATACTCTAATCATCCACTGGCGCAGATGCGGCATATTTTCTCGCCGAATTTTTCCGCCTTGGCGCTGCCGATGCCGCTAACGGAGAGCAGCTCCTGGTGCGTTGTCGGCAGCCTTTCCGCGATGGCGCGAAGGGTTTTGTTTCCCAGCACGCAGAATGCGGGCACGCCGTGTTCTTTCGCTTCGGCCAGCCGCCAGGCTCGCAACTTTTCCTCCACGGCGGAGGCGCGCGGCGAAAGCGGAGCCGCGGGTGTCTGCCTATCCACTCCGGAGTTGGGCCTGGCCGGGCTGGATGTTGATTTTCCGTTCGATTTTGATCGCGCGGGCGTTGGCGTTTCGATAGAATCCGGCAGAAGGAATTCGAGCGGCGTACCGGCTGCGATGTCGCGCGCCTCATCCGTCAGACTCACCCGGCGATAGGCGATGCTGCGGTCATCTTTTTCAAACGTGAGCTCTTCGATACGCAGGAGGCCGGCGCTGGCCAGCGCGCGAAGCAAATTTTCGAATTCATCGCGCGACATCTCTTCGCGCGGAAACATTTCCTTGTGCAGCTTGCCGGTGGAACCCGCGGAGCTTTTCTTCAACCGCAGGATGACAGCGCGGGCGGTTTTCGTTTCGGTTTCTGTCGGAGGCCGGAACCGTTTGGCTACGCAGTCCTCTGGCGCGCAGATATCGCATTTTCGGCAGACGCGCCGCGCGTCTGCGGTGTCTCCGAAATGCCGAATCAAGCTGGCCATGCGACATTGGCTGGTCTCCGCATATTGCATGGCGAGGTCGAGTTGCGATTGCCTCCGCTGCGCCTCGAGTGCGTAAGAGTCACGCCACTTCTGGTGACCCTGAACCGCGTTCTCGTCGAAATCCAGCACCCCTCCGCCGTGGATGGCGAGCTTTTCGAGCGCTTTTTCAAACAGCTCGGAGTCCATCTTCAGCGTGCCGCGAACCTCCTTTTTGTGAAGCGGCTGCGATCCCAAACGGCGATAAACGCGATCAAGGACGTCAGCAGGTGGATAGTCGCGTTCGAAGAAAAATTCATGCGTCTTGCGGTCCGCATAGGAGTAGAGCAGTACGGCCCGGCTTGGCAGGCCATCGCGTCCGGCGCGGCCAATCTCCTGGTAATAGGCTTCGAGGCTCCCGGGCAGCGCAGTGTGTACGACGGTGCGTACATCCGCCTTGTCGATGCCCATTCCGAAAGCGACGGTCGCCACGACGGCCTGCAAGCTGCCTTGCTGAAATTTGCATTGCACCGCATCGCGGTGCTGCGGATCGAGACCGGCATGATAGGCGGCAGACGGAAATTTCGTGGAAAGCTCCGCCGCCAGCGCTTCGGCCTGCTTGCGTGTCGGCGCATACACAATCGCGGGACGCCGCGCCTCATCGCTCAGCAGGCTCGCGACAAAGGCGACCCGCAGCGAAGGCGCCATCTCCATAACTTCAATGGCGAGATTCTCGCGGCGGAACCCATAAATGAATCTGGAGGCTTGGGTCATTCCCAACTGCGCGGCGATGTCGTCCTGTACCCGCGATGTAGCCGTCGCTGTGAGTGCAATGACCGGCGCCGGACGCAATGCGGGAAGAAACTGCCCCAGCATGCGATAGTCCGGACGAAAATCATGGCCCCACTGGGAGATGCAGTGAGCCTCGTCAATTGCGATCAGGCTGGGTTTGCGCCGGGCCAGCATTTCAATAAAACCGGGGACCCGCAGCCGCTCCGGCGCAATGAATAGGAATTGCAGAGCGCCAGAAAGATACTCCGCGCAGGCCTGCCGGGAAACAGAACGATCCAATCCGGAGTGGATGCGTGCGACAGAAAAACCGAAGGATGCGAGCTTAGCGGCCTGGTCCTCCATCAAGGCGATCAGAGGACTGATGACCAGGGTGGTGCCTCCGCGGGCGATCCCCGGCAGTTGATAGCAAAGGGATTTTCCCGCTCCGGTTGGCATCACCAACAAAACGTCTTTTCCTTCGATCGCCGCGCGGCAGACGGCTTCCTGATTGGCGCGAAAAGAAGGAAACCCAAATGCGCGCTGCAGGAGCTGCACGAGCGTTTCGCCGGGTTGAGGGGAATTCGCTGACACGGGAAAGGTACTGATTTCATCGTAATTGTAAGGTTGGCGCACCAGGATCAGGACAGGAAACAGCGAGAAAACGCCCTGCCATGCCGGGCATCTCCTCCACTGCGCTGCCGTCGGGAGATGATGAATCGGCGATGCACAGAAGCATTCGGAATTCTTATGCGAGCGCGCCGACAGCGGTCTGCACATTGCGGGCTCGGCGGGCAATTCTCATGCTGCTCCCGGTACCAGGCTACGGTGCGCCGCAATCCCTCCCGAAAATCCACCTGCGGATCATAACCCAGCGCTTCCCGAGCAGCCGAAATGTCCGCGTAAGAATGCTGAATGTCGCCTTCGCGTGGGGGCCCGTACTGCGGAGGATTCTTATAGCCGGTCAATTCCGCAAGCAACTGATAGGTTTCGTTCAGCGTGTGCGACTCTCCGTAGGCGCAGTTAAAAACCCGGCCCGCAACCTTTTCTGCCGGCGCTGCCGCCGCCTTTAAATTTGCCTGTACAACGTTCTCAATGTAGGTGAAGTCGCGGCTCTGGGTGCCATCGCCGTTGATCGTGGGCTGCTCACCCGCCAGCATCATACGGGCGAACTTCGCCATAACGCCGCTGTACGGTGAGTCCGGGGTCTGCCTCGGCCCAAAGATATTGAAGTAGCGCAGCGCAACCGTTTCCAGTCCGTATACCTCGCGATAGCTGCGAAGGTACAGTTCGCCTACCAGTTTCTGCACAGCGTACGGGGACAGCGGACCGGGCAGCATCGATTCTCGCTGCGGCAGAGGATTTCTGTTGCCATAGGCCGAGGAAGAAGCCGCATAGATGATCCGCTTCACGCCGGTATGACGAGCGGCTTCAAGCAGGTTGAACGTGCCGTCGATATTGGCGGTGTGGCTGGGACGCGGATCTTTGACGGAAAGCGGCACCGAAGGCAGCGCGCCTTGATGAAAGATGATGTCAACGTCCTCGCACGCTTTGGTAACTCCTTCGAAATCGCGCAGGTCCGTTTCTGTAAGGTCGATCGCGTCGCGCCACGGCGCCAGGTTCTCCCGCTTGCCGGTGGCAAAGTTATCGAGCGCACGGACACTCTCTCCGCGCTCTACCAGCGCCTGCGTCAACCAAGACCCGATAAAACCGGCAGCTCCAGTAACTAAATACAGGGCCATATTTCTCCTTCGCACGGGGATGCGGTGGGCTTCACGGCCTGTGTTCCACCCAGGAATCAATAATAGCAAGGGGAGGTGCGCGGACCCTGTAAATTCAGATGCTTATTTTGCCGGAGGTCACCCCGGCTGCGTTACGATAGTCATGGCAGGTGGCTGGGCGATCGCTGCCGGAATGCCTTACGGCAGACCGGGAGAGGAAAGTCCGAACTCCGCAGGGCAGTGTGCCGGATAACGTCCGGGACCGGAGCGTCAAGGCTCCAGGGACGGCAAGTGCCACAGAGAAGATACCGCCCGCGTCCGCAAGGACCAGGGTAAGGGTGAAAAGGTGCGGTAAGAGCGCACCGCTCCGACTGTAAAGCCGGAGGCATGGTAAACCCCACACGGAGCAAGACCAAATAGGCGGGGAGTTCCTGGGAACAGGAACGCGTGCCGGCCCGGCGCGCCACAACCCGCGGGTAGGTCGCTACGAGCGCGCGCAGCAATGCGCCGCCTAGAGGAATGATCGTCCTCGACAGAATTCGGCTTACAGGCTCGCCTGCCGGATTTCTATCTGTAGGAAAGAAACAGCGCCCGCGAAATCACCAGGATACTGCCGCCGATGGCGACCGCGTCTTCAATCAACGCCACCGGGATATCATGCCAGTGCAGCGTCTGGACGGTGCCTTTGCGCACCTCGTAACCGACAACCGCGCCGACGATCGCACCGATCAGACCGGCTGCCGCGGATGTTTGCCAGCTTGCTCCCCAAGCTTGTCCCGTTACCACGCCGCAAACCGCGCCGAAGATGACCCGGCCAACCAGACCAGGCATTTTCAAACGGCTGGGAGTGAACGGCAGCTTGTCCGCAAGCAGCTCCGCCACGGCAAGAATGGTCAGGACAATGATCGCAGGCGTTGTATGCAGGAAATAGAGCGGGCTGCCAAGGATTCTTACATGGTGCAGGTGGAGCGCCCAGACCAGCACCGTGACCGGGGTAAACGCGCGAAGGCCTGTCAGACCGCCGAGGCAGAATGCAACCAGAAGCACCGGCCATACGCTGTCTGACATTTCTACCTCGGCGGGAAATTTCTGTTCGAACTGAATTGTAACCGGGTGCGAGGCCGGACCGCTAATTCGCTGTATCCGGGTGCCCAGGCCTGCGCTGAGCGGCCGAAGAGTTTTGCTTCTGAGATCTGGATTCTGCGATCAGCGAACCGCCGCGGCCACAGGCTCGCGCAGCCATCCGTAAAGCGGAAACTGCTCGGACATTTCCAGCACCTGGCCGCGAATTTTTCCCAGACGCCCGGGATCTGTGCGATGCTCCAGAGCCTCGACGATCCAGCGGCCGATCACGCGCATTTCGCCTTCGCGCATTCCGCGGGTGGTGAGCGCGGGCGTTCCGATGCGGATACCGCTCGGCTTCAACGGGGGATTGGTGTCGAAGGGAATGGCATTTTTGTTGACGGTAATACCGGCTTCGCCGAGCGCCTTTTCCGCCTCGCTGCCCAGCATGCCTTTGGCGAACACATCGACCAGCATGAGGTGCGTGTCGGTTCCGCCTGAGATTACACGATATCCGTCGGCCATCAGTGAGTCGGCCAATGTCTTCGCGTTGGCGACAATCTGGGCGGCGTAGATTTTGAATTCCGGCTCCAGCGCTTCCTTGAATGCAACGGCTTTGGCCGCGATGATGTGGATCAAGCGGGCCGCCCTGCTGGCCGGGGAAAACGCTGCGATCCACGCTGGCTGCCAAATCCTGACGACAGAGAATGAGGCCAGCGCGCGGGCCGCGCAATGTTTTATGCGTGGTGGTGGTGACGATGTGCGCGTGCGGCACGGGCGAAGGATGCACGCCACCGGCGACGAGCCCGGCGAAGTGCGCCATGTCGATGACGAGAAATGCGCCGATTTTGTCGGCGATCTGGCGCATGCGGGCAAAGTCGAAGGTGCGCGGATAGGCGCTGCCGCCTCCGATGATCATCTTCGGCTTTTCGCGCTCGGCAATCTGTTCGAGCTCGTCGTAGTCGATGACTTCCGTATCCTTGCGCACGCCGTAGCTGACGACGCGGTAGAGCTTGCCGGAAAAATTCAGCTTGTGGCCGTGGGTCAGGTGGCCGCCCATGGCCAGGTCGAGGCCGAGAATGGTGTCGCCCGGTTGGATGATCGACATGTACGCGGCGGCGTTGGCCTGGGAGCCGGAGTGCGGCTGCACGTTGGCGTGTTCGGCGCCGAAGAGCTGTTTGGCGCGATCGCGCGCCAGCGTTTCGACAACATCGGCATACTCGCAGCCGCCGTAGTAGCGCTTGCCCGGATAGCCCTCGGCATATTTGTTGGTGAAGACCGTGCCCGCGGCTTCAAGCACCGCCTCGCTGACAAAGTTCTCCGAGGCGATCATCTCCAGGCCTTCGTGCTGGCGGTGGATTTCTTGCTGGATGGCGGCGTAAATTTCCGGGTCCGCTTCGGAGAGCGGCAGGCGCATGCGGTCGTTGGTCATACGCCGATTTTATCGTGGAAATTTCGTGAGAATGGAGATGCCATCGGCATCGCAGGGCAGCCGCATTTTGAATTCCGCGAAGGCATTTTCGAAGGATTGTGCAAAATAGTTGAAGGATTGTGTAGGAAAGTTGAAGGATTGTGCAGAGAAGTTGAAGGATTGTGCAGACGCCGCAGCAGGCGCAAACGGCCGGATTTAAAGCATTTCTGCTTTATTCTCCCCGGTTTTTCTCTACCGGCCGGCGTCTTTCGCGACGGGGACTGCGTGTGGAGGTGGCATTTGTGGCGAATGAACCTGGCGGTGTGCTGGGGTCTACACCTATTCTACCGCTTTGGGCCTATATTCATTTCCCGAGATGAGAAGCTGTCCGAGCTATTTTGAAATGCGGTTGTCCTGATCGGCATCGAATACCGTCAATATCAAGAGAATGTCACCCTCCGCCCGTTCGACTGCGCTCAGGGTGAACTCCGCGAAGGACCTCGCGGTTACCCGGCGAATAGCAGGGCTGCATCCATCCATGAGTACCTACCGCACGCCGATGGCCTGGTACTGCGCCATCAGCTCGCGGAGGATGTCTTCGTTCTTGCGCTCGATCATGCCGGGAATGCGGAAGATGTCAATGAGCATCCAGAAGCCAAATCCTCCGAAGGTCAGCCAGTAAATCAACTGAATTCCGATTCGTCCCAGATACAGGTAATGAAAACCGAAGAGGAACCAGAGAATGTACGCGAGCAGGATGGATTTTTTGCGGAGTTCGTAGTCCCGCCAGACGAGCGCCTGGGTATTCGCGGGGAGAGACTGGACGACAGGTTGAAGAAGGGCGGGAATGGGCATGATGCCAGAACTCCAGGGAAAAGATTCCGTCTTACGGAGAGTACGCAAGCGGGCAGCTTGCGGTTCACGGAAAAGTTGATTTGAGATGAGCCAACGATGGCTCTTGCGGTCTAGCCGTTCGGCCGTGTTTCGCTCGACCGGACGAAAGCTATCCCGCGCCTCGATGATGCCGGCCGGAACGGATGTCCTGGCTTGCGCCTGAACACCCGTTTCCCTTCAAAGGTTCGGCCGGAAGCGAGAAGACAACGTCTGGTTTACCTCCAGTGGCCTGGTACCCAGACGTATCCCCGGCGGCGGTGGCGCCAGTGACCCCGTACCCAACGTGCATAGGGACGCGGCGGAGCCGCATACCTGCCTGGCACCCAGACGTAACGGACACCGTCCCAGCGGTAATATCCGGCCTGCCACACCCATCCGCGATGAAGAGGTGCAGGGACGACTTCCCGCCGAGGTGGGGGAGGCGGTCCAATATGGACATATACCTGGGCAGAGGCCATAAGGCTCGACGCGAGTATGGCGGTAGATACGAAAACAAGAAGCCGTTTTTTCATCTTTCCTCCAAGAGTGGGATTACAACTTGCATGCGATCCGATAAGGGAAACTACAAACAGTACCGGTGCAGCTTCTGATGCGCACACGATGTTGGACACGGATGACCGCAGATTGTTGCGTCATAGAATCATCTTCTGTATTTCTCTGGCATGCAGGGTCTAAATCTGATGTTTTGGGCATCTTAGCCGACGAGAATTACGAAAAAGATCAGCTGGATTCCAATCTTCCCGAGATACAAATAATGGAAGCCGAAAAAGAACCAGAGGATGTAGGTGAGCAGGATTGACTTTTGCGCAGTTCATAATCGCACCAGGCGAGGGATTGGGTGTTGGCGGGGAGAGACTGAAAGACGGCTTGTAGCGAAGCGGGTATGACCATGCTTCTAAAGTCCATTTCTATGTCAAACTGTCCCTAGATTCTAATCGGACTCGGTATCCAGCTTCTAAAAATATCTATGCCTTGCGGAAATTCTTATGACAGAGCGCCTGCAGCATGATCAACAATTCGACGCGCAAGGCATCATTGAAAGTTTTGGGATGGTTCCGCATCCGGAGGGTGGGTGGTACGCAGAAACTTTTCGCGCTCCTTCCGGGCCCGGCAAGCGCTCAGCAGTTACTGCGATCTACTTTCTGCTCCAGCAAGGGCAGCGCTCTCACTGGCATACCGTAGATGCTTTTGAGATCTGGCTCTGGCACGCCGGCTCCGCTATCCGGCTTAGCCTCAGCCATGACGGGCAGCAAACCGAAACAGTATCGCTCGGTCCTGATATCGCTGCTGGCGAACGCCCACAGGCCATAGTCCCATTGGGTGTGTGGCAATCCGCTGAGAGTTTGGGCGCCTGGAGTCTGGTCTCTTGCGTTGTCGCTCCAGCTTTCGAATTTGCCGGCTTCAAAATGGCCCCGCCAAATTGGTCTCCGGGATCGGGCAAGAGATAGGTTGCTGGTACTCCCCCGAGATGACTCCTACAGCAACACGGATTTCCTGCGATGCTGATAGTCTCGCCGAACCATCGCCTGCGTGTCTGCGAGAAGGGACTGGAAAACAGGTTGTAATGAATATGGGATCGACATAGCTTCACCTCCAAATCATTTGTGCGCTTTGAAAAACTACGCTTGACAATCAGGTTCGGCCAGCGACAGCACTCGGAATACACAATACAGACCCGGAGTCAAAATATGCTTCCTGCTCATTCAAAGAGCAACGGCGCGCATTACGGTCAGTCTTCGCCACACTTCTTCTATCGCACATCGGAATACGTGATTGCCATCTGGGCCTTCAGCCGAGTGCGATTCCTAAGTATGGTAAGTCGCCCGATGTAAGTATGTTGCTCAGAGCTACTAACCGATAATAAATTGCTTGGCATTCTCAGAGGCTGTAGCTCCCTCAAATAAGCGGACATTTTATCGTGCCAGCATCCGGCCGCTTGCATGATGTTCAAGTTCGGTGCCAGCAATTCGTCGTCCAGCTTTCATCAGCCAGTAATCAGATCGTGTTCGCATCCCTTGCGGACGACCCACTTTCCCCAGAGCTCTTTTGAATCGAGCGCTGACGTTTGGCAGGTCGTGTATCCCCCTTGCCGACCTGCGCCTGCCCTTTCGCAATCCACTGAAAGGGGCAAAGCAGCAACATCTGTAATAGCTTCAGTCTCTATAGTCTTAAGCTCAGCGGCTAAAGCACAATGAAATCAGTCGTTCCATTATCTCGCATTCCATTCAGATCTTCCTTGTTGCTGCCAGGGCTTTAAATCCGTTATACACAAAAGCCCCCAAATACCAGCCATCGATATATTTGTAGGGAGTTTCTCCGGTAGTGTAGTGGCCGCAGGGTAGCACTTTGGCGTCGTAATCCATGCGGCGTTTGGCAAATTCGCGCAGCACGTCTTCGGAGTATTCGCGCAGGAAGGTCAGATCGTAGGGCGCGTAGATGACCCGCACGCGCTTCCTCGGCCAGGGCTGGGGTGCGATCGAGCGGCTGGCCTTCCGCGTTGGCGCCGGCAAATTCATCCATGTAGCTCATTGGGCTGACGCCGCTCCACAGCATTCGCAGGTCCTGCTGGCTGAGTCCTGCCTGCTCGCACGCAGCGCGGACGTGACGGGTGCTCTGGCCGGTCCAGACGACGTCGCCCATCCAGAGCGAGGCGTGATTGAAAGCGTTGATGCGCAGGCGTGGGTCATGGGCGCTGGCGATAAATGCGTAGCAGGAGCCGAGACTGGTGCCGAGCACCCCGAACTGCTCGTATCCCTGCTGCTGGAGCCAGTCGAGGCAGCTGCGAACATCGACACCGCCTGGCGGCATGCGGTAATGGTGCGGCCGATGTTCGAGCTGATGGCGTAATCGGAACGTTCGAGCTCCGCCGGCCGGCGGACATCGTGAAACGGCTTCGACAGCCGGAGCGCCGACACGCCGAAGCGGTTGAAGATGCGGCACAGCGCGTTGTGGCTGAAAGCGTCGGCGTTCCACTGCGGCATGACGATGATGGCCTGCTTTGGCTTGCCTGCCTGCTTGTTTGCCGAGGCGGGATACCAGCGGGCGTTCACCTGGTCGTTTTCCGGGTAGCGTGTGCGCACGGGCGATGTGAAGCGGAGAAACTGCGCCTTCGGCATTTTGCCGGCAGCGATCCGCTGCTTCACCCGCGCGTCGTGACGCAGGGTTTCGGGACGCACATTGGTGGGGTAGAGCTGGGGATGGCGTTCTTCCAAGCGAAAATCCGTGGGCGTCTGATAGGCGTAGAACTGCTCGTGCCCGGCGATGATGCTTTGGTTGATCGTTAGCATGGCGGCCTGAAGCTGCGCCGGGTTATCGCCGGCGATTGCATCCGCGAGCGGCAGATTTGTTTCGGCGATCCAGTCTTCCAGCCAGTCGAAGCCCCACTCCAGCGGGCGAACGACGCGGTTCGTATCGCGGGTGGTCAGGTTCGTTTCCCACGCGTACATCCATTTTCCGTAGAGCCGTTTCAGCATGCTTATTCGATGCTAGCGTAATGCGTCCATCCCCACCCTAGCCGCAAAGGATGCGGCTGGAATGGAGCACCCCGGCTACCCCCCACGCCCGAAGAACGCGCGCGTGGGGACCCCGGTTACGCCGAGGATGACGGCGTGCGGGTGGGAGCAGAGGTCGTTCGATGCTCAGCGCCAAGGTGGTTTCGGCCCGCCCAGGCGGACGTTGAAGCCAAAGATTGGGCCCCAGACATTGATGCCGAAATCCTCATACTTCGGTTGGGACAAGAAGGCGTTGGATATGTGCATATAGGTGGCTCCGGCCTCAAAGCTGTACCGGGGATTGAAGTCGTAGCGCACCCCGCTGCCCATCATGTAGGTGAAGGTCAGATCCTGTCCCTGGGCATATTCGACTCCGTGAGGCCCCTTGGCGTCGATATTGCCGATGCCGCCCCGCATCTCGTAGTAAGGCACAATCTCCAATTGCGCGGGATAAAGTTGCGCCGGATGCCAAAGTCGAATGCCGGATAGCGGGTCTCAGCTCCTCTGGGGATGGCGGTAAAGGACCCGCTGAAGGTAAAGTCCGTACTTCCGCGCAGGAAGGACGGACCGTGGATGCCGTCCACCTGCCAGCGGAGGGAGGCAATGTTCGGCACCAGAGTGTACTTGAGCGGCCATGTCGTGTAGGCACTGTGCAGGAACACGTCGAAGATAAGAGGAATGTTAAAAGGGAGCCAGCCCAACTTCATAGGAAAATTCGAGCTTGTTCCTGTAGAAGATATCCCGGTTGAAGTCAGCCGATTGGGATTTTTGCCTGATCTGGATCGGAGGCTGGATGGTGGGATTCTGAGCCAGAATGGAAGAGGTCAGAAATGCCAGCCCCAGGGCCAACAACGCCAGACCATTTGCACGCAACTTCTCATCCCCCGGTCAGAATCAGTTGATTCGTGGCGCATGAACAGGGCGATGATGCCCTGGACGGCTTACACATGATCAAGCGTCTACTTGATAATCAAGATATCATTCTGCCGCCGATTTCCCGTTGGGTTAGTATGAGCGATGCGGCCCGAGCGAGTCATTCGCAGGGCGTGGCGCGGTACGCGCGCGCCCACCGCGCACAATATCTCATAGGGAATTGTTTCCGCCCAGCGGGCGTGATCGTCGGCGGTGACGCGGTGGCCGTTCTGCTCGCCGAAGATGATAACTTCATCGCCGACCGCAATTTCAGGCGCGTGGCTCACGTCCACGATGGTCAGGTCCATCGAGATGCGACCGACAATGGGCGCAACCGTTCCGCGAACCAGCACGTGCTCCGCGATTCGAAAGCTTACGATTCAGCCCATCGGCATAGCCGATCGGCAGCAGCGCCAGCCGCATTCTGTCGGGAGCCACGAATGTGCCGTTATAGCCCACCTGCGCTCCCGCTTCGACGGTTCGCAGCGAAACGATCGCGGTTTTCCAGGCCATGACCGGCTCGAGTTGGAAAGGCATTTCAGCAATCTGCTCCGCCGCAAAACGGCAGCGTATATCCGTAGAGTGCGATGCCGGGCCGAAATAAGAACCCGGCGCCTACGCTGCTCGCCAGCGTGATTAGCGCCTTTACCTGCCCCTCGCCCAGCAGGGTGGCGGAGTTGCCGGCATGAATCCACTGGGGGCGGAATCCGGCGGCAGCAATCTGCGTGATCGCCTGCTCGAAGCGCGCCGTTTGCTGCAAGTTCTGTTCGTTATCGAGCATCTCCGGCGAGGCGTAATGAGTGAAAACACCTTCCAGCCGCACGGCTGGGATCGCACGCAGCCGGTCGAGAATCGCGCGCATCTCCGGTGCGGTAGAGCTTACGCCCTGGCGCGACATTCCGGTGTCGATCTCAAGATGAATGGGGATGCTGCCTGCGGGAAGGGAATGCTGCATTCGCCGATTCAGCCAGAATATCCAGATGCTCGCGATCCCAGACGGTCGCGGCGAGCCGCGCATCGAGCAAAGACCGCGGCATCCTCACGCTGCAAGCCGCTCATTATCAGGATGGGAGTCTCCGGGCAGAGCCGCCGAACGGCGACGGCTTCCTGAGCGGAGGTCACGCCCAGCCATGTTGCCCCAGCCTCAACCAGCCAGGGCGCGCAGAGGGAAACGCCGTGTCCGTAGGCATCCGCTTTCACAACTGCCAGCAGATCGCTGCCGCTCCGCTGCGCCAGCGCACGCAGCCGCCGAAAATTTCCCGTCAACCGCGAGCGAGATATCTCTGCTCTAGTAGTTGGGAATGGCGGCATCGTCGCCCTTGTAGGGATTTTCAAAACGAGTGAACTCCGGCAGATACATCAACGGCACCGATCCGGTGGGGCCATTGCGCTGCTTGGCAATGATGATCTCCGCCTTATTCTTATCTTCGTCGTTCTCTTCTTCGCGGTTGTAGTAGCTTTCGCGATGGATGAACGCCACCACGTCCGCATCCTGCTCGATAGAGCCGGACTCGCGCAGATCGGAGAGCATCGGTTTTTTGTCGCCACCACGCTGTTCGCTGGCGCGGCTCAACTGCGAAAGCGCAATCACCGGAACGCGCAACTCCTTGGCCAGCGCCTTCAGCCCGCGGGAGACCGCCGAAACTTCCTGTGTTCTGTTTTCAAAGCGCTTCCCGTTCGGCCCCATGCCGCTGGCGCTCATCAGTTGCAGATAGTCGATGACGATAAGGTCGAGTCCTTGCGACTGCTGTTTCAAACGGCGGGCTTTGGCCCGCATTTCCGCGAGCGAGATTCCCGGCGTGTCGTCGATGAAGAGTTTCGCCTCGGCCAGCCGCTCCAGCCCGTTGGTGAGCTTGTCGCGATCATCGCGGGTCAGAAAGCCAGTCTGGATATGCCGCATGTTCACCATGGATTGCGAGGCGAGCATGCGCCGCAGCAGTGCCTCTTTCGACATTTCGAGCGAAAATACGCCGACAATCTTGCCATCCTGTACGGCGGCATTTTCGGCAATGTTGATCGCCCATGCTGTTTTTCCCATGGAAGGCCGGGCGGCGATGATGATCAATTCGGAGGGCTGCAGGCCGCTGGTCATGCGGTCGAATTCGATGTAATGCGTGGCCAGGCCGGTGACCTCGCGGCCTTCCTTATATAAGTTGTCGATCGAGCCGAAGGAGCCGCGGACGATTTCCGGGATGCTGGCGAAGCCCTGGCCGATGCCGCGCTCGGAGACCTCGAGCAACTGCGCTTCGGTCGCATTCAGGACTTCGAGCGCGTCTTCACTCTGGTCGGCCGCCCGCGCCTGCGCCTCGGAGCAGATGCCCATCAGCTGCCGCAGGATCGACTTGTCCTTGACGATGCGGACGTAATCTTCAATGCTGAGGCGGCGCGGCAGATTTTCCGTCAGGCTGAAGAGATAGGCGCGATTGCCGATCGACTCCAGCTCTTTCTGCCGGTCGAGCTCTTCGCTCAGGGTGATGATATCGACGGCGCGGTTGGCGTCGATCAGGTCGCCCATGCGGGCAAAAATTCTGCGATGCGAATCGAGCGAAAAATCGTCGGCAATCAGCCGCTCCGCCGCTTCGCTATGGGCGGCGTTGTCGAGCAGGATGGCGCCGAGAATGGTGCGCTCCGCTTCGACGCTCGCGGGCAGTCCGTGTTCGAGTGAAATTTGAGATGCGGTGGCCACTGCTTATGAGTGTAGCTTCGTCGAGGAACAAAAAAGATACGTGAATATCCGGTCGGATGAGTGGAAAATGCGGATGCGAATTTACGATGATGGTCCGAGAGTATGCCGTTCCCCGCGAATCGCTGAGAACGCGGTTAGCATCGGGCACCCGGCAGCAAAGCTGGCGGCAGGCTATCATAATAGAAACGCCTCGCAGAGTGGCTGCAAGGCTGCGCCTTCCCCAGGCGGTATCCGTTGGCCCGGACAGGTCTCAGCACGACCGCTCACCCTCCGGACAGACATTCACTTAGACACAGGAGTTCTCGTTTGACGATGCCTCGTCTTTTATCCGGTTTGGACCGCTTGATGTTCTGCTCTTTTCTGCTTACCGTTGCGCTCGCCTTCCCCACAACTTCTCGCGCACAGTTGTTGACCGATGCCGGACAGACGAATGCCGCTTCCCAGATGTCGCAGCAGATCGCGGAGCTCCAGAAGGTCGTCGATCGATGGGATGACGCCATCGATCAACACGATCAATATGGGCTGGAACTGGTGCTTGCTCCTCAGTTCATCGCTATTTCCGATTCCGGCCAAGTGCAGGACCGCGATCAGGTGGTTTCACAATTGGTCATGAAAGATGCGCCCCGTTACACTCTCGCTCAGAAGGTGACCAGCGTCCGGATTGTGGGTGATGTCGCGGTAATCAACGGTACTTATGATCGCGTGTATCAAGGCAGCCGGCTGAGCCGTACGAAGCGGAGGGACGAGAAAGGCGTGTTCAGCCAGGTCTACGTCCGGGCACGCAACAGTTGGGAATGCATCAATTCTCAGCGCACTCTCATCGAGGGAGCGGCAAGCAGCGGCAGCAGGAAGAAATCGAAAGAGGGATCGGACGAAAAGCGGCTGAACCATGATCTGGGGTTCCACTTCCCTGGCATGCACCATAATTCCAGTAACTCCGGATCGCAACCGCAGTGACAAGGTCGTATGGGTTCGGGAGTTTGAGTGCGCAGCTTAAGCTCTTGCCGCTGCAGGCTGATTGCGTCCCTGAATCTCAATATAGATATTGATCAGCGACAACGCCGCCGGGGTCACTCCGGGGATGCGGCTGGCGTGTCCGATGGTTGCCGGACGGATGCGCAGCAGCTTCTCCTGCATCTCGCGGGAAAGTCCGCTGACGGCGGCGTAGTCGAACCACGGTGGAATGGTGCGATGCTCGGCACTCTTCATCCGCTCAATCGATTTCCTCTGTTGGTCGAGATATCCGGCGTACTTGATTTCCGTCTCCACGGCCTTCAGTTCATTGCGCAGATGCACTGGCAGCGGACCTGCAGCGACGGCATCGCGGATCGTGTTCAGAACTTCCGCCACCGTCGTTCGCGAGCATATCCGGCAATAGGGGCATCAAAGATTCGATAGTCACTTCCGGCCGCTTCATCAACTGCGCATAGGTTTGCCCGGCGGCACCATTCAATTTCGCGCTCAGCTCGGGCAATGCTGCGGCCATCCGCTCCAGATCAGGCCTTCGCGTCGTCAGCATTTTTGCGAACGCCTGCATGCGCGCCTGCTTAATCTCAAATGCGGCCCACGCGGAATCATCGATCAGCCCCAGTCTGCGGCCATGGGGAGTCAGCCGCCGATCGGCGTTGTCGATGCGGAGATGCAGGCGGAACTCCGCGCGCGAGGTAAACATGCGGTACGGCTCGTTCGTGCCTTTGCTGATCAGGTCGTCAATCAGAATGCCGGTATACGCTTCGCTGCGGTCGAGCGTGAACATCGGCTCGCCTTTTACATGGAGCGCGGCGTTGATCCCCGCCATCAGTCCCTGGCACGCCGCCTCTTCATAGCCGGAGGTCCCATTGATTTGCCCCGCAAGGTAGAGGCCCGCAATGCTCTTCACCGCGAGCGCGTGATCAAGTTCCGTCGCGTCAATCGCGTCATACTCGATGGCATATCCAGGCCGCAGCATCTCCGCATTCTCCAGGCCCGGAATGGAGCGCAGAACGGCCGCCTGCACATCCATCGGCAGCGAAGTGGACATGCCGTTGATATAGATCTCATGCGTGTTCAGCCCTTCCGGCTCCAGAAATAACTGGTGCTGCAGCTTCTCCGGAAAGCGGACGACCTTGTCTTCAATCGACGGGCAATAGCGCGGCCCGATGCCTTGAATCTGCCCGGAGTACATCGGCGAGCGATGCACGTTTTCGCGAATAATGGCGAGTGTTTCCGGCGTGGTAAACGCAATATGGCAGGGAACCTGCGGCCGCGTGATCGCCTCGAGTACGGAAACTGAACGGCGTCGGCTCGGCGTCGCCGGGCTGCTCTTCAAAACGCGACCAATCAATGGTCCGGCCGTCGATGCGCGGCGGCGTGCCGGTCTTTAGGCGGCAGTTGCGCAGCCCCAATCGCTTCAGCGACTCGCCCAGCAGGACCGCCGCGGGCTCGCCGCTGCGTCCCGCGGGATAATTCTCTTCGCCGCAATGGATCAGGCCATTGAGGAATGTTCCCGTCGTGATGACGGTTGCAGGAGCGTACACGATCCGGCCATCGCGCAGCTTCACTCCGCGAACTACGCGAGTCGCTGTTTCGGCAGGCAGATTTTCCAGCACCACATCGACGACTTCTGCCTGCTTAATGTAGAGGTTCGGCTGCGACTCGAGCACCTCGCGCATCTTTACGCGGTACTGCTGTTTATCGCACTGCGCGCGTGGCGACCATACGGCAGGCCCGCGAGAAGTATTCAGCAACCGGAACTGAATGCCGACCGCATCCGTGACCTCGCCCATGACGCCGCCGAGAGCATCTATCTCCCGCACCAGGTGGCCCTTGGCGATGCCGCCGACGGCCGGATTGCAGGACATCTGCGCGATCAGGTCGAGGTTCAGCGCAAAGAGAGCCGTACGCAGCCCCATGCGTGCGCCCGCCATCGCGGCCTCGCAGCCTGCGTGGCCGGCTCCGACGATGATGAGATCGTATTGTTCCGTAAAAGCCATTCAGATTTGATTCTATCGTTTGGCGCGCATTGAGTGGGCCTTTGCCCCTTACGGATAGCGGACTGCCCGGCGTGCTGAATGCTCTTCTGAACCAATTATTGCTGGGGAACCGCTTTGGGCGGATTCGCGAGCGCCTGAACTAAAATTTCTCTATGCCGACGCACTTTTCTCCGGAAGCGATCAAATTCCTGCGAAGCCTCGCCCGCAACAACAATCGAGAGTGGTTCGACGCCCGCAAGGCGATTTACGAGCGCGAACTGAAAGCCCCCATGCTCGCGCTGATCGAGGAAATCAATGGCGAGCTGGTGGACTTCGCGCCAGAGCACATTCGCCCGGCGCAGAAATGCATGTTCCGCATCTATCGCGACACGCGCTTTTCGGCGGACAAAACGCCTTATAAAAAGCACATCTCCGCGTGGTTCGCGCGCCAGGGGCTGGAGAAGAAATCGGGCGGCGGTTTCTACTTCCATTTATCGGGGAAAGAGCTGATCATCGCCGCCGGTGTCTATATGCCGGAGCGGGAGCAGCTGCTCGCTATCCGCAACCACCTGCTCGAACATCACGAGGAGTACCGAAAAATTTCCAACGCGCGCAAACTGAAACGCACGATGGGAGAGTTCGACGGGCTGCGCCTCTCGCGGCCACCAAAAGGCTTTCCGAAAGACCACCCCGCCATCGACCTGATCGCCTGCCGGCAATGGGGAGTCTCCGCGACATTGCCTGCGGAGACAGCGTTGCAGCCGAATTTGCGCAAAGAAATCGTAAACCGCTTCCGCGCCGCCGCTCCGCTGGTCGAATTTCTGAACCGCCCGCTCATCGCGCAAGCCGGCAGGCCGGCGGCGCTGATTGACTTCTTCTAAGGATTTGCCATGCATCGGCATGGCCAGCATGGGCGAGTGTGGCCAGCTCGGCCAAAATCGGCGGGCTAAAATGGCCATGTGCCGCATGCGTACAAGCTGAAGCAGCGCCTTGCGTTGGCTGTGCTGCCGCCTATCGGCGCAGCTTTGATTCGCCTGCTGGGTTCGACACTGAGGTATGAGGAGATTGGCGAGCCGGGCGCACACGCCGATGAAAATCCGCAAACGCGGGTCTACTGCATGTGGCATCGGTCCCTGCTTTCCGTCGCCTGGCACTTCCGCAAACGCAAAATTGCGATCCTGATCAGTCCGAGCTTTGACGGCGAGTTGATTGCGCAAACGATTCGTCGCGTGGGATACACGCCTGTCCGTGGATCAAGCTCGCGCGGCGGCGCGGCCGGGCTGCTGGGAATGCAGCGCGTTCTCGATGCCAGGAATGACGACCGCTGCAATTACGCTGCCTTTACCGCCGATGGTCCGCGTGGCCCGGTCTATCACGCAAAGCCGGGAGGGACGAAGTTGGCGCAGCAGACAGGGGGTGGTGTCGGCGTTTTTTATGCGGCTCCGATGCGCGCCTGGGAGTTGCGTTCATGGGATCGGTTCCTGATCCCGAAACCATTTTCGAAGATCGTGATTGGCTGGCAGATGCCGGTTCCGGTGCCGCCGGAGGCGGATGAAAGCTCACTCGAAACTGCGCGGCGCGCGGTGGAGGGAGCTCTTGAGCGCGCCCGCCGCGCAGTCGAAGAACACATCGCTCGCCGAAACGGCAGGCCACTAAAATAGACTCGTGCTGGTTCGCGATTTCGATTATGGGTTGCCACCGGAGCGGATTGCGCAGCAGCCGCTTGCGGATCGCGCTGGTTCGCGCATGCTGGTATTCGATCGCGATACCGGAGTATTTGAGGACAGTTACTTTCGCCATTTTCCCGCTCTGCTGCGATCCGGCGATCTGCTGGTGCTGAACAATACACGTGTGCTGCCGGCCAGATTGTTCGGCCGCCGCGCCGGGGTGCATGCGCAGCCGGTCAGTCCAAGGAATCCATCTGCACGGGAATATCTGAAAGGCCGGGTGGAAGTGCTGCTGACCGCGCAGCACGCATCCTTGGAGTGGAGCGCGCTGGTGCGCCCAGGGCGCAAGCTGCCTGTGGGCGAGAAATTGCATTTTTTCGCTGCGGAGCATTCCGGCAGCTCGGATGATGCAACACCACTGCTGACCGCGGAAATCATCGGGCGGGGTAAGTTCGGGGAACGCCGCCTCAGATTTTCTCCCGTGGCGGATTTTTATTCCGTTTTAGATCAGCTTGGACATATGCCGTTGCCGCCGTACATCCATCGTCCCGATGAAGTCGCGGATCGGGAACGCTATCAAACTGTCTTTGCCACGGAGCGCGGTTCCGTGGCGGCTCCGACTGCCGGACTGCACTTTACGCCGGATATTCTGAAATCGATTCAGGCGCGTGGCGTGGAGATTGCGAGCGTTACGCTGCACGTTGGGCTGGGGACCTTTCAGCCGGTTCGAGTCGAAGATCTGCAGGATATCCATTTGCATACGGAGCGCTACACCTTGCCGGATGAGACGGCGCAGGCGGTGAATCGCGCCCTGGCCGAAGGTCGCAGGGTGATTGCCGTAGGCACTACCACTGTGCGCACGCTGGAACACTGCGCTCAAATTGCGGAGCGCGGAGAACTGGTTGGACATTCCGGAGAAACGGAAATGTTTATTTCAGCTGGCTATCAGTTTCGCGTCGTACGCGGACTGCTCACGAATTTTCATCTGCCGCAATCGACGCTGCTGATGCTGGTGTGCGCGTTCGGCGGCCGGGAAAGAGTGCTTGCGGCCTATCAGCATGCAGTCGCCGAGGAGTACCGTTTTTTCTCCTACGGAGATTGCATGTTCCTGGCGTGATACGGTCTGGTGTCGAGCATAAACAACCGCAGGTCTCTCCAGTGCCCGCTCGCCTTCGCTCAGGGTCCGGTCGAGATGACAATCTATCGGATTCGATAGACTCTAGAATGATGGCGAATCAGCCCGCAAAACCCGCTATATTTCTCCTCGACAGCATGGGATTTATTTTCCGCGCGTATCACGCGATGCAGCGGCAGCGCCCGATGTCGACGCGCAGCGGAGTTCCCACAGCAGCCGTGTATGTGTTCGTGAACATGTTGAATAAGCTGCGGAGCGATTTCAACCCGCAATACCTCGCGGCTGTTTTCGACGTCAGCGCGCCGGTTTTTCGCGATGAGCGGGCGAAAGACATTAAACTTCGAAAATTTAACAGCCAGACACAGACTTACGACGAAGTGGACTACGCCGGATACAAGGCAAATCGCACGGAGATGCCATCCGACCTGGTACAGCAGGTACCTTATATCCGCCGCGCGCTCGATGCATTGCGCATCCCCATCCTGCAGCAGGAAGGATTTGAGGCCGACGACGTGATCGGCACATTATCCCGGCAGGCCTCGCAGCTTGGCCATCCGGTTTACATCGTGTCGAACGATAAAGACATGATGCAGCTGGTCGGGGACAATGTCTTCGTGCTGAATCCGGCCAAAGACAATCTGGTGCTCGATCGCGCCGGCGTTCAGGCTGCGCTGGGTGTTCCTCCGGAGCAGGTGGTCGATGTGATGGCGCTGCGGGGCGACTCGATCGACAATATCCCCGGCGCTCCTGGAATCGGCGACAAAGGTTCTGTCGAGCTGATCCAGCAGTTCGGCAGTGTCGAGGCCGCTCTCGACCATGCCGGTGAAGTGAGTCGCAAGACGTATCGTGAATCCCTGCAGAACAATCGCGACACCATTTTGCTGAGTAAAGAGCTGGTAACGGTTCACTGCAATGTTCCGATGGAACTGGACCTCGAACAGATGCAAACTCGCCCGCCCGATCTGGTGGCCAGCCGCGAATTGTTTACGGAACTCGAATTCACGACGCTGATCAAGGAGTTGGGCGCGGAGGAACAGCCGAAGCAAATTGCGGAGCTGGTATTGAATCCGACGATGAAGGAAATTGAGCAGTTGCTGACCGCTGCGCAAGCGGGAACGCTTATCGTTCTGAGCGAAGCGGAAACCGCAGCCCTGCAGGAAACGCCGCTTGCTCCTGAAGAATCCGTGGAAGCAGAACCGGCGCAGGGATCGCTTTCTTTGCTGGATGCGATCGAAACGGCAGAAACATCGCCGCCAACTGCTGCGAATGCTCCTGCCTTGATGCTGGGGCTGGCGCTTGACGATTCGAAAGCATACCGCGTGCGATTGGACGGGGATGCGGGAACCATAATTCGCGCGGCGCTCGAAAATGAGAAGCTGATGAAATCTGTTCACGATTTGAAGGCGCTGTTGCGCGCCACGCGTGGGCAGGGCATCCGGCTTGCAGGGGTGCAAGATGACCTGATGCTCTACTCCTACCTTCTGAATCCCACGCATGCCACACATCGGCTGGCGGATGTCGCCGCGCGATTCGACAATCAGTCGCTGCGCGGAGAAGGGGAGGAGGCGCTTCCGATGGCGGCCGCAACAATCGCTCGGCTGACGCCGAAATTGCGCGAAGCGGTCGAACATGGGGAAACGCGGAGCGTGTATGAGACGATCGATCTTCCGCTTGCGCCGGTTCTTCTGGACATGGAAGATGCCGGTGTACGCATCGACTCCGCCAATCTGCAGAAATTTTCTGAACGCCTGGCCGAGCAGATGCAAGCCCTGGCGGAATGTATTTATGGCAACTGCGGCCATCGCTTCAACATAAATTCTCCCAAGCAGCTGGGAGACGTGCTGTTCAACAAAATGGCGCTGCCAAAGCCGATCAAGTACGGCCGGGGCAAGGTGGTTTCAACCGCTCAGGATGTTTTGGAGGAGCTGGCGGAACACCATGATGTTCCGCGCATGGTGCTGGAATACCGACAGCTGGCCAAGCTGAAATCGAATTATTCAGACAGCCTGCCGTTACTCGCGGACGATCGGCAGCGCGTGCACACCACATTTAACGCGGTGGGGACTTCTACCGGCCGCTTGTCCTCTACAAATCCCAATCTGCAGAACATTCCCATCCGCACCGAACTTGGCCGCGAGATTCGCGCCGCGTTCGTTCCGGCGGAAGGCAACCTGCTTCTGTCGGCGGATTACTCGCAGATTGAGTTGCGGCTGATGGCTCATTTCTCTGAAGACCCGCTGTTGCTGAAAGCGTATCGCGAGAATGTCGATATCCATACGTTGACCGCTTCCGAAGTCTTTGGCGTGCCAATCGATGCGATGGATAAAGAGACGCGCAACCGCGCCAAGGCGGTAAATTTCGGCATCGTATACGGGATTTCGCCGTTCGGGCTGGCGCAGCAGTTGGGGATTCAACCGGCGGAGGCTCGCATTTATATCGACCGGTATTTTGAGCGGTACCAAGGCGTGCGGACATTTATCGATCGCACTTTAGAAGAGGTGCGTCGAACGCAAAGTGTGCGCACGATTTTTGGCCGCGTCCGGCCCATTCCCGACATCACCAGCCGTAACGCAAATATGCGCGGATTCGCCGAGCGAACCGCAGTCAACACTCCGCTGCAGGGTACTGCGGCGGATCTGATCAAGCTGGCAATGATCCGTATCGCGCGCGAACTGCGGGAAAGAAATTTACGCGCGCAGATGGTTCTACAGGTGCATGATGAGCTGGTCTTCGACGTGCCGCAAGAGGAAGTAGAACAGGTGCGGGAACTCGTGAAGCATGCGATGGAGCAGGTGATTGAACTGAAAGTTCCCGTTGTTGCCGATGTGGGCGTCGGACTCAATTGGCGCGATCTGAAGTAAACATGCGCGGGTATCGATCAGGCGCCTAGCTCGGCGCGAATGGCGTCAGCGATGCGGTCGGCATGGCGCTGCATCACCTGCTCGGATTCAGCCTCGATCATGACCCGCGCCAGCGCTTCGGTTCCGGAATAGCGGACCACGACGCGGCCATTTCCTTCCAGTTCTGTATCCGCTTCCTGAATGGCGGCAGCAATGCCCGGGATGGTTTCCATTGGTTTTTTCTCGCGGACGCGGACGTTCACAATTATCTGCGGAAACACCTTCAGATCGCTCTTCGATTCGGACAGTGTTTTGCCCGCGCGGTGCAGAATATCCAGCACCAACAGCGCCGTCAGCAGTCCGTCGCCGGTGGTATTGCGATCCAGAAACAGGATGTGCCCGGACTGTTCGCCGCCGAGAACTGCGCCCGTGCGCTGCATCTCTTCCAGAACATATCTGTCGCCAACCGCTGCGCGAAGCATGCGGATTCCATCAGCGCGCAAGGCCGCTTCCAGTCCCATGTTCGACATTGTCGTCGCGACCACCATATCGGTGGTCAGCAGGTTACGCGCCCGCAGATCGCGAGCCGCAATCAGCAGGATCGCATCCCCGTTGACCACGTGGCCGTGTTCGTCGGCAAACAGGGCGCGGTCGGCATCTCCGTCAAAAGTCATGCCGATATCGGCGTGATGGGCGAGCACTTCTTTGGCCACGATTTCAGGATGCAGCGCGCCGCACTGGGCATTGATGTTGCGGCCATCCGGCGTTACGTGCGTCAATATCAGATTTCCGCCGAAGTGCGAGAGCAACTCCGGCGCGATCGCACTGGCTGCGCCATTGGCGCAATCGACGACAATTGTTTTTCCGTCCAGCCGCAGGTTCGGTACCTGATCGCGCAAAAACTTTATGTATGCCGCTCGCAGCGTGCCGTCAATCGCAGGCGCATCGGTTTGGAACAGAGTGATCTCCTGAATCTGCGAAAGCTTCTCAAAGATTTCATGTTCAATTGCCAGCTCAACCGCGTCGGCAAGCTTATAGCCATCTCCGCCGAAGATTTTAATGCCATTGTCTTCCCATGGATTATGCGAGGCGGAAATCACGATTCCGGCGGAAAATCCGCGAATGCGGGCAAGATATGCGATTCCGGGCGTAGGGATTACGCCTGCATTGGTCACATTCACCCCGCCTTCGCGCAGACCATGCGTCAAGGCTGCGGCGATCCATGGTCCGGATTCGCGTGTGTCCATGCCGAGAAGCACATGCGGGTTGGACGTTTGTTTTCGCAGCGAATGGGCGAGCGCCAGACCGATAGCGTACACGGTTTTTTTATCGAGCGGGAACTCGCCGGCGATGCCGCGGATTCCATCTGTCCCAAACAGTTTTCTCATATCTTTTCGCGAGATTCCCTCTCTGTTTCTACCACGGTGGCGCGGGCGCGCCCACGCGCAAAACGTAGCTGCAAATCATCTCCGGGACGAAGGCGCTCCGCATCTTTCACCAGACTGCCTGGATCGGTATAGACCAGGGCATAGCCCCGCTCCAGAACCGCCAGCGGCGAAAGCGCCAGCAGCCTGTCCGAAGCGCGGTTCCAGCGCGTCCGGCGGCGTTCCATGGCCGCATTGCTGGCCTGCAGTAGCGTGATCCGCAGCACCCGCAGGCGTTCCTGATGGAGGGCCAGCTGGCGGCGAATATCCTGCTGCATCAAACGCGCGCGCAGCAGATGAATTCGCTGGCCAGCGGCGGCGCACAGCTTATCCCAGAAGGATTCCAGCCGAAAGCGCAACTCATCCACGCGCTGCTGGCGTCGGCCCAGTCCATGCTGCATGCGAGCAAACACGGCGGCCGCATCAAGACGAGACAGTCGCTCCTGGCTGCGCATCCGCTGATATCGGGCTCCCCGCTCCAGGCGCGCCGTTAGTGTCTCCAGATATTCCTCGACGCGATACTGTGCGTCCGTGACCAACTCGGCGGCGGCGGAAGGCGTCGGTGCGCGTAAATCCGCGACAAAATCCGCAATCGTGAAGTCGGTCTCGTGTCCGACGGCGGAGACTACGGGGATTGTTGCAGCCGAGATGGCGCGCGCGACGGCCTCGCTGTTGA
Source organism: uncultured Acidobacteriota bacterium (assembly GCA_963823295.1). GTDB lineage: Bacteria > Acidobacteriota > Terriglobia > Terriglobales > Acidobacteriaceae > JAKAAZ01. The sequence goes on from CAWGLF010000017.1 coordinate 66,691, forward strand.
ACGCAGCCAAATCTTCGAGTGAGCCACCGCCCCGGGCCACGAGGATGACATCCGCACATGGATTGCGATCGAACCATGCGAGCGCTTCGACTACTTCCCGGCCAGCCGCTTCGCCCTGAACCGCGACCGGATACAACAGCACCCGCACCTTGGCATGGCGGCGCGCAAGGATGTTGAGAATGTCGTGGATCACCGCGCCTTTGGGCGAAGTAATGACACCAATGACTCGCGGGTAGGCCGGAAGCGGACGTTTTCTTTCGGCGTCGAACAGGCCCTCCTCTCGCAGTTTCGCGTAGAGCTGCTCGAATGCGACCTGAAGCGAGCCTTTGCCGCGCGGCTCCATACTTTCTGCGACCAGCTGCAATTGACCGCGGTCTTCGTAGACGGAAACGCCGCCGCGCACCTGAACTTCCAGTCCATCTTTCGGGCTGAACTTCAGCAGGCGTGCTTTGCTGCGAAACAGGACCACCGGAATCTGGCTCTGATCGTCCTTCAAAGTGAAATAAATGTGTCCAGAGGATGCGCGGCGCAGATTCGAAATCTCTCCCTCGACGCGCACATCGCGGTATTCCTTTTCAACGTGATTGCGGATTTCCGTAACCAGCTCCCACACCTTCCACGGAGGACGGACGAAGCTCGGGGATTGCGTCGCGCCGGTGACAGCGGGGAAGAGGAGATCCATTTGCGGGGCAGATGGCCGGCCGGCTGAAGGGTCGTCCATATTTCGCGGTGATTTGAAGGACGGGTTCACGGATGGATACTCAACCTTCTTCCCGCGGAATCTCCATGGCGGCGGCTGAAGCTTGTTTGAAAAATGCTCAGATCATCATCGGTCATCCTGAGCGAAGCCCTAGGGCTGGGAATGACAGATCGACTTTGAAACACGCCTTAACAAACGATGAGTCTAGCATTTGCCCCAGGAATCAGCGACGTATGCGGCTGAGGATATAGAAGATCAAAGACAGCACGACGCTCAGTACAATGCAGGTTACCAGAGGGAAGTAGAACGAAGAATTTTTGCCGCGCCAGACAATATCCCCCGGTAAACGTCCGAGCGGCAGGTTCAGCCTTCCAGCGAGCATCACGCAGACGCCGGCGATTACGATCACCATGCCGAAAACGATCAGAGCTCGCCCTAGTCCGTACATACCCTAAGTGTAGAACCAAGGCGCGCACGATCCGCGCAGCGATGCCCTGCAGCTCTCGCTCGATCAGCTATCGAGCAGCGCGTCCGCCTCTTCCAGCAACAATGCCGGCGGTACGGGTTTTGTCATAATACGGCTGGGGATGGTGCGGTCACGGGCCCATTTCCGTGCCGATCCAAGATTTGCAAAATTGCCGGTCAACATAAGAACGCGGCACTGCGGCCATCTCTGGGTGACGTTCGAGGCCAATTCCAATCCGTCCATCCCAGGCATCGCCATATCGCACAACAGCAGCTCCGGGCAGAAATCCGGGGGACAAGCAAGGGCTTCCGCGCCCGTATACGACACCCGGCATTCAAACCCACGCTTGCGAAAGATTATTCCAAGAGTATCGGCTATCATCTGCTCGTCGTCGACGACCAGGACTCTTCGTTTCATGGTTCTCCCCGCGCTCTCCGCATCAGCCGCTCGACACCGGGGAAGTGTTTCGAGAGGCAACATAAGACTAGCGAATGAACGTTGCAATTCGTTGAAGGTGATCGAATTGGAACATATCCGGATTGCACTTGCAAGTGTGCATCGCGATACTTCTGTTTTGACGTTCATTTGGAGCGCCAGATTGTCACCTGTGGTGCTCCGCTCTGTTATCGGGTGTGCGCTCAACTCGCCGGATGCGGGAATTTCCTGGATCTTGTGCTGGACAGGCGGCGTTCGTGATTCAATTTGCTTGAGGCCGATCGATGAATGCAATCGCCCTGATTGCCGGTATAGTGTGCCTGGCGGAGGTGCTGGTGGACGCCTTCCAGACGATCATCCTGCCCCGCCGCGCCAGCGGGCGGTTGCGTATTTCGCGGCTTTTTTTAACAGCCACCTGGGTTCCGTGGCGAGCCCTTGCCGGCCGGATGAAGCAGACGCGCAGCCGGGAAAGCTTCCTGAGCTACTTCGGCCCGCTGTCGCTGCTGCTGCTGGTCGTGGTCTGGGCTGCGGGCCTGATTTTAGGCTTCGGGCTGCTGTTCCACGCCCTCGGTTCGCCATTCGCCGACTCGCATTCTATTTCGCGGTGGGAATCGGATTTTTATGTGAGCGGCACAACCCTCTTCACCCTGGGCCTGGGAGATGTTGTTCCGCTCTCCGTGGGAGCGCGGCTGCTGGTGGCGCTCGAGGCAGGGACGGGTCTGGCCTTTGTGGCCGGCGTCATCGGATATTTGCCGGTGCTGTACGGAGCCTTTTCCCGGCGTGAGGTGAGCATCATTCTGCTGGACGCCCGGGCAGGTTCTCCACCGACGGCGCTCGAGTTATTGCGCCGCCATGCAGGCCCGTTTGGCGAAGCGGCATTGCTCGAGCTTCTGGTCGAATGGGAGCGCTGGAGCGCCGAACTGCTGGAGAGCCACATCTCCTATCCGCAACTGTGTTTCTTCCGCTCCCAGCACGATAACCAGAGCTGGCTGGGTGCGCTGGTCGCTATGCTGGATACGTGTTCTATCTTGATCGCGACCATCGAAGGAGAAGGAGCACGGCAGGCGCAGCAGACCTTCGTCATTGCCCGCCACGCGGTTCTCGATCTGGCGCATATCTTTTCGCTCGATGGCCAGTCCTCGACAGAAGACCGCTTGCCGCCGGGAAGCATCGAGAACGTCTGCGATCAGCTGGCGAATTCCGGTTTCAAACTGTGCACCGGACCGGCTTCACAAGAGCGGTTGCGGAAATTGCGCAGCATGTATGAGCCGCAGGCCCTGGCGCTTGGCCGCGTGCTGATGCAGCCGCTGCCGCCGTTTTATCCCGAAACGGACAAGCGCAGCAACTGGACGATCGTGTCTGCTTTACGTTCCCAGACCGAGGCCTCTCTGCTGTCCAGGGAAGATGGCAGGGGCACAGCTGCCGCGCCGGTTACGGAGGAAGACCACCGCTTCTAAATGGTCGAGGGGACGGAGAAAACCAGCCATGCCAGCACCGCCACTTCCACCAGGAGCAGAATCAGCAGCCACCAAAGCAACACCGGACCGGCAAAGAGAAGGCGGGGCGTCCGCAGGTTTGCTGGTTCGGTAAGGCTGGCGGAATAATTGCTCAAAGCGCTTTGCACGCGGTTCAATGCGACCAGCAAAGGAATTCGGGGCTCGTCCGGCAGGAGGCGTTGCCTCGCCCGATGTCTGGTCCAGCGCAATCCGGAAATTCGCCAGGCTGGTGCGGATTTCCAGCAGCAATCCCTGCCGGAATGTATCACCGGCGGCCCATCGATCGAGGCCCTCCGCATCGGCCTGCATCTGCATACGCTGTAAACGATAATCCGCGCTATAGCCGGGCGTGGCCGAATCGGTCTCCGCTGCTGGTGCGCCCGTCATTCCGAGCACATCCACCGCGGCGCGCGCCGTGGCAACTTTCAGACGCTGGCAGTGCTGATAACCGGGATTGAAGACAATGTCGTGATGGGTTGACGCAGGCACCGTCTGCAATGCCTGATGCATCATCAGCCACGCGGTGACAGCGATCGATAGGAACAGGAATACGGTGAGAATACGGCGCGCAGTGGATTTACGGTTCATTCCTCTTAGGCTTCGGCTACGCGGTCACCGGCTCCAGCAGGCGCGACCAGCGGCGCTCTTTGCGCTCCGCGTGGGCGCGCTGGTGGTAAGCATAGCCGGCGATCAGCGGCAGAGCCAGAGTCGCTTCGCTATAAACCATCTGCTCATAGGCGGTGTCGACTTTCCCCCAGGAACTCGCCTCTTTCAGAGTGCTCGACGACAGCGCGCCATCCCGTACATCCGCGACGGTGATCTGGATGGCATATTTATGCATCGGCGCATCCGTACCCAGCACGTCCGCCGCGACGACGATGTCCTGGGCGAAATTTTTGGGCACACCGCCGCCGATCATCAGCAGCCCGGTGGTTGGATTCGCGATTTTCAGCTGCGTCAGCTCGTAGAAATCTTTTACCGAGTCAATGGAGACCTTTGGCTTGTCCTGGCGGGCATGCTGGTGCGCCACCAGGCCGAAACCTGCCGAGCAGTCGCTGAAGGCGGGACAGAATATCGGCACATCTTTCTCATAGGCAGCCAGAACGATGGAATCCGGGCCGCCTTTGGCAGGCGTTTTTCTCTGCTGGTCGAGATACGATCCCATGGCACGGATGAATTCGCGGGAACTATGCGGACGAGGCGGCAGCATGTCGGCGATTTTCCGCGTGGTCTCGTCGCAGATGCGCAGCTCTTCTTCATCGATGAAGGTGTCGTAGATGCGGTCGATCATCAACTCGCGCAGCACGCCATCCTGCATGCCGGATTTATACTCGTCGCCGGCGATGTAGTGGCGGAATCCGAGCGCCTCGAAAAAATCCTGATCGACAATGTTTGCTCCGGTCGAAACGATGGCATCGACCATGTTGTTGCGGACCAGATCGACAAAAACCTGCTTCAACCCGGCGCTAATCAGCGAACCGGCCAGGCACAAAATGACGCCGCACTCCTGGTCCCGCAGCATACGCTCATAAATCCCGGCGGCGCGCGCCAGATCGCGGGAGGAATAGGCCATGGCCTGCATGGCATCAACGAGAGCGCGGACATCGTGCCGCTTGATATCGATATGTTCGATCGGATGACTGAGTAGATCTTTCTTAGTCGGCATAAATCTCAGGATAGCAAAAGCCGCGATCCCACTCGGATTCAGATCCTGTGAATTCTCCATCATCCGCGAAGTTTCTGCGATTGCTTTTCGTTCTCCCCGTATACTTTCGGAGCGCATGAAAAATTCGTCGATTCTTCGACGCTATTTCGTTCTGACATTCTTTCTCTGTTGCCTCGCGGTCCGGTTTTCTTTCGGATGGGGCAGCCGAGCCCATGAAATTATCAACCGGGTCGCATTCGAGATGCTGCCCGGCGAGATTCCTGCTTTTCTGCATACGCGCCAAGCTCTCGATGAGGTGGAATATCTTGGGCCGGAGCCCGATCGATGGCGTTCGCCCGCGGAACCGGAGCTGAGCGCAAGCCAGGCGCCCGAGCATTTTCTCGATCTGGAGCCGGCCGACCTGGCTGCCCCTGACGGTTTACCGGCAGAACGGTTCGACTTTATCCGCGATCTCGACCGCGCGCGACGAAAATATCCCAGTCTGGCAGCGGAACTCACTCCGCAGAAAGTGGGGCTGCTGCCGTGGGAGGCCGATGAAATGTTTGAACGCCTGAGGCTGGATATGCGCGACTACCGAACCTGTCTGGCCGGCCATCAGCCCACGCGCAGCGTGCAGCAGGCGATCCTCTATGATGCCGGGCTGCTCGGCCACTATGTCGCCGACGGCTCCCAACCTCTGCATACGACTACTGACTACAACGGGTGGGTGGAAGCCAAAAATCCTGAGGGTTTCACGCGGCAGGCACTCACATCCACGCCCAGTTCGAGACGGAATTTGTGGAGGGCAATATCCGGGCCGAAGATATCCGGCCGCTGGTTCCTGTCAGCGTTCGCGTGCTTAACTTTCCGTTTCAGGATTTCCTCAATTATCTTCGCGCATCCCACCGGCAGGTCCCGGAGCTATACCGGCTCGAAAAGAATGGCGGCTTTAATGGCCGCGGAACCGCGCAATCCCGCAGATTTGTCGCGGAAAGAATGGCAGCCGGAGCAACCATGCTGCGCGATATGGTCTACACGGCCTGGGTGCAAAGCGCGGAGCCTCTCCCGGAGCGGCGCTACCGTTCTCCCAAGGAACAAAGCTATTAGCCGATAGATTTTCTGATGGCAGATGTGAACCGAGCCATCGCGTTCCGGGCGGCACGCATCTATTCAAGAAGGACAACGTCATGCACTTCGTGCCTGGCGTTCTTTACAGCCGGGCATTGGACCTCGTTCAATGTCCGGTCAATCTGCCGGCAGGGGCGCAGGTTTTCGCGATTTCCTCTGCTTGCCGTCGGCGTAGGAGAATCGCATCCAGCCGATGGACTCTGCCGGCAAATTGCTTCGACCGACCCTACCCACCTCAACGAGGCTCCCATGAAAGCGATTGTGTTCCACGGAATTGGCGATATCCGGCTGGATACCGTATCCGATCCGAAGATTCAGCATCCTCTCGACGCGATTATCCGGATCACCGCCAGCGCCATCTGCGGTACCGATCTGCACTTCATCCGCGGAACTGTGCCGGGGATGAAAAAGGGTCGCGTGCTCGGACATGAGGCGCTCGGAATTGTCGAGGAGTTGGGCAAAGGGGTGCGAAACCTTAAAGTGGGCGATCGCGTTGTCGTACCGTCTACGGTCGGCTGCGGGAGCTGCACCTACTGTCGTTCCGGCTATTTCGCTCAATGTGACCGCGCCAATCCGGGTGGGCCGCTGGCCGGAACAGTATTTTTCGGCGGACCGGAATCGGCCGGCGGTCTTGATGGCCTGCAGGCCGAGTACGCACGCATACCGTTTGCCAATGCCGGGCTGGTAAAGCTGCCGGAAGATGTGAGCGACGACCGCGCCATCCTGCTGTCCGATATTCTGCCCACCTCCTACATGGCCGCGGAAATGGCGGAGATCAAGCCTTCCAACACTGTAGCGGTTTTTGGCTGCGGCCCAGTCGGGCAGCTGGCCATCGCCTGTGCACAGCATCTGGGCGCCGGTAGAATTTTTGCAATCGACGTTGTCCCATCGCGTCTGGAAATGGCACGCGCGCAAGGCGCGGAAGCAATCGCGTACGACAAAGACGACGTTGTGAAAACACTGCGGGAGCTGACCGACGGATCGGGTCCTGATCGCGTCATCGATGCAGTAGGGATTGACGCCGGAACGAGTCATCCCGATGCGAAAGAGAAAAAGGAGTTCAAACAGGAGATGAAGACGGTTGCTCCCGATGCGAGTTCGAACGGGGAGACCTGGAGCGCGGGCGGCGCGCCTACGCAGGCTCTCGATTGGGCGATTCAATCCGTCGCCAAAGCGGGAACGGTTTCCATTATCGGCGTGTACCCGCAGACGCTGAAGAACTTCCCCATTGGCGATGTGATGAATAAAAATCTGACCGTGAAGTCCGGGAATTGCAATCACCGGCGGTATATGCCGATGTTGATTGAGCTGGTCCGCACCGGCGCAATTCGCACTGAGAATTTTCTGACTCAGGACCAGCCGTTGACGTCTGCAATCGAAGCGTATAAGTCCTTCGAACGGCATGCCACCGGATGGATTAAGGTGAAGCTGGAGCCCACCGTGGAGGCAACGACGGGAAAACACGCCGCTGCGTGACACGGAAGCTTAAGACGAGCGGGACAGGTCTGATAGGTCATGTAGCGAACTAAGATGTACCTGTTGATAATCGAGGATCTTACTCCCGGACCAGGCGCCACTGCTCAGAGATAAAGTTGTCCGTCATTCCCGCAATATAGTCGGCGATGACGCGCGGAGCGCCCTCACTTTCGATTTGACTTTGGTGATTCGCCGGCAGCTCCTCCGGATGAAGCATCCAGTAGTGGAAGAGCCCGGCGATGGTTTCTTCTGCGAGCGCGTGGCTCAGGTCAAGGTCTTCCGCATGGTAGAGCTGCTGCAGAAGATACTGCTTGGCTTCGTGTCTCCGCTGCTCCATTTCCGTGGACATCTCCGCCAGCCGCTCGCTCGAACGGCGAATTTCTTCCAGACTTATTATCCCGGTGCTCTTCACTCGCCGATGCGTTGTCACGATCAAATCGTTCACCAGCGCGTTGAGCATGCGCTTGAGTGACTCGTGAAACAGAAGCCTGGGCGCGATCGCTGGATACAGTTTTTCAAGCTGCTGGTAGAAGCCCGCGAACAGTGGAACATTTCGGCATAGATCATCGAGCGAAAGGATTTCGGCCTCGACGCCGTCATCGATATCGGCGGTTAAGTAGGCGATCTCGTCGGCCAAGTCAATAATCTGCGCTTCGAGCGGGGGTTGCCGGTCCAGAAAATATTGCTGCAGCTCAGGATATTCCGCAGCCGAATAGTCGTGCGAGTGTTTGATGATGCCTTCCCGCACGGCGAGAGTAAGATTCAGTCCGCGAAATTTCACATAGCGCTGTTCAAAGTGCTCCACGATGCGCAGCGCGTGCAGATTGTGATCAAAGCGAAGCCCGTGCGCGCGCAACTGGCGATCGAGCGCCTGCTCTCCGGCATGGCCGAACGGCGGATGCCCGATGTCATGCACCAGGGCCAGTGTTTCCGCCAGATCTTCGTTCAGGTCAAGAGCGGCGGCAACCGTGCGTGCAATCTGTGTAACTTCGATAGTGTGAGTCAGGCGGCTGCGGAAATGATCCGAAAAACGATGAGTAAAGACCTGCGTCTTGCCTGCCAGCCGTCGAAACGCCCGCGCATGTATGACGCGATCCCGGTCCCGCTGAAATGCCGACCGGTAAGCGTGAACGGCCTCGGGGTGCTCCCGGGCAGTCAAAGGGTCCGCAGCATCGCCGACAACTGCACAGGAGCGAAGCGAGGTAGACTGCATGGGCGCTATAGCGGGTGGGGTGCTGTGGAATGTGCCTCTTCCTTCGCCAGCTTTGTTTTGGCCTTATCCAGCCGCTTGCGCACCTTATTCACATCCGCAGGCTCGGCGTCCGCCGGAGCAGATGCCGCGTAATTCTTGAGTGAATCTTCCCATTGCGAGACCGCCTGCTGCAACTGACCAGTCGAAGCGTATACCTCTCCCAGATGGTCATGCACGGTTGGATCGGTGGGAATGAGCGAAATGGCGCGTTCGAGCGTCTGTTCCGCAAGCGCATACTGGCCCAGCTTGTAATGGACCCATCCCAGGGAATCCAGATAAGCTCCATTCTCGGGATCAAGCCTTACTGCATGTTCGACAAGTTGCAGCGCTTCATTGAGCTTCAGCCCATGATCGGCCAGCATGTATCCGAGATAGTTCAAAGTCAGGGCATTGTTAGGGTCGACGATCAGCGATTGCCGGAACTGCTGCTCCGCTGCGTCAATATGTTTTTGCCGCTCCTGAAGCGCGCCACGCAGAAAGTAGATCAGGCCCATGTCCTGTGGGGCGGCGTTTAGTTTCTGCGCCTCATCGATGGCGGAGGAAGCGTCTTTCCACCGGTGCAGCCTGGTAAATATCTGTGCCAGATGTAAGCCACACGACACGGTCCTGTTTGGAACCGTTTAGTTGCGCTTTGGCGAGGGCGACCCCCTCTTTCACTTTGCCGGTATCGACCAGCTGTCCGGCAAGCGTCAGTTGCAGGCCGACATTCTTTGGCATGGCCTTAACCGCTTTTTCGGCAGCCGCGGTGGCCTGCGGAAACATCTTCGCCTCGCGATATGTGTCGACTTCACCCTGATACCCGCGTTCGGCATCGCTTCCGCCGAGGGCAACGATCTCCTGATAAGTATTGATGGCCTCGGAAGTTTTATTCTGGTCGCGGTAAACAGCAGCCAGGCGGTCGAGAAAGATAGCCCGGTTATTCTTTTCATCCGGCGTGTATTGCTCGTTTGCGTGTTTGGTGCTGTCGGCCAGTTGCTGCAGCAGAGTAGCCGCCTGATTCAGGTGGCCTTGGGCCTGATCGAGCATAGCCTCGTTGTAGTGCACTTCCACCGAGTCCGGATCGAGCGCCTTGGCATGCTCGAGCGCGGCTTGCGATTTATCCAGGTGGCCCTGCATGCGCTCCACCTCGGCCAGTCGCAGAAAAGAGTGTGCGTCTTCCGGGTCCTGGGTGGTGATGCCCTCAAAAATTTTCAGTGCCGCGCCCACCTGATCGGTGCCGAGTAAATCCTCCGCCAAGCCCCGTTGCGCATCGAGATTGTCCGGCTGTAGGTCCAGTGCCTGCTGATACGCGGGGATCGCCAGCTTGGGGTTTTTCGTCTGGTCATAGGCTGCGCCCAGGGCGAGATCAATCTTGGGCGTGCGCTCATCCGCCGGAACATTCTTCAGCACGCTGACGGCTTCGGTCAGATTGTCCTGCTCACTGTACAAACGGGCGAGATTCAGCACCACATCTTCTGAACCCGGATCGATGCGTCGCGCTTCCTCAAACTGCGCCTTGGCGGCCGTCGTGTCGTGCTTCAACGTATAAAGCTGTCCGAGCAGTAGGTGGTTGTCGATTTTGTTCGGTTCCAACGCGACGATTTTCTGGAATTCCTGAATTGCAAGCGCCAGCATGGGACCGGGCTGCTGGCCGGATTGTGTATCGCCCAGCGATCTGAGATAGACGCGGCCCAGTAACTTATGAGCGTCCAGATTATCTGGATGATTTTTGAGGATTCGTTGTGCTGTCTCGATGGCTTCGCGAACTCGCCCCAGCTTGAAGTACGTCTCGGCCAGGCTGTTCTGCAGAAAGATTGAGTCAGGATCGTGGGTGATCGCCAGCTTATACTGCTCGACGGCCTGCGTGGCCAGATCCGGCCGCCCGTACTGTTCCGCGGACTGCTCATAAAGATGGCCCAGCGCAAAATGATAATAGGCCTGGGCGCGCTTTCCAGTCACACCAACTGCTTGAGAAGCGGTTTCGGCGTCAGGCGCCGGAACATTTCCCTTGGCCTGCGATGAATTACTAGAAGTGGCGTTTGTCTTCGATGCGGGCGCGGTCCCCGCAGGCAGACTGTCCTGCTGCGCGACAGCGGTGGCTGCGAACGCAAGTGCAGCACCAAGCACGACCGCCTTCCGCCATCTCCACAGAAAAAGGTGCTTCCCTTCGGCGACACAAAACTTCGTCATTTGAAACACTACCTCGCACCCTGTGCAACGGCGTACACCGAGTCAAACTGGGCGATATGCCCTTCCTCCGATTGTACGCCGGAGCCTGCGACGTGGCTCAATACAAAGCGGGATGGCGGGTAAGAAGCAGAGAGGAATTTTAGACCGATTGCTGCTGCTCTCCCGCTCGCGTCGTTTTCACGATCAGTACCTTGTATTTTTACATTTGGAAATGGCTTTCTCAGTGATTCGCGGAGGCTGCAGAGCGGTGGCTGATCTGGCTAGGCCATCATATTTACTCTGTATGCGTTTTGCGGCGCCTCCGGCGGGTCGACCAGAGACTGTCCTGCACTATCAGCGGAAGCGTAGTACTCTACTGCGCCGTCCTGCATAGAAAATGGGCCGAGCTGTGCGGTGTAAACGTTCCGGCCAGCATGCCTGGCGGACTGGGCCTGCCAATCGCGGCGACCCTCTCGCCTGGTGTGGAACTTGACCTCAGCGCCGTTCACGCCCGGAACTACGATGAAAAGGCGCAGCGACTCGCCCGGCTTCAGAAGCGATGGACGTGTCGGCACAAAGAGTCGTGGCGGGTTGGCCTCTTCCGAACGGGTCGCCGCCCCGTACACCTGGTTCATCTCGGGCGGCAGCTCATCGGCAAATTCCTGGATGGAGAGGCGCAGACGTTCGAGCGCGATCCGGACAAATTTGTTCTGCATGGAAGCGAGCTGTCCCTGATCGTTGCGGGTTGCAATCACCGCCTGATACTCGAGCATTCCCTGGCGCACGAGCGGAGCTATTTCGAGCCACAGCGGTACTCCATTCCGAAGGACAACGGTGCGTGCCTGAATCTCATGGCCGGCCGCGCGAAGTTTGACTGCCTCATCGAGCACCGTGTTCAGTTTGTGCGCCGTTTCATATGCATCACAGTATGGAACCATGAAGCTTACGAATCCCGCGAAATAGCCGATTCGATTTTTCTCAATTGCAGATTGCGCGGCACTCTTCAGATCCTGGAATTCCTTCGCGGTTGCGCGTTGTCGCGGCAGCACCGTAAGGTCAGGCTCGTTTGTGCCATACAAGAATGCCTGGTCGTAATCGCCGGTAAGCTCTATCCGATTTGCATACCCCGCCTTGCTATACGTCCCTAAGAAGGTGGACGAAATGGCATGTTTGCTGTCGCAGTCGTTGAAAAGTTCGGCGAGCCGCTCCGCGCGATCTCCCGAGGCCATAGCGGCGCAAAAGCGGCGATAGTGTTCACGCGCGGTCAGCTGCTTGTCCCAGGCTGCCCGCGCAAGATAAGTAGCCGTCGGGTCTACGATGCGGTGCCGCCAATGAATGCCGAGCACGCCCTGGCAGCCGAAGTCCTGCGCGCGCTTCATATCCATCTCAAACCGGCTGGCGCGGAACTGCGGAAACCACATTGAAGGATCATCCTCAAGCCACGGGATGGGCCAGCGCTCCCGATCGCCCAGCTTCGAGAAAGCTTCGTTGATCGGATCCCAGCCGAGCGAATCGCTCAAGGCCGAAAATACGATATCGCCGGGAAGCCGCTGGTGCAGAGACTCGAAATGGCGCGTTACACCACCCCATCCGGCGAGCACGAGTTTCTTTTTCGGCGCATGGCGGCGCAGGAAATCGTGCGCCTGTGCGAAGGGAGTCACCGAGAGCGGGACATTTTTCTCGCGGCTTTCCCAGTTGGCCGCTTCATCCTGCCATAGCCAGACGTAATCCACCATTGGGTACCGCTCCAGTAAATCTGCCAAGCGGCGCTCCAGAAGTGCCCGCGCGGTACGAGACTCGATAAATCCGCCCGGATGCGAGCGCGCCTCAGGTGGCAAAGCGGATACGATCTCGACTGGATTCTGGTACGGTTCGAAGCCGATGCCCGTCCGAATCCCCAATTCGGAGGCGAAGCTAAAAGCTCCGCGCATCATTTCTGTCGTACGGCCGGCAATATCCCAGATGTCCGCTCCATCCCGTGTTGCATCCGCGCCGAAGGTATCCCGGTCGAAGAACTGTGCAGCGCCCATCTTGTAGCTCGATGTGCGCTGCGGCAGATAGCCCCAGCTCCGCATGGTGGTATCTTCCAGCGCGGCACGATGTCCCGCGCCGGCAAAGTCAAATGACAAATAGGACTCGGCGAGAGGCCCCGGGGTGTTCTGCGTATAGACATGCATTCCAAACATATTGAAGCGCATGCGCAGCATGGAAGCGAAGTAGGCCCGGTAGTCCTCTGGGTTGTACACGCTGATGCAGTTCAGAAAATCGGGCCATGGCAACAGCCCTCTCACGGCAAAACGCGGCGACGCCGTCCATGGTTCGCCAGCTCGATGGCAGCAGGAATGCGGCGCGATCGATCGGGACAGTTGTTCCATCGATTCCGAAGACAAGCCCCTGCCGCTCCAGGAAATCGAAGACCGCATAGAGCAAGGCCTGTTCGCTCGCCGCTCTGAGTGTCGCCCCACCTCTCGATGCCGATATCTCATATTCCTGGTCGCATCGGAATGCCGGGCGGTCGATGCTCAAGAGCAGGACGATGCCGGTCTCCGAGTTTTCGCCATCCGATTCCACGATTTCAGATGCGCTGTCCAGGGATCGCAACCCTGCCATCAGTTCGCGCACGGCAAGGCGTACTTTCGGAGTTGACGGTGCTTGTGTCCGAACGGCAATACGCTCCGGCCTGGACATCTGCGCCATTCCTTGCGGCGTCTTTACCAGCCCGCCGGCCGCAACAAGAGCCCCCGATTTGATGAAATCTCTGCGATCCATGGTCAATGTTCTCCCTGATCATTATTCAGGTCCGAACCTGGATTCAAAATGATAATTTCCCGAACCGATAATGCATTCCACGCGCGGACCCTCGCGGCGAATTGTATGGATTCCATTTCCCGTGGTGAGCGACATTCCATCAGCAAGGATGGATTTGCGAATAATTTTCTGGAAATAGAACTGTTGCGGTTGTGCCCGGAGGGATGATAACTGCCATGTGCAGGATGTTCCCGGTGCGGGACCAGTTACTCGAGACCTTGCCAAGAATGGATTCGTAAGATGCCGATGCGGTTTTTACATCGCCGACGGGTGTGGGTTCGATAAGGATACGTTGATCGGCCGGGCGATTCAGGTCGAAATTGATACCGGCCAGACCGCGATAGAACCATTCCTCCGCATGGCCCAGCATAAAGTGATCCTGAGAGTAGTCCGGATTTGCATCCCAGGCTTCCGTAAGCGATGTTGCGCCGCGGGCCAGTTGGTATCCATAGCTCGGTGAGTCCGTGCGGCTCAGCATATCGTAAAGAACGTCGGATCGGCCGCCGTCCGTGAGCGCCCGCACAACATAATGAAAGCCGATGTCGCCCGCGCTTACATGGTTCGTGCGCTTGCGGATGTCGGCGATCAAATTGTTCAGAACAGCCTGGCGATGACCCTCCGGCACAAGCCCCAGGACCAACGGCATTGCATTCGCCGTTTGGCTGCCGTGGTCATATTCGTTGGTATCAGGATGGAACAGGTGCGCATTGAAAGATGTCTTTATATCGCTTGCCTCGGCGGAATAAGCTGCGGCATCCTCCGGTTTTCCCAGCAGGGAAGCGATTTCAGAAAGATCCGTAAGATCCTGGAAATAAGTTGCAGTTGCGGTCAGGCCCTGGCTGGTTAGCTTCGATCTCCCTGGATCTCCTGGGCCTATGTCGTACCAGTCACCTAATCCAAAATTCAGCATATGGTCCTTAGCTCGGGATTTTAGATAGGCTGCATACCGTTGCATCGATAAGTAATGTAAGCGCAGGTTCTCGATGTCTCCATAGAACTGATATGCGGCCCATGGGCTGAGAATGACCGCGCTGCCCCACTCGGGAGAGTTACGAAAGTCGTTGGTGTTTCCGTTCTTATCGAGAAAAGCCACATATTCCGGGGCTATTGAAGGAACCATTCCATCCGCTAGCTGTGAATCCATCATGTCGTCGGATATTTTGTTGTAAAGTCGCGCCACGTCGTAGTTGTACATGATCGAAGATGCAGCTAAATGCGTCTGCTCCAGCCAGCCAAGCTTTTCTCGATGGGGGCAGTCCGTCAGCACGCTGACCATATTATTGAGAATGGCAACGTCGATCAGACGATGAATCCTGTCGAAAAGCTCGTCGGAAGTGGAGAATGAGCCATCCACCGCAACGCCATCGTGCAGGGATTGTCCGATAAGAGCTGTGCATGATCGGCGGTTTCGGCGAATGCGACCGCTCTACCTGCACATAGCGAAACCCATAATAAGTGAAACGCGGGTGCCAGGATTCGATGCCGTTGCCGTTCAGAATATAGGTGAAGGAAGTCTGGAAGTCCGGAGTGCCATTTGCGCTGTTTTGGGTAACAAGTCCATGTTGATCGAGTAACTCGCCGGGCACAAGTTTGACCCAGGATCCTTTCGCGCCGCTGACTTCGATCTTAGGCCAGCCGGCAAAATTCTGTCCCAGGTCGTACACCAGGATTCCGGGCGCCGGCTGTGTCACCTTCACGGGCTTGTAACTATGCGAGAACTGGACAAGGGGAATTTGTTCGGAAACCAATTTCCCGTCCGGTCCGGAAACTTCCAGCGCAGGTATCCATGTTCCGATCATCAAAACCCGGCTCTATCCCATCCGGATTGTTCGCGGCGTGCATCGTAATCTTCTCCACCATAGGTGGAGGAGAAAATAATCGGGCCAGGAGCAGTTTTCCAGCTTGCGTCACTTACAAGAGTTGAGTGGCTGCCGTCGGTAAACCGCAAATACATTTGCAGAATCAGCTTCGGCTGGCCGAAGGAGCCGGTGAATTTGTCATAGCGGCCTTTCGTTTTTTCAACGTTGTACATGCCGTTGCCTAGCATGACTCCGATGGCATTATCTCCGGGACGCAGCAACCCGGTTACATCATAGGTGTCATAGAATATCCGCTTTTTATAGTCAGTCCAGCCGGGTGTCATCACCGCGTTCGTGACGTTGTGCCCGTCGATGTGCGCTTCATATTGTCCCAGCCCGGAGACGAAGAGCAACGCTTGTGCGACTTGTTTCCGCACGGTAAATTCTTTCCTGAATATAGGTAGCGGCTTTTTTGATGTCTCGGAATTCTGTCCATGCCCGGAACTGTGGTCTGGTGTAGCCGCGATCCAGTGAGCTGTCCAGTCCTGTGGGTCCAGAAGTGCGGTTGTGAATCGTGCTGGCGCGCTCCACTGGGATGAGAAACCACGATTGTCCCATATGCGCACTTTCCAGTAATAGGAACTATGAGAGCTCAGTGGTACACCTTTATATTCGATTCCAAACATCCGTGGCGACAAGGTCTTCCCGCTGTCCCAAATATCACCGACGCCGGAGGCCAGCAGGCGCGGTGAAGAAGCAACCAGAATGCGATAGCCGGTTTGTTTCACGTCGCGTGCGCCCACCCGGGTTAGACCCAAAGTCCATCCGAAGCGCGGCATTTGAGCAGCAACGCCGACCGGATCGCGCATCCATTCACAACTCAGGTTTTTCGGATCGGCGGCCGCGGTTTTCTCGAGGCCATTCTTCACGAGTGCTTGAGGAGCAACATGGAAAGAATGACTAACAGCAGCATTTCCCGACATCAAAAAGATCGTGGCGGTAAAAACTAACAGGGTCATTAGTTGCGGGAGATGGATCAGAAAAAAATTGTATCCGCCTTCTGCGGACTTGGAACTAGGATCCAGGCGCATGGCCCATCCTAAGATTTGTTTCGTCGTGTGTCGAGACTGATTCTCTGGAACCGATCGCCGCGTTGCCGCACTCTCCGTGATCGTCAATTGGGAACGAGATGCCTTTCAGGGAGTATCGCTGCCCACGAAGTATACTGGGCGCGCGGTACTGACCCGAGAAATGCGAAATGGTTCGAGGGATGCATGAGAAAAAACACCCACGATCAGACTCGTCGCGTATTTCTGCGCAACACGGCTGTGGCCGCTGGCGCAGCAGCATTGTGTCCGGACCTCGTCCAGCAGGCATTCGCCACGGAACCGGGCAACGAACCAGGCAGAAGGCCGAATTTGGTTTTTTCCTTGGTGAAGGCATGCGTATAAATACAAGCCGACTATCCTTTTGGGGAAACGGATTGCTCAACCTAGTCGAAGAGGGTTTATGTAATTTGAAACTCGGGTTCGGCTAGCGTGAATAGGTAGCTTATACAGGAGGACTGCAGTGAGAAAGATTATTATGGTTGCGCTAATTACCTGTACTGCTTTAGGAGCATCCCCAGGTTTCAGTCAGGTGAAAATGACGAGAGAACAGGTCCTGTTCTATACGTCGGGCTGGAAAGGTGCGCGCTTTCCCGACGGCCGGCCTAAGTTAGCCGACGACCTGCTGAAACGCGCCATGAATATGACCGTCGAGGATGTCTGGGATTTCCTTCGTGCGCATGGTTATGACAATCAATTTGAGGGCGGGTGGCAGGCGCTTCATCCGGAAAAATCCTTTGCCGGCAGGGCGCTCACAGCACAGTACATGCCGTTAAGGCCCGATATGGCCGAAGCAATCGCCGCCGAGGGCAAGGCGGAGGGGCGGGTCGGCGATACCAATTCATGGCCTATCAATGAGCTGCAGCCCGGTGACGTGTATGTCGCGGATGGCTTTGGAAAAATTATTTCCGGTACCCTGATAGGCTCTAACCTCGGCAATGGAATTGCCGCGCACACTCATGCCGGGTTTGTGTTTAACGCGGGCATACGGGACCAGGAGGAAAACCGTGAAATACCGGATTTCAACGGGATCTACCGTGGTTACGATCCTTCCGACTGGGCGCAGATGGAGCTGACATCCATCAATGCTCCCATCCGTATCGGGCGAGCCGTAGTTTTACCGGGAGATCTGGTTCTGGTTAAGCCGGAGGGGGTTATTTTTATCCCGGCAGTCCTGGCTGAAGCTGCGATCAGTTCGGCTGAATTTACAGCCCTCAAGGATGCATACAATTTTGAGTTAAATCGCGAGGGCAAGAACGGCGCACAGTTTGAGGGAGGATGGACCCCACAGAAATACGACGCATTTGCAAAGTGGGTTGCTGCTCATCCGGGAATGCTGAAGATGCCGCGGAGTGAATTTGAAAGCATGTTGGCGAAAGAAAAGCACCAATGATCGACAAGCTATAAACGCAAGTTGCTCATGCGGCGGATTCATGAGGCTGAATCTGCGCGGATATTTGAGCCATTGTTTGATGGGACGACTTACGATGTATCATTGTCGCCGGTGAATCTGTCGAGCGGGGAGGCGCTGTGCGTTTGCGAGTGCTTGCAGATAGAAATTTGTTGGCGACAGCTGCGGCAGCGCAAGCCGCGGTGGCGATCCAGCATGCGATCAGAAAGCATGGCAAGGCCCGCATTATCGGCGCAAGCGCGGCCTCGCAGATCGAGTTCCTGGAGAGATTAACCGATACTCCTGGGATCGATTGGAAGCGGGTCGAGCTGTTCCATCTGGACGAATACATCGGCCTGCCGATGAGCCACCCCGCGAGCTTCTGCAAGTTTCTTCAGGATCGTCTGATCGCAAAAACAGGAATCGTCAATTTTCATCTGCTCGACGGCGAAAAAGATCCCGCGGAAGTAATTCGCCGCACAAATGAGGCCATTCGCGAGGCACCCATTGATGTGGCGTTTGTCGGGATTGGAGAAAACGGTCACCTGGCTTTCAATGATCCGCCAGCAGATTTCGAAACTGAGGAGCCGTATATCGAGGTGAACCTGGACCAGGCTTGCCGGCGGCAGCAGGTCGGGGAAGGCTGGTTCCCAGATCTGGAAGCAGTTCCCAAGCGGGCCATCTCCATGTCGGTGAGGCAAGTTCTTAAGGCGAAGGAAATCCTAGCGGTAGTGCCCGGCCCCAAAAAGGCGCAAGCGGTTCTGGCCTGCGTCGAAGGATCCGTCAGCCCGCTGACGCCCGCGTCTATCCTGCAGACACATCCAAACGCCACGATTTATCTGGATTTGGAATCTGCTGCGCTGCTAAGTCCCGAAACCATCTCCAGGTTGGCGACATCGGCGTGAGGGCTTCCGTGGTTAGAGATTCTATCCAGAATTTACGCCGGATTCGGAACTCCTACAGAGCCTCTGGTCCCCGTGCCGCGATGAAAGACAGCGCTCCAGCTTCGCGATCGTCTTAATAATGCAATCTGATCGCGCTTTCTCTACAGGATTTGCTAATCCGGAATATCACAGGAACGCGTACCCACTCCAGCCAGCTTCCGCCACACCCTATTGTTTCAACGCGACGCGATATTCAATCGTTTGACAACTGGCAATATGTCGTCTACCGTGTTGCATAACTTTGGAAGCTCGAATAAAAAGTTCATTTTCTACAAATTTGGCGGGGAGGCGGCGATCCATGAAGCTTTTCATAAAGTCTTTCTTAATTCTCGGTGTGTGTGCCATCCTTGCGTTCACGTCAAGTAGAGCCAGGGCAGACATCACGGGCTCGATATCCGGGGTTGTTACCGATCCAAGCGGCGCCGTGATTCCCGGTGTCACTGTAGTAGCGACGGCTGTGTCGACGAACGTAAAGCACACCACCGATTACGGACGGGAAAGGCTTTTACGCTTTCCCTGCTCTAAACGTTGACCACTACAATGTCACCGTCAGTCAACCTGGATTCAGGGATTTTCTGGAGAGTGGAGTCGTGATCAACGCCAACTCTGCAGTTCGAATCGACGTAAAGCTGCAAATCGGCGCGGTCAAGAACACCGTGTCGGTGAAAAGCGATCAGTTGCAGGTGGAAACCCAGAGCACGCAAATGGGCGAAGTGATCGAAGGAAGCAAGATAACCTCTGTCCCGCTCAATGGCCGCTCCTACATTGATCTGCTGGCGCTTCAACCCGGTGTTTCTCCGTATAGCGACGTTGCTACTACGAGCGGCTCCGGTGTTTCGGGCGTAGACGGCGGTTCGCAGAGCATGGGCCTGCAATCCGTGAACGGCGGTCAACCGGAAGGCAACGGCTACATGGTAAACGGAGCCGATGCGGAAGAAGGCGTTCACAATGGGGCGGCGTTTATTCCAAATCTCGATTCCATCGCACAGTTCCGTATCATCACCAACAACTTCAACGCGGAATACGGAAACTTCAGCGGCGGCCAGATCAATGTCGTGACCAAAGCGGGAACAAATCAGTTCCACGGCGATCTATTCGACTTTTTGCGGAACACCGATCTGGATGCCAAAAATTACTTTGCGCCGACTCGCGGCGTTTTCATTCAAAATCAGTTTGGTGGCACGATCGGCGGTCCAATTAAGAGAGATAAGGTTTTCTTTTTCGGGGACTATCAGGGAACAAAGCAAATTATCGGTTCCACACAGTCCTTTCCTGTACCTTCCATAGCCGACCGCTCGGGAAATCTGTCGGATCAGGCAGCGGCACTCGAAAGCAGCGATCCTGCGAATAACGGCCTCGGGGTTCAAGGAGCATACTGGGCATCCGTGCTGTCCCGAGAGCTGGGTTATACCGTGACCAACGGAGAGCCATACTATTCGCCAGGGGTGCACGAGCAACGCTACCTGCGTTTTTCCGAATGCCATCGTTCCCGCCAGCGCAATCTCTCCGGTCGCGCGGAACATGCTGAAATATATTCCTACGCCCAATGCCGTGCAAAGCGGGCAACCATTTTTTCAGACGTCGGCCTTCAATCAGACACTGACGGATAACAAGGGCGGAATCCGCGTGGATACAAACACACGCTTTGGAGCTCTGTTCGGCTACTATTTTGCGGATAAGTACTCGGAAGTCAATCCCTACTTTGCGGTGAATATCCCCGGTTTCGACGCCGACCTTAGCGGGCTTACCCAAATGGGAAACTTTGGTCTGACGACAACCATCAACAATTCCACGGTGAATGATGTTCGCTTTGTCTATCTCCGAGACGTAAACCTGCAAGGGGTTCCAAAGGGTGGATTGGGCGTCACACTTTCTTCTTTAGGCTTCAATACTCCCTGGGGACCAACCGGTGGAATTGGCGCGGTCGATCCCGCGTTGGAGGGGGTGCCGAATGTGGACTTCAATAATTTCAGCTTTGGCGTTCCGCCAGACACACTGCGTCAATTTAACAACACCGTGCAGGTGATCGACAACGTCACGAAGATTTTCGGGACGCATACCATACAATTCGGCGGAGATTTCCACTACGACCAGATCAACGAGCGCAATACCTACGGCCAAAATGGGCAATTCGGATTCGGCGGCCAGGAGACCGGTTACGATTTTGCGGATTACCTGATTGGAGCGCCAAATTACTTTATTCAGGCCAGCTTCCAGGTCCTCGATTCCCGCAGCAAATATTACGGCTTTTACGCGCAGGATAGCTGGCGCGCCACGTCAACTGTAACGATAAATTACGGCCTGCGATGGGAAGTCAGCACGCCATGGTATGACACGCAGAATAAGCTGGAAACACTGATTCAAGGCGAACAATCCAAGGTCTTCCCCGGGGCACCTACCGGACTTGTCCTGCCAGGTGACGCCGGTGTGCCGCGAACCTTGTCGCCGACCAGGTACACAAACTTTGCTCCACGATTCGGAATTGCATATTCTCCGGATATTGCCGACGGTTGGCTGGGTAAACTTCTGGGCGGCGCTGGAAAGACCAGTATTCGCGCCGGATATGGAATCTTCTACACATCCATCGTCGATGCCACGGGCTTTGTAGAGGTTGGGGACGCGCCATATGGCCTGTTCTATTCCAGCCCCGGACCTCCTCTGCTCGCATCGCCCTATGTAACTCGGCAGACAGGAGTGGTCCAGCCGAATGCTTTCCCATTTGTATTTCCGCCAACCAATGTATCTCCCACGAACCCGGACACGACCTTCAACTGGTCTCAGGTCGAACCGATATCCGGTTCTGATTACTTTTCTCCAACCAATGTGTTGCCCTATACGCAGCAGTTTGAGTTATCGCTCCAGCGGCAGCTTGGAACAGCAACTGTAGCTAGTGTGAGCTATGTAGGCGCAGTGGGCCGGCACAATCTCACATTTTTAGAAGCCAATCCAGGAGATCCATCGCTCTGCTTGTACTTAAGCAATCCAGCAAACCTCGCTCCTGTGAGCCAGGGGAATCCTTGTGGTCCGGGCGGGGAACAAAATCAATACGTAGAGGCCAACGGCACAGTTGTGAATAGCACGCGTACCAGATTCGGAGCGAATTTCGGCGGAGATTCCTTTATGTCCTCATCTGCCAGCTCCAGCTACAACTCGCTTCAGGTAAGCCTGCAACATACCGAGAAATATGCGAATTTTCTGATCGGCTACACATGGTCGAAGTCTTTGGACAATGGCTCGGGAGTTTTCGATCCGACCGACGTCTTCAATCCTAGTGCGAGCCGCGCGTTATCCACCTTCGACGTTCCGCAGAATCTTGTCATCAGCTATACAGTGCAATTGCCCTTCAACAACTTCATAGGAAAGGGCGATGTGGCAAAGCGGCTGACGGCTGGATGGGCCCTTTCCGGCATCACGAGCTTTGTGTCGGGCGAGCCGGTTCAAATTTCAGAAAACGACGATTTTTCTTTGATCGGCGCCAACTCGAGCTTCGATCAAGCCCAACTACGCGAACAATGGAAGCCGATTATTTGTGAACCGCAATCCACGTTCACAGCAACCGTATTTCAACCCAAACTATTTTACCTCGGAGAACCTGGGCCAGGTTGGCGATATTATGCGCCGATTTTTTGTGGGTCCCGGCATCAATAACTATGACATGGCATTGTTGAAAAATACGGAACTATTCGGCGATAAGCAACTTCAATTCCGTGCAGAAGCATTCAACGTGTTCAACCATGCGCAATTCAACAACCCGTCCGGGAAATTTCAACAACGGCGGTGCCGGTGGTTTTGGATATGTGACATCCGCACGAGACCCACGCATCATGCAAATTGCGTTGAAGTTGTTGTTCTAGGAGAATTGAATTCGAACGGTACACCGAGATGCCGGCTCCTGCAAATCGAATGGAAAGGCATTTCGGTGGTAGCGGGAAGGGATCAGGGGAGAGTTTGCTGCGAATGCTGTGCCGGTGGCGAATCATCGTCAGCTTAGTTGGGACCTTAGGGGTGCTTTCCGCTGCCTCGTTGCATGCGCTACAAGCCGTTGACGCAGGCCATCCCACAAATGTTTCCAGGAGCATCCCAGGCCTCTGCTCTCTTTCGCACAAATTGTGGTGTCTGCCATGGAGTCGATGGCCGCGGTGGTGAACGCGCGCCGGATATTGCCACGGCTTCTGAAGTGCAGCGACTTTCGGATAGCGACCTGATCGGAATTGTCGAGAATGGAATCTCCGGCGCCGGCATGCCGGCCTTCGGGTCGTTAGGCCAAACGAAGGTAAAGACAATTGTCGATTACCTGCGGGTTCTGCAAGGAAGAGGAACAGAGACGGCCGTAAAGGTTCCTGGAGATTCACGGGCCGGAGAATCGCTTTTCTTTGGAAAAGCGAAATGTTCAACCTGCCATATGGTGAACGGCCGCGGCGGCTTTATTGCGAGTGACCTGTCGTTGTATGGATCGCACGAGACGGCAGCCAGAATTCGCGGTGTGATTACCAATCCCGAAAAAAAACTGCCGCCGCGATCAAAAAGCACCACGGTTATTACTCGTCAAGGCGAGACATTTACCGGAATGGTGAAAAACATTGATAATTTCTCCATTGCACTACAAACGCCGGATGGAGCATTCCACTTCTTTAAAAAGGCTGATCTCAAACAAATTGATTTGTATTCTCATTCACTGATGCCGGCCGATTACGGTGTGATCTTAGATAGCCGTGAACTCGACGATCTGGTGAATTACCTGCTCGACGTAGGGATTGAAGATGCAAGCCGCGCGCCGAAAGAGCCTCCCAGGCGTTATCGCAATCATGAAGATGGCTGGAATTAGCGACACTTTCCCTGATACATAACGGGACATATAGCAGATGATGAGTGAAAGCAGAGCAATGGAAAACTTCAAAATGAAACGTAGAACTTTTATCAGATGGGCCGCTGCTTTTCCGCTGATTGCACAAGTTGGCATTCAGCAGGCGCTTGGAACAGGCTGGGCGGAGGTCGCAAAAGATTCCACCGACAATATATATACGCGGATTGGCGTAAAGCCGGTGATTAATGGACGTGGAACATGGACATACTTAAGCGCCACGCTGGAGTTGCCTGAAGTAAAGGCGGCGCAAGAGGCGGCGGCTCGGCATTACGTGAATATATTTGATCTCCAGCATGCGGTTGGAAAACGATTGGCCGCATTGACCGGCGCGGAATCCGGCATGATTACCTCAGGAGCCGCAGGTGCAATGGCATCCGCAACAGCAGGCTGCATCGCTGGAACAGACCCGGACAAGATTTGGCAACTACCGGATACTACCGGCTTAAAGCATGAAGTCGTCATGGTAGGTGGTCGAAGCCCATTTGATAGCGCCATTCGCCTGGCTGGCGGGAAACTTGTGATTGCGGAGTCGTCCGAGCAGCTTCCAAATGCGATCAACAGCAACACGGCGATGATCTATACGGGTTCAGAGGTTGACGAATTAGCAAAGGAGATTGCTATCGCTAAAAGCCATCAGGTGCCGATTTTTATGGATGCAGCCGACGGGATTCCCCCCATAGAAAAGCTTAAGCTATTTGCCAAAATGGGGTGCGATTTGTACACCGTGAGCGGAGGCAAGGGATTGTGCGGTCCCCAGTCAAGTGGGGTTTTGCTTGGACGCAAAGATCTTATAGAAGCCGCTCTGGCGAACACGAATCCATGGGAAGGCGCGGTATGCCGTCCGATGAAAGTTGGTAAAGAAGAAATCATGGGATGTCTGGCGGCTGTAGAAGCGTGGTTCCATATGGACCTGAATGCGTTGAATAAAGACTGGAACGAACGCGTCGAACGCATCGCAAAAATAGTAGGCACGGTTCCGGGAGTTCAAACCAAGATCTATATACCCAATGAGAATCATTATCCGACGCTGAGTGTCTCTTGGGACCAGAATGCCTGGGGCTACAGTACGGCAGATTGCGCGAACCAGCTCCTTGACGGCACACCGAGTATCGCGGTTTTGACCGACGACAATCCGAGCGATGTTTTGGGCCGCAGGCCTCATAAGAAAGCTAAATCTCACGACCCTTCGCACAATACCCTGCAGATAGTTTCAATGACGTTGAAACCGAAGGAGGAGATCATCGTCGGTAGAAGATTGCGTCAGCTTTTGATGGCTGCCAGACCAAAGAATGCATAGGTAGGGGCATCGCATTCAGTAGCGGGATTGATCTGCGCAAATAAGAGGCATCAAGAATGAACTTACGGTCCTTCACGCTTGTCCTGGCGCTCGGAATTGCGGCGCGTGCGATGGGCGCCCGATCCTCGATGCCCGCAGCTCCTTCCCCATGTCATATTCAAGCGACAACTTTCGACGGATGGCAAGCTGAAGAAGTTACGAATGACTGGCTGCGCTTGACATTTGTCCCTCAACTGGGTGGCAGGTTAATGCAAGTGACATTTAACGGTCACCCATACCTATTCGTTAACCCAGAGTACAGAGGCAAGTATATTTCTCCTGATGCGGCGGCGGGGCGCTGGATTAACTATGGCGGCGATAAAATCTGGCCCTTGCCCGAGGGAAACGAGGATGAGCAGCATTGGACAGGAGCCTCAACTCCGCTGGATGACGGCCTTTACAAATTTAAGATCCTCTCGCAGAACAAACGATGTGCTGTGAGTCTGGAAGGTCCTCCTGATCCCGCCGACAGGGCTTCAATATAACCGCGTGATTAGTATCGGAAATGATTCGCCGGAAATTTCCTTTCATGCCATCATGAAAAACTTCACCGGCCATACGATCGTCTGGTCCGTGCAGTCTGTGTCACAATACGACCTGTCAAATCCAAAGGATGCAGGCCAGTACAACCATGATTTCTGGGCGTTTTCGCCTCTAAATCCCCACTCCTCTTATCTGGATGGATATCACATCCGCGATGGTCTGGCGAACGATCCTTCATTCAGCATAAAAGGAGGGCTATTCCGCCTGAATTGGCGATACCTGGAGAGCGAAGTCTGGCTAGATTCCACCGCAGGCTGGATCGCATTGATTGACGGCATGAGTGATTATGCAATGGTCGAAAAGACTAAATACATCGAGAACGCACCATATCCAGGAAAAGCGTCAGTCATTTTTTATAAGAATGGGCCTACAGTACGGCTCGACCCAAATGGAATTCCATATCTTACGTCAACCCACCCGGAACAAACGCCGTACTACATGGAAGCGGAGCTCAATAGTCCGATGGAGGTGTTGGCGCCGGGTGAGACATACGCCATGGACACGTCGTGGTTTCCGTCTCGTATGGGACGAGATCTTTCTACAGTAACGGATGCAGGTATGGTCGGTAAGCCTTTGAGTGTCTCCAGGAACGATGGAAAGCTAGTTATAGACGGCAGCTTTGGAGTTTTTTTCTCTGGCAAATTAAAGGCACATTTATATGACAACGGTGGCGCGGAGCGAAGCCAGATTACTCTGCAAGCGGTCAGCCCGCAAGATCCAGTTGAGCTTCATCAGGCCATCGCGGCGCCCACGGGAATAGCCCGAGTATCTCTTCATCTGATCGACGATAACAGTGTGGATCGTGGTTCTCTCGGAGAAGTATTCGTTACCGGAGCCGAGGGAGGACAATAGTCGCATGATCGCGAAGCTGCGAGGAATCTGGATGGCGGTTTGCGCCTATGTAGTCGTTATCTGCGCAGCGTTCGTTGTCTGTGCAGGCGGCCAGAGTAGCGGCAAATCGGCTCTAGGAATCGTAGATGTGCAGCCGGCTCAGCTACTTTCTCGTGGGATTTATGAAAACTGGCCTTCCTATAATGGCGACTACACGGGGAGGCGTTACAGCAGCTTAATGCAAATAACTCCACAAAATGTCCATCAGCTTCGTGCGCAGTGGATATTTCATAGCAAGAACGCCGGCACGTTTGAGGCAACCCCGCTCGTAGTGAATGGCATAATGTATATCACTGCGTCAAACGATGCATACGCTCTCAATGCTGTCGACGGACGCACGCTCTGGCACTACTCGCGACCTATATCCAGCGGTCTCATCGATGACGCCTCACAACATACGAGCCGGGGCGTTGCTCTATTGGGAACAAGGCTGTACATGGAAACGGATAATGCCCATTTACTTTGCCTGGATGCGCGATCTGGAAACCTGCTCTGGGACGTTCCTTATGCTGCCTGGAACAAGAATTATGGGGCGACAAGCGTTCCTCTGATTGTTAAGGACAAGGTGCTCGTTGGAACTTCTGGAGGTGATGACGGGGTACGTGGCTTTTTAGCAGCTTATGATTCTATGACGGGAAAATTGGCATGGCGCTGCTGGACAATTCCGGGGCCAGGAGAGTTTGGCTCCTCAAGCTGGCCGGGAGATGCTTATCTGCACGGAGGAGGGACAGCATGGATGCCAGGGACCTATGACCCGCAACTTAACATGCTGTACTGGGGGACTGGCAATGCCGCGCCGGATTATGATGGGAGCGTTCGCCCTGGCGATGATCTTTATACGGCGAGTCTACTGGCCATCAACCCGGATACGGGAAAGATAAGGTGGTACTTCCAATTCACGCCGCATGATGTATATGACTACGATGGCGTTGAAACTCCTGTTCTGATCGATGGCATCTATGATGGGAAACCTAGAAAGCTTCTTATAGAGGCAAATCGGAATGGCTTCATTTATGTACTCGATCGTACGAATGGGAAATTTTTATCGGCTACACGGTTTGCGGAAAGAGTAAATTGGGCTAAGGGTATCGACTCTCACGGAAGGCCAATATATACGAACGTTCAGCCAAGTTCAGATGGAGCGCTCATTTGCCCAGGTAACGTTGGAGCTAGCAACTGGTATTCGCCGTCATATAGCGAGTTCACGCATCTTTTTTATTTTCTATATCTCGATGACTGTACGGTGAACTATAAGAAACAAGAGATATTCGTCGCCGGGAAGGAATACTACGCGACGGGCGCTCGACATGATCCGAACGGGAAGGGGAAGAAGACTCTTCTTGCATTCGATCCGAGGACGAATCGTTTTGCATGGCGCTATCCACAGAATGGAACTGCTGATTCCTGGGGTGGGGTAATGACAACAGCCACAGGATTGCTCTTTTTTGCCGACGATGCAGAATCCTTTGAGGCCGTAGATGCTAAGAGCGGAGAACCTCTATGGCATTTTAATACTGGGCAGACTTTGCATGCATCTCCGATGAGTTATTCAGTGGACGGCAAACAATACGTAGCAATTGCTTCAGGTAACGATTTGCTCAGTTTTGCACTGCCCTGATGATTATATTTTCGGAGAGCTTTATGGGATGCAGGAGCAGTTTGGGGCGTCAAGGTTGCAGGGTATTGCGGGCTTTATCGACCGATTGTTCCTTCCATGTTCAAAAAGGGAGTTTGACCGTGGCTGGCTGTGAAGCTGACAAAAATGTAAATGACCGGCGATCTTTTATTAAGTTGCTGGCCGCCGCGCCTTTGTTCGCCACCATTGGTTCTCGTGGTGTTGCGAGCACGGTGGTTGCCGCGGCTGGAAAATCTTCTTCCGCTGATGTTTATACCCGTCTTGGAGTGCGGCCATTTATCAATGCACGCGGAACGTGGACTTACCTGAGCGGCTCGCTGGAACTACCCGAGGTAAAGCGCGCGGTAGAGAATGCGTCTCAACATTTCGTCGATATGTTTGAACTGCAACGCGGAGTTGGGAGGCGGCTTGCTGAGCTTTCCGGGGCCGAATCTGGGATGGTGACCTCTGGCTCGGCTGGCGCGATGGCAGTCGCGACCGCTGCCTGCATAGCCGGCTCGGATCCCAAAAATATCTGGCAGTTACCGGATACCACCGGGTTGAAAAACGAAGTTGTTATGCTGGGTGGCCGGATTGCGTTCGACAGCGCGATACGGCTGGCCGGAGGTAAATTGGTGCTCGCCCACGGAGTGGAGGATTTACATCCCGCCATTACTTCGCAAACTGCGATGGTCTATACAACATGGCGGGATGATCGTCTCCCAAAGGCGCTGGCGATCACGCACGCGGCAGGAGTTCCGCTGCTATTGGATGATGCAGCCGGGATTCCGCCATTTGACAATCTTACGCGCTATGCCAAAATGGGCGTCGACCTTTATTGCTTCAGCGGTGGGAAGGGTCTGCGCGGTCCGCAATGTTCCGGAATCCTGTTAGGCCGAAAAGATTTGATCGATGCAGCCCTTGCGAACAATAATCCATGGGAAGGCTCCGTGTGCCGGCCCATGAAAGTGGGCAAAGAAGAGATCATAGGAATGCTGGCAGCGGTCGAGTATTGGTCGCGCGCGGATCTCGACGCTCTGAATAGGGAGTGGAGGAGCCGGGTCGAGCGCATTGCCAAGCTAGTTCAAACGGTGCCAGGAGTTACAACCTCCATAACGATACCGAAAGAAGGAAATAGCTATCCGACCTTGACGGTGAGTTGGGATGAAAAACGCTTTGGTTTGACAGTATCTCAATGCGACCAGCAGCTGCGGGCGGGCGAACCCCGCATTGAGGTACTAACCAGCACGAACCCGAGCCTGGTACCGGCTGTCCACGAAGGCGATGATCCAAAGAAAAAACATGAAGCCCGCCCGAATCAGTTGCAAATTGTTTCGATGACTTTGCGATCAGGTGAAGACCTCACGGTTGGAAACCGTTTACGCCAGATCTTGGCCGCTGCGCGTAGGCAAACCGCGTGAGCAGGTGCGCACAAATATGGAAAGGTATCCATAAGCATGAGAAACATCCTTATCGGATTGATACTAGCCTGCCAGCCGGTGTTCCTGGGTGCTCAAATCCAGCCGGTGATTTCGAAGAATGGACCTCGGCTGCCCGGCGCCAATACGCCCGGAATTTTTGCCGGCGGTTATCTTTACGTCGCGGGTGAAGGAGATCAAGCTCCGGACGGAACTGTACCCACAACCTTTGATGCTCAGGCCGACCAAGCTTTCAAGAATGTCAAAGCTGTGGTCGAAAGCGCCGGTCTGACGATGGATCATGTCGTATATACGCAGATTTACCTCGATAACATAAAGAACTTCGACGCGATGAATCGAGCGTACGCCAGATACTTTCCCAAAGCGCCTCCTGCCCGGGCCTGTTTAGGGGTCGCGGCACTCCCTGGCACTTCCATTATGGTCGAGGCAGTCGCGGTTCGTGACCTGAGTCAAAAGAAGGTAGTCGTGGTGCCGGGTTACAAATTGAACGATCCGATCTCTGCGGGAATCCTGACACGGGACCGTCTATTTGTCTCCGCCATGCGAGGCCGCGATCCGGTAACTGGCGAGGTTCCGTCGGATCCTGCGGCTCAAGTCAATCTAGCGCTGGACGGAATGAAGGCCGTTCTCCAGGCTGCAGGCCTTGATATGCGCTATATGGTTTTCGTGAATCCCTATCTTACAAAGGCAATTCCGAACAGAACGATGAATAAGTTGTATGCGACGCGTTTCGAATTTGGCAATACACCCGCGCGGGCAACCATCGAAGTGACCAGCCTTCCCGGCGGAGCACAGATCGAATACACGGGGGTAGCGGTCCGGAATTTGTCCGATCGGCATGCGATCCGCCCACTAAATATGGCTCCTAGTCCGACGGCAAGCCCCTGTGTATTTGCGGGAGATACACTTTATTGCTCCGCGAAGGATGGCTTTATTCCCGGACCGAACGAAGGCATATATGTTGCTGGTGTGGACCAGCAGCTCCGCCAGACTATGCGCAATCTACTGGATGATTTGCAAGAAGCTGGACTGGACTTCAGTTCCGTTGTCAGCACTACGGTCTATCTGGATAATATTTCGGACGCTCCCACGGTAAATAAACTTTATGCAACATACTTTAAAGGAAATCCGCCGGCACGCACGACCGTCCAGCAGATAGCTCCGGTAGAGAGAAAGCCAAACAAAGATGGTCAGTATCCGGGTCTTGAACAAATTTCTTTAATAGCAATGCGCCAGAGGTAACAACTTCATGGATCATACTAAGCTGCGCGTCTTCCTGTTTATAGCTCTGCTCGCCAGGTATCTTCTGCTCGCCTCTATTGCATGCTGAGCAACGCAAGATCGATCCGACCTTTCTGTATCGAAATACCTCAGTAGCCAGGGCGAAAAAGTCCGATATCACAACGGCGACCTGCCATTACAAACCGCTGTTCGGCCAGGGAGATCCAGATACAGCTGTAGTTGTCGGTGTTGCTCGTTACGGTGAAGCAGTGGTCGATTCCAACGGAGCCTGCGCTACAGTTCAATATCCTGATGAAGATCAGGTATACGTGGTGCTCGACGGCAGCGGATCCGTGAAGTATGGAAATGAGATGGTATCTCTTAAGAAGGAAGACTATCTCTATTTCCCCGCAACAATACCCCATACTTTAAGCAATAAATCCGGCAGATCGCTGACGGTGGTCGTTATGGGCTTTCACACGCAAGGATTTGAAAAAGCCAGATTGCCAGAGCATCCTCTGAAGGCGAACATCGAAGATGTACCGACGCGTACTGTAGAGGGGCATCCATCTTCCGCTCGCTTTCGCTTGCTGATGGGAGATGCCGATAGTAAACGTGACCGCATTGCGGCTGGCCGCGTTCTGACCAGCCTTTTTCTGATGGAAATAGCGCCGAACGGCACTAATTTTCCCCATCATCACGAACGCGAAGAGGAGATTTACCTGGTGTTAAACGGCCACGGCGTAATGGTGGCGGGTGGAGGAATGAACGGAATCGCGGGACGTCACCCTGCCAAAGCCGGGGACGCGTACTTCTTCCGGCTCAACTGCACCGTTGGGTATTACAGTGCTCCCGGCGTTAAATCACGCATTCTCGCCGTCCGCTCGTGGTATCCAGGCATGCAGCAAAAAGGGGCAAAACACTGATCGGGATGAGAACGTCAGAAGTATACGAGTAGTAGCACTTCGGGTAAAGGAAATCTAATCGTTTATACGCGTTATTTCGATAGAACTGGTGACCTTAGACATTGTTCGTTAACTCAATATAGATAGCTGATACGAGGCGCAAATGAATCGTCGCGGGTTTGTAGGTGGATTGGCTGCACTGTCAGGAGCGATTTTTGGATCTGGGACATCGTTGGCGTCGATGAGGCCGAGTGAGCGAGGTTCATGGAACGGACAGATACGCGGATTAGGGGAAACAGGAGATGTATATAAGGAGTTAGGGCTAAATACAGTTATCAATGGCCAGGGAACCATGACTTACCTGGGCGGATCGCTGATGCGGCCGGAGGCAGAGGAAGTAATGAAGCTTGCGAGTCTCAGCTTCGTAAACATTATGGATCTGGAAGCGGCTGTCGGAAAAAGAATCTCGAAAATGCTGAACCTGCCTCAAGGGTACGGGGTGATTGTCACGTCAGGTGCAGCATCAGCGATCCAAAACGGTTATTCGGGAATACTGACGGGAAGCAACGAGAAATACATCAAACAGATTCCGGACCTTACTGGGCTGAAGTCTGAGGTCATCATTCAAAAAGCACATCGCAGTCCGTGGGACCATCAAATCCGTGCAACTGGAGTAAAGATGGTTGAGGTAGAGACAGTTTCTGACGTGCATAACGCAATAAGCGACCGAACTGCTGCCATGCATTTTCTGAACCTCGCCGATCCCGATGGACAGATTAAGCGCGAGGATTGGCTGAAGCTAGCGCATGCGGAAAATCTGCCGGCATTTATCGATGCTGCCGCCGATACTCCGCCCAAGTCTCATCTTTGGGATTATGCCAACATGGGTTACGATCTGATCTCATTCAGCGGAGGAAAGGCAATGCGGGGCCCGCAATGTACTGGATTGCTGATAGGGCGTCAGGAGATGGTGAACAATGCGTTATTAAATATGAGTCCGAATGAAGATACTTTGGGCCGCATTGCTAAAGTTGGTAAGGAAGAGATTATAGGCTTGGCTAAGACCATTGAGTTATATATGGCTGAAGACGAAGACGCTCTCGAAGCCAGCCAATGGAAAATGCTAGACACAATCGCAAATCGTGTCAAACAAATTCCGGGAATCACAATCACCAGAAATGTGCCGGAAATTGCAAATAACTTTCCGGCTATTCAGATTCATCTGGACCCCACCGTAGTACCCGTTAAATCTCACGAGGTTCTTCAAAAATTGGCGGCCATGAAGCCGGCGATCATTCTAGGTGGCGGGGAGGGCAATGAGAGTAATGTGATCGGGATAACCGCGATCGTATTGCAACCCGGACAGGATAAGATCATCGCCGACGCATTATCGAAGGTCCTGCGCGGACGGGCTGCGTGAAAGGCGTATTCCGTCGAAAGCGTATAAAGATGCGAACCATCGAGACAAAAGATTTCTGATCTAAGATGAAAACCATGAAGAAGCTTTCGTTGCTCGTACTTATTATTTGTTCTTTGATTAGTATGTGCATTTGTGCGCCATTGCGGGGACAGACCGGCAAACGCCGGTTCGAGCTGGACGCGCTTTCTCCAGGGTTCTGGAAACTATTCGATAGGCAATCCAAACTCACCGTTGTGGCTTCCGGTTTCGGCTTTACCGAAGGGCCCGTTTGGGACAAGGCTGGATTCTTGTGGGTAAGTGACGAAACAGCGAACAAAATCTTCCAGGTAAATCTGCGTACCGGACGGAAGCAGGTGATGATTGCCCTGGGAGATCCGGATGGCAATGCGTATGACCAGCAGCGGCGCCTTTTGGACTGTGCCAGCGTGCTGCGTGCCGTCATTCGGCTGTCTCCGGACGGAAAAAGCTATAAGACTGTGGCAGACAAATATCAGGGAAAGCGTTTCAACAGCCCAAATGACGTGGTGCTAGGGCCCGATGGCGCCATCTACTTCACTGATCCAACCCTCGATCTGGTTGCCGGCCAAAAACAGGAGATACCGTTTCAAGGAGTTTATCGGATATCAAAGAACGGCCAAGTGCGACTGCTGAGCAAAGATCTGGCACAACCCAACGGACTCGCATTTTCCCCGGACGGGAAAAGATTTTATGTGGACGACTCACAAAAGTTGAACATCCGTGTCTATGATTTCAACCCGGACGGAACGCTGGCGAACGGACGCATCTTTGGCACGGAGGCGGTGGGCGGACCGAAGGATGGTGTCCCGGACGGGATGAAGGTCGACAAAAAAGGAAATCTTTATGTCGTAGGCCCCAGAGGGATATGGGTCTGGAGTGCGCAAGGCCACCATCTTGGGACGATTGTCGTTCCAGAGCAACCTGCGAATCTGGCGTGGGGAGATGATGGTTACTCGACGCTTTATATAACTGCCGGGACATCGGTCTATAAAATTCATACAAAATCTCACGGGTTTGCACCTTATCCTATAAGATAGCCGCAAATTTCAGAGTATAAGGAGACAAGAGCATGGCAACACGGCGAAATGTATTGAAGGGCGCTGCTTCCATTGTGGCAGCAGCCGGTCTTACCTCTTCCATGGGTGCAGAGACATCGAAGAAGAAAAAAGTCTATTATCCGGGTGGTAAAAAGCCGGAGAAGACCCCACTATTTTCAAGCATGATTTCCTACGGAAACTTGCTATTCATCTCTGGTGTGGGTGCGCATTTTCAGGGAGATATCACCTCTCATACGAAACATGTTTTGGACGAAATCGAAAAGGAGCTGAAGAGCGCTGGTTCTTCGATGGATAAAGTTCTTAAATCCAATGTATATTTGAGCGATTTGAAGGATTACGCGGGCATGAATGCGGTTTTTCAGGGTCGTTTTGGAGATAGTCCCCCTGTTCGTACCACGATTGCGGCGGCCGGCCTTCCAGGTAACTCTCTCGTTGAGATTGATGTAATCGCATATATTTAGTTGTTGTCCGGGATACGACGCGCTGGCGGCCTTAAGGGCTTTTTGCGTTGCTGTTCTGTCGAGGTAAATCTTCTCGGTCAGTTCTATTGGAGTGTGTTAGATGAGGTTACTTTCGCGCGATACACGGCGGAGTTCAAGCTTTTTTTCGAAAGGAACGACAACCACATACTTACGCCTGAGTAAGGCGCTCGTAGCTGCCGTTGTTGTGCTTGTATTGTCGTTTGCACTGTTTCTGGTTCGGGCACAGTCGATATCTGAGGTAACAACTCCCAAGAACAACTCCGACGCAATTCTGGATGCTTTTCGCAAGGTAGAGGTCGCGTCCGTGTCGGATGCGATCGAGCAAGTCTCCGGAAGACGCATGTATATGTCTCATCACATGCATCCTTTATTTCCAGCTCATTTCGCAGGGTTTGCTGTGACTGTGCAACTCAAAAAAGAAGAAAATCACGATCCGAACGCACTGGACGGCATGCTCGCCGCCATCGATACAGGGAAAAGGGATTCTGTGTATGTCATGAAGGTTCAGGATGGCCAGGACATTGCAGGAATGGGGGGTCTAATGGGCACCGCCATGGCGGCACGGGATTACGCGGGAGCCGTAATCGACGGTGGCGTTCGCGATGTCGCCTATCTCCGCAAGATCGAGTTTCCTGTCTACGCGACTGGCATTGTTCCGTCGACCTCCGTTGGACATTACCGTTTCGCGGGTGCAAACATCCCGATCGTTTGCGATGGGGTTTCTGTAGACCCCGGCGATATTATCGTCGCAGATAGCGACGGGGTTGTTGTTGTACCGCGAGCCCAGGCGGTGCAAGTGTTGACTGTCGCACAGCAGATGGACTTTAAAGAACACTCGATGTACCCATACATCACCAGGCTAAAATCTATAGAACAAGCTGTGAAGCAATTTGGCCGCCTTTGAAGACAGCTCCAAAATCTGCCTTAAGGACGGAAGCAAGCCTTGATAAGAGCTAGCCTATAGTGACACCGGGTAACATTACACCGCGAACTGTCCTCCCCATTCGCTATATTCTGGTCTTTTGGCTTTTTTTATTGAGCGCTGTTGCATTTCTTGATCGCACGAATATTTCGATTGCCGGCAATTTCCTGGCCGCGAGCTATCATCTTGATAGCATTCGACTGGGCTGGGTGTTCAGCGCTTTTTTGGTTGGGTATGCGGCGTTTCAAATCATCGGTGGATGGCTTGCCGTTCGGATGGGCCCACGTCGCGTGCTGGCGGCGGGAGTTCTGTGGTGGGGGATTTTCACCGCTCTTACCGCACTTGTTCCCACCAATCTGCGTATTTCGCTGATTCTGCTGATCGCGGTCCGATTCGCCCTCGGCGCTGGAGAGGCTGTAGTATACCCGGCAACCAACCAATTTGTGGCCCGATGGATTCCCGTTCACGAACGTGGCAAAGCAAATGGATGGATTTTTGCTGGCGTTGGCGCAGGTGCCGGTCTTACCCCTCCGCTGATAGTAGCGATCATCACCCATTATGGATGGCGATCTTCTTTTTGGTTCAGCGCCGGATTGGGAGTGTTCATGGGCATTGTGTGGTACTTGATTGCTCGCGACACGCCTGCAAAACATCCTTTTATTTCTGTGGGTGAACTTCACCACATCCAAAGCCAATTGCCAGATTCGGATTCCGATCCAATCTCTGCAAACATAATGTCCACCCCGCTAATAGTACCTTTGCTGGCGCCAGCCAGATTCTCATGGGTAAATTTGCTTACAAAAAAAAACGTATGGCTTCTCACGTTCAGCTATTTCACTTATGGATATGTTGCCTGGATATTTTTTAGCTGGTTTTATATTTACCTGGCGCAGGTGAGAGGCCTCAATTTAAAGACCAGCGCATATTATGCGATGCTGCCTTTCCTTGCAATGACCATTTGTTGCCTGATAGGAGGCGTGATCAATGACTGGGTAAGTAAACGTTATAGTTTGCGCCTGGGTAGGTGCGGAATCGGAGTGATCTCGTTACTACTCACAGCTGTTTTTCTTGTGGTGGGCGCCACTGCGCATAGTCCTGAGCTGGCGAGCGTTATTTTGGCAGGTGGTGCGGGGTCGCTCTATCTTTCGCAAAGCTCTTATTGGTCTGTAACTGCGGATATAGGAGGCCATCAGGCCGGGATTCTATCAGGCATTATGAATATGGGAGCGCAGTGTGGGGGTGCAATCACTGCATCTTTGACACCGGTCATAGCTTTACATTACGGATGGGTTACATCATTTGCTGTTGCAGCGGGACTTGCACTTCTTGGTGGTTGTGCCTGGATCGGTGTTGATCCAACAGTGAACATTGCGAGTCCACTGGCCATGACTTCGATTGATTGATGCGCGTTACTTCTGGATCATTTCTTTTTGGCGATCGCGACGAGTGTGCGCGATTGTTTGGCGGCTTGGGTCCATGCAGTGAAGGCTCTTCGGCCGTCGGAGCCTGGCAGCGGGGATAGATTGCTTACGAGCAGGACCAGGTTATAGATCGCCAGCCAATGATACATACCCGGAACTGTCCAGAGCGCCCCTGCCACGAGCGCGTTCACCAACGGTCCGCTCAGGGAAATCGCAAGATCGTCAAGCGGCGCACGCGCCTGCTCCCGCCGAATGTATGTACCGTTGAGGCAAAGACCCATTTCGTGGACCCTTACACCGATGATCCGGGCTGCTAACAGGTGACCGCACTCATGTAACAGTAGGCTTGCCACCGTCAGCATTCCGAGCGCTATTCCCGCGGCAATATGCCCGGCCATAGCACCGAGCCCGATCAGCACAACTGCCACTGACATCACGGCCCCACCGCGGTTTATCCGAAATGCGATCACATAGACTCCGGCTGGCACGCCCTTTTAGTGCAGCACCCAAGGGAAAGCAAGCGGCTTGCCAATCCGGCAGTACGTTAAAAGCAGGCTGTTTCTCGACCGTGATAGGCCGACTTAAGCACTGTATTCTCAACCCGGAAGCGGTCTTTTCCTGGAGACCTGCACCCAAATCTATATGCCTCTGGGGACCCGCGATATGCAAGGTTTTGCGTCTAATTCCGACAATGTTGTATCAGCGGTAGAGAGGAACATCCGCAATTCATGCCAAATCTGTGCAAAAGGATTTCCCGTCAATCTGTTCCTTGTTCTATATCGCTAAGTTGGGAAGGTCAGCTGGCGTTTGAAAGACCTCCCCATTGCAAGCTGGTTGACAAATACGCATTTCGGAGTACGATCTCTGCGACCGTTCTGTCCCCCTGCAGATTGGCATGAGTTATCAACCGCGTAAGAACTTCCCCTCATGCCGCGGCCCTAACTAATAAGTGGTCGGGGATTCTGCGCATATCTCAGCCGCTAGCTTCGATCCATTTCCGTTGTAAAACGCACTGTTCTCGATGGATTTCTGCCTTTGAGGATAGCGGTAGCAAAAACCTCCGGCTAAGTTCGACTACACCCGGAAAGGAAGGAAAATATGAGCATCCTGAGTATCAGAGTATTGGTCGCAGTTAGCGTCTTCGGCGTTGCCTTCGCAGGGGCGCTCGGGCAATTGGCCGGCGATTCTCCGCAAGTCAGTTCCCGCAACGTGCCTCCTCTGGCAGGGCCTAATCGCCCCGCGAATGTGCCGGATGGATACGTGATCACACCCTTCGGCTATTTCCATCCATCCTGCGTTCAGAGTCTCGCGAAAGGAGAGCGACTGCTGGCAGACGGGAGGATTCAACATGCGGACGGAACTGCTGAGGAGAAAGTAGCCGTTTGCAATTTCCCGCGTTACACGCCTGCCGGCATTCCTGTGAACGCGAGCACGGCGCAGATCAGCCCACCCCAGGCAAACCGGCCCGGAGGAAATGCATCCGCTGCGGCTAGCGGCTGGATTGAGCAGGAAAGTATCACGACCGGCTCTGCGACTCAATCCTACGGATCTCTGATTGCAGCCTGGACCGTCCCGCCACAACCTCTTGCCAATGACGGACAGACTTTATTCTTCTTCCCTGGATTCGAGGACATAAATAACACTGAAAGCATTCTTCAGCCTGTCTTGCAATGGTTTGACAGGCAGTGGGCAATCGCCAGCTGGAACTGTTGCCTGAATAACATCACAACAGAGAGTCCGGTCGTCAACGTCAGTCCAGGGGACGAAATCTACGGATCTATTACCAGCACTTGTCCTCCAGGAACACTATCCTGCCCCACTTGGAACGTCCTTAGCCTGGATTTCTCGACGGGTGAAAGCACCACGTTGTCAGATACTCCCAGCCAAGGGCAGCGATTCAATTGGGCGTTTGCCGGCGTCCTCGAACCATATTCCGTCATCACTTGCGACGATTACCCTCCGAACCGGCAGACCACCTTCGAGAACGAAACCTTCGATGAGTACTTGCACCCGATCGCTAATCCGAGATGGGGCGGATCCGCCAATACAACCCAGACGCCACAATGCAACTATGGGGTGAAAGCGACCGCGCATGCGGCAACGCTTAGCTATTAAACTTGGTCAGCCTAAATGTAACGCGTCGAAAAATTGCCGGCATTCTGAGCTCCTCAACTCCGCTCAGCGGTAATTCCGCGAAGAATCCAGACGAGCTCGCCTGGATTCTTCGCTGCACTCTGAATGACACTCTTGCCTGAAAGAGAACTGGTTAGCCACGCACAGGTCAACGGTGATCGCGCTTATCACGAAGAGTGTCATTTTTTGACTCAGTGGTATTGATCGTGATGATCCAACGACGGCGGTGGTGGATGGTGATCGCGACGATGATGATGGCGCGGACAGCCGGTGAGTCCCAGAGCTACCACGCTTGCCAAAAGTAGAGCGGCGAGCTGCGTTTTTTGAGTCATTCGGTTGATCTCCTCACGATTAAGATGCGGAATCTCATCGGCGGCTGCTCGGAGCTATGCACCCGCCAGGGTCTTGGCCGCCTCCGGAGGTGCGATTCGTTTGATTCGAATGCGAAACAAGCCCGGTTCGCGTTGGCTGTACTCCCAGCTCACTTCACCCGGCCTTCGATCCTGGATCTGTCTATGTAGAGGTATCGGATCGTGATCGTTGATGAGAATGAAGGATTCGCCGACCTTTAGCGCATCCAGTTTTTCAAACACGAGAGGATGGCGCTCCGGCCGCGGTACTTGACGCAGATCAAGCTCCTTGGGCTCTTTCGCGGAGACCTCTGCTTTCCCGGTGGCAAGAACGAAAACAGCGGAGTCCTCATGAGCTTCGAGCCGATGTGGAGAACCGCTTTCTATCGAAATGACTTCTCCAGCATGCAGTTCGCAAGCTTCAGTTCCTTCATAAAAGGTGATATGGCCAAGGATGACCTGGACCGTCACTCGCCCTGGATTTGCGTGCTCTGGTATGGATTGCCCGGCGCGCATGCTTAAGAGCACCATCCTGTGTCCCGGTTCATTGATCAGGACTTTCGGGCGAAATCTATTGTCATCGTATTCAATCAGATCGGTGAGCTTGTATTTCTGCATCGTCTGCATCTTTCCCTATCGAAAATTCGAGAGACCACGTTCAGACCGCAGACTACGCCGCCGCTGAACCGCGCGCTGTGATAAAAGTCACCGTATTGCGGCCAGGTTTTCTCCACCGAGCAGAGGACGTCGGCTGGCGATGCGTTGATCAATCAGTCTCAGCTCGTCTATCAGAAAGGGATAGGCGTTTTCGAAGGCGCCTATTGGGCCACCCAGCACAACCAGAAGATCGGCTTCTTCTATTTTCAAATGGTCAAGTTCCTGAACTCCAACATCGCAGTAATAGGTCTGATAGCCGCGTCGATGAAGCGGCGGTTCCAGCGTGCAAGTCGAAGGGCTCAGAATAACTCTGAACTATCATCTAGAAGAAAACTGCGCCAACGTTCTTTGTGAAGCTGATATATCACGCGACTCGCCTGCGAGCCATCCTTTTCTTCGGCAGATGGTGCATTAGGAATTCTTGCAGTGCAACTGCGTTGTTATGCTCCTTATCATGTGAGCTGTAAATCAGCGTCACCATTCCATCTTGCGCCGCTTCGATGATCGGCCTCCACGCTTGCGGGTTTGCCTTCAGTTCCGCGAAATAGCGCTGCCGGAATTCGTTCCACTTGGCGGGATCATGATTGAACCACTTTCGCAGTTCGGTACTGGGAGCTACATCTTTCAACCAATCCTTGATATGCAAGGAAGACTTCTTTACTCCTCGCGGCCACAATCGCTCCACCAGGAATCGCGTCCCATCCTTGCTGCCGGGCGCATCGTATGCTCGTTCCAGTTGGATCATCGAAAACTCCTCAGGTGGCCTCAGCGACCATGATAGTCGCGGATGCTGTGGCCCAAAAGCAACCGGGCCAAGTCACTGCACTCTAGAGCTTCGCAGTGCGGAGACCGGAATGGCTTTCCGCCTGAGCCCGGAGCGCCTTCACGTTGAGCACGACTATACGATGACCATGGATCTCAATAATTCCCAGATGCACCAGTTTCTGTAGTCCTCGCGTAACGACTTCTCTCACGGAGCCCACGCGCGATGCAAGCTGGGTATGAGACAACGGCAGCGAAAACGAAATACCATCCGGCAGCTCTGGAGTATTAATTTGCGCTTCCTCCAGCAGCAGCGTGGCCAGCCGCTGGTTCACATC
Organism: uncultured Acidobacteriota bacterium; assembly: GCA_963823295.1. Classification (GTDB taxonomy): domain Bacteria; phylum Acidobacteriota; class Terriglobia; order Terriglobales; family Acidobacteriaceae; genus JAKAAZ01. The sequence continues at coordinate 107,859 of CAWGLF010000017.1, forward strand.
CTTCAATGCAAGCTGCTCCGCCAGGGCAGCAACTGCCCGCAGCTTTCTTGCCATGTAAGACAAAATAGAAAGCGCCGCTTCTGGATACCGCAGCAGAAAGCGGTGCACGTATTCCTTATCGAAAAACAGCACTTCAGAAGTTTCTTCCGCCACAGAGGTGGAAGGGTAAGGACCTCCGTCAAATACCGCCACCTCCGCCAGCACGCCACCTGAGTGTTCGACATGGATGGTCTGCTCACGTCCATCGATATTTACACGGAAGGCGCGAATCGAGCCGGAAAGCACGACGTAAAATCCATCTGCCGGAGCATTGGCTGTAAACAGGATTTGCCCGGGCGCGAGTTTACGCCCGGAAGCATGGGACGCTAAATCTGATAGAGCATCTGCCGGCAAATTATGGAACATAGCAGAATCGCGCCAGAATTTCCATGCGCCGTTCAGTCGACATAGCGTCATCTTCCGGCAACCCGTCGTAAATCGCAACTGAACGTCCTAGCTGTGCAGAGCGGCTCGGATGGCGATACTCAAGATCACCATCAGCACGGCGGATGCGGGAATTACCATCAGCGCTTTTCGCAGCCGCAGCGCATCGCCCCCCGCGATGGCGCCAATCACCCGCGAGCTGACCGCCAGCCCAGCCCATCCGCATGTGATGGCGAAGCCGATGGCAGTGCCGGTCATGCGCGGCGATACGTTGCCGACGATTGCCAGTGCTGTCGGGAAAACCGGAGCCATCGACAAGCCCGCCAGCCCAACCAGCACCAGGGCCACCACGGGCTTTCTTGTCTTCAGCATCAAAAACGTCGTTATCGCCATGGCGACTGAAGCACCCAGCGTGACCGCAACCGCCGACGCATGGGAGAGCACCGTCGATGCGAAAAACCGGCCGACGATCAGACCCAGCGCAAAGCCGAACGACAGAATATTCAAAGCCCGCGACTCGGGGACGCCCTGCGCGATCAGGTGGCGGGGAAGCCAGTTCCACACCCCTACTTCACAGGAAACGTACAGGAAAAGAAGCACTCCAACGAGCAGCACGACCGGTTTGCCCAGCACTGGCCCGATATCGGAGAACAGGAAACTGTGGGCGCCTGTCGGGCCGGGCATCCTGGTGGCAATCTCAAACGCGAGTGTGGCGACTGTGAAGCCGGCAATGGCATAACAGAGCCGAACCCAGCTTTTGGAGAATATATTCGCGGCGATGAATGGCGTGACAAAGCCGCCCAGTCCGAAGAAGAGATTAACCAGGTTTAACACGCTGGCCCGGTGAACGCCGCCAACATCGCTCGCAAGCGCATTCGCGCCGGTAACGACAATGCCGCCGCCCACGCCCAGCGCCAGAAAAAGCAAAAGAATGCTCCTGTAACCGGAAGACCGCGGCAGCGCAGCCAGAGCAATCGCGATAAGAGCCAGTCCAAGGACCAGTCCGGCCTTTTTGCCCTCTGCATCCAGCAATGGGCCAACCGCAAGCGATGCGATCACCAGACCGATCGCCTGCGCGAAAGCGATGTTGCCGTTTTGTGCTGGCGTGAGATGGAATCGCTCGGAAAGATTCGGGAGAATGGTCCCCAGGGTGGCGGCGATCAATCCATAGACAAAGATGGCCAGGATAACGGCAAGAATCAGCATCGAGTGGGCAGCCCTCACGTTTTTGTATCAGGTATTCGCTGTCACGGTTGCCGTATTTTGCAGTCGGCCTACTTCTGAATACTCACCGGCATCGGCCGGAATTGAATCGTGACCGCGGCCTGTCCCGGCTTTGGCGTCTTTTCGTCGGCTTTCAGCCAGCCATCGGGTTCACATTCTGGTGGAGCCGGTGATTGCGGCGCCGGGGTGCAGTCCGGCAATTCCCACCAGTCCGTGCCCACGCCCTGGCCGCCCGGCGGAATAACAGGGCCGCCTTGCGATCCGTACTTGCCATTCACGTAGCCGATCATCATGTTTGCCCAGGCGGTGTCGTCGGCACTGTTCATGGAAGCGCCCATTTCTCCAATCCAGACCGGGGCGATGTCCTTGTTCACCAGATATCCCCAGGCGTGGTTCATATCTTTCACCACCTGCGGGCCGGAATCGACCTTCACTCCGCTGACTTCCTTGGGATAGATATGCACCGAGTAGACAACCTGGTTCGGCATTTTCAGAATCACCGGCTTGGTTGCCACCATGGTCAGATCGCCTTCCGGCGCCGTGCCCCCGCCGGCAAAGGTGCCGACATAGTTCTGCGGAGCTTCGCAGATGATCAGAACGCCGGGATCGGTCTTTTCGATTGCGTTGCCGGTGTTGGTGCACATCGCCCGGATATCCGTCGGACCGCCGTCGCCCCAGTTGATTACCGTCCTAGCATATTTCTTGCTGCCGCTCATCGTCGGCTCGTTATCCAGATCGAAGCCGACTACCGTATCATTGCCGGCGAAATGCCGGGCCAGCGTGACCCAGTCCTGCTGGAACTTCGCAGCTGTCACTGTGCCCTTGTTCCCGCCGCCATCGGTCCCGTCCGTTCCCGGCCCCTTATCGAACCACAGGCCATTCTTCTGTTGCGCGCCCCAGTTGTCTTCACGTTATGGCCGCCCTCGTCATTATGGTGATCGATGATGACCTTCAGCCCCAATTTTCCGGCATACTGCACGATGGCATCGAGATCGGCCAGGGGCGCCGGACCGGCTGCGTTTTCCTCAAAACTCGCATCGTTCGTCAGCAGACGCAGACAGTTGAATCCTTTGGCGGCGGCCCGCGTCATCTGCCGGTACTCCTGAAAATGCTCGGGTATACCGTTGGCCACATGACCGCCGCCCCAGCCCACGCAATCCAGACGCACCGGATTGCCGTGCGAGTCGACAATCTGGCTGCGGCGCGTATGCAGATAACCGTGCGGAATCATTGCGACCGGCGTGCTTCGCGACGAGATCGCGGGCGCGGGCACCGGCTGACCTGTGCCGCGCGATGCCGAATTTTGGGTGAGAACAGGTCCTGCAAAAAGTAAAATTACCGCTGCAACAGTCAGGCGCAGATTCATTGTCGAGTTGTCCCCTGATCGAGGGTGCTGAAAACGGAAGCACTCCGCTCATGCTAAATCGTTATAATCCACTTTCATAATGCAGGACTCAAGACACTTCTGCGCGCACTGAGAAAACTTGTTCTTCCCGGCAAGTTAGCCAGGATACTGCAGCGAGAGTAATAAGAAAGGCTGGCCGTGACTCGTCTCATTTCGCTCATCCGCTATCAAAGGGTTTACCTTGCTCTCCTCGTGCTGGTCATCGGTGCGGCCGCGTTTGCCCGCGCGGAGGTGCGCCTGCCATCCATCTTTGCCGATCATATGGTGGTGCAGAGAAATCTGCCGGTCCATGTCTGGGGAATGGCCGCGCCGAATGAAGCCTGTCTCGGCCAGTTTCCGCGGCCAGACCCAAAGCGCTACCGCGGATGATCTGGGACGATGGAGCCTTTATCTGAACCCCGGTGCCGAAGGCGGCCCGTTCGAGCTGGTCGTTCAGGGAACGAACAGGATTGCCATTCGAAGACGTGCTGGTGGGCGATGTATGGATTGCCTCCGGGCAATCCAACATGGAATTCCCAATGGCGGAAGGATTGAATCGTGGAGTGAACAACGAGAAAGCGGAAATTGCGGCTGCCAATTATCCGCGCATTCGCCTCCTCCATCTGGCAAACCGATCCTCGGAGTATCCGATGGGGGATGCCGTCATCCTGCAGCGGTGGAGCGAATGCACCCCGGCGACCGTAGCCCAGTTTTCCGCAGTCGCCTACTTCTTCGCCAGAGATCTGCAAAAGCATCAGCGGGTTCCGATCGGCATCATCGATACGAGCTGGGGCGGAACGCCGGCCGAAGCATGGACGAGCCTGAGCGCATTATCGGCGAATGCTTCCCTGATGCCTGTATTCGCACGTCGCGCGAGTATCATGGATGCCTTACCGGCCACCATATTGGAGGAGAAACGAGAAGAGCGGGAAACAGCGGCGGCGAAGGCGTCCGGCAGGCCCCTTCCGACTTTTCCATGGCGTCCGGATCCCGTTTCCTGGAGGCCAGGCGGCCTATACAACGCGATGATCGCGCCGCTCACTCCCTTCGCTATCAAAGGCGTGATCTGGTATCAGGGTGCGTCGAATGGCGATACCGACGCCGTGCCCATCTATGGCGATCTTTTCCGCGCGTTGATCCGAGACTGGCGCAGCCAATGGGCGCAGGGAGATTTCCCTTTCATATTCGTGCAGCTCCCCAACTGGAATCCGGGTTCGACCTGGCCTGAGCTTCGCGACCATCAGCGTCAAGCTCTTGCGTTGAAAAACACCGCCATGGCGGTGACGATCGATGTCGGTGATCCGGATAACATTCATCCAAAGGACAAACAGGACGTGGCTTCCCGTCTTGCATTGGCGGCCCGCGCCATCGCCTACGGAGAACCCATCGAATATTCCGGACCATTGTCTCGTCAGGTGACAGAAGAAAATCACGCGTTACGGATCTGGTTCGATCACGTTCAGGGTGGGTTAACGAGCAGGAACGGCGACTTACGTGGATTTGCTGTGGCCGGAGCTGATGGAAATTATTTTCCGGCGCAGGCGAGGATTGATGAGAATACCGTCATTGTCTCCAGCCCTTCAGTTAAGAATCCGCTTTCCGTGCGATATGGCTGGGCAGCGAATCCCGATTGCAATCTATATAACGGTGCTGGCCTTCCGGCATCGCCATTTCAGATGAAAGCATTCAACCACCCGGTAAAGTCGGACGAGTAACTCAGTTCGTCTGATCGCATCATTTCGCCGGCTGAAATTTGTAGAGAGCCAGGGCGTTTCCGCGCAGCACCATGCCGGCAAGATCGTTGGCGCGCTGCCGGCTGATCTCACCGTCTTTGAGCATTCCCGTCAGCGCGATGCCCAGTGCCTGGCGCGCGTTCCGGTTGGCAATCCAGGTCGCCTCGGGCCAGCCTAGTTCGTCCGAATACGGATATCCATCTGTTCCGAACAGAACTTTTTCCGGTTCAAACTCCAGCCATTCCCGCAGCCATTTTGCCTCGGTATGCGGAGGAATGATGAGGTCCTGCGACGAAATATCGAGATAGACATTCGGCTTCTGCAGCAGCGCTCCGATCTCGCGGACATAGGGCCAGCCGCCATGCAGCAGCACAAATTTTGTTTTCCGCAGGCGTGGATCGTTGAAGATCGGTTCCAGTAGAAGAGGGTTTACGCCGCTGATCGAAAAGTAGCTGCCTGCCCCGGCCATCGCATGCAGATGCACGGGCATGCCCAGCCGTCCGCATTCCATCGCGATATAGCGAAACAAAAAATCCTGCAGCAGCTTGTACTCGGTTGGATCAGGCGTGCCGCGTCCGATCCAGTCGGCGTAGATTTTCTCGACCTTCGCGCGGGGCGGATCGCTGAAGTTGAAGGAGCGGAGATAAGCGACTTCAAACTTCTCCGCCACCGCGCCTCCGGCCTTTTGCCGTTCGAGGGTGGGTGTAACCACTTGCTTGAGATATTCTTCGAGATTCGCCGGAGGAGATCTCATGCCGACTTGCTTCAGATAGCGGGCGCGCACGTTATCTTCCAGCGCGAAGAATTCTTTCCGGTCCGGGGATACGGCTGCTATACCGGCGTTGTTGAGCGGGAACAGCAACGCATCCGCATATGGAACCCAACGGAATCGCGGCGGTTCGACGCCGCGGCCCATGGTGACGCGATTCGCCAGCATCGTGCCGATCTTGGCTTGATCGAGCACCCACGCCGGGAAATTCTCGCCCTGCTTGGCTTTCACTCGCGCCCGCGCTTCCTTTGAGGCGATTGAGTCCGTTGGCATCGAGCGGTGGCGGAGTATCAAAGCCGTAGAGGGCCTTCCACGCTTCGCCGAGCGAGGGGAAATCCGGTCGTAGAGCCACCGGATCCGATTGAGGTTCGAGCGAAACAACCGGCAACGCATCAAAATCCCGATCCGTTTTATCGAGCGGCGGCGCGAGCACCGGGTGGGCGTGGTTATCGACCGCCCAGATGCTATCGATCTGCCGGGAAATGGCAGGGTCGACTTGCTGGCCGAAGGAGGAAGTGGCGGCCAGCAGCACTACGGCGATTGCGAACAAAATGCATCTTCTTGCACTATTCATCGTGCGCTCTTCAGCAGATCACTTGCAATTTGCAAGCTAAATGGAGGAGATCGCCTGCATTTTGCAAGCTACTTTCGCAAATATGCGTCCGTTCCGCTGATCCAGTCGGCGCGGGGCGGGGTGAAAATATCCAGGTCCAAGGTATCTTCGAGCGCTTCCGCGCTGTGCGGCACGTGCGGAGGAATGACCAGGATCTCTCCGGCGCGGACAACAATTTCTTTGTCCTGGATCCGGAATTTCAAGGCGCCCTCCAGAATGTATGTAATCTGCTCGTTCTCATGGCTATGCATGGGCACCAGGCAGCCGGTGCGCAGGATCAGCCGCGCCAGCATGCCTTTTTCGCCCGCAACAAACTGACGGTCGATCAAGGGGTTCAGATGTTCGACAGGCATATCCTTCAGGCGGATATGTTGCAACGGAGGCGTCTGCTGCTCTGTGGATGGACTCATATCGTTTTCAACTCCTTTTCAACCCCTTTTAGGTGCGAACAAGTATTGTAATGTCTGCCCGCCAAAATGACGGCATGGGCTTACGCGGGGCGATTTCCGGGTTCCTGTTTATACTCACACTATGGAAACCGGACTTAGGAATCGCGTCGCAATTGTCGCCGCATCGAGCAAGGGAATTGGCCGCGCAACCGCACTTGCGTTTGCAGCCGAAGGTGCGAATCTTGCACTTTGCGCGCGCAACCCGGATGCGCTGAATCGGGTGGCCGAAGAAGCGCGGCGCACACACGGGGTCGAGGTTTACACGGAGACCTTCGACGTTTCTGAAGACACCCGCGTGCGCCAGTTCGCGGATGCGGTGCATCGCCGGTTTGGCCGGATCGATGTCTGTGTGACCAATGCCGGCGGACCGCCAGCGAAACCATTCGCCAGAACGACCATGGACGAATGGGATCGCGCCTATCAGTTAAACCTTCGCAGCATCGTGTCCTTTGCTCACGCGGTGCTTCCGGTAATGCAAGAGCAGCGTTGGGGAAGATTCATCCCGATTACCTCCATGGCCGTTAAGCAGCCGGTGCTGGAACTGGTCCTGTCGAATGCGGTACGCACCGGCGTACTCGGGCTGGTGCGTTCGCTGGCGACCCAGTATGGTCCGGATAACATCACCATCAACAATGTAGGGCCGGGATATACCGCTACCGAACGGGTCAAAAATCTGGCGCAAACGAACGCGCAGACAACCGGCCGTACTGCCGCCGAATACGAAGCAGATCTTGCGAAAGCGATTCCGCTGCGCCGATTGGCGAAGCCGGAGGAGGTTGCGGATGCGATCGTCTGGTTGGCCTCCGAACGCGCTGGCTACATCACGGGCCAAACGATTCTGGTGGATGGCGGAGTTTATCGCGGGCTGTAGTTCCGGCCGCATCTCAATTCCGACCGCATCTCGCCGGAACTCCGTATCATCACGGCAGGGCAAACGCGACGTAGATACCTTCTGCGGGAACTGTATTCTCTTTGCTGCCGCCGTCCGCTATCACTACATATTGTTTTCCGTTGACCATATAGGTTGCGGGTGTTGCTGCGGCGGCGGAGGGCAATCCGGTCTCCCACAAAAGCTTGCCGGTGTGGCTGTCGAACGCGCGAAATTTGTTGTCGTAAACGGTCGCGCCGATGAAGAGAATGCCGCCCGCCGTAACCACCGGACCGCCATAGCTCTCCGAACCGGTATTCCTCACGCCTTTGGCTGCCAGCGTCGGATACTCTCCGAGCGGAACCTTCCATAGATAGGCGCCGGTATTCAGGTCAATTGCATTTAGCGTGCCCCAGGGGGTCGAAATGGCTGGATAGCCATCCTGATCCAGAAACCTGCGATATCCGGTAAAGCGGTATTGCACGGCTTCCGCCTTGTCGCTCATCGTTCTCGGTTCCGTGTGGCCGCCATTCTTCAAGTATTCGATAAGAGCGGTTATCTGATCCTGGTTCAGGTTGGGAAAGGCAGGCATCCTGCCTCCGCCCTGATGGATTTTTTCCGTGATCTGCTGAGACGTGAGCCGATCAGTGATCCCAACCAGTGAAGGAAAGGTCGGCGGGGAGCCGGTTCGGTTCGAGCCGTGGCATAGGCCACACTGGCTCTGATAAATATTTTTTCCCAGATCTCCGGATGGCTGTTCGGCGGTAAGGCCGCCTGTCCATGCCATCTCATTGGAGTTGATGTAGATCACATTCGTCGTCGGATCAACCGCAGGGCCGCCCCATTCCGCGCCGCCGTCGAAACCGGGAAAAACGATTGTCTGTTGATTCAAGCTGAGAGGAACGAATTGCCCATCGCTGCGAAATGTCTTGAATTGCTTCAATGCGTAGGAATGCGCCGCGGGGGTTCGCGTCGTCAGCAGGTCCGCGGTGAGAAATTGACGAGCGAAAGGTTTGGGAGCCAGAGGCATCGGCTGTGTCGGAGAAGCAACTTCGCCGGGGACAGTGCTGGCCGGATATTTGCGCTCCACAATCGGGAACAGCGGATTGCCCGTCGCGCGATCGAACAGATAGATATATCCCTGCTTGGTGGTCTGCGCGACAGCGTCGATGCGTTTGCCGTCGCGTTCCACCGTGAGCAGCGCGGGAGGCGAAGGAAAGTCCCGGTCCCAGATATCGTGGTGAACTCCCTGGAAATACCAGATGCGTTTGCCGGTTTCGGCATCGAGCGCCAGCAGCGTGTCGGCAAACAAGTCATTGCCCACTCGGTCGGCGCCGTAGAAGTCGAACACCGCCGATCCTGTGGGCACATAGACGATGCCGCGCTGAGCATCGAGCGCCATTCCGGACCAGTTGTTTGCGGCGCCCGCAGCTTTTCCATGCGTCTTTGGGCCAGGTGTTGTAGCCGAATTCGCCGGGGTGGGGAATGGTATGAAACGTCCAGCGCAGCGCTCCGGTGCGAACATCGAACGCCCGAATATCGCCGGGAGGCGCAGGATGCGTTTCCGGTTCGCGGCCACCGACGATGATCAGATCTTTGTAGACCATGCCGGGGCTGGTGAGGGCGATATCCTGCAAGCGGTAATCGCGGCCCAGACCTTTTCGCAGGTCGACTCTGCCGGCTTCTCCAAACTCACGAACAGGTTTGCCGGTGGCAGCGTCGAGCGCATACAGATAATTCATCACACCGGCAAAAACACGGCTCTCCTTGCCGTCGGTCCAGTAGGCAAGGCCACGTGCCGGGGCGGTACCGAAAATTCCGGAATCGAATTTCCAAAGCAGCTTGCCGGAGGCGGCGTCGAGGGCGATCACTTTCTCGGTCGGTGTAAAGGCATAAAGAACACGCCCGACGATGATCGGGCTGGTCTGTAGAATCCCCTTTTCGCCGGTATCGAATTTCCATGCTGTTTCGAGCTTGCCGACATCCGCGCGGTTAATTTGGGTAAGCGGGGAGTAATGGTCGAATGAGGCCTGACCGCCATATACCGGCCAGTCCACCGATTTCTGCCCGCCTGATTCAGAGCCCTGGGCTAAGCCATGCACCGGCCACGTCAGTGCATAGACGATTGCCAAAGCTGCGATGGCAACTCGCATTACATTTTTACTTTTCATTGGAAGGTCATCGTACCATCGCCGCAGATTCAACATTGTCCTTTCTGAACAGCTTACAAGAATGAAGGATCGTGCCATGTAGCGCGCCCTGTAGCCTTTGAATGGCCTGCACCGACACCCAGGCGCGTGGATGATCGGCGTGATTTTCCGGCGAGACATCCGTCAGAGAGGTGAAAGTCACAAGAAACATCATCTGCCAGCACAGCACAGGCCGATCCTTGACAGGACCATTTCCAAACGATACAAGACTGAAGAAAAATTCAAACGGTTCAATATAAATGACGATCGGCTTTTTGGCCGGGAGTCGCCGCATTCCGCAGTAGCGCCGATCATCGTTACCATTGGATCGGCTGCACCGTCTTATAAAGCGGGTCAGTGCAAAGCTGCGAGTTTTTGCAGCAGGCCCGTCCAGGCCTCTGTTGATATAGAAGAGACAACATGCGCAAGCCTGGCGAGAGTCAGCAGGCATTGGACCCACTCTTCATATTTCTAGAGATAGGAGTAATCATGGATCGACGTTCTTTCGTCAGTATGGCGGTGGGCGGCACTGTTGCGATGGCGACCGGAATCGGCCGGGACGAGCTTGCGAATGCAGCAATTCCTCAGGACAGGTATCCGGCGGATGAAAAAGACCTGAAGGGCCGATGGGAAAAGCTGGACACTGCGATCCGCGGCTGGTGGGATGGCGATCTGCACCGTGCGATGGAAGAGCAAATCCGAAGAGATCCGAACAAGACGCTGATCTTCCTCCCCTTCCCCTACATCACCGGGGGCGGGTCGGAGGCTGCTTTCCCAGAGATCTATGGGTGGGACACGCAGTTCGTCAACGTGGCGCTGCTGGACCATGATCGCCCGGATATCGTGCGGAACAACATGCTCGATCAACTTGCGATGATTGAGCGTTTCGGGAAGGTCCTGAACGGGAACCGCACGTTCTACGAAACGCGAGGTCAGCCTCCGCTGCTGGCCTGGAGTGTGCAGAACTATCTGGCCGTAAAAAAGGACGACGATGAACTGGCGATGCTTGCCTACCCGCTGCTCGAGCGCTCCTATATCGGCTACTGGAATGCTCCGGGCCACAGCACACCTACAGGATTGTCCACATGCCGCGATTCCGGTCGTGCCGATAGCGACTTGTCAAACGAGGAGGCTTCGGAATGCGAGGCGGGACTGGATTTTACGCCTATTTTTGGTGGCCAAATCACCCAATGCGTGCCGATCCATGTCAACTGTTCGCTGGTGAAGCAGGTCCAGACGCTGGCGATGCTGGCGGATCGGTTCGGCTGGAGTAACAAGGCCGCGCATTGGCGCAAGGAAGCCGACGACCGCGGCCGCCGCATCAACCAGTACTGCTGGGATGAGGGCAAAGGATGCTACTTCGAATACAACTACGTTAAAAAGGAGCGCCTGCCCTATTACTCGCTCAACGCGTATTGGCCGCTCTGGGCGGGGATTGCTTCGAAGGCTCAGGCGAAGCGCATAGTCGGTCGTCTGGGAATGTTCGACCGTCCTTATGGGCTGACTTTTACTGACAAGAACTATCCCAATCCGCACCCGCGGTTCCATGCTCTGGAATGGGCTTATCCGGAAGCGTGGCCGCCGCAGCAGATCATTGTTGCCCAGGCCTTACAGCGGTACGGTTACGGTGACCAGGCGCGCAGCGTGAGCCGCCGTTATATTGCCAACGTGGTGACGACGTGGGAAAAGACCGGTCTGCTCTGGGAGCGCTATAACGGTGTCGATGGCGGCCATCTAGTCCCGCTGGAGCGAAAAGAGCCGCAACCGCTGCACGGTTTTTCTTCCGCCGCGGCCGTCGTGTGTGGACGGGTGGCGTTCGGTTAGAAAGCCCATTCCGCTATCGCCCGCTCTTCTCAGCGATAGAATCGCCGAAGCCTAGCCGCTCATCCCGATCCACAGACAAAGAATCGGCCCACTGTTTTGAAGCCGCCCGGAATTACTGTGAATCGCGATTCTGATGGTGTCCGCCTCGGTCATCCCGGTCTCCGTAGTAGAGCAGCGGATCGACGATTGCGGTTAGCGCCGGTACCAGGATCCATCGGAGTTGAGGATGCCGAGATTGTCTTGATTTCCCGGATACGAAACTTCCCAATCCATCCAGGCGATGCCCATGCCCTGTTGGTCGCGGGAGAAAATCGGGCCGCCTTGAGAACCGAGCTTCCCGTTCAGATAGCCGTCCAGCATATTTGCCCAATCCTGATCATCCGGATTTTGCTGTAAACCAGTCCCGCTCTCGCCGTCCCAAACCGGAGCGATATTCTCGGATTCGAGATACCCAAAGGAACTATTCATCGCTTGAATCGCGGCTGGGCTGCTGCTGGAACCGAACAGGGAGGAAATTCCGGAAACGGAATTCGGATAAAGGTGGACATCGTAAACCACTTTATCCCTAATGGTGCGTCCGTTCACGGTGAACACCACTGGGGTATTCTTGACGCCGGTGCAATCTCCCCAGGGAGCATTTCCATAGGTGCCGTCAAACAGCGTTCCTGAATAGTTCTGCGGGCATTCCGCAAAAATCAGCTTGCTTGGATCCCTAGAAAGAATGGCCGACCCTACAGTTTGATACATGAGATGGATATCGCGATCGGTTCCATCTCCCCACGTCGATAAGCCGTAACTTAGCGGCTCATTCCAGAGGTCGTATCCGATTACGGTGTCGTTGTGGGCATAGCGGGATGCGATGGCAACCCAGTCGCTTTGATAGGACGCTTGCGTGGTGTGCCCGGGGTCCTCGCAGCCGTCCGTTCCATCCGATGCGCCGCCAAGATCGTACCAGATTCCGTTTGCCTGCTGGGCAGCGCAATCGTTCGTGTAACCATTATTGCTTCCATAGTTTCCTTCATTGTCATGATCGACAATGATGACTCGGACCCGGGCACGCCCGGCTGCGGCCACCACTTGATCCAGTGACGAGAGGAACGCCGATACATTGCCCTGATGAAGCGAGATATTGTTGAAATCTACGCGAATGCAATTGAACCCGCCCGCGGCCATGGCGTTCACATTCGCTTGATATCCGTCGTACGGCCCGTTCAGGTTCGATAGCGGATGGTCCAGCGCGTTCATTCCTGACCAGTAAACACAAGAAAGTCGAACGGGATTCTGGGTCCGGTCAACGACCTGATTTCCTTTAGTGCTAAACATTCCGCTCGGGAGTGGTAAAGGTTTTTCTGCCTGAACGCTTATAGTCGCGGCTGCGGCGGCAAGTATGCCTATTGTTAAAAGAGTGGGGAGCTTCATCACGCACCTGCTTTCCAATTTCACAGCGTATTGAATGGATTGAGTACTATTTAACCGTGCTACGCTACGCTTTCGTCGGTTGTCAAGCTTCGCTTTCTCAATGTTGCTCACCGGCTATGTTGCTCTTGACTTCGGAAGGCGTGTGATTTTCAATCGCTTGAATGTCCCATGAGCATGCAGGCTGGCCGTTGAGCGAAAGTTGAGCCGGTCGCGATCGGATATCTCACCGAGGATTAAAGTGGCAGATTCGAAAATGACACGACGTGAAATGTTGATGAACGCCGGCAAGGCGGCTCCAGGGCTTGCAGTCGCTGCAGCGGCGATAACGGGCGCAGGCGAAGATCGGATTGCTTCGCAGGAAACTGAGAGAAGCAAATTGAAGGTGGTTGTCACCGGCGGTCATCCCGGCGATCCCGAATATGGCTGCGGCGGGACCATTGCACGCTACACCGATGCCGGCGACGAAGTGGTTCTGCTCTACATGAACAACGGCGCATGGCCGCCGACACCGGCACCGGTGCGAGTCGCCGAGGCGGCGAAGGCGTGCAAAATATTGGGCGCTCGGCCTGCGTACGTGGGACAGATAAACGGCCATGCTGTGGTGGACAATGCCCACTACGAGGAGTTTCGCCGGATTCTGGAAGCGGAGAAGCCCGACGTAGTGTTCGATCAATGGCCGATCGACCATCATCCCGATCACCGCGCACTTACATTGCTGGTGCTCGATGCATGGCTGGCATCCGGCAAAAAGTTTGCGCTGTATTACTACGAAGTTGCTCAAGATACGATGATGTTCACGCCGGCGGAATTCGTGGATATTACCGCTGTAGAATCCCGCAAGCGCGCTGCTTGTTATGCGCACGCGTCGCAAACACCGGACTACTGGTGGGGGCTGCAGGAGCAACTCCAAAATTTTCGCGGGACCGAGAGCGGCTATAAGCAGGCGGAGGGCTTTCTCCGTCATTGGGAAAGCAAGAGCATTGTGCTTCCTGGACAAGAGTCGCTGTGACGCCGCTGTTCTGAAGCTGCTTCGGTTATCGGATGCATGATTGATCTGCTTGAATTGACGAAAAAGGTGATCCAGTGGGAGTAACCCGAAGAGACGTATTGCTGGGCGCGGGTAAATTGGCAGCGGGACTGGCCGCGGGTGTTCCGGCAATCGAAGCTACCGCGGACACGAAGCAGGATCAAAAGAAACTCGCATCGCGCACGCTGAAGGTTATTGTGACTGGCGGCCATCCCGGCGATCCGGAGTGCGGCTGCGGCGGCACCATTGCCCGTTATACCGATATGGGGCATGATGTCATTCTTCTGTACATGAATCGTGGAGAAGGATATTGCAACGAGCCCGGTCAACCCAGAGGGGAAGCTTGTGGCACCATTCGCACTGCCGAAGCGCAGAAAGCCTGCGAGATTCTGAAAGCGCACCCCGCCTTCGTGGGCCAGTATGACGATCGCGGGGTTGTCGATAACGATCACTACGATGAGTTTCGCAAGTTATACGACAGCGAGAAGCCGGATGTCGTGCTTGCGCAGTGGCCGATCGACGGCCATCCCGATCATCGCGCGCTTTCGACGCTCGTCCTCGATGCGTGGCTGAAATCCGGTCAGAAAGCCGCGCTTTATTACTACGAGGTTGCCGAAGATACGATGATGTTTGCGCCGGCGCAGTTTGTGGACATATCCGCTGTGGAGGCCCGCAAGCGTGCGGCATGTTACGCCCATGCTTCACAAAATCCAGACAAGTGGTATCCGCTGGAAGAACAGATTACCCGGTTTCGCGGCACGCAAAGCGGATATAAGCAGGCCGAGGGCTTTATCAGGCATTGGTTCAGCCGAGGCAATCTGCTTCCCTGAGACCTGGTCTCATCTGGAGCACTGTCATTCCGAGCCCTTCGGCTTCGGTCAGGATGGATTGCCCAAGCAAGTCGCGCGGAAGCTGCGGTTTGCAGTGAGCGGAACGACTCTCCGCATTCCTCAGTCTTTCCGGCCAGACTTTTTCTTTCGCGCCGTGGATCCGCGTGGCACTAGCAGCGGAGCCATCAGGTGCCCGTCTCCGAGTCTGCTGAGGCTGTCCTCCTTCCGATCGTTCCAAGTGTTTCAAAATGTATGCGGCTGCGTATTCTCCCATTTCGCTCATCGGCTGCTGGATCGTACTTAATGCCGGGGTGCTCAGCGCCGCTGCGGGAATATCATCGAAGCCGATCACGGAGCAGTCTTCCGGCACGCGCCGGCCCGCCTCCGAAAGGGCTCGGATCGCGCCATAAGCGGTCAGATCATCGAAGGCCAGGATCGCGGTAAACCGCTCGCCTGACTGGATCAGGTTGTTCGTCAGCCGCAGGCCGCCTTCGAAACCCGAGTTGGAGCCCGTTGTGCCCGGCAACTCATGAACCAGCGAGGGGTTCAACCGCAGCCCGCTCTCCCTGGCAAAACGGCGGATGCCCTGCCATCGAATTCGGCTGTCGGCCACCCGTCGCGGTCCGCGCACGATCGCGATTTCCCGATGGCCGAGATCGTAAAGATGCTTAATTGCCGCGTATCCGCCGGCTTCATTGTCGACCAGCACGGAATTGATGGTGGGAGATCCGAGATCGCGTCCGACGACGATGGCCGGGATCTGCTGCTCGTCGATCTCCTCCAGCAGGGAGATGTCGAAAAGCAGCCAATTGGCGACGGTAATCAATCCTTCCACGCGGCGCTCGACCATCATTTCGAGATAACGCTCCATCTGCTGGGGCTGATTGTGCGCATCCATCACGATTGGCAAATAGGCCGTCGGCAGCAGCTTGCGCTCGATCCCCTGCAGAATCAGAGTGCAGAAAGGGTCCGCAAGATCAATGACGAGGACGCCGATCGTGTGGCTACGCTGGCTGCGCAGCGAACGGGCGAATACGTTGGGCCGGTAACCGAGCCGGGTTGCGGCGTCGGTGATTTTTTTCTTCGTTTTTGCGGGGATATAGCGCGATAAAGGGGCTTCATTCAGCACCAGCGAGACGGTGGATGGTGAGAACCCGGTCGCCCGCGCTACGTCCGCCAGCGTCACGCGTTTATTTTTGGAGCTTACCCTGCTCATTCTTCTCGTTCCAAATTACTTCCTGATCCAGACACATCGGTCGAACTTTCTGTAATACCCAACCCGCCCGACGCATCTGTTGCGGCTACAGAATAACCTTCTTTCCTGTGAACCGGGGCCGGTTGTCAGAGAAATTTAATAATTCGTTTGAATTGGATTGCTCGGGCTGCTTTTGCGGACCTCGCACCTGAGTGCGGCGTCATGTCCTCTGCCGGATCTACAGTTGCCACCAGACTTATTTCCGAAGCTGGCCGCTCTTGACATGCTCTTCACCGAGTCGCATAATTGGCGTCCAAGGTGAACATGCGTAATCATTCATAACGAATCGATGACGCCAGATTGGAAACGAAATGATCTCCAACATCCAAAGGGCTTTTCCAAGCTCTTTCGAATAATTCGGCGTGTTCTCCCCTGACCAGATCGAGAACGAAGCCATTCCTAACGAAGTTCGTGGAGGCAGAGAATGAGACGAATTCCTGAAGAGGCAAGCGACGCAGGACATGCCACAAGTTCTTGCCGGCTGCTGTACCGACTATGGCCCGTAATTTTGTTCAGTGCCCTGTTGGGTGTCGGCCTGGTTGCGACGCAGAGTGTCGCCCAGACAGTCAATGCGACCCTTCGAGGCACAGCGAGAGATAGCTCCGGGGCTAGCCTTGTTGGAGCAAAGGTGACCTTGTCGGAGCCGGCGACAGGGCGGGTCGTACGACAGGCCGTATCCTCCGCGACAGGCGACTACGAATTTGACGAGTTGCAGCCAGGCACCTATGAACTCCGCTGCGATGCGCCTGGCTTCAAATCCTTTGTGGCTCAAAGCATTCTGCTGGACCCCGGACAGATTCGACGAGTGGATCCAGTTTTGGCCATCGGCGCGACGGCGACTCAGGTGGTTGTCTCGGCGGGCGCTGCTGTCATCAATACGGAGTCCGCTACTATATCTGCGACATTCAGTGCGGCGCAGAATGAAAGAACCCCGCTGGTCAACATTTATCCAAGCACGTATTCGTTGTTGACAACGGCTTCGGGGGTACAGGGAGGCTACGGCGGTTTTCCCGTAATGGATGGTCAGCAGCAAACTAACGAGTCCCAGGTATTTGACGGAATCCCGAATGATCTGCAGGGCGAGCAGAATAACAATTCTAATTTCTTTGCAGAGACCTCGGTTACGACCTCAAACGCCCCGGCCGAAAGTGCGGTACCAGCCGAGATTACTCTAATCACTCACCGCGGCAGCAATACCATCCATGGTGTTGCGAGCTACAAGATCTATGATTCCGTGCTCAACGCGTCGGAGTATTTCCCGCCACCCAAGACGCCGTATATCCAGCATGAATGGAATCTTGCAGCGGGTGGCCCGATCTACAAAAATCGTGCATTTTTCTACGGAGAATGGTTTGCGCAACGAATTCCGCTCGGCACGCCCTATCTCATAAGCGTTCCTACGCCCGCATGGCGCCAGGGGCAGTTTTCGCAAACAATCATTGATCCCGGCACTGGCGCGCCCTTTCCAGGCAACAAAATTCCTGCCAATCGTATAAGTCCTGTGTCTCTGGCCATCCAGAACACGTACTATCCCGCGCCTACGGGACCATATGCCAGCTT
The DNA here is from genome assembly GCA_963823295.1 of uncultured Acidobacteriota bacterium. Classification (GTDB taxonomy): domain Bacteria; phylum Acidobacteriota; class Terriglobia; order Terriglobales; family Acidobacteriaceae; genus JAKAAZ01. Next base: position 125,426 of record CAWGLF010000017.1, read on the forward strand.
ACCGCCAACCAACAACTATCCCTTCGAATTCCCATTCAATAGCGATTTATTCAAGGGAGACTGGCCCATGGGGCGGGTTGATTACAACCTGACAAAAAATAATTCATTATTTGTCCGATGGTTGTTGCGAGAGACACCATATGTTCTCAACGATGGCGTTCCGAAGGCGGTCTGGACACGCGTGCGACGCCAACAGCAGTGGGCGATCGGCGATACTCACATTTTTTCTCCACACGTCGACAACAACTTCAGATTAGGCCTGGAATTCGACTACATGGATGACGGCCAGACAGAACGGGGCCAGAAGCCGCCGAATGGTGCTGCTGCTCTGGCTGCTGTGGGCTTACAGGGTTCTAACCCAAGCGGCTCGACAGGTCAGGGACTTCCTACAATCAATATTAGCGGCCTGCAAGGAATTGCGGACGTTCCGGGCGGACTAAAAATAGATGATCGGCTCGTTACCGTGTCAGACTCCGCAGATTGGCAGGTTGGCCGCCACGTCTGGAAATTTGGTTTCATTGTTCAGCGTTATAAGAACGGCTATGGCTTTGTGAACGATTACGGCACGGTTACCTTCGATGGGTCGGTTACCGGAAATCCGTATGCCGATTTCCTGCTGGGCATCCCGCAATCGAGTGCGCGTACCAATCCACTTCCGAGCCGTAGTCAATACGTCGGCGATTTCGGCATCTACGCTCAGGACAATTATCAGATAAGCAATAGACTCACTCTCAACTACGGTCTCCGATATGACTACTATGGAACTCCATCGGCTCCTGACCACCTGATGTACAACTTTGATCCGTCTACCGGTGATGTGGTTGTCGATCCAGCGGCGATCTCCAAAGTCAGCCCGCTGTATCCTTCGACAATAAAGGTGGTACCCGGGGCTGTTCAGGCCATCTCAGACAAGACAAACTTCGCTCCGCGTGTAGGTGCTGCCTACCGGCTCAGCCAGCATTCTGTGATTCGCGGTGGTTATGGCGTTTATACCGCGCGCCTGGATGGGGATATCGGTCCCAATGGCGCAGGCAGCTATAACAATTTCGAACTGATCAATCCGCAGTTAGGATCGACGGGACCATTTTCCATCACGCAAACCTATCTAAATGTCTTGGGACCCCCGGGCCAACCGCCGCTCCTGCAGTTTCCCAATCCTTATCCGGCAAGCACGTCGCTTGCCGCCGTTCCTAGTCAAACCGTGTACGGGTATCCCAGACAGTCGAGTCTTGGAAGGATTCAGCAGTTTAGCGGCACTTATGAGAGAGAGATCGGCAACATTGGCCTGCGTGCCTCCTATGTCGGCTCCCGAAGTTCAGGGCTGAACTACTTGGTCAACATAGACCTGCCGCAGCCGAGCACAATTCCATTTACTTCGAGCAGGCGGCCTTACCCGCAATTCTTTCAAACTTTCTACACCTACTATAACGGAAGCGCCAAATACGATGGGCTTCAGTTAGAAGCCCTGCGGCGCGCCGGCAGCTTCACCTTCGATGCTAACTATAGTTACCAGCGGAGCATCGCCAACTATCTCGATACGGAGAATCCTTATAATGTGCTCAGTCATTGGTCGAATGATGGACCCACGATGCGCCACTATGCTTCCATAACAGCATCCTGGACTCTGCCCTTCGGCAAAGGGCACCGATATTTATCTCATGCCTCGCCGATGGTTGAGAGGGCGGCGGGAGGCTGGGTTTTGACCTCGCTCACCTATCTGGGTTCGGGCATTTGGTATTCACCCTCATATTCCGGCTCGGATTCCTCGAACACGGGAACCTTCGGAGGCTTGCCAGATCGGGTCGGTAATCCGTATTCCTTCCCGGGCGGTAAGGGAAGGCTGGACGCGTTCAATGATGCCGCGTTTGCAGTTCCCAAGAATGGAACGTTCGGTGATGCGAAGCCATTCAGTCTGGAGAATCAGCATTTATATATCACGCACTTGGGAATTCTGAAAGTAATCCCCATCACCCATCGCCTCACGTTTCACTTTATGACCCAGATATCGAATCTGCTCAATCACCCTGAGTTCCTCCCGCCGAGCGGAGACATCTCGGTGCCGGGCGGCAACCAATACACATCCCAACTTGGCGTCTTCAGCTCGCTTGAGCGTGGAACGCCACGACAGATCACATTTCAAGGAGCTTTCAGGTTCTAGAACGTTCTTTGAGGTGCTCGCGGTCCCGCATCGATTAGCGACGGAATTCAGGGGAGTGTTCACTTGTAAATTGTCGTTGTGAGCATGGCTGGTTCTCCGCTTATAGGCAAACCACCACGATGTGCTGCTTCCCGGAATATATGATGAATGACAGCAATGGCTGGCCAATAACATCGCAGCTACGCTGTTACCAACGGCAAGTCGGTTCGGGGGATTGTTGTGACGAATATTAATATAAGGCGCACTGTATGTTTTCTTTTTTCAGTCTGGTGCGCCTTCAGCTTTTCCCGACAGATGCAAGCACAAGCTCCACTGCCGATGATGCCGCTTCCCGCGCACGTTGTTCAGGGCCAAGGCCAATTTCTTGTTGACGGGAGTTTCGGGATCACGTTACAGGGCTATACGGAGCCTCGCCTGTTGCGCGCGCGCCAGCGGTTTTTGGATACGCTTTCGCGGGAAACAGGCATTCCTCTTTGGTGGCAGGCGCAATTCAACCAACCTAAATTCATCATTAAAACCGGAGGATCAGGCGAGGCGGTGCAGCAACTCGGAGAGGATGAGTCCTATCATTTGACCGTTTCTCCCACCCAGGTGCAGCTAACTGCCGCGAACCCGTTAGGCACGCTCCACGGTTTACAGACGTTTTTGCAATTGGTAAGGATCACGCCTCAGGGCTTCACCGTTCCCGCAGTCACGATCGATGACAGTCCGCGGTTCCCCTGGCGGGGGCTGATGATTGACGTCAGTCGCCACTTCATCCCCATACCGGTTATTGAGCGCGATTTGGATGGTATGGAGGCGGTGAAGCTGAATGTCTTCCATTGGCATCTCTCGGACGACCAGGGATTCCGCGTCGAGAGCAAGAAGTTCCCCCTGCTTCAGGAAAAAGGATCGAACGGTCTCTACTACACGCAGGACCAAATTCGCGAAGTGATCGAATATGCGCGGGACCGGGGAATACGTGTGGTTCCTGAGTTCGACATGCCATGTCATACCACTTCATGGTTCGTCGGCTATCCTCAGCTGGCGAGCGGGAAAGGTCCTTACCATATAGCTATCCATATGGGTGTCCATAGCGCCGCGATGGATCCCACTAAGGATTCCACATACAAATTTCTCGATTCATTTATCAAGGAGATGACGGGGCTATTCCCGGACAGATACTTCCATATCGGGGGCGATGAATGCAATGGTAAGGAATGGAATGCCAACCCGCAGATTCAGAGTTTCATGCACGCTCACAATATTGCCAGCAATGCGGCGCTGCAGGCGTATTTCACCGCCAGGGTACAGAAGCTGATCGCCAAGCACCACAAGATTATGGAGGGTTGGGATGAGGTGTTGCAGCCTGAAACTCCGAAGGATGTCATGATTCAATCCTGGCGCGGCCTGGCTTCTCTGGCGCAAGCGGCGCAACAAGGGAATCGCGGAATTCTCTCTACCCCTTACTACCTGAATTTAGATTCTCCGACTTCGCAGTATTATCTGGCGGACCCATTGGGCGACGGCGCGGCTACGCTGAATCCGGAGCAGAAGGCGCGCATTTTGGGTGGCGAAGCAGCCATGTGGGCCGAGTTTGTCACGCCGGATACTATCAACAGCCAAATCTGGCCGTATCTGGCGGCAATCGCGGAGCGGTTCTGGTCGCCGCAGCAGATGCGGGATGTCAATTCCATGTACCAGAGGCTCGCGATTACATCGCTGAAGCTGGAGTATTACGGACTGACTTCTCGTGCCGATGTGAATCGAATGTTGCAGCGCATGAGCGGAGTTCCCGATCCCGCGCCGCTGAAGGTTCTTGCCTCCGTGGTCCAGGCTCCGACCGGATACGATCGATATTCTCTCGAAGATCGTGGAGGTGGAAACTATACCACCTCTACACCGCTGAACAGGCTTGTGGATGTGGTGCCGCCGGAAAGTGAGACCGCACGTAAGTTTAACGATCTAGTCAAACGGATCATCGGTGGGCAGGCAACTCCTGAAGAATGGCAGCAAGCTCGACAATCGCTGACTTTATGGCGGGATAACGACGCCCAACTCCAGCCCATGCTGATCCAGTCCAATCTCACGAAAGAACTGGTTCCGATCTCGCATGGTTTGAACCAGGTTGCGGCGATCGGTTTGCAGGCTTTGGACAATCTGAAGAACAATCAGACCGTCACCACAGCGCAGCGTCAGCAGGATATCGAAGCAGTTAAATCCGCTGAGCAGCCCCATGCTGTTTTGCGGGATATGATCGCACCTTCAGTAGAATTGCTCGTGCAAGCAACAAGAATGGAGTAGAGGATGAACGATTTGACTCAGAGCCAAACTTGTAAAATTGCTAACGCTCCCAGCGTGTCGATGATAGCTGTTGATGCTGAGATTACTTCTGTTGCTGGAAATCCTAACTATTGTGGAGTATTAATGCCTATCCGAACTTTATGTGTGCGTCGCCTCTCACCCATTATGCTGGCGATCTTAGTAGCGGTCGTCTGCTGTGTGGCTTTTCCCGGTCTCGCTGCACCGGCGAATAGTGCACGGCAGTTAGCTGCTACTCCGCCGATGGGCTGGAATGACTGGGCCCATTACGAATGCAACTTTACGTCTCAGACAATTCTGGACAATGCCAAGGAACTGGTGAAGACCGGCCTGGCGGCACACGGCTACAACACGGTGACGATTGACGATTGCTGGATGCAGAAAGATCGCGATGCTCACGGTAACCTGCAGGTGGATCCGAAGCGTTTTCCAAAAGGAATGAAACCGGTGGCGGACGAAGTTCACCGCCTGGGTCTTAAATTCGGCATTTACGAAGATTCCGGCTATCAGACTTGCGGTAAATTCGCCGGCAGCGGCCAGCCGAATGGCGGAGGGAAAGACCACTTCGTGCAGGATACCCGGCTATTTGCATCGTGGGGTGTCGATTACCTGAAACTAGACGGCTGCAACGTGTATGTACCCCAGGGTGTCACACAGGCCGAAGCCTATCGCAGGGCCTACGCGGCGCAGAGTGCAGCTCTGAAAGCGGTGGGAAGGCCGATCGTTTTCTCGGAATCGGCTCCGGCGTATTTTCAGGGCACGCCCGATTGGTACGATGTGCTGCGCTGGGTTCGGGATTACGGACAACTCTGGCGCGAAGGAACAGACGTGGAAGTCTTCAGAACCAGCAAACCGGATGCTGGGCGATTCAACAGCGTCCTATGGAACTATAGCTACAATCTTCCGCTAGGCAGGTTCCAAAAACCCGGCAACTGGAATGATGCCGACTTCATCATCGGCGGAGATCGCGGAATGAGCCTTGCGGAAACCCGCAGCCAACTGGCGTTGTGGTCCATGATGTCGGCGCCGCTGATCCTCAGCTCCGATCTTGCTAAGCTCAGCCCGCAGGCTATTGCCATTCTCAGCAATAAATCGATTCTTACGATTGATCAGGATGCGCTGGGCAAAATGGCCACACTGGTGCGGCGCAGTCCCGTCGAGGATGTCCTGTTCAAAAAACTGAGCGGCGGCGATTACGCAATCGCAGTGCTGAACCACGGGACCGCGCCCGTTCGGGTTGATCTGCATCCCAACGATTTCGGCTTTTCCGCCAGCGCGGAATGCCGTTTGAATGCGCAAAATCTCTGGAACGGAACACATTCATCCGCGGGCTCTACTCTGCACGCGGAGGTTGCCAGTCACGATACCGCAATTTGGCGCGTTCACGCTACCTCTTCCTGTGGGACTCCGATGCGCACCGGCACAATCATTATGATCGCGTCCGGAGGACGTCACGAACGGCATCCCGGCATTGAAGGTTACACTCGTTGTCTGGCCGCTTCAGGAAGCATCGAAGATTGTGCCGGAACCGCGGCGGAAACCTGGACTATTACCGCCGGCGGAGCCCTGAAATCCGGAGGGCGATGCCTTGGAATTGCCGACGGCAAGCCAGCGATGCAGGCGTGTGGCAACAGCAATGCCCAACACTGGAAATACACGCTGCTCGGCAACCTGATCAGCGCCGACCACAAATGCCTGAGCAGCAGCAGCTCGGGGGCTAATCTTCAAAAAGTGAGCGTGGAGGCTTGCGGACATAATCAGCCGGACCAGATATGGTCGCTGCCAAATTAGGTACGTGCTCTATGCGCGTTTTGTGAGCACGGCCGCATAAAGTGAGCGGTCAATATTTCCGCCGCTCAAAACAACGGCAGTGCGGCGGCCGTGTTGACGGTCCTGCTCCTGGAGCAAGGCGGCAAGTGCGGCTGCTCCCGCGCCCTCTGCGATGTTGTGCGTATCTTCGTGCAGGATGCGAATGGCGGCCTGGATCTCTTCATCCGACACGCGAACGATTCTGGCCGCACCGCGATGAATGATACGGAACGCCTCGGGCGCGGGAATCCGGCAAGCGATTCCGTCGGCGATCGTCTCTGCCGATTCAGTGGCCACGATATGGCTTTGTTCGAAGCTTTGCGCATATGCATCCGCGCCGCGTGCGACAACACCCACGATCTCGGTATTCAGTCCAAGCAGGTCCCGGACCTGAATCGCACCACAGATACCGGAGCCCAAACCAATGGGCACGTAGAGAGTGTCGATATGTTCGACGGCATGGAAAAGCTCCAGCGCATAAGTCGCCACTCCCCGAACCAGTTCCGGATGAAACGAAGGCACCATATGCAGCTCTCGAGTGGCTGCGAGCCGCACCGCTTGCTCTCTGGCTTCTTCAAAATCGCGGCCGTGCTCAATCAACTCCGCTCCAAAAGCGCGCATTGCCGCGTTTTTTTCCACTGAATTGCCGCGAGGCACCACGATGATGACACGTACTCCTACGCTACGTCCGGCGAATGCGAGACTTTGTCCGTGATTTCCCCGGGTTGCGCTGATAATACCGGCCGGGCGCGAGCCCGCTCGCAACAAGCTGTCGAGATATATGATTCCTCCGCGAACTTTGAATGCGCCGGTTGGAGTGTGGTTTTCGTGCTTGACCCACACCTCGCAGCCGGTGCGCGCAGCCAGTAACGGCCACGCATATTGCGGAGTGGCCGGGAGATTCCGATAAATCAATGAGGCTGCAGTATCCAGGCTTGCGCGATCAAACATGAGCCGCTTCCTTTCGGGAGAAATTCCGTTGCAGGGTTCTGTGGCGGCATCGATGATTGTGATGCTCGCTACCGTGTCCTCTTCCATTCTGACAGGTAGAGGACAGCTTCGATCCTCAACGGATTTGCCGATGGCGCTCATTCGGACGGATACGGCCCGTGCGCGGGTTCCTGGCATTTAGCTAAGAAATACTAACTATGAACCAGCCAATCCATATACGCTGCACGATCCTCTGCAGGCGTACTGATGATCTTTATTCCTCGAAAAACAGGCGAATCTAGCGGTATCCTTTGCGAGTAGTGCCGGCTAACTTCGGCGACTGAGATAGGATTTTCTGAAGCGTCAACTGTGTTCAGAAGCCATATCGGACGAGGATAGATCGCGGCGGAGAGATCCGGAATATCGAAGCGCCGCAGAATACCCGGCACAAACCAGGCCAGCGGTAGGGAATAGTCCTGCGATTCCACAATGGACATATAACTAACCACTGTTCCGGTAAGCAGGAGAGATCGAGCGCGAGAGTCCAGCACAGCAGCCATCAGTGCCGCCAAGCCTGCTTGCTCCTGTCCTATAACTCGAATCTGAGATGTATCGACCTCGGGACGTGAAGCAAGATAGTCGAAGGTACGCAGAATATCCCAGACACGCTGGCCGATCACGCAGGTACCCAAAACCAGATTGGCCCAGGCGAATCGTTCATGCAAATCCATCTGATGATAAAAGTTCGGCCCACCCTTGGGAGGGCGTGGAACAGAAAGGCCGGTGCCGCGGGTGCTGATCGCGCACACCGCGTGGCCTTGGCCGATCATCTCATCGAAGGGGCTCGGCTCCGCAACCGCTTCATCTGCATACCCGTCGCTGATGTAAAGGACGCACGGATGCCTGGGGGCGCCATCCTGCGGCTCGACGAACCATCCCGTGATACGCACTCCAGGTTCGGATTCAAATTGAATCTCTTCGATATGCTGTTTTCGCCTTACATTGGAGGAAATAGTCTGGCCGCGGAGAGGTGTACGTTGGGAAGGAAGTGCAAGTAGAGCGGCAAGTTGAGTCCGGATCTGGCCGGCTGCCGACGAGAGATTGGCGCTCGTCCGGAAAGGACTCGCCGGTAAAAGATTCCGTGCCCGGTCGCTGTTCAGCTGAACGACCGATCGGCCGCGAAGCGATGTGGATACCTGGCCGGTCGTGGTGGCATTCAGCGCACTGTCTGGGCCGTCATCGTATTCGGCTTCCTCAACTCCGGCGTCTACCTTATCGAACCAACGGTTGAACCAGCCATAGATCGCTCGCCGCGAAAAGAAATCCATTCCGTGCGGCAGGTCACCGGTAAACAACTGCACCTTATTTTTCGCGCCCATGATTCCGTAGACGCGCACCAGTTCGTCATAATTTTCAATCGTCGCTTCCGTGTTGACCGGCCCGTACGTTTCTCCCTCATCGTTCCTGGTGTAGCAGACCAGCAAGGGCTTGGGGGCGAAGGCGGCCAGAAGATCGCCCCGGTCCATCCGCAACGGAAGACTCCCCACAATGTCGGTCTCGGCATCGGAGATTGCTCCCGGCGGATCGTAGAATGGCCCGGCCACATTCTCGAAGTTGCCCTCGATAGCAACCGCTGCATGGATGCGCGGTTCAAGCGCTCCGAGAAACATCGTCATGGTCCCGCCGCCGGACTGACCGGTGCATCCAATGCGCTGGGAGTCTACTTCGGGGCGCGTCAAAAGATAGTCCAATCCTCGAATACCGTCCCACGCGAGATACAGCGCGAAAGTGTTGCCAAACAGAACCATCGGCCTTCCAGCCTCAGTATGTTCCATCGAAATCGCGTGGAAGCGAGTATGGTTTGTGCCCGGCTTCAGATACTGAATTCTTTCTCCCTGGCCGAAAGGATCCCAGGTTAGGACGGCGTACCCCTTCCTGGCAAGGGTCTGAAAAGTGTACTGGTAACGCATTGCGGCTTTGCCATTGGCAGTATGTCCAAGGGGTGCGAGAATTGCCGGGAAGGGCGGCTTGCCCGTAGTTGGAATATATAGATTGGCCGTTACGTATATCTGCGGCATACTTTCAAAGATCAATTTCTCGATCCGATAGCCATTCCGCTCAATCGTGCCGGTAATACGGGGATTGAGTGGAGTCTCCTCCGGCCGTCCACCTATAAGCTCCCAAAGCTGCGACCGGACTGTCGCAGTCCGGGTCGCGACCTGCTCTTGCGATTGAATATGGGCCAGCAAAGCTCGTCTGGATGCCCGGGCCTGATTCATTTGCTGAATCATGTAATTCGGCCAGTCGTTCCAAAATCGCCGATGTGATCGCGGAAGCTGCTCTTCCTGTACCATGCGTTGGAGCGCGTCATCTGCAACGTCACCTAAAGCCGGGACATGCAACCCAAAAGCGGATGTGGCCACAGCGGCCGCATTGCCAGCTAAAAACTTCCGACGAGTCACCATTCGTAGGATGACCTCCTGTTTCTGAGATTTGGAATCGCCTCAAACCGGCTTCGGCAGGGATTCAGGCGGCCGGGAGTTGTTTAACGAATGCTTAAGGTCCTCCTCTATCTATCATCCCGGCCTTAAAATTTTTTATTAATGCTTCAGCAGTCAGCATGTGGCGATCAGTTCCATGAAAGCAGGTTTCAATCCACGAGCTTCTGCACGAACCACAATCCGCCCGCTTTCGCCCGTGCTCTGAAGGTTAATTGCCGCGATTCCCGATATGGCGTCGATCTCAGTCGTTCCTCCAAGCAAACGCCCCGGTCCGTTTGCTGAAAACGATATCCACGGATGGGCGGTGGGAATCAGAACACCTTTTGAATCGACCACATGGGCTTGAAAAAACGCAACATCCTGTCCATCTGCTTTTAACGCCGGTTGATCTGAAATCAGCAAAAGTCCTGCCGGTGCATCCGCGGTGCTGCGCTCATCCTTTACCGTCGTCCCATCTTTCTTTCCGACAGCAATCAGGGTACCGGGCCGATACGAAACATCCTCCCAGATAAACGGCGGATGGCGCAGAGACGAACCTGGAATCCGCTCTTTACTGAGTTGATCGATCATGTCTTCTATACTGTGGTACTTAGAAGCGGTGGCGCGAAAATCATTCCAGATGTGCTCCTGCGATGCAGGCCCCCGCGAGCCAAGGCTTTGGCCGTTGAGAAAAAGCTCGACGCTGTCGCAGTTACTGTAAATTCTCACCTGCCTGGGCTTCCCAGTTTCACCTGGCCAGGTCCAATGGCCCACGATGTGGATCATCGCTGCTTCCGTCCACTGAGATTGAAACAGATAAAAAGAAGTTTTGGGCAGCCGCCACATGTCCAGACAGCCGTAGTAGTCGTTAACCGGCCAGCGTGGCTTGATTTCATCGTCATCGACGTGCTCCGACAATGAGAGTGGCGGCGAGCCGCCGGGTTCACTGCAGTCGCACATGCACCAATGCGCCGTCCCGAGCCAGGGCATGGCGTTCCACTGCATCATGAGACCTTCACATAAAATCGATGCCTCGCTATCGGGTAGAAACGGAGGATGACCCCGGCGAATCAAGGCTCGCCCTTCCTTGCCTCGCTCGCTGTGAAACGACCCCCACTCGTTCCATATGTACATACGTTCCGGTTTTTTTTCCCGGACACCGATCAGGTCCTGATACACAGTTGCATCCATGATGTCCGTGACGTGAGGAGCGCGGCCCGCAGTCCAGCGCGTTGGATCGAGAGCATGGGCGGCGTCCGAGAGCTCGACGAAATCCTCGGGGTATTGGTATCGGCTGAGATCATCGGCAAGGCCCCAGATGATAACGGACGGACGGCTGCGATTTTGATCGATCATTTCTTTCAACTGAGCTTTCAGATTTGTCATGAACGGACGGGAAAAACGAGTTGCGGAGACGCCATCCGCTCCGTCAAGATCGATCCCTGGCGGATAGACATAAAGCTTGATATTCGGTATTTCCTCCCAGACAAGAATGCCCAATTCGTCGCATGCATCCAGCACCGCCGGATCTTGTGGATAGTGCGATGTGCGAAGAAAATTTACACCCATCCGTTTCATCAAATGGACATCTTTAATTCCCACCGCTTCGGGGACCGCATCGCCGAGGAATCCATAATCCTGCCGCCGATTCATGCCATGCAGGTTAATCGGCTGGCCGTTCAGGAGGAATCCACGTGCCGGATCATGCCCCATAAAACGAACTCCAAAATGAACCGTATGCCGGTCTACGACTCCGCGTCCGATTGAGACTGTAGTTATAAGCGTATAGAGATGAGGTGACTGTGGCGACCAGAGGCGGGGAGCTATCAATAGAGTAGGAGTGGGGTTGAGCGCCAGAGTCTCTCCCGGCTTTAGTTTCACGCTGGATTGGACCTGTGCCCAAACTGCGCCGTCACTATCGATAATTTGATGTTCTATCTTCACATCTTTTGAAAAGGACGACTGGTTTTTCAGCAAGCCGTGAATAGTAACGGTCGCCTCTTTGCCTTTCTCTTCCCACGTCACCCAAACGCCGTTCTGGGGTATATGGACCGGGTTAAGGACGGTCATAGAAGCCGTGCGGTATATCCCGCCGTAGACTGCAACGTTCGTCTCAATTGCCGGGGCAATATATTTGTTCAGAGTGGAGTCCGCCTTGACTACGACCACGTTCTTTTCACCAAAACCAAGGTGCTTCGTAAGATCGATGGAGAACCCGGTATATCCGCCAACATGGCTGCCGACATGAATCCCGTTCAGCCAGACATCGGCAATCTGGAAAACGCCTTTGAAATTGAGCATCACGCAGTGTCCCCGCCAGGAACGCGGGATATCCAGATGCCGCCGGTACCAGCCGATGCCGCGGAAATGACCCCGGGTAGAAAATGGGTTGTCCGGGCCGACATCCCAGGTATGAGGCAGCCAGACAGACGACCATGAACAGTCGTCGTATTCTGGTTTTTCCGCGCCGATAAAGCCGGCTTCGACAGCACTGCCCGGCGATTGCTGGCGCTTAAATCGCCAACCGCGGTTGACCGGGACGGTGAGGCGCACATCGCCATCGGGGTTTTTCGGGAGGAGAGTGGAGGCATCGAGACGGGCGCCACCCTGGAGTTGGGAAACGGTAGCTGCCGCTCCGGCAATTTCGATGAACTGCCGGCGCGTTAATTCGAGATTCCTCATGAATTACCGCCAAGAGATCGGTCGAGATCACCATTCCTTGCCCGAAGGCAAATAGGGACGGCCCCAGCAGAGTTGGCGCTGAATTTTCCTCAAATATAGCAGAAAAATTGCGGAAAAATAGAAAAAAATCACACAACAAATTCTATAAGATGTGAAATTCTCCAAATTCGAGCTATGATCCTGCAGTGAGAGCTGAACGTCTCCTCTGGTTCAAAAGAGACTCAATCAGGATTTCTAATCGTGTGGAAATTTCAAAGACGGTGAAATCATGAAAGCTATCAATCGACTTGGATTGCCCATTTTCATTCTCGCGATTTCGGCAACGGTCTGGGCCCAAAGCAGGGGCAGTATCGTCGGCACGGTCAAGGATTCGACCGGCGCCGCTGTGTCCTCCTGCCACGTCCAGGCGACGGCAACGGACACAAAAGTGACGCAAAGCGCGGACTGCAACGCATCCGGTTATTATGTCTTTCCGGCCTTACGTCCCGCGCCGTATGCGATCACCATCACCGCGCCAGGATTTGGTGCTTACACAAATAATTCCGCGGTACTCCAGGCAAATCAAGCGCTCACCGTAAATGCCACTTTAGCTCTCGCTGCGGTGACTCAAAGCGTTACCGTGGAATCGGCTCCGACGCAGGTGGACACGACGACGGGGACGATCAGCACGGTGGTAGACCAGGCACAAATACTGGATCTGCCTTTGAATGGCAGGAATGCGGCGCAGCTTACGTCCCTTGTAGCAGGAGCGGTGACGACGCCGAATGCGCGCGCGACTCAGGGTCTCACGATCCCGAACGACGTAACCATTTCCACCAACGGCAGCCGTGGAAATCAAATTAGTTATCGACTGGATGGAGCGAACAACACCGATGAACTGACGAACGTGAATGCCCCCTTTCCGTTTCCGGATGCTCTCAAGGAATTCAGCGTTCAGACCAGCAACTACAGCACGGAATTCGGCGACAGTGCCGGCGGAGCGGTTAACATCGTCACCAAATCCGGAACGAACCAGTTTCACGGAGATCTTTTTGAATATGTGAGGAACAGCGCCTTAAACGCGAGGGACTATTTCGCTTCGATGGTCGACAATCTTCACCGGGATCAGTTTGGCGGTACCTTGGGTGGCCCGGTATTGCTGCCGCACTATAACGGCCGCAATAAGACGTTCTTCTTTTTCGGATTGCAGGAAACCCGGCTGGCGAATACGGCGAACGGCCAGTACGCTTCCGTGCCAACTGACGCTATGAGACGGGGCGATTATTCGGCGCTGCTGGATCCGAACAGCCCTGGCAATCCGTACGGGGTGGTAACTCCCATCTATGATCCAACCACCGGCCAGCCATTTCCCGGGAACAAGATTCCCCCGGGACGGCTCAGCCCAGTTGCGACAAATTTCTACAAATATATTCCCGATGGCGGTATCACCGGCAATGTGACCTACTCGGTGCCGGACAATGAAAATACCAGGGAGATCGTTGCCCGGGTCGATCAGACTCTGGCCGCGAAAGATCAATTGGCGGCGAGGTATTTCTACTACGGCTATGTCAAACAGGCTGCGTTCCCCAACAATGATCTGTTTGCGCTGACGACAGGCCGATCCATTCCTTCGACAAACGCGATCCTTGAAGAGACGCATACCTTCTCGGCCAATCTACTGAATGAGGCACGAGTCGATTATCAGCGGATCGATGGCCGAAACACTACCCCGTCCGGCGTACCGAACGCCACCAGTCTCGGCGTAAAACTGAATCAGGATCCACTGCCCAGCACACTCAATGGGATAAGCACAAACGAGTGGGGTCTTGGCGGCGCAATTCCTACAGGTTGGGTGCGCAATGAACTTGAGGCCAGCGATGACCTGCACTGGGTGCACGGACGCAACAGTTTTGCATTTGGCGCGCGCGTAGAGCACGACGAATACAAAAGCCAGGGCGAATATGGCATGCGGCCCGACTTCAGTTTCTACGGCGACTTTACAAAATTGGATTTCGCAGATCTAAGCCTTGGATTGTTGAACGAGTTCGATCAGAATAGCATCTATCTCAACTACTATGTAACTGTCCATCCAAGCTTCTATGCGCAGGACAATATTCATGTTGCTTCTAATTTCACTTTGAATGTCGGCATTCGGTACGAGCCATTTTTCCCCTGGCAGGAAACTACAAATCAACTCGAAGCATTCAACGCCTCGAACTATCAAGCCGGCATCCGGTCGACGGTTTTCCCGAACGCACCGCCGGGCATGATTTTTCCCGGAGACAAGAACTTTTTGAACGGCGGAGTCGGGGACAACCTCACAAACATCTCTCCCCGGCTGGGCTTTGCCTGGGATGTGCATGGAGATGGGAAGACGAGTATCCGCGGAGGCGCCGGCACCTTCTACGATGTTCGCCAGCCTATGGTTGGCAGCGCCAATCTCGTCCCCGCACCTTTCAATTACTCCCTCACCTTTATCGATCAGGGAACATTCTCCAATCCGTACCTAGGCACGACCGATCCGTTTCCATATACCAATCTCGGATTCCAGAACAAGAATTTTGTCTTCCAGAATCCGCTGTCGACTCCTACATACGACCAAGGGCCTGGAAAATTTCAGACGCCTGCGACTTACGCCTGGAATCTGACCTTGGAACAGCAGTTGACATCGAACAACCTGCTTCGCATCTCCTATGTCGGATCGCGGGCTACCCATGAATTTGAGACATTCAACATAAATCCTGCCCGCTACATTCCCGGATCGAAGCTGCCTCTTGATGCGAGGCGCATTTATCAGGGCTACTCGGACATCGATGACTACAGGTTCGATGCCAACGCGTGGTATAACGCCATGCAAGTCAGCCTGATTCGCCGGGCCACGAAGAATCTGACCTTCTCGGCGAACTACACCTGGTCGAAGAGCCTCGATGACCTGCCGTTAAATGCCGCCGACAATGGCGCCGTGATCAACCCTGTGCTCCCCATATACGTCGGAAAGGGCTTTCACTCGATGGATTACGGTCCATCGGATTGGGATCGCGCCAATGTCGCTTCGGGGTCATACGTGTGGACGCTGCCGCGGTTGACCTCGGGTCAGCGCGTCGTACGGGCGGTGGTGAATGGCTGGGAAACTACGGGAATTATCTCCGCCCAGTCAGGAGGCCCCGTAACCGTTACGGCTGGGGGAGATTTCTCGCAGACCGGACAGCGTTCGGACCGCGGCGTCCTCATCGGCGCACCTTATGGAAAGCAGGCCTGCCAAAATCAGTCGGGGCGATGCGTAGGCTTCTTGAACCCGGCCAGCTTTACGAAACCGGCAATAGGAACATTCGGCAATATCATCAAGGGTTCTTTCCGCGGTCCACGTTATTTCGATTGGGGTGCAGGCGTGTTCCGGAATTTTCCTCTGAAGCAGGATCTGATACTGCAGTTTCGAGCGGAATACTTCAATGTTCTGAACCGGACAAATTTCAACGCTCCAAATTCAAACGTAACCGGTGGGAATTTTGGAGTCATTACCGGCGACAACAGCCCCCGCATTGGCCAGATGGCGATGACGCTTTCATTTTAAATCGCGAGTTAGGCATTGGGAGTATTCAGGTAGATATGGGCCGTTGTATTGAGACATTTTCAGGTAATCAGGTGAACTTTGCTGCTGTCCAGTATGGACGTTTCTCGATATTTAGCAAATTTGCTTGATCCTGCAGGTTACCATCGTCATCGTGCTATTCACAGTTCGAGAACAAGACAGGAGCCCTATTTTGCGTCGATGTGGAGGAATAGTGAGCATGAAAACAATGAGTCGATGCGGCTTGGCGCTCGCCATCCTGGTGATTTCGACAGCGGTTTGGGCCCAAAGCACGGGCAGTATTGTCGGTACTGTGAAAGATCCTTCTGGTGCAGCCGTGTCGAGCTGTCAGGTCCAGGCCACGGCAATGGACACGAAAGAAACACGCAGCGCAGCCTGTAATGGGTCCGGCTATTATGTATTCCCCGTGTTGCGCCCGGCACCCTATTCCATCACGATCAGTGCGCCAGGATTCGGCGTTTACACCAACAATGCCGCTCTACTGCAGGCAAACCAGGCTTTGACGGTGAACGCGACATTGGCGGTTGCCGCCGTTAGCCAAAACGTGACGGTGCAGTCAGCTCCCACCCAGGTGAACACGACGAACGGAACAATCAGCACCGTTATCGACGGGGCGCAGATTCTAGACCTGCCATTGAACGGTAGGAATGTGGCGCAGCTGACAACTCTGGTTGCCGGAGCGGTAACTGCACCCGATGCCCGAGCCACGCAAGGTCTCACGATTCCAAACGATGTGACCATCTCCACGAACGGCACACGCGGAAATCAGATCAGTTATCGCCTGGACGGAGCGAATAACACGGATGAGCTGACTAACGTCAATGCGCCGTTCCCATTTCCGGACGCTTTGCAGGAATATAGCGTTCAGACGAGCAACTATAGCGCGGAGTTTGGAGACAGCGCCGGCGCCGTAGTGAACATTGTCACCAAATCCGGGACAAACCAATTTCATGGCGATGCTTTTGAATACATCAGGAATGGCGCTTTCAACGCGAGGAATTATTTCGCGTCGAGCGTCGATACCCTGAAGCGCAATCAGTTCGGAGGCACGCTGGGCGGTCCGGTGCTTTTTCCGCATTACAATGGCCGGAATAAGACCTTCTTTTTTGCCGGGTATCAGGGAACTCGACTGGTGAATACGTCGAATGGCAATGTTGCATTCGTGCCGACAACTCTCGAGAGGCAGGGCAACTTTTCTGCGTCTCCCGTGGCTCCGATCGATCCTGCTACCGGTAAGCCGTATCCGGGCGATCAGCTTCCTTACGTCAGCCCAGTTACCCAGAATCTCTACAAATACATTCCAAATGGCGGGGCGACCGGCGAAATTGTATTCTCGCTACCGGATAACGAAAACACGAATGAAATTGTCGCCCGTCTTGACCAGATGATTGGGAAGAAGGATCAGTTGACAGCCCGATATTTTCGTTACGGGTACGCAAAGCAAGCTGCGTTTCCGAACAATAATCTGTTCGCACTGACGACCGGCCGCTCCATTCCGTCGACGAACGCCATTCTTGAGTGGACGCACACCTTCTCACCGAATCTTCTGAATGAGGCGCGCTTCAACTATCAACGAATTAATGGACAGAATGTCACCCCGTCGGGCGTGCCGAATGCGACGAGTCTCGGTCAGCACGTCAATCAGGATCCGCTGCCCAGCACGATAGAAGGAATCGCCACGAATGAATGGAGCCTGGGAGCCGCGTGGCCGGTGACATGGACGCGCAATCAATTTGAAGGAAGCGACGATCTGCAGTGGGTCCACGGGCGCAATACCTTCGCATTTGGTGCGCGCGTGGAGCGGGACCGTTACGACAATACCAACACGTTCGGTCAGCGTCCGGATTCAGAATTTTATGGCGACTTCACCGGGGTGGACTACGCAGATCTGGACCTGGGATTGTTGAATTACTTTACCCAATCGGCTGGGCAGTTCATTCACAATCGAACTACACATCCCAGCTTCTATGGACAGGACACCCTGCACGTCAAATCAAACTTAACCTTTAACATTGGCGTACGCTATGAGCCGTTCTTCCCGTGGGATGAAACGCAGAATGAGATACAGGCATTCAATGTTTCACTTTTTGAAGCCGGAGTTCGATCCACGGTTTTCCCCAATGCGCCTCCCGGGTTAATCTTTCCCGGAGATAAAGGATTTTTGAACGATGGCGTGGGAGACGACCTTACCAACATCTCGCCGCGCCTGGGCTTTGCCTGGGACGTATTCGGAAATGGCAAGACAAGCATTCATGGAGGCGCAGGCTCCTTCTATGAGGCGCGTCAGGTGATGGTAGCCAACCAGGTACTTATTCCCGCGCCTTTCAGCTATTCCCTTACTTTTATAGATCAGGGGACATTTACCAACCCTTACCTTGGAACGACGGACCCATTTCCGTACACCAATCTTGGATATAAGAATAAGAATTTCGTGTTTCAAAGCCCGTTGACGCTGTACACCTACGATCAGGGGCCTGGAAAATTCCAAACGCCGGTAAGCTATAACTGGAACCTCACCCTGGAACAGCAACTGACAACCAACAATCTTCTCCGCATTTCCTACGTCGGTTCACATGGCAGTCATGGGATGGAGACTTTCAACATCAATCCTGCCCGCCCGGGACCGGGTTCGCTGGATTCCAGGCGTCTATATTTAGGTTATTCAGCCATCGATGAGATTCGGCACGATGTTAACTCCAGCTATAACGCCTTACAGGTCACGCTGATTCGCAGAGCCACCAGAAATCTAACATTCTCGGCAAATTACACCTGGTCGAAGAGCATCGACGACTTGCCGTATGGAGCCGCTGTGAATAGCGCGGCGATCAATCCGGTGCTTCCCATCTATGTTGGAAGAAACTTTCATTCCTTCGATCGGGGGCCGTCGGATTGGGACCGCACCAATGTCGCTTCGTTGTCGTATGTGTGGACGTTACCGTCGTGGACTTCAGGTCCGGCGGTCGCGAGGGCAGTTATTGATGGCTGGGAGGTGACTGGAATCGTTTCCGCCCAATCCGGCGATCCGCTTACCGTTACGGCGGGTGGAGATTTTTCGCAAACAGGGCAACGTTCCGATCGGGCCGTTATCGTTGGGCCTCCATATGGAAAGCAGGCGTGCCAGGGACAGCCAGCGCCATGCGTCGGCTTTCTGAACCCAGCCAGTTTCACGAGTCCGGCGCCGGGAACGTTCGGCAACATAATTAAGGGTTCTTTCCGGGGACCGAGTTATTTCGATTGGGATGCGGGCGTATTCAGGAACTTTCCCATCAAGCAGAAGCTGATACTTCAGTATCGAGCAGAGTTCTTCAACGTCCTGAACAGAACGAACTTCAGCGATCCGAATACCGATGTTACCGGCGGCGGGTTTGGACAAATCACCGGTGCTGACGATCCGCGTATCGGGCAGATGGCGTTGATGCTGTCATTCTAGAACAGTTCTCTTCCAGGTAAGCAAGGGTTGTCATCTGAGCGCAGCGAAGAATCCATAGAACCTCGGCCTCGTCTGGATTCTTCGCTGCGCTCAGAATGGCGGGCTTTTTGATCCTGCAATTTGATATGAACTCCCGAATTCGTAGTGTCCTCGAACACCGGGATGTAGTTGTCGCCCGAATCTTTGTAGCGGGCAAATTCTTAAAATCGTAGATACCGATTCAGCACCTGGTTGTTTTTGTCCGGATCGCGGCGGAACAAGCCGTAGCAGTCGCCATCGACACAGCCAGCAGGGGGCGATTTTCGGGGCGATTACGATCCCTCCCAAAGCAATCAATTCTTCTTCCGCTGGTCCCAGAGCGGGAGAACATATGTAACGCCCACCCCGCTGCCCGGCTTGGCGAATGGCGGTTCCAGCCTGGAAGGAATGGGGTCGGAAGATGAAATGGGAGCCGCTCTTGGCGAAACGCACACGTTCACGGCGAATACGATCAATCAGTTTCGAATCGGGTTCAACTGGATCGGCCTAAACCGAGGCATACCTCTGAGTGGGATTGCACCACCGCCGCCAGATCTGCGGGTTCCTGGGGTCGCTCTCAATCCGAAAACCAATGGAATTACACTCTTTTCCCCTCGCAATTACCGGCGCATCGGCGATCCAGGGTTCGCGCCCACGTTATTGGCTAGCGAAGAGCGCCAGATTACGGACGTGCTGAACCTGCTGCGCGGCAACCATACCATCGCCGTAGGCGCTGAGATTCGTTGGAGTGAATACAACATCTTCCAGGTGCCTGCTCCGAATGGAAGCTTCTCCTTCTCGGGCCAATTTACGGAGAATCCACTCGACAGTTCGGGTGGCGATGGGCTGGCGGACGAACTGCTCGGACTTCCCATCAATTCAACCATCGATACGCTGATAGAGACCCAGAACCGGCAGTATGTGCCCAGTGCGTTTATTCAGGATGACTATAGGGTGAGAAGCAATCTGACGCTGAATCTGGGGATGCGCTACGACTACTTCTCTCCGATCGTCGAGAAACACGATCAGCAGAGTAATTTTGACTATACTACCGGGAAGTTAGTTGTGGCCGGACAGAATGGAGCCTCCCGTGGCTTGGTAACTCCCGATTATCTGAATTTTTCGCCTCGGATTGGTTTTGCCTGGAACGTGAGGCCCGACACAGTCCTAAGCAGTGGATTCGGGATTTTTTGGAGCGGTCAGGAGATACGGACGGCTGCTCCGCTACAGCTGGCCTATAACCTTCCTTTCTATTACCAGCCTACTTTCGTCAGCGATGGAATAACCCCCGTGCTCACCGTCTCAGGCGGGTTTCCGCCGCTGAATCCGGCGAACGCTCCGGATCCGGGAGTTACGAGTGTCGATGTCCGGCTGAGAACTCCCTCCTATACGGAATGGAACCTTTCATTGCAGCAGGAATTGCCATTTGCGACAACGATGCAGCTATCTTATGCCGGATCGAAGGGGACGCATCTTCAATCCCTGGTCGATCGGAACCAGGTCATGACGCCGGGACCCGGAGATGTCCAATCGCGCCGGCCGTATCCAAACTATGGACCGTTTGCCGCGATAGAGAATCGCGGGAATTCTATCTATCATTCTCTTCAATTCAGGGCCGAGAAACGCACAAGCCATGGGCTATATTTTCTAAGTTCGCTTACTTGGAGTAAGGTCATCAATGACCAGCCGGAGATATGTTGTAACCAGCCTTATCCACAGAATAGCTGGGATATTTCGGCGGATCGAGGCGTGGCCGATTTCGATCAGAGATTGCGCTGGGTTCTCAGTGCCGATTATGAACTTCCCTTTGGGCATGGTCGAAAGTATGCCGCCAACAGCCACGTGCTCGATCTGCTGTTTGGCGGGTGGCATATTGGGGGAATCTATACCCTTGCCAGCGGTTTCCCATTCTCTCCCGAAATAGGCTTCGATCCTTCGAACACGGGTAGTCAGGGATTGTTACGCCCGAATCAAATTGCGGATGGAAATCTGCCAAGAGGGCAGCGTAGCCCAAATCTCTGGTATAACGTCAACGCATATACTCTGCCCACTCCTTATTCATATGGCGATGCAAGACGCAATACCCTCGTCGGTCCTGACATAAACGACCTTGATGGCTCTCTGCGCAAGGTATTCGCCACAGTAAAGAATCAGAGTCTGGAGTTCCGCGCCGAAGCGTTCAACGCACTGAATCACCCGAATTTTGCGCAGCCGGACCCGTTTGTCGACGATGGACCTGGTGCCGCAGGAGTGATCACTTCCACTTCTCTGGCAAATCGCGAAATTCAAGTTGCATTGAAATACCGATTCTGAAGGGTTTAGAGAGGTTCTTTTTTACGTATAGACGGGAGTTGTCATTCAGGTGTAGCGAAGAATTTAGAGGACACCGGCCTCCTGTGGGTTCTCTTTCTGAGATAACACGATCGCTACTGGATTCCGCCGGCTTTTTCATATCGCCTTGTAAGTTTTCCTTGCATCCTGTTTCGATTCTGTGTTTTCATTACCCATCTTTTAAAAAGACGGAGGGTACGTCATGAAATCAAAACAACTCCTGGTTCTTGTATCTATAGTTCTGTTTGTATATTTCGGAGCCAGCACGCACACACTTTTCGCCCAGGGCACAGACCTCGGCACAATCCAAGGTACAGTAACGGATACGGGCGGTGCCGTCGTTCCAAATGCTCAGGTGACGATCACCAATACGCAAACCAGGGTGGCTTTTCCATTCAAGACGAACAGCCATGGCTTCTTCACTGCGCCCGCTTTGCAGCCTGGGCGCTATGACGTAACCGTCACCGCATCCGGGTTCGGCGTCACCTCGCTCAGTGGGGTTGTCCTGCTCGAGACCGCTACCATGAACCTGAATCCGGTGATGCATGTTTCGAAGACAGCCACAACCGTGAATGTGTCGGTGAGTGCGGCGCTGATCAATACTCAGAATCAGACCATTAACGAGACCCTCGGGTCGACGGCGATCAACCAGCTTCCTCGCGATAGCCGCGATGTTTATCAGTTTCTCTATATCAACCCCAATATTCAGTCGAGCGATGAGCCCGGGGATTTCAAATTCATTGGCGGTCAGAGCTACGGCGCCACCTTCTCGGTCGATGGTCAGGCTGCGAACGGCGGCATCTTTGGGCAGAACACGCAAAGCCAGCCTTCGTTGCTGGCTGTAGGATCGTTGAACGTTCTTTCAAGCGGGTATAGCGCCCAATATGCGGGCGTCGCTAACATCCGCGTCACCACCAAGGCCGGCACCGACCACTATCATGGGGCCGCCGAATACGACAACAGGAATTCGGCGCTGGCTGCCTGGGCGGATGCCGATAAACTGAACAAGCAGAGCTTCCAGCCTACGCCGTTTATACCCACGTTTCGCAGGCCGCAATCGAACAGCAACGTGGCGGCTTTTTCCTTCGGGGGCCCCGTACCGAAAGTGAAGAAGACATTTTTCTTTGCGGCCTATGAGGCGCAGTGGAACATCTCTCCATCCGAGGTAAGCGGAAACACCCCCCATCCAACGATGTTGAATGGCAACTTTTCCCTCGTCGCTAATGCGGACAAGCCGAGCGTTCCATCGAACATCACACTCACACCGGGCGAGATTGCGACCGATACGGTAGGCGGCCTTGGGCAACAGTTCATCACCATCCCGAAGCGACTGATGAATCCCGGTCACCTCGAAGCTGTTTAGCTTGTACTTTCCGAACATCAGCACCAGTGCTCCGATCAACTCCGCCAGCGGCGCGGTGAGCGGGTACGCGACTTCGGTTCCCGGGACGAGCAACCAGAAGATGGGAGATCTGAGAGTCGATCACATATTCAACGACTCGAACCGCCTCACCGTGACCTACCACGTTTCGACACAAGCGACATCGACCAATCCGGTGTCCGGTGTCTACTCAGGCCTGGGCCTGCTCCACACGAACCGTTTCAACAACATGGTTGCAGTTTCCTATACGCACGTCTTCAACGCCAACCTGGTCAATGAGGTTCGCGGTGGCTTCAACCTGCAGCATGAGCTTACCCAGGCTAACGGCACGGTACGGGGCTTCCTCGCGAGCATTGGGTTCTCGGCTGCTGATATAGCAGCGTATGGCAGCGTGGCTGGGGCTCAGAACCTGTCGCTCATCGGCAACCCGGTGATCGCATGCTGGGTTCCAATTTTTCATCGTTTGGAACAGGCGGTCGCAGTTCGGACCGGCCGATAAGTGAGAATCTGTCGACCTTCGGGGATACGCTTACCTGGAACGTCGGCAGGCACACCGTCCTGTTCGGCGGCGATTTCGTTCGCAACCAGGCAGACGACGGATTTGCCTCCACCCGCGGCACACCGCAGGGGACCCTTACCTACAAGGGAACTGGGCCGAATGTGATCGCCGATCTTCTCCTGGGGGAGGCGCCGAGTAATCCGTACACTTTGTTCCCTTGAGCCGTCCCCCTATGGATGTTTACAACTGGGAAGACGGGTTTTTTGTCCAGGACTCTTTCAAGGTAAATCCGCGGCTCACCCTGGATTTGGGGTTGCGTTACGACATCTACACTCCCTTTATCGACGTACACGATCTTGAGGCCAACTTCGACCCGAACTATATGAACACGACCACAGGGCAAAAGGGACGCTATATCATTCCATCCGACAAGACGCTGCAGTACGTCAGTGCCGGGTTCAAATCGATTGGCTATGTGACCGCGGCCCAATCGGGTCTGGGAATCGGTCGCGGTCTGATGAAGACGGATAAGAATGACTGGGGCCCTCGGGCCGGTTTCGCTTATAGGATCACGGATAAGAGCGTGTTTCGCGGCGGTTACGGCGTGTACTATCCCACCCCCGCTGCTCAAATCATTCGCGATGCGATCGCAACCAACCCATTTAACCAGCAATTCTCTGCAACACCCAGCTCCCACCGCGCCGCTCGATCCTTGGCCGGTTGGCGGAGAAGCCGCGCCCGGCGTCTCTCCGAATGTGGGAGGAGTCACGACCGGTGCAAACAACCTGCCCTCTGCAAACTGGATCCCGACAAACCTGAGGAATCCGCGGCAGCAGCAGTGGAACCTCACCTATGAACGGCAGCTTCCTCACGCATCTTCGGTGAGAGTGTCCTACATCGGCGCGCATCAGTCGGGTCAAATCCTGGGACTCGACGCCTCGTTTCTTGCTCCCAACAACATACCTTTCGGCACATCGACAGACCCGACCGGACTCACGGGCATCGGCGACGGACACACTCCGTGCGATCCTAGCGGGAACCAGGCAACTGGCGCTACCCTGCGAATACTCCCTCGCTGACAAGGCCCGGGAACATTTCCCTCTTCTCGGCGATTTCATAACCGGCTTTCAGAACGCTGGTCGCAGCAATACAAACAGCTTCCAGACCCAGTTCCAGCACCAGGCGCCCCACTTCTTATTCAGCGTCGCGTGGACCTACCAGAGCCAGAACTCATCGGGTCTGGATATCGGGAACAGCAGTCTTGCAGGAGACGCATACAACATGCTTGACCCGAACAGCGATTACGGTGTGGACAGCTGGGTGTCCCACAGCCGGTTGGTTTCCTACGGCGTCTATGATCTGCCCATCGGCCGCGGTGAACGCTTTGCCGCCAATTCCTCCAAGTTGGCGAACCTCTTGATTGGCGGGTGGCAGCTCACCTACAACATGTTCGCGAAATCGGGCGTGTGGTTCACGCCGTTCCTGGACTGCACCGACTGCGATCCGGTCACGCCGGGCAACGTTGCTACCGGAGCAATGGACGCCGTTGGGGATTTTGGGGCCACGAGCATCCGTCCCCTCATCATCAGCAATCCAAGAAAGAACGTACCAAAGGGGTATCAGTGGAACCCTGCCGCCTTTGCCCTGCCAAGTATCGGCGCGGACTTGTTCACACAAGCAAATGTAGCCAAGCGCAACTCTATAGTCGGTCCGGGGGCCTATGGGGTCAACCTGGGTGCCCATAAGGACTTCCAACTCACCGACCGTTTCATTGTTGAGATCGGTGCGGACATTGACAACCTCTTCAACCATGCAATGCGTTCGCCCGATTCCAGCTACGCATATTCGGGCCCGGAGGGTGGCCCTTCCTATGCCGGCTTGGGATCGTTTAACTTGTATGTGGATCAAACCCCGTTACCTCCCAACTCGCGGAGGCAGCCGGCAATCCTGCCGCTAAACACCAATTACACTCCCAACATCCGGCGGGGCCCCGTTTGGGAACTTCGGACAGAACTATCAAACGTTCCCGAATGAGGGAATCAGCGGCAACCGGCAAATCCTACTGCGCGGCCGAATCACCTTCTAAGTGGATCGCTTCCACAATGAATCCGGGCAGATGGGGTGACCCATCTGCCCGGATCATTTCTAACCATCCCAGGACTCGGGACAATCCTTGCTTTCGATTGTTGGCAAACGCATCACTTGAGAGTTACGTAAAAGGGTTCGGTTGGCAACGATAAAAATCCCGTTCTTGGTTTTGCTGGCATGTTGCATGTTCGGCATATCCACAGCCTACGGGCAGAGCGCCGCGGCCCCTGCCCATGTCTATGCAGTCGAATCCGGCAATACCACTGCGGTTGTCTTATGGGATCCTTCCGCCCAGGCGGTCAGCTATAACATCTATCGCAACGGTACGCAGGTCGCCACCCGCCAGCACGGAACCGTCTATAACGACTCTGGGCTGACGGCGGGTTTTGGCTACGGCTATACCATCACCGCTGTGGACTCCCACAACCACGAATCCGCGCAGAGCGCCGCCGCAATAACCGCCACATCCATGTCAGGAATCTCCGCCTGCCCGGGAACGGGACCATCTAGAATGAAACCGCCTACGCCGCCGATTCCCTCCATTCGGGCTGCGCTACCGGCGTGGTTGGCGGATACGGAAAAAGATGAGAGTGCAATCGCCGCAGGTCATTACCGGTCTGTCAATACGATTGCGGCACGCGGCGCAATCAACTTCATTGATATGGCCAATCAAATGCTGCTCAGCGTTTTTCCCTACACCTATTGTCAGTCGGCTCTTTTTACGGATGAAAACCCCGCCATCACAAAGTCGATGCTGCAAAACATTCACGATGCGGCGCAGGATGCCTACGCTCATCTGATCGCGGGAACGGACACTTACGCCGGCAAGTTGTCCGGCTATATCGCTATTAAAGGATTCGATGGATGGAATGACTGGTACTATTACACGCTTCCCGCCTCTTACAATCCATCCAGACCATACAAGCTGGATATCCACTTACACTGGGCTACCAGTTGCAGCATTCCTATTGAGGGTACAAGTGAAGGATATGGCACGAGGGCACCCGGGCGGCCACTTCTTATTGCCGCCCCATCGACAATCAGCAATACAAATTCCACAGATACCATTTATGTCGATCCGTGCGATAGAAATGTTTATGCGGGCCCTGCACAGCAGAGCTTGTTAGACACCATCGCCGACATAGAAAGTCACTTCAACATCGACAAAGCGCAGATAACAATTCATGGCGAGAGCATGGGTGCAACCGGAAGCGCAAATATCTCCGCCGTTCATCCCGATATGTTCAAGGGCGTGGGGTTGTTTACCGGCGGCACGGGCTATCAAATGCCCGGATATCGTCACGTGAACGGTATCGTGCCTTCCGGGCCCGGCGATCCGCGCTACGACGCGCAGAATCTCTGGCAAAACATGGCGCACACGCCGGTCGTCATTTGGGGAGCAAGCGATAGCTCCCCTAGTTCCCATGGAGGCGCGTTCAACGTGCAAGGCTCCCCCGCGCCTACGCCATCCTGTACCACCTCAGTTCCATCGATTCCCAACGGGGACTCATCCTGGACGGAGGCGTACTTCCCAAACGAATGCAGAGATAAGCTCACGTTCGATCGTTTTCAGACGGCTCACGCCGGTCTGTATTCGCACATGCTGGCGCTCGAAACAGATGGGCACGCCCGCCACGGAAAGATCGATCCGGCTACGCAACGGAGGGGCTATCGCTTTCTTTATTCAACGCCACCAGCTCCGAGATATCCAAGCTTCGTCAGCTATCTAACTCCGGTCGAGAAATATGATGGAGCCTACTGGGTCCATGGTCTACGGCGCGCGCAGGTGGAGACCGGCTCCGTCCCCAAAACGGGAAGCATACAAGTATCCGCATCAGGCTCGGCCATCACGGTCACGACCAACAATCTGGCTGGGTTTAATCTCGATTTATCTGCCGCCAATGCTCTCTTTAGCAGGCAGCCTTCTGTTACGGTCACGATAGACGGCGACAATCCGCTGCATGTCCCGACGGGGTCAGTACAGTGGTTCAAGAAATCCGGATCGATATGGTCGATCGGATCCGCTCCCAGTCTTTTTGTGAAGAGAGCAGGCGTTTCAGGGCCATTGCTCGACATATTCAGTCGGCCGACCATTTTCGTTTACGGTACGCGCAAAGGCAATACACCTGTCATGGGGCAAGCCCTGACGGAATCCATTCTCAGCGGCTTCCTCAAGGAGAGAGGCGTTCCCAACCCCATCCTTCAGTACGGCTCTTACATTACGAAGGCGGACACTGCGCTTATGTCCAGCGATATCCGGAACTACAATCTGGTTTTGATTGGTACGCCGGCGCAGAATTCCGTCATCCACCGCATCATGTCGACCTACCCGAACAACGTTCCTTTCAGGTTTCACAAAAATGGAAGTGCATACGACGGTGTCGTCATCAATCGAATCACCTATAACGATCCGCATTCGGGATGGTCGATACTGAGTCCGGATCCACTGAATCCTTCACACTACGTACTCTTCGCATCCGAAAACTACAATTCCGGTTCGCAACTGGACACCAACGGCGTACCAACGAAATTCGGTGGCATGTTATCGGACTGGATCATCATGGGGCTTGTTTCTGGAAATCAACAGACGCTGCATTCTGGCACTTTTCCCGCGAATTGGAATTTGCCGTCCCCGATCAACCCTCGATCTCAATGAGGCGACATAGAAGGAATATGCAAAATGCATCGTCAATTCTTTCATCTGGCAACGGCGTTGATTCTTTCGTGCGGTCTTGCGGCTGCTGCATCGCGGCCCGGAGGTTTTCGCGTCATCGGTCCTGGCGGGGGCGGCGCGATGTTCAATCCCGACCATCAGCCCACACGATACCAACACCGCCCTTGTCTCCTGTGACATGACCGGGTCTTACATCACGCACGATGGCGGCCATTCATGGAGAATGTTCAACCTGCGAGGCACGACAAAATTCTTCGCCTTCGATCCGCTGGCCCCCCACACAATATATGCGGAAACCATCGGACTCTGGCGAAGCACCGACGACGGTGTGAGTTGGAGATTGATATATCCGCCGACCTCCGCGGTTCAGGGCGTCGAGATGTCCTCCGACCATGCGGACGAAAAGATTCTTGCCCGGCCAAATCCAGTCGGAACAATTACCGGATTGGCGATCGACCCCGCCGATTCACGGACTCTCTACGCAGCGGGAGGAGGGAAGGGTTCGCCGGCTCTCTTCATCTCCCGCAACTACGGTGACAGCTGGCAAAAGCTGGCTGATCTGCCCGAAGTGCCGCGGCATCTCTGGATCGATCCCTACTCGCCGCGCAGATCGAGAACGGTAGTCATCGCCGGCGCACACTTCGTCATGACGCGAGAGCGCAACCGGCAATCACAAATCCCAGCTGCCGGGCTCAGCCATGATAACGGATTTGTCGGCAGGCTTTTCCGGCCCTGGAAAATCTGTTCTCTATGCCACGTCGGATCAGGGTGGATTCGTCTCAAGAGACGACGCCATATCCTGGCACGCCATTGTGTTGCCCGGTACAGGAGCGAGAGTGCGGGCGATCGCGACGAGCCTGCATCATCCGGAGACAGCCTACATCTCCTATAGTCACCTCCAACTCGGCGGCACAACCTGGCACGGCGTTGCGAAAACCGTCGATGCTGGACGCACCTGGGAGTTGATGTGGAAAGAAGGTCAGGCACCCGCGCCCAACGTGCACGACGCGTGGATCACGCAGACGTTTGGCACGGATTGGGGAGAAAACCCTTTGATGCTCGGCGTGGCGGATCAGGACCCGAATCTTTGCTATGCCACGGATTTCGGACGCACGTTAGCGACCACCGATGGCGGCAAAAACTGGACCGCAAAATATTCTCGGCGAGTGCCTGGCGCGGAGTGGACCACGACCGGCCTTGATGTCACGACGAATTACGGAATTCATTTCGATCCGTTTCATCGCGAGCGTCAGTTCATTACCTATACAGATGTCGGCCTGTTTCGTAGCGAAGACGGTGGCAGGTCCTGGGAGAGCAGCATCCATGGAGTTCCTGCTAAATGGTCGAACACCACCTACTGGGTAATATTCGATCCGAAGGTGCCCGGACGGATGTGGAGCGTCAATAGCGGCACTCACGATCTGCCGCGCCCGAAGATGTGGCGTCACAATTCGGTCGAGACGTTCAGGGGCGGCGTGTGTCGCAGCGACGATGACGGTCGCACATGGCGGAAATCCAATACCGGGATGCAGGAAACCGCGGCCACCCACATCCTGCTCGATCCAACCAGTCCTCTGCAATCGCGCGTCCTCTACGTAACGGGTTTTGGCCGGGGTGTGTACAAGAGCAGCGACGGCGGGGCGACCTGGAGCCTGAAAAACAACGGCATTACCCAGCGGGAACCTCTCGCATGGCGACTGGCTCGGGCGAACGACGGAACTCTCTACCTCGTGGTGGCCCGGCGATCGGAGAACGGCAGCATCGGCAATGACGGGGACGGCGCGCTTTATAAGTCGACCAACGGAGCGGAGATGTGGACGCCAATCCAGCTTCCAGCAGGTGCAAATGGGCCGAACGGGCTTGCCATTGATCCCGCCAACCCGCAGCGACTCTATCTGGCCGCGTGGGCCCGTGCCGTTGGAGTCCATGGAATGGGCGGCGGTATCTATATTTCAAAGAACGGCGGCAAAACTTGGAAGAATGTGCTTGATCGCGATCAACA
Source organism: uncultured Acidobacteriota bacterium (assembly GCA_963823295.1). Taxonomy (GTDB): domain Bacteria; phylum Acidobacteriota; class Terriglobia; order Terriglobales; family Acidobacteriaceae; genus JAKAAZ01. Next base: position 155,777 of record CAWGLF010000017.1, read on the forward strand.
CGTCTATGACGTTACGATCGATCCTCGCAATCCGAACATCCTGTATGCCGCCGGTTTCGAGTCTTCCGCGTGGAAGTCATCCGACCGAGGGGAGCATTGGACGCATATCGCCGGGCCAAACTTTAAATGGATGCACCGCGTCATCCCCGATCCGGCTGCTCCGGAAAAGATTTATATAACTACCTACGGAGGAGGCGTCTGGCACGGAGCTGCGAATGCGAAACCAGGGCCGCAGGATATCGCTACACCGGAACTTCAGCCTGGACGCTGATTATCACTAGATTTTCTTAATACGAAGACTAAGATTCCCAAGTTGCCGCACATCCGACGCGAAGGATGCCTTTCTCGTTGGCGCGCAATCGAAGCAACTGCGCGGGCGCACCCGGCGGAACGGCGGTTGGCGAGCTCGAAACATTTAAGCCGGTGAAATTGAGTTCATAGACGGAATATGGCACAAGACTTGTGACTAACAAGTAATCGCATGCAAAATCCGGCAGGGATACTTCGCCCTCGGTAAGAGCCGAATCGGCGGTGCTAAACAATACTGCTGGACCGTTTTCCAATGCAGCGCCGGTAAAGTTCGCTCCCTTTAGCAGCTCCACGCGTTTGCCGCCGGTTGCGCCGCGATCGCCTATCTCGAAGACATGAAGGAAAAGGTCCTCCTTGGCGGGAACGGTGGGAGAGACCTCAATACGCCAGGCTCCGGGAATTACATTTTTGCGGTTCGAACTTTCGATGCGAGAATAATCCTCGCCCCAAAATGTCTTCCACATGTGGCGCAGTTTCGGATCTTCAGGCAACGGACCGCCAGCCGCAGGTTCAAGGGGCCAGTTCTGTCCGCTTCCCCATGCTCCGCCATGATCGTCGCCCGGCGTGTAGAACTCATTGCCCGGACCGCCGCGACGGATGACACTTCGTTCGGCAGGAAGCAGCGAATGCACTCGCAGCTCTCCGGTTCCGTCGGTGAAGCAGAATGTTTTTGCATTCGCAGACGTGCTCACGCCCGCTGCAGTGTTTCCGGCGTCCTGGTCAACGCTCGGTTGATTCACTCCGTGGAGGAGCCACGCCTTGTGGAAGCTAGGGTTCGTACTGTGAACGCGGTCGAAGACAAACAGCACGTTGGGTTCTGGAACGTAGACAAGCTCGCGGGTAAAGCGGCTCAGCTTCTTGTCTGGAGTATGCGTTTGTCGCATCGCCCAATGGCGTAGTGATACTGGCCCGGTACGTAATCGGTTACGCGCATGCTGCCAAGATTCCACAAGTCGCGTGTATTCTCCCAATCCTCAATGCTGCGCACCGTATTCCAGAAGCGCGAAGAGTCCATTCTCTGGCCGCCATCATTGGCGGCGGCGAGAACATCCGCAGACCAGAAGAATTTTTCCGAGGGATCGTAGACCAGCACGGAATTGTGCGCCACCGTGCGGCGATAGTAATTCAGATAGTGAGGACTTTCTGATTCCGTGTAGTCGGCTCCGCTATCGATCGCCAAGTATCCATTGTGATAGATCGTGAGCTGGTTCTGATCAAGGTGCTGATGCTTGGCGAAATACGGGCCGCAGTCGAATTCAATCCAGGTAGAGTCTGGCTTCCATCCGTCGCGCATGACAAGATGGCCGACTCCAGGGAAATAGCGTTGACGTGGCAGATCGTCTTCGCTGGCAAGAGCGGGATCCCGCGGCACAACCTCGGGGTCATCCCATAGAAACTCCAACACGGGCAGCACCCAGTCTTTACCGAAGAACCCGCTCTTTCGCAGAAGCCACGCGCTATAAGGATCTTTGAAGCGATTGACCGCATAACCGATGACGGCGGTGTCTCGCGTGTCCAGAAGAGGATACTCATTGTCTCCCTCGCGCGAAGGAGTTCCATTCGGAAGCAGCTTGTAGAGATAGGTGTCTCCGATGTTTCGAAACAGGGAATATCCGCGGGCCGGATCAATCCCGGTTGTTGTTCGCTGCAGTTCTACCATCAGCAGCAGCGAAGCCCACGTGATCCGCATGTAATCCATGGATTCGTGATAACTGCCTTTTGGCGTTACCAGGTCGGTTTGTTGAAGAATATTCTCCAAGGCTTTCTGCGCCTGAGCACGCAGAGGCCGGCAGCGTTTATCAAAATCTGCATACCCCTGGAGGGCCGCGAGCGGAAACGCCGCTAGCGAGAGGTAGCGCACGGGATAATTCTGGTAAGAGACTTGTCCCGGATCGCGGAGATCCGGAGTCGCCAGAATTTTTTCCGCGCCGTCTGCTAATTCGTGCGCAATGCGATCCTGCAATGCGCGATCAAAATCCGGATGCCCGAATAGCCAGTCGAATGCAAGCGACCAGCGAGTGTAATCCACCCAGTTTCGTGATGCCCTGCCGCCGATAGGCAGGTGAGTATTCCGCATCTCCGTTAACGCGCGATGAGCAAAGCTGTTTTGCCCGGTAAGCTGCCAGGAAAGAGCCCAGCCAAGCATGTCGTCAGAGGGCCTCAGCCCCGCAGCGTATCGCGTCTTCAGCAGGGCGAGACCGGTAAACGGGTCTTCCTCCGCGATTAGCAGTCGCGGTCGTCGGCCGGGCGACTGTTCGCGGGCCAATGCCGGTGCTGCAATCGAAGAGGCAAGCAGTCCAGCCAGAAATTCTCGACGTCTCATTCTTGAACCATTCCTCGGTAGAAACAAAGCAAGCGGGAAAAGCGAACCCCCATTGAATCTCGATGGGTTTCGTCACATCGCAGGAGCAGGGAAGCGTCGGGACCCAGACCGATTTCATTCACAATTTAAGTTACAAATCCTCGTGGGGCCGTTAAGAGAGAATCCTGCCGATAACGTATCGCTGTTATTAGTTCTATCGCAAAAATATTAAATTCAGGCGCGAATGCAGGATATATTTCTCATTGACAAGAAAATGTCGTCGCCAATGCGCGTGAACGGTGACGCACTTGAGTCGAGATTTTAGGCTTCTATCAAATCAGAGGGTGCAATGAAAAAATTCTGGTGTCTGTGGGCTCTTCTAATTCTGGCCATTGGGATTCGCGGATCTGCCCAAACCGATACTGTTATCCGGCCCGTCGAGATTCCCGACGTGCTGGTGAACCCGGGCATGGGAATTACCACCTTCCAGCGCTTCAACGGCCAGGCATTAAACCCGCCGCTGACATGGTCCGAAAGCGGACCGGTTACGAAGTTGCCGCAAGCTGCCACCAAACCTGACTTTCCACAGGCTTCGATTGCCTACTGCCGCTGGTACTGGAGCGTCCTTGAGCCGGAAGAGGGAAAGTTTCGCTGGGACATCGTTGATCTGGCATTGCAGGAGGCGCGGAAGCATGGACAGACGCTCGCCATCCGCTTGATGCCCTATTCCGATAAGGATCCGCTGCCGGATCTGGTATCGCAACTCCGGTGCGCGGCGCGCCAATAAGCCGACAGATAAAGATGGCGATATCTGGCAGCCGGATTTCAGCGACCCACTCTATCTGAAGGATTGGGGAGAGCTGGTAGCCGCTGCCGGAAAACGCTATGACGGCAATCCTTACTTGGATAGTGTCGATATATCGTCGGTGGGTTACTGGGGTGAAGGCTGGAGCAATTACATGCCGCCGTTCTCCTTTCAAAAACCGCTGATCGATATCTGGCTCAATGCTTTCCATCGCACACCTTTGCTGATGAATTTCGATCAGCCAGAGGCTTTGGCCTATGGAACGCAACATGGCGCTGGATGGCGGCTGGATTGTCTCGGAGACATGCGAACCAGGCATCATTCTCCGGAAATGCTGGATCAATATCCGCAAGAAGTTGCGCAAACCGGAATTCAAAATGTATGGCAGCGCAGCCCGGTTTCGCTGGAAACGTGTGGAACCCCGTCAAGCTGGAAGAAAGACGGCTACGATGTCTCCTACATTCTTGCCCAGGCGTTGCGCTGGCATATCACTTCGATGAACGTGAAGTCTTCTCCAATTCCACCGGAATGGAAAAACCAGTTTGAAGATTTTGAGAAAAAGATGGGCTATCGTTTTATTCTGCGCCGTCTGGAATATCCGCAATCGGTGAGGCCGGGAGAGATGATGCCCGTTCATATGTGGTGGTTGAATGCCGGGGTTGCTCCCATCTACCGTAAATACTGGCTTGCTGTGGAATTGCAGTCGGCAAACGCGAAAGCGATTATTCGGGTTCCGGTAGATGTAAGAAAGTGGCTTCCGGGAGACGCGGTTTTCGACAGTACGCTATTTGTGCCCTACAACTTGCCTGCAGGTAGCTATAAATTCCGAATTGCGATGCTGGATCCAAGAACGCAGCAGCCTGCAATCCGTTTCGCCATCGAGGGCAGACAGTCCGATGGCTGGTACGACCTGGGATCGCTGACAGTTGCAAACAGTGAAACGGAACCACAAGACGAAAAACCGTGAAGATTAGTTCTATTTGTTGGACAGATAGTCCTGGTCCAACAGCTTTCTTGAAATGAGTTCGATTCTATGGACCGGGATTGACTTATGACGACACGACGAAATTTTTTAGCAGCCAATCTGATCGGTGCAGCAGGACTGGCTGCCAATCCTGGCCGGATGTTCTCTGAACCGGCCGGCTCCACGTCTAATCCTGCGATAACCGATCAGGCCCGTTCAGACCGCAACTTCTGGGTCGATTGGCCAAACTATCTCACTGCTGAAATGAACGAAGCTAGAAGCAGGCGGCTTGCGGAGCTGGCAAAAATCCAGTCGGTTGCGCAGGTCCGGCAACGGGCTGCCATGGTTCGTTCCAGGCTTTGGGAACTTATCGGAGGGCCACTGGAAAAAACGCCGCTCAACCCCCAGGTCACCGGAACTTTAGATCGTGGTCAATACAAGATTGAGAAAATCATCTTTGAAAGTCTACCGAAGATATATGTGACGGCGAATCTTTATATTCCCACCTCCGGAAAGCCGCCATATCCCGCCATTCTGGCGCCTGTGGGCCATTCGGAGAATGGAAAGGCCTACCACTACTATCAGCATCTTTATCAAAACCTGGCGCGCACGGGCTACGTCGTTCTTACGTACGATCCTTTCGGTCAGGGAGAACGGCTCCAATATCATAGATCCCCATACAGGCCGTTCCCTCTATGGGCCGACCGGGGAACATTCGCAGGCTGGCCGACCGATGGTGCTGATGGGCGAAACGTTCGCCCTGTACTGCGCATGGGATGGCATTCGCGGAGTGGATTATCTCCTCACCCGTCCGGAAGTCGATCCCACTCGCCTGGGGTGTACCGGGCAGTCAGGCGGCGGCACCATGACCATGTATTTGGCTGCCCTGGAAACCCGGCTGAGCGCGGCTGTCGTGAGCGATGGAAATTCTGAAAATGTAGCCGGACCGTTTTTTGATCCTCCGGGAGCAACCGATGACGCGGAACAGAACATCGTGGGCAGTCTTCCTTTTGGAATCGATCGCGGGGACCTGCTGCTGGCCTTCGCTCCCAATCCGCTCCTGATCTGTTACACGACTCACGACGAGGGCGTGACCTATTCCCCCGTCTACGAAGAATCGACGAACCATATTTATCAAGAGCTGCAGCGCGTTTATGGCATCTGTGGAGCAAAGGATCACGTTGGACTCTACGCTTCTCATCTTCCTCACAGTCTGAACTTTTTCAATCGTGTCCAAACGTACGCGTGGTTTAGCCGATGGTTGAAGAATCCGGCGGGGAGAAGCAAAGAAACAGCGTTCGACATCTTTCCAGAGCAACAGCTGAATGCTACACCGACAGGACAAGTACTAACTTCGATTGGCGGCCGCTCGGTAGTTCAACTAAATACCGACCGTGCACGAATGTTAATGCAGAAAAGCCCATTTAAGAAAGGCTCCTTGAATGAGCCGATTCTTCGAAAGAAGGCTCATAAAAAACTCGCCGAGTTACTCGCATTGCCTGAAAAGCGGCAGCCGCTCCATTCCAGAATTCGCTCAATGAATCCGCGCGAGGATATCGTTATTGAGGAATTCCAATTCGAATCGGCCCCTGCCATGCGCGTTCCGGGCTGGTTCGTGGCGCCCTCCTCAGGAACTGGCCCTCGTTCCACAATTCTTTATCTCACCGAAGATGGAGGAGATGATGTCGTCGCGGAACCAGGCTCAATGAATCGTTTGTTAGCCGCGGGCCATTCGATCTGCGCAATCAGCCTACGGGGACTGGGCTTAACCCAACCCCGCTTCCCAAGCGGCGGACCGCTCTACTACGAAGGTAGCGTTCATCTGGGGGAAAGATTCGCCTGGACCTGCTTGGTGATGGGAAGGCCAGTCATCGGGCAAAGAGTCTGGGATACCATGCGAGCCATCGACTACCTGGTCAGCCGACCGGATGTCGACGCGTCACAAATCAGGCTCCTGGGCGTCGGCGGGGCGGGTTTGGCGGCGATGATGGCTGCCTTCCTGGATAACCGTCCGCGCTCCGTTCTCGTGGATCGAACGCTTGTGAGCTATGCGTCCATTCTTGAGTCCAAAAACTATTCGTTGAAGCTGGACTGGTTTGTGCCGGGTATTCTGCGCAGCTTCGATCTTCCGGAGATCGCGGCTGGGATAAGTCCTCGCCCATGCTGGATTCTGAATGGCGTAGACGCAAATGGGAAGATAGTTCCAGAATCTTCGTTGCATGAACAATATAGCAACAATATAGGCAATGAAGCACCGCTGCCCGCAACGTTGCGCCTCGTCGTGAGACCAGATCACGATTCCCAGGACAGTTATTTGGAATGGCTGCAGAGCACGTGAGCAGGCTGGCGGAACGATAGAATCGAAGGTTACGTCTTATATCCGAAATACCTACCCCTTATCGAAGGAGTAACGATGAAAATCTTAAAAACCCTGCTTCCCACGATTCTGGCAACAGCAGCTTTTTCTGCTTGTTGGGGATCTTCGTCGAAGCCCGTTTCAAAGCCAGCTTCTGCCTATCTATCCGTTAGTGAAAGCACGCCATTGCGAAATTTTGCAGCAATGGATCCCATCGACAGCCATACACATGTGTACAAAAACGACCCTGCTTTCAATGCTTTGCTAAAGCGATTGAACCTGCATATTGTCGACATCGCCGTAATTGATGACCGGGACCCATTCTCCCGTGCGTTGGAACCGCAACTTCACGACATCTTAGAAATAGTCCATAGCAGCGAGGGTCACGCCTCGTTATGTACCACTTTTAGTCCTTACCCTTTCGAACAGCCGGGCTTCGCCCAGGACGCCATTCGCCAGCTCAATCGCAATTTTTCAGAGGGAGCCGTGGCCGTCAAGATATATAAGACGATCGGCATGGAGATCAAGTCCAAATCGGGTAAATATCTGATGCCGGATGACCCTGTCTTCAAACCCATCTACCAGGACATTGCAGCGCATAACAAGACAGTCATCGCTCATATCGCCGAACCTACTTCCTGCTGGCAGCCGCCCAATCCCGCGAGCCTTGATTATTCCTACTATAAAGAACATCCCGACGAATACGCATACTTGCATCCGCAATGGCCGTCAAAAGCTACCATTCTTCGCGCCAGAGATCACATGTTGGAAGAGAACCCAAATCTACGTGTAGTCGGGGCACACCTCGGCAGCATGGAACTTGACGTGGACGATATTGCGAGGCACTTTGATCGCTATCCAAATTTCGCGGTGGATACTGCCGCTCGTGTTGGATACCTGATGCTGCAACCACGCGAAAAGGTGAGAGCCTTCATGATCAAGTATCAGGATCGAGTTCTCTATGGAACAGATTTGGAGCTATATCCACAAGGGAACGTCGAACAAGCTATCAAGCACTGGAAGAGTACCTACGCCGAGGATTGGCGGTATTTTGCAACTGACCAGGTCATCAACTATCACGGGCATACTATCAAGGGTCTTGCGCTACCTCCATCCGTGCTGCATAAGCTGTACCACGACAACTCCGTCAAATGGTTTCCGGGCATTTTGAGTTCTTCGAAAGCGGCAACACCGGCAAATATGCCGACACAGGATTAAGTGCAACTCGCGGCCAAGGAAGTTATTGATGGATTTTATGCAGTCGAAGCTTTTCCGGTCGATGATATGTCTGCCGATTGTTGCGTTTTTGTCCATAGTACCGCCCACTGCAGGTGGACTATTTCCATCGGCGACAACTGAAGCGCCGCTGATAGTCAACATTAACAAAACAGATGGATCCTACACAATTGGAGTGGACGGGCTGGCTGAACCGGTATTGCAGGCACAATTCGCAGTCGAAGTGGATCATCGCTGGCTCTATTCCCGCGATTATCCGAAACGCGAAGTAAGTCAATCTGAAATCGAGAATGACCTGGGCGCGGCGCAGGAGTGGACCATGCGATGTTCCGGCCTCCGCGATGCCCCGAACCTGACGTTGGTTCTTCGGGCCTATACCGCTATTCCGTTCGGGGATGTTCAGGTCATGGTCGACAACCCCACGACCCGCACCTTTCAAGTCCAGGCAGTCCGGCCGGTGGAAGCGAACGGCAATAATATTTTGAATCTTGGTGGGAACAGCGCCTCTGACAGGATATATTCCGACGCTTTTAGTTATGGCGTGCGGATTCTTGATTTAAAAGATGCGCCGAAGGGCATGCATCGCGGCGTGGGCAGCCAGCTTATCTATAACCAGCAAAGTCATCGCAGCATATTTCTGGGAGCGCTAACATCGGATCGTTTTCTCAGCATCCTCCGGCTTCGAATTGCCACGACAACGGGAGGCGAACCGCGGATCAGTTCCTATCAGGTTGACTCGACAGGAACTACCGAGATGACGAAGCAGCGCTCGTTGCGGGCCTCCCCTACTGAGGACCAGATCGAGCTATCTCTTCCTCTAAGGCCAGGTGGTCGACTGCAATCGGAACGCCTTTTCTTCGGTGTTGGGATGGATTATCATCGGCAACTTGAAACCTACGGAGCACTCATCAAGAAGCTGCATCATGCCAGGGTTCCTGCTGCCGATCCCATGGGATGGTGGAGTTGGACGGCATATTATTTCCGGCTGAATCAGGGCACCGCGTTGACGAATGCGGAGTGGCTTGCGCAGCATTTGAAGGCATTTGGATACAAATATTTCTTTATTGATGAAGGGTACCAGTATGCGCGTGGCGAATATACTACCTCCGATCCGAACCTATTCCCCAATGGGATGGAGCCGCTGGAACAAAAAGCGCGCGCGAAAGGCTTGATTCCAGGAATCTGGGTGGCTCCTTTTGAAGTATCAACCCGCTCCTGGCTGTACCAGCACCACAAAGACTGGTTAGTCCACAATGCCAGAGGCGCGCCAATTCATATTGGTTGGGTGCTTCACCGGACAGACCCGCTATTCAGCCTGGATACTACGAATCCCAGGGCGCAGGAATATCTGCGCCAGACCTATTCAACCCTGGCAAACCAATGGGGTATTCGTTTCATCAAAATGGACTTTATGGTGAACAGCGCGATCGAAGGCTACTACTACCGTCCTGACACGACCGCACTGGAGGCGCAACGCATCGGGCTCGGAATTATCCGGCAGGCGGTCGGGGATAAAGTTCTGCTGGACAAAGACGGAAGCGAGATGCTGAATCCGGTCGGGTACGTGGATGTGGGTCGCATATCCAACGACACCGGCCACACATTCTATGCGACGAAAGTGGCCGCGCCCGGAATCGCGGCGCGTTATTACATGAATCGGAACTTCTTCGGCAGCGACCCAGATGCATTTACGATTTCCAGGCAATTGGTGAGTGACCCGGATCCAGACCCGGAGGCCAACGATGGAGTTCGACCTCTCACATTGAATGAGGCGCAGGTGTCGATTGCGCTGGCAGCGGTATCCGGTGGAATATTCGAGATCGGCGATGATCTGCCCACGCTGGGCGCCGATTCCGATCGCATGGCACTGGCGGAGAATCGAGACCTGATTCGTATGGCGCAACTGGGACGCGCTTCCGTGCCGCTTGATTTGATGAGCTATGCACCGGAAGATGAACAACCAAGCATATTCCTATTGAAAGAAGATAGTCGGATCACCATCCTTACAGTCTTCAATTGGACGGAGAAGCCGAGGACGCATACCTTTGGCCTACCAGGTCTGGGACTTTCCTCCTCCCATAAATACCGGGTAACAAACGTTCTCGATCCGACGGCCAGATCTTATCTGACATCCACTTCGCTGAAAGTGAGCCAGCCGGTCCGTTCGGTCCGCATTTTCAAGATTGTAGATACCAGCATCCCGGCCGCACCCATCAAGCTGGATGTACATGTCCCACACGAAGGAAAACCCGGAGCCACCCTCCACTTTGCTGCCCATGGGAAAGAGGAAGGTGAGCCGGTGATCTCATACCGCTGGGATTTTGGCGATGGAGTCACCGGCGATGGGGAAAGCGTGGTTCATACCTACACGCATGCAGGAAAGTTTCAGGGAATATTGCGAAGCGAAGGAGTGAATGGAATTTCGAATGTGCAGAAATTCCGCGTTGCCCTCGAAGGGCGAATCAATACACAGTTTATCCCGGCTCAACAGCGCAGCCCCGGGGCTCACCACTGATCGCTCCCTGGTCAGCCCGGCGGTACAGCGGCTAAGAGTACGATTATCTCAGAGCAATATATTGGCAGCGCACGCGCTACAGGAGATAGGCGGTATGGCAGATCGACTCGCAGGAAAAGTTGCTGTTATTACGGGAGCGGCATCTGGGATGGGCAAAGCCGGCGCATTTCTTTTCGCCGCAGAGGGGGCTACGGTTATCGTGGCCGATCTTGATGTAACTCGCGGGCGCAAGGTATGCGATCAGTTGAAAGATCTCGGCCATGCCGCTTCTTTCGTCGAGGTGGACGTGCGGGATACCGCCTCCGTCGAAAGCATGACAGAGACCGTGGTACGGCAGTATGGAAAAATTGACGTGTTCTTCCATAATGCTATGAACTGCCGGATGGTGAACGAACAGGATCGGCGCGTCACCGAGTTACCTGAACCTATCTGGACTGAGCTAATTAACCTTGTCTTGAGCGGAACTTACAGGTGCTGTAAGGCCATAGGTAAGATTATGTTATCCCAAGGGTCAGGATCGATCATATTGACGGCTACAACGGACGCATTGATCGGAGTTGCGGGATATGATGCCTACACCGCGGCAAAAGGAGGGGTAGTATCCCTCACCCGCTCGCTAGCTGCGGGATTGGCGCGCGATGGGATTCGCGTGAACGCCATTTGTCCCAGCTTCGTTTCGACCGAACCACAATTGGAGTGGCTGAAAAAACCAGGAGCCGAGGACATCATGCGTATGCTGCATCTTTTGCCGATAGCCAAGCCGGAAGATATTGCATCTTTTGCGTTGTATCTTGCCAGCGATGAATCCTCGATTGTTACAGGTGGCATATTTCCCATTGATAGCGGTTACATGGCTTTTAAAGCGAACCTTGACGTTTCAACCATGCTCGGTGGAGGAGTGAAACAGTAGTTCCGCTTCGTACTAGGTATAGCTCCGATTTACTCCAGTAGAAGCGGTCGGAGCGCGATTTATTCAGGTAAACATCGTTGACGGCGGACTTACAACTCAAGGCATAATCCTCTCATGCGACTTACTCCAGACGACCGCCTCTTTGTCCTGACCGGAGCGGGCGTTTCTGCTGAAAGCGGGTTAGCCACTTTCAGGGGCTCAGGAGGACTCTGGAGCGGTCATCGTATCGAGGAGGTCGCCACTCCTGAAGCGTGGCATACGAATCCAGAACTCGTATGGCGCTTTTACTCTATGCGCAGGCGGGATGCATCGGCTGCTGAGCCGAACGCGGGTCATTTGGCGCTCGCCGCGCTGGAAAACAAGATGGGTGATCGCTTTTTTCTCTGCACCCAGAATGTCGACGATCTCCACGAACGCGCCGGTTCTCAGCGGACTCATCATATGCATGGAAATCTATTTCAGTCGCGCTGCGTGCGCTGCAACCTGCCATTCCGGGACACAGCGGTATACGAAACCGCCGCCGAACTTCCTACTTGTCCGGATTGTGGAGATCTTGTGCGGCCGAATATCGTTTGGTTTGGCGAGGTCCCTTTCGACATGGACATCATCGAGCAAGAACTCTCGCGCGCCACGACAGTTCTGGTGGTGGGCACTTCGGGTTCTGTATATCCTGCCGCTGGATTTGTCCATATAGCAAACCGACGCGGTATCCGAACGGTGTATGTAGGACCGGAAGCGCCACTGAATGCGAAAGCCTTCAATGAAATTGTTCTGGGAACGGCTGTCGAAGTCCTACCACGATTTCGGTGAATATCAGTCCAGCAGAATGGCGGCACAATCCGAACAGACGGTAAGACCTTTCACCGCTTGATAGGTAAGAGTGCCAGGAGTAGACCCATCCGCAGGTACGACGCCGCCATCGCCATCGTTAACAACCTGGTAGTAGGTGTGGTCCAGGGTGATCGGATTGCTATCCGTGGCGTTGGGGTTCACCAGAACAACCCCATTTTTATAGTGGCGCACATAGACACCCCAGCTGGCATTCCAGTACGTAGAGATGCTCGTGGGAAGTCGATAGAATTTCACCTTATTCCAATGAGATTGCCGATGTCCAACACGAGATCCACCGGCTGTGGTGGAAAACATTTTTGTTCCTTTGGCTATATAGACGGGGAGCAACTATCGATAACATACCGCAACATATCGCTAAATCTATAAAATCGGACGGGGTAGTTGTTCATCGATAGTTAATGGGACGAGCCGGGTAAGATCGAGATGGAGTCGATAACCGGGCCGGGAGCGCACGAAGAAGAGAATGTAAGTGAGTTCTCCTTTCCGCCTTGCTTAAATTCTGCTTCGATGGTGATTATGCCGACTGAATCGCTACCTCCTGTGGGCGGAAAATTAATGTTGGTTGGTACCTGATCGTTCACCTTCAACTGGGCGGTGCGGGCCTTCTTGTCGCCATTGACATAGGAGATTTGAATGTAGGCGGATCCCTGTCTTGGCGCGACCTTGAAGGTAAGTGCCCGCTCGCTTCCAATGGCAACGCTGCTCTCTTTATAGCGGGTTGGCCGGCCGTCGACACCACGGATTACCAGCAGGGCCGCGTCGTTGGGCGCGACCGTAGCCGCGTAGCCGGAACGATAAGAGCCCAGATCTTTATGTGTCCACACATCCCGCACCGTAGCAGTTGAGGATGGCTTGAGGCCGACTTCGCTCCACGTCACGCTGACCTGGGCCGGAGCAGCCGTCCTGTTGAGTAGCAGCACGGCGTATTCCCCATGATGAGCTAAAGGCTTCGCCCATACCTGGACACCTTCCGCGGGTTGAGCAACCATGATCGCCTGGAGACCCAGGGAATTTTGATCTACGGCGATCACTTCCGGATTTGTAAGAATCTCAGTCGTCGCCTTGCTCACCTTGGTAAGATCTGCTCCTTGAATCAGGGGAGCTCCGGAGATAGCCCATAGGGACATGTGCACTCGATTCTGGACCTCCGACAATCCCGGCATTCCTACGACCATCATGTCCGGATCGTTGTAGAAGCCGGTGTGCTGCGCTTCCGGGTGAATGCCCTGATCGAAATTAGAGAGGACGCCTGGAAAGCTCGCTTTCCGATCGCTGTGCGGCCCACCGGCGACAATCGGATTCACGATGTCGCCGCTTGTACGCCAGATATCTGCGGCCACACCGCCGATACCGGGAGCCCATGTCCACGGACTTTCCTTGCCCCAATTGCAGATTGAAAAAAAGAGCGAATGGCCGGTGATCCGTTCCGCTCGTGCAATAGCATGTGCGATGGCTGCATATTGCATAGCGGGATCCAGATTTTTCCTCGATCCGCCGCACCAGTCAACCTTCACATAATCGAAGCCCCACTTTGCAAACTGCAGGAAGTCCTGATCGTAATGTCCCTCGCTGCCGGTGTGAGGAGTGCGCGGACCGATGTCTGGGCTATAAAAGCCGCATCCAGACTCACCCGCGTCTGTATAGATACCCGCCTTCAATCCAAGACTGTGAATATACCTCACGATATTCGACATATCGCCAGGCTGTTCCCCAGATTTCAGGGCTGGCCATTGTTTCGGATCGACTACGATATTGCCGTTCTTATCCCGATTTCCAAGCCACCATCCCTCGTCGAGATTGATATAGCGGTAGCCGGCTTTTTGCATTCCAGACGCGACAAGGGCCTTTGTCTGTTGCATGATGACAGCCGAATCCACAGTATTGGAAAAGCTATTCCATGATGACCATCCCATGGGCGGTGGCGTTACAGGAATCTGTTTTGCACTCTGCTCGGCCTGCTGAGTGGAGGATTGGGAGGGCTGAACTGACGCCGCAGTTCTCATCGGCGAAGTCGGCGATGTTTTAGAGGCAGCGAACGCCGAGCCTGAACTCATTGTGGAAATGAGAAATGCCACGATAGCGACTGTAGTGAACACCGGGTTGCTTCCGTCTCGCTTCTTCATTTGGCTCTCCAATCTATTCTCAGGCAGTCCTGCATCCTGTAGGTTTCCTGATTTACGTATGGCTCAAAACCGGACGTTCCTATAGTTTAGTTCTGCTTGGACTATAAGCCGTCGAGCGCAAGAGCAAAAGGAAAGCGGCCCGCATGGTTCGCGGGCCGCCGGAGTCAGTGCGTTCCAGCAAGTGACCTAAAACACGATTTTTGCCTGCAATTGAATTGTCCGTGGCTGACCGATCGGTGAAAGAATAATACCTTGTCTATTTGGCAGGCCCAGGTTCTGGTGGTTGTAGATGTTAAAGATCTGGGCCTCAAAGTCAAGCGTCAACTCTCTCCAGAGCGGCGTCAGCTTGTAGATGTTTGCGTCCATGTTGTTGAAGCCAGGACCTGTCATGTAATTGAATGGGATGTTGTTCCGGAAATCGCCCTGCTGAGCGGTCGCCGTGTACTCGTATGTCTCCCCGGCATAGGGAGTAGTGCCGGTCGGATCCCAAACGCTATAGTCAAACCAGTGGTTTACGGTTCTCTGGCTTTCTGGCAGGATGCCGGTTTTGCCTGGCGCCAGATTAATGCCCCGGCCACCCGGAATACCCGAGTTCGTGTTGGAAGCTAGCGGGGTGGCGTACGGTGCAAAGTAAAAGCCGCTGTGCCACAGGAAGAAAGCAGAGATGTTGTACCCGCTGACCAGAGCGTTCACAATCCCGTGCGACTCTCCAAGGACCCTTTGCCCCCTTCCAAAGGGGAGTTGATAATGGGCATTCAGTTGGAAAGTCTTGGCGGGCAGTGTGGCGTCATTTGAGTAAACAGCGCTCGTTCTCCGGCCGAGGGATTCTCCGGTGGAGGTAGGATTGGCGAGAGAAAAACCGGGAGTCAAGGCCGCCGGAACTACCGTCTGTCCTCCACCTCCAAGCAATCCAACTCCTGACGCTGCCCCACCGTTAGCTGATATGTTTCCTCCCGTCGTCGATAATGCCCTCAACCACGTGAAGTAGGATTGCAACAATAGCCCATTACCGAACGTATGCTGGACTTGAACTTGAAGTTCGTTGGTGTTGCCGTAGCCGTTATAGTTATTCTCGTCGTAATTGCCGGCGCCGGAGGTTTGGAAAACCGGATACGCGCGCCGGGCGGAAGGAACCCCCGACTGGCACGCCGCAATGTCCGGACTTCCCGCAGCCGCGCACAAACTCCGTGGGATCATGGCGTTGATCGGATCGAATTGGAACTCATTCTTGGAGTTATTGCCGATGTAGCTGATTTGGAGTCCCGTATGCCACGGCAATTCTCGCCCAAGGGTCACGTTGTACTCCTGCACGGTGGCGGGCTTGACATTTGGATTCATGGAAACCAGACCGAAGCCGCTCCCTTGGGAAATCGACACATTGCTGGTGTTCAGGAGCAAACCGGGCGGGTTGCAGGTCCCTGGCGGCTGGTTCGTGCAATTCTGATTGCCCATCATAAATTGATTCACCGGCTGAGGACCGCCAAATTGCGGGCTCGCGATCGGAAACTCCAGCTCGGCTGCTGTGGGGTTCGTGGCAACACCGTTGACCTCCCCCGGGGCTATCACAGCGGAATAGCTGAAGGGCGGATTCTTGCGCGTGGCCTGTTCGAACTGCTGCAATGGCATTACCCACTGATAGACACCCCAGCCGCCACGCAGAACCGTCTTGTCGTTTAGCTGGTAGGCAAAGCCGAGCCGCGGTTCCCAATTGTTCTTTGGCATCGTGAACAGGCTCAGGGGATAGTGAGCGGCGGCGGCGGATTCGATCGGCAGTCCCGCGGCGATAAACGAGCTTAGCACCGCCTGTGGGGTCTGTGCGGGCAGAGGCCCTTTGCCTGCGTAAACAACCATGCCGCCGGGGACGTTGGGATTCAGAGTGGAGGTGAGTCCGGCGGCATCCGCGAAAGGCGTCCAATACTCATAACGCAGGCCCAGGTTGATGGTCAGATTCTGCGTGGCCCTCCAACTGTCCTGGGCAAAGCCGTCGTATTCGGTTTGGCGGGTGTGATAGTGGGGATAGATGGAAAGAATATCCTGGTTGGTATCCCCAAGCAGGAAGTCCGCCAATCCAGACCCGGTATCACTAATCGGCACATCATAGGCGGGCGGATTTCCCGCAAAAGGCCCGATTCCCTGCACAGCGTTGGGATCCTGAAGAGCGGTGAAGTTTCCGTCGAACAGATAATTACCACCGGGCTGCCCGATCTCGTAGGTGGTAATTCGGGAATTATTGACATCGAAGCCGAACATGAACTGATGGTTGCCGCGATTATAGGAGAACTGGTCGCTTCCGCTGATGATCTGGTTGGGATAATCCTGCGGATTGTCCCGATCGAGCGAGGTCCAGTAACTGTCGTTACTACCGTAATACCAATAAAAACCGGGCCATGAAATGAGGTCCTGATAGGTAGGCAGACCTATCTTTGTCGCGATGCCCGGAACGGATGCCGGTCCACGGAACGCATGGTTGTACTGTATGCCGATATGCGCCACATTGACGGCTCTTGCGCCAATGGTAGTGGTGAGCATCAACGATCCGTTGTGTCCGCCGACGATCCCCACGTCCGGGGCCGTGGGGGCATAGGATTTAGGATCCAAATTGTTTTGCGACGAGTAGTTATAGCGCCCGGCCAGGCGATTGGAGCCAAAGATCTGGTCCACTTTCGCGGTAATTTGCTTCGTATCCTGAGTCTGTTTGGAAGCCGGCGGCTGGAGGTTGGGGTTTCCTTGCCAGATCAGCGGCTCATTGATGTTCGGTTCCGGGTAAGGAATGAGACCCGGAACGGGAGTAATACCTAAAATCTTTTGAGTGACGGGATTCAGCCGATTGGCAGGGATGATATTGCCCGCGAATGCCGTACGGGTGTAGGCGCCAGTGGCTGCATCTAAGGTCGTGGAATTTGGATCGTAGACGGTGATCGGATTGCCATCGGAACCTATGAGGGTCGAAAGATTGCCCTTCCGCTGGTCCATTGTGGGGACGATATAGTTCTGGACGGAGTTCCGGTTATCCTTAATCCATTCCATGTCGAAAAAGAAGAAGGTCTTGTTTCTTCCGTTGTACACCTTGGGAAACCAGACCGGGCCGCCAAGCTGGGCGCCGTATTCATTATGCTGAAGAAAAGGGACAGTTTTACCGGAGTGGAAAGCCCGCGCTGTCAGGTGTTGGTTCTGATTCAATTCAAATATCTGACCATGGAAGTTGTTGGTGCCGCTTTTCGTGACCATTTCCACGATGCCCGGGCGCCCGTATTGCGCGGTGCCATTGGAGGTCATGATTTTGACTTCCTGCAGGGTCATGGTCGACTGCGGAGTGGATTGCAGCTCATTGCTCCAATGGTTCACCACGGTCTGACCGTCCGTCTGGTAATCGAGCGATCCGCCCGTGATGCCGTTGACACGCGTATAACCGCCGCCCGATCCGCCGTAGCCGCCGGCCACAACACCCGGGCTGAAAGCAAGGACATTCAGAATACTGCGGTTTGCCACAGGCATGGTTTCAATAGCTGTTGCGTTCTTGACGTCGGAAATCGTCGGGTCGACCGCATCGATGATAGGGGTGACATTCCTCACGGTTACGTGTGTCGTTACGCTGGCTGCAGTCAGCGTTGGGTCCACCAGTGCTGATTGAGAAACCCGCAGCGTGAGCGCGCCTTCCCAGTTGGCAAAACCTGGCGCCGAGATCGTTACTTTGTAGTTTGCCGGGTCCAGGTTGGTAAAGTTGTAAAACCCATCCGCACGGGAGGTGTGGGAAATTTGCTGAGTCGTGCCGACGTTTGTAAGGGTGATGGTCGCGCCCGGTATCACCGCGCCGCTTACGTCTTTGACAGTGCCCTGGACTGAAGAGTTCGCGTTCTGAGCGAATGCCCCTAATGTGAAGACACTGCCTGCAAAAAACACGAGTAGGACTTTATATAACTTGTACGTCATTGGCTGGCTCCCCCCAAACAGATGTGAAACGAACAAAACACCTATACGACCTGTGTTTTACGATCCAGGTTGGTTCTTGTGACCATCAGAACCTGACCAAAAAGGGCGGCGCGACTATGGAATAACGCGCCCATTTGAAGGGGATTCTACTGCCTAACAGAGTTCTGTCAAGAGAGAAAGATATAACGGATGGTTAATAATGAATCAATCAATGGAAGTTTCGGGTTCAGAGTGCCCTATGACCCATCGTTTCCCATACTTGCAAGTGCCGCTTTCGCCTGAAGTATGACTTTTCCATAGTCGGGAGTCGCCTGGGCAAGAAACGCTTTTAAGGCAGTACGGGCACAAGGGAAATCGCGGGTTTGCGTGCAAATGATGCCGAGATTCAACTGTGCCTCGGCATACGCCGGGTCGAGCTGTACGGCGCGCTCGAAATTTCTTCGGGCGGCGGCCACGTCATTCCGCTTGTCCGCAACCATTCCCAGACCGTTATAGGCCGGCGCGTAGGGCTGAATTGCGAGCACCCATCGAAAGACCCTTTCCGCATCGGCAAGCCGGCCGGTTTGCAGGTAGACAGTCGCCAGATTGCTTTGGCCTGCGACGTCGAGAGGATCCAGTTGTGCTGCCTGCTGGTAATAATTGACGGCTTGTTTCAGATTGCCTTGGCGCAGGTAAAGACTGGCCAGCCGCGAGAGCATCCCGCCCTGGATCCCACGATGAAGTGCGTCCAGGCAGGCCTGCATGGCTTGCGGATATTGACCACTTTTTTCGTAAGCGTCAATCAACCAGCCATAGAGGGTGGGATTTGCGGGATCGTTCTTGAGCGCCTGCTGGAGCAATTCGATTTCGCGTGCGGCCGAGATGTTGTAAGTGCCGGAAATCGTTTCGAGTGTCTTGAGCGTGGCGATATGGTCCTTCGGGTCATCCCCCTTGCCGTTCATTTCAATATGGCGGGCAGAAAAATCGGATACATATCCGAGCGATCTCAAGCTGTTCCATCGTGCGTTGATCCATGTCGTGGAACGTGACGGCTTCTGTACCGGAATTTCCTAACCGGCTCAACTTCTTCAATTGAGCGTCCAACTGCCGGTACTCCCTGGGATGAGCATCGATGACATTGTTCAGCTCGCGCGGATCGTGATCCAGATCGTAAAGCTCCGGCCTTGGCGCACGGATGTACATCCAGTGAGCCGTATGAATGCCGCGCAGCTCCGACCATCCCATGTTGATTTTGGGGCACAGCGTCTCTTCGTAGGAATAGGTGGAGGGAACGGTTTTCCCGGAGAAGGCCGGCACCAGACTGGTTCCCTGGACAGCGGAGGACGCCTTACCCCCCAGCAAATCCAAAACCGTGGGGAGTAAGTCGATTTCCCGCGCTTGCTGCTGAACGCGGACACCGGCGGGAATGCCGGGACCAGCCATGATCCACGCGATACGCACGGTGGAATCGTAGAGAAAGATGCCGTGCTCATATTCTCCGTGCTCACCCAGACTTTGGCCGTGATCGGAAAGCAGAACGATCAGCGTCTTGCCGGCCGGAGATTTCTGCTTTACTGCGTTCAAGAAACGACTCAGTTGCTGATCGGCAAACGCAATCTCAGCATCGTACGGATCGCCTGGATATTGTTTGCGGAATTGTGGCGGCGGTTTGTAGGGCTGGTGAGCATCGTAAAGGTGCAGCCACACGAAAAACGGCTTATTTGATTGCGCATTCAACCAGCTGATCGCGTGATCGACCGTAATGTTGGCAGGACGGGCAGGAGTTTCCATGCCGCTGCTGGTTTGCGGCATCTGGTCATCATAAGTAGCAAACCCCTGGTTGAACCCGAACACCTTCTTCAGGACCGTGGCGCTGACGTACCCCGCCGTATCCCAACCATGCCTTTGCAGGATGGTTGCCATAGTGATCGAGGACGGTTGCAGCGCGAATCCACCGTTGTTCCGAACCTGGTTCACGTTCGGATTTGTGCCGGTGAACATGCTGGCGTGGGAGGGTTGGGTTAGCGGCGCCTGCGCTACCGCTTTTTCAAACAGCACGCCCTGCTGTGCAATCGCATCAATATTCGGGGTTTTGATTTTCTCGTACCCATAGCAGTGCAGATGGTCCGCCCTCACCGTGTCCAGGGTGATCAGCACCAGGTTGATTGGCTGGAGCGCGGTTGGGGGATTGTCGCTTTTATGTGACGATCTGCAGCCCGCAACCGTCAATATCGCGAGAGTACACAAGCCGGCAATGGATGCTCGTCCGGTGTTCGATTGCATGGAGAGAGATCCTTCTGCAGTTCCAATCTTGATACTTTTTGTACCTGGCTTTTTTTGTGCGGGTCCTCCCGCGAAGCCTATTATTGCTTCTGAGCAAGGACCGTTCTTAGCGCGTATTGCACCCGCGGAATCATGTTGCCATATCGTGTCGGAGGCGCATTCCTCAAAAATGCCTGGAAAGCCGCCCTTCCGCAAGGAACATCGCCGGTCTGCATGCAAAGCACGCCCAGATTCAACTGCGATTCCGTGTCCTTCGGATCCAATTGGACCGCCCGCTCAAAATTTTTCCGGGCACTCACGAAGTCGTGCTGCTTCACCGCGACCAGGCCCAGCCCATTGTATGCAGGAATGTATGGCGCGATTGCGAGCGCCCGCTGAAATTCATTTTCTGCTTGCCCCAGTTGACCGGCGGCGGAATACGCAGAGCCCAGATTGCTTCGGACCTCGGGATCGATCGGATTCAGCGCAACCGCCTGCTCATAATATTCGATCGCGTCGCTCGCATCTCCCTTGGTCAGGTAGATCTCGCCCAGGCGAGATAGAATCATTGCGCCCTTGACGCCATGGTGGAGCGCGTCCAGACACAGTTGCAGGTTTGCGTCCGCCTGGCCAGTTTCCCTATACAGATCGCCAAGTTCGTAATAGATCGCCGGATTCGTAGGATCTTTGGCGAGCGCCTGCCGCAAAAAGCCAATTCGGCGGGACGGCGGCGTGGTGCTTGAAAATGCATCCCCGCCCATTTGCAATAGTTTCAAAATCTCCACCCGGTCCTTGGGATCGGCGCCCGAATCGTCCAGATTGACTTCCTGCCGCGACGCTCCACCTACGTATCCCAGCGACTTCAGCCGCTCCAGGGTTTGCTGGTCCATCTGTTGAGAGACAACCGTATCGCTTCCGTTTCCTCCCACCTGGGTGAGAAGTTTCAACTGCTTCTCTAGTTCGCGATATTCCTTCGGATGGGCATCGATCACATTGTTCAGCTCGTCCGGATCGCTTTTCAGATTGTAGAGTTCCGGTTTCGGTGCCCGTACATACATCCAATCCGCGGTATGGATTCCGCGCAGCGCTGCCCAGTTCATGGTGAACTTCGGATACATCGTTTCTTCGTAGGAGTATTCCGTCGCCACTGGCTTGCCGTAAAAAGCGGGCACCAGGCTGGTCCCCTGGACCACTGAGGGTCCGGTTCCTCCTACCAGGTCCAGGATCGTCGGAAGGAAATCGACGGTCCTCGCCTGCTGCTCCACTCGAACCCCGGCGGGAACGCCCGGCCCGGTCATCACCCACGCGATGCGAACGGTCGAGTCATACAGAAAGATTCCGTGCTGGTATTCGCCATGGTCGCCCAGGCTTTCGCCATGATCGGCGAGCAGGATGATCAAGGTTTTCTGCGGCGGAGACTTTTGCTTCACCGCCTTCAGAAAACGCCCTAGTTGCTGGTCCATGTACGCAATTTCCGCGTCATAAGTGTCATGCGGATATTGCCGTTGGAACTCAGCCGGCGGCGGAACATACGGTTGATGCGCATCATAAAGATGCAGCCACACAAAATATGGCCGCGAGCCCTGGTTATTGAGCCACGCCAGCGCGTGATCGACTGTCACTCCAGCATTGCGGGTCGCGCTTTCCCCACCGGGGCCGCCCGGCATCTGGTCGTCGTACACCGAAAAGCCCTGATCGAATCCGATATCGCGTTTGAATACGAAAGCACTCACGAAGGCTGCTGTATTCCAACCATGTTTCTGCAGAATTTTGGCCAGCGTAATGGATGAGGGTTGCAGGGTGAATCCGCCCGTATCCCGCACATGATGGACGTTCGGGTTCGTCCCGGTAAACATGCTGGCGTGGGAGGGAAGGGTCAGCGGCGCTTGGGTCACTGCCTTGTCAAACAGGACGCCGTTTGCGGCCAGGGAGTCGATGGCGGGCGTTTTGATTTTCTTATTTCCGTAACAGTGCAGATGATCCGCCCGTACGGTGTCCAGCGAGATGAACACCACGTTGAGCGGCTTCCAGGTCCCGGCGGTGTTTTCCGTCGCTTGGGATTCTCCTTTCTTCGGAGACGAATTACACGCAACCGCCGCCAGCAGTGCGACAGTGCAGAAGCCGGCGACGAACGCGCGTCGCGTGCGGGATTGCATGGCATCATCCTCCAATGGGTCTGCACTGGCTGGCTGATTAAGGATGACTCAATCCGGCCACTCAGCGCAAATGCCAATTACAAGCCCGACGTGCTTGCGTCCGTGCGCGCTTCTCTGCGGGTGCACGCCCTTTCACCGGGATTCGATTGGAGTCGTTGTTCAGCACAGTGGACAGCAAATGATGTTCATCGAGGAGAGTTCTTGACAGTGGAAGAGCATACCTAAAACGATGGGGTATAAGGCCACCTCCGAACTCAAAGTTGGAAAAACACCTGCGGTAATCGCCCTTCGCAGGCGGAAAGAGGTTTGCATGAAAATGAATCTGACGCGGGGGAGTTTGGTTTTACTGTTTTTGCTTTTGATGATGCCGAGGATTGCACATTCTCAGATGAGTAAGGTGAAAACCGTCTGGATCATCATGATGGAAAACAAAAACTGGACGGGTAACAATGCCGGCGCCTCCTCTGGTAACCCTGATCTCAAAGGAAATCCACTCGCCCCCTATATCAATGGGACGCTGCTAAAAACATCGGCGCACGCAGAGCAGTATTACAATCCTCCCGGCAACCATCCCAGCCAGCCGAATTATTTGTGGCTGGAAGCAGGAACGAACTTCGGCGTCCACGCGGATACCCAGCCTGGGCAGCCGCAGCTGTTCGCAAGGCAGCACCTGGTAACGCTCTTACAAAAAGCGGGCGTTTCCTGGAGAGTTTACGCAGAGCCCGACTTTGGAAGCCCCGTGTTCGATACCTGCCCGCTGGATTTCACCTACGTCGACATTAACCATGTCGCTCCCGACTTCTTCTTCGATATCAACGACGGGTTGAATCCGCATTCGGCTGAATGTATTTCCCACGTCCGGCCTTATTACCAGCTCGCGACCGATCTGGCCGACGATACGATTGGCCGCTTTAACCTGATTACCCCGAACGTGTGCCATGACGGTCATGAGCACGTTTCCGCTTGCAGCAGCCAGGAATCGAAAAACAATACATCGCGATCGGACACCTGGCTCAAGCAAAATGTGCCCGTAATTCTCCAGTCGCAGGCCTACAAGGAAGGCGGCGCACTATTCATCATCTGGGATGAAGGGGAGGACTCCGGCAAGTTCAGCGATGGCCCGATCGGCATGTTCCTGCTTTCACCGTTTGCGAAAGGAGGAGGCACGACGGCTTACAGCAATTCCATTCACTACGACCATAGCTCTACACTGAAAACGATACAGGAGATCTTCGGCGTAAAGCCTCTACTGGGGGCCGCAGCATCCGCGAAAACAAAGGATCTCAGCGACCTGTTTCAGTGAACGATTCGGCGAATCTTTTTTTCGACTGAATGCTGTGGGATGGACAGTTTGACTACTACCCGCCGGAAATTTCTTTTTCAGTCCGCCATTGCCGCCGCGGCCACGATCACCCCGCGGGCTTTCTCCCAGGCCATGCGGGGTGATGCGGCAGCCGTGATTCCGGTTCTTAATCCAGAAAGTCTGGCCCGCTTCGTTGATCCGCTGCCTCTTCCGCCGCTCGCGCGGCCGGTGGATGTTCGTGCGGTTCCAGGTAGACCCGGCGTGCGGGCGCCGTTCTACCGAGTGACCATGCGCCCCGTCGCGAGCAAGCTTCATCGCGATCTGCCGCCGACCAGGCAATGGTCCTACAACGGTTCGGTACCCGGCGTGATGTTCGAGACGCAAAGCGGTCAGGGACTGCTTGTCGAGTGGGCGAATGATTTGCCACCCAGGCATTTTCTCCCGATAGATTACTCGCTGCATGGCGCTGGACACGATATCCCTGAGGTGCGCAGCATCGTCCATATGCATGGGGGTAGAACGCCTCCCGAAAGCGACGGATATCCGGAGGCCTGGTACGTGCCCGGCCACTCCCGCACCCATTACTATCCCAACCGGCAGGACTCGACCCTGCTCTGGTATCACGACCACGCGATGGCGATCACCCGGCTGAACATCTATGCCGGACTCCTGGGGCTATATGTGATTCGCGATGAGGCGGAGCGGCAGTTGCGGCTGCCGGAGGGTAAATACGAGGTCCCGCTCGTGCTCTTCGATCGCCATCTGGGTCTCGATGGCCAACTGAGTTATCCGACTTCTGGTCATCCTGGGCACCCGTGGATTTCCGAAGTTCGAGGCGAAGTGCCGTTGGTTAACGGCAAGATCTTTCCTTATCTCGATGTGGAGCCGCGCAAGTATCGGTTTCGTGTTCTGAACGCCTCGAATAGCCGTACATATCGGCTGTCATTTCCCCAGGGCGTCGACGTTCGCCAGATCGGCACCGATCAGGGACTGCTGCCCGGCCCCGTTACTGTCACAGAGGTGTTGCTGGCGCCGGCTGAGCGCGCCGATCTAATCATCGACTTCGCCCCACACCGCAATACACGGATTGCATTGTCCGACGATGCTTTCCCCACGCTGATGGAGTTTCGCGTGGGTGCATCGCCGGTTTCAGACCCAAGCGAGATGCCGGATCAACTTCGTCCTGTGCCGCGGATTGCGGAGGCCTCAGCAGTAAGAACGCGGCGGCTCACATTAGACGAGCTTTTAAAAGGTGGCCGGGGCCCATCTATGGGGATGCTGCTGAATAACACGCGGTGGCACATGCCCATTACCGAGGAACCGACCTTGGATACCACGGAAATCTGGGAACTCGCAAACATGACAGACGATGTTCACCCCATTCATCTGCACCTCGTGCGCTTTCAAATTCTCGATCGTCGCCCCTTCAGCGCCGCCGATACCATGTCGACGGGCATCCTCCGATACACGGGACCGGCTGAGGCTCCAGACCCGAATGAACGCGGCTGGAAGGACACGGTCCGCGTCAACGCGCAGACGGTCACTCGGATCATTATCCCGTTCCAGGGCTATCCCGGCAGATATGTCTGGCATTGCCATAACCTGGAGCATGAGGACAATGAAATGATGCGTCCCTACGCGGTGCTTGCGCCCGG
>CAWGLF010000018.1:0-194912 GCA_963823295.1 uncultured Acidobacteriota bacterium
AGATTTTGCGGGCGGCCCAGGAAATCTTTGACCAATTGGGTGCCGGGTTCGGAGCCTCCCGGCTCAAGGACGGCTTTGCGGTAGCGCAGGGCTGCTGGGCCGGCGACGAGATCATTCGGATCGAACTGGCCGTAGAAATCGAGGGCAATTACTTTGTCGTACAGATAGGTGTAGTAATTCGACGAGTAGCCGACGAGGTGGGTGAAGGCAGCATACATGCGATTGCCGTCGACCCAGGCGTAGGGCAGCGCGGCGGTGTAGTCGGACTTGAGAAGCTGGTCGAGATGGATGTCGGCCGGGGGCATGTCGTGGAGGTCGAGCGCGAAGCGGGTGTAGAAGAGCTGGGTGCGCACCCAGTCACCGCGTCCGAAGGCGCTGGCTCGGTCCATGGCTTCGACCAGTTCGGTGGGGATAGGTTCGCCGGTTTTGTAATTCTTTGCGAAGGTTTGGAGGAGTTTGGGATTCCGGAAGAACTCCTCCAGCATTTGCGAGGGAGCTTCGATGAAGTCGTTTTCCGTGGTGATACCGCTGACTCCGGCCCACTGCTGCTGGCCTCCAAGGATGGCGTGCATGAGATGGCCGAACTCATGGAAGAAGGTGACGACGTCGGAGTACTGCATCAGGCCTTCTTCGCCGGGCTTGCCGCCGGGAAAATTGCAGATGAGCGCGCCTTCGGGAATCTGCTTGCCGGCGATGCCGGGGACAATGGGATATTGCGCGAACCACTTGTCCTTGCCTTCGCGCGGGTGCATATCCAGGTAAAAGCGGCCGATTAGCTGGCCGTTCTGCTTGCTGACCGCGCTGCGATCATAGACATTCCACGCGGTGACGGATGGGTCCCACACGGCGGCGGTTGGGTCGGGACGGAATTCGACATGGAAGAGCCGGGCGGCGGTGTCGAGAATTCCCTGCTGCACCTGGGCGTAGGGGAAATAGGGGCGCACGGACTGCGAGTCGAAGTGGAAGACCTTGCTTCGATACTGCTCATACCAATAGGAGCGGCTGTCGAGGGGGATATCCTCGAGGCCGGGCTGCTGCTGTTTGGCGAAGTCGAGCACCATCTGGTATTCGCGGTCGGCGGGGGCTTTGGAAGCGCTATCGAGCTGGGCGAGGAAGCTGCGCACATTGGCCGCGGAGCCGATCATCTGGTCGGCGGTGGCGAGGTCGGCCCAATGTTTGTAGCCGAGGATGGTGGCGAGTTCCTGGCGCGTGGCCAACAGATCGAGCAGGACTTGCTTGTTCACCGGATAGGCGCGGGTGTTGTAGGCGAGGAACATGTCGCGGCGCAGGCTGGCGCTTTTCGCGTAGGTCATGACCGGGACGTAATCCGGGTAGTCGGTAGTGAGATGGATGATGCCGGCATCATTGGTTCCATTGGCGGCGGGCTTGTGCTGGGCGATGTAGTCGGCGGGCAGACCGGCGAGCTCATCGGCATTGCGGACGGTAACGGTCTTGACGTCCTCCTGCACATTCTTGCCGAAGGTGAGGCTGAGCTGGGTGATGCGGTCCTGCAACTGCTTGATGCGCGCTCGGGTGGCATCGTCCTTATCGACGCCAGCGAGGCGGTATTCGAGCAGAGTGCGCTCCAGATAATGGCGAGTGGCGGGATCGGCGTGGGTGGCGTCGATAGCGACCAAGGCGTGATAGACCGGCTGGTTGAGTGAAAGGGCGACGCTGGCCGCGCTGACCTTTTGTACCAGGGTGTTGGCCGTGTCGCGGACGGATTTGTCGGGGGAGACGGCGTACATCAGGTAGGCCTCCTGCCCGGCGAGAGTGAGGGCGGCATAAGCCCGGTCAAAGGGGGCGAGGGTGTTGGCGAGCGTGCGAGTGCCCTGCACGGCCAGCAACTGCTGGAGGGCCTGCTGCTGAGTTTCGAGATGGCCGTTGACCCAGGCGTCGAGATGAGCGGGATCAGCGTGGCCGGCCCAGACGTGGAGCGGGTCGGTCGTTCTCGGACTGGAGATCGCGGTAGGAACCATGGCCGCCATGCTGAGCAGGCCGGGCCAGGCGGTGAGGAGCAGCAGTTTGCTGAAGAGCATTGGGTTGGATTCCTCCGTGCGGTGACTCTATCCAGAACCGCGATAAAGATTTCGATTGAAAGCGCGGGAAAGCTCAGGGTAACATCCGAATCTCGTGCCCGAAGAGAGAAAGCGGATGCTATGATCGAGGCAAAAAACTGAGGGATCGATGAGCGGCGGAGCTACGGCGGATCAAATAGAGACGTTATTGCTGCTTCTGGTGCTGGTCGCGGCGTTCTCCGGGCTGGCTCGCCGGTGGAGCATTCCCTATCCCATTGCGCTGGTGCTGGCTGGTCTTTTGTTTAGCTTCGTGCCGGGCGTTCCGCGGATTCCGCTGAGTCCGGATGTAGTGTTTTACATCTTCCTTCCTCCACTGCTATATGGGGCAGCGTATCTCACCAGTTGGCGGGACTTTCGATACAACCTGGTGAGCATCGCCCTGCTTGCTTTCGGGCTGGTGGCGTTCACGGTGTGGGGTGTGGCCTATACGGCCGACAACTTCATCACGGCGCTGGACTGGAAATCGGGCTTTCTGCTGGGAGCTGTGATATCGGCGACGGATGCAATTGCCGCTACTTCCATTGCGAAGATCGCTGGGGCTGCCGCGCCGCATCGTCGATGTGCTGGAGGGCGAGAGCCTGCTCAACGACGCCAGCGCCCTGCTGGCGCTCGAATTCGGCCTGACGCTGTTGCTGCGCGGTACATCGCCTTCGATTGCAGGAGGTTTGCTGCGGCTCGCATGGCTAACGGCGGGCGGCCTCGGTATCGGGCTTGTCCTTGGATTTGTGGCGGCGTGGTTCGAGCAGTTCGTGGAAGATGGGCCGATCGAAATCGTCATCAGCCTAGTTGTGCCTTATGCGGCCTATCTCTCAGGAGAGGCGATCCACGCTTCCGGGGTGCTGGCAACGGTGGCCTGCGGGCTTTATATCGGACGGCGCAGCCCTATCATCTACTCCCCCACGGTGCGAATCCAGCTGACGGCGGTATGGCAGGCGATGACTTTCGCTTTGAATGGACTGGTGTTCGTACTGATTGGTCTTCAGCTTCCGTATGTGCTGGAGGGCATCCACGGCTATAGCCATTGGACTCTGCTGCTGTATGCGGCCGTATTCAGCGGGGTGCTGATTGCGTTGCGGCTGGTGTGGACGTTTCCGTGGACGTGGGTGGGGTTTTGGATTCGCACTCATATGCTTGGCCAGAAGCAGCCCCGGCCATCGGGGAAGAATCTTTTCGTGGTCGGGTGGACGGGAATGCGTGGCGTCGTGGCGCTGGCCGCCGCGTTCTCGCTGCCGTATACGCTGGCCGATGGCCGTCCATTTGCGCAACGGGATCTGATTATCTTTCTGACGTTCTCTGTGATTCTGGTAACGCTGGTGGTGCAAGGATCCACACTGCCGCCGATCATCCGCGCGCTTGGACTGGCGGGCAAAGGCGAGATG
This sequence comes from uncultured Acidobacteriota bacterium, assembly GCA_963823295.1. GTDB lineage: Bacteria > Acidobacteriota > Terriglobia > Terriglobales > Acidobacteriaceae > JAKAAZ01. The sequence goes on from CAWGLF010000018.1 coordinate 3,458, forward strand.
GTTGCGGAGGAGCAAGAAGCACGGCGGATCGCGACCGAGGAGGGGCTGGCAGCGCTGCGTGCCGGGCGGGAGCGAGCCAGCGGGGATGAGGTTCACGTCTACGACGATCTGATCCACCAGTACCAACACCGGCTGGCAGTCGTGAACCACGACGGCGGTCCGGCCGGGGCAGAAATCTACAGGCGTTTGCGAGTGATAAGCCACGACGCCGCGGAGACGGAGAGAAAGACGCTGATACGGCTGCGCGATGAAGGCCGGATCAGTGACGAGGTGCTGCGCGCGGTGGAGCGGGATCTGGACCTGGCGGAGAGCCGGCATCACAAGCACGGCCTGAAACGAGCCAACGGAGCATTACTGCACAGTGAGGGTCGTAGTGACCGACTGCGTCAGCGACCCCGAGGTGGCGGTAATGGTCAACGTGTAGCTTTGTGGCTGTGGGTTGGATCCTCCGCCGCCCATACTGGTGTGGCTGCTGCCACACCCTGACAAGATCGCTATCGATACCGCACCCGCTGTGGTCAGCGTCAGTAAACAAAGAATTCCCTTCCAGTGGCGGGCTCTCCTGCGCATCCTTCCGGCAAATGGCAGCAGGAGAAATCCGAGCGCCATCGGCAACAATCCTCCGCCGAGCTCCGAGGGCGGAGTTTGCAGCGCAGCCGATTGGCCTGGAATTGATACCGTCAGGGTTACATTTGTTTGACCGGAGTTTGCCGGAATGCTGGCGGGGGAAAATGTCGCCGTTGCTCCCGTGGGAAGACCCGACACCGTGAACGTGACGGGGGAAGGAAAGGTTGTGCCAGCAGGCGGGTTGATTGCCAGCGCATAGCTGGCCTGCCCGCCCGGGGACGCGGTCTGCGAGGGCACGGTTCCGCCGCCTTGAGCGCCGATGGTTATGGACGGGACTTCGATGGTCTCGATTACGGCGACACTCGTCGCGGCCGTGTTCTCGGCATCTCCGGAATAAACGGCCGTAATTTTATGCGCGCCGGGCGCCAGCGTCGAGGCTGTAATCTGCGCCTCGCCGGAACTCATGTTGATCGGTCCCGAGTCCAACTGAGTCGTCCCGTCGTAGAACCACATTGTGCCTTGCTCACCGGGCCGGCCATCCCATGGAGAGAAGGTTCGCCGTGAAGGTCACCGGAGTCGAGACGAGAGCTGGATTTGCAGACGACGTCAGCGAAATCGTTGGTGTCGTGGGTTTTATCGTTAGCAAAACCGTGGGACTTATGGCTGGAGCAAACAAAGGGTTGCCGGGATAGCTGGCCTGCACCTGATACGTCCCCACCGGCAAGCAGCATCTCGTGAATGTCGCCACGCCGCCCGAAAGAAAAGCTTGTCCCAGAAATCCGTTCACGGCGTTTGCGTTCGTGAAAGTGACCGTCCCCCCATTGCTGCTCACTCCTTGATTGGTAGCAGGGCTGAGCGTCGCCGTCATCGTAACCTCGCCGTTATATGCAATCGTGGATGGGTTCACGCTTACCGACAGCGTTGTTGCCAAATCGAGCACTTCCAGATACGTCGTACCGGAAACGCTGGAGGCGTAATTGCTATCCCCGGAGTAGCTGGCATCCACTAAATGAGGCCCAGCCTGAAGCGTAATGCCGGTCGTGGTTGCCGTGGCTACCTGATTGGCGGCCAGCAACGCCTCCACACCCCTGCCTCCGTTTCCCCCGTATTCAACGAATGGGGCTATATCCGTGAGCCCGTCGCCATTGAAGTCCGCCAACGCGAAATCCCCGGATGCGGTGACGATCGTTGGAATCGCTACAGCGCCGAAATCCCCTTTGCCATCGCCCAACAGTACCGTCGCCCCGCCGTTTACCGCAACGACAAAATCCGCCTTGCCATCGCCATTGAAATCGCCCACCGCAATGGCACCCGGCGATTCGCCCGCGGTCGCGCCGCTCACGCCGTCGTTCTCGCCTGTACTCGCAAAGTTCCCGTGCCCATCTCCCACCAACACCGTCACAGTGCCAGGACCAAACTGGTTGGTTACTGCCAGGTCGAGGAGACCGTCGCCGTTGAAATCGCCCACAGCAATCGATTGGAATTCGTAGTTGCCCGATTGCAGGTTCAATGTGTTGGCAGTAAACCCACCCTGCCCGTTGCCGAGCAGAATGGTGACGTTATTATTCGCTGGGCTCTGGCTAATAATTGCATTGTCCACCACCGCCAAATCCAAGATGCCGTCCCCGTTGAAATCGCCGGCAGCAATCGATCCATACTCGCCCGTCACCTCGCTCCCCGTCGCAGGCGTGAACGTACCATCTCCGTTGCCCAACAATATCGCAATTGAAGAGGAGTCACCGGCGCTGCTTTCGACCTCCACTGCCAAGTCCGGGATTCCGTCGCCATTAAAATCGCCGGCAGCGATCTGCTGTCCACCGCGGCCCACCGCCGGACCTGGTGTTATCGGCCGAAAGGTACCATCGCCATTACCCAACAACACCGTAACCGTGGCGTCGCCAGCGGCATCGCTCACCGTCACGATCGCGAGATCCAGAATGCCGTCCTGGTCAAAGTCGTCTGCGACAAGGGGACCAAGTCCGTACTCTGTCGCCAGGTTTGTCGCCGCAGTGGCCGTGAACGTCCCGTCGCCATTGCCCAACAGTGCCGACACAGAATCCGTGGTACCAACGGGAAACGAGTTTGCCATCACCACATCCGGGATGCCGTCCCCGTTAAAGTCGCCCGCCACAGTGGCAGTTGAGCTGCCGGATGGGACCGCTGTAATGGATGCGTTCACGAAACCGAGTCCCGCATAAGCGCTAAACGGCGCCTCACCCAGTCCCTCATTCCCGTTGCTCGTGTCCAGGAACCACACCGCCCCAGTCGGTGGAGTGCTTCCTTGGGCGTAGACCGTTGCCGTTAGCGAGTAGTTGCCGTTAATGCCGCTCTGCGCAATTGTGGTCGTCGTCGGAAGCTTTGCCGGCGCGCTGACTATAAGGGGCGACGCAGAAGAAGAGCTCCCCGCGTCGGCGGTGGTTCCTGCGAAAACGGCCTTATAGCTATGATTGCCTGCCCCGGGCCGGAACTTGAATATTGCTGTTCCAGCGCTCGTCACTTGGGCCGTCGCCAGCAGGTGGATGCCGGTGCAGTGCGCCGCTGTCGCATCGCAGAAGTTCACCTGTCCCGGCGCAACGGGTGTGCCACCTGCTATTACCATCGCCGTCAAAGTGACCACAGCACCCTGGGTAACGGAAGTGACGCTGGCGCCGCCACTGCTGATGGCCATCGTTACAGTGGTAGCCTGAGCTGCAAACGCCACGTAGTTGGCGGCGAATATCCAAGCCACCACAAAGGTCAGCGCAGGACGAATTCCGCCAATACGGCCGCAGAATAGAGGATTTTTCCAAAGCAGCAAACGGAAAAATTGCATGGCACACCCGCGAGCGGCTCGTAGAGTTGTCAAAACATTTCTAGATAGGCGTGCGCCGGGAGAGCGGCTGGGAGCCAGGCACATACCGATGGCGGAAGTATATTCGTCCACCGGCGGTTTTCAATAAATGTTTATTGGCAGCGGATTTCCACCGGCGCACCCATCCCGCGCCAAGACGGTTTTCCTACGCACATAAAGGTTCCTGCCGCGTTACAGGAATAGGAAAAGCGGTCTAGAATACTCGCCAAGCGGAAACAGCCGTGCGAGGACTCCATGAATATATTGCTGTTATCGATGCCGGATTCATTCGAGCATATGCCTGCAATCGTGATCCGGATGCCGAACGGAGCGTTGACCTCGCTGGCCGGCAACGTCGATGCGCACCACAAAGTGGCGGTCGCCGATCTGATCCTGTGCCAGCGCAGCGTGCGGGAGACAGTGACACGTCTGCTGGAGGAGCTCGATCCTCAACTGGTCGGCCTTTCCACCATGACATTCCAGCGCCGCACGGCGGAGCGCATCATGCAGCTGATTCGCCGCCTGAAGCCGGAGGCCAAAATCGTGGTCGGCGGGTACGATCCGAGTCTGGCGTCGGAGGCATACCTCGAAATGCCGATCGACTTTATCGTGCGCGGCGAGGGGGAGATTACACTTCGCGAGCTGACGCGCGCGCTGGAAAGCAAGGGCGACATGCGTTCTATCGCCGGCCTGTCGCATCGGCAGAATGGCGAGTGGATTCACAATCCGCTGCGCGCACCGAGCACGCTGGAGAGCGCGGAGATTCATCTGCCAAACAGAAGCGCGCGCGTGCTGCAGGGATACACGCTGCTGGGGCGGCAGATCGATGTGATCGAGACCTCGCGCGGCTGCACTTTCGATTGCAGCTTCTGCTCGATCATTGAAATGCGCGGACGAAATTTTCATACCTACTCGTTTGACCGGGTGATCGCCGATATCCGGGACGCGAAAGACCATGGAGCGCGCACGCTCTTCCTGGTCGATGACAACATCACGCTGAACGTCCACCGGTTCGAAGCGCTGTGCAAAGCGATCATCGACGCCGGGCTAAACGAACTCGACTATTTTGTTCAAGGCATGACTTCGGCGATCGCCAACCATGGCGAGCAGTTGGCTCCACTGATGAAGCGCGCCGGATTCCGCTACGTGTTCCTGGGAATTGAAAACATCCTGGAGAATGATCTGCAGCTGCTGCAGGCGAGCGCGAAGAACACCGCTCGCGAGAATGGCCACAGGACGGGCAATGCAACGCTGCAGGCGATCCAATATCTGCACGACAACGATATGTATGTGGTGGGCGGGCTGATCGTCGGCAGTCCAAACGATACAGTCGAATCGATCGAGGCCAATCTTGAGTTCGCGCGCAAGTATGTGGACTGGCCATATATTCAGCACCCAACGCCCTATCCGCGCACGCCCATGACGGACGATTTTCGCCGCCGGGGCCTGATCGAGCATGAGCGGTTCGAAGAGTACGACGGGACGACTTCCGTAGTGCGCAATGAATCCCTGTCCGCGGACGACATCGAGTATCTACGGTGGAAGGCAGAGCGAGGGATGAAGACGCGCCACCTGCCGACCGTTTTTCGTCACGATCCCTGGTTTATAACGCGCAACGCGCTTTCCATGGCGGCGCACACGTATCGCGGCGTGAAGCTGCGCACTGTGCTCGGGCTGGAAGACGAGCGCCACGCCTTCATGCGGTATAAGGAGATTCGCGGCAGAGAGCGGGAATACCTGTAATTTCTGGCGGTCAGACTTTTGCGAATCGCCTGACTCCCAACCGGCAACGAGGCAACTTCGAGATAACTTCGGCCGAGAACATCCGCATGACGAGCTGCTATCGGCATGGCGGTTTGAAGCCGGTGAGGCGGCCGGCCTGAGCGAGCAATTTGGCTTCTTCATGACGGTCGCAATCGCATTCGCCGTCACATTCGTCCTTGCAGGAGGAGCATTCGTCCGCGTAGTCCCCGGCGTCGAAGCTTTGGACGCTGGGGCCAAACGAGGCGCCGTCCTTAGCGGGGAAGATTTCGCGGACGGTGTCGCGGTCGCGATAGGAACGGGCGTGCTTTACGTTGCCAGCCGCTACCTGGAGGCCATAGAGGAGCAGACCGCCGCGGCGGGGTTCGAGTTGGCCACTGGCGATTGCCCTGAGCACCTCTGAGAGCGCGAGTTGAATGGTATCGGCGTCTTCGAGCGGGCCAATGTCCCAGCGTATGGCAGCGCCTTTTCGGGGTGTGCTCTTTCCCCTGGCGGCGCGGCTGTGGAAGTAGCAGAGCGGTTGGCCAGTGAGGGCGGGCGCCTTACACTTGCGACCACCGGCGAAGATATGACGGCATTCCAGATAGGGCATGGTGTCTCCACGGCGGAGGGGTGTACCCCCCGGTATGAATGCGCTAAATTCGTCCAAACAATGGTACTTACCAGCGACCGCCGGGCTAAGTTGCTCTTCCTGTTGAACTTACAGGTATATTCTTCCATCCAAATGGGTTAGGCTGTCTGCGCTGCCCGCAAACGCCAAAAACCCATCCTTGGCCAGGCTCAGGATGGGCGGTGTCATGTTGCGATGTGTGTAGGTTCAGGATAGCAAAACAGGGGGAATCGATCGGCAGGTATTTTCCGTGACCGTTCCGTTGGATTTGAGGCATGCGTCGTACTCGACCGCACTGTTTCGAAAGCTGAAGGATGCCGCTCACCAGGACGTTACGGATGGCTCAAGGACGCGCGAGGTGCTTCGGGAACGAGTTGAGACTTCCCGGAAGCCGACTTCTGAGGACCGATCCGGGTCAACTTCCGAATAGCCTGGGAGCATCGCGCTCAGTTGAGTTCCTGGGCGAGTCCGATGAGAAGCCCTTCAGGCCCGCGGATGTAGCAGAGCCGATATGAGTCCTGATACCGGACTACGTCGCCCACGAGCTGTGCACCGCGCTTGCGAAGCCTGCCAAGGGTCTCGTCGATATCGTCCACGGCGAACATGACGCGGAGGTAGCCTAGAGCGTTCACCGGGGCGTTGCGGTGATCCGCGACGACAGGTGGCGTGATGAAGCGGGAGAGCTCGAGACGGCTGTGGCCGTCCGGCGTGCGCATCATCGCAATCTCGACGCGCTGATCGGAAAGTCCGGTGACACGTCCTGCCCATTCTCCCTCGATCGTGGCCCGCCCTTCGAGCTCAAGGCCGAGATCTCGAAAGAAATCAATTGTCCCTCCGAGGTCATCGACGACGATTCCTACGTTATCCATTCTTTTGAGCGCCATGCGTCGAATCTACACAATGTCGCCTAGATGCAACAACGGGCGCTTTGCAGCGCCGAAACACGAGCGGCGCGGAATTTGCCAAAACGCCCGAGCAGCCGTTGATCGGCGCGAATCACGGGCGATCCTAAAGTGATCGTAGAATCAATACCGAGAAACGCGCTTGAGGGAAGGAATGGGAAAATCAGCACCATACCTTCTATGAGGTTAGCTGACGTGCTTCCGCTATCTGGCAAACCGCAGATCTCTCCACTGCGGCCGCGATGCGGCCTTCGGTCGAGATGACAGTTTCTTGGTGGGGGGACGCGAACACCTGGAGCGCGCTTCGCGCGGACTTTATAGGCCCACGTTGGTTCGCCTGTGGCTCACGAAACATGGGGCACCCGGCCACCTACGTTGTCTCTTCAATCACCGATATTCTTCAGATGAGCACTCGTGCATCGATAAACACTTACCGGCTTGTGGGTACTAATCAGGTCTCAATAAGTGCATTGGCGATTTAGTAACAATTGACTTGGTAGAACAAGCTGGGATTAGCGCTCTCTGCACGACGTATTGGAATATGCTTGGAACCATGATTGCATTCGATGCAGCACATAAAGCCGTTCATTACCCCTTGGACCGGCGATTTCGAATCTGGATCAAGCCGTCTTTTATTGCGACTGCCATCTGCCTGGTGCTGATTCCGCTTGGATTGGCCTGGGGAGAGGTGGCAATGTACGGGTTGCCGTATCTTGCTCCGGTGCAACAATTCAATGCAGCGACCTTTACCGGAGTGCATGGCTTTCCCTGGTGGCTGCGCTGGGCGCACTTTTTCAACTTTGTCTTTCTTATGATGCTGGTCCGCAGCGGCCTGTCGATTCTGGTGGATCATCCGCGGCTTTATTTCAATAACGGCTGCACTCCGGGCACGGAATGGATTCGCTTTACTCCGTTGAAGGTTCCCAAAGATCGTATCTGGAGAGCGAGCGACGATGACCGTTACATCTCATCATTGATCGCAACACCCGGCTATCGTCACAGCGTGGGCATCGCGCGCTCATGGCATTTCATCGACGTATACGGGTTCATCATCACCGGCCTTATTTTTATTCCACTGCTGTTTGTGTCAGGCCAGTGGGAGAGGCTGATGCCGAACTCCTGGTCCATTCTGCCGCAGGCCTGGGCGACCTTCGTCCACTATGCGAATTTCCACTTTCCGCCTGAACCCGATGGCTTCTATGCCTATAACGCCCTCCAGCAGATCACGTATTTTTTCGTCGTATTCGTGTTTGCTCCTATCTCGATTGTCGCGGGTGCGGCGATGTCGCCCGCCATGGTCAACCATTTTCCATGGTTTACTCGCATCTTCGGGGGCAGGCAAGGAGCGCGCTCCATCCACTTCTTGATGATGCTTGCCTGGGTCGGGTTCCTCATCGTGCATGTAATGCTGGTGGTCCTGACCGGGTTCGAACGAAACATGAACCACATCGTGCTGGGAACGGACAACCATAATCCTTTGGGAATGATTCTTGGCTTTGTGGGCCTTGCGGTGGTGATTGCTTCGTGGATTGCGGCCCACTACATCTCCTGGAAAGCGCCGCGCCTGCTACAGCACGCGCAGAAGGCCGTGTCGCTGCCTCTGCGGCTCACTCTCATCAACCGGCTCCATCCCAGGAGCCGCTATACGAAAGAACAAATCTCGCCCTACTTCTGGTCGAACGGCAAGCCGCCCGATCGCGACGACTGGAAACATCTGGAGCGTGACAACTTCCGCGACTACAGGTTGAAGATCAGTGGACTGGTGGAGAACCCAGTGGAGTTATCGTTGCCGCAAATTCAAGCGCTCGAAGAGGAAGAACACATCACCATGCATCATTGCATCCAGGGATGGTCCGGGATCGCGCAATGGAACGGCGTGTCCATGAAAAAGATCATCCAGCTCGTCCAGCCGAAACCGTCGGCTCGGACTGTCGCCTTCTTTTCTTTTGGTGAAGACCAGTACGCGGAGCCCTACTACGATACACAAAGCCTGGAGAACGTACTGAAACCGGAGTGCATACTTGCCTACAAAATGAACGGAAACACACTACCCAGCGAACATGGTGCTCCACTGCGATTGCGGGTCGAAAATCAGTTGGGATACAAGATGGTCAAGTGGATTGAGCGGATCGAGTTCATCGAGTCCGAAAAAGAACTCGGCAAGGGCGAGGGCGGAGCGAACGAGGATGATGAATACTTCGACCTGCTGCCAAATATTTAAATTAGCTGAACCAGAAGCCACCCCAATAAGCCCTTTGAGACTGCAAAAAGGACTGTATAAGTTTTCGAGAGTCCTTGGTCTATTGTTTTCACACAGGATAATGTCCTTCTTCATAGATAAGGACGCTGCCTCATGTCACCATATCGCTCTTCGTGAGCCCATAGAGGTCAAATGGCGATAACAGGGCGAGGCACTCATCAAAGCATTTTCAGGTCCGGAGAACCCATAGGTTTTCATAAACGCGGTTGTCTGTAGCGATTCGGCCAGTGCAGAAGAGTAGAGTCATCTCCATGGGAAGAGCAGCGGTCTGGCTGGCAATTGCCGGGATGATGCTGGGCGGCGCGACTGCGAGCGCGCAGGCGAGCGGCATGGGTACAGGAGCGGCAATGCCGATGATGGAGGGGATGCACGCGATTCCGCCGCCGGAGCAGCTACCCGTACCCATCCGGATGACAGGGATCGGCAATTCGCATATCACCATCAAGGCCAATGCCGAAGCGCAGGCCTGGTTCGATCAGGGACTCAGTCTGCTGCACGACTTCTGGGATTACGAATCGGCCAAGGCGTTCGAGCAGGCCATTCGGTCAGATCCCACGTGCGCGATGTGCTACTGGGGGCTGGCCCAGGCGGAAGATATGCGTGGCGGTCCAAGAAATATCTATGGAGACCGAGCGCTCGACCGGGCGGTGGAGCTGGATGGCAAAGCGAGCAAAAGTGACCGGCTCTATATCGAGGCAGCCGAGGCCAGGTCGGACGAGGAGGGAGGCTCGCACGCGAAATCGATTGCCCTCTATCGCAAGCTGGTGAAGAAGCAACCACGCGACATCGAGGCGCGTATCTATCTTGCGAATGCGGTAGGCGACGGCTTTGACAACCACGGCGACCCGAACCCAGGTCAGAAGGAGAAGATCGCGATCCTCGAGGGTGTGATGAAGGACGCTCCTAACGACTCTGCCGCGAACCACTACTGGATCCACGCCATGGAGCCCAGCAATCATCCCGAACGGGCGATCCGGAGCGCGGCGCTGCTGGCCAGCCTGGCACCGACGAGCGGGCACATGGTCCACATGCCCGGGCACATCTATTACCGTATGGGCGATTACGCCGATGCCGGCCGCTGGTTCGCCGCTTCCACGGCGGCCGATGAGCGTTATATGCGTGAGCAGCATGTGAGCGTGGACGACGACTGGAACTACGTCCACAATTTTATGTACGCGATCGCCAATCTGATGGAGCAGGGCCGGCTGAAGGAAGCCGATGCGTTGTCGGACAGGCTGGCCGCGGCGCGCGGCAAGCTGTCGGCGACGCTGTACATATGGAGCGCACGCGACCAGATGTCGCGGGTAAGCCGGCGGCTTCCGGTGGCCTTGCGCGTCGGCGACTGGACCGGCGTCCAGGCCATGCTCGACGACGCCAACCTTCCCGATAACGAAAAGACGACGAATCTGCGCTTCCTCCGCGATGAACTGCGCAGCTTCGCCGTGGGGATGCAGGCGCTTGATCGCGGCGATCTTGCGGCCGCGCAGGCAGCCTCGGCGCAGATGGACGCCGGCCTTTGGCGGCAGGGTCAGGATGCGAATGCCGCAGCCGCCGACAAGGCCAAATCGGATGACGGCAAGAACGGGGCAACTGCTTCCGCCAAAAAGCCGGAGACTCCTATGGACCCCCTGAACCCCGATGCTGTTGCAGGACCCCTGGTGAGCACGTTGAGCATCGAGTCCCTTGAACTTCGCGCGGGCGTGCTGTTACTCCAGGGCAAACTTAATCCGGCGAAAAAACTGTACGAGCGGGCTGTGCTGGCGGAGAAAAAGCTCGGTTACCGCGAGCCACCGTTTTACATCCGGCCAGTTGCCGAGGCCGAGGGTGAGGCGCTGCTGCGTGCGAAGGATTACACGGATGCGAAGAAGGCCTATCAGGCGGCACTGGTCGAGCGGCCCGCTTCGGGGTTCGAACTGTACGGCATCGCGCGCGCGGATGAGCTCGCCGGGAATACGGCACAAGCGCAGACGGAGTATCGGGCTTTCCTGAAGGCGTGGCGCTCGGCGGACCCTGGGCTGCCGGAGATGCTGCACGCCCGCAAAGCATTGGGCGAAACAGCGCTGGTCGCAGCGAAGTAGAAGCTGAAATCTGATGCTGGACCGTCCTGGTCCGTTTGCAACTTCAGAAATTTACTCGTGTAAGACGGACACAACCGTAAATCTCGTTTTGTTGCTGGATTGCGGCGATTCGGCGTAGATGGAAGAAATCAATCCGCGGTCGAAGTCGGATTCGGGTTTTTCTGGGCTGGCGCGAATGGGATCGCTAGAAGCTCCTTCACAAGTCCGGAGAGTTTTCCCACCTCATCATCCAGGTCGATTGCCAGGGCTTTCACTTGCGGGTTAATTGCGCTCTCGGCAGCCAGATAGACGATATTTGTAATGCTCTGGAGAGGGTTGTTGATTCGGTGGGCAAGCTCGTTGGCCATGGCGGCCGCGGCCGCAGCTCGCTGTTGTTCGATCAATATCTGGCGTTGACGCAATTGTCTGAAACCCATGGCGGCGAAATCGGCCAGCATCTGCATCATGCGCGTGTCTTCGTTATCGAACGCCTCGTGGCGTCCATGGGCCATGACGAAGATGGTTCCGCGGGTTCCATCGACCTGCCAGGGGAGCAGGATGCCATCGGTCACGATCGGAGCTTCCACGCCCAGTATTTCGAAGAAGCGCTGGGAGACCCGGAAAAGCTGCGGGCGGCCACGCTCCAGGCAAACGCCGCATGCGCTGGGATGCTGGGGAAGGATGGCGTCTAAGAACGCCGAGTAGTCCCCAGCCGTGGCAACCCAGTGATAGAACTCCTTCTCGGTGCGATCTTCTTTTTCAATGCTGATGCCGGCGCTATCGGCTCCGCACAAGTCCACGGCCGCCTTCACCAGCTCCTGCAAAATTGTTTCGGGATTTTCGACAAAAGCGCGGCTGAGGCGCTGAAGACCGGCCATCTGCACGGAAACATCGCGGACGTGCAGTTTTCGCGCAGCGAATTCGGGATCGCTGGGAATGTCAATCACTTGCAGGCCGGTATTTTGCAGATCAGGTGCGATGGCGCTCATTTACTCTTCCGCCGGATGAGACGGGTACGTTCAGGATAAACCCTTCCAGGGGGGATATTCGGGATCGGGATCGATCCCACTGCCCTTTCCATCCGACTCAGGCCAACAGAGGGCTCGAATGGGCCATCCTCCTCTTTCTAAGAAGACTCCGGTTAGCTTCCTACCCCAGCGACGAAGGCCTGTCGCTGGGGACCCCGGGTTCGCGAATCTGGGACACCCAGCACCCTTCTTAGCTGGGGACGCGGCGCGCTTGGATTCGATACGCGGGGTTAGATACGTGGGGTAAGATATTGGGACCTGCATTTCAAAAGAAAATACTTAACTTGGTTCGGTTTGGCGTCGGATTGCGTCTATTATGGTGCATCTGGCCGTAAGCTTGGTACGATGCTGCAATTGCACCTGATTTATGGTGCGGGAAGTTATCATGATCGATTCGGCTCAAAATGTTAGCCTGCAGTACCTTCGCTCTCGCCTTGGACGGGTTTGCGTCGCCATCACCGGAGCCACCCCCCAGGAAATGCTGGAACGGGCGACGGAGGCGGTGCGCGAGAACACGTTCATCGAGTTTCGCCTGGATTACCTGCCGAAACCGCTGGCGGCGATGCCGAAATTGAGGGATTTTCTGGATTTTCACCGCGAGGCGACCGCCATTGCGACCTGCCGCCGGAAAGTGAACGGCGGGAAATTCGCCGGTTCAGCGGCCAGTGAGCTGGAGGTGCTGACCAAGGCTGCCGCAGCCGGTTTCCATCTGGTGGACATCGAATTACAGACCGCCGAAACCATGAAGCCGGCGGACTGGAGGAAGGTGCGCGCGCCGGGCGCAGCGATCCTGATCTCCTACCACGACTTCAAGACGACCAAGGACCTCGAAAAGATCTACGCGCGCATCCGGCCGCTGCATCCGGACTTCATCAAGATCGTTTCCACGGCGCGCTCGCTCTCCGATAACGTCACCATGATGCGCTTCCTGGAATCGAAGGGCGAAGAGGGCAACGTGGTCGGTATCTGCATGGGCGACTACGGCATCATCAGCCGGGTGCTGGGTTTGCGGGCCGGCAGCCGGTTTACCTTCGCCGCCGCCAGCGTGGGCGAAGAAACGGCGCCCGGGCAGATTGCGGCGCGTACCCTGACGGAGACCTACCGGGCCGAGCAGGTGGACGCCGGGACCCGCGTTTATGGCGTAGCCGGCAATCCCGTGCGGCACTCCCTGTCCCCGATCATGATGAACACGGCCTTTCACCGGGAAACGGTGAACGCCGTGTACCTGGCGCTGCAGACGGAAAAGATTGCCGATCTGCTGCTGTTGATTCGCGAGGTTCCCGTCCACGGAGTTAGCGTGACAATGCCGCTGAAGCAGGAGATACTAAAACACCTCGACCGCACAGATACTTTGTCTCAGAAGATTGGCGCATGCAATACCCTCGTGCGCTCGCAGGACGGCAAGCTGATCGGCTATAACACCGATGTTGCCGGGGTGGTGCGGCCGCTGGAGCAGCGGCTGGATTTACGCAAGGCCAGGATTCTGGTTCTGGGTGCGGGCGGCGCGGCGCGGGCGGCGGTCTTTGGATTGAAGCAACGCGGGGCGGAGGTCTTCGTGCTGAACCGGACGCCGCAGACGGCGCAGAAACTGGCGCGGCAGTCGGAGGCGAAGACGATCCGGCGGGACCAGGTGGCGAAGACGAGCTTCGACGTGATCGTGAATGCCACTTCCGTGGGAATGGCAGGCAACAAGCAGTAAACGATTCTGGAAGAGAAGGAATTGAACGCCAAACTGGTGTTCGATATGGTGTACAACCCGCTGGAGACGCCGCTTTTAAAGATGGCGAGAAGCAAGGGGGCAGCGGTCATTACGGGAGCGGAGATGTTCGTCCAGCAGGGAGCGGAACAGTTCCAGCTGTGGACGGGCAAACCGGCGCCACGAGAAGATATGTGGCGCGTCGTGACCCACGCTTTGCGCTCGCGCGCGGAAAGTTGAAGGACGGAAATGAGAAACATGCTGGCAATTCAGCCTGGAAAAGAAGGAATGGAACGGCGGGAGCAAACCCCGAACGGCCGCCGCATGACGCTCGACAACCCCACGCTGCTGCAGGTACTGAAGATTGGCGGAGGAATCCTGCCGTATCTGGCATGGCTGATTCCGATGATGAGACGCAAGTCGCAGAAGAGCACTGCCCTGGTTCCGCTGCAGAACTTCAGCATTGAATTGCGGAACGATCTGCGAAATGACCTGCGGGCCCATCTGATGGCGGTGCGGGAAGCGCAGATCGATGTCAGCCCGGCGATTGAAGAACAGCAGGCGCGCCTGCGCAAGCTGGAAGAACATGCGGCGGAGCTGAATCATTCGCTGACGAATCTTTCCGAAGACCAGCTGGACCTGGCCGACCAGGTGCGCGCCATGGCGGGGTGGGTGCGGAACTCCGCTCTGGCGGGACTTTTTCTGCTGGCGCTTCTGTTTATTTTGAAACTGGTGCAGGCAATTCATCACTAATCACATGAAACGAATCGCTAAGCTGATCCTGCCTCTTCCTTGTGGGTAGTGGATGATTTATGCGCCCTCGGCGGCTGCGATACCAGGCGGGAACGCGCGAAATTTCGCAATTAGATACCAGGGCGCGCGCTCTTTAAAAACCCCAGGCCACAAAAACGAGGCCCATCGGCACGCGCTCAGGGCAGGCTCTTGGACGCCCGCGTACGTGCGCCGTATCCGTAGCTCAAGCGTTTCAGCCCTCCTCTTTTTTCAAATTTGCGATTCCAGTCCGAAAAATTCTTTGCATCGAAACTAGATGCATATGCATATATTAGACATGGAAAAAGTTGCTCTTCCCTGCATTTGTGCGAATGTACGGCGCGCATCCCGCGTTTTGACCCAGCTTTACGACCAAGCGATGCGCCCGCTGGGCCTCCGGATGACGCAGTTTTCCATCCTGCAGGCGCTCTCGTTGATGGGGACGCGGCTGCAGGGAGACCTGGCCGAATTTCTGGCTCTGGACAGCACGACCGCGACCCGGGCCGTGCAGCTTCTGCAGAAACGCGGTTGGGTGACGGTGAAGAAAGGAAAAGACCGGCGGGAACGTTGGTTGGGCCTTTCCACGTCCGGGGAAATGGAACTCGCTCGAATTCGGCCAGCCTGGCAAGCGGTCCAGAACAAGGTGCGCTCACAGCTTGGAGAAGAACGCTGGAAAAGGCTGACCCAGTTGTCCACCGAAGTTGCCAACCTGCCGGTTGAACCGGCCAAGAGGAGCGATTATGAATAAGCCTGAAGCGAAAGGAATGAGAAATTTACCGCTAAGCCTGCTGGCGATCTGGTTTCTTACGGTCTTGCTGGCCGGGTACATCGGCGTTTTTGATGCCGGGTCGCCGTATTCGATGAGTGTTCCCATTCCCCTGGGATTGGGTGCCGTGCTGCCTCTCATTATATTTGCCATCTGGTTTCAGGTTTCTAAAGGATTTCGGGATTACGTGCTCTCGATGAATCTAGTCGTTCTGACCGCAGCGCAGACGTGGAGAGTCGGCGGAATCGTTTTTCTGATCCTCTATGTCCAGGGAATCCTGCCCCGTTCGTTTGCATTCCCTGCCGGCTTCGGCGATATGGCTATTGGGATCACCGCTCCACTGATCGCATGGGCTCTGGCCAGAAAGAAAATTTCCTTCGGCGGCTTCATGCTATGGCAGATGGCGGGCATAACCGATCTTGTGGTTGCCGTGGTCACAGGTGTGTTGTCGTCGCCTTCGCGCATCGGAATC
This sequence comes from uncultured Acidobacteriota bacterium, assembly GCA_963823295.1. GTDB lineage: Bacteria > Acidobacteriota > Terriglobia > Terriglobales > Acidobacteriaceae > JAKAAZ01. The sequence goes on from CAWGLF010000018.1 coordinate 19,178, forward strand.
CTGACTCATGGAGCGACAACCCGCGTCATGGGAGTGCTTCCGATGAGCCTGATTCCCACATTTGCCGTTCCCCTGCTGCTCATTCTGCACCTCATCTGTATTGCGCAGGCGCGGCAAACCAGGTTGGAACGGTCTGAGTTGTCCGATTCTCCGGCCCCGATCAAAGCGGCGGCTTAATGAAAGTTGGCCCTGTTGACATCTTTCAAAATGAGTTGTGTCATCCTGAGCGGAACGAAGTGGAGCGAAGGATGACACAACTCTATATATCCTCTTTGATCGCCTGATCCATGTGCACTGATTGCTGTCCGTTGCCCTGCAATTTGCCTGTTTTCCACCGACAGGACTACGATGGTGCACAAGTTCGGCGCAGCCTGCTTCCGGCGCGCCAGATGTTCCCCTTTTGTTGAGACCGGTGTTTATGGCAGTTCAAAAATAAACTTTCAGCCTGGCCGTACTCATGATCGAGCAGCCAGCGTGATGGGGTGAATCTGTATGGCGTGGTATGCATATTGCATTGCAGAAAAAGAGGCGTTTCCAGAATTAGCTCATCATCGCAAACCGATTCCTTTCGACGCGCAGGTGGGAGTTCTTGGAAATCAGATTTTCCTTTATCCAGCCAGTGATTTCGCAGTCGTAGTGAGCGAACATAACCCAGAAGACAATTTAGATCAGAAATCGGCCGTCGATCACGCGCGCGTGATTGCCGACTGCTTTGAACATTCAACCGTACTGCCGTTTCGATTTGGAACGGTATTCGCCGATGATGACGCTTTGCGCCGATCGGTTCGCGGCAACCAGCGCCAGTTCACCGCCAATGTTGAACGGCTGCGGGGCAAAGCAGAGATGCATCTCAAAGTGGTGATGGAGGATGGCGGCGCGAACGCGCCGAAGTATGCTTCCTCGCCATGCGCGGGCAAGGAATATCTTTCGCGGCTACGGGAAACCGCGGTGCTGCAACGCGAAAGGCAGACCAAGGCGAAGGCGGTTTTCGTGCAGGTGCATCGCATGTTCTCGCCGCTGGAGGAGGAGATTTCCTGCCGGCACACGGACAAAGGAAAAATCCTGCTGGATATTGCCCACCTGATCGATCACGGAAACATCACGCGCTATCAGAACAAGTACTCAAGCGCGAGCCAAATGTTGCGCGACTGCCAGATGGCGCTCTCCGGTCCCTGGCCGCCGTATCATTTTGTCCACCAGAACCAGCGAATACAGACGCAGGCCTGATTTCGTCTGCGATTTGCGAATGATGACAAGAACCCTCGGTGTGTGCGGACGCCGAGGGTTCTTGCATGGGCGGCCGTAAGGAGTGAGGAGAGGAACAACGCTGCGGCCCACATATTTTGGACGTAGCGGAAGAGAAAAAGATATCCAGTGATTTTTCGAGGTATTTTCCTGGCGGGATTCGCTCAGGCCAGGTTCTCGAGTCCATCATTGCTTGGCAATGACTTTCTCTCCCAACGCGCAAAAACCGCGGGTTGGGGACCCCGGGTTTCGCCCGGGATGACAGTTGCTTGATTTACACCTCGCTATAATTCTTGAGCTGGGCGCCGTCTTCGGCCAGAGATTTATCAGTTACGGGCCAGAAGATGGAAAAAACGGTCCCGCTTCCCGAGTCACATGCGCGACTCTTCACTGCAATCCGGCCTTCGAGTTTGTGCACAATCTCGGAAGTTATCCATAGGCCGAGCCCTGTGCCCATATTGCCCTTGGTACTGACAAACGGCTCGAAAATCTTTTTCAGCATTACTTCCGGAATCCCGCTGCCCGTGTCCGCGACGGAAATCCGAACGCCGCGCCTTCCACCTACCGGGTCGATTGCATCGCGGGCCCGCAGGACCATCAAGCCACCATGTCGCATTGCATCGACCGCATTCATGACAATATTGGAGAATACCTGTCGTATTTCGCCCTCCGCAGCCAATACCGGCAACGTCGCCGAGAAATCCTTCTTTACAGTTATTCCGGAATCAATGATGCGCGAGTTGTAGAAGAGCAGGACGGATTCCAACACGTCGACTACGTTTACCGGAAAGGGACGAGAGGGTTCACGGTAGAAGCGCAGGGTCTGTTTGGTAATTTCAGTGACGCGCGCCAACTCGTGCTCCGCCTGTTGCAGAAAGATGTCACGCTCGCCTTGATCCGCATCTCGCAGCAGGTACAGCAGATTGGTCACCGATTCCAGAGGGTTATTGATCTCGTGAGCGATGCTGGCGGCAAGGCGGCCGGTTACGGCCAGCTTCTCCGATTTCCTGAGTGCCTCCTGCGCCTGCTCGAATTGATGGAGGCGCTCCCGTATTTCGTACTGGCGTTTACGGGAGCGCAGCGCGTTTTGCACTATACCGATCAGGGTTTCCGGCCGCACCGGTCTTTCCAGCAGCAGTACATTGCCGAGCGGCTCGCGCAAAGAGCGTTTCTTCTGGCTGAAGCGCGTGACCTCACCTGCCGTGGTCAGCAGAATTACTGGAAAGTCCGACCATGGCGGCTGCCGTTTCAGGGCAGCCGCGAGTTCTTCCACGAGGTCAGGGGTAAGCGCTTCTTCCGCGATAATGGCCGCGCCTGCGCCTTCTGCCAACGCGGCACAGACCTCGCGAATTTCAGGACACGCCTGAGATACGATTCTCGATTTCTGCAGAAGATCGACGATCAGCTTCGCGTCGCGTCCTCGTGGAGTTGAAACGATGACGCGAAATTCATCGCTTTCATACGGCGGGTCTGCCATTGGTCCTCGCATCCGATCCCGAGTTCAGGAGCCGCGGCGTGCCGGTCAGCACCCCTTCAAATTCGCGTAGAGGCTCTCCCACCTCGATACATCCATCACCAAATCGCAGTTCCCGAATCGCCCGTTCGTGACGGCCGCTCCTCTTCTTCAAAACGGAGATGGCCTGCTTCACTTCGCCGAGCGCTTCATAATATCGGAACATGACCACGCAGTCGGCCAGATAGCTTATATCCACAGGAGAATCCATCTGGCTGCCGAGCATCCCGTGCTGCGCCAGGGTAAGGATTGTGGCTACACCCTGCTGCCCGAGGTATGCCAGCATCTCATGCAACTGCATGGAGAGGAACTGCTCGTTGGGCATGGCATTCAGAAAGCCATTGATGCTGTCGATCACGACGACACGGGCCTTTTTCTCAGCGACATACTTCCTGACCTGATCGATGAACTCTCCCGGAGACAGTTCCGCCGGATTGACCTGGCGCAGTTCCATCGTTCCGGCAGCGACATAGGATTCCAGGTCCATATTCAGGTTACGGGAGCGCTCGATCAGCGTAGGGATGGATTCATCGAAGGCGAAGATGACGCTCATCTCTCCACGGCGGGAAGCCGCCACGGCGTACTGTGCCGCGATGGTCGATTTACCGGATCCAGCCGGACCGATGAGAAGAGTGCTGGTGCCGTTGTGAATGCCGCCGCCGAGCAGATTATCCAGACCGGCCAGACCGCTGGACACATGTTGGCGGTTAAAGCCGGGCTGGTGTTCAGAGGCGATCAATCGCGGGAACACCACAGCACCACCCGTTTCGATGGAATAATCATGAAAGCCTCCGCGGAAACGCGATCCGCGCAACTTGCGTACCTCGAGACGCCGCCGGTTAATACCGAATTCCCTTTCCAGATTCTGCATCATGATGACACCGTGCGCGATGCTCTGAAGCTGGAGGTCATTTTGATCGGCGGTATGGTCGTCCAGCAGCAGCACGGTGCAATTGCGTCCGGCAAAGTATCGCTTCAAACCCAAGATCTGCCGCCGATAACGCAATGGATCACGCGCCAGCATTCGCAATTCCGACAGTGAATCGAAGACTACCCGGCGCGGAGCCAATTCGTCCACCTGTTTCAGCACAGAAGCGATCGTGTCTGCCATTTCCACATCCGAAGGATGAAAAACCGTGTACTGGGCCTCTGAATCCAATTCTTCATCGATCGGCGTCATTTCAAAGATGTGCAGTTTATCGATTTGCCAGGAGTGCGACTCGGCGACACCCAGCAGTTCCTGCTTCGACTCCGAAAGCGTGACGTAAAGCCCCGGTTCGTTTTTTTTCAGCCCGGCGAGAAGGAACTGGAGCGCTATGGTTGTTTTGCCCGTTCCCGGGTCCCCCTCAATCAAGTAAAGGTGATTTTCGGGCAGCCCCCCCATAAGGATGTCGTCGAGACCGGAGACACCTGTTGAGATACGAGTCATGTTACTCCTCCGCATTTAGGAAAATTCCGCGAGCTATCTTACTGAAGAACAGTAAAGGAACCCGTAACACGCGCAACGGACACCGACGTCTTCACGCCCCAGGATCGCGACAAAAACCAGCCTTTCGAGCGCGAAGGCTCGTCAGGTCAGCCGTAACCTATCAAAGTGTCAGATGCGGGATTCGCTAACTGGTGCAGTCTATCGCTCGATCAGATTGAGTCGTGGAATCCGCTACGAGATGCGGTCGACGGTGGAGACGTCTTTTTTCCTGCTGAGGACGAATCCAGCCCGGCGGCGGGATGCGGAGGCATGCTCAATCCTCTGCCAGAAGGCCGCGAAGTAGTCGGTTGCGGAGACGATGGAGACGAGCACCATAAAGTAGACCGCTGTAATGGCGATGACGTGGACCGGCACGATGAACCAGCCGAAGCGCCACACGTTCCAGCGATGGTCGAGGATGGCGGCCACCACGGCGATGATCTGGGTCACCATTTTCAGCTTGCCCAGGTCGCTGGCCTGAATGGTGAAACCTTCCGAGGCGGCAATCGAGCGCAGCCCGCTGACCAGAAATTCCCGTCCGATTACGAGCACCGCAATCCAGGCGGGGACGATGCGGGGATTGAGTTCCACCAGGGCGATGAAGGCCGCCGTTACCATGAGCTTGTCGGCGAGCGGGTCGAGCAGCATTCCCATGGTGGTGATCTGGCCGCGCTTGCGTGCCAGATAGCCGTCCACGCCGTCGGTGATGGAGGCGAGAATGAACAGCGCTGAGGCGAGAATCTCCTGTTCTCCGTAAAAGGCATGCAGCGGACAGCTCCGCGACAGCAGCCAGATGAGAAGCGGCACGCAGCAGATGCGGCTCATCGTGATGGAATTGGGGAGATTCAAAAGACTTCCTGTTCAGACGATTCCATGCATGCGGCGTTCCATGCAAGGGGTCTTGCAAGCATTATGCACCACCTTCATCATAGTTCTCCTCCCGTTTGAAAGGCGGAGGCGCACGGAGGTATCCTCCCCATCCAGCCGCAAAAAGGGCGGTTAGAGTGAGGGAAGCCCTGCAATCAACAACGGGCGTTCTTTTTCAGCAGCAATGCGATCGAAGCGGCCGCATCCGGGTGCGCCATGGCCCGCGCTGCCCGTCCCATCTCAGCCAGCCGATGCGAATCGCGCAGGTAGCCAACCAACTCCGTTTGCAGGCGCGATGCGGTAAGCTCCGATTCCAGCACCATCACAGCAGCTCCGGCATTGACAAGAACCTCCGCATTCCGGCGCTGATGATCATCGGCGGCCAGTGGAAACGGAACCAGCAGCGACGCCTTGCCGGCAGCAGCCAGCTCCGCCACCGTACTTGCGCCGCTGCGGCACAGAACCAGGCTGGCCTCGGCAAAACGCTGCGGCATGTCGTCAAGAAATGGCTGTGCGCTCCACGACCCGGCCCAGCGTTCCCGCAAGGCGTCCGATCGCAGATATGCCTGCCGGGTGTCTTCCAGATGCCGCGCCCCGCACTGATGCAGAATCGTCAATCCCGGCACAGCTTCAAACAATTCCGCGGCGATTTGCGGCAGAATCCGGTTCAGTACCCGCGCTCCCTGGCTGCCGCCGAACACCAGCAGGTGCGGCGCTGCATCCGCAGATCGTGATGGCAGATGGAAAAACTCCGGCCGCACCGGAATTCCCGTCACCTGCGCGCGGCGAAAGTAGCGCGCGGTATCGGGAAAATTCACCGCGGCCGCCTGCACCCATCGGCCCACGATGCGATTCGCCATGCCGGGAACCGCGTTGGGCTCGAAGGCAACTCGCGGCGTTCCGGTCAGGATGGCCGCCATCATCGCCGGGCCGGAGGCATACCCGCCGACGCCGAAAACCACATGCGGTTGAAATTTCCTCAGAAGGCGCACGCAGGCCCATACACCCAGGGGTAATCGCCCCGCCGTTTTCATCTGCGTCGCCAGGCTGACTCGATTCAACTGGCCAACTTCAATCAAATCCAGAGGAAATCCCGCCGCAGGAACCAGCCGGGTTTCAAGGCCTCTTGCCGTCCCGACGAAACGGACCTCCGCTCCGTAGCGCTCCACCAGTTCTCGCGCCACAGCCAGCGCCGGGATCACGTGACCGCCAGTCCCGCCGCCTGCAATCAGAACGCGCAAGCCTTCGTCGCGCATGCCGGTCAGTCGATCTCCCGGGTAATGTTCAGGAGCACGCCCATGCTGAGCAGGGTGAAAAACAGGGATGTTCCTCCGGCGGAAATGAACGGCAGCGCGATTCCTTTCGTCGGCACCAGCGCCAGCACAACGCTGATGTTAAAGAATGCCTGGATGATGATCGTGGCGGTAATTCCAAATGCCAGGAAGCGGGCAAAGGGATCGGTCGAGCGCAGCGCGGCACGCAGACCTCGATACGCCAGCATCAGGAAAAGCGCGAGCACCAGCAGCGTGCCGATGAGTCCGAGTTCCTCGGCGATATTCGCGAAGATGAAGTCCGTCTGCGGCTCCGGCAGATAGAAAAGCTTCTGCCGCCCTTCCATCAGACCCACGCCGTGAATGCCGCCCGCGCCCACCGCGATGAGAGATTGCAGGATATGGAAGCCGGATCCGCGCGGGTCTTTTTCCGGGTTCAGAAACGCGACCAGACGCGCCCGCCGCCAGGCCACATGGAACAGCATGTAATAGAGCACCGGCGATGCGGCCACCGCCGCAAGAACAAGATACTTCACCCGCGCGCCCGCCAGAAACAGCATCAGCGCGGTAACAACCGCGCAGACCATTGCGGTCCCCAGATCGGGCTCCTTCAAAATAAGAGCAATGAACAACAGGCTCGGCAACGCCGCCGGCAGCAGCGCGCGACGCCAGTCCTGCAACTGATCCACGCGGTCCTGCAGAAACCAGGCGAGAAACAACACCAGCGCCGGCTTGGCGATTTCCGAAGGTTGAAAGCTTAAAATACCGAAACGAATCCAGCGATGGGTATGGTGCGAGTCATGCATCAGAAACGCGCCCAGCAGCAGCATCACCGTAACTGCTACGCAGGGAAAGACCACGGAGGGAGTATTGAAGCGCCGGTAATTCACCCGCATCAGCGCGACCATCGTCAGCAGCCCCAGCACCGCCCACCCCGCCTGCTTCAGCACGAACGAATAGGGCGAGCCATAATTCTGGTTTGCCATGACGGCCGAGGCCGAAAAGACCATCACCAACCCGAAGAGAACCAGCAGGACCGTGACGATGAACAGCCACTTGTCTACGCCGACACGTTTTGCCATGCTTCCACACCCTGCCGCGCGAGCACGAATTGCTTGAAACAACGTCCGCGATGTTCGTAGTTTTCAAATTGATCGAAGCTGGAGCAGGCAGGCGCGAGCAGCACCACCTCGCCGGACTGCGCCTGCGCCGCTGCCTCGGCGACAGCGCGCTGCAATGTATGGCAGGGAACGATTTTCACCGCTCCGGCGATTTGCTGCTCAATCTTTTCCGCCGCCGCGCCGATTGTGTACACAGCGCGAACACGTTCCTTCAGTAACGGGACCAGCGTCGCATAATCGGAGTCCTTGTCCTTGCCGCCCAGGATCAAATGAATGCCGCCGGGAAAAGCGGCGATCGCCTTCATGGTCGCGTCCACATTCGTCGCCTTCGAATCGTTATAGAAATCGACGCCGTTCACGCGCGCAACAAACTCCAGGCGATGCTCGACAGCGTGAAACCCGGCGACCGCTTTGCGAATCGCGTCCGCCGAAATTCCAGCCAGCTTCGCCGCGCACACCGCCGCCAGTACATTCTCAACGTTGTGCTCGCCTTTCAGCGGAATTTCGCTTACGGGAAGAACCGGCTCCAGGGTGGACTGTTCGTCCGCGCGCCAGACAATCGCATCCTGGTAGACGAATGTTCCCTGCCGCACCGGCCGGCGCACGCTGAACCAGAAAACTTTGCCGCGGGAACGCGCGGCGGCGTGCTGGGTCTCCGCATTTTCGGCATTCAGCACGAGGAAATCGTCGCCGGTCTGGTTTTCGAAGATGCGTTCTTTGGCGGCAATGTAATTTTCAAGATTTCCATGGCGGTCGAGATGATCCGGCGTGATGTTCAGAATCACCGCAATCTCAGGCCGGAAATCCACAATGGTTTCCAGCTGGAAGCTCGACACTTCGAGCACATTCCATGCCTCATCACTGCTTTCCGGGACCAGGGCAATTACCGGCACACCGATATTTCCGCCTACGTGCGTCGGCAGACCGCCGGCGCGGAAGATTTCTCCACAAAGCGCGGTCGTCGTGGTCTTCCCGTTCGACCCGGTTATGGCGAGGATTTTGCCGCGTAGAAAACGCGACGCCAGCTCGAGTTCGCCAATCACCGGCGTGCCAAAGCTGCGCGCCTGCTCCAGCTCCGGCGTATCCGGCGGCACTCCGGGACTGACCACGATCCAGTCCTGCCGGCGGAAGGTCAGCAGGCCGTGACCGCCGGCTTCCACCATCACCCCGGCATTGAGCAGGGCGGGCAGTTCCGCGGCCAGCGCTTCCACGCTCCGCACGTCGGAAACGGTGACCTGCGCACCCTGTTTTCGCAGGAAAATGGCTGAGGCAACGCCGGATTTCCCCAGTCCGACGACCAGAATTCTTTTTCCTTTCAATTCCATAATTCACTCATCGACCGTCGCGGGTGGTTGCGATTTGATTGTCCCACGTTCCTGCCAGATTGGCGTAGTGTCAGCGCAGCTTCAGCGTGGTCAGGGCAAACAGCGCAAAAACCAGAGCGGCGATCCAGAACCGCACAATCACCTTGGACTCCGACCATCCCACCAGCTCAAAGTGGTGATGAATGGGCGCCATTTTGAAAATACGCTTCTTGCGCAATTTATAGCTGCCCACCTGCAGCATCACGCTGACTGCCTCCAGAATGAAAACTCCGCCGATAAACGGCAGCAGCAGCTCCTGCTTGATGATGACGGCCACCGTGCCGATCGCGCCTCCCAGCGCCAGCGAGCCCACGTCGCCCATAAAGACCTCTGCCGGATGCGCGTTATACCAGAGGAAACCGATGCTCGCGCCCACCATCGACCCGCAGAAGATGGTCAGCTCGGAGACAAGCGGCATGCGCTGAAAGCCGAGATAATCGGCGAAACGCACGTTTCCGCTGACGTAGGTCAGCACGGTCAGCGCCCCGGCGGCGATGATCACGCAACCGATGGCCAGCCCATCCAGCCCATCCGTCAGGTTGACGGCATTGCTGGAGCCGACCAGCACCAGCATGATGAAAATTACAAACGGCACGAACGCGAATATCCAGAGATGCGGGGCATGAAGAACGGCGGCGATCGACAGATCGGGGCGGAAATTCTTGGCAAATGGAACCATCAACCGGGTGGAATATTCCCGGTCCCCGCGCAGCACCAGCAGCAGCGCGGCAATCAGGATCGCGAGGCCGATCTGCGCCGCCATTTTGGCGCGAAACGTCAGCCCCAGATTTCGCTTATGAACAACCTTGATGTAATCGTCGGTGAACCCGATGCCGCCGAAACCCACGGTGGCCAGAACAGCCAGCCAGACGAACGGGTTGGCCAGATTGCTCCATAGCAGCGTCGGCACCAGGATCGCGACCAGGATCAGCAGCCCGCCCATGGTCGGCGTTCCCGCCTTCTTCTGGTGACCCTGGGGTCCGTCCTCGCGGATAAACTGCCCGATCTGAAACTCGCGCAGGCTCTCAATCAGATGGGGGCCGATCAGCAAGGCGATGAGCAGGGCCGTAAGCGTGGCGAACGCTGTCCGGAACGTGAGATAGCTGAAGATGCGGAACGCGTGGACGTAGGGAAATAATTTTTGATAGAGGAGCCAGTAGAGCAAATGACCTCCGCGCCGCCCCGGATTCAAACTTGAATTGTAAGAGCGCTTTTCTCACGCTTATAGTAAACGCTCTCGACCTCCGCGTTCCGATTATCGGAAGAAATAGACTTGCCTTCCGAGCGCGCACCGCAGTCGAGAAACCTATCACTTGCCCGAGCTATTCGCGAAATACCCCGCGCGCGTCCGCACCGTCAGCTTGCCGTGCCCGGGCGCTTTCGCCGTCACGCGAATGGATCGGTATCCGCCCTCGCTGATCGGCCGTGTGGGATGATATCCCAGAATGTATTGCTCGCGAATGTCGCGCGCCACCTCGGCGGCAATCGAATCTACCTGGTTCAGAGATTTAGGAAAAAAAGCGATGCCGCCGGTCTGCTCGCTCAGCGTCTCCAGCGCCTTGTGCGCCTGGTGCGCCTGGTGGCCGCCCTGGTCATAGAGCAGGCCGATCGAATACACAATCGGCCCCTGAAGAGCTTGAATACGACGCACCGTCTGGGCAAGCGTGGCGCTGGAGCTGTTGTCCTCGCCGTCGGTAATAATCAGAATCACCTGCTTGGCGTGTTTCGCGTTTTTCGCCAGATGGTCCGCCGCTGCCACCACCGCGTCGTAAAGAGCCGTGCCTCCACTCGAGTCAATGTGGGAGAGCCCTTTCTCCAGGAGGCCGATGTTCGAGGTAAAGTCCTGATCAAGAAATGCCTGGTCGGAAAAGTTCACAATAAATGCTTCATCCTGCGGGTTCGACGCCCTTACCAGATCGAGCGCGGCTATATTGACGGCGCCGCGCTTCTGCTGCATGGAGCCGGAGTTGTCGACCACAATGGCCAGCGAGACCGGGACATCCTGCTGCCCAAAAGACGAAATCGTCTGCTGAACATTATTTTCGTAGACGCTGAAATTCTGCTTCTGGAGCGTGGTGACTAGATGCTGGTGTTCATCGACCACCGTGGCATAAATTACCACCTCGCTGACCGAGGTCCGCAGCGTGAACTGGCCGTTGGGGCCGGTCTGCACCTGTGGCTGATTCTGGCCGGACTGCGCCTTCATCGCCGGGCTATTTCCTGCGCGATGCGCCCCGTTGCCGCCGGTCTGCTGGGCTGCGGCGTTGCCGGTTGCGATCACAACGCAGACTGCGATGATCACAAACAAAGCCGGCAAGCTTGAACGAGAACGATGCCTTTGTGTCCACATATTTTTCATTCCGCTCTTTCGCACTCCGAAGAAGAGCTTCTCTTTACGATACTTGGAATTGCCGCCGCAACCCATCTTGGCAAGTACAACATCACCGCTCTCGCGCCGAGACAGCCTTCAACGAGTCTCCGGTTCAACCGCTCCTCTGCGATAGAATCGAGTCACAGAACCGCACATCCGCATCTGGTCGCAGCCGGCACCTGGACCAACAGGAGTTCTCTACCCGAATGGCCCGCATTTTTCCGTTTCGCGCATGGCGCTACAATCCCGGACTGGTCCGCGCCGAAGACGTCGTCACCCAGCCCTACGACAAAATTTCCCCGGCAATGCAGCAATCCTATTATCAGCGCAGCCCGCAGAACCTGGTCCGCATCATCCTGGGGCTTCCCGAGCTGTTCGATTCACCGGAGAACAACGTCTACACTCGGGCAGCCAGCAATTTCAACGAGTGGCGCGCTCAGGGCATTTTGTCGCAGGATAATGAGCCCGCCATTTACGCCTACTCGCAGCGGTATGAAGTTCCCGGCTCGCCAGGCGTATTCCAGGAACGGCGCGGGTTCATCGCGCTCGGCGAACTCGCCGATTACAGCCAGGGAATCGTCTTTCGCCATGAACGCACCCTGGCCAAGCCGAAGTCCGACCGTCTAAACCTGCTGCGAGCCACCCGCGCGCACTTCGGCCAGATTTTCATGTTGTATTCCGACCCAGGCCAGACAGCGGAAACGCTGCTTTTCGCTGACCCATCGACTCCCGAAATCGAATTGACCGACGAATACGGCGTGCTGCATCGCGTATGGAAGGTTTCCGAGCCCGGCACCATCAACATGCTGCTCAGCGCCATGCGGGACAAGAAGCTCATCATCGCCGATGGCCACCACCGCTATGAGACCGCATTGAATTATGGCAAGGAACATGCGCCCAGGACATCCAGCGGCGTCTCCGAACGCTCGACCGGCAGCCTGCCGCAGCCGCCCTATCCGGAAGCGGCCACCATGATGACCTTCGTCAATATGGATGCGCCCGGCCTGACGATTCTCCCCACGCATCGTGTGGTGTATGGTCTTGAAAATTTCAACCCCGCGGAATTCCTCAAGCGCGCCGGCAAGTATTTCGATATTCAACCGGTACCGGCAATGAGCGACACGGCCGCCATTCTGCGCCAGCTGAAGGAGGCGGGCAGGAATGGCGTCAGCTTTGTCGCAATTACCCGCACCGGGGGTCACCTGCTAACGGCGAAAAAAGCGGAGATCGCTGCACGCCTCAGTGATCAGCCGGAGCGGCAAAAAAGGCTGGATGTTGTACAGCTGCACTCCGTTCTGTTGGAGGACGTGCTCGGCATCTCCCAGCAGGCCGTGCTCGATCAAAGCCATCTGCGCTACGTACGCGAGGCCACCGATGCCATCCAGCAGGTTCGGTCCGGAGATGCCGATGTCGCGTTCCTGATGAACCCTGTCACGCTCGATCAATTGCGGGAGGTGGCATTTGCCGGAGACGTAATGCCGCAGAAATCCACCGACTTTTATCCCAAATTGCTGAGCGGCCTCACCATCTATGCATTGGACTAGCTGGTGCCGTCAAGCAGCGAAATCGGCAACGGGATCGTCGTTCTGACCCTGAGCTTGCCGAAGGGGAAGAACCTCTGCATTCGGATTGCCAACAAAATACAGCGGTGCTTCGCGTTACTCAGGACTACGAGATATTTGGGTGTGGGCGAAACCAAAATGAAAACCGGGCTGGGCTCGCTGACATTGGCTGCGTTCATCATGTTTCTCCTTTCACCCGCAGGCGCGCAACAACCGCAGCCGAAGTCCGCTTCTCCGCCACATACCTCATCAGTGCAGACGCAACCGGCTCAGCCAGTTTCACCGGCAGCCCAACATCCACCGCAATTGCGCTTCGTCGTCGTGCTGGACCCGGCGCATGGCGGCACCGATAACGGAGCCATGCTGGCTCCCAGTTCCCCGGAGAAGAATTACACATTGGCGCTGGCTAACCGTCTTCGCGCCCTGCTGAACGCGAGCGGAATTCCCTCCATCTCCACGCGCGATGCCGACACCACAGTCGACGATACCGCCCGGGCAGTCGCGGCCAACGGCGCCCAGGCAGCCGCTTGTATTCTGCTGCATGCCACGTCCACCGGCGATGGCGTTCATCTGTTCACTTCTTCCATTCCCCCGGCCGGAAAAAAAATCTCGCAGAATCCTCGCCGCACTTTTCTGCCCTGGCAAACCGCACAGACCAGCTACGGAACGGCAAGTCTCAGGCTGGAATCCGATCTCAACGCGGCCTTGACAGACCAGCACGTTCCCGCTCTGCTGGATCGCACTTCTCTTGTGCCGCTCGACAGCATGGCATGCCCCGCCGTGGCGGTTGAAATTGCTCCGCTGGACGCCAACACGCCGCTTGCGGATCAGGCCTATCAGCAGCGGATTGCGCAGGCCCTGGCGTCGGCGCTGACAACGTGGCGCAGCGACTGGAGACTGCAGCCGTGACCCCGTGGTACCAAAAAGTCATCCTGTGGGTGCTGCTGATCAGCTCGGTACTCATGGCCGCTTATTTGATCCGCATGCGCTCCCGCGCGCAGGATCAGCTGGCCGCCATGCCGAATGTCGCGCCGATGCCTGCCCCGGTCGAAACCCCGCCGGTCGCAGCCACTCTGATGATCGCGAATGATCAGGACGGCTCGCTTGTCCCGCTCCAGCGGCAGCTCGCCCTGCCCGCCGACACAACCACGCGCATCCGCGCGCTGCTCAACGATCTGTTCGCACAATACGCAAAATCTGGTTCTCCTCATCCGCTCGCGGCCGTGACTGCTGTCAACGATGTGTTTCTGCTGCCTCTTCCGGCAGGTTCATCCAGTCCGCCAGAACAGCCAAAACAGGCGAACCGAGGAAAAATTGCCGTGGTTAATCTGAACGGCGCCTTTGTCGAACATCATCCGTCGGGAATTCTGGTGGAAACTCTCACTTTGCTCTCCATTTTGAGCACGCTGCACGCCAACCTGCCGCAGATCACCGAAGTCCGATTTCTCGTCGACGGACGCCCGAAAGAAACGCTGGCCGGACATGCCGACCTGACCCGCACCTATCTGACCGCAACCGATGTGCCCGACGTGACGCCTCAGAATCAACCAGCCACACCGAATGAAAGTTCTCCTACCCCGCCCGCTGCCGGAGCTACACAATGAGCGAATCCGCCAACACCTTGCTGCCGCGTATCGGTGTCTTCGATTCCGGCTTTGGCGGCCTGACTGTGCTGCGGGCCTTGCTGTCCCGCATTCCAGCCGCGGAGTATTTCTATCTCGGCGACACGGCTCGTCTGCCTTACGGCTCAAAATCGCAGGCAACGGTCGCCCGCTACGCGGTCGAGAGCGCGCAATTGCTGGAGTCCTACGGCGCGCAATATCTCGTCATCGCTTGCAATACCGCCAGCGCGCTGGCGCTCGATGCCATCCGATCCTCCGCGCGGGTCCCGGTGCTGGGTGTCATTGAGACCGGAGCCGATAGTGCCGCCGCCGCAAGTGTCACCCGCGACGTGCTGGTGCTGGCGACGGATGCCACCGTCCAGAGCCATGCCTATGCCGCGGCCTGCGCCGCGCTCGGTGTGCGCGCCTTCGAGAAGGCCTGTCCTTTGCTGGTTCCACTGATTGAGGAAGGCTGGACCGGAGGCGATCAGGAGCACGATCCAGCTGGCGAATGTCACCCGCCAGGTGCTGCGGATTTATCTCGACCAGGCCTTCACCGAAGCTGAAGCGCGCGGCTGCTCCGTCGATACCGTGCTGCTTGGGTGCACGCATTATCCACTCCTCCACGACATGCTGAAGCAGGAGCTGCCGGAGAAAATCAGGATTCTCGATTCTGCCGATACCACCGCCCGGCGTGTCCGGCGAGATATGGAAGCGAACGGAATGCTTGCCCTCCGCGGCGGGATCAGACTGCGCGCCCTCGCTGCAAATTCTTTGCAACCGATTCGGTCGGCAAATTCCGCGCCCTGGGCAGCCGTTTTCTGGGCCAGCCTATCGACCACGTGGAGTTGATCGACCTCGGCGGCTAGCGCAGTTCTCGTTTATTGTTTAGATGGAATCGTATAAAAAAGCTCGTCTTCTGAGCGCAGCGAAGAACCTCTGCATCTCGTCCTTGACCGTCGGGTGGCCCACTTTAGCCGCGTCTTTTACAGCTAGAGTGGGAAGATATCTTCATCCAAAACGGGCCGCATCAATAAACAGGAAAGCCGGTCTAACCATGGGAGTATGGAGGAAATCATGTTGAATCTCGAAGGCCGCATTGCGGTTGTTTTCGGTCTCGCGAACAAACGCTCGATCGCCTGGGCAATTGCTCAGAAGCTGCATGAATCCGGCTGCAAGCTGATCATCGGCTATCAGAACGACCGCATGAAGCAGGAAGCAGAAGGTCTGCTGGCCGAGCTGCCGGGAGCCGAAGCCGTGCAGTGCGATGTCTCGAACGATGCCGAAATCGACAGCGTTTTCGCCGGCCTGAAGCAGCGCCATGGAAAACTGAATGTGCTGGTGCATTCCGTCGCCTTTGCGCCGGCCGATGAACTAAAGAATGATTTCATCCACACCACCCGAGAAGGCTTTCGCGTGGCGCACGATGTCAGCGTCTATTCTCTGATCGCGCTCGCCCGCGCTGCGGCTCCGCTAATGACGGAAGGCGGCAGCATTCTTACCCTGACCTACTACGGCGCGGAGAAGGTTGTGCCGCACTATAACGTAATGGGCGTAGCCAAGGCGGCGCTTGAGGCCACCGTGCGGTACCTGGCCGCCGATCTGGGCAAACAGAACATCCGAGTGAACGCCATCTCCGCCGGACCGATTAAGACGCTTGCCGCCCGCGGCATCGGAGGTTTAAGCGACATGCTGAAGGCGCACGCCGAGCGCGCCCCGCTCCACCGCAATACGGAACAGGCGGAAGTCGGCGGGACAGCAGCATTTCTCGCTTCCGACCTAGCCTCGGGCATCACCGGCGAAGTCATCTACGTCGACAGCGGCTACAACATCATGGGGTTCTAGAGCAGTCTCCCATTATGTAGGGTGACCCTCAAGGTCTCGGCCATCCTGAGCGGAGCGAAGGATTTCTGCATTCTGCGAGTTTGCAAAACTAAGCCGAGCGCAACGTCAGCGTAATCCTGCGCTCATCGCCAGCCAACGTTTCAATCGCAATCTCCCCATCGCTGAGCGCGATCACGGACGGAAATTTCTCGCCCCACTCGATCAACATCAAGCTCTGTGGGGTTATCAGGTCTTCCATGCCAAGCGTGTCCAGTTGCCGCTGATCTTCAATACGATAGAGGTCCAGATGATAGAGCAGAACCACGCCGCCAAGATTTTCGCTCTGGCTCTCTGGCTCGATGGCGCGGCCCGCATACTCGTGGATCAGGGTAAACGTCGGGCTGGTCACTTCATCCGGTTCGGCTGCGCCAAGCGCCGCCGCAATTCCCTTCACCAGGGTCGTTTTGCCCGCGCCTAGATCTCCACGCAGAACCACCACCTTCGGAGGAGTGAGCAGTTTGGCTAGCTCGCGGCCAAGCGCAATGGTTTCATCGCAGGAATTCGTCGTATGAACGCGCTGCAGTTGAGGTGCACGCTTGGTGTCGCTCATCCCCGGCCTTCTTGCAGCCACACAAATCCATCGTGTTCTACCGGGCTTAGAATGGCGCGCGAAAGATGGCGGAGCATATCGGTCGCGAGCATCGTGCGCTCATCGTGCGTGCGAACAAATAGATCCGCCGCTGCGCCGTGGAGCCAGACAGCACACTCGACGGCCTCCGCAATCCGTTGCGGAAATTGCGCGATCATCGCCGCCACAATGCCGGTAAGGACATCGCCGCTGCCGCCCTTCGCCAGCGCAGGATTGCCGCTGGTATTCACGGCGATGCGGCCATCCGGATGCGCGACCAGCGTACGCCAGCCCTTCAGCACCAGCGTGACATGATGTCCCGTGGCGAAGCTGCGCGCGACCCCAATGCGGTCACGCTCGACATCGGGAATGGTGCAGCCCAGCAACCGCGCCATCTCTCCCGGATGCGGCGTCAGCACCAGCGTGTGCTCGCGGCCGTTAAGCAGCTCACTGCGGCCTTCAAACGCATTCAAGCCATCGGCATCGATCACGGCTGGCAGCTTAGTCTGACAGATCAGCTCGCGAACAAATTCCGCTGTCTCCGGTTCGCGGCCGATGCCGGGCCCGACCGCAAGAACGCTGATGCCGTGCAGCATCGCTTTGCGTCGCTCGGCGTCGAGGTTCTTCCATGAGATGCTTCCCGCTGCCGAGTCCTCCAGCAGCAGCGTCATCAGTTCCGGGGCAAAGCCTGCGACAATGCCCGCGATGCTGCGCGGAACGGCCGCCGTCACCAGACCCGCGCCCGCGCGCATCGCGCCCAGCGATGCCATGGCGGCCGCGCCACCCTTGCCCGGCGAGCCGCCCACCACCAGCACATGACCGAAGCGTCCCTTGTTCGAATCGAGAGCACGCGGAGCTTCGACAATTTTTTTCGACGCGCCCGTCCAGGTGAGCCCAGCCTCGGAAACGATGGCCTGCTCGGGAGAGCCGATCGGCGCGACCGCAATTGGGCCGCGTGTGAGCGCTCCGAAGACATGCGCGAGTTTCGGCGCGGTAAAAGTAACGACTGCATCGGAGCGAAAGGCCTCCGCATGGATGCTCGTCGCATCCGCATCCCAGCCGGAAGGCAGATCGACGGAAACGACCGGCGCCTGGTGATCGGCAAGTTTTTCGCGAAGCGCTGCGGCCACTCCGCGCAAGGGCGGATGGAAACCGGTGCCGAAGACGGCGTCGATAAATAATTCCGTTTCGTCGAAACAGTGATTCGAAAGCCGCGCCGGACAAGTCCTGCTCCGTGGCCATCGATCAGGCTGGAGTCCTTCAATGCTTGCGGTAGTTTTTCGTACATGGCGCGGGGTTCGCCTGCAAGCTGGTCCGCGGCTGCCAACAGAACAACACGCACCTGCTTGCTGTCGGAATCCAAATGTCGCGCGGCTACCAGGCCGTCTCCACCATTGTTGCCTTTCCCGCATAGGATGGTGATGCGTTTCGCCCGCGGGAATTCGCGCATCGCGAAGGCTGCGACTGCGGAGCCTGCATTCTCCATCAGGCCCTGCCACGTCGAACCACCTTGCTCAACAGTTCGTACATCGCAGGCACGCATTTCCGCCGCAGTCAAAATCTTCATGTTGCCGTTGTACTCGAAGGATAGAGACTTGTGCAATCGCTCGAAAAGAACGAATTAACTTTGCGCAGTCAATTTCATTTCAAGCGGTCCACAATACGGAGCATCGACAAACTCGGACGGCTATTTATTACAATCAGCAGCCTTCCACATGAATGCTTGCGGAGATTGCTATAATCGCCGTCTGATTGGCGGTCTGCCGCGAACTTAGCGCAGCCGGTTGCCGGTAATCCTGGAGGAAAGCATGCACGTGCCAACTCATCGATTCGCAATGAAGGATTTGCAAGGCTTTATTTGCGGCTTTGTGGTAATTCTGTTCCTGCAATCGGCAAGCCAGTATTATCGATTTGGCGATGCGATTCCATCGAAGATAGCAGCGATAATCGGCCTGGTCGCGGCATTAGCGATCATTTTCCGCCACATCTTTGATCTGCTCAGCCTGTATTACTCCATGCACAGCCTGGAAGGCTTTCCCAATCCGGAGAAGCCGTGGCCGTTCATTCTTTCAATTCTTTCCAACATTGCTGAGCTTGGAATAGCCATGATCTGCTACCTGGTGATTGCCACTATTGGGCCCCTCTCAGACGGCGTCGGAAGGTCAATGGCGTGCCTACCTTTCCCATGTAACCGATGCGAATCTTAATGGCATGTTCGAAACTCTGTTTCTCCTCACCGCTTGTGCCGAATTGATTTGGTGCGTCTGGGACGTGGTCTTCCAGTCTCGACTTGGTCCAAAGCCGAGCGAGAATGAACAAATAGAAGTTCGTCAGTTATTTGAACAAAATACAAAAACGAATCGACTTTTCCTGAAATTCAATGGGATATCGGCTGTTGTTTTTTTCGTCATTTATTTTTTCGGTCGCAACGCGATACCGCTCCCTAATGACGAGATTCCTTATTACATGTCTGCCGGTATTCTATTGGCGTATCTGATTGTGCATGCGGTAATTTTCAGGGATTACTACAGCCGAAAGGTTGACAGGGCTTAGCGTGTTATTGATCGAGTGATTCAGAGCTAGACAGTTATCTCATCATTCTGAGCTTGCGGAATCGACCTATGAATTAACTAATATGAAGAGATCTACTGATAGCTCCGATGATTTTCCCGGGCTGCACTCATTGATCGGGACTGTTTTTCAGCCTCCAGCGCCGCAACGGTTCCCCGAGTATCGCGATTAGCAGAACGCCGGCCATGATCATCGCGCCATCCATCCATGTCTGCATAATTCCGGCTGCAATCAGCAGGGAAGTCGAAAGGGCCGCCGGCTGACTCGCGCGCACCAGCAGCGTGAACAAGACCGTTAGAAGCACCGCCACCAGGCAGGCCCACACCCGGAGCAGCGGCACGCCATGCGATGAAACGCTTGGGACTGCCCAGGCATCGGTCAGAGCGATCGCCGCAAATGCCGCGAGAATGGCGATCGCGTTCCCCACGATGATGTTGTAAGGGCGCGCGCTCGGCTGCTTCGGCGTTTCGACCTGTTCATACGCGGTCGGGCCAAGGCTCGCGAAGATAAGCGGCTGATGAGTGATCCATCCAATAAGCGCGATTACGAGGATCAGCGCGCCTTCCGATACTGGCGCAATCAAGAGATCTTTTCGGGACATATCGAACTCACAGCGGGATATCTGCCGCGCGAGGATTTTCCAAGCAATGCGAATGCATCGGCCACCCGCTCGCTTTGTCGGATGCACAGGAAGGCTTCGGCGGCCACGCTCGAGGATTTCTTCCACTACGGTCATGTTTTGGAAGTGGGCCCGCAGGTTTCTCCCAGTCAGCGCAGCGCTGTCGCTCAGGAAAGGCGAAAAAAGCGATTTGCGATCTCCTTTTTCCCGGATAAGATCATCAAGGTACGTGCACTCGCCCGCGAGCTCGGCGCGTCCATCATCCACGGAAACGAATTCAGACATTTGCACTGGGGGCTATATGAGGCAAATCGGTCGCAGGACTAGTTTGGCAATCGCCATATTTCTTGGCGGCACAATGGCATTCGCCGCGGCTCGCCAATGGCAAAGCGGCAAACTGCTTGATACAGAGCAGCAGAAGGTTCACGAAGGAAGCACCACGACCTACAACACAGACTCGCAGTCGAAAAGAAAGAAGGACGGAACCGATTACTCGCGGCACACAACGGCGAACACAACCGACAATATCGACACTTACGAGATCTATACGATCCGGGGCCCGGAGAAGACCTACATCGCTCGCGAAAAGCTGCTCTTCCCGTGGTCGAAGCCCGCGAATGTGACCGTTGGCGGGGAGGTGAAATATGCGGTTGACGGTCGCAAATTATACATTTTCGACGAGGACAATAAGGAGCATAAGGCATCCATCGTCAAGACCAGTATGAACAGCACGGAATAGACTGCCGAGAAGTCAGGCGCTCCCCACTCATGCAAAAGAGGCTTGAGTGTGCCACCATCAAAAGCAGGTCCCTCCACTCCGCTACGCTTCGGTCGGGATGACAGAGCTATCGCGATGTCCCATCGCTCTTTGGATCAGGCCATTCGACGGCAGCGTCGGATCCAGCAATTTCCTCACAGTTTCATTCCCGGCCACGGGGAGCTTCGAAGGATCCAGCAATCCGAGTTGCACCAGCACAGAAGCCTGATCCCAGTAAATGTGTTCGTGCGCGAGCTTCCCATCCCGGAAGTGAACAATCGCAACCGTGGGGCATTCCACTTTTTTCCCCGTAGGCGCTATGCCGGGAAGCATCCAGTCCATTTCGATCGTGTGGGTGAAACGAACAACCATCTCATCCACCAGCCGGTCGGTTCCAATGGTCCGCGAAATCTGCTCAATCTCCGTGTCAGGCGGCATTTTCGGAATAAAGTATGTCGAATAAAAATGCCGCAGTTGATCCCGGCCCGTTCCACCCGTCATCACTGGGATATGGTTCACATAGGCGTCCGCAACCATAGTATCGATCGTTGCATTCGTGTCCCTCGTCGTAAATTCATCGCGGACGTGTTCTTCCCAGAGGTCATTGAGAAACTGCTGCTGTGGGGTCAATCCCGTTTTCTTCTCTTCTTCACTCATGGTTTACGATCTTTCCATAGCGCTATTGCAGCCATCCAGCACGAATACTAAAACCGCGAGCGGAACCGGTTGGCGCGCTGGAATTCTTCGCGCAGCTCCGGCTGCTTTAGATTTTCACGGATGCATGCGAGCCGCTGCTCGAGCGGCCAGGAGCGCCTTCGAGATCTCTGCGTCGTTGGTTTGGGCGATGTCCCGCCACATGGAAAACGGGCTCGCGCCCAGGCGTGTCATTTCATGCATGGCGCGGCCACCGATCGCGCGAAGCTGGCTGGCGCTGCTGGCCAGATTCCTGCCGGCTCCGGCAGAGGCATCCTCAGGGAAAGTATCTTCGAGGAGTGCGGCCAGAGCCGTTCCCAGCATTTGCGGCAGATGGCTGGCCCAGGCGCAGACCTCATCGTGCCGCTTTGGATCGAGATCGAGAGTTCGCGAGCCGAAGCGCTGGACCCACTGGCGCCATTCTGCGGCGTGTCGATTCGCTGCATCCGGTTGTGTGTCCGTGAACAGCCACACAGCCCCGCGGAATAGTTCCCCGTCCGCGTAAGCCGCGCCATGAACTTCCTTGCCTGCCATTGGATGGCCGGGAAGAAAGTGTGCGGCGACGGAGGGAGTAAATGCTTTCGAGGCGTGCTCGCAGATTGCCTCTTTCGTGCTGCCTACATCTGTGACCAACTGGTCATCGCGAAGAGCGGCAGCCAGCCGGTCGATCCAATTCAGTATGCCAAAAACCGGCATCGCCAGAAGAATGCAGTCGCTTTGCGTTGCGGCCGCGAGCGGCTCCCGCGCCACGCTATCGACAGCGCCGCGCAACCGGGCAAGCTCCGCCTGGTCTGGCGAGCGATCCCAGCCAATGATGCGTCCAGCAAAGCCTTGCGCGCGCAGAGCAAGACCGACGGAAGCGCCGATCAGTCCGGTGCCGAAGATTGCGACGCTTTGGATCGAATCTGCCAAAGTTCTCTACGCGATCGTGCGCCCGACAGCGGAAGCAATGATGCGCAGCTCGCTCATCAATTGCTCGAATTGCTGCGGAAACAGCGATTGCGCTCCGTCGGAAACTGCCTTATCGGGATTGGGATGCACTTCCATCAGCAGACCATCGCAACCGGCGGCAACCGAGGCCCGCGCCATTGCCGGAACCATGTCGCGGCGCCCGGTTCCGTGAGAGGGATCGCCCAGCACCGGCAGGTGAGACAAGTGCTTCAACACCGGAATCGCGGAAATATCCATCGTATTGCGCGTGTAGGTTTCGAAGGTGCGGATGCCGCGCTCGCACAGCATCACGTCGTAATTTCCGCCGGAAAGGATGTATTCGGCGGAGAGCAGAAACTCTTCGATCGTCGCCGCGATCCCGCGCTTCAGCAGAACCGGCTTGCGCGCCAGGCCCAGCTCGCGCAGCAGATTGAAGTTCTGCATATTGCGCGCTCCGACCTGGAGGACATCCACGTACGGCAGCATCAATTCGATTTGCGAAATCTCCATGACTTCGCTGACGATGAGCAGGCCGGTTGCATCGCCCACTTCGCGCAGCAGGCGCAGACCATCGAGGCCCATCCCTTGAAAGGAGTAGGGCGAGCTGCGGGGTTTAAACGCTCCGCCGCGAAGAAATTTTGCTCCGCCCGCGGCTACCTGTTTGGCGGCGGTGAAAATCTGGTCGCGCGATTCCACCGAGCATGGGCCGGCCATCACCATGACCTCTTCTCCGCCGACCGCTACGCCGTTCGAAAAACGAACGACAGTTCCCTGCGGGCGGAATCCGCGGCCTGCGAGTTTGTAGGGCGAAGTGATGCGGTGCGCCTCCGCCACGCCGACCATCACCTGAAAATCCTGCACATCGAAGCTGGCCGGCTGACCGACTCCGGCCAACACGGTTTGCTGGGTTCCAGTGGTGCGATGTACGTTGAAACCTATTTCCACCATTCGCGCCAGCACCTGCTGGATCTCTTCCTCGGTGGCGTTTTCCCGCATGGCTACAATCATTTTCCAAACTCTCGTTTCGTCTGATTTGTGTTCAGGTTGGTGTCGCCCGCCGGTGTTGATGCCGACTGCGACGCCAGTTCATCTTTTTGCAAGGCGCGCATTACATCGATGATGCGTTCATAGATGTGCGTCAATTCGATATCCGGCAGCGGGCCGGGATTCGTTTTGCGCACGTTTTCAAAAATGACCTTTTCGCGGTTGGGTTCATACACCGGCAAATCCGTGGCCCGCTTCAACCGTCCGATGGCCTGCGCGGCCCGTGCGCGTTCACTGATCAGAACTACGATCTGACGATCGAGCTCATCAATTTTCAGCCGCCATTCTGCAATATCCATGTAGCACCTCAAAAAAAGCAGGCTTCCGACGTGCCTGGCGCACAGATGGGAATGCCTCGCTGGCAAAAGATAATGTTGCTTATCCTAATCGAGACGGAAACATTTTTCAGGAAAGAATGCTTTCCGCCACCACAGACGGCGTGCGCAGGCCGGCAATAAATGCGCCGACCGCAGCCGGCGCCTCTGCCGGCGCGGACTGCTCGATCAGGCCGACAATGGCGCTTCCCACCACGACAGCATCGGCAAATTCCGCGGCTGCGGCAACATGCGCGGCGTTCGAAATGCCGAAGCCCAGCGCGATCGGCAGCGTTGTATAACGACGCAGGCGGGTCACCAGCCCGCGAGCGTCGGACGCTACCTGTTGCTGCGTGCCGGTGATGCCGACGCGAGAAATGGCGTAGACAAATCCCTGAGACACATCCGCAATGCGCGCCAGGCGCTCGTCGGGACTGGTCGGCGCGGCCAGGAAAACAGGTTGCAGTCGATGCCTGCGCAGAATCGCGCGATATTCTTCCGATTCCTCCACAATCAAATCGGTGATCAGGACAGCATCGATGCCCGCCTTTTCGGCGGCTTCCGCAAAGGCTTCCAAACCCATCCGCAGAATGGGATTGAGATACGAAAAGATGACCAGGCCGACGGAGGGACGTTCCTTCCGCAGAGCGCGCGCCAGCTCCAGCACATCGGCCAGCCGTGTTCCGTTGGCGACCGCCCGTTCGCTGGCCCGCTGGATCACCGGACCGTCGGCCAGCGGATCGCTGAACGGAACTCCGAGTTCCAGCACATCGGCACCCGCATCGATCGCGGCGAGCGCGATTTTTCTGCTGGTCGCCAGATCTGGGTCGCCGATGGTGAGATATACAACCAGGCCGGGTTTATGGCAGAACTCGATGGGCATCCTTACGCTCCCTGCAACTTCAGCTCGCGCGCCAGGATACCCATATCCTTGTCGCCGCGGCCGGAAAGATTGATCAACAGAATGTCCTCGCGTTTCATTTTGGGCGCGATGCGAATCGCCTCTGCCACCGCGTGAGCGCTTTCGATCGCGGGCAGAATTCCTTCCATGCGCGCCAGCTTCACCGTCGCATTCAACGCGGCTTCATCGGAGATGGAAACATACTCCGCGCGTCCGGAATCGTGCAGCGCGGCGTGTTCCGGACCTACGGAGGCATAATCGAGACCCGCCGAAACGGAGTGCGTATTGGCGATCTGCCCGGCCTCATCCTGCAGCACGTAGGAATACGTGCCCTGCAGCACACCCGGCGACCCGCCCTGAAACCGCGCCGCGTGCTCGCCGAGCGCCGGCCCGTGTCCACCGGCTTCAATGCCGATCAATCGGACATCTGTATCGGGAAGAAATTCATAGAACGCGCCGATAGCGTTCGATCCTCCGCCAACACAGGCCAGCACCGCAGTGGGCAGGCGCCCTTCGGACTCGAGAATTTGCCGGCGCGCTTCGAGGCTGATGATGCGCTGAAAATCGCGCACCATGGTGGGGTAGGGATGCGCGCCCAGCACGCTGCCCAGCAGATAGTGAGTGGTGCGCACATTCGTTACCCAGTCGCGCATGGCTTCGTTGATGGCATCTTTCAGCGTGGCCGAGCCGGCGCTTACGCCGCGAACTTCGGCGCCCAGCAGCCGCATGCGGTATACGTTCAGCTCCTGCCGCCGCATGTCCGTCTCGCCCATGTAGACGACGCATTCCATGCCGAACAGTGCGCATACCGTGGCCGTCGCGACCCCGTGCTGGCCTGCCCCGGTTTCAGCAATGATGCGCCGCTTGCCCATGCGGCGGGCGAGCAGCCCCTGGCCGATGCAGTTGTTGATCTTGTGCGCGCCGGTGTGCAGCAGGTCTTCGCGCTTCAGGTAAATTTTTGCGCCGCCCAGCGCTTCCGTCAGGCGCGCCGCAAAATAGAGCGGCGTTGGACGCCCGGCATAGTGGTGCAGTAGATCGGACAGCTCGCTTGCGAACGCGGGATCCTGCTGCGCCTTCGCATACGCCTGCTCCAATTCTTCCAGCGCCGCCATCAGCGTCTCCGGAACGTAGCGTCCGCCGTAGGCATCGAAACGCCCGGGAGTCGGCGCAGCGATGGGAGACGTAACGGGCTTTTCTGTCTGCATAATTTTCATGTGGAACCAATTCTCTCTATAGATCTTTAGAATCGCGCCGCTTCCGCAAGTTCCATCTCGGCTGCGCGAGCTTCGCGAACGAAAGCCGCGAGCAGCTCCGGATCTTTTTTCCCGGGCGAACTTTCGACGCCGCTTGACACGTCAATTCCCCACGGGCGCAATGTTTGGATTGCCTCGCGAACATTTCCCGGATGCAGCCCCCCGGCGGCAATCAGCCGGAGATATGGCGCTTCGCGAAGAAAGGTGTCACGCGCAGCCGACCAATCGAAAGCAACTCCGGTACCGCCTTGCTTGCCGGCAACGCATGTATCCACCAGGATTGCATTTTGCCGGCCGTCGAACGTGGCACTCTCCCGAAGCTGGCGCAGTTCCAGGGCAAAGCGATCCGGGTGGGCATCATAGCGCATCACCCGCAGTATCCGAATCGTGTTGGAACCGTTGCTGGAGTGATCGCGCAACTGCTCCGGGTTTACGTGTCCTGAGTCATGCAGTTGGATTCCGGTCAATCCTGCCAAGCGCTGGACAGCAAACATTTCTTCAACCGATGCATTCACAAAAATGCCGATCTTCTCGGTTTGCGGTGGAAGCGCCAGGATAATTTCCCGAGCTGCTTGCGGAGATACGCGGCGCGGACTTTCGGCAAAAATGAATCCAAGGGCGTCGGCGCCTGCCGCGATCGCCAGCTCCGCATCTTCGATCGATGTGATTCCGCAAATCTTTATCCACATAGCGGACGCCTCAGGCGGGCACCTCGCGCGTTGACTCCACGCCTGCCAACAATGCCGCCAGCGCGTTTCCCGGGTCGGGTTGCCGCATCAATGACTCGCCAATCAGAAACGCGTGGAACCCGGCTGCACGGAGCAGCGCCACATCGCCCGCTGTGTGAATGCCGCTCTCTGCGACCCGCACCACGCCCGGCGGTAGAAGCTCTGTAAGCTCAATTGATACATTCAAATTTACGTCGAAAGCTATTGAGATTACGATTGTTAACTCCGATCATCTCGCAGCCACAATCAAGCACGCGCGCAGCCTCTTCAGCGTTGTGAACCTCGCAGAGCACGTCCAAGCCGTGCGCTTTCGCCGCGCGGCGCAGCTGCCGCAGAGTAGTGTCATCGAGCGCCGCCGCAATCAGCAGAATCGCGTCTGCGCATGCTGCGCGCGCTTCCAAGATCTGAAATTCGTCGACAATAAAGTCTTTCCGCAGACACGGTATCGGTGCAGACGCCGAAGCCGCTTCGAGATTGGCGAGGCTTCCCTGGAAGAAGTGCTCCTCCGTCAACACCGAAAGTGCGGCGGCACCTGCCTTCGCCAGCGTGGCGGCAAGCTGCGCTACCGGGAAATCCGCGCGGATCAGGCCGCGCGATGGCGATGCTTTCTTAAGTTCCGCGATTATCGCCGGGCCCGTCTGAGAGCGCCGGCGCAAAACGGCGGCAAAGCCACGCGGCGTGTGCTGGGCTGCGCGTCGCTCCAACGCGGCAAGGTCCGCACTCTGCTTGCGCTGCGCCAGATCGCGCCGGGTAGATGCCAGGATTTCCTCTAAATGCGTGGCCATAATCGATGCTTTCGCCTGAACTTCCAGTATAGACGGGTGGAAACTAGCCGAGCCTGATCTCTTTACTCGTTTCCAACGCGAGAGCATCCTAAAAAGTGGATCATAATATGTTTCCGGAGCACTCCAGATGTCGCCAAGTTTGTCGCAGGAAGAAATCGCAAAGATCGAGGCATACTGGTCTGCAGCGAACTACCTTTCCGTCGGCCAGATTTATCTAAAAGACAATCCCCTGCTGGAACGTCCGCTGACGACGGAAGATATCAAGCCTCGGCTGCTTGGCCACTTCGGCACCACACCCGGTCTGAATTTTATTTATGTGCATCTGAACCGCTTGATCCGCGCGACCCAGGCTAGCTTTATGTATGTGGTGGGGCCGGGACATGGCGCGCCCGGCATCCTGGCGAATACATATCTCGAAGGCACCTACACGGAAATTTATCCCGAGATCAGCCTGGACAAAGATGGAATCAAGCGCTTCTTCAAGCAATTCTCATGGCCGTACGGGATACCCAGCCACGACGCCCCAAACGTGCCGGGCTCGATCAATGAAGGCGGCGAGCTGGGCTACTCGATGGTTCATGCCTACGGCGCCGCGTTTGATAATCCAGACCTGGTCGTCGCCTGCGTCATTGGCGACGGCGAGGCTGAGACCGGAACGCTCGCAACCTCCTGGCACTCGAACAAGTTTCTGAACCCGATCACCGATGGCGCCGTGCTGCCGATCCTTCACCTGAACGGTTTCAAGATTGCGAATCCAACTGTGCTCGCGCGCATTTCGCATGAGGAGTTGGAATCTCTGCTGCGCGGATACGGGTACAAGCCGTACTTTCTGGAAGGCGATGACCATGAGACGATGCACCGCGGCATGGCCGAGGTGCTGGATACCATGTACGCCGAAATTCGCGCCATCCAAAAGCATGCGCGAGAAAACAACGACGCGACCCGCCCCATGTGGCCGGCGTTGGTGCTGCGTACCCCGAAAGGCTGGACGGGACCGAAGTTCGTGGACGGCAAACCGGTCGAAGGCACCTGGCGCGCGCACCAGGTACCGCTTGACGAAGTACGCACCAACCCGCGTCACCTGCAGCAACTGGAAGAGTGGATGCGCTCCTACAAGCCGCATGAGCTGTTTGACGGAGACGGTCGGTTTCGCGAGGACCTCGCCGATCTTGCGCCCAAAGGCAACCTCCGGATAGGCATGAATGAGCACGCGAACGGCGGTCTGTTGCTGGAGCCCCTCGAGCTGCCGAATTATCGCGATTACGCCATCCAATGCGCGATGCCGTGCGACCGGCAGGCCAGCGCGACGGCTACGCTGGGGAATTATCTGCGCGATGTGATGCAGCGCAATCTCAGCTCGCGCAACTTCCGCGTGTTCGGGCCGGATGAGACTGCCTCCAACCGCCTGCAAGCCATCTACGAAGCATCCGGCAAGCGGTGGGATGCGGCGTATGAGCAGGTGGACGAAAACCTATCTGTTGATGGCCGCGTGATGGAAGTGCTGTCGGAGAATCTCTGCGAGGGCTGGCTGGAAGGCTATCTGCTGACTGGCCGGCACGGCTATTTCTCCTGCTACGAGGCGTTCATTCATATTGTCGATTCGATGTTCAACCAGCACGCGAAATGGCTGCAGGAATGCAAAGTCGCTGCCGTGGCGCAAACCGATTGCATCGCTGAATTACCTGCTCAGTTCGCATGTCTGGCGGCAGGATCACAACGGCTTTTCGCATCAGGATCCCGGATTTATCGACCACGTCGCGAACAAGCATTCCGACACGGTGCGCATCTATCTGCCACCCGACGCGAACACGCTTCTGGCGGTGACGGACCACGTTTTGCGCTCGCGCAACTACATCAACCTGACGATTGCCGGCAAGCAGCCAGCGCCGCAATATCTCGACATCGATGACGCGGTGAAACATGTCATTGCAGGTGTAGGGGCGTGGGACTGGGCGGGGAATGTGAAGCCGGGCGAAGAGCCCGACGTCGTGATGGCCTGTGCCGGCGACGTTCCGACCATGGAAACGCTGGCGGCCGTGACGGTGCTGCGCAGCTGGGCGCCGGACGTGAAGGTTCGCTTTGTCAATGTTGTCGATCTGTTCACGCTGGAGACGCCGCGCGAGCATCCGCACGGAATCAGCGATGCGGATTTCGATCGGCTGTTCACGCTGGATAAGCCGGTGATCTTCGCTTTCCATGGATATCCCAGCATCGTTCACAAGCTGACGTACAACCGGCGCAATCACGCCAACCTGCATGTGCATGGTTTCCGTGAACACGGTACGACCACCTCGCCGTTCGACATGACGGTGCTGAACAAAATCGATCGCTATACGCTGGCGCTCGATGCCATCAGCCACATTCCCAGACTCGCCGACCGGGTGCATGCCGCCGTGCAGCGGCACAGTGAAGTGATCCAGAAGCACAAGCTGTACGTCTCCGAATATGGCGAGGACATGCCCGAGGTCCGCGATTGGAAGTGGACTGCAAGTTCCAGCGCGCTTACGCCCTCCCAGGATTCTGCATAGTGGCGATCTTCACGATCAACAGCGGCTCGTCGTCCCTGAAGTTCGGCCTCTATGACGACGATGGCGAGCGCTTGCTTCTGTCCGGCAAGGCGGAGGAGGTCGGGCGTGCGTCCGGCAGCCTGATCCTGATGGACGCCGATGGCCGCGAAATCGCGCGAGAAGAAGATCGGTTTCCTTCCCAGGAAAAAGCGCTGGCTGCCGCCTCTGCCCAGATAGCGCGTCACAGCACGGAGAAAATCATGGCCATCGGGCACAGGATTGTGCATGGCGGTCCGCATCTTCGGGAGCACTGCGCTTTGACAGCCGAGGTGCTCGCCACTCTGGAGCGCTCGGTGCATTTTGCGCCTTTGCACATTCCGCCGGCGGTCGCACTCATCCGCGCAACCGAGCGCGAGTTCCCCGGCGTTCCCCAATTCGCATGCTTCGATACGCAGTTTCACAACACCATGCCGCCGGAAGCATATACCTATCCCCTGCCGCGGGCCTACCGCGATGCGGGCGTGCGCCGCTACGGTTTTCATGGGCTCTCTTATGAATCAATCGTGCGTCTGCTCGGGGACGATCTGCCGGCAAAACTGATCGTCGCCCACCTTGGTAGCGGCTGCAGCCTTTGCGCGATTGCTGAAGGAAAATCCATGGACACCAGCATGGGACTTAGTCCCACGGGCGGCGTTCCCATGGCGACGCGCTCGGGCGACCTGGACCCCGCGGTCGGATTGTTGCTTCAGAGGAAATTTTCGCCGCAGAATTCCGCGCTGACTCCAGACGAACTCGAAACTCTGGTAAATCATGGGAGCGGTCTCGAAGCGCTGGCGGGCGAGAGCGACATGCGTTTGCTGACGCAGCGCGCGGCCGCCGGTGATGCGCAGGCAATGCTTGCGATCGATATCTTTGCCCGCAGTGTGGCGAAGACAATTGCAGCCTATGCGACTGTTCTGGGTGGATTCGAGATGCTGGTCTTCACCGGCGGCATCGGCCAGCATAGTGCGCCGGTACGGAAGAACATCTGCGCCCGGCTCGCCATTCTCGGGGTTGAAGTCGCTTCCGAAAGCGAGGCAGAAAAAACTCCCGGAACCATCTCGAAAGCTGCATCGCGAGTAAAAGTCCGCGTAATGGCTACCGACGAAGATGGCCAGATAGCGCGACACGTCGCCCGCATGTCTCGGCTCCACGCCTGAGGATTGCAAGGCGATCTCTTTGGCGAGCGGTTTTTCAGTCAAATTCCCACCGCACTGCGGCAGTTGAATTTCCATACGAGTAAATGCCGGATTACAGGTAGACTGGGCTTTGCAAAAATACCTGGAGGAATTCCATGCGCATGACTCTCGTCCGTTCCCTGATTGCCGCAACCATACTGGCGGAAGCTTTGTTTGCGATTCCGGCTGCATTGGGCCAGGGCGCGGATTCCAAACAGGCGCAGATTGCGAAAAATAATGCGATCGAGAAGGAGTTGGAGTCGGTGGCGATCATTGACCGAAAAGTCATGATCCCGATGAAAGACGGCAAGCGCATGGCCGCCGATATCTACCGGCCGAAGGATGAATCCAAGAAATACGGAACCGTTTTCGTCCGCACGCCTTACAACTTCAACTACTGGGATATTTCTCTTGGCGCGCCGCGCAATATGGGTGCCGAACTGAATGCGGTGAAGCGCGGCTATGCCTATGTCGAGATCAACGAGCGCGGCCAATTTTTCTCCGAGGGAAACTACGACATTCTTGGGCCGCCGCTGAGCGATGGATACGACGAGTTCTCGTGGATTGCCGCTCAGCCCTGGTCGAACGGGAAGGTCGGAACCATCGGATGCTCTTCGACAGCGGAGTGGCAGCTTGCTGTGACGGCCATGGGAAATCCGGCGGACGCGGCATTTATCCCGGAGGGATTCGGCGCCGGCGTGGGCCGCGTCGGCCCCTATTACGAGCAGGGAAACTGGTATCGCGGCGGCGCCGTGCAGATGCTTTTCATCGACTGGCTGTACGGCGTGCAGAACACAATCCGGCCGATGTTTCCGCGGAATACTTCGCAGGCGGACCTGATCAGCGCATCGAGGGCATTCGATCTTGATGCTCATTACCCGCCGGTGGACTGGTCGAAGGCCCTCTGGCACCTGCCGGAGATGGACATCATCAAGGCCGTGAATGGGCCAAAAGGAATTTTCGCCGATCACATGCCCGATATCGCGACCGGAGGGGCGATGATCGAGCGGACGCCGAATGATCCGGCGTGGTACAAGGGCGGCCTCTGGAACGACAGCATGAAGATCAACGTGCCCGGGTTATGGTTCATGTCCTGGTACGACTTGTCGACGGGGCCGAACCTGGCGGCATACAACTTCGTACGTAAAACGGCACGACCGGACATCGCGAACGAGCAATACGCGGTGATCGCGCCGACGGGCCATTGCGGCTATGCGGGCGCCACCGAGCATACTGTCGTCGGGCAGAGAGACATGGGCGATGCGCGACTGGATATGAGCGCGCTGACTTACGGCTGGTTCGACCACTTCCTGAAGGGAGAGGACAACCACGTGCTGGAAACCATGCCCAAGGTCCGCTACTACGTCATGGGAGAGAACAGGTGGGAGACATCGAACACCTGGCCGCCGGAAGGCTCACAGCAGCAGACGTTTTATCTTGCGAGCGCCGGAAAAGCAAACAGCCTCTTCGGTGATGGATCATTGACCTCTGGTCCGCCTGCTCAGGACAGGGGAGATCGTTTCACCTACGACCCGATGAACCCTGTAACTTCGCTGGGCGGCAATTTCTGCTGCGAGGGAAATGCGATTCACCCGGGCGCTTACGATCAACGCGAGAAGGAGACCCGCAACGACATCCTGGTCTACACCACGGATCCTTTCAAGGAAGGCACTGAGGTAAGCGGCCCGATTTACATTACGCTTTATGTGTCCTCGGACGCGAAAGATACGGATTTCACGCATCAAGCTGATCGACGTTGCCCCCGAACGGGCCTGCTTATAACCTGGATGAGAATATTCAGCGGGTGCGGTACCGGAACGGATATGACAAGCCGGTGGCGTGGATGGAACCGGGCAAAGTGTACAAGATCACCTTCGAGCCGATGAATACCAGCGATTACTTTGCCGCTGGCCATTCACTCCGGATCGAGGTTTCGAGCAGCAACTTTCCGCGTTTCGACCGCAACCTGAATACCGGCGGCAACAATTATGACGAGGCGAAAGGAGTGGTCGCCCACAATGAGGTCCATCACTCGACGCAATATCCCTCGAAGATCACGATTACGGTGGTGCCGCACCCGCACCCGATGAGTTAGTGCGGTTCTCGTTTCGATGTAGCCGGACTAAAAAGTCATCATTCTTGGGCTGAAGAATCCAGACGAAGCCGACGTTCTCTGGATTCTTCGCTGCGCTCAGAATGACAATCTTTATGCTTGGGGTCCGAGGAAGTGGGCCAGCCATTCATTCGAGCGCCAGACGGCTTCGGGCGTGGGACGATGCCCCGTATGGTGGTTGAAGTAGCCGATGTTTTCAGGTTTGCCGTAGAGTTTGTAGACCGCGCGCGCGGCGTTGATGTAATACCAGCTCTTGTTGGTGTCGTATTTGTCGCCGCCGATTAACAGGAACGGTCTCGGAGCAATCAGCGCAATCAGTTCATGATGGTCTGTGCCCTGATCCATCTTGTTGATAAAGTCACCGAGGTACCAGTAATCTTCATAATTCGAGAACGTGAGACCGACGCCAAGCTCATTAGAGACAACGGCGGTAATGCGGTCATCGAATGCCGGCGCATACAAGGCCATTTTCCCGCCCAGCGAGTGGCCGTGAATTCCTACTCGCGTGCGGTCTACCTCCGGCAGAGTAAAGAGGTAATCGACCAGGCGCTGAGCGTCCCAGACCCACTTGCCCAGTCCGGTGACATTCGGATGACGCCGCTTCAGGTTCGCCACCGCTTCGGTCTCGGACTCGCCATAGCTTTCGCCAAACCATCGGATCGCGACGGCGATGTATCCCTTCTGAACGGCGCAATACGCGAAGGGATCGACGGTCCTACCCAGAAATTCAACTCCGGATAAATCGCGGCTGGCCGGAGTATCGACATCGTAAAAGGGCACGATGACCACCGGCCGCGGGCGCGTCATCGCCTCGGCGGGCATCATGATCAAGAATCTTTTCCCACCAGTCCGGCTCAACCTGCAGGTACATGAGCTTCGCGGTGTAGTTCTGGTCGGTGATGACGCTGACCAGACGCGTCTTCGGTGGCGGCGGCGTAATATCCATGGAGCCTAGCAGCTTCAGCCACTTCGCCTCAATAATTTTGCGCCGCGTTTGCCATTCATCAACGGAGCTTATCCCCGCGACAAGGGAAGATAAGTTCCCGGTCGCGGTTTCATATCCGGCCGGAGCATGATTGTACTGCGCGAACCAGTCGGGACTGTGATGAACCGCGGGAAGTACCGCGTCAGGCTGAAGCGTGCGGCAGACGCGAAACCCAGTGAAGCGGGATTTATACTCCGGCTCGATGCATCGCCTGTACTTTCCGTGCGCCCACTGAGAAGTCGTGCTGAGATAGCAGCCACCGCGCAGGATACGATCGATGCCTCGAAGAGGGCCCGCCGGATTATAAGAGGCCTGCGGTTCATCTATCGGATTGAAATAATCCGTGCACCACTCCCAGACATTTCCCGTCATGTCGAAGAGTCCATATTGGTTGGCCGGATAACTGCCCACGGGCTTGGTGCCTGAATGGTTCAGTTCATCCATCAACAAGTTGACATGCGTTGTATCGGAATTGCCCAGGTTCGCCTCTGTGCGCGAATTGGTGAACGCACCCGACGCATGATCCCATTCGGTATCGGAGGGCAGCCGATATCCGTTCCGGCGCATGTCGCAAAAGCCAGTCTCAAGGTTGTAGCAGGGATCCAGGTTCTCTTTGAAACTGCGAAGATTGCAGTACCGAATCGCATCCCACCAGCTGACGGTTTCGACCGGCAGATTCGCGCCGCGATGGAAGGACGGATTCTCGCCTGTGATCAGTTCGTACTCCTGTT
Organism: uncultured Acidobacteriota bacterium; assembly: GCA_963823295.1. Classification (GTDB taxonomy): domain Bacteria; phylum Acidobacteriota; class Terriglobia; order Terriglobales; family Acidobacteriaceae; genus JAKAAZ01. The sequence continues at coordinate 54,161 of CAWGLF010000018.1, forward strand.
GTGTGACCTCCGTGGGAGACATCAGAAACTTACCAAGCGTGACCGTGACCGGAATTTTTGTTCCTTCATCCACGATCTCAAAGCTTCCGCCCGGTATTTCGATCAGTTTTTCCGGCGATGCTCCCTCAGTTGGAGGCGCGGTGGGATTCTTTCCCGCGCCTGGCTTCTGCAAAACCGACTCCGGCGATCAACGTGCCAGCCGCGATCGCCGAGTCTCTCAAAAATTCCCGTCTTTTCACACACGCCTCACTGCTTCTTGTGGATGTCCGTTATTTCACATCGAAGTTGCGGGTAATTGTTTGGCCGCTGAGCATGTCCTGCACCGTGACAGTCCACTGACCAGGTGCATCATTGGCCGCCAGCGGGATGGATTTGACCCCTGCGCCCTGCCTGGCAATCACATTCCCCGAATAGTAGAGCACGCGGTTCCCCTGCGGATCGCGAACGTCGATGTGAAACACGTTCGCATTCGCCTGGGCGGGTGAGGCATGCACCGCGATGTTGACGACCGATCCACGTTGCGCATTCGCCGGAAGCGAGACTTGCATCTCCGGCAGCGGAGCGTCACTCATCGCCAGGATTGTCGGGTCATAAGGATCGACCGTCAGGTCCAGTTCCTGTTTCCTGCCCAGGTCTTTGCGCGCGCGCGTGTCATAGACATACATGGCATTGGGCAGATGCAGATGCACCGCGACCGGCTTCTCGAATCGTTTATTGGAGCGGAAATCCGGCGGCCCAAGTTCGCTCACTCGCAACTGCGGATTCGATTGGAGCGCGACGATGCGAACGCCTCCATTCGCAAAGACGTGCGTATCCACTCCCACGACGGGCTGGCCTGCCGCATTCTCGACGGCAAATTCAGGGTGGACGCCGTTCGAACGCAGCAGGTTCTCGATCAGATGATGCACCGGTCCTTCTTTGCCATCCAGCCGGTTCTGCAAATAATCCACGATGTCTGTATTCAGCAGAATGGCTTTTCCGTTTCCGAAGTTGTGTACGTTCACCTGCTCCGAATTCGTGCCGCCAAAAAGATCGTTGAGCGAGGATTGCGGCAGCTTGCGGCTATGTTCGTCATACGTACCCGGCACACCATCCGCGATGGCAACGCCTCCCTGGGCGACAAACTCGCGGATCGCATTCGCTTCCGCCTGCGATAGCGAACTAGACTCGGGAAGAATCAGCACGTGATAGCCGCGCTTGAGCAATTCGCCCTTGGGAACCTGGTCATAGGAAACAAAGTTATATTGCAAGCCTTCATCGGCGATCAGGTCGCACCATGATTCACGCAGCCGCATGAACTTATTGTTGGACCGCTCATCGCTCGGGCTGCGCGTCATCCAGGCAGCGCCGTCCGGACGACGCTCGAGCATCCATTGCGTGCGCAGGCTGGGCTGCGAGTAGTGAATGGCGATACGGTTGTTCACCAGATGACTGTTGATGATCAGCGCGCCTTCGCCGTCGCGAATCTCGTTGTAATATTGGCTCGCCTCTTTCCCTCTTGCGCCTGGGACTCCATCTTTTGAAACGAACTCATTGGCCTGATCCCAGATGATGAGTCCACGATTGCCGTGCAGCAGTTCGCTCCAAACGCGTTGCTTTTCCTGCGGCCCAGAGGCGAATGCTGTGGTGACAATCGGCATGGCCGGATTGAGCGAGTGAACGATATCGACGCTGCGCCCAATGTCATAGGGCTCAATCGTCGTCAGCGCTTTCGTGATCCGGGCATAATCATAGCCGCCCCAGCCCGGCATCTGGCCGCCGCCGACCCCAACATAGGCATGCGGATCGCCTTCGCGGATGGCATCGGCTCCCATCTTCAAAGCGTCGGCATAGGAGATATCCATCCACTCCTTGAAGTCCGCCCATTGCGCGAAGTTGTCGCCCGGCTTCTGCATGGCCTGGGTGGTGGTCAGCGGCATGACCAGGTTCCAGTTGGTGAAGTTCGTTCCCCACTCCTGATTCAGCGCTCCCAGGCTGCCATATTCCGCTTGCAGCCAGCGACGCATCGGCACCAGCGATTCGTCGGAGAAGTCGAAATCCCACTGCGCTTCGAGTTCGGCAATGCCCGACTCATCGGCGAGGCTGTAAAAGTAAGGACGATACGGCGCCCAGCGCTGCGCCGCTGCCACACCGCGGTCATGAATCAGGTTGCGCCAGTAAGGATCCCAGAAGCTGGGGTGCCGCTTGAAAGCCACCAGGCTGTCGGGATGTTCCTGATAGAGTTTTTTTGCCTGAATAAAAGACCAGCCTACCTCACGGTCCGGGCGCCAGCGATGATATTCGGAGTAGTAATCCGTGGCGAGGCTCTCCGCGTACCAGCGCATGTTGTTGTCGATCAGGAAATCCGGCATTGTCGTGTTGCGGCTCTGATACATTCCGCCATTGATGCCCATCTTCTTCAGTTCCGGTAGAAGATTTGCCGGGTAATCCTGCCACATCATGATGACGTAGTCTTTCCAGCCGGTATACGGCGGGCGGGCTACAAAGTCGGCTTCCGCGCTTTCCTGTTTGTTGTATGGCGCGCCTTTGATGTCCTTCCCGTTGAGAGTGAGATCGACCTGAATGTGGTTCTTCAGTGCGATCGCATGGGACATATCGATGTGAAAAGTAATCTCGGTCTCATCCAGCAAGTCAGCGGGAATCGTTGTATCCTCGACCACGCGGCCGAGGCTGTCAGTCCAGTGGACGTGCAAGATTGCGTGGCCGGTAAACCCCTGCCTCAGGTTATAGATCACAGGAATCTCTCCCGTGCGCTCTAGCGTTGAAGAGGGTAATACCAGCGATCCGACGTGGTCGGCGGCAACGCTTGTGCCGATCGAGGTTAGCGCCAGGGCAGCACCGGCAGCCGCCATGCAGAGTTTCGTCCAGTTCATAAGCATTTTATTTTGTCCTCTTATTATGTTTCTGGCGTCGTATGCTTCGGCAAAACGGTGCTGCGAATACATAGCTTCCGAGAAGTTCTACCGTATCGGCAGCCTTACTCAGCGACTGCTGGAATTTCCAATCGGATCGATCGCATCGCCGCGCAATTCATACTGCGGCCCGATATAATCCGGCTGACTCTCCGCGGCTTCCATCATCGACTTCCGCGCCTGGTCTGCATTGCCTTCGTATCTGTCGATCAGGCCCTGCAGATAATGGGCCCTGGCGCTGTAAGAGGGCTTGCCGGACTGGAGCCTCGATGCGGCGACTGTCTGGAACTGTTTGACCAAGTCCGCCGCCTGCTGATGGCGACCCAGCCGCTCCAGCGACAGCACCATGAAAAAGTTATCCGGGCTCCAGCTCTCGCTGCCGCCGCCGGTAAGCTTCTCCACACCGCTGATGCTCCGCTCATATGCGCGGGTGGCGTCCTGCTTTCTTCCCAGCGCCTCCAGCGTGCGGCCGATGTAGTAGTCCGCCCGGGGAACCGACTGGAGCTCGAAGTTGTCCACGCCCAGATTTACCGGCGGCTTGAGCGCAGCTTGAAAGTGCTGCAGCGCCTGCTCATAATTCCCGCTATTAAATGCCTTGGCGCCCATGCCGTACTCCAGCTCGCGGTATTCATCCCGCACGGTATAGGTGCGATGGGTGGGAGAAAACGTGTGGTGATCGATGATGTCCTGGGCGGCCTGGAACTTGCCCTGGATCAGGTCCGCATTCAGCAAACCTTCCGCCAGGGTATCGTTCTTGGGATCGCGCGCATAAGCGTTCTGCAGTAACGCAAGTTGCTCGTCGAGCTTGCCGGCACGAGCGTAGACATTCGCCAGATCATCGAGCGTATCCATGTTGCCGGGCCTTAGCTCCACCGCCTTTCGCAGTTGCGGGATGGCCTGATCGGGTTGTGCGTCGGCTGCATACGCCAGCCCCAACGCCCGTCGCGTACTAAAGTCTGAGGGATTGATCCGGTTGATCGCCTGCCACTGCTCGATTGCCTTTGCCTTTTGACCGCGATAGTAGAGCAGGCAGGCAAGATTGAACCGCGCCACCGTATCGTTGGGATTGTCCTTCACCGCGTCTTGCAGCGGCGCCACCGTTTCCCGGCGGTACGGAAAGCGTTCCACAATGCCTGCCGCGGCCTGTGCCTTCTTTCGGTTCTCCGCCGCGCCATTCAGGTCGCCAGACTGCTTCAAGGCATACGCCAGTGTGTAGTAATACACAGGCGAAGTTCCCCATGGGTCTTTGTTATGGGGTGGCTCGACCATCTTCAACACGGCAGCGGCTTCCTTCCATCGCGCGAGAGAGCTATAGAAGATCGAGACCTGGATGGCATCCTCGCTCTGCTCTCCCATGAAATTTCGCAGCTGGTTCTCCGCAGTGGGATCGGCCGTCAGGAAAAAATGCTCCGCCAAAGCTACGCGGTCCATCGGATCGGTGCTCGACACTTTCGCCAACTGCTGCAGCGCTGCTTCCTTTTTTCCCTGGTCGCGGTAGGTCACCGCAAGCAACAGATGTGCATTCAGGTCTTCCCCATTCGAGTTGATCGCGCCTTCGAGATGCTGGATCGCAGCCAGATCGTCATGGCGGAGGAATGCCAGACGTCCGAGCTGATATTCGCGCGGACCGTAATAGGAACTGCCCGGCCAGATGTAATACAGGTTGCGTTCAGCCTGCTTCTGCTGGTTCAAATTCAGTTGGCAGATCGCGAGATAGTACCAGGACTGAGAGTCATACGGATTACGGTCCACCGCTTTCTGGAACTCTGCCGCCGCCTGCTCAAAGTTTCCCTGATCGAACTGCAGCATACCCAGCAACTGGTGGGCGGGCGAATACCCCGGATCCCGCTTCAGCGCGAGCTTTGCAAACTCCGTGGCTGCAGGAATATTCATTTCCTTCTGGTTGAGTTGCGCCGCCATCACCGCCTGCTCGGCCGTCATCTTGTCGAGAGGGATGGGAGCATCGCCCAGACTTTTCGCGAATGGACTGTACTGTTTGCCGCCCGGGTTGCTGTCCGGACGGTGGTAATCGATCAGGACCTTTCCGTCGGGCGCCGTGATCAGCACTTCCATATCTGCCAGCCCGGTGCTGTCCGCATGAATACCGTCAACCGTCTTTTGTATCGGAGTGCCCGGAACCAGATCGACCGCAGTGTTCAGCAAAGTTCCACTGTTCGCCTTCACCACCAGCTTCGCGTTCTGGATTGGGCGAACCGGGGAGAGCGCCACATGCACAGATGAGTTTTTGCCCAGCGGATCAGGATGTACTTCAAGGTTGAGCGCCACGTCGGGCGACAGCGTCGTCAGTCCGCCGATGCCTGCGACCGGAATCCACCATTCATGCCATGACTCGACTTTATGCGGATCAACGTACTCGTAGTACCCATCCCACACCATGCGCCCGCTCTGTACTTCAATGTAGGGACCTGCGTGGTCCGTATAGGCGTGCTCCAGAACCGTAGCCAGGTTTGAATAACCAAATGTCCATAGCTTCATTCCCTGGACCACGCGACGGTCTGCGTAGCGAAAAAGGCCGTAATCCTGATCGAACTTGTAAGCGCCGCCAAAATTATCGTAGGTATCGATTCCGAATACGCCGAGCATGTCCTTGTTGTTGCGGTCCCAGCTAAGGTCGACTCCGTTGTACATCGGCCAAGGGGAAACCACCCCGGTGGTATGCCCGACGGTTTCAGACATGGGATAAATGAAGCGCGTCCTGGGAGTGGAATGCAGCGAAGCGCTTGTCCAGAACATCTGCGGCTTCTGCCCGTCGTTGCCGTTATAGCAAAAAACACTTGTCTTCATGGCGGCGACATCCGGATATAGCGTCGCTGTGAAAGTTACATTCATGTGATAGATGGGATCTTTCTCGCCCAGCATCAGCGAGACGCTGCCATCTTTATGCCGGATGACGGTGTGCGACCAGTACGGCTCGCCATGCAAGCCGAGCGCATGGGCATCGTAGGGCCCTGTCAGCTCAATGCCCGATAAAGGAAAGTTATCGCGCGCGTTATAGTGCGCCGGCTTGATAACGTCATTGCGGTAGAAGACTTCCCTGTGATGCAGCTTGTCATAAAGCGAGAAGAAACGCCCACCCAATTCCGGAATGTACGTCAGCTTGAGGTATTTATTCTCGACGAAAACCGCGTGATACTTCTCAGGAAGCGGACTGCCCTTCTTGAAAGCCTGGTTATAGGTGGTAAACGGATACAGGCCCGCCAGCGTTGAATCGGAGAACAGAGCCGGCTGGAGATATCTGCCAACCGATTCGTACGTCGGGATCGTGATATCGCCTTCCGATACCGTTATCGGAGCAGGCTGCGATCCTTCCCGGGAAGCTTCGGCCGCGTAGCTCGACGGCATCCCAAGCGTGAGTACCAGGGCAATCAAAAGGAGCAGTGACTTCATCTGTGAATCTCTTTCCAGTAACAAAACTTTACTGATGCGTAATTTTTTCCCGAGCGACACGGAACATCGGATTCCAAGCATCGGCGAAGCCGGATTGAGCTCGTTGAAGATTCCGGGAAAATTGCGCGAAAGTACGATATTCGTTGCTGTTTTTGAAAATAAGCCCACCAAACTGCGATTGCAAGGGTTAATCGAGGATAAAAGTTTCAATTTACGACCTCGCATTCTGTGATATGTTTCTCCATGCATTTGCACGGGACATTTCCCGTCGCGAATCTGGGGGCCGGTCCATTCGGCGAGAGCCGACCCTGATCCTCCACACACGACCGTTCCGTTCAGGCCGCCTGTATACAGGCCACAACCACAGCTGAGTAGACAACTTGAAGGAGATCACGATGACCATCAGATGGATACGCAAAGCATTTCTCAAATATCGGCTATCTCTCATCGCACTTCTCGACCGCAGGGCTGGCATGCACAGCAGCGGAAGCGCGAGTTATCCATGCGAACCCTCAAAACGTAAAGACATTGCTAGGCACGCTGCAGCCTGGAGACACCCTGGTTTTAGCACCGGGTTTCTACAGCTCCGCTGTCTCTATCCCATCTCAACGGTACCCCACACGCGTGGATCACGGTCACCGGCGCTAGGTCCGCGGATGGGACGAGAGCGGCAGTGATTGCCGGCAATGCGTGCTGCAACACGGTATCGATCTCCAATTCCAGTTACCTGGCAGTCAAAAGGCTTCGCGTCGACAGCCAGGGCCTCCCCGATGTTTTCGGCATCAGCGCGGGAGGCGGTACTGGAAGCGTGGTTCACGACATCCTGATCGAAGGCAATGTTCTTGTAGGTCAGACCTCTGACCAGCAGTGTGACGGTATTTCCACCAAGACACCCACATGGAACTGGATCATCCGCAGAAATAAGATATTGGGCGCGGGAACGGGACTGTACCTCGGGAATTCCGACGGAACCGACCCATTTGTCGCCGGCGTGATTGAGGACAATCTTGTTCAGGACACGATTGGCTACAACATGGAAATCAAGTTTCAGCTTCCCAGGCCGTCCGTTCCGGGCATGCCTACCGGATTCAGCACCACTATCATCAGGAACAATACGTTTATCAAAGGCGACCAGCCCAGTCCGGATGGCGATCGCCCCAATGTTCTGGTAGGCGGCTTCCCTGCCTCCGGCCCAGGCTCCGGCGACTTGTATCAAATCTACGGAAATTTCTTCGATCATAATCCGCGCGAAGCACTTCTACAGGCTTCAGGCCGGGTTGCGATCCATGACAACCTCTTTGTCGATGGCCAGTACACCGCGCTGGATTTGGCGGACCAGGATCTTCCGCTAAAACTTGCCGATGTTTACAACAACACCATCTACACTTCGCAGCAAGGAATCTTTATTTATAACCAGGACCAAACGGCCGTTACCAAACTAGTTGGCAACCTCATCTTCGCGGCGACGCCGATCTCCGGGACTCCGATAAGCCAACAGACGGACAACCTGACCGATAGTTTGGACAATGCTGTGAATTACGTGAATTATCCTTCTTTTACGCTCGGACAGATGAATTTTTATCCGTTGCCGGGCACAGTGGAAGGCACGCCGCTGCCCATCGCCGAATTCTCTTCGCAAGTGGACTACAACAGGGATTTCAATGGGATTCCGAAAGACCAATTCTCCGGAAAGGCCGTGTTCCGCGGCGCATATGCCGGCGAAGGAACGAATCCAGGCTGGAAAGTGCAGGCCGGCATCAAACCTGTACCGCCCGAGTACCTTTTTCCTGGTTCTGAAACGAATCCTCTCCCGCCCGCTCCGATGCTTCCTTAACGGATCCCGAGAGAGCGGCACCCGGTATCACAGTGCGGTGGAAACAGCTGGTTGCTTCCACCGCACTGTGGCAGATCTACACTGTGGCATCTATAGGTCACGTGCGGCAAAATTGGCGATTTGGGCAATGCCTGTGAGTGTTGCCCGATAACATGGGCGGTATCGTAGCGACGCTAACTCAATGAGAACTGCCTAGAATTCCGGGAAACCACTTCACCGCATTGTCGTGATAGATCTTATGCAGGATGGATGGCGGCAGAGCGAGACCTTGCACTTTGCGGCCCTCATATAAGATGATGTCGTCCGTAGCGAAAAATCTCCAGTCATTTGCATACCTGTCCTCCCAATCCTTAATAGCACCCTGGACATCACGGCCCGGATAAAACCCGTTATCGGTCCCATAAATCAGGCGATCCTGATGTTTGGTGATGAACGCGATCATCTCTGCGCGAGGTTGCCTTTCCAGGTAAGGCATGCGGGCCGCAAGATCTACGGCGAAATTAGGATATTGGTCGAGATGGGCCCCAAGCTGGTCGAAATTTGATTCCATGCTGCCGAGATGTGCTCCCACCATTCGAAGGTCTGGGTTTTCTTTTAATATGGCGTCTCGCGCCTGAAGAATATCCTCTTTGGTTGGCGCATTCGGCTTTCCATACATGTACCACTCCGGGTGTTGCTTGAAGTAGCTGTAGTCGGGTGCAGCGGGATTGGGAGCTTTCCAGCTGGTGTCCGGCTCCGCAAGATGGGCGACCAATGTTTTATTATGTGCAGCGATATCTTTATAGATCGGCTCAAAGGCAGGATTATCCGGCATGACATAGTTGCCCTTTGCATCCTTTAGCTGCATGCCTACGTTTTTCCAGATCTTTACCGCAATCGCTCCTTTAGCAAAATCGCTATTGAGGTTGCGAATTGCTTCTTGAGAAAAATTGCGTTTCCCGAAATTGAACGGGTCGAAGCTGGTGCATAACACCGCGTAACCATCACTCCCATGGACGAAATTCCAGGCATCTTTTCTCTCTTTCGCTAAATTGCTCAGCTCCGGAGTTGTGTTATCCACGAGCATAATATCGAGGATGTGCAGATTGAGCTTTTTGAGCATCGCGTAAAATTCAGGATTGCTCTGGAAGGCGTGAGCGTGCGTATCGATAGGACCTAGCGCAGCAAATTTCTGCAGTTCCTGGCTGGAAAAAGCTCCGCTCACCGGTGATGTTGTGGCTGCAGCGGAATTAGATGGTGTAGGGTTTTGTTGCTTGCCACAAGCGCCTACTACAAACACCAGGACCAACGAGAAAACCAGCTTTTTCATCAATTCTCACCTCCTTGCAGATGGCATGAGGACATAGTGTGCGGCCCTCGATCAGTCCGATAGCGCAACGCTGGCGACGGCTGGCTGAGCTCCATCGCGCGATGCCAAATCTCTGGAGGCGTCAATGGGACGACACGATTCTCTCTTGACCAATTCAGTCGGGATGGTGGTTCGCTGCGGCTCCTGGCTCGGGTTGGCGATGCGATTCATAATCATTTGCACCATCTGCTTTCCCAGCTGTTCAGGAAATTCGCGGATCGTGGTCAGCCTTGGATACAGCCATGAGCCGACGGTATCGTCGCAGCCCGTAACGCTGATGTCCTCGGGGATCCGTAGGCCTTTCTCTCGAACTGCTTTGTAAACGCCGTGCGCCGTTGCATCATTGCCCGCGAAGATCGCGGTTACGGGTTCTCCTCTGGAGAGGATCGATTTGGTTCCGAGATACCCGATTTCAGCATCGTCTTCGGATTCGACACTGCTTTGTCGCGGCTGCAGCCTGGCCGCCTCCATCGCGCGGCGGTAACCCTCGAAGCATCGCGCGAACCACGGCAACCGCGTATTCCCTACAAACCAGATATCACGATGGCCGAGTTCAAGCAGATACCTGACTGCATCACCCCCGCCCTGAACGTCATCGGAAAAGAGCACGTCGTTGTTCTTAAGATCGTTCGCCTTCCCAATAAGGTTGTTGCCAAGAATCACCGAAGGAATTCCCTTGTGCTCTAACAGTTCAATGAGATTGCTTGAGTTTGTGCCTGCCAGAATGACTGCTCGCACCACATCGTGACGTTGCACAACGCGGGGCAGGTGCAGTTCTTTCCAGTGCACATGTGGAGAATAGTTAAACGAGAGAAACACAATTTCCCACTCGTGCGCGGCGCAATACGCCTCCGCGCCCATGAGAACCCGGGAATGGAATGCATGCAGCATCGCACGATTACTGAGAAGAAACGCCAGAGCCTTCGTCTTATTGCGCTGCGAAAGGTCCACATTGAGTTTTGCAGCTGCATCCAACACCGTTTTCTGAATGTTCCGATCGACACGATTGTTTCCATTCAAAACACGAGAAACCGTGGCGACGCTTACGTGAGCAACAGAAGCAATTTCTCGAAGGCCAATCTTGGCTACTTGCGGATCCGTTGTTTTCATGGCGGCTTGACAGACCTGTTCCGGAGCGCTCTACCGTTCGTTCCACCGGCTACACCGGCGCTCCCATCCTTTATGAATACAAATACAGAGTATAGAAAATCTCACGAAAAACAAGAAAATACGTCTTCTTCCTTTCCCAGGCAGCCCACTTATTGAGAACGCTAGAGCAGATCACCTATTGGAGCGGAGGAAAAACGCGAATTCCGTCACTTCGCTGTGGAGTTTCCGTGAGCGAATCCGACGGGGATCGGGATGATAAAGCTTGTACGGTGTCATCCAGAGCGAAATCGACTCATAGGCAAAAAGAAAGGCGGTCCGCATTCGCGGACCGCCCAGGAATGCAAGGAGCCAAACTAGAACACAAACTTCGCCTGCAGTTGAATTGTGCGCGGCGTACCGATTGAGCTGGTGATCTTACCGCTGCTAAGGTTTGGCAGATTCCAGTTCTGGTGGTTGTAGATGTTGAAGACCTGGGCCTCAAAGTCGAACACCAGGTTTCTCCAGAGCGGCGTCAGCTTGTAGATGTTGGCGTCCATGTTATTGAAGCCGGGTCCGGTCATGTAGTTGCGAGGAATGTTGTTGAGGTAATCGTTGTGGAGCTCGTCGGCGCTGCTGGAGTATTTGAGATACGTCTGTCCGGCATAGGGGACACCGCTGGACTCATCGTATGTGCTGGCGTCGAACCAGTGGGTGGGGTTCCTCTGACTCTTCGGCAGGACGCCCGTTTTGTCCCGCGCCAGATAGGTGTTGGAAGCCAGCGGGGTGTAAAAGGGCGCGAAGTACCGGCCGCTGTGCCACAGGAAGAAGGCAGAGACGTTATACCCGCTGACCATGGCGTTCACGATTCCGTGTGCATTGCCCAGGTATCTCTGGCCCTTTCCAAATGGAAGCTGGTAATGGCCGTTGATCTGGAAGGTCTTGGTAGGCAGATTGGAATCGGGAGCGTACAGGGCGGCGGTGCGCGCGGTTCTGGAAGTCCCAGAGTGAACGGGATCGTTGAGAGTATAGCCGGGGGTCAGGGCCTGCGGTATCAACGTAAGCGATGCCTGGCCCAGCAAGGTGTCTTCCGAGGTGGTCAAAAACTTTCCCCAGGTGAAGTAGGACTGCAGCAAGAAGCCGTTACCGAAGGTATGCTGCAACTGCGCCTGCAGTTCGTTGCTGTTGGAGTACCCATTGTAGATGAACAAGCTGTAATTCTGGTTACCCGAGGTACCGAAGACCGTAAACGGGCGCCTGGCTTGGGCTTCACCCGCTTGGCATGCCGGAATATCGGGAGATCCCGCGCTTGCGCACTCCGGTCGCGGAATCAGGTAGTTGGTCGGATCGGTTTCCAGCAGATTGTAGCTGTGGTTGCCGATATAGCTCAGCTGGAATCCAGTGTGCCCTGGCAACTCTCGCGCCAGGCTCAGGTTGTACTCCTGCACTGTGGATGGCTTATAGTTCGGATCCAGGGGTGACATGCTAAATCCGCCGCCCTGCTGAATCAAAGTGGGGGTCACAACCAAGGTGGAGTTACTGCCCAGCATCCAGAAAGTGGTCGAGGTGCAACCTGGGTTGGTGGGAACGCATGGACCGCCGTACTGTGGCTGAGCGTTCGGGAACTCCAGTTCCGTCGCGTTGGTATTTATTGCAATGCCGTTAATCATACCCGGCGTGAGCGAAGCGTTGTAGGAGAAGGGCGGGTTCTTGCGGGCAGCTTGTTCAAACTGCTGCAATGGAATTACCCACTGATAGATGCCCCAGCCGCCGCGAAGAACAGTCTTGCTGTCCACCTGATAGGCAAAGCCGAGCCGCGGCTCGAAATTCCACTTGGGCATGTTGAACAGGCTGAGAGGGTAGCCGGCCGCCGCCGCCGACTCGAACGGCAGGCCGGCCGCCCTAAAGGCAGCCTGTACCGCCGGCGAAGTTTGCGCAGGCGCGCCACTGCCGGCGTAGACGGCCATCCCGCCCTTAACGTTTTCATCGAGCGTGGAGTAGAGTCCAGAAGCATCACTGAATGGCGTCCAGTATTCATAGCGCAGCCCCAGGTTCAGGGTCAGGTTCGGACTGACACGCCAGTTGTCCTGGGCATAGCCGTCATATTCCGTTTGCCGCGTGTGGTAGTGCGGATAGACGTTCACAGTTACGTAATTCGTCTCGCCCAGCAGGAAGTCCGCCAGTCCCGAGCCGGTATTGGCGATCGGCGTACCGTCAGGAGCGGCCGGATCCTGAATGGCAGTGTAGTAACCGGCGAAGTTGTAATTGCTGCCCGGCTGGCCGACCTCAAAAGTATTGATCCGGGTGTTGTTGACGCCGAAGCCGAACATCATCTGATGATTGCCGCGGTTATAAGTAAACTGATCGCTGGCGATGATGGTTGAGTTGGGATAATCCTGCGGATTGTCGCGATCGATGCCGGTCCAGTAATTGTCGGTCCCGGCATAAGAATCAAAATAGAATTGCGGCCAGACGGGAAGATTCTGGTAGACGGGCAAACCCAGCTGTTGCGCAACGTTTGTAATCGGGATCGGCCCGCGGAACGCATGGTTGTAGGTCTCGCCCACGTGCGCCACATTGATGGCCCGCGGACTGATGACCTGAGTAAAAGTAAGCGAGCCGTTGTGCCCGCCGGTGACGTGAGTGTCCGGCTCGGTGGGGGCGTAGGACTCGGGATTCAGTGAAGTGGAGGACGCGTAGTTATACCGAGCGGACAGCCGATTGGGACCGAAAAGCTGGTCCACCTTGAACGTGTACGTCTTTTCGTTGTTCGTGACCTTCGTGGCCGGAGGTATGTAATTGGGAGTGAAGCTTGCGATGTCCGTGGGACTCACGGTGATGTTGGGTTCCGGAAGTGGAACGAGACCCGACACCGGGGTGATGCCAAAGATCTTTTGCGTGATCGGATTCAGGCGGTTCGGCGGAATGATGTTGCCCGCGAACGGTGTGCGCGCATAGGGCGCTCCATTCGTCGTGCTTAGCGGATCGTATAGTGTAAGCGGACTGGCGGTGTTGGAAGCCAGCACCGTGGAAAGATTGCCTAGCCGCTGCTCATGGGTGGGCAAGATGTATTCCTGAAGGCCATTCCGGTTATCCTTGATCCATTCGAAATCGACAAAGAAGAAGGTGTGGTTCCGCACGATAGGGCCGCCAAGCTGAGCGCCGTATTCATTGTGCTGCAGGAAAGGGACCACTAGGCCGGTGTTGAAGGCCCTTGCCTCCAGGTGGTTGTTCTGGTTTAACTCAAAGGCCTGCCCATGGAATTGGTTGGTGCCGCTCTTGGTCACCAACTCCACGATGCCAGGACGGTTGTATTGCGCGTCACCATTGGCGGTGATGACCTTGACTTCCTGGAAGGTCATGGTCGATTGCGGGTCCTGCTGCAGTTCGTTACTCCACCGGGTGGTCATGGTTTGCCCGTCCACCTGGAAATCGATGGATCCGCCGGGGACGCCGTTGACGCGGGTGTAGCCGCCGCCCGAGCCGCCGTAGCTGCCCGCCACCACGCCCGGACTGAAGGCCAGGACATTCAGGATACTGCGGTTTGCCACCGGAATCGTTTCAATGGCGGTGGCGTTCTTCACGTCGGAAATGGTGGGGTTCACGCGATCGATGACCGGCGTCACGTCCCGCACGCATGACCTTCGTCGATACGGAGGCCGCCGTCAACGTGGGGTTCACCTCCGCTTCCTGCGAGACGCGCAGGGTGAGGACGCCCACCCATTGGGCGAAGCCGGCCATGGTGACGGAAACCTTATAGTTTGCCGGACTCAGATTGGGAAAGGTATAGAAGCCGTCGCCCTTGGACGTAGTTGTCAATGTCTGGCCCGTGCCTACGTCGGTCAGAGTGACTGTCGCGCCCGGCACCACGGCGCCGCTGACATCCTGCACTGTGCCTTTGATTGTGGAGTTGGAGTTTTGGGCCAACATTGCTGTGGCGAAGACGCTGCATAGCAGCAGGACACATACTTTCGCAAATCGACGCGTCATTGTTCGCTCCTCACAGAAGATGAAGCACGGTACTATCTTGTACAGTCCGGGCCGGCTCTTCGGGGTTGAGAGCCTGGCTTGAAAATCACAACAACAGCGCAAAGCAAGAGAAATAAATGGGCTAAATGTACTACGAAATTCAACGATGTCAATAGAAAAATTATTGCTCTGGGCAGAATCTTCATACAGCGAGGGCGGCAAGCCGCGCGAAATTGGCCATTCCTCGGCCGGTGGGCGTCTGGAATTACCCTCCTATCTGTTTGATTTGTGCTGGGTTGGAGGCGACGGAGTTACAAGTCTTAGCTGAACGAATCCTGTCCTGAGACGGACCCTCGTAATGTTTCTATCAGTACATAGTTAGTTAATGTCGCAGCGGGTCGGATAGAAAAATGCTTAGGAAGTTTACTGTTCGTAACAGCCTACGTTCACCCAAAAGTTGGATCAAACTGCTCCACGGCGTAAGCCGCCGCGAGTGTATCTGAGAAGAGTATTGTTGCGCAAAGCCGTTCTCATTCAGATTCAGCAGAGGCCGAAAGTATCTGCTTGTCTATATCTCAAGAGATCCGCGCTAGTACGAAGCAAAAAATAGAATTCCGCAACATCAAGTTGACCGGATGAGCTAGATACGAATGAAGATCTTCTTCCGGAACATCCAGAAAAGAACCAGCCAATAAACAGCCAGCGTCAGCACTCCGAGCACCAGCGGCTCCAAAGCGGTTCCGAAAATGCTCATCGACGATGTTCCGAGATTGATGCGGAAGCTGCTCATCACAAAATCTCTCGATAGTTCGGCAATGAGGTAGGCGGCGATGGAGTTCATGCCGACAACGACCAGAGGGAACGCGGGGCGACTTTGCTTCTTTGCATCGACGATCCAGGAGAAAGCCGCCAGAAACAGGAAGCACACGCCGCCGCTGAACAAAGTCCAGGCAGGTGTCCAGATCCGTTTGACGATCGGGCAGATTCCGGTGAAATGCAGCAGCAGGCCGGCGCCGATCAATGCGGCGGCCGCAATCAGGAACTTGCGAAAGGGAATGCCTGGAGCGCTGGCAATCAACCAGCGGCCGCCGGCCAGTCCCAGCAGCATGGTGCCGAGCGTGGGGATAAAACTCAGCGTCAGATAACCGCCGCTATTGAAGATAAAGGGAGTGGGTCGAGGAAAAAGATTGAGGAACCACACGTCAAAGGCCTGGCCGAGATTGCTGTTCTTATTCCAGTGCGCAGCGAAACCGTGAAACAGGTGCTGATGCCAGTCCGCCGGAACGCCTACGGCAGCATAGTTGAAAGCGGCGCCGGGTACCGGATACAGAGCCCAGGCAAGCCAATACCCGAAGAGAATGACTCCGAATGCGGTCCACTGCCATCGTGGGCGAACAAAGGTCAGCAGGAATGCAAACGTGTAGCCGAGACCGATCTGGGTTAGCGTGTCCTCGAAGGTAAAGTTGGTCGAGGGGCTGTGGGTGGAGCGAAGAAAGATACCGAGCGCGATGAGAAGAAAGCTGCGCCAGATGGTGTGCCCCAGCATGCGCTGAAAGGTTTCACCTTTGCGCCTGCGGCTGCGCAGAGAATAAGGCAGAGCAACTCCAACCAGAAAAGTGAAGGATGGTTGAATCGTGTCATGGAGACTCATGCCAACCCACTCGACATGGCTCTGATTGAACGCCAGGATGTGCCAGAAAAGATTGTGAGGGAAAGACCGCGCCACTTCAGCAAGGCGGAGAACTTCGCCCATCATCAGCAGCATGACCAAACCGCGATAGGCATCCACGGCAACATTCCGCGGCGGCAGCCCGGTCACAGGCTTACGGCCACGGGCGCTTTCAACCTGTGTAGACTCGGGCACCTGTGGCAGCGTTGGCAGCCATAGATGCGAGTGGGGGCGCGGCAACGGTTTCGTTCGCAGACATATCGTTCCTCAAGTGGTACGAATGCTATGGTACCCGTTCCAGGAACATCGCACATTCCTCGGGGGTTATTTTGACTGGCAGTTCTCTTTTATCCCAGGTACATTCTCAACCTGGAAAGAAAAGCAGGCTCGATTCGCGGGCGAGGTGGATTCGCCGGAGACAGAGAATTGTCGCAAGAGAATGGCCCGGCGAGTATGCCGGGCCATTCGTCATTGAAAAATTGTGGTGCGTTTTCGGTCAGTCGTTGATGCACCCATTTGGAAACCAGATCGTCCCATTCTCGCCGCAAAAGACGCGGTTAGAATAGGCCACCCGATGCAATCTTTCGGGCTGGATCATTTATCTGACGCAGACCCTTCAATATTGGTGCCGAAGAAGGGACTCGAACCCCCACACCCTTGCGAGTACATGGACCTGAACCATGCGCGTCTGCCAATTCCGCCACTTCGGCATTGATGAGAAGTCCAGCGCGGGAACGCCGAACCAGCAGCAGTTCCTACTCTTACAAAGACGCAACATGCTGTCAACTTGCCGGAACATGAGACCCGGAATACCTTGGTCCCTCCGATCCGTCGAGCCAGTACTGTTTGCAATCGCAGAATTCACAAGTATGCTTACAACTTGCCGCAGCAAATGCTCGAACGATCGTGTCAGTATCGAATCCGTCTACCGGGGACCACGTTGATGACCACAGAAGATTCGCGCACGAGTACCGCCAGGATTCCGCCAGAGGTATCAGGCGAGATCCGCCGGCTAATGCATGATCTCAGCAACGCGCTGGAAATTGTACTGCAGGCCAGTTATCTGCTGACCACTGCGGAAACCGCTGAGCCGGTGAAGGAATGGATCGGCCTGCTGGATGCGGGAGCGCAGCAGGCCATGGGAAACCATCGAGAACTGCGGGATTACATTCGCCTGCACAGCTAAGCTGGCGAGCGGCTACACCGGTTTCCTATAGGTGTAGGACGATGGAATGAGGCTCACGTCCGTTTCCTAAAGAACGGATAGACGTAAGGATTTGTGCCACCTTATCGTGATAGGAAAGCCCGTCTCATCAGACCAGTTCCGCGTCCAGCGTGATTTCCGCTGCTTTCAGCAGGCGCGAGATGGGGCAGTTCACCTTCGCCTCGTTCGCCGCGGTGGAGAAAGCCTCTTTGCTGGCGCCGGGAACCTTAGCGCGGGATTTCAGGTGGATTTTCGTTACCGTTGGCCCTGCATCCAGCTTTTCCAGCGTTACTTCCGCACTTGTTTCGATCGATTCCGGCTGAAGCTTCGCATTCGTCAGTTGAGCGCCGAGTGCCATGCTGAAACAACCCGCGTGGGCCGCGGCAATCAGCTCTTCCGGATTCGTCCCCTTTCCGTCCTCGAACCGTGTATGGAAGGAGTATTGCGCGTCCTTCAGTACGCCGCTTTCGGTAGAAATCGTCCCATTGCCTTCTCTCAATGTCCCATGCCAGATTGCGCTTGCTTTCCGTTGCATTATGTTCTCCTCAATTCAGAATATCAGCCGCTCCCCCCGGCGCCATGGACACGCAGAGCCCTGCTATACCGACATCCCGAGCTTCATAGCCCTATATTAGGATGAAAGGATGAGCGAAAGCAGCAGCGAGCTCCGCGAGCAGATTCTCCAACTGGCGGAGCGCTATTTTGAAGAGACATTTCGCTCCAAGCCTTTTATTCCGGGCGAATCGGCGGTTCCGGTCGCCGGTAAAGTGCTCGATGCGGCAGACCTGCGCAATCTGATCGACGCCTCGCTCGACTGCTGGCTCACCACGGGCCGGTTCGCCGCCCAATTCGAGCGCCAGTTCGCGCGCTACTTCGACGTTCGTGGCGCATCGCTGGTCAATTCCGGATCATCTGCCAACCTGCTCGCGTTTTCCTGCCTCACTTCTCCAAAGCTGGGAGAGCGCCGTTTGCTTCCTGGTGACGAGGTCATTACCGTAGCAGCCGGATTCCCGACCACGGTGAATCCCATCATTCAAAACCGCTGCGTTCCAGTGTTCATCGACATCACCGTGCCCAGTTACCAGGCGGATGCTACGCAGCTGGAAGCTGCCTTGAGCCATCGCACGCGCGCCATCATGATCGCCCATACGCTTGGCAATCCGTATGATCTGGACCGGGTGGCAAGCTTCGCCAAGCAGCACGGCCTCTGGTTTATTGAGGACAGTTGCGATGCGCTGGGAGCTACATACAAAGGGAAAAAGGTGGGCAGTTTCGGCGATCTTGCGACGGTCAGCTTTTATCCCGCGCACCACATCACCATGGGAGAAGGCGGCGCAGTCGTAACCAACTCACCGCTGCTGAAAACGCTGCTGGAATCCTTTCGCGACTGGGGCCGCGACTGCTGGTGTGAGCCCGGCAAGGACAACACCTGCGGAAAACGTTTTGACTGGCAGTTCGGCGGCCTGCCCTACGGATACGATCACAAATACACGTATTCCCACATTGGCTACAACCTGAAAATGACGGATATGCAAGCCGCGATTGGACTTTCCCAGCTAGAAAAACTGCCGGGATTTATCGCCGCCCGCAGACGAAATTTTCAGCATCTTTACGGAGGATTGAAGCCGCTCGAAGACGTGCTGGTCCTGCCCGAGAGCACGCCGGATGCCGAGCCAAGCTGGTTTGGCTTTCCCATTGGCGTGCGGGAGGATGCGCCGTTTGACCGCAATGAGCTGATTCGCGAGCTGGAGTCCCGGCACATCGGTACTCGACTGCTCTTCGGCGGCAATCTGACCCGCCAGCCCGCCTATAAGGAAGTAGCGTTCCGAGTGATCGGCGATCTGAAAAATTCGGATTTCGTGATGAATAACGTCTTCTGGATCGGCCTGTATCCCGGCCTGACCGAAGAGATGCTGGACTACACCATCGAAACGATCACGGTATTTTCCCGAAGAATTCATGCCGCACAGATAGCAAATGTCTCCGGCTAAAATATTCCGCAGTTCGATTCAGCAGTGGTGCATTTGACAGTCCGTACCAGAACCCCAGTTACCACTACTCTCGAGGAACGACTCGCAATGATCCCCAGCCAGCAACTGCAGAGAAATCCATCGTTGCTAGACCGGGCAAAAGGATCGATAGCGCTCACGCTGGAGAGGGTTGCCAATAACATTGAAGGCCGGACGCCGCTTTTCTTCACTATATTGCTCGCGTTGTATTTGTGGACTCTAAAATCTGAGCGGCTGAAAACCTTATGGCATGACGAGCTCTACACGTATTACATCGCGCAGGCGCATAGCTTCGGCGAGATGCTCCAGTGGACGCGCACCATCGACCTGAACCCGCCGCTTTATTACATTGCGGCTCGTCTCACTTTTCACGTTCTGCATCCGGGGCCGTTTTCCGTCCGCCTGCCTTCCATGGTGGCCTACTTCGTTGCCGCATTATGCATATACCAGTTCGTGCGGCGAAAGCTGACTCCGCTCTATGGGTTCCTCGGAGCACTTGTCCTGCTTTCCAGCCCGTTCAATTACTACTCGTATGAAGCCCGTCCTTATGCCATGGTGCTCGGCTTTCTTGGAATTCTGGCGCTGGGGTGGCAGCGTGCAATCGAACCAGAGAAGCCCCGAAGCTGGCTGGCCCTTTTGCTCATTGTGGTGGGCGGATTCGGAATGCTTCTCAGCCACGTGCTGGCTGCGATCGCATACGCCGCGCTGCTGTTGACGGAATTTATACGCTTCTGCCTGCGACGCAAGCCGGACTGGATTTTGTGGATTTGCCTGGCGTTGCCGCTCACCGCCTGCATTACCTATTTTCAGCCGATCGCGCACCATAGCTCAGGGGCCTTTCCAGATCAGTTCCAGGCCTCTGTGATGCAGCTGGTCGCAGCGTATTCCGAGATCTGGCTCTCACTGGCCTCCCTCCTCGCAGCCGGGCTCATCGCCACGGTGCTGCTGACCGACAGATCAGAGTATCCCGCATTCCAGAAGCTGCAGGATGGTTTCAGCTGGCCGGAAAAGATTCTTGCTCTTGGTTTCTGCTGCGTGCCACTGGTAGTAATTCTCGTGTTCATGCGTTCCCACAGCGCATATTTCTCGCGCTATGGAATCCCGGCCATCTTCGGCGTGGCAATTCTGGTTCCATGGTTCATCGCTCGATGGACAGCAATCAGCAGGCGCGCGGCGCTTATCTGTTCCATCGTCTTTTGCTTTGGCATTGTCACCCCCTCATCGATCGCGCGGCATCTGCAGGACCTTATGCCAGCGCCGAAAAGCACTCCCGCTTTAACGGGGGAATCAACAGTACCCATTTCGCAGGTCATGCCAGAGCTTCCGTTCGTCGATGCCAGCGGGTTGACATTCCTTGAGATGAACAGCCGCGAAAACGCCGCCTTTCTTTCTCGCGTCTATTACCTGACCGATGAGCAGGCAGCAATCCAGTATGCGAATGCAACCATCTTTGAAGGCCTTCCTTATCTGAAAGGAAAGTTTCCGATCAAAGCGAATATCATTCCTTACCCGCGGTTCATCCAGGAGCATCCGAAATTCCTTGTGTTCGGGACTTATAACTATCCGGAAGATTGGCTGCTGCGAAAGCTGCTGGCCGATCACGCGACGCTACGATTTCTAGGTGACTTCCCCGCCGGGTATAAGGATGAGCAACTCTACGAAGTGACGCTGGCGCAGCCGCAACAATAAAGTGCGGAGAGATCGATGAAGGCAATCATTCTGGCAGGTGGGCTGGGGAGCCGGTTGGCGGAGGAGACTTCGGCCCGGCCAAAGCCGATGGTCGAAATCGGCGGCCGTCCCATTCTCTGGCACATCATGAAGATTTATTCGCATTACGGCATCAATGATTTCATCGTGTGCCTGGGTTACAAAGGCTACATGATCAAGGAATTTTTTGCGAACTATTTTCTTCATTCCGCCGATGTCACCATCGACCTGCAGCAGAATAAAATCGAGACCCATACCACTCATTGCGAACCTTGGCGAATTACCCTGATCGATACTGGAGCCGATACCATGACCGGCGGACGCCTGAAGCGCGTGCTGCCTTACGTGGAGAAGGATGAAGAGTTCTGCTTCACCTACGGCGACGGGGTGGCCGACATCAATCTTGATGACGTACTGCGATTCCATCGCAGTCGAAAGACCCTGGTCACGCTGACAGCGACGCAGTCGGTGGGAAAGTTTGGAGCGCTTGAAATCAGCAGCGACGCGCAGGTTACCTCCTTCTCCGAAAAACCGAAAGGAGATGGACGCTGGGTCAGCGGAGGCTTCTTCGTGCTCTCGCCCAAGGTTGGCAAATATATTCCGGGCGACTCCACTATCTGGGAACGCGATCCGCTGGAGACGCTCAGCCGGGAGGGTCAGGTTTCCGCCTATAAACACCACAGCTTCTGGCAGCCCATGGATACGCTGCACGATAGAAACTTTCTGGAAGAGCTGTGGGTGAAAGGCGCCGCCCCGTGGAAGGTATGGTGAACGATTTCTGGCAGGGCCGCAAAGTATTCTTGACCGGGCATACAGGGTTCAAAGGCGGCTGGCTCGCGCTGTGGCTGCAGCAACTGGGCGCGGATGTCGCCGGTTACGCGCTTCCGCCCCACACAACGCCCAATCTTTTTACGATCGCAGATGTTGCCCACGGAATGACGTCTGTCATCGGCGATCTCAGCAATTTCTCTCACTTGAAAGGCGCGCTCGTCGGCCATCGCCCGGAGGTTGTGCTGCACCTCGCCGCACAATCGCTGGTGCGTGCGTCGTATCAGAATCCCATCCTCACTTACGAAACGAACGTGCTCGGCACGGCCCGGCTGCTGGAAGCAGTGCGATCATGCGACTCCGTCCGCGCCGTGGTCATCATCACCAGCGACAAATGCTACGAGAATCAGGAATGGGTCTGGCCCTACCGGGAGAATGATCCGCTCGGCGGCCACGATCCGTACAGCAACAGCAAGGCATGTGCGGAACTTATAACCAGCGCGTATCGAAATTCTTTCTTCCCCGCCGCCCGTCACGCGGAACACGGAGTTGCGATCGCCTCGGCGCGGGCAGGCAATGTCATCGGCGGCGGCGACTGGTCCCCGGACCGTCTGATTGCTGATATTGTGCGCGCGTTTGAGTCGGGAGAGACCCTGCAGATTCGCAACCCCACGGCCACACGGCCATGGCAGCACGTGCTGGAGCCGCTACGCGGCTATCTTTCGTTGGCTGAAAATCTTTATCGCCATGGGACAAAATTTTCGGGCGCATGGAATTTTGGCCCGCATTACGACGATGCCAGGCCGGTTGGATGGATCGTCGAGCATCTCGCCTCACGCTGGGCGTCCTCGGGCAGCCCTGCGCCGCGCTGGAATGTTGACCCCGGGCCGCATCCCCACGAAGCACAAATGCTGAAGCTCGACTGGACGAAAGCTTCGGTCGAGTTGGGCTGGCATCCTGTGCTATCACTGGCCCAGGCGCTGGATATGACGCTCGACTGGTATCAGAGCGTGCAGGCCGGGGAAGATGCCCGGCAGAAGTGCCTTACACAGATCGACGCGTACCGCCAGAAATTGTCCTGAAGTTTGTTATGAGTGATTCAACGACTAACTCTCACCGTAGAACGGGCTTCTGTGCAGCAAACCGGGGCTTAAAGTAAATTTTCAACGCAAGAATTCTCGATTCGAAGTAGTCATAACTGATCTTTGAAACCAGGAAAGTAATTGCGATGAGCAGGCCGACATACGGCAGACCGAGATGCAATGGCAACGGCATCTGGATTCCCAAATGGGTCGCGAGAAGGTGCTCCATAATCGCGTAGATCGGAACGTGATAGATGTACATTCCATAGCTATATTTCCCGACTGTCCGAAGCCATCGCGCGGTCAGCACCCTGTGCAGCCAGGCAATCGGATGCTGCGAAAGCGCCAGCAGCCCACCTGAGAGCAGCGAGAATCCCGTGATGCCGATCGTGGGCATGTAGTAGTAAGTGGCTATCAGTTCTGTGCGGTGGAACAGCGCGATGTATCCAATCACCGAGCCACCCACAGCCAGCATTACGATCACCCATCGCAGCGGGATCTGGCCTCGCCGCAGCAAGATGGCCAGCATCACTCCGATCAGCAATCCATCCACCCGGCTGCTGGTGAGCGCCATGGCGGTAAAGTCCCCCCTGTAGAGGTGAACCATGTAAAAGCGCAGCGGCAGCGCGGCAACCAGCCCGGCTCCGCAGACCCATAGGATCGCGCGCTCTGGCAGCAGCCAGATCACAAGTGGCCACACCAGATAAAACTGCTCCTCCACAGCCAGACTCCAGAAATGCCCAAATGGACTGC
Source organism: uncultured Acidobacteriota bacterium (assembly GCA_963823295.1). Taxonomy (GTDB): domain Bacteria; phylum Acidobacteriota; class Terriglobia; order Terriglobales; family Acidobacteriaceae; genus JAKAAZ01. The sequence continues at coordinate 77,910 of CAWGLF010000018.1, forward strand.
CGAGCATGAATAGGTGGTGCTTCCAAAATATTGGCCAGTTCTGCAGGTAAAAATAATAGGCAATTCGAGTCTTCATCAGCGGCGGCAGTTGGGCATTCCACCAGGAGTTATGGGCTGCAACCAGCAGCCCCACTGTGAGCGCAAAGTAATAGATGGGGAAGATTCGCAGAAATCGGCGCGCGTAAAAAGAGGAGAAATAATTTTCTGCGGTCTTGGTCTTCAGCAGAATACCTGTAATCAAAAAGCCGGACAGGACAAAGAACAACTCCACCCCGGACCACCCGGGCACCATCGAATACACGATGATTTTCGACAACACGCCGCCGCGGATAATCAGCGGTCCGCCATGCGACAGCATGACTGCAAGTAGTGCGATCCCCCGAATACCATCCAATTCTGGTTTGTGGTTAGGTTCGGCGGTCTTGAGCTTTGCTTTGAGATCCTTTTCGGCGGGAACCTCCGTAGCCGCATCGACCATCGCTAGCGATCCTTGTCGCCGGTCAGTGTCGCTTCGATTCCAAGCGGCGGCCCTGGCGGGTATTCGAAATTCATGCGCTCGCGTTCGACGGCAAATGGTCGTCGCTGAATCTGGGTATGAATGGCGCCGACATACTCTCCCATGACTCCCATGAAGACCAGCAGGATCGAGCTGACAAAGAACATACCGATGACTACCGGCGCGATGCCGACAGAAAAACTGCTCCAGAATAGAAGTTTGTAAACCAGGTATGTCAGCGCAATCAGGAACGATATCAGCGCGCCTGCAAAGCCGAGGAAGGTCATCAGCCGAAGCGGCACTTTGGAATGGTTGATGATGCCCAGCATGCCGTAGTCGTACAGCGTATAAAAATTGTTTTTTGTGATGCCGCGCTTGCGGCCCGGCTGGTCATAATAAAGCTTTTTGTGCGGCAAGCCGATCTCCGCGATCATGCCACGAAAATACGGGTACGGATCGCCGAAGGACTTGACCAGATCGACGACACGCCGATCATAGAGGCCGAAGCCAGTAAAATTTTCGAATGTCTCGATCGAAGATAGCCGATTGACGAGCCGGTAATAGCGCTTGCGCGCCCAGAACATCAGCGGATTTTCCCCGCTGGTGCGCTTGATCGCCAGCACCATCGAGTAGCCTTCCTCCCATCCCTGCACCAGGTCGGCAATCATCTCCGGGGGGTCCTGCATATCGGCCACAATGCCGATCACCGCATCGCCCTGCGCCTGCCAGAAGGCATGCATGGGCGAGCGGACATGGCCGAAATTCCGCGAGTTGACGATGATCTTGACGTTTGTGTCCGCCGCCGCCAGCCCTTTCAAAACCTCCACCGTGCGGTCCTCGGAAGCATTGTCGATGAAGATGTGCTCGTACTTATAGCGCCCCAGCGAGGCGATCACGGCGCGCACACGCGTGTACAGCTCGACAACATTATCTTCTTCGTTGTAGCAGGGGGTAATGATGCTGATGGTCTTCACTTCGCCTCGCGGTTTGCTTATGAAAACATAGTACCGGGCCACACTGCATCCGGCACTTCCTTACCATTGCACACGTTTAAAGATCGTTCTTCTCTGCCGTCGAGCGCGAGACTATATGGTTGCCGGCTGTTTTATTGGGTATTACGAGCCGCGTCTTCCGCAACGCGAAAAGAAAAGTTCCTGTGGCCAAAAAAACTGTAGATAACGGTGAGGCCCATCACCAAAGCGCCCGCGATATACGGTGCGCTCTGTCCCAGATGGAAGATGGAATGGAGTCCTTCGACGAGCAGCGGCAGCAGGACCAAGCCCGGCAGCATGGCGCTGCCGTAAACCAGGATGCAGCGCAACCACTCCGCCAGATAATTGCCTTGCGTTTTGAAGACGAAAAACTTGTAGCCAAGATACGCGACGGTAATGTTGAGCAAACTCGAAAATACCGAAGCGTAGATATAGCCGAAGCGGAGTCTCGGCATCAGCAGTGCGGTAAATAGCGCGTAGGTGCCATACCCAAACAGCGTGTTCCAACCACCCACCAGCAGATAACGCAAAAACTGCCCCGGCGGAATGTGGCGAGTCAGGGCATCCAGTCCTGGAAAGCGACGCAAACTTTACTCTCCTTTGTTTCCTGTCATAGCGTCAACGATCGATTCTCAGCCATCGGCTCCTCATCCATGAACATGAATGAGAAATCTGGAGGAACCGACAATAATTCCCCGGATCGCGACGATGGCATCTCAAGGAAAATGCAATCGAGCGGCAGCACAGCGCTAGGAGCTTCCAGAATACCGGGGCGAGTCACTATCGGGATTCCGACTATCAATCGCAGCAAGCTTGCCTTGCGCGCGATTCGCAGTGCCCTGGCGCAAACCTATCCTGATGTTGAAGTGATTGTATCGGACGACGTATCGACGGACGATACCGCGGCGCGTATCCGCGAAATTCAGGATGCGCGGCTCGTATTATTCGAGCAGAAGCAGCGGCTCGGACTGGTGGGCAACTTCGATTTTTGTTTGCGCCACGCCAGCGGAGAATTTTTTCTGCTGCTCGGCGACGATGATGTGCTGCTGCCGGACGCCATCGAACAACTGGCCGCGCCGTTTCTGCACGAGGATTCTGCCTCGCTGGGCGTTGTCTGGTGTCCGTGCCGCATTGCGGATGCGGACAGCAACAATTTCTGGACGACCGAAGCCGGCCCCCGCCTGGAACCCGCTGCCGCCATGATTGCGGCGCTGTGGGCCGGCAATCGCGGTCCGCGGCTCAGCAGCATTCTTGTGCGAACCGCAGATGCCATCGCCGTTGGTGGTTACGACGAGAAATACGGCGACCTGTGCGACATCGGCAACTGGGCCCGGGTCGCATTGCTGCACGATACTGTCGCCTGCGTCCCGGAACCGCTGGTGCAATATACGAATCATCCCGGAAGCACAACCAGCCAGTCTGCTGTAGAGAAATGGCAAAACTGGGCGCGCATTGTTCACGCTGATCTGCTGGCCAGCGCTCGCGCCCGGCAGGACGTTGGTGCGGAGCGCCAGTTGAGAGACGCCAAACAGAATTTCCTCAGCGGTATCACTCTGACGATTCTCATCCAGACGATTGGAAAGCCGGGCTGGATTCGCAATGCTCTGCGGCAATCGCTGCGGACGCCGGAAGCAGTATTCACTCCGTATATGTTTCGCCGGTTGCTTAAGGACGGACGCAAGGTGCTGACGCTGCGGCGCAATTCGAAGCGGAAGCGCACGGCCTGAAACATCTGAGTGAATGACCACACATTGTGAATACGACAATGTGTTGGCGTTTTCGCCTCCCGATCAGACTCGCTGCTCTCCGCGCACCCGCTCCGGCGGAACGGCATATGCCACCGTTTGAATTCCATCTCCTCGATAGGACTTCAAATACATCCGGTAATCGGGGCAGATCGAGCGCATCAGCAGAGGCAGACGCCACAAATCTTCCTGCGAGTGATATACGCAAATGGCCAGGATGGGGCGGTCTCGCGCGATGACGCGCGCAGCCCCGAGGAGCGCGTCGTATTCCCCGCCCTCAATGTCCATCTTGATCATGGAGACGGATTTTGAGGCGAACATGACATCGATCGGAACCATGTCCACGACAATCTCTCCCAGGTCCGATACTTTGGAGTCCACTTTGCCGGTATTTTCAAACCGGACAGCGCCTCGATGCGAGCCAATCGCACAGTGGTGGAGACGAATTTTGTTATGCAGCTCCGGTTTCAGGGTCGAGACATACTTTGCCAGCCGGGCAAAAGAGCGGGAGTCTGCTTCGATCGCCTCGATCCGGCGAAATATCGAGGTTCGCTGGACCAGACTGCGAATCGTATCCCCATCGAAAGCGCCACAATCGAGGAAAACGTCCCCCATCTCGGCGCTCGAAGACGTTGCTCAGGAAATAGGACTCTTCCGCAGCAGGTTGGGACAGCCCGTAAGGATCGCCTAACGCGCGTAGACGAACCTGAGCGAAATACTCTGCGCGGGAGGCATCGTCCGCCCAGATTTCTGCGGCGCGGAGAACGCAATCCGCCTGTTCATAAAGCTTGTGCGGAAGTCGATACAGCAGAAATGGCGGAAACTGATCCGGAAATCGCCAGGCGATCGGTTCGCCGCTGGACACGTGAGCGCATCCCAACCCGGTCAACTGATCGAATGTTTCCCGATACCAATGATGCTCATTGCGGATAGTCACAAAAAAGTGCGCGTCTCGCCCGAATTGCTCCGCGGCATCCTCTGGAGGCAGCACCGGGGTGCCGCCGATGCACATTCCCCATAGATCAGGATTGTTGTCGGATAAGGCAAGGGGCTGAACGCCCATGCTCTGCAACGCGGAGAGCGCCCGGCGGCCCATATTGCCGGCGCCGAAGACTACGCATCGCCAGTTTCGCTCCGCCAGCAGGCGGTCCAGTTCGGATCGTTCACGCTCTTTGACATGCGAAACCGGTTCGGAAACGATTTCTTCGAGTGTTGCTTCCACACTGGCGGCAGAACAGTCTGGAAACGTGGCAAGCGCGGAATAGGGGAATCCCATGCATGCATCTCCCTGGTTTCATACAAAATTCGTTCAGTCTTGCAAAGGTGTAATGATCATATTCTCTAAAAACTCTTTTCTGTCAAGAAAAGGCCATAAATCTTCAAGTGGCTTGGAGACAAACGATCCGTCCGGCCTTTGCGCGGAGGAAAGCCGAGGCGCGCGGGTCTCATCCGGAATTACGTGCACATCGCAGAGGACAGGCCCCGGGGTGTCAAGCACGCGCCGCACATCCCTGCGCAAGTTGCGCTGGTCCGCAATCACGGCCGAGTTGATTCCGTAGGAATCGGCGATTTTCTGCAGGTTCGGCACGGTCAAACCGGTTTTGCCATCGCAACCAATGCTGGCCTCGCCGAAATAGTTTTTCTGGGAAGCGCGAATCGACGCATAGCCGTCGTTGTTCAGCACGAAAAATTTGATCGGCAGGTTCAGCCGGGCGACCGTTTCCAGTTCCTGGATATTGAACTGAAAGCCGCCGTCACCATCGACGCAGATCGTTTGCCTGCGTCCGGCAGCCAGGCATACCGCTATCGACATGGGAAGCCCGAAGCCCATCGCACCCAGGCCGGCGGTGTGGTAAATGCGCTGGCCGGTGCGCGTGGGACAGGCCAAAAGAAAGATCTCGATTCCCGCGCCGGAGCTGCCCGAGACCAGTTGATCCTGCGGTGCCGTTTCCGTCCCGATCACCTCCGCCAGGTGATAAATGCTCACCTGGGTTTCCGGATTGCGATGCTCTTCCGTCACCACCGGATAGCGATGCTTCCATTCCGCGCATCGCCTATCCCAGTAGGAGCGGTCGCGTGGACGAATCGCGTCGCGCTGGCGCAACATCTCCGCCAGAAATGCGCGAGCATCGGCGCAAACCGGTTGCTCAATGTGCGGATGTAGCTTCGCCAGCTCGGCGGCATCAATATCGACCACCGTCTTATGCGCTTCGCGCGCCAGCTTGTCGGGCGCATAGCCGGTGATGGCAAAATCCAGGCGAACACCAATCGCGAGCAGGAAATCGCAGTTCTGCAAAGCGAAATTCGCGCCCCGGGCAGCCACAGATCCCGGGCGGCCCACGTAAAGTGGCTCGTCGCTCGGGACCAGATCGGCGGCACACCAGGTGGCGGCGATGGGGATGTTCAGCAACTTGCGTAGCTCGTGGAATTCTTTTTCCGCGCGGGCCAGCCGGATTCCGTTTCCGGCGAACAGCAGTGGCCGCTCCGAGCTGTTCAGCGCGGCGATGGTTGCGCGCACCTGGTCTTGCAAATTTGCCGTCGATCCCAACGCGGATTCGGCTTCCTTGGCGGGATCAAACCCCGGCAGCGTTGCGAAATCCTCAATGGGCGAAGCCTGTACGTCGAGAGGAACATCAATCCACACCGGACCGGGACGGCCGGACTGCGCGAGATAAACGGCCTTTTCCAGGTGATAGCGGATTTGATTCGGATCGAGAACGGTGACTGCGTATTTCGTAATCGGCCGCACGATGGAAACGATATCGACTTCCTGCACGCCGAGCTGGCGCATTCCCAGCGGCTTGCCCTCAGCGTCGAACATGCGGTCGGGCCGTTTGACCTGGCCCGAGATAAACAGCACCGGCGTCGAGTCGAGCCACGCCCCGGCGACTCCCGTAACGGCATTGGTGCCGCCGGGACCTGTCGTCACCATGGCGACGCCCAGGCGATTCGTCGCCTTGGCATAGGCTTCGGCGCAGATGGCGCTGGCCTGCTCGTGCGAATTGCAGACCGGCTCGAGCGCCTTGCACCGCGCCAGCGCTTCATTCAGGTGCATTGCGCCGCCGCCGGTAACGAGGAAGACGTGCTTCACGCCCTGGTCGGCGACAAACTGCATGATGGTATCGGACAGCTTCGGCATAATATCTTCCTACAGAAATTCTCCATTCATCGCGATAGAGCAGGTGAAGAGGAAACCGCAGATCCCTCCACTCCGCTTCGCTTCGGTCGAGATGACAAGCTACTTTATTTTGCAATGGGGTTCGAACCACCCGCTTCTAGAATTGCATCTACCAGTTCGCGGACTGCGCCATTGCCGCCTTTGACGGTGGCAACGAAAGCGGCTTTCCGCAGCACAGCAGGGCGGGCATCGGCGGGAGCGGCGGCGAGGCCGGCGATCTCCATGGCCGCGAGATCGTTGACATCGTCGCCCATAAAGCAGATTTCATCCAGTTGAAGTTGATTGCGTTCCGCGAACAGGCGCAGCGCCTGTGCTTTGTCCTGGCAGCCTTTGGTGATGTCGGCCAGCTTGAACTTCGCCGCGAATCTGTCGACCAGGGGACTGTCTTCGCCGGAGATCAGGGTTATCAGCAGACCCGCCTTTCGCGCCAGTGACACACCCATAATGTCGGCGAAGCAGAAGCGCTTCCACTCTTCGCCATTCGGTCCCCACCAGATTCCGCCATCGGTTAAAACGCCGTCCACATCAAGGGCGATCGCCCGGATTCGTCTCATCAAACGGCGGCTCCCACTCGGCGCAGCTTTTTGATGATTGGCAGTTCGCGTTCATAGACGCGCTTGACCCCATCGCCCATCGATTGCTCGACCAGGCGGATATCGCGAATCAGCCGCGTGATCCCGTTAGGCTCCAGCGATGCCGCCTGATCGCTGCCCCACATGGAGCGATCCAGGGTGACGTGCCTCTCGACCGCACAGGCGCCCAACACAGCGGCGGCAACACTCGATGCAATTCCGGTCTCATGGCCGGAGTAGCCGATGGGCACTCCGTACCGTTCTTTCATGGTGGGAATGGCGCGCAGATTCAATTCCTCGTAGTACGCCGGATAAGTGCTGCAACTGTGCATCACGACCAGGTCCTGTTTGCCCAGCACCTCGATCGCGTGGTCGATCTCCTGGTAGGTACTCATGCCGGTCGAAAGAATAATCGGCTTCCGTTGATTGCGGGTGTGGCGCAGCAGGTTATCGTCGGTCAGAGATGCGGAAGCGATTTTGAAACAGGGCACGTCGAACTCGGCGATCATGTCCACCGAACCCTCGTCCCAGCAGGAGACGAACCACGGAATGTTGACGGCTTTGCAATAGCGATCGATTTCCTCGAAGTCGTCGTAGTCGAATTCCAGCGCTTCCTTCAGGTCCCGATTTGTCGTGCCGAAGGGGCTCTCCCGCGGCCGCGCCAGCTCCTCGGCGGAATAGACCACATCGATCGTGCGCTTCTGGAACTTGACGGCATCACAACCCGCCGCTACGGCGACGCTGATAAGGCGCTTGGCGATATCAAGGTTGCCATTGTGATTAATGCCGATTTCAGCGATAACATAACAGGGCTGCCCATCGCCAACAAGTTTCTTACCAATCTTCACCATGCCAATTTCCGTGGTCATGATCGCAAACCTCTGTATCCATATTGAGATGCGGAACAAAGAACAAGGCAATTCTGTTGTGCTTGGATGCGCTGCCTGCCCGCTTCCGATGCAAGCGGAGTATACACTTTAGGGGCAAATAGCTGTTCTGCGCCGGCCCGCATTCGAGCGGTAAAGAAATCATTTCATGAGCAGCTCTCCCAGCGCTAACCCGAATCCCGCGCCGCCAATTTCATCGCGGGACCTGGGATACATTCTTGAAAAAACGCAGCCTCTCTGGCAGGAACTACGCGGCAACCGGATCTTCATCACCGGCGGCACGGGCTTTTTCGGCTGCTGGCTGCTGGAAAGCTTCCTCGCCGCCAATGATGCGTTTCGTCTGCAGGCTCGCGCCGTCGTTCTCACCCGGTCGCCGGAACAATTTCAGCGGCGCTGTCCCCATCTCGCACAGAGCGATTCGATTGAATTGATCGAAGGGGACGTGCGCGATTTTGCCTTCCCGCCGGGCGAGTTTCCCTTCGTGATCCATGCCGCAACGGAATCGGTCCCGAAGCACACCGCGAACCGCCGGGAGGAGATGCTGGCGACGATCGTCGATGGGACGCGGCGCTGTCTGGAATTTGCCGAATCGCACGGGACAAAAAAATTTCTGCTGACCAGTTCCGGCGCTGTGTATGGTCCGCAGCCTTCCGCGATGACTCACATCGCGGAACACTATCACGGCGCACCCGATCCCGTGAATCCAAACTCCGTCTACGGAGAAGGAAAGCGCATGGCCGAGCTGCTGTGCGCGCTGTCTGCCGCGCGCTCGGGAATGGAATGCAAAATTGCCCGCTGCTTCGCTTTTGTCGGGCCACATCTTCCGCTAGATGCGCACTTTGCGGTTGGAAATTTTATCCGCGATGCAATGCGCGGCGGCCCGATCCAGATTCAGGGCGACGGCATACCGATGCGCTCCTACCTCTACGCCGCCGATCTCGCCGTCTGGCTGTGGACGATGCTGTTCCGCGCGCCATCCCTGCGTCCATTCAACGTCGGCTCGGAACAGGACCTGAGCATCCGTGAGATCGCAGAGGCGGTCGCGTCAGCGATCCAGCCGGGGATCGGGATCAGAATCGCACAAAAGCCTACGCCTGGCGCGACCGTCCAGCGCTATGTTCCGTCGGTGCAGGCGGTAAAAAATGAATTACAGCTGACGGAGGGAATTTCTCTTGAGGATGCAATCCGGCGCACGGCGGATTGGTATCGCGCCTATCTGGATGATTGATCCGTGATGCAGGTATGCTTGGTGGAGCTGAGCGGATGAACCGCTGGCTTTCTTGTTGCGAATCCAGCCTGAACAGCGATCGGCTGAAGTGACCCTCAACGCCAGGCCGTACGTGGGATTCCGGGGAAAGAGAGCTAACAATCTACGTGCTCGCTAAATTTTCTGTCGAGCGCCAGCTTGTTAGCGGCAGCCATACGCCCGGAAAACTCCTTCATCTGCCCGTCAGACATTGGAGCGAAGGTCCTGCCAAAAGCCGCATTCTGCCGAATCATCTCGAGTTTCGGCATTCCAACCACGGCGGCAGCGACCGGAAGGCTCAGCGTGTATCGCAGCAGATTCGCCGCATGGCTCTTGCTCGGACCGGTACCCAGCAGACCCTCCTGCCCCATAACCTTCATCGCCAGAATACCCAGGTTCTTCTGCTGTGCTATCGGCAAAACGGTTTCTTGAAAACTCGAAGTCATGGCTGGGTTCAGTACCATGCCATCGGAACCTGAGGTCATGCCTTGCATGGCCGCGTTGAGCGCGATCTGAATACAATCGACATCATGGCGCTCAATGGCTGTTCTTAATACCGCCGGGTTGTAATGGCTGGTAATGCCGATGAAGCGGGTGACCTTTTGCTCGCGCAGTTTGTAGAGCGCGTTAAGCACGCCATTCTTGGCCTCTACTTTCGCCAGATCGTCTGCATTGTGCAAGGCATGAACGTGAATCAAGTCGATCTGGTCGGTTTGTAGCCGCTTTAAGCTGCCTTCCAGGATGCGAAGCGCTGTGTCGCCGTCACGAGGCTCGATCTTGGTGGCGAGAAAAAATTCCTTGCGCCGGGTTTTGGCGACTTGCCCCACCCAGGTCTCACTTCGTCCCTCGCCGTAGCCATAAGCTGTATCGAAATAGCTGATGCCGGAATCGAGCGCCAGATTGAGCGCTGCCACAGCCGCGTCTTCGCCGCTATACATCGAAAGCCGGCTCCCACACCCAAAAGCGATGATGGAAACATGGGCCCCGGTCTTGCCGAGAACTCGCGTCGGCATGGAGGCGGATGCTTCCCCGGCTTGGCTACCCAAAACAACGGCGGCCGCCCCAACCACCGCCGACTTTTCCAAAAACTCCCGTCTCGAAAACTGGTCTGCCATGTGCACCCCCGTACGCGTCATCAACTCGCGTCATTGCCGTTACAAATCAGCCAAGGAAGGGTCGGGATTCTCCCGTGTTACTCGAGTGTCGCCTTCCGGTTCGAAGCTTCGCCATTGCCGTTACTTTATGAGCTTCAAGCCTGGAGCAGCGACCAAATGTCCGGCTGGCAATCGTTGATTCTTTGGTGGAGCTAAGCGGGATCGAACCGCTGACCTCCTCGTTGCGAACGAGGCGCTCTCCCAGCTGAGCTATAGCCCCATGCCGGCGGGATGACCGTAGTGTACCAGCGAAGCGCCGCGTTTCGAAAGCGGCTACGATTCTCGCCGAGTAACGATCTAGGGCACATTGCCCAATTGATAATTCAGTGCGGCGAGTGAAAGTTCGTATTCGAATCGCGCATTCACATTCTCAATTGAAGCCTGAGTCTGCGCCAGCTGCGCCTGACTTAGTTCGACGATGGAACTGAGGCCGAGCTGATAGCGCGTTTGAGCCAGATTCAGCCCCAGGTTCGCGGCCCGCAGGAACTTCTCTGTAGCCGCAATTTTCTGATAGGAAGTATTGGCCTGCAGCCATGCGTCGCGGGTGTCGCGAACCACGCGGTCCCGCAGGTCTCTCATATTTTCCTGTGCCGCGCGCGCGCGATCCGCGGCCTCTGATGCCTCGGCGGAATAAAGAAATCCATCGAAGATTGGCACTTTCAACGTCAACCCAACCGCACCGAACCAGTTGCTGGTGAAGTAGGCGTCCGAGCGCACGGGAGTTCCGCCGACCACGCCGGTCGTGCCGATGCTGGGCAGCACCTGCTCGTGTTGGGCGCGGCTATATTTCCCGGCGGCGAGCTGGCTGTAATTGAGTGCCATCAGGTCCGGTCGCTGCTTCAGCGCCATCTGCACGATGGCATCCTGATCGGGCGGCGGCAGGGGCACGGCGGTTGCATCCTGAAGCAGTGTGTACTGCATGGGCCGGTCGAAGCCCAGCACAGAAGTCAGCGCGTTCAGAGCGGTTTGATACTGCGTCTGCGCGTCCAGCAGCAGCAGCTTCGCTTGCTCCAGGTTTTCCTCCGAAAATGCAAGATCGACATCGGAACGCAGCTTGTTTTTGGTCAGCTCCGCAATCTGACGGTTGGTTGTGGTTCGCGTATTTACGGTCTGCTGCGCAAGCTTCACCAGCGCCTGCGCTTCCAGTGCGCTATAGAATGCCTGATCTGTCACCAGCACCACGTCGAGCTGATTGGCGAGCGCGTTCGCACTTTGCGCCTTCTCCCGCAGCTTCGAGGCAGCGATCAGGTTCGCGGTGCGCCCGAAATCAAAAATCAACTGATCGAGCGTGATGCCGCCTCCGGCGTGGGTCAGCAGGCGGGTGGAACGCAGTCCGTCAAAGGTGAAGCGGCTGCCAGTGTTGGCTTTGGCTCCAACAATTCCGCCCTCCACCTGGGGCATGTAGGCCGAGCGGGTTTCGCGGTACACCTGGTGCTCGGCGCGTGCCAGCAACTGACCCACTCGGACTCGTGGATTGTTACGCAGCGCAATCTGCTCCGCCTCGCGCAGAGTCAGTTGTTCCGGAATGGAAGCTGCGGGCCCGGCGTCCGTCTCCTGCTTCAGTGTTTTCTCCGATGGAATTACATTCTTGGGCATGGCAGCGGTTTTCGGCCCAAGGTTCGCATTCTCCTGCTGAATGTTCCTCGCCAGCATGACCGTCGAAGGTGCATCGGCCAATTTCTGCGCCAGCAAAGATTTACCCGGGAACCCTGCCGCTGCACACATCGCAAATATCAGGAGAGTCCGTCTCCGCATCATGGCCGCGCCTCCATGTCCGGACGGCCATATGTCTCTTGTTCCTGACCGCGGTGAATCAGGTAATAGACCGCCGGCACTAGAAAGACGGTGACCACAGCGGAAATTAAAACGCCGCCAAGCAAGGCGCGGGCCAGCGGAGCATACTGTTCGCTGCCCGCTTCCAGTCCCAGTGACATCGGGATGATTCCCAGCACCGTCGCCAGAGTGGTCATCATAATGGGTCGCAGCCGGAAGCGGCAGGCTTCGACCAGCGCCACCTTGAGCGGTTTCCCCTCGGCCCATTGCTTGCCGACGAATTCGACGATCAGGATGCTGTTCGACACCGCCATGCCGGTCATCATCAGCATGCCCATCAGGGACATGATGTTCAGCGACGAGCCCGTCACCAGCAGCGTCAACACGACCCCGGCAATCCCGGGCGGCACCGCCAGCAGAATTACGAAGGGATCGGAGAAGGACGCAAACTGCGCCATCAGTACCAGGTAAATCAGGATCACGGCGAGTGTCAGCCCGATGGCGAAGCTGCGGAAGGATTCGTGCATGTCGACGATGGAGCCTCCAACCGTAACCAACGTTCCATGCGGCGGGTGAATTCCATTGACGATGCGTTGAATCTGCGTGCCCACGCGGCCCAGGTCTTCGGTCTTCGGCATGACGTAAACATCGAAGACGCGGCGCAGTTGGTAGTGATCGACGACGGTAGGAGTGGTGATGTATTTGATACTGGCCACGGCCTCCAGCGGAACAATGTTGCTGTGCGCCTGACCTGGCGTGCCGCTGGTCGACGGGGGATCGCTGAGGGAAGCGTTCATAGGATGAGCCGCTCGCAGAGGAATCTGCTTGAAGTCCTGCAGGCTCTGAATCTGGCTTTTGTAGTACTGCACGGTCAGCATGTAGTTGTTGCCGGACTTTGGATCGACCCAGAAGCTGGGCGCGATCATGCCATTCGACGTGAGCGCCGTAATGACGCCATCGACAACATCTTTTTCCGTCAGTCCCAGCAGGGCCGCCTCCTGGCGGTTTACGTTCAACTGCAGGCTCGGATAATTGATGTCCTGCGGGATCAGCACATCGCTCACCAGATTCAACCGGCGCGCTTTCGCGGCGATCTGCTGCGCGACCGCATAGCCGGCCTTCAGGTTCTGCGTACTCACGCGAATGTCGAATGGCGCCGGTTTTCCCTGATTGACCACGGAGTCTACCAGGCCTCCGGTCTGGAAGAAGGTCTGCACTTCGGGAACTTCGCGGTGCAGCCGTCTGCGCACCCGCGCCATATAGGCATAGCTTCCCGTGCTGTGGTCTTTCTTCAGGCTCACCTGGATGAAGGCGGTATCCATCGCTGTATTGGTGGTATAGATCGACGACAGATCCGGATAGACGCCGATATTCGACACGATCATGTTCAGGTCCGAAGGCGGAACCACCTGTCGAACGACGTTTTCAATCCTCGCGCAGTATTGATCGGTCAACTCCAGTCGTGTGCCCGGCGGAGCTTTGACATTGATAACGAATTGACCGGGATCGGTGCGAGGGAAAAACGCAAGATTCAGAAATGGATAGAGCGCCAGGCTGAGGATTACGAATAACGTAACAATAAAGGTTACAAATACGGGGCGAGCCAGGCAATATAGCACCCCCTGGTCGTATTTGCTCTCCAGTGCGCGGTAGTGATAGTTGAAACGGACCACAATTTTCTGGAACAGCGACAGCCGTTCATGCCTGCGATGGCGCTCGGCTACGCTTTCCTCCACCAGAAGTTCGGACGGTTCCGTTTCATCTGGCGGAGGCTCTATCGCGGGGGCAGAATGGCCTTCAATCGTGATGAACTTCGCGCAGAACAGCGGAATCACCGTCATGGCGATGATGTAGGAGGCGAACATCGCCAGCACCACTCCAAGCGCCAGGGCAGTAAACAGATACTTGCTGACTCCGGTCAGCAACACCACGGGCAGGAACACGATCGAGGTGGAAACCGTGGCGGCCAGCACCGCCAGATCGACTTCCTTGCCGCCCTGCTCGGCGGCGACCTGCGCCGGCTCTCCCATTTCCATGTGCCGGAAGACATTTTCCAGCACGATCACAGAATTATCGATCAGGCGCGATAATGCCAGCGCCAGGCCGCCCAGCACCATGGTGTTGACCGTTCCTCCCATGGCGTTCAACAGCAGGAAGCCCGCCAGGACCGAGAGCGGGATGGATAGCAGGACCGCGACTGTGGCGCGCAGGTTGCCGAGGAACAGCAGAATCATCAGCGCCGTCAGCACCAGGCCAATGCCGCCCTCGCGGATGACGTTATCGACCGCCATCTTCACAAACACCGACTGATCGAAGACCACCCTGGCCTTCAATTGCGAAGGAATATCCAGCAGCCGCTTCACCCGCCGTCGTACTCCGCTCACGATTGTGATTGTGTTGCTGCCGCCGCCCTGCTTGAAGATTGGAATATAGACAGATCGTTCGCCGTTGACGCGCACGATGTTGTACTGCAATGCGCCGCCGTCTTCCGCATGGCCCACATCGCCCACCAGCACAGAGGAGTTTCCCTCGGTCTTCAGCGGAATCGAGTTCGCATCGGAGGGTCTCCGTACCTGGCTGTTGGCATAAATGTTGTAGTCTTTGGGTCCGATGCGGACGTCGCCGGCCGGAAGAATCAGGTTGGAATTATTCACCGCCTGGTATACGTCGTTGATGCTCAGGCCATTCGCCTCCAGCTTCATCGGATCGACATACACCATCACCTGCCGATACGTTCCGCCGTACGGCTGCGGTACGGAAGCGCCCTTGACGCTGGCCACCTGGTTGCGGATTTCGAACTGCGCATAATCCTTTAACTGCGTCTGGTTCAGCCCGCGGCCCTCCACCGTAATCAGGCACACCGGCAGATTCGACGCGTCGAACGACAGCACCACTGGCGGCAAAGTCCCCGGAGGCAGACGGCGTAGATCGGCCATGGCCAGGTTTGAAATGTTGCTGACATCCGCATTGGGATCGGTGCCCGGCTGAAAGTAAATCTTGATCAGGCTGACGCCGGTCATCGAACGTGATTCGATATGATCGATGCCGCTGCCCAGCGTAAAGAAGCGCTCGAACGTGTCGGTGATGTCGGCTTCGACCTGCTGCGGCGGCATGCCGGAATAGAAAGTCGCGACCACCACCACGGGAATTTTGATGGCCGGAAACAGATCGACAGGCATGCTCAGCAGATTGACCGTTCCAATGACGACGATGGCGAGGCAAGCCATCAGAATAAAAAACGGATAGCGAATGGCGAAGGAAGACATTTACTTTTGTCCTCCCTGTGCGGGCGCCTGCTGCGCGGGCGCATTCGGCGTTTGCGATTGTCGCGAAGTCTGCTTGAAGGTCGTCAGGTTCATGTCCACCGGCGAAGGTGTCACCTTCTCTCCCGGTTCATAGTCACTCTGGTTTCCAACGATGACACGATCGCCGAGTTTGACCCCGCTGACCACCTCGTAAAAATTAGCGCCCTGAATCCCCAGTACCACCGGCTGCTTGACCACACGGTTCTCTGCATTCACCACCAGCACGTAGGGCTGGTCACCCTGCACGATGCAATCGATCGGCAGCACCATGGCGTTCGTATCGCGTTTTAATGGAAAGGTGGTGTTGGCATACATTCCCGGGTCGAGATGGAGATCCTTGTTCGGGATATCTACCTCGGTGAGCATGGTTCGTGTGTTGCGATCGAGCGAGCGCGTGAAGCGGACGATTTTTGTGTGGATTGTCTCCCCGGTCGATTGCACCTGGACGACAGCCGGGCCGCCGATCTGCATATAATCCGCGTCGGAAGCCGGCACCGGCATCCGCAGCCGCAGAATTTCGCTTTGCGCCAGCCGGACGATGGGCATGGCGTTTGTGCTTTCATCGGTGCCGGCGGCGATCAACGCGCCAGTATCGGCATAGCGGAAAGTCACAACGCCGTTGAAGGGAGCGCGCACATAGGAGTACGCCTGCATCGCCTTATAGCGGGCCAGATCCGCGCGGTGGGCGGCAAGGCTTCCCTGGGCGGCGGCATAGGCGGATTTCGCGGCGTCAATGTTGGCTTCCGAGGAAAGATCCTTGGCCTGCGCATTGTCGAGTTCCTGCTCGGCAATCAGACCGGCCTGCACCGCCGCTGCATTTTTTAAGCGGGCATATTCGGAATGCAGCGCTGAATGAACCGCAACGGCACGCGCCACGTCGTTCTTTGTCCGCTCCAGCTCCGACTGGTCGCGAGCCAGCTCAGCTTCCGCCGACTGAACCTGAGCATTCAGTTCAGGGCACTTCAAGAATCGCCAGCACTTCCCCGGTATGGACCCGGTCGCCAATGTCGACATTGATCTTTTTGACGTAACCGGAGACTTTGGCATGCACCAGAATGTCCTGATATGCCTGAAAAACTCCGGGAACGGTGATGGAGGTTTCCGCGGGCGCATGTCGCACCACCGCTACGGCTACGTTAGGGGGCTGATTCTGCGAAGATCTGTCTGTCGCTTGTGCATCGTCTGCGCGCCTGCCGTGGATCAGCCAGATGGCGCACGCGACAATGATGACGAGTACCACAACCAGTGCGGTTCGCTTGGATCGATTCATGGAAACGTTCCTGCCTCGGATAGAGGCGTGGCTCGTACTGCCTGCCGTTTCTGCCATGCGCGAGGGGATAACTGATTGGAGGAGGCGTAACGCCCGCGAAGGCAATTTCTCTTAGAGCGAGATATGCGGCACATGGCGGAGGCAAGAAGAAGAAATGCGAGAGGCAGGGCTTACTTCGGGCGCGTCGGAACTGCCGAGATTGCTGACGCAGAGAGTACAGTTCCCTGGGATCGTCGCGGCGCAACAGCGCGCCCGCCAGCGCGATCACAGTCACAAAGAACGCGGCGCCGCCCATTTCCTGCGTCAGAGGCGCGAGACTCTGGTTCCGATCCGTCAGACACACCTTGGTAGCGACCATATGATGGCCACCCGTCTGCCCGAGCGACTCATACTGTGACAGCCGACGGTGCACAACCCAGGTGAAGACAGACAGAAGCACGACAAAAAGCAAGGCGGTAAACCCTGTCCAAGACCGGCGCGGCCCACGTTTTCCCTGGGCTCCCTGTGCGCGATGAACGATGAGTGTGCCTTCCATTTGCCTGATATCAATATTATCGCGAATTCCGCGCGGATTGAATGCCGCGGGACGTGGGTACCAGCGACCTGCGGAGCCCGCGATGGCACCGCAGCATCCAATTCTGGAGTGTTGCCGTTTTGGACTTCGGATGTCCGGCAAAGGTTATCAGCCGGAAGCAGTCATCCTCCGCACCGGAATGCATCGATTCCGCGAAATAATGAAGGTATAAATGAAGCTTAGCCGATGACCCAGACGCTGACCGCAAGAAGCGCTAATAGAAAGCAGCCGCTTACCCCCGCAGAACGGAATCTGCGGCGCAAGCTCATCCTGGAGGATTCGCTGGCGCTTCTTGGCTTGACTGCGATTTCGATTTTCATCGCCGTCCTCACGTACTTCTTCTTCGATTCTTTTCGCCAGCATCGCAGCGTGCTCGAAAAACGCTGGTATTTGCGCGGGGAGCAGGCTCTGGCAGCGGGCAACCCCCAATCTGCCGTGGAAGCCTTTCGCTCCGCGCTGTCGCTTTCCGCTGCCAATCCAACTTATGAATTATCGCTCGCCGAGGCACTTGCCGCTGCCAACCACAACGACCAGGCCTATGCTTACTTTTCCAGTCTGCACGATGCCCAGCCCGGTGATGGATTTCTCAATCTGCAACTGGCCCGGCTGGAGGTGAAGCGCCAGAATCCGGCGCGGGCCATCCAGTATTACCGCTCCGCTTTGACCGGATTGTGGTACGGCCGCGGAGCCGAGCAGCGATTTCAAATCCGGCTGGAGCTGGCGAAATATCTAATGTCATTTGGAGAAAACACGCAGGCGCAAGGAGACCTGCTGACCGCGGAAGGCAATTCCCTGGATCATCCGGAACAGTTGTTTGAAGTGGCCATACTTCTCGAGCAGGCGCGCGATCCTTCCGATGCATGGACCGCGTATCGAAGAGTGGAACAGCATGCAGGCGCGACCGCAGTTGAGGTCCTGCAATCGCTCCTGGGAGAAGCTCGGGTCGCGGCTTCAATGGGTCAATATAAACGGGCAGCGTTGGCTCTCGACCGCTATAACGCAAAAGCGCGCCAGCATCCAACGGCCGCCACCCTGCAGCAAAAACGGGCCGCGCAGCAGCAATTGAGTCAGTTGCAGCGTCTATTGCAGCTCGTGCCCTTTTACACGCTGTCTCCGCAACAACATGCCGAGCGGGTACTGCTGGGAGCGAACATCGCCCACCGGCGGTACGCAGCATGCGTCGCCCAATTGCAACTCCCGGCCGATTCCGGCCAAAATGTTTCCAGCAGCGACGCCGCCGCGCTGGCCGCCCTCGGAACACAGTGGGATCAAATGGGCCCGATAAAACCACGGAAACTTCCACAGGATCCGGCTCTACAGCAAAGCCTGATGGCCTGGACAAACCAGGCCGAGATATTGACAGCGAAATTGTGCGGCGCACCTTCGGGCGATGACGCGCTGCTCCTGCAACTGGCCATGATTCCGGATAGGAGCGAGTGAGCAGCTCAGACGCAAGTACGACGCAAAGAATCGCAGCAGCGGCCGCTCCGGCGATGCCTGCTCCTCGCGCCGCTGCCGCGCCGAATGGCGGCTCCCCCGAGTTAACGGAGAGCGAGATCAGCCGCATCGCACCCACGCGTGGCGACCGGCTTTTCATGGTCCTCTCTATCTTCATCGGAGTGCTGTCCGGGCTGCTGGTAGTCTGCTTCCGCATCTCGATCGAATGGCTGCGAGTTCTGCTGCTGGGGTCGGTTCCACATACCTATCAGTACCGGCTGTTGCTGGCGCCGATGCTGGTCGGACTGGTCGTCGGGCTGCTGGTGAAATACTTCTTTCCCCAGGCTCGCGGCAGCGGCATCAACCAGACCAAGGCAGCGCTCTACGTCTACAACGGATACATCTCCGCCCGGACGATGGTCGGCAAATTCATCACCTCGGCGCTGGCGATCGGCTCCGGCCACTCGCTCGGACCGGAAGATCCATCGCTGCAGATCGGCGCCGGAGTCGCATCGCTGATCGGACGTCGCCTGAATCTGTCGCGCGAACGGCTCCGCCTGTTTGCACCCGTAGGCGCTGCGGCCGGTCTGGCCGCGGCCTTCAACGCACCAATATCGGCCATCCTGTTCGTCATTGAAGAAGTCATCGGCACCTGGAGCGCAGCCGTTCTTGGCTCCATCGTTTTATCCGCTCTGTCCAGCGTGGTCGTGGCCCGCCACTTCTGGGGCCGCGAACCGATGTTTCACATTCCCGCCGTCACATTTGGAGACAGCCGCGAACTGATGGCCTATGCCGCATTGGGCGTGGTCGGGGGATGTGCCGCCGTTCTCTTCTCCCGGCTGCTCGGTATTCTGCGGCCGTGGCTGCGATCGCTGCCAAAATGGTCGCAGGCTCTGCAACCAGCGGTTGCCGGTCTGCTGGTCGGATGCATCGGCTTTTTCGGGTTTCCCGAGGTGATGGGCGCCGGATATCAGGTCATCGATCATGCTTTGCATGGCGAATATCTATGGCACGTGCTACTGGCTCTGGCCGTGCTCAAGATTCTGGCGACAACCATCTCCTTCTCCAGCGGTACCCCAGGCGGCATGTTCGCGCCGACGCTCTTCATCGGCGCCATGCTGGGCGCTGCGGTCGGCAGCGTAGAGAAACTGCTTTTCCCGCACCTGACCGGTTCCGTCGGCGTGTACGCTTTGGTCGGCATGGGGGTCCTGTTCGCCGGCTTCCTGCGGGTCCCCCTCACCAGTGTGTTCATGGTCTTTGAACTCAGCGGGAACTATTCGATTGTCCTGCCAGTCATTCTGGCCAACACCATCGCCTACCTGATCGCGCGCAGCCTGCAGCCGGTTCCCATCTTCGAACAATTGACGCTGCAGGACGGGCTGGTACTGCCCTCAATGGAAGAAGCCCGGGAGGAAACCACGCTGCGGATCGAAGATGCGCTTCATCCCTGGGATGAACAGATCTTTGCCGGCTCCGATACTCCCGCCAAAATTGCAGCGGCGCTGCAGAACGAAAAGGAGGACGTCGCGCTGATCCGGGGTTCCCGCAATCGCTGGTATGTGCTGCCGGCCTCCGACCTGGCGAAGATTGCAAGTGCCGTCACAAGTCCTGGACAGCCGATTGAGGAATTATTGCCGGAGGATCGGGTGCCCCTTCTCTATCCCGATCTGCCGCTGAGTGAAACTCTGGCACATTTCTACCGCTGGCCCTTATTGCCCATCGTCAACCGCGCCGTTTCCGGACTGCTGGAAGGTGTCGTATCGCAGGCCGATGTGCTCAAGTGCTATGAACGGCACCCGCACATTTACGAATAGCAACCGCTTTTTCGCACTGAAGCCGCGGGCCTGAGCTGTTGCAATGGGGGCTCAGCCCATCTAGGCATAAAATCCGCGCTGACGGATCACGCCCGCCACGCGGTCGATGGCCAGCATATAAGCGGCGATGCGGTTATTCACATCATGTGTCTGCGAGTAATGAACGACGTGTTCAAAGCTCTCTCTCAGGATTTCCTCCAGCCGTTCATTCACCACCTCTTCCTTCCAGAAGTAGCCCTGGCGATCCTGCACCCATTCAAAATAAGAGGCCGTCACGCCGCCCGCATTGGCGAGGATATCCGGAATGATAAAGATACCTTTGTCCGCCAGAATATCGTCCGCCACCGCCGTTGTCGGCCCATTGGCGCCTTCGCAAACGATTTTCGCCTGGATCTTTGAAGCATTGCGGCTGGTAATCACGTTTTCCGTCGCGGCCGGAATGAGAATGTCGCACGGGGTGGTCAGCAGATCGGCGGACTCAGCCGGTTCGGCTTCGCGAAATCCAACGACGGAGCTGTTTCGCTGCCGATACTCGTTCAGCGCAAAAATATCGATTCCACTGGCATTGAACAGTCCGCCGTCGTACTCGGCGATTCCGATGATCCTGCAGCCGGCCTCCATTAGCAGATGAGCGGCCGCGGAACCGACATTGCCAAAGCCCTGGATAATGATGCGGCAGCCGTTGACGGGCATATTCAGATGACGCAGGGCTTCAAGGCAAACTACGCGAATGCCGCGACCGGTGGCTTCGCGGCGCCCACGCGAGCCGCCGATTTCGACCGGCTTGCCGGTGACCACGCTGGTAACCGTCTGCCGCATGTGCATCGAGTAGGTGTCCATGATCCAGGCCATGGTCTGCTCGTTGGTATTCATGTCCGGAGCGGGAACATCCTTTTCCGGTCCCAAAAATTCGATCAGCTCCGAGGTGTAGCGGCGGGTGATGCGCTCGAGCTCGCCCTGAGACAACTTTCTGGGATCGCAGATCACGCCGCCTTTGGCGCCCCCGAAGGGGATATTGACGACCGCGCATTTCCAGGTCATCCAACTGGCCAGCGCCCGCACTTCATCCAGCGTCACCTCGGGCGAATAACGAATGCCGCCTTTCCCCGGCCCGCGCGCCATGGAGTGATGGACGCGAAAACCGGTGAACAACTGGACGCTGCCATCGTCCATGGATACAGGAAAATGCACAATGATCTCGCGGTTGGGGAAACTGAGGACCTTCCATAGCGCGTCATCGAGGTTGAGCTTGCGTGCGGCAAATTCAAATCTGGCAGCCTGCGCTTCCCAAGGATTCATTTCCTGCTCAAGCGTCACCGTGTTCATTGCAAGTCTCTCCATGTCGTGGGATGCGCCTGCGCGGGCCCTTCTATCGCTCTGGCGCGGCGCATTCCGGCCAAACCTACGGAGTATAGGCCGGGGAAAGAACCTCCGGCAAGGGGATAGGGCTGCAAGGGGTAAAATGAGGAGGTAAGCGCAATTGGCGCTTTTTGTCGGTATTGAGCCGTACAAGGAGAAATTCTGGTTCATGGCCGTGATCATGTCGGTCGTAGGAAGTTTGAATCGAACGGGAACGTTTCCGTTGGATCCTGTCCTTCCGAGATTTCCCAGCCTTAAGCGAGGTGTTCTAAATGCATTCCAACGATTCTGCCCGTTCTGACCCGGCTGAACGCTTAGCCAAGCCAAGGATTTTGCTCGTTGATGACACCGAGTCGGTCCTTACCACGCTTAGCAAAGTCCTCGAACACAGTGGCTTTGAGGTAGTCGCGGCCGCGAACGTCAATGATGCGCTCCGCTTCATTGGGTCTGAAACCTTCGATGTCCTGCTGAGCGATCTGCATATGCCGCATGCCGGCGACGGGTTGACTGTGGTGAGCGCCATGCGCAACTCCAATCCCAAAGCGGTCACGATCATTTTCAGCGGCTATCCGGAGATGAAGGAGGCGGCGACCGCAATTCTGCTGCAGGCGGATGAAATCCTGGTCAAGCCGCTGGAACCAAGGATTCTGATCGAGACCATCTGGGAGAGATTGAAACGAGGGGTAGAGCGCGTGCGAACTGTGGAAAGCGTCGCCGGCATCCTGGAACGCGAAACGCAGGCGACGATCAACGACTGGCTGCTGCGAGTGGAGCTGGTGCCGCAGATCATCACTGTGCCGATGGGGTTCGAAGAGCGGTGCGCCCATTTGCCGCAGATGTTTCGGGACATTGTGACCCGCCTTCGCCGCCCGCTTCCGTTGGGCACGCGTGCCCTGGTGTCGCCTACCGCCGCTGCACACGGGCTATCGCGGCGAAAACAAGGCTACACCGCCGCGATGATGGTCGAGGAATCGCGCATGCTGCAAGTCAGCATCTTTCAGACCCTGCAAAATAACCTTCACCAGGTGGATTTCAGCTTGCTGCTGGTAGGCGTAATGGCGATCGCGGATGAGGTAGATTCCCAACTGGCCCAGGCGATGATGAGCTATATCTCGGAGTCGAAGATTGATGTTCTGCCTGTTGAGGCATAATTCCGGCTCACCTGTAAATTCGTAGCCGCTTCCCTATTTCACACTGCCACACCGCGTTTGCAATCCGCAATCAGGAGAGCAATAAAGCCCGAGCGCGTTTGTATTCCTGGCAGGCAACTTCGGGGCCGTACTTGCGCTCCAGGCGGCGAACAGTGAAATGGCCTTCCGCCAGTCGTTGGAAGTGATGGGTGAAGAGCACGTTCAAAGTGAGGCCGCCAACCGCACCCACTATGGGGATAAGCTCCGCAGCTGCCTTGTCACTCACCTCCAGGCCGAATCGCGACGCAATGTTGCCGATAAAAGAGACCAGTTTGGGAGCGCCTTCCTTTGTAAGTCCTCTTTGCGCAATGTAAGCCGCAGCTTCACGGGTGGCCTCCGCCAATGCGGTACGGGTCGCGTAATATTCGCTCTCCAAGGCCGCTTTACCAACGCTTGCCGGACCGAGCGCGAACACCTCAAGGCATGCCAGCACGCTCTCGGGATTCGAGAGGTCTTCCCCGTGGCTGCGGGCAATTTCGACAATAGAATGCAGCATCACAGTGGTTGTGATGGGAAGTTCGACAATCAAGCCGGGTAGCCCGAAAAAGCCGCCCACAGCACCAGTGATTGCAACTGCGGTAGTGTGACGGCGTTTGGTGGGAACTACTGCTGAGTTTGGGTTGCCGAAATGGATGGCGACCCTCAGGCATTGCTCAAGCGCCTTGTTCACGGCAGCGCCGATTGGCACGCGGGCGCTTTGCGGCAACCGCGTCAGAACTGACTCAACCGGAATGCCGGCCTTTGAGGCGATCGTCATCCCGAAGCTTTGGGTCTCCAGTTTTTTTGCGGCGGCCTGAAGCTCGGCATAATCGGACGGGGAGACGTTGCTCATAGGTAAGGGCACCGGAGGGGAACCATATCTTCGCCAGGAAACTGGAACTGGATGTTGGGGCGGCAATACGCCCCGAATGAACTTATGCAAAATTCCTGATACGCATTTTACCTCCCAGCGTGTACGATTGGCGTTGATTTATGTCGATTAAGTCCAACATTACACCTTCGTTAGCCGAGTTCCAGCGTCTGGCGCGCAGCCACGACCTGGTACCCATCTGCAAGCCGTGGACGGCGGACCTTGAGACCCCCGTTTCGGCCTTTCTACGCGTTGCCTATGGGGAACCCGAGGCGTTCCTGCTCGAGTCCGTCGAGGGGGGCGAAAACGTTGGCCGTTATACGTTTATGGGGATTCGCCCCTATAAAAAGATCATTGCTCACGGCCAGCAGATCACCACCCATACCGGCGACCACATCGAATCGAGCGAAGGCGATGTCTTCGAGTTGCTCCGCGATTCGCTCGCCGGGCACACGTCGGCGCGGCTGCCTCGGCTGCCGCCGTTTACCGCCGGGGCGGTCGGATTTTTCTCCTACGACGCCGTCCGGCTGATCGAGAAGCTGCCGGAGACCGCGAAGGACGAGCTGGGGATGCCGGACGCCTGCCTGATGTTCTTCGACACGGTGCTCGCCTTCGACCACGTGAAGCAGGAAATCCTGTTGGTTGCTACCGCCGACCTGCAGCGGTATAAGCCTCAGGCCGCGTATGCGAATGCGATTCGCCGGCTGCATGATTTGGAGAGGCGGCTGGCGAAGCCGCTGCCGAAACCGGCTCGCCATACCGCACACGGAAAACTGGCCGTTAAATCGCGCACGCGCAAGCAGGATTATCTGGCCGGCGTCGAGCGCATCAAGGACTACATCGCCGCAGGAGATGTCTTCCAGGCTGTGCTGTCGCAGCGCTTCGATGTGGAGCCGGGGGTGGATCCGTTTTCCATTTATCGCGCGCTGCGAATCGTAAACCCGTCGCCATACATGTATTTTCTGCGCGTGGGACTGCGCCGCCCCGGGGATACCCACCTCGCCGGCTCGTCGCCGGAACTGCTGGTCCGCGTGCACGGCCGAAAGGTGGAGTATCGGCCCATCGCCGGGACGCGCCCGCGCGGCGAGGAAGAAGAAGAGGACCGCCGCATTGAGGATGAGTTGCGGGCCGATGAAAAAGAAGTGGCCGAACACATCATGCTCGTGGACCTGGGGCGCAACGATGTGGGCCGGGTGAGCGAGTATGGCTCCGTGCAGGTGAAGGATCTGATGTATGTCGAGCGCTACTCGCACGTGATGCACCTGGTGAGCGCTCTCGAAGGAACACTGCGCCCGGAGCTTTCCGCGGTGGATGCGTTCCGCGCCTGCTTCCCTGCCGGCACGCTGACTGGTGCGCCCAAGGTGCGGGCCATGGAGATCATCGAAGAGCTGGAGCCGGCGCGGCGGGGCACTTACGGCGGCAGCGTTTTTTATGCGGATTTCTCCGGGAACTTCGATTCCTGCATTGCGATTCGCAGCCTGCTGATGCGCGGCAAGCAAGGGCATATCCAGGCCGGCGGCGGGATTGTGGCGGATTCGATTCCTGAGAAGGAGTTTGAGGAGAGCGTGAATAAGGCCAAGGCAGTCGTGCGGGCGATTGAGCGGGCGCGAGGTTAATGGCGCAGCAGAACGCGCGGATTTGGGCAGGATTTCGGCGGGAATAAGCGAATTACTGAAGGATTGCGCGAATAGTTGAAGGATTGTGCGAAATAGTTGAAGGATTGTGCGCGATAGTTGAAGGATTGTGTTGAATAGTTGAAGGATTATGCGGGAAGGTAGCGCGGTGCAAGCTGCTGATTCTGTTCGGGCACAAAGGCTTTTCCCTGCGAAACACACGCGAATGGCCGGATACTTGCGCCTTCAACTCTGCGTATTAAGTGCGGGAGTATCGGGAGTCAACTGGCTGATTGCGTTCCGGAGGCGCGGCGATCGCGCGGGACTGGTACGGAGTCTATAGCCAGTCTACCGTTTTGGGCCCATATTCATTTCCCTGGTCGATGCTGAAATCTCATCCCACTCAGGCCCAAAGAACGGGCTTGAATGGGGCACCTGTGCGAAACAGTGGACAGGGATCAGTGGACAGGCACGCAAGAACTCCGCTAGAAATGAGAGATTTTTGCGATGTATTGAGAGAAGCAGGTTCCCGTCCGACTCACCCGCTGATGGCGGGTTCGCTCAGGACAAGCTCTCCACTTCGTTGCCCTAGTTAAGACGTATAAAGAACATCCCCGGTGATTGTCCACCGCATCTTAGCTGTCGTAGGAACTCAGGTTGAGTTCGATTTGGCGTTCCCTCCGCTTTTGACGCAATTCTGTTGCAGCGCATTATCGACGGCTTCTTCATCGCTTTTTTTGAAGAATCGGGCTTCCTCTGAGGTTTCTTTCAATCCTCTTTACCTAAGGAGCCGCCATGTCGCACCGATTTTTCACCGCAGTCTTCCTCGCCTCCACCCTGTGCATCGGTACATCGTTCGCCGCAAATCCCGCCAAATCCGGCAACACAACCGCCACGCCGGTCGCGTTCGTCTATGTGACCAGCAACTACACCGGACAGACCAACAGGATTCTTGGTTATTCGGTGGCCTCGAACGGCAAACTGACTGCCGTTCCCTATTCGCCCTTCTCCCATGATGTGGTTCAGATGGCGGTGAATGGCAAGTATCTCTTCGCTGCCGGGAATAATTCGACCAGCAGCAATATCTATTCATTTTCAATTGGTCCCCACGGCTATCTGACGCTGGTTGACACGGCGAATGTCTCGACATTTCCCGACAGCACCTGTGCCTCCACAGGCACGTTGACTCTCGACCACACCGGCGCGACCTTGTATCCGTTCATCTACAACGCCGACTGCTCGGGTACTGATGACGCCTATATGTCACTTAATATTTCAAAGACCACGGGCAAACTGACATACCTATCGGAAACAAATCCTGCGAACTCAAACGGCACCCCCTATTACGGGTATCCGCTGACCGTGATCGCGAACAATCAACTTGCCTATAACGTGGCCTGTAACTTCAGCCTGCGCTCGATCATGGCCCTTAGGCGGGAGAGCAGCGGTTCACTGGTGAACATCAGCATTGACGCGAACTATCCGACAGCGCCGTCCGGTAAAGGCTACTGCCCGCTTGCCGTCGCCGCCGATACCGCCAATCACCTGGCCATGTCTATGGAGGGGCCATTCGTTGCGCCGGGCGGCACAACCCATAACCAGATCGCCAGCTATACCGTCGATACTTCGAATGGCAACCTGACTACCAATAGCACCTTTAAAAACATGCCCTCCACTTCGGTCGCCGGCATGAATTCGCATAATTTCTCCGGCGTGTGGACGATGGAGATGTCCCCTTCCGGGAAACTGCTGGCGATTGGCGGGTCCACGGGACTACAAATTTTCCACTTCAACGGGGCCAATCCCGTCACTGCCTATACCGGCCGACTCACCACGGATGAGGTCGTTCAGGTCTCATGGGACAACGCCAACCACCTCTATGCGATTGCACCTTTCGCCGGCAAGCTTTTCGTCTTCACCATTACCCCAACCAGCGTGAAGCAGGCGCCGGGTTCGCCGTATAACATTTACCTGCCGCAAACTCTCGCCGTTCTGTCCAAGTAACTCACCCTAATCACCCGAATGGGAGCCGTGATTGATAGAGATTTTCCCATTAGAGAGAAAGCTGATCGGGCCGCGCGGCGTGCTGGACGTCGTCAACATGACTGCCGTTTTGCACCGCCCGTTGCAGGGTTCACGGCCGTGGGCGACCAGCTTGCGCTGCAATGGGCCATCCATTTTCCCTGGGTTATGGACGCACAGCGCTTTGGCGGAGAAACCATCTATTCCATCCGCCCGCTGATCTCCGGTGAATCGATGGAATATACCGTTCGCGTGAGCGTAGAGCCGGGATTGCCGCGTCTGAACGTGGAGATCTTTGATTCGTGACGGAACCGGGTCCCATCCTTCGCGATCAAATTGCGGAGGATGGGGCATTCAGGCGTCTGAGCTACTTCACTGTGGCGTTGACGGCGCTCTCCCACTTCTGGCCAGCCGTGTTGACGGCGATCACCGCGAAACGATGAGTGCCGGCAGCCAGGCTGATCGATGTGGTTAGTGTGCTGGAGGCAGAGGTGACCTTCTTCACCCCGTCCACCCATAGTTGAGTGCTGGCAATGGTTCCGGTGACCTTCGCGGTCGCCTGCACCTTCACCGGCGAGCTGACAGTGGAACCGCTGGCTGGAGCGCAAATGTGGACACCGGCAGAAGACGGTGCGCTGCAGGACGATGATGCGGTTACGTTGAGCGTGGATACCTTTGATTGCTGCGAATTATCCCAGCCGTAGGCGATGACACTCACCCTGTGCGAACCCGCGGCGAGGGGCAGGGACGCGTTCAGGAAAGCGTAATTGGAAAAAAATGCACCCGCAAACTGTTGGACCTGCTTTTTACGATCCACCCAGACTTCAATTTTGCGTAGGGGCACATCGCTTGCCGCTCCGACGGCAAAGTTGACCGGCGAGGTTACAGTGCTGCCTGCCGTTGGACTGCACTGAGCGATGCCGACGGCAGTATTCGGCGCGGCGCAGGTGGGAAAATTGCCCGTCGTTGTGTTCAGCAGGGTGAAGAAGGTGGTGCTGTTCGATGGCGTGTTGCCGTAAACCAGGTCTGCCTTAGTGTCGCGATTGCCGCGCAGGGCGAGCAGCGATCCCGGACTGCTCTCCAGCTTGGAAGCGGTAAGGTCGAATCCAGGCCCGCCGTTAGTCGGGCCGGATATGACGTGCATCGTCGCAGCCGAGGTAAGGGTGCAACCATCCAAAACGCTGCCGCAATCGGTTTCAAAAACAGCGATGTCGGGAATGCCATCGCCGTTGAAATCCGCGACGGCAAGCTGCCCTACGCCATATTGTTCGAGTGGAATCCGGGCAGACGTCATGCCGCCGTTACTCTGTCCGTAATAGACGTCGAGCCATGGCAAGATGTTGTTCGTGTCGTCGTCAAAGTTCACGGCGGTGCCAACCAGGTCAGATATCCCATCCCCGTTCACGTCGGCAGCCAACAAGTTTAGTATGTCCGATTCCTCGTCGTTGGACGTCATGGTAAAGTTGCCATCGCCGTCGCCGGTAAAGACACGAAGCCTGGTACCGTAATATCCCTCCGGGGCCCCCCAGCCCGAAGCAAACGCCGCGTCGACATTGCCGTCTCCGTTGAAGTCGCCGGTGAGTAACTGA
Organism: uncultured Acidobacteriota bacterium; assembly: GCA_963823295.1. GTDB lineage: Bacteria > Acidobacteriota > Terriglobia > Terriglobales > Acidobacteriaceae > JAKAAZ01. The sequence goes on from CAWGLF010000018.1 coordinate 106,976, forward strand.
GGAAACACACAACATCCATCTTCACTATTGTCGATCATGATTTCGGGGCCGGTTGTAAAGCCTCCGGCGCCGTTTCCTAACAGTACCTGCAGCTCGTTGTTGCCCTCATCGCCCTCAGGGGCGGTGAGCGACAGGAGATCTAACTTACCGTCATGGTTCACGTCGGCCGCGGCGACTGGCTACAGAGCCCGCGAGAAGGGAGATGGCGCCAGCACTGCGGAAGGTCCCGTCGCCGTTCCCGAGATACATTCGATTGCCCGCGATTAGGTCGAGCTTGCCGTCCCCGTTGAAGTCCCCAAGCAACTGGGGAGACGCGCTAATGGAAGCGGAGAGTTCGGTGTAGGCGCCATTGCCCTTCGACAAAAAGACGCGGGTGCCGATAATCAGATCTTCGTAGCCGTCATTGTTCAGATCTCCATGCAGAGCCACCGAATTGCCGGCAGAAGAAGAAAACGAGTGGGTGGAAAAACTGGGGGTTTGGGAAAAGCCGGTGAATGGGAGAAAAAGCAACAAGCTGAAAACCATTCCCGCCGGGAGAACGGCGAGGCAGAAGTTGAGTATGCGGGTTCTGACTGCGTGCGTCATGGTTGCTTCCCTTACAAGTTATTGGTTATGGGCGGATGGGCTTCTCACATCTCCCGGGAGGGTGGGCGTCGGTCAACGGAGTTCTGCCGTGCTTCGCTGGCCGACACTTTGATGCCGGGTGTGGTTGGAGAGTTGCCTTGCGACATTGCAGAAATAATTTTTTCACGAGAGCTCGCGGCAAGGTGCGAGTCGGAAACAGCTCGCGGGGATTTTTCTTCGGCCGTAAAAACGGCAGGTCCCCGGTACTAAAGCCGGGGACCTGCGGTGGATTCGTTGTCTGGCCTTATTTGACGGTTGCGTTGACGGCGCTTTCCCACTTCTGGCCGGCCGTGTTGGTGGCGATCACCGCGAAACGATGAGTGCCGGCAGCCAGGCTGACGGATGTAGTTAGCGTGGTGCCGGCGGCGGTGAATTTCTTCACCCCGTCCACCCATAGTTGCGTGCTGGCGATGGTGCCGGTGACCTTCGCGGCCGCCTGCACCTGCACGGGCGAGCTGACGGTGGAGCCGCTGGCGGGAGAGCAGATGTGGACACCGGCGGTAGACGGTGCAGCGCAAGCCGCTCCTCCGACGGTGAAGTTGAAAACGGTCTCCTGCTGGCGATTGTCTATATCCTTCGCGAACAGCACCCCTCTGTGCGAGCCGGGCGTCAGAGTGGTGCCGGTCAGGTCAAACCAGGCGCGCGGACCCCAGGCGTGGTACTGATCGGCAATCTTGTGGCCGTCCACCCACAGCTCCATAAGGCGGAGTTGGCCAAAGGAGTTGGCGGAAGCATTGAATGTCACGGGCGAAGCGGTCGAGGAGCCTGGCGCGCATACCGATATGCCTTGGCCGGCGTGCGGATAGGAGCACCCGCCCCAGTTCCCTGTTGCGGTGGTGTTCAGGGCTTCAACGATGATTGACGTGGTATTCGCCGCGCTTAGACTTTTTGGCATGACGGCCAAAACGTCAGGCTTGGTATCGGAATTAAAGTCGCCGACAGCGGGGCGCCGACAGCCGGATAACTGGGCAATCCATAGGTCTGCTGTGTGAACATTCCCTCGCTGGTGTCCGCCAGAAAGAATACGAGACGAAAGCCCGTGCCACTGCTGTTCGGGGCTGTACCGACCAGATCCATTCTGGTGTCGCCATTAAAATCCGCCATTGAGACCGTCGATAGAAAGGGAGAGGGGATCATATAGGTATGGAAGGTTCGATCAGTCTGGCCGTACAGGACGACGAGTGTTTGATTGCTGGCGTTCTAGGGCGTGCCGAAAATATCGGTCGTCCCGTCACTGTTCAGGTCTCCTACGGAGATATTGAATCGGTTTGTCGAGGAATAGGGCGCGGTGTCGGTGAACTGTGAATCGCCGTTGTTGTACAACATGTGCAAGAGGCCGGTGCAGCCGTTTTGCACGCAGTAATCGTCAACGAACGCAACGTCGGCCCTGCCGTCGCCATCGAAATCCCCAGCAGCGTAGCCGGCAAATGAGTCATACAGGCCGGCCATCGAATAGATTATGCTCGGGCTGCCAAAGTTTCCCGCGCCATCCCCCGGGATCAGATAGAGCACATTCCCGGCACCCGCAGTTCCGGTTATCACCAGATCCAGCTTGCCGTCGCCGGTGAAATCCGCCGCCAAAAATGCGCTGCCGCCGGCCAGGTACTGATTAGACGGCAGAGCGACGGTGATGTATCTCGGCGCCTGGAAGGTGCCATCACCTTTGCCTAGCAACAACACGAGTTGATTGCCCGGGGTGCCTGGGTAGAAGATCAGATCGACATTGCCATCGCTATTGAAATCGCCGTAAGCCATCACGGCGCCGCCAGGGAATCGGGATGGGAAGGTGTAGCTCACCGGAGCGCGGAACGTTCCATTTCCGTTCGCGATCCGGACGGTAAATGTATTCGATGTACCGGCCGGCTGCACGGTTTCTTGGACCAGGTCCAAAATCCCATCGTTGTTCACGTCGATCGCATAGGGGAAATAAGATGCGCGTTCGGTAGCGGTCTGGGTTGAGAAGGTGGCGGGCGATTGTGCGAAGCAGGTGGCGAAAGTGGCGGCTACGCAGAGGATAGCTGAGGATACATTTCGGAGATTGAACATGGCGGGACTCCTGGACTCCGCTAATTGAGAGATGCCGGTTTGTTCGCGAGTTGCCAGACTGTTCATGACCAGACTGCCTCAATTTGAGGGTTGCGGACGCTGCTTCGTCGCGCGGCACTTGAAGATCCAAAACGCTATGGCGACTCTACTCAGCCGACAGAAAGCACAGGTCCTCGATTTTCAGTCGAGGACCTGCGGTGTACAGGCACAGGCTGTGAGGCATTACTGCACGGTCGCATCGATGGCGCTTTCCCACTTCTGCCCGGCCGTATTTGTTGCGAGAACGGCGAAGCGATGGCTGCCAGCGGCCAAGCTGACGGAAGTGTTGAGTGTCGTCGAGGCGGAGGAGTATTTGTTCACTCCATCCACCCACAGTTGCATGCTGGCGATGGTCCCGGTGACCTTCGACGTTGCCTGAACCTGCACGGGCGAGCTGACGCTCGAACCGCTGGCCGGCAGACACACATGCACCCCCGCCGATGTCGGTGCGCTGCACGATGAGGACGAAGTTACATCCAGCGTGGACACTTTGGATTCAGTGGAACCATCCCAGCCGACGGCCAGGATCGCAAGCCTATGGGAACCGGCGGCTACTGGAAGAGTCGCATTCAGGAAGGAGTAATTGGAAAAAGCGCCCGGCAATTGCTCCGCCTGCTTCTTTCCATCAATCCAAATCTGCACGTCCCGCATCGGCGTGTCTCCTGAAGCGCCTACCGCGAAGTTGACCGGCGAACTAGCGCTGCTAGTGGGCTGCAGACATTGATTCCAATGGCTGCATTCGGGGCATTGCAGGTTGGGAAATTGCCCGCTGTATTGTTCAGCAGGGTGACCAGGGTTGCTGTTCCGTTCGGAGTGTTGACCTCCGGGACGATAAGGTCGGCCTTGGTATCGCGATTGTCGCGCAACCCGTAGAGGTCCCCGAGATCGCTGACCCCGAGACCGTGGGTGTTGAGCGTGTAAACCGGAGTCATGGGGCCGAACTGATTATTCCCCTTGCCAGAGAGAATGTTTACCTGGTAACCGGATTGAGCGGAACTGGACTCGAATGCAATGTCGGGGATGCGGTCGCCGTTAAAATCGCCGACGGCAAGCTGGCATGAGCGGGTAGACCGTGGTCTGAATCTCCGCAAACGTCATTTTTCGATCGGAGTTTCCGTAGAAGACCGTCAGAAAGGGCTTGGCTCCTCCGTGTGGGCCGGAAGTAGTGCCGATCAGATCGGATATGCCGTCCCCGTTGACATCGTCGACAACGAAATCCACAAGATCGGAGGTGCTGTCGCTATAGGTCTCGGTAAAGTGACCGGCACCGTCGCCGGAGAAAATCTCAAATTGTTGGCTGTCGTTGTCGGGCGAGCCTGCAAACACCACCACGTCGGCCTTGCCGTCACCATCGAAGTCGCCAGTGAGAAGCCAACTGCTCCTGGCAGCAGGTTGTGGGTCGTCGGCCCGGGAGTGAAAGTCCCGTCGCCCTTGGAAAACAGCACCTGCAGATCGCTGGTCGTGCCGCCATCGGAGGTGGTCAGCAGCAGCAGATCGGTCTTGTTATCGTGGTTCACATCGGCCGCAACAACGGACCACAGTTGTCCGCTGACGGCGTGGGCGACCGGAGCGCGGAAGGTCCCGTCTCCGTTTCCAAAATAGATGGAGACGTTGGAGGCTATGGAGGCCGCGCTTGTCTCTGACACTAGATCGAGGTTGCCGTCGCCGTTGAAATCCCCGAACGCAACCATGCTGGTTTCATTCGGGGTGTTGTAGGTGATGGGCGCGCGATACGTGCCGTCGCCGTTGGACAGCAGGACAATGAAGCCGAGGGGGTCTGGATTTAAAAGGACCAGATCTTCGTAGCCATCGTTGTTCAGGTCGCAGTGGAAGTCGGTCAGGTAGTTGTTGATCGTAGTAGTGTGGGCCGAAAAGCTGGGTGTCTGGGCTTGGGCAAAGCAGGTGAAGGAAGCGGCCAGGCAGAGGATAGTCAAGAATAGGTTGCGGGAGGACATATGAAACTCCTGTGAAATTCCGACTTAACGGCCATGCTGGCGCGGCCCCGCACCCTTCGCTTGCCACCCCGACTAAGACCTGTGCCCCATCACTGCGCTGGTACGACTGGAGCCAGGATCTAGCGCTCTGTAACCGACCGGCTTTCCCCTCTGGACGCCAGGCGAGGACGGCACGCTGCGGATGCAGCGCCTACTTCACGGTCAAATTAACGACGGTCTCCTGCAGCCGGTTATCGATATCCGCCGCAATGAAGACCACGCGATGAGTGCCGGACGCAAGCGCGTCGCTGAAGTTGAACCACGCCCTCGGTCCCCAGGCATGGTATTGCTCCGTGACCTTTTTGCCGTCCACCCAAAGCTCGATTTTGCGGAGTTGTCCAAAGGAGTTCGCCGCAGCATTGAACGTCACCGGAGAGGTTACCGAGCTGCCCGGCGAGCAGACATGAATTCCTGTTCCGGCTTTGGGGTACGCGCAACCGCCCCAGTTGCCGCTGCCGTGGTGTTCAGCGTGTCGGAGAGGACATATGTGCTGATCGTATGTTGTCCCGCACCCACAATGTCCGGCTTGGTATCGAAATTGAAGTCGCCGACCACAGAACCGCTGAGGTACGGATTGTTCGGTGGTGCATAGGTCTGTTGGCTAAACGCGCCTTCGCTGCTGGTGGCGAGCAGGAATGTGAGACCGCTGGTGTTCGCGAGTGATCCGACCAGATCCATTCTCGTGTCGCCATTGAAGTCGGCCATCGCTGCCGCCGAAAATCCGGGAATGGTGTACATATGAAAAGTCCGGTCGGCCTGGCCGTACAGCACGTAAAATTCAGTGACGTCTGTATCGGAACTGTATGAGCTGGCAGTGATGTCGCTCCGGCCGTCGTTGTTCAGGTCTCCTGCGGTGTTGACGCTGATGTCAGCGAATGTGACACTTGCGTCGGTCGTGGTGTCGGTAAATTGTGAGTTGCCATTGTTGTACAAGACGTGCACGGCGACGAGGCAGGATTGACCCTGATTGCAGGTGTAGTACTCGGAGAATGCGATGTCGGCCCTGCCGTCCCCGTCGAAATCTCCGGCGAGCAGAGTGTCCGCAGAATAAGAGTCGGTGTCCGCACCATGGGCCACGGGCAATGTATCGATGGAGATCGCGGCTGCAAAGCCGCCGGCGCCATTGCCTGGAATCAGGTAGATCGATTCGGGAGTTCCGCGCCGGGTGCTCCCTCCGGTCGCTATCAGGTCCAGCTTGCCGTCGCCGTTGAAATCCGCCGTTAGCCACAGCTGTCCCATCTGCTGGCCGGATGGAAAGTCAAGCGTGATGTATTTGGGCGCCTGGAAGGTTCCATCGCCGTTGCCCAGGTACAACAAGACTTGACTGGGTCCCTCGAAGAGGAGATCGACGTTGCCATCCCGATTGAAGTCGCCGGAAACCATCGGGACGCCGCCATAACCCCCACCCACTGAAGGTGGAAAGGAATAGACCACGGGAGCGCGAAACGAGCCGTCTCCGTTCGCGATCCTGACGGTAAATGCGGGCTTGAAGGTGCTCGGTCTAAGTCCTGAGGGTATTGTTTGTTGGACCAGATCGAGAATGCCATCATTGTTCACGTCGACTGCATAAACGTCCGTCGATGGGCGTTCGTTATAGCTCTGGGTCTGGAATGTGGCGGGTGTTTGTGCGGAGCAGGTTGCGAATGAAACGCCTAGGCAGAGGATAGTCAAGAACAGGTTGCGGAATTTGAACATGGTGGAACTCCTGGGCTTGCGTTCCGTTTAGAGGCGCCGCGTTCTTCCCAAGTTGCAATGGAGACGGCGATATTCGGATTCCACCGACCGGGGCGCGGGCTATTTATTGCGAACTTGATATCCTGAATAGAGCGGCCCTGCCATGATTTTCGTCCTCGACAATTACGACTCGTTCACCTACAACCTGGTGCAGATTCTTGGCGACCTGGGCGAAAAGGTGGAAGTTCGCCGTAACGATCAGGTGACGGTGGAAGAGGTCGAGGCGCTGGCGCCGGAGCGGATTCTGCTTTCCCCTGGCCCGTGCACGCCGCAGGAGGCCGGCATCAGCATCCCGCTGGTTCGCCGCTTTACCGGGAAGGTGCCGATTCTGGGCGTGTGTCTGGGCCATCAGGCAGTGGGCGCGGCATTCGGCGCCAAAGTGGTGCGCGCGCCGCGGCTGATGCACGGCAAGACCAGCGCCGTCGAGCATGATTCGCGGACAATTTTTCGCGGCATCAAGAGCCCCATGACGGGCACGCGTTACCATTCGCTGATCGTTTCCGAAGATGCCCTGCCGGAAGAACTGCAAATCACCGCTCGCGCCGATGGCCTCATCATGGGCCTGCGCCATCGCAACTTTCCCGTTGAAGGAGTGCAGTTTCATCCGGAAAGCGTGCTGACGGACGATGGCCGGCGCCTGATCGCGAATTTTCTGAAGCTGGAATAGCGGGATGCCGGCTTAGAGCAGTTTTCAAAATAGCTGTATCTCTTCCGAAGAGAGAAATGCAGAGATCCTTCACTCCGTTCAGGATGACGAACACTAGGGTGAGCACAACGATCGTGAATTTGGTCAAGATCAGCGGAGCAGGGGATTATTTCTTTGCGTTCCGAAATAGAATCCAAGGACGGATCCAATCAATGCCGTTAAAGCCGGCAGGATGATTTGCAGCATGTCCTTGGTTTGTATCCAGACATCCCTGGAAGCGGAAGATTTCAGTACGACCCAAACGATCACAAATCCAAACAGCGCCAGCAGGCCGACCGTCACAAGCATTCGAACATGATCGTATTGCCGCTGCGGATTGTACGGTACCAGGGCATACCCTTTGCCAAAACTTTCTGAAACCGGAGTGTCGGAAATCACGAACTCGACCTTCGGCTTAGTGCCAACTACGGAGGGGGATTCCGAAGTGCCATTCATCGGTGTTTACCGCATTCATTTCTGGGGCCGGACACCGTCCTTGCCGGACACCATCTTTAATTCCCGCACGCGGCTTCCTTTTTTCAGCAGAACGCGCGTGTCATCGTCGCCCTCCGCATCCACCAGCAACTGAGTCACATTGACCGCTTGTTGCAATGCTTCGGAGACGGAAATATTTTGCTGTTCCGCGATTTTGCGCAGTGCATTGAGCGTTTCGGTCGATATGACGATTTGCGTCAGGCTGGACGATGGCGATGCGTCGGGCATAGCACATACTCCCTCCAATTTTGGTTTCCTCACAGTTCATGGTTACACCTTCACGATGGGCTTACAAGTACAATAATGAGTGCTGTTCTCCACCGATTCTCAAGGAAACCGGCAACTCGCCTGGATTTGTAGACCCTCGGTTTCGATCATTGTTGCGGCGGTTTTCGCGTGGACTGCCGCAGCCAGGGCGCAATCGCCCTCCCAGCAGACGATAGGACACATCGACATCTCCTCGACCGCCGAAAAGATTCAGGTGGCGGGAGCCGTCACGCTCAGCGGAGAGAACACCCTGCTCGGCAATGGGAGCACGGTCACGGCGGGCAAGGTCACGCTGCCGGTTCATCTGACCCGTGGCGGCGAGCTTGACCTGTGCGCCACGACGGAGTTGCATTTATCGCAGCAGAACAGTGCTTCCGACCCCAACAGTCCACTGATGCTGGCGCTCGACCGGGGAGCCATCGAGGCGCATTACACGGTGGGAAAAAATTCCGATGTGGTGCTGACGCCTGACCTGCGCATTTTGCTCTCGGGTCCGGGGAAGGCTGATGTGCGAATCCGGGTGAACGCTGCGGGCGATACCTGCGTGGACAATCGCGGAGCCGACGCGCCTTACGTAACCGTTAGCGAGCAGATCGGCACCGGGGTCTACCGCGTGCAGGCCAATCAGCGGGTGCTGTTCGAGCATGGCAGCGTTCGCGATGTGGTGGATCATGAGCCGCAGCCTTGTGGCTGTCCGGCGCCGCAAGTAACTCCGGCGGTCTCGGTTGCGAGCGCTGGCACGGCCGTGCAATCAGCTAAGTCAGCAGCCAAGCCCGGCGAAGCAGTCGCGGCGACTCACCCGGCAGGCGGTCCCAGTTCCACGCCAGCGGATACGGCCTTTCCGCTGGCGGTGAGCGAAGGGCTCGCGCCGCCCCCGGCGTTGCCAACCAAGCCAGCCACATTGCCTGGAGAGGTCAACTCCGAGGTGACGACCACGCTGAGCTACATTGCGCCTAAGCAGACTGTTCCCACCGGAATACCGAACGGTATGGCCACGCCGGAGAGCGCGGCGACGGTTGCCACCGCGCCTGCGCCGGGGTTTGGACCGACCGTAAACACCGGACCGGTTGTTGTGGCGCAAGTGCCTCCACCCGCTCCTCGCCAGCCGAGGCGAGGTTTCTTTCACAAGATAGGTCATTTCCTCGCGGAAGATTTTTGGGTAGCTGCCATCGCGTAGGGCAATGGACCTCAGCGCCTGAAGGCGCCCTGATTCGAGCTCGGTTCCCCGGACTAAAGTCCCGGGTCTACCGCTCCGATTCAAACAAACGCTCGCCGATCTGAACTCGATTCCCCGGACTAAGGTCCGGGGTCTACCCCAAGTGTTCAACACGACCTGGATCGATTCAGAATGCCTGTGCCGAGAAGAACAAGCAACAAATGCGGAGGTTCTTTGCGCGCATCTTCGGATAGCCAAAGAGATGTGGGTGACCCGGAATTCGCAAAGCAATCGTGAGATCAATGGGCGTTGGATGCGGGCCGAATGGCCTTGGTAAACTTTGGCAATGGAATACCGACTCCGTTTTGGTCCGAGTGAGATAGAGAAACTGGCTCGGCAATATATCGATCAGAACAAAAATCAAATACAAGAGGACCAGATCATTACCGAAATTGGCCCGAGAGCCAAGAGGAACGGCTATTACGGGAAGGAAGATTTCCTAAGAGTCTGCCACTGGAAGACGGCTCGGACGCAACCTAGATACATGGAGAACGATGAGCCGTTCATCCGCGAAATAACAGCGATGGCTTTCAAAACCCAGCATGAAGAAGCAAGGATTGAAGTGCTCACTTTGCTCAAGGGAGTGGATTGCCCGACCGCCTCAGTGTTGCTTCATTTTGGCCATCCGTATCCGTATCCGATTCTCGATTTTCGTGCGTTACGGTCTTTGGACATTCCTCAACCACCTGTGTACACGTTTTCATTTTGGTGGAGTTACGTTGAAATCTGCCGAAAGCTTGCATATAAATTCAATGTTTCGATGCGCACTTTGGATCGAGCTCTGTGGCAATTTTCAAAGAACCAGACTGAAGGGTAAATATCGCAGTTCCCAGGCTACGCCTTACGTAACCGTAAGCGAGCAGATCGGCACCGGGGTCTAACGGTACGGCCACGCCTGGGTTTTGACCGACCGTAAACACCGGCCGGTTGCTGTGGCGCAAGCGCTTCCACCCACTCCTCGCCAGCCGAGGCGAGATTTCTTCCACAAGGTCGGCCGTTTCCTCGCCCGCATTTTCGGGTGAAAAACAAAGCGGACGCCTCATCCGTTGCTTTTCTGGCGAGAGCGGAGAGGAAGTGTCGTATTCTGTCGGCGTGATGCAGCGGACCCACGGCCCGATGTACTTTGCTCAACTCGCCATCGCGGGCGGAGTGCTTGGTGCCGTCATCACTTTTTCTCTACCCTTTGCACACGTCCCACGATTGCCGGCGAACGGCGCCGGCTTTTGGGCATTTATGTGGAGCAATCGACTGCGATTTTCGGTATTCGCGCCAGTTGTAATCGGAATCGTAATGGCCCTGTGGGCCGAGCAGCAGCTGGGTCACGGCTTTCGCGCTGAGATCTGGACAGAGGCGGAGCTTGCGCCAGTACACTCGTTTTTGGACAGTCCGTTCTGGAAGTGGTGTCGGATAGCGATGGTTCCCATCCTCGTCGTGTTTATGCTCTTCAGCTGGAAAAACGGCGCTTTGGCATATTTTCTGGTTTTTCCCGTATTGACTGCTGTCCGAATGCAACGCCTCCTTAATCCCAGCGAATCAGTTTCGGGCAGGCTGCTGGATTGGCAGGATTCCAAGCCGCTCCAATCAGAGCACTGGGGTCAATCCCCGCATGCCTAAATGAATCCTCATAAATGAATGGATTTTTCGAAGGATTCGCCCATAGGTAGCGCCCCACCCTGCGGAAAGTTCTAACCTGCATCCCTTCGGACTCTTCGGCATTCGTCAGACCCGCTACGCTACACTGAACTGTTGAACTCTGTTCCGGCGCCTGTCCCCGCGGAACGAATTCCCAAAACAATCAAGGAGCACGTTCTTTATGGCGATTCCCGCCACGCAAATGCGTCCTGGCATGATCATCAAGCACAATGGCGAGCTGCACTCGGTTTTCAAAGTGGAGCATCGCACTCCCGGCAACCTGCGCGCTTTTATCCAGGCCAAGCTGCGCAATCTGCGTACCGGGGCGATGTATGAGCACCGCTTCCGCTCCCCCGACCCGATTGAGCGGGTGATCGTGGACGAAGTGGCGATGGAATTTCTCTATGGCGACGGCGACGAATACGTCTTTATGAACACGGAGAACTACGAGCAGACCCATCTGAATGGCAATATCCTGGGCGACGCGGTTGAATACCTGATTCCCAATCTTCCCATCAAGGTCTCTTTCTTTGACGGCGTTCCGGTGGGCATCGACCTGCCGCAGACGGTGGAGCTGACGGTGGTCGAAACTGAGCCGGGCATCAAGTCCGCGACCGCTTCCTCGGTCACCAAGCCGGCCAAAATGGAAACCGGCCTGGTCGTGCAGGTGCCCCCGTTCATCAACGAAGGGGAAAAGATCCGCATCGATACCGCTGAAGGCGCGTATTTGTCGCGCGCATAGCTTCATTCAATTGAAATGGTTTGCCACTACATTGTGAAAGGCCGTGTGCAGGGTGTCGGCTTCCGCTGGTATGTGCAGCGGGAGGCGGCGGAGCTGGGCCTGCACGGGTGGGTGCGCAACACGGCCGACGGGCATGTGGAAGTTTTGGCGGCGGGCAGCGAAGAACACTTAAAGCAATTCCGGGCGAAACTGCAAAGCGGCTCGCGAGGATCGCGCGTGGACCGCATCGAAGTGCAGCAGCGGCCGGAGCAAGAGGCTGAAAAACTACAGGCGTTTGAGATTGAAGGAGCATGGTAGCCAATGTCGCAACTGAATATCGATTGTGAGCCGCTGAAGAAACTTGTCCGCACCGTCCCCGATTTCCCAAAACCCGGCATTCTCTTCTACGACATCACCACGCTGCTGAAAGACAAGAGCGGCTTTGCCATGCTGATCGATGCGCTGGCGGCGCATTATTTCGATAAAGGCATCGATCTGGTGCTCGGCATCGAGGCGCGTGGATTTATTTTTGGTCCGGCGCTGGCATATCGGCTGAATGCCGGCTTTGTGCCTGTGCGCAAGCCGAAAAAGCTGCCGGCGAAAACTGCCCGCGTCACCTACGATCTGGAATACGGGACGGATGCGCTGGAAATTCACCTCGATGCCATCGAGTCGGGCCAGCGCGTGGTCATCGTCGACGATCTGCTGGCCACCGGCGGCACGATGGAGGCGACGGTAAAGCTCGTCCGTCAACTGGGCGGCGAAATTGCCGGCCTTGCCTTCGCCGTGGAACTCGATTTTCTAAAAGGCCGCGAGCGCTTCGAAGGGCTTGACGTTTTCAGCCTGCTCCACTACAACGAATAGCAAGTGTCCTAAGCGCAAATCTGACCTACTACTGACCGATATCAAGCTTAGCTGTGAGGTTGTTTCGGGAGGGTACCATGCCCTTGTTGCTGCCGCTTGCAGCTTTTGCGTTCCTGGTCATGGGATTTCGCCGCCTGCGAGTAGGCTGGCGCGCATCTTTTCTGTATGCCTCGATTCCGTGGTCACTGTTTATCGCCTTTATTACGGAGGCGCTCACTCCATTCCGGCTTGTTACCCGAGAGTCCATCGCCCTGAGTTGGCTGATCTTCGCGATCGCCTGCTTCGTATGGATGTGGAGATCGAGGCGGCTGCCGCCGGGCGGGGAAAACGGTCCGGAAAAAAATTCACCGCTTCCCTGGATCGATCGCGCTTTCCTGACCGCAATCGCTCTGATCGCCGCCTTGACCGGCGTTACGGCAGTCGCCTCCGCCCCCAACACCTGGGATGCGATGGAGTACCATCTGCCCCGGGTCGTGGAATGGATCAACAACCGCGGCGTCCAGTTCTTTCCGACCATCGATTGGTCGCAATTGAATCAACCCCCGTTCGCGGAATACATCATGCTGCATCTGGACCTGCTGTGGGGCTCGGACCGGCTGCTGGGCATGGTGCAGTGGTGCGCGTATCTGGGCTGCATTCTTGGCGCAAGTCTGGTGGCAAAGGAGCTGGGCTGGAATCGCCGCTCCCAGATCTTTGCCGCGGTCCTCAGCGCGACGGTCCCCTCCGTGGTACTCGCGGCATCGAGCACGAAGAACGACTGCGTTGCAACGTACTGGATCGTAGTGGCGGTGTATCTGCTGTTGCACTGGAGGCATCGCCAGGATTGGCCGCACGCCCTGGCCATTGGAGCCGCTTTAGGCCTGGCTGTGTATACGAAAGGCACGTCGTATGTGTTTCTGCCATGCATTGTTCTGGCGTGCGCCCTGACGTGGAACAGGATGGAAGCGCGCCGTCTTCTAGTACGCCTGCCGGCGATCGCCGCCCTGGGCGTTCTCATTTGCCTTCCGCTGTGGGTTCGCAATTACCGCTATACCGGGTCGCCGATGGGGTTCCCGTATTTTTACGGTGTCGGTGCGGTGAACGGACGCATGTTTCGCACCGACCGCGTCACACCGCCACTGGTCGCGGCGAATGTCATCCGAAATATCGCGCTGCACGAAGGAGTGCCGGACGAACGGGCAAACAAGTTCGCCAGTCAGGTTTCCAGTCGCCTCATTCGAAGCCTCGGGGTTGATCCCAACGATCCCGGCCAGATCGTGGCCTCGCAAATGGGATTCACCCCGAAGTTCGGCGTGAGATTCAATCCGCGGAATGAGGTCTTGAGCGAGGATCCGATGCATCTATTTTTGTTCCTGCTGGCTGGCGCTCTGTTTTTCGCGTATCGCCGCAGAATTGGCAGAGAGATAGGCTGGTTCGGTCTGGGAGTGGTGGGCGCTTTCGTGATGTATTGCGCGCTGCTGCGCTGGTCGCCGTGGAATGCGAGATATCAGATTCCGGTTTTCATCCTGGGGGCTACTTTCACTGCCGTGGTGTTTGTCAGGATTCTGCCCAGGTGGGCTGTGAACGTGATTTCAGCGGGCGTCCTGTTCATCGCACTTGCGCTGGCCCTAGTGAACGAGACCAGACCGCTCCTTACCCGACATGGTCTCTCCGGAAGCATCCTGACTACTCCGCGGGAGCAGACATACTTTTTCGATTCTCACCGGGAGATCGCGGATTCCTGGATTGCTGCGGCACGGGCAGCAAGGGCCTCCGGCTGCGGATCGATCGGGCTGGATGCGAACCTGTTGCATTTTGAATATCCGATGATGGCGATGCTCCGGTCAGATAACAGTTCCGCGCCGCATACGCTATGTGGACGTCGAAAACTCATCCATCCAGTATGAGCGACCATCGGCGCAGCCGGTTTGTATGGTGATTTGCCTGAATTGCCTGAATCACCCGGAAAAGATGGCGAAGTATTCGGCTAGTCTTCCGAATGCGCAAGCGTTTGGAAATGTGGTGCTGTTCAGTCGCTGGACAGTAGAAATGAAGTCTGGACCCGTGGCATTGTGCGCGGTATTCCGGCAAGGTCAGGGTTGATACTGGAGAGGTATGGCTCTCCGCTCCGGTTTTGTTTCTATCATTGGCCGGCCGAATGCCGGCAAGTCCACGCTGATCAATGCGCTGGTCGGTGAGAAGGTCGCAATCGTCACGCGCAAGCCGCAGACTACGCGCAACCGCATCCATGGCGTGCTGGAAGTGGATGCGGTCAAAGGCAAGCATCCGGCCGCGCAGATCGTCTTTGTCGATACTCCTGGAGTTCACAAACCCACCAACCTGCTCGACAAGCGGATGCTGCAGGAGGTTTACGACGCGCTGGAATCCCGCGATGTGGTGCTGCACGTGGTGGATGTCACACGGCGGCTGCGGCTGCCTGCGGCGGCCTCGGCGGGAGTGAAACAGCAGGTCCCTCGAAACTACGTCCGGCGCAGCGGACTCCGCTCGGAATGACAAAGCTATTGATGCAGCCGGAACCAGTTTCCAAGAAACTGCAGGTTCCTCGATTTCGTCCGCAGCGGCGGACTTCGGTCGGGATGACAGATCAACGCTTCATCCCACTCAAGCCCAAAACAGGGGCCTCCGCTCGGGATGACAATTCTCTGGGGCGAACGTCTTCTGAGCACTCGCTGGAAAATGAAGACACTTTCGTTCTGGAGCTGGTGAAAAAGCTGGAATGTCCGGTGTTTCTCGTGCTGAACAAAATCGACGCAGTGGATGAAAAAGAAACTCTGCTGCCGCTGATCGCCCAGTTCAGCGCGCTGCATGATTATGCCGAGATCATTCCAGTCTCTGCGCGCGGCGGTGATGGATTGGACCGGCTGGTCGACAAGCTGGTCGAGTACATGCCGGAAGGCCGGCGGCATTTCAAGAAAGGCCAGTTTACCGATCAGCCGGAACGTTTTCTCGCGGCGGAAATCATCCGCGAAAAGATTCTGAACCTGACCGGCGAGGAAGTTCCCTACGCGAGCGCGGTCGTGATCGAACGCTTCGAAGAGAGAAAGCCATCCGCCGCGCAACCGGGCAAGCCGAAACAAAAGCCGTTGACGCGCATAGCGGCCGCAATTTTCTGCGAACGCTCCGGCCAGAAGGCGATTCTGATCGGCAAGGGCGGCGCGATGCTGAAGCAGATCGGCATCGCCGCGCGCAAGGAACTGGAATCTTTTCTCGGCATGCAGGTGCATCTCGAACTGTTCGTCAAAGTTGCGGATGACTGGCGCGGGTCGAATGCATTTCTCAATTCGCTGGACTGGCGGAACCAGCTGGAATCGCTGGGGCGAAGCAGAGTGAGGAGGACAATTCTGCGGAGAGAGAGTGATTAGCGCTCGGGATAACAGATTTTTTTGTGCGGAGGATTTGGCTGCCCAGCGGTGAAACGATCCCACTCAAGCGAAAAGAAGGCTGGAATGGGGCACCCGAGAGCCGAGCGCAGATACTGTTGCGGTTTGCCGGCAAAACACAGGATCCTTCGCTATCTACTCGAACGCGCGAAAAACGCGCGCGTCGGGGACCCCGGTCACCGTCAGGATGACGATTCTGTTTTCGCTATACGCGATTGAGAAACCCATCCAGCAAACAGCAAATGCCTCCGCTCCCCTCCGCTATGCACAGGGGCGGTCGGGATGACACATTTTTTTAACGACCGAATGCTCTTCACGCTTCTTTCGCGCTGATGCCCAGCGCTTTCATTTTGCGGTAGAGATGGCTGCGCTCCAGGCCGAGAATTTCCGCCGCGCGGCTTACGTTTCCGCTGCAATCTTCGAGCTTGCGCAGGATGTAGTCGCGTTCATAGGCTTCGCGGGCCTGCTGGAGAGAAGAGAATTCTTCTCCGCGCCGGCCGGTGCTGCGCGCGACCAGCACCGGCAGATGTTTGCGCTCGATGCGCGTGATCTGCGGATTCAGAATCATCACCCGCTCCAGCACATTTTTCAGCTCCCGCACATTGCCCGGCCAGTGATATTGCTGCAGCCCGGTCAATGCGTCCTCTGAGATTTCCATTCGCGCGCGGCCATATTGCCGGCCGAACTCCCGCAGCAGCTCTCGCGCCAGCAGCGGGATGTCTTCTTTGCGTTCCCGCAGCGGCGGCACATAAAACGGAATCACATTCAGGCGGTAGAAAAGGTCTTCGCGAAAATTGCCTTTTGCGATCTCGTCTTCGAGGTTTTTGTTGGTCGCGGCGATGACCCGCACATCCACGCGAACCGGGGTGGCCGCACCCACGGGAGTAAACTGCTGCTCGTCGAGCGAGCGCAGCACTTTGGCCTGGGTCTTCAGGCTCATGTCTCCCACTTCATCGAGAAACAACGTGCCTCCGTCGGCGCGTTCAAATGTGCCGCGTTTTTCCGGCGGGCCTCCGGGGAAGGCGCTGTGGCGATATCCGAAGAGTTCCGTCTCGATGTAATCCTCCGGGATGGCAGCGCAGTTCAACTCGACAAACACGCGATCGGACCGTGGGCTTTCCGCATGCATGGCGCGCGCGATCAGTTCCTTGCCGGTGCCGGATTCGCCGTAAATCAGCACACGGCCATTGGTCGGAGCCATCAGGCGAATCTGCTGCCGCAGCGCCTTTACCGGCACGCTTTCTCCGGTGACGCGGGCGCGCGCGGTCAACTGCTGCTGAAACTCCCGGTTCTCCACGCGCAGCCGCCGCGCCTCGATCGCATTCTTCACGATGATGAGGGTTCGCTCCAGCGACAGCGGCTTTTCAAGGAAATCGTATGCGCCCAGTTTCGTCGCCCGCACCGCCGCCTCGATGGTTCCGTGTCCGGAGATGATGATGACCTCCGGTCCCATGCCGCCATCCATCGCGCGAATATCCTGGAGCACATCGAGGCCATCGCGGTCGGGCAGCCATATATCCAGCAGCACGGCATCGAAAATCGCGTCGCGAATCAGTTCGAGTGCCTCGCCGGCAGCCCCCGTCGCGGTGACGGCGTAGCCTTCCTCGGCCAGAATCGCTTCCAGAGTGCGGCGAATATCCGGTTCGTCATCGACGACGAGGATGTGATTCATCGCGCCGCCACACTGACGTCCGGCAGCGGCATTTCCTGCGGACCAGCGGGATCGGCCAGCGGAATCTCCACAATAAAGCGCGCACCGGCAGGAGCGTTTTTCTCGACGCGAATGCTGCCCTGATGCTCCTGCACGATTTTCGCGGCGATCGAAAGCCCGAGGCCGGTGCCGCGGCGGCGGGTGGAAAAGAACGGCAGAAACAGCCGCTCGCTTATTTCTTCCGAGATGCCGTGGCCGGTATCGGCGATGACGATCTCCGCCATGGTCTGCGCCGCGTTCCATCCTGTCTGCACCGTCAACACGCGCAGCAGGCTCGACTGCATCGCTTCGGCGGCGTTGTCGATCAGATTGCTCAACGCGCGCTTCATGGCCTGGGCATCGGCCATCACCGGCGGCATGTCCGGCGTGAGGTGAAGCCGCAGTTCGATGCCCTGCAGACGGCCTTCAAACAGCGCCAGCGTTTCTTCGACGATCGCATTCAAATCTGCCGACTGCAGATGCGCGGCGGGAAAATCGGCGAGCGCGGAAAACTGGTCCACCAACTGCCGCAGGGTCTGCACGGAGGAGCGGATCACCTCGGTCGCGCCGCGCAAGGCCTCGGCGGAGCCGTCGTTCAAGCCGCGATCCAGATGCCGCTCGATCCGTTCGGCGGAAAGCGCAATCGGCGTCAGCGGGTTTTTGATCTCGTGAGCGACCCGCTGTGCCACTTCTTTCCACGCCATCTGTTTCTGCGCCCGCAGCACATCCGTCACATTGTCAATGACGACCAGGTGGCCCTGTAACGAGCCGCGCAGTTCCGTCACGGTAAGAATCAAATGCAGCGGGCCGTGCGTGCTGCGCGCCTCCACTTCAGTGGAAGCGACAGGCAGGCGGCGGCTGCGGCGCAGCACTCGTCCAATTTCCGCGGCGGATTCGGCGGGGAACAACGCCTGAATCGGCTGGCCTTCAATGGACAAGCTCACCGAGCGGATCGAGCATTTCATAAAAGGCGCGATTGGCCTGCAGAATCCGCAGATCGGTGTCGAGCGTGGCGACGCCGCTTGGAATCGTCTCCAATACCGTTTCCAGTTCGCGCCGGCGCTCATCGATGGCACTATTGGCAATCGACAACTGCTGCGTGGAAGCTTCCAACTGGCTGCGGCTGGTTTGAAGATCGGTCGCCATATGGTTGAAGGAACGCACCAGCTCTCCCAGCTCTCTTCCGGCAGCGATATCGACGCGCGCGCCATAGTCGCCGGAGGCCATGGCATCCATGGCGTCGGCCAGCGCCTCCACCGGCCGCGTGACCTGCTTCGATAGAAACAATGCCAGCCAGCTGCTGACGAATAAAGTGAGTCCGGTCAGCAGCAGCAGTACAAAAAAGTATGTCTGCCGGACATGCCGCCGGGTACGCAGCAGCGCCCAGTACCGCTCGGTTCCGTTTTGAATCTCACGGATTGCCGAGACCACATCCGGCGACAGCGGCAGACCCACGACCACAACCAATCCCTGCCGGGAGGAAGCTGCGCCGACCGTGTATGCGGTCGTGCCGGAACGCAAAACCGGCTCGTCGGTGCGCTGCGCTGCACGCAGGATGGTATCGGTCAGCGGGCCACCAGTGACCGGTTCGGCATGGGCGGAAGGATCGACCCCGGAAGCCAGACTCATCGGGCCTTCCCGTGCCGGCAACTGATATTGGTCGATGGCTTTGCCGTCGCGGTACACGACGACGAATCCTCCCTGCAGCGTCACCTTGTGCTGATGGAAAAGGTCGAGGATTGCCTGTTGGCCGGAGGGTGTATCGCCGGCGGCAAGTTCGGAGGCGTTGGCAAGCGATTCAGCCTCTGCGCGAGCATTGGCGGCGGCATAGTGCGACATCTCCATCGCAATCCGCATGGCTTCATTGCGCAGCTGCACAACCGGCTGAGAGAACCAGCGGTCGATCGAGCGGTTCATCAACAGATAGTTAAAGAAAAGCATGAAGAATGCCGGCGCAACTGAAAGCAGCAAAGCGCCCAGCAGCATTCGCGTGCGCAGCCGTGAACCGAGCACGCGACTTTGCTCGCCGGCATAGAGCTTGAGAATATTCCGCAGAAGAAGAACGACCAGAATGAGAAACAGCAGAAAACTCAGGCCGGAAAATGCGGTTAAGAACAGGATGGAACCGGTATTGGTGGGGGAGAGAAATTTCAGATCAAAAGCATTCTCCGCCACCAGGACAATCAGAACCAGCAGGGCGAGTGAACCCAGCAGCACTACCGCCGTTCGTCGATTGCCGCCAGTATTTGTCACTATGTCCGCCTCAAAGAAATCTGCAAACAATTATAGGATTTGGGTACTGGTGCAGTTTGATTCATTTCAAAAGCGAGCGCAGGTCCGGTTCGTCTACCAGGGCGGCTGCGCTCAGGCTTCGGTCGAGATAACAGATCGAATCAAACTGCACCATGTTCCCACCGCTAAGATGGGATGGGGACCCGTAGATTTTCCTATTCAAATTGATTACTGCAGGATTTGCCGTTCCTTGTGCTGACGAACGTCTGAATATATTCTGGACAGCGTCGCTGAAGTCCAAACTTTTGAATTTCTGGGGGCACTATGCAACGAATCTCGAAAATTTTTTCGCCATTCCTGCTGCTCACGCTGGCCGCGGTTACGCTGGCGTTCTCCGGATGCAGCAGCAGCCCTTCCAATAGCCAACTCACCGCTAATGTCCAGAAAAAAATCAACACGGATGCGGCGCTTCAGGGGCAGACGATCGCGGTGGCTGCAAACGACGGAACCGTCACCCTTTCCGGAACCGTCAGCGGGCCGGCTCCGCGGGAACTGGCCGCGAACGATGCCGCCAAAGTTGATGGCGTGCACAAGGTCATCAATAATCTGGCGGTCGGGAATCCCACCGCGGCAGCGGCGCCGGCGAGCGGGAATTCCGCCAGTGAAGAAGCAGCGCCGAACGCGCCGCCTCCGCCCTCACAAGCGGCTGCGCCGGCGACTATCGTCATTCCCGCGGGGACGCGAATCCGCGTTCAGCTTCGCCAGACATTATCGAGCAAAAACAGCCAGACCGGCCAGCCGTTTTCCGGCACTCTTGCCAGTCCGATACGGGTGAATAACCGGACAGTGATCCGGGCAGGTGCACAGGCGCGCGGCACAGTTGTCGAAGCCAAGAGCATGGGCCGGTTTAAGGGTCACGCAGTCCTCGCCCTGCGGCTGGAGAGCGTGCGCGCGGATGGCCGCACCTATCCTGTCCGCACCAGCCGCCTGGAGCGGGTGGAAAAAGGAAAAGGCCAGCGTTCCGCGATTATGACCGGCGGGGGCGCGGGCCTGGGGGCGATCATTGGCGGCATTGCCGGCGGCGGCAAAGGAGCACTGGTCGGAGGGCTGGTCGGCGGCGGCGGGGGCGCGGCCGGCAGCGCATTTACCGGCAATAAAGATATTGTTCTGCCAGCCGAATCCGTCTTGACCTTTGATCTGGACCGCAGCGTAAGGATTCGCGGGTAGAGTTTAGACGCAACCCCACTCAAGCAACGGAGGCTTGAGTGGGGCACCCGCATCCGGCCGCAAACGGCAGGTCCCTCCACTCCGTCCGCTGCGGCGGACTCCGGTCGGGATGACAATTCTATCGACGTGCCCTATACACCGATAGGACCACGGTTTCCCACCCGGGGTACCCGGATTGCGGACTCACTTCACCAGATCGCTCACCGGTTTCCAGGGCTTGCCCTGTGAGTCCGCGACGGCCTTGCAGGTCAGCACGCCGTCGTAGGTATTCACGCCATCGCGCAGTCCGCTGTCGGCCTGGATTGCAGCTTTCGCGCCCATCTGCGCCAGGCGCATGACATAAGGGAAGGTCGCATTGGTCAGCGCCAGCGTGGAGGTGTTGGGCACGGCTGCCGGCATATTCGTTACGCAGTAATGGACCACGCCATCGACTACATAAGAAGGATCGCTATGGGTCGTCGGCCGCGCCGTCTCGATGCATCCGCCCTGATCGATCGCCACATCGACGATGACCGCGCCTTTTTTCATCTTCGCGACCATGGCGCGGGTGACGATCTTCGGCGCGGCCGCGCCGGGAATCAGCACGCCGCCAATCACCAGGTCGGCTTCGTGAACTGCATGACTGACGTTATAGGAGTTCGATGCCAGCGTGTAGACGCGCCCGTTGAAGATGTCATCCAGTTCGCGCAGCCGGTTCAGGTTCAGATCGACGATGGTCACCTTGGCGCCCATGCCCAAGGCGACCTTGGCCGCATTGGTGCCGACGATGCCGCCGCCGATGACGCAGACATTTCCCGGAGGCACGCCGGGAACGCCGCCCAGCAGCACGCCGCGTCCGCCTTTTTCTTTTTCGAGATACGCCGCGCCCACCTGCACCGACATGCGCCCCGCGACTTCCGACATAGGAGTCAGCAGCGGCAGCGTGCCTGCCTTGTCGCGAATGGTTTCGTAGGCAATCCCGATGACTTTCTTCTCCAGCAGCTTGCCGGTCAATCCCAATACAGGAGCAAGGTGCAGATAGGTGAACACCACAAGGCCTTCGCGAAAATAGCCGTATTCTTTTTCGACCGGTTCTTTGACCTTGACCACCATATCGGCTAAGCGCCACACGTCATACGCCGAGCCGACGATTTCCGCGCCAGCGGATTGATAGCTGTCGTCAGGAAAGGCCGAAAGATCGCCCGCCCTGGTTTCGACCAACACCTTGTGGCCGGTCTCGACCAGTGCCTTGATCCCAGCCGGTGTGATGCCGACGCGGCTTTCGTGATCTTTTACTTCTTTGGGAACTCCAATGATCATGCTTTTCTCCTGAAACTTCTATTCGCTTCGTGTCTGATGTCTTGATATGCTGAAATCGTCATTCTAATCGCCAAATGATGGAATTTCAAGTACACAGCCACCGCAATCGGTGGCCCAAAAATTGAGCAGAACGACCTTCGCCGCGATAATCTGATATCCGCATTTTCTGCCCGGCGGCGCTCATCAGATCAAACTCGGGTGCCGATTTCCGATTTGTGGCGGTTATAAGCATCGCGTGAACGTCGTGTTGTGCGAGCAGAGGGGTTACGGATACCGAGGCCAGAACGATGAGTAGAATAGCAATCCTGCTCATTACATAGGGAAAAGCGCGTCTGGCTGAGGTGGGCTTCCTACTGTTCTTCATGATGTTCACCGTTTCCTTCCGATATGAGCACACTCACTCTCCGGTATCGATCTGCGCGCGCTGCAAGCTGATCCGAGTAGTCCACAAAGACCGTCTTCCAGGTGGTGTAAAAATCGAGCGCGGCGTTGCCGCCTTCGCGATGGCCATTGCCCGTTTTTTTTACTCCGCCAAAAGGAAGATGCACCTCGGCTCCGATGGTCGGCGCATTTACGTACGTGATGCCCGCCTCCAGGTCGCGCATGGCAAGGTAGGCGCGGTTTACGTCGCGGGTATAGATGGCCGTCGAGAGCCCGTAGCGGATGCCATTGGCAATCTCGATCGCTTCGTCAAATGTATCGAACTGCAGCAGCGTGACCACGGGGCCGAAGACCTCTTCCTGGGCGATGCGCATGGACGGTTTGACCGCGGCGAAAATTGTCGGCGCGAAAAAATATCCGGAGCCGTATTCTTTTCCGTTGAGACGCTTGCCGCCGGTGAGCAGTTTCGCGCCTTCCTCGAGAGCGATGGCGACGTAACGCTCGCTGGTTTCAATCTGCTGGCAGTTGATCTGCGGTCCGATCTGCACGTCTTTCTCCAGGCCGTTTCCAACGCGCAGCTTCTCCGACCGCTCCACAAAGCGCTCGGTAAATTGCTTCGCAATTTTCTTCTGCAGCAGGATGCGGCTGGTCGCGGTGCAGCGCTGGCCGGTGGTGCCGAAGGCTCCCCACAGCGCGCCTTCAATCGCCAGATCGAGGTTGGCGTCTTCCATCACAATCATGGCGTTCTTGCCGCCCATTTCGAGCGAGCATGGCTTGAAGTGCGCGGCCGCCGCCTGGCCGACCATGCGTCCGACTTCACTCGATCCGGTGAAGCTGATCGCGTCCACGCCGGGATGCTCGACCAGCGGCGCTCCCGCATCCGGGCCGAAGCCGAAGACAATATTGACGACGCCTTTCGGCAGACCTGCATCCATCAACGTCTGAACCAAATTGAGAGCGGAGAGCGGAGTGTCCTCGGCCGGTTTGAAGACGCAGGTATTTCCGCAGACCAGCGCCGGAAACAGCTTCCAGGAGGGGATGGCCATGGGGAAATTCCAGGGCGCGATCATGCCGCAGACGCCCACCGGCATGCGCACGCTCATGGCGAACTTGCTCTGCAGCTCCGACGGCGTGGTCTGACCGAACAGCCGCCGGCCTTCGCCGGCCATGTAAAAGGCGGTGTCGATGGCCTCCTGCACGTCGCCGCGCGTTTCCGCCAGCACCTTGCCCATTTCGCGCGTCATCTCCTGCGCGTACTGCTCCTTGCGCGCGGTCAGCAGCTCGCCGGTACGATAGAGAATTTCGGCGCGTTTGGGAGCGGGCACCAGGCGCCAGCTCGGGAATGCCTCCCGCGCGGCGGTGACCGCATCATTGATGTCCTCGGCGCCCGATGCGGGAAAGGTCCCAACCAGATCGCTGGTGTCGGCGGGATTGCGATTTTCAAAGGTTTTGCGGCTATGGGCGGAGACCCATTTGCCGCCGATCAGGTTTTTGAACTGCCGTCCATTCGACTGCATGGTCGCAGTTCGTTTGCTTTTCTGCCGGGCGTTTGCCATATTGGTTCTCGATTTTTCTGCTCGGGCCGTTTCGACTGAACGATAGAGAATACCGCAAACGGAACCTTACTGATATTGGGCCTGGCTGCGTTCCCTCCAGCGGCCCACCGATACGGCGAGCAACCCCAGCAGGAAAAAGACCAGCAGCACGACTCCCCCATTCGCCAGTGCCCGCGGAAATCCAAGCGCCGTGACATCGATGAAGGGATAGGGATACCATCGCGTCACGGAACCGCGAACTAACGTGTACACCATGTAAGCGACTGGATAGCAAAGCCACCAGAAAGCATGTCTCCAGCGCAATTCCGCCTTGGGCACAAAGGTCAGCCAGAAGATCACATACAACACCGGAACCACATCGTGCAGCAGCACGTCGGCAAGCTTCTGTGCGCCGTGCGGGTTCCACAGATGACGCAGCATCAGCGAGTAGGTCGCTCCCACCATGGCGATGTAGACGGTAATCCCGGTCTGCGCGGCGGCGCTTAAGAAGAATCTGCCCCAGCGGGACTCCGGCAGAAGCAGCGGCAGCGTAAGCCCGAGCGCCACCAGGAGATTGGTCAGAATGGTGAAGAAACTGAAGTAATTGGCGACAATCCAAAGCATCGGCCCGCCGCCGGCGAGAGACCGTATGATCTCCAGATAGAGCTGCAGGGCAAGCGCAAACCAGGCGAGGACCGCGATTACGGCCATTGTTCCACGCGTCACCGGATTCGATCGAATGCTGTCCACGGCAGGGTCCTGATCAGGGGATCGGAAGCGGCTTGAATCCGCTGGCCGGCTTTGAACCCGGCGCCAAAGGGGGATTCTTTGCACATATCTTCCCCGATTCCCTCCTTACGATACCTGACCGCGGCGGCGAACATGGCCTTACAATGGAAATTCATCACAATCCAGCAAAGGTACGTGACAGGTTGATGTCCTCCTCTAACGGCTATCACTCTCGCGCTTCGCGCAGCCATAATCTGCGTTCGTTGTTCAGCCTTTTTTCGAGCGATCTGGCCATCGATCTCGGCACGGCCAACACACTCGTCTTCGCGGCCGGCAAAGGCATCGTCGTCAATGAGCCTTCCATCGTCGCCCTGAACAAAGTGACGGGAGAAGTCGAGGCCGTCGGCAAAGAGGCGAAAGAGATGCTGGGCCGTACTCCCGGCAATATCGTCGCCATCCGCCCCATGAAGGATGGCGTGATCGCCGACTTCAAAGTCACGGAAAAGATGCTGAACTACTTCATCCAGAAGGCGCACGGCCGCAAGATGCTGGTGCATCCCCGCATCGTGATCGGGGTGCCTTCGGAGATCACGCAGGTGGAAAAGCGGGCGGTTGAGGACTCCGCGTATCGCGCCAAGGCGAGCGAGGTGTATCTCGTCGAACAGGCGATGGTGGCGGCGATCGGCGCCGGTCTGCCGATTACAGAGCCGGGCGGCAACATGGTCGTCGATATCGGCGGCGGGACAACGGATATCGCAGTGATTTCGCTTTCCGGCATCGTCTACTCGCGCTCGGTTCGCATGGCCGGCAACCAGATGGATGAAGCCATCATGAATTACCTGAAGCGCAAGTACAACCTGCTGATCGGCGAGCGCACGGGGGAACACATCAAGATGGAGCTCGGCTCGGCGTATCCGCTGGACAAGCCGCTGACGCTCGAAATCAAAGGCCGCAACCTGATCGAAGGCGTTCCCAAGACGATCACGATCGACGACAGCGAAATCCGCGAGTCGCTGGCCGAGTGCATCAGCACCATCATGAATGCCATTCGCGTGGCCCTCGAACGTACACCGCCGGAGCTATCCGCCGACATCAGCGATCGCGGCATTGTGCTGACCGGCGGCGGCGCGCTGATCAAGAATCTCGACAAGCGCATTCGCGAAGAAACCGGCCTGCCTGTCTCGGTGGCCGACGATCCGCTGGCGTCGGTCGTGCTCGGCACCGGAAAGATGCTTTCGGACTTCCGCCTGCTGCGCAAGATCAAGATCGATTGACGCTGAGCAATTCACAATGTTCAATGGAAGCGATCCTTATCCTGAGTATGCGAAGTGAAGGATCCTGAGAATTACGCTGAATGAGGACGCAAGCCAATACTAAGATCCTTCGCTTCGCTCAGGATGGAACGCTTATGCTTAGAGTAATTGCACTATGCGTTTTGGTCGTGGGTATATTACATGTTCGAGAACCTCGGTGCAGATGATGGCTACGCGCTATTTGAACAACTAGGGAAAATGGTGAAAATCGCGCATAGAGCGCGGCTGAGTCTTTACTGTGCTGGTAGAGGCTTAGCCGACGGTAGTGTTGGAATCGGGCTTTGGCGGAGGAACCTATGAGGAATGGCACCTACTCCAACCGATGCTTGGCAAAGAAGACACGCACCTGCTCGTACGATAGCGCAGGATATGGCTTCAGCGTGCTAGGAAAGGACCTTCCTCGCAACATGCAAAATGATGTGCTGGACCTACATCACCTGCTCAGAGAATCCGGCGAACGTAGGGCCGATATGTCTACGACGGACACTCGGATATTCGACACAGCATGGGCGAGTATAAGGATTCTCACAGCCCTGCAGAGGTTGCGGGACTGGTCTTTTTGGATGCGGTAGTATTGCTGGACAAGGAACAGATCAGTGGGCGAGAGGAGAAACACAACGCAGAGACGAAGCACTATTATGAAGCGCATCTTGCGAAGATTCGCGGATGTTTGCAAGCGTGCTGAGGTTGCACACGGCGAGATGGAAGCGAAACAGGGAGATTACTGCCTCGACAGTAAAGAGACTGCTTTACTGCCGCAGCGTATGGCAAAGGCACTTAGGAAAATTGCCGCCCGACCGGATAGATGGCACAGCCTATCTTTCCGAGGACGGAGCAGCATTACGTGGTGGAATGATGTGTATTGGGAGGCATCACTGCTGCCCCATCACTGACAGGATCTTCCGATCATTGTCTTTATGCGTGAGCATCACTTCGTTCATGGATCACGAGCCGTTCAGCGCCTCTATATGGACTGAAGGCCACCGATCACGCTGCAATTGCTGAAGCAAGGAAAGGTCGAGAACGATGGGAAAGTTTGCAAAAGCGCATATGCGAACTTACAGAGCATTGCACTGCCATCTAGATTCCCACTGGGATGCACGAAGTGCAAAACGCTGTTCAAGGATAAATCGCTACGGCTATTCGAGAGATGATTCTACAACTTCGAGCGGAATAGAAATGAGAGGAGTTATCCCACATCTCTGAGACTTTCGGTGGACGGACCGCAGACGAGGCTCGTTCGCGATTGGATGACAAACAATTTGGACCGTCGCGTCTAGGAACACCGGACCGGTGCGTTTCCTGGCTTTACCCGAACCTACCGCTGTCATAGACTTGTCTGGTTTGAGCAATACGTCACGATAACTCGCGCTATTGATCGCGAAAAGCAGCTGAAGACCTGGTCGCGATCCAAAAAGATCACATTGATCGAACGGAAAAATCCAACATGGGTTGATCTGAGCGAAGGATTGGGGGAAAAAGCAGGTCCCTCGACTGCGGCACGGCGCCGCGGCGACGCTGCCTTCGCTCGGGATGACAACCATTAGTAATTGACGCCCCATGGAATCTTTTCTCAGCCGCTACCGCAATCCGCTGATCCTGCTGGCCGTTGTGCTGGCGCAATTGCTGGGGCTGGCGGTGCAGGTACATCGTCCGGCGAATGGCAAGGACGGCCCCCAGACGCGGCTCGTTCGCTACTGGGTGGAAAGCCTGTTTTCTCCCTTCGAACGCATATTTCTGTATACCGGGCATGGGGTCAGTCACGCCTGGAACGGCTATCTTTATCTGCGTCATGTGCGTGAGCAGAACCAGCAGCTCCAGGCCGAGCTGAACCGAATTCGTCTTGAACAGGCCTCTCTGGCCGAGGACGCCCGCCAGGACACGCGGCTGCAGAAGCTGTTTGGGTTTCAGCAGAAATATGTTTCGAAAACGGTTGCCGCCCACGTGATCGGAACCAGCGGAACGGATCTGTCGCGCACTCTTCTACTGGACAAAGGCTACAAGGATGGAGTCAAACCCGACATGCCGGTGATCACGCCGGATGGCGTAGTGGGCAAAGTCCGCGACGCCTTCCCCCATACCGCGCAGGTGCTTGAGATCAATGACCCGACCAGCGGCCTGGGCGTCATTCTCACCCAGACGCGGCTGCGCGGCATTCTGCGGGGCAATACCGCGGGACAGACCGAGATCATTGACGTTCTGCCGGATGAGCGCATTCAACCCGGCGAGCAGGTCGTCACCAGCGGTGGCGACGAAATTTTTCCGCGCGGCCTCCCCATCGGTACCGTGGAGCGCCAGGTAAATGATCCGGAGCGCAATCCGTATGTTGCCCTCCTGATCCGCCCATCCGTGAATCTGACGCGGCTGGATGAAGTGCTGGTGGTCACGCAGGTCAGCGACACCGTGCCGACCACGATGCAGCAGGATATTGTCACCAGCGAGCAGAAGGCGGCCGACGTTTTATCGCAGCGGCTGCCCGGCGCTGCTCTTCCGCCGGCCATCGGCCCGGATGGAAAGCCTGTGGACTCGGGCATGCCGCCGCCGACGGTGCGGCCGCCTGCACCGCTGCACCCGGACCGCTTCACTCCCGGAGCCACGCCGGATGCGGGCAGTCTCACTCCCGGCGCTGCTTATCAGAAGCAGGTGTTTGCTGCGCAGCCGCAGCCTGCCGCTCCTTCCGCGGGGCACACTGCAAGGCAGTCTCACGTCTACTTCGGCGGCGACCGCGCCGACCCACAGCGAGCCATCCGTTACGCGGCCAAGGCATAAGAACCATCCGGACGCCAGCCAGGAGCCGCAAGAATAATCATGGCTCTGGTCCCCCGCACCTCGCGCAGAGAGATGGAGGAGCACCACTTCCATCCCATCGTTCTCATCCTTGTGCCATTGTTCGCGATTTTTCTGCAGGTGTATCTGCCGCTTCGTTTTCCCAGCGTGGCCATGCTGGACCTGCCAATCCTGGTAGTGATTTACTTTGCCGTGTCTCGCCGCAACCCGATTGCCGGAACTCTGGTCGGCCTCATTATCGGTCTGATCCAGGACGCGATGACGCATCTGCCGCTCGGCATCAACGGCATCATCGATTGCGTGATCGGATATCTGGCGGCCTCTATCGGCGTTCGCATCGACGTGGATAATCCCGGGACCCGGCTGATGATGAATTTCGTTTTCATCCTGCTGGCCAGCGTCCTCCACGTGCTCATCCTGACCCGGCTGCTGGGCATGCATCAGTCCTGGATCTGGTTGCGTGAATTGATCCCGGCGCTGGTCAATGCGTTGATCGGAGTGATTCTTTTCGCGCTGCTCGACCGCCTGCGACGGCGCGAATAAAGAGTTTGAGGAACGATTTCAGAGCAGTACTGTTGTAACGAAGGAGAAAACGCAGGTCCCTCCACTCCGCTCCGCTTCGGTCGGGATGACAGAATTTGGAACATAAAGCCGGAGTATGCTGGAGAAAACCAATCGCCCCCATGGCTGGCACACACGACAAAGACGAGAAGATTCCCGCCTACAAGCTGACAGCGATGCAATATGTCATTGCGCTGGTCCTGATCATTCTTGTTTCCGGCCTGTGGCGATTGCAGGTGCTGGGCGCTCAAAATTACCGCGCGCTGGCGGCAGCCAATCGCATCCGCAAGGTGCCGATCCTGGCCCCGCGCGGAAAAATCTACGATCGCGACGGTCGCCTGCTGGTCGACAATTATCCCTCGGTCACCTGCTTCCTGGTTCCGGAACAGGCCCACGATCTTGAAGCCGACATTCCGCTCATCGCCGCAGGTCTGCACATGGAGCCGGATCAGCTTCGCGCCGTCCTGCTGCGTTATCGGCATCAGCCGAAGTACCAGCCCATTCCGCTGCAACAGGACATCACCCCGGATGAACAGGCTTTCATCGCGGCGCACAGCAACGAACTGCCGGAGCTTGAAACAATCGAGGAACAGCGGCGGCTTTATCCGAGCAATGGCTTCGCCGCTCACCTGATCGGCTATGTCGGTGAAGTTTCCGAAGAGATGCTGGACGATCCCCGCTACGCCTTCTACCAGCCCGGCGATGTCGTCGGCCGCTCCGGCGTGGAGGAGTCCTACGATCCCATCCTGCGCGGGCAGGACGGTTCCCGAGATGTCGTTGTCGACAGCCACGGCCGCGAACTGGGGCTGCTGGGCATCGAGCCTGCGGTTCCCGGCAAATCGCTCCGGCTCACCATCGATCTCGACGTGCAGAAAGCCGCCGAAGAGGCCATGGGCAATCGCGAGGGCGCCATTGTCGCCATCGATCCGCGGACCGGCGAAGTGCTGGCCATGGTCAGCCGGCCGACCTTCGATCCCAATCAATTTGCCGTTCGCATCCACCGAAAAGAGTGGGACGCGCTGATCACCAATCCCGAACATCCGCTGATGAACAAGGCGATTCAGGCCATATCGCCCCCGGGTTCAACCTTCAAGATCATTATGACCCTCGCCGGGCTTCAGGAGGGCATCGCGCAAAACCTCAAAGTCAACTGCCAGGGCGGCGCAAACTTTTATGGCCACTTCTATGCCTGCGATCGTCACCACGGTGAAGTGGATATTCACAACGCTCTTCCCTATTCCTGTGACACGTATTACTACACACTGGCGGTTAAACTCGGCATTGACACAATCGCGAAATATGCCCACGCAGTCGGCATCGGAGAAAAAACCGGCATCGACCTTCCCGGAGAGGTCGAAGGGATCATGCCTTCCACTGAGTGGGCGCGGCGCAACTTCCATCGCAAGTGGTACGCCGGGGAAACCGTATCTGTTGGTATCGGTCAGGGTGCCGTCGCAGTCACTCCCATCCAACTGGCCCGCGCTATCGGGGGCATTGCTTCCGGCGGCGTCTTCCAGCGCCCGCACGTTGTCTTTCCCAGCGAATTGATCCCCGAATTTCCGTCAGGCCATTCTCGACACGTATCCCGGCTCCGGCGACAAGACCCTCCCCATAACCCCTGCCAACTGGGAAGTTATTACCGACGACATGGCCAACGTGACGCAGTCTCCAATTGGAACCGCTTTTGCGACGGCGCATCTTGCCAACATCGACTTTGCAGGCAAGACCGGAACCGCGCAGATCGTCAACCACAGCTTCGGAGCCAAGAAGGTAGCCTCCGTCGTCAGTCAGCGTGCAAACGCATGGTTCGTTGGAGTTACTCCTCGCCGCAATCCGGACATTGTCGTTGTCGTCTTTTGGCAGCACGGCGGCTGGGGAAACGTTTCCGCGCCCATTGCCGCCCGAGTAATTGAAGCCTATGTCGATAAACAGAGGCGTCTGGCAAATAATCTTCCTCAGATCAGCAGCACAGCCAAACCGGAGGAAAACAATTCTTCATCCACTTCTTCCCGTGGCTCAGCAGAACAAGAGAGAGCCTGCCGTGGAACTGAAACAAAAAAACACGGGGAGCCTGGATGCGAGTCCATCTGCCCGCCCATCCGCGATGCCTGCGACGGAAATGGCCGCTCTGTGGACGACGCCCACAAACGCACCGAATTCGTACCCAGGATCGAAACCAGTCGCAGCCCACATCGCCGCCCATTTTCCCGTTCCACCGGGAAGCACGCTGCGTGCCGGGAGCTTTCGTATTGCATCTCGAACATCAGCATCAACGACGAAAACGAGTCATTCTGAACGGAACACGGCGCAATGAGGAATCCTGATAACGTTCGCCAGTTCTGCCTCCATTGCCCTCTGGATTCTTCCCTGCGCTCAGAATGACAAGCATCATTTTTTCGCAATGAAGTTTCAATGAAATGGTCTTAAGCTCTAAGAATTGCAGCTAACCCATGCGCCGCTTTCTCTCCTTTCACGATTTCGACTGGACCCTGCTGGCCTTCGTCCTGGCTTTGTCCGTTATCAGCGTGCTTGAGATTTACAGCGCCACGCTGCACACGCAGTTCCGCCACTTCGATGAAAAACAAATCCTCTGGCTGGCCGGCGGCTTCGTGTGCATGTTCGTGCTTTCGCTGATCGACTACCACATCCTGCTTGACATTGCGGTCTGGGCTTACGGCATCTGCCTGGTATCGCTGGTCGCTGTGATGGTGATCGGCGCCAAAATCCTGGGTGCGCGGCGCTGGATTCGCCTGCCGGGCGGTGTTCATTTCCAGCCTTCGGAATGGGTCAAGCTCGTCCTGATCATCGTGCTGGCGCGATACTTCACCAACCTCAGCGGCCGCGATCTTACCTGGAAAGACATCCTGAAAGCGATGGTGCTAGTGGGCATTCCCATGCTGCTGGTACTGAAGCAGCCTGATCTGGGAACCGCGCTTACCTATGCTCCGGTTCTGCTGATCGGGCTGTTTCTCGGCGGGATCCGCTTTCGGC
This sequence comes from uncultured Acidobacteriota bacterium, assembly GCA_963823295.1. Lineage (GTDB taxonomy): Bacteria > Acidobacteriota > Terriglobia > Terriglobales > Acidobacteriaceae > JAKAAZ01. The sequence goes on from CAWGLF010000018.1 coordinate 139,418, forward strand.
AGGCCGCCATTCTCTGCCTCGCCGCCGGTTTGGCGATCATTCCCGCGTGGTACAAAGTGTTGAAGCCCTATCAAAAACAACGGCTCACCAGCTTTATGTCTCCCGATACCGACCCGCGCGGCAGCGGCTATCAGATTCGTCAGTCGTTGATCGCGGTCGGCTCAGGTGGCGTTTGGGGTCAGGGGGCGGAGCGCGGCAGCCAGACACAGGGCGATTTTCTGCCCATCCCCTATACGGATTTCATCTTCGCCGCGTTTTGCGAGGAGCACGGGCTGGTCGGTGCTATCTTCGTCCTGCTGCTATACTTCTTACTGTTAATGCGTTTGGTGCAAAACGCACAAACTGCCGCCGACCTCCCCGGCACGCTGATCATTATGGGGGTCGTGGCCGTTCTGATTTTTCAGATCGCGGTCAATGTGGGCATGGTCATCGGCTTTATGCCGGTCACCGGTATTCCTTTGCCCTTAATGAGTTACGGCGGTTCATCGGTGCTGTTTACGTTTCTTGCGCTCGGTATCGTAATGAATATCCGCATGAGCCGCTTCGTAAATTAAGTACCGATTTTTAGAAATTAGGTTTGTCGTCCTGACCCTGACTTGTCGAGGGGAAGGAAGAAATACAAAGATCCTTCGCTCCGCTCAGGATGACAACCCTATCGAACGCAATAAAAGTTTTCCCCTGGGTTCGGCAGGTTCCAAGCTGCGGCCAAGGTGAGAGTTCGATCGAATGAACGCATAGAGTTGGTGTTAAGAAACGCATCCGAACTGGAAACGGCCCCACCCTTCACCGGGGAAGCAGTGGCCACAAGGTTCCTGCGCTTTGTTCTTCCACGCAGCAGTCAGGATTTTTTGCTTCCATCGCCGCCCCGCGTCCGCGGGAGATCGCTTCCCCAACGGCCCATGGCAGCATTCCCGCCTGCAGCGTCTCCGGAACATTCAGTCGATTTCCTCGCCTTGCCCTCGCTCGCGCTTTTCTAGAATCGCGCAGGATCTGCCTCCCGTTTGCCCCGCGCCTTGACTGGCCGCGGGCGGAATTGGAGCAGCATGACAAAAGAAATTTATATTTCCAGCACCCCGCATGAGACCCGGCTGGCGGTCGTTGAAGATGATCAGCTCGCGGAAATCTATTACGAGCGCGAGAACGAATACACCCTCGCCGGCTCCGTTTACAAAGGGAAGGTCACCCGCGTGCTTCCCGGCATGCAATCTGCCTTCGTTGATATTGGCCTGGAACGCGACGCCTTTCTCTACGTCACCGACTTTGCAGAGGAACAGGAAGACAGCGAGGAATATGTTCCTCTCTCGCAAGGGTCGTCTCAGGCCCAGAGACATGGCAATGGCAGTGGGCGTCCAGCGGCGTCTCCGTCCGGCAACTCCGGCACGCCATCCCGATGCGCCCGGTCAATTGAATGCAGGGCAGAAACAAGCGGGCAGCACACCGCGGCCGCCTTCTGGTGAAACCGAAGAAGACGCGGGACTGCTGGCGCACGCCGCTGGCGGGGCCGACGGGGACGCCGCCGTGGCCGCGGCAATGCCTCGCCAGCACGGCCTTCGGCAATGCCGGCGCCTGTTTCCGATGAGCACAGCAGCTCCCCGGACCTCCACCCGAACGAAGCGATCGAGTTTGAACTCGGGGAAATCGGCGATCCCGGAATCTACCCCGAATTTCCGGCTGGATCCGACGAGGATAGCGAACATCACAGCGCCCAGTCTTCGCAGCCAGAGGGCTCGACGGAGGTCTCCCCGCGGCAGCCATCCGCAGCTAATCAGCCGCTCGTGCTTCCCGGTGAGTCGCTGTCGAAATACGGCGGTAAGAACGCTTCCCAGCCATCCGGCTCGGCACCGGTATCATCCACCGGCCAGACCGCGCCCACGCCTACATTCCAGCCTTCGACCATGGTCGTCACGCCGCTCGAATGGGACGGCAGCGAAGTTCTGCCGGGTGAGTCGCTCTCGCGTTACAAAAACAAACCGGCTCCTTCGGCTTCAGACATGCAGACCGCGTCCGTCGTGCAGCCCGAAGTCCATGACGCCAATGTATCTTCATCTCCCGCGGCTGAAGCCGGCGCGCCTGCCAATGAACACACCTCCGTGCCACAGTCGCCGCAATCCGAAACCGCAGCAGCATCTGAAACCAACATCTCCGAGTCTTCGACAGAAGGCCACACGCTCCACGAGCACCTGCTCCGGGAACATCCGATCGTTGAGCATCCACTTAGTGAGCCAGACAACGTCACGTCCCAAACCGGCGAACACTCCGCAGCCGGCCCAGCCGCGGCTGAGATTGGCAATTCCTCCGACCCGGAAAGATTTGAACCGGAAGAGTCGTCAGCGTCCTATCGCTTCGATCCCTCCGCTCCCAGCGCCTATCGGCAGAGCAACGTAGCCGAACCGGCTGGTGATGAAGCTGCGCTTGCAGCAACCGAAGAAACATCCGCGCCAGAGCACCCGGAATTCGAGCCGCCGGAGAACGCGCGTCGTCAGGCCGTTCTTGAAGAATCCGCTTCAGAGTCAAAGCAGCCCGAGCCCTTCTTTGGGGAGTCTGTCTCGATCGCGCAGCCTGTCCACACGCAGGAAGGGCCGGAGCAACCGGCAGCTTCTTCACTGGCGGCGGAAACTGCTCCTCATTCGACGGAATCTGCCTCCCGCCCAGAAGCATTCCTGCCGGAAACCGAAGACGTCGAATCGAGTGATGAAGAATCCGATGAGTCCGAATCTGCCGGCGGACACGGGGTGCATGCCTTCGATCCCGGCCACGGCAATCTTGAAGAGGAGATGATCGACGAAGAAGAGCCGGAACCATATTCGGCTCAGTCCTCGGTCGAGGACATGGAATACGACGATCTCATCGAGGAAACGCTGGACGTGCAGATGGACAGCGGGCTGCTCAGCGAGCTGGTGCGCGACAAGCACATCGAGCAGCGTACGCGGTTCGTCGAGGAACCCGGTGAAGAACCGGCTGCAGAAGATGACTCTTTCGCTGGAGAAGCGGCGGGGTTCGACGATGAATCCGCAGGCATCGAGGTGGAAGAGATTCCCGATTTCGACGAAGAAGTCCGAAGACAGCGAGGCATCGAATGCGGACGCGACGCGCACACGGTCCAACGTGCCCCGCAACAACCGCCGCGGAGTTCGCGGACAGCAGCGCCACGGCCAGGGCGGGAATCGCGGTGGCCGCATGCGCCGCTCCACGGCCCAGACCAGCAATCTGCCCGCTATCACGGAGCTGTTGAAACCCAACCAGGAAATTCTGGTCCAGATCGCGAAAGAACCGATCGCCCGCAAAGGCGCGCGCATCACCAGCCATATTGCGCTCCCCGGACGCTTTCTCGTCTTTATGCCGACCGTGAACCACGTCGGCGTCTCGCGCAAAATCTCCTCTGACGAGGAGCGCCAGCGGCTTAAACATATTCTGCTCAGCGAAAAAGGCACGGCTTCCGGCGGCTTCATCGTCCGCACCGCCGCCGCCACGGCCAGCGAAGAAGATCTCCGCGCCGACATCCGCTTCCTGCTCACCTTGTGGGCGGAAATCAAACAGCGCGCGGACAGCTCCAAGCCCCCGGCCCTGATCTATCACGACCTCAGCCTCGTCGAACGTGTGCTGCGCGACCAGGTCACCGACAACTTCTCCGCCATCTGGGTTGACAGCGAGCAGGACTATGAACGCGTTCTGCGCTTCCTCAACCGCTTCGAGCCTTCGCTGGTGCGCCGCGTCAAGCTCTACACCAAGGAGACGCCGCTGTTCGAGCAGTTCGGCATTCAGGAGGAAATCAATAAAGCGCTGCGCTCGAAGGTATGGCTCAAATCGGGCGGATCGATCGTCATCAATCAGACGGAGGCACTGGTCGCCATCGACATTAATACCGGCAAGTACGTCGGCAAGACGGCTCGGCTGGAGGACACCATCCTGAAGACCAACCTCGATGCCATTCCGGAGATTGTCCGTCAGATTCGCCTGCGCGACCTGGGTGGCATCATCGTCATCGATTTCATCGACATGGATGAGCGCAAGAACCGCGGCAAGGTGATGCAGGCACTGGAAGACGCCCTGAAATCCGATCGCGCTCCTTCAAAAGTTCTCCAGTTCAACGATTTTGGCCTGGTGGCGATCACTCGCAAGCGCGTCAAGCAGTCGCTGGAGCGCACGCTTTCCGTTCCCTGCGCCACCTGCACGGGAACCGGCATGGTAAAGGGTCCGCTGACGGTCTGCAATGAAATCTATATCGAGCTGCGCAAGATGCATCGTCAGCTCGACCGTGGAGATGTTCTGCTGCGAGTAAATCCCGAAGTGGTCAAGCAGCTGAAAGCCACCAATGGGCGCTGGTTGAGCGAGATGGAAGAAATGTCGGGCAAGACCATCATTGTCAAGAGCGACGCAACATTGCATCCCGAGCAGTTCGACATTCATTAGCGGCCGGCAGCCATTCGCCGGTCGTCAACAACTCTGTAGCGGTGGAGTCTGCTAATTGCGGGAGCGCTCCGCCGCTCATCTTCGGTGCGATTTTGTTCACATCAACAAAATTCCATGCGCAAATTTTTCAAATTGCGAATGGGAAATTATTTATTTTCTTCCTGCATCGAACACCGCAACTATTCCGCGGAACATACGTCTAATCACACGGCATTTTCACCGCGTTGTATCCATGCCATCAGGCGTTTAGGAGCATCTTGCGACTGCCGGCGCGCATCCGATTTTAGTTACGCGCTGAAAGCCTGGGTGATCTCAACTCGCTCCTGAGTAGCGCGGTGCATCGAGAGGAAACGACCAACCATGAATATCTTGAATACAAACCTGCAGACATTCTTCAGGCGTGCTGGCTATCTGGCCCTGGCATGCGGACTGCTGGCGCCCGCCGCAGTTCGCGCCCAGAGCTCATATTCGTCCAGCAGCAACGATTACGCGCTGAACAACCCCTCGTCCATTGGTCCGCAATACTCCAGCTCGGATGGTGGGCAGCAGTACAACAATCCGCAGTACAACAACCCGCAGTACGGGAACAATCCGCAGTACGGCAATAACCCGCAGTATGGCAATAATCAGCCGTACGGGAACCGCACTCCCCGTTACACCGGACACAGTTGGACCGATCACTTTATCGTGGAAGCCGGCGCGGGAGGAACGTTGGGTTGGGGCAGCACCCAGAATTACGCAAACCCCGGCTTCAACGTGCTGCTGGGTGCCGGTTTCAGGTTCAATAACCGTCTCAGCCTGCTGGCGGAATGGAACTATAATCGGCTGGGTGTTCCCCACAGTCTCGCTGCGGTTGTAGCGGGAACTCCGGATGGAAACGAGAATCTCTGGACCGCCGATCTGAATCCGAAGATCGACCTGATTCGCGCTGGAAGAGCGGGTCTGTATGTTATCGGCGGCGGCGGGTTTTCCCGCGCGCTCACTAACTTTACTGTACCGGTCGTATTCAACTGCTATGACTGGTACTGGGGAGGATATCCCTGCTCCGGCGATGTAACCGTCGCGCACACCTCCAGCAACCAGGCAAACTGGGATGCCGGCGCGGGTGTCGATTGGAACTTTTCGCCGTATGGACCTGGGCAATTCTTTATGGAAGGGCGTTATGTAAAGCTCTTCACCCCGAATAACGGCCTTCCTCCCGGCTACAACGCTGCAATCGTCCCGGTGACGGTCGGCGTTCGCTGGTAGCTTGCCGCGCCACAGAGCGCATCGTCAACGATGATGCGCTCTGGCGGAACCTGCGTTCAGAAATGAATTTGTTGTTCAGAGCGGAGCGCGACGAAGTAGCGCAAAATCGCGCGTGCCGGTGTGGATTTACTGAAAGCTGGAGTAGTGGGTCAGTTTGAACGATACGTTCCCGCAGCGGCTAAACAGGCTGCAGAAAAAGTCCGGATAAGGATCGCGAAGAAAAGACCCAGGGCTGAAGAAGCCCTGCGCTTCCACCAAAAGGCATCCTGCGGCGGGAATTCAGCTGCGATTACTTCAACTGCTGCAGCTTCTGCGCGGCGATCTGGCCGGCCGCAGTCTTTGAGTCTTTATCTTTCAGCTGTGCGTAAATCTGTTTTGCCTGCGCAGGATTCGTATCTGCATAAATCCCAGCCAGCTCCAGTTTGGCCTGGCTCGCCGGCACGGTGGTGGTGGGATGGCTGGCGAGATGATTCAGCAGTTGAATGGCATCCGAAGTGCGTCCACTTTGGCGATAGACGCCTACAAGAGCCAGATCGGCCAGTGCGGCGAGGTTTTTGCCGCCTTTTTGTGCAGTCTTCTTCAGCGCAGCTTCAGCCTCTCCGGTTTTTCCCATTTCCATATAAGTCAGACCGGAAAAATAGAGCGCCTGTTTGCCGGCATCGGTCGAGCCAAAGCTGTCTGCGATTTTCACAAACTGGGCGTTGGCTGCCTGGGCGCGCGCAACGCTTGTGGGGTACGTTCGAACGCCGGGCTGCGATGGAGTGCCTGGCTGCGCCACCGGTGCGCTGTAGATGTCCATGGCCGCGCCGAAACCAATCGATGCCTCATCCTGCCGGTGCTGATAGAACAGGATACTGCCCACCCCGATGGCTACAACCACGACCAGGATGACAACAGACAGAATGGCTTCCGACTTGTGATCCTCAAGCCATCCTAAAGCGCTCTGAGCGGAATCCACCAGAGCATCGCGTTTCATTGCATGACGGGTTTGTGTATCCACAGAGCTCGACTATTGTCCTTTGCGGGTTTCGATCCTGACAGGCAGAGAGGAATTACGCTGCATATCAAGTGTAGCAGCCGCAAAAATCATCGGCAAACAGCCTTGTCAGCTATGTAGAAGGCCCCGCTGGCGCGCGGGTTATGCGACGAAAGAGGATGGCTCCATTTCGCCCCTCTCGATCCGTTCCTGGCAGTTGATGCAGTAGGGCGTCCATGGCAGCGCCTCGATGCGCTTGGCGCCGATGGCCTGGAAGCAGCGGACACAATCTCCGAATGTTCCGTCAGCAATCCGGTTCAGGGCCTGACGCACCAGTCGAAGCTGCGCGTTTCGGACCGTGCCTTGAGAGAAGAGCATTTCCTTCTGATACCCGGCGACCGCCTGATCGGCGACATCCTGGGCATCGTCCACCGTGCTCGCAAGTGCCTGCTCGACGGTGCTGGCGAGGGCCTGTTCCAGCTCCTGCTGACGCTGTCGAAGGCGCTTTTCATATTGTTGCCGCTTGTCTTCCGTATGTGTGTTCGTATTCGCCATCCCATTACTCCGTGAATTATTCATACCGTATAACCAGTGTTGGACGCGCCACAGCGAAGAATGGTTGAGAATATTTTTTTATTTTGAGAAAGTGCAATGCAGCCCTGCCGGAATGGTGGCCCAAGCGCCGAAATCCGCAGAGTGCTGTAAATGTGGTGCGGTTGCAGATAGTGGTGCAGTTTGAGCGGTACGTTCCTTCGCGGCTGAACAGGCTGCGCCAAAAGGCTGGATGAAGATCGCGAAGGAATTGCCCGGGGCTGAAGCCCCTTGAATTTATCCCCTGTTTCGCAGGGCTGAAGCCCTGCGCTTCCACCAAAAGGCCAAGACAAAGGATTCTTCGAAAGGCAAAGACAAAGGACTCTTCGCAATAGCATCGCAACTTGATCCGGAACCATCCCTTAAGTAGGCTGATATGCATGTATGAAGATTTTGAAGCCGTGGACCACTGGACAGGCGAAGTGCTGCACTGCGTGTGGAAAGGCAATTTTGTCGCCATTGCCACCCGTCACGCCGATGCGGTCGACGTCCGGTTCATCGTCAATGGACGTTCATTGATGATTGCCATGCCGCTTCCCGCGTGGGTCGAGTTCCACAAGCGCACCGGAAATGTGATCACCGATTACCTGACCGCGCAAATCGCCGGACGTTACCTGAAGCAATCGATTGAGAACGGCTACGACAACGGCCGCGAGATCTACACCATGACGGTTGACGAAGTGCTGACGCATCTCGATGCGGTGATGCAGGAAGCAAAAAATACCGCGAACCTGCCAGTGCTGCCCGTGCTCGCCTGATTTTCCGCGAATGCAACAACCTGTTACATCGCCCGCTCCACCTGGAAGAGGAACGGGTCTCCTCGTTCTGTTGCCATCGACTCCACCACCTTCAAAAAAGCGACTGCAGCATGCGACAGCGTAGCGTGCCTGCGATGGACGACTCGCAGCCGCCTCTCAAACGACAGCTCCGGAACGCGCAGCTGTACCAGCTCGCCGCGTTCAATCTCCGGCCGCGCCGTCAGTCCGGGCAGCAGCGCCACACCATTACCCATGGCGACGAACCGTTTGATGGCTTCAAGACTCGGCAGTTCCACCGCCATGTTCAGGGGCGTGCGGTAGCGCTGAAACGCCTGCATCACCTTCTGCCGCAGCGGCGAAGGAACATTGTGCGCGACAAAGTTTTCCGCGCCCAGCTGGTGAATGGAAACCTCCTTCGTCCGCGCCAGCGGATGGCCAGGATGCATGACAAACACCAGCTCATCGCGATACACCACAATCGACTTGATCTGCGGATCGTCGGGCCGGTACGACACGATGCCGCACTCCACGGAATGTTGCAGCAGCCCCTCCGTCATCCGGCTCGCTAATGAGCGCTGAACCGTCACTTGAATTTGCGGCGAAAGGCGGCGGAACGCATCGATGACCGGCAGCAGATATAAGCAGGTATATTCGTTTGCCGCCAGGCTCAGGCGCCCGCGATGCAGCGAACGTAGTTCCGACAACGCGGTCGCCGCTTCCCCGCGCAAATTCAGCAGCCGCTCTGCGTACTCTCGCAGCACTTCACCCGCCGCCGTCAGGGTGGCATCGCGCGCGGCACGATCAAACAGCACTTCGTCCATCTCCGTTTCCAGCTTGCGGATCACCTGGCTGACGGCGGGCTGGGTGCGATGGAGACGCGCGGCAGCACGGGAGAAACTTCGCTCCTCGATCACCGCCATAAAGGTTTCCAGTTGAAACAGGTCCATCGGGCTCCTTATACGGTCGAAAGAGGTTTCTTCATTGATAACTAATTCTAATACACACATTTGTTCGCATTAGATTCTCTTATGTTACCTTGAAGTATGGTTGTTCCTGATTCAGGACTTCCACCGAGGCAAGGACATGCATTCCGAGCGTATCTTTTTCTTCGACACCACCCTCCGCGATGGGGAACAGTCTCCTGGCTGCAGCATGCATATAGCCGAGAAGCTGCGGCTCGCTCACCAGCTGGAATCGCTTGGCGTTGACATCATTGAAGCCGGCTTCGCCATTGCGTCAGAAGGCGACTTCGCCGCCGTGCAAGCTGTGGCACGCGCCATTCGCGGTCCCCGCATCGCTTCTCTTTCGCGTGCCAGGGACGAAGACATTATCGCGGCGGCGCGGGCGCTGGAGCACGCTGACCGTTCGCGCGTTCATATCTTTCTCGCCAGCTCCGACATTCATCTGAAACACAAGCTGAAAATATCGCGGGAACAGGCGCTGGAGCAGGCTGGCAAAGCCGTACGCCTGGCGCGTACTTATATGGACGATGTGGAGTTTTCTCCGGAGGATTCCACCCGCACCGATCCCGACTTTTTATGTGCCATGGTTCAGGTCGCGGTCGATGCGGGCGCCACCGTCATTAACCTGCCCGACACGGTGGGGTATGCCGTGCCGCACGAGTATGGAGGCATGTTCCGCCTTGTCAAAGAACGCGTGCGTGGCATCGACAATGTGGTGTTATCGAGCCATTGCCATAACGACCTGGGGATGGCGGTCGCCAACAGCCTGGCTGCGCTCGAGGCTGGCGCGCGGCAAGTGGAATGCACCATTAACGGCATAGGAGAACGCGCCGGAAACGCGGCACTGGAAGAGATTGCCGCGGCGATGCATGTGCGCCAGGATCGCTTGCCCTTTTCGCATTCTGTTGATCTCAAGCAGCTCTACCCGGCCAGCCGCATGCTCGCCGAGATCATCACGTTTGGGCCCTCTCCGAACAAGGCCATCGTAGGCAGCAACGCGTTCTCGCACGAGGCCGGAGTCCATCAGCACGGCGTGATGTCGAATCCGCTCTGCTACGAAATCATCACCCCGGCGCAGGTGGGAGTTCCCGCTAATCGCATGGTGCTGGGCAAGCACTCCGGCCGCCATGCGCTGCGGCACCGCCTGGGCGAACTCGGCTATAAGCTCAACCGCGAGGAGTTGGAAATTGCATATGACCATTTTGTCGCTGTTGCCGACCGAAAAAAGTCGGTCTTCGATCAGGACCTGATCGGCATCGTATTGACTCACCTGCGCCCCAATAGAATTCAGAAATCGCATGAGGGCGCATCGCTCGCCTCTCCGCAGGCATAAATACAAAAAATATCGGTAACATAAGAAGAAGCAGACCAGCTTCAAAGGAATTTGCTCTTATGGAAATGAAAGTCACCATCGTTGCCGGCGATGGAATCGGCCCGGAAGTGACGCGGGAAGCCATGAACATCCTGGATTCCGTGGGACAACTGAACGGATATAAATTTCAGTTCGTGGAAATGCCCATCGGTGGTGTGGCCATCACCCGGCACGGTTCCCCGCTGCCTGCGGCGACCCTTGACGCCGCCCTCGACAGCGACGCCGTTCTGCTGGGCGCGGTTGGCGGCAATGAGTTCAACGCCCTCCCCGCGAGTAAGCGGCCCGAAGCAGGCCTGCTGCAGCTCCGTCAGGCTCTTGGCGGCTTTGCCAATCTGCGGCCCTCGGTAGCCTATGCGGCGCTGAGTCATAATTCCCCGCTGCGTTCGGAAGTCACCGATGGCGCCGATATTCTTTTTGTTCGCGAACTGCTCGGCGGCCTTTATTTTGGCGAGCCGCGCTCCTGGGATCGCGAAGCCGGCGTGGCCCTGAACACGATGCGTTATACCCGCAACGAAGTCGTCCGCGTGGCCCGCATCGCGTTCGATCTGGCGCAGAAGCGCCGCCGCAAGCTGACCTCTGTCGACAAAGCGAATGTACTCGAGGTCTCGCAGATGTGGCGGGCCACCGTAATTGAGATTGCCGCAGAATATCCGGCCGTGACTCTCGAACATCAATATGTCGATGCCTGCGCCATGCACCTGATGAACACTCCGCGGAACTTCGACGTGGTGCTGACGGAAAATTTATTCGGGGACATTCTGTCCGATGAGGCCGCGGTGATCACCGGATCGCTCGGCATGTTGCCCTCGGCCACCATCGGCGGCAAAGTCAATTTGTACGAGCCTGTCCACGGTTCGGCCCCGGATATTGCGGGGACAGGAAAGGCAAATCCGCTGGGCGCGATTCTCACCGCGGCGATGCTGCTGCGACATTCCGCGAATCTGGAGCAGGACGCGCAGGCAATCGAAGCTGCAGTCGAAAGCGTGCTGTCGCGCGGGTATCGCACGGCTGACCTGGCGCGTACAAACCAGCCCGGCCAACAGATCGTCAGCACGCGAGAGATGGGAAAGCTCGTCTTCGATGCGCTGAACGATATCATCGACCGCCGGCAGGCGCTGCACGCCGTATGAAGCCTCGGCACTTCGTTGTCATCCCGAGCGGGCCTGAACTTAGTTGAATGGAAGTAGAAGGATCCGGTTTCTTCATTCAAACCGTAAGAAAGTTGATTCAGAGAAATATGTCGAATAAGAAAACGCTGTTCGAAAAGATCTGGGATGCTCACATCGTCGCCGCGCCGGAAGGCGAGCCTGCGCTGCTCTACATCGATCTGCATCTGCTGCATGAAGTCACGTCGCCGCAGGCGTTCGATGGACTGCGACTGGCCGGCCGAAAAGTGCGCCGTCCGGACCGTTCACTCGCGACTGTCGATCACAACGTGCCCACGATTCTTGATCACCGGACCAACATTAAAGATGAGATCGCCGCCAAGCAGATTGAAACACTTCGCCGCAATTGCGAAGAGTTTGGCATCGAGCTCTATGACGTCCATTCGCGGGAACAGGGCATCGTCCATGTCATCGGCCCCGAGCTCGGCTTCACCAAACCCGGGATGACGATCGTGTGCGGCGACAGCCACACCAGCACCCACGGCGCGTTTGGCGCGTTGGCGTTCGGCATTGGTACCAGCGAGGTCGAGCACGTGCTGGCGACACAATGCCTGCCGCAGTCGAAGCCGAAGACCTTTCGCATCTCCGTCGAAGGAGACTTGCCGCCCGCAGTCACCGCGAAAGATATCGCTCTCGGCATCATTGGCCGTATCGGTACCGATGGAGCAGCCGGATGCGTGATCGAGTATGCAGGGTCGGCCATTCGCGCGCTTTCGATGGAAGGCCGCATGACCCTCTGCAACATGAGCATTGAAGCCGGCGCCCGCGCGGGAATGATTGCCCCGGACGCAACCACGTTCGCATATCTCAAGGGACGGCCCGAGTCTCCGCAGGGCAAGCAGTGGGACGAAGCGGTTGCGGAGTGGAGTAAGCTGCCCTCGCACCCGGAAGCGAAGTTCGACCGCGAGCTGGTGATCTCTGCCGCAGAACTGACGCCCTTTGTCACCTGGGGAACGCATCCCGGCATGGTTGTCTCCGTTACTGGAGAAGTGCCCAGCCCGGCGCATGCGCCTTCCGACTCCGAACGCCGCGCCTATGAGCGTGCGCTCGAATACATGGCGCTGAAGCCTGGGACACGTATTGAGGAACTTCCGATCGACCGGGTCTTCATCGGCTCCTGCACCAATTCACGCATTGAGGATCTACGCGCCGCGGCGAAGATCGTCGCCGGATACAAGGTCAGCACCAGCGTCCGCGCGATGGTTGTGCCCGGGTCGCAGCATGTGAAAGCAGAGGCCGAGAGCGAAGGCCTCGACCGCGTCTTCCGCGAAGCTGGATTTGAGTGGCGCGAGCCCGGCTGCTCCATGTGCCTGGGGATGAACCCCGACATACTCGATCCGGGCGAACGCTGCGCCTCCACCAGCAATCGCAATTTCGAAGGCCGCCAAGGCCGCGGCGGACGTACGCATCTGGTCAGCCCGGTGATGGCTGCCGCAGCCGCGATTGAGGGCCACTTCACCGATGTCCGCAACTGGAAATATCGGATGTAGGAAGCGAGAAGCAGGTCCCTCGACTGCGTCGTTGCTGTGCAACGACTTCGCTCGGGATGACAAATTTTTCGTCGGGACAACAGCAATCAGGAAATCGTAAATTATGAAACCATTTCGCACCGTCACCTCACTGGCCGCGCCGCTCGATGCGGTCAATGTCGATACCGATCAGATCATTCCCAAACAGTTCCTGAAGCGAATTGAGCGCACCGGCTATTATGGAGAGTTTCTCTTCTTCGATTGGCGTCTCAACCCCGATCGGACGCCCAACCCGGAGTTCTCGTTAAATAAGCCGCAATACGAGGGCGCGGAAATCCTCATCGCCGGACGCAACTTCGGCTGCGGCTCCTCCCGCGAACATGCCGCGTGGGCGCTCGGCGACTTCGGTTTCCGTTGCATCATTGCTCCCAGCTTCGCCGACATCTTCTTCTCGAATGCCGCGAAAAATGGAATTCTGCTGGTCGTTCTGCCGGATGAGAAGGTCGCCGAGCTGCTCAAACGGGCGCATCGTCCTGGCTATCAACTGACCGTCTCTCTCGAAGAACAAACCGTAACCGACCCGCAGGGATTTCACGAGCGTTTCACTATCGATGAGTTCCGCCGCTCCTGTCTGCTCGAAGGGCTGGACGATATTGGCCTTGCCATGCGGCACACCGGCGCGCTCGATGCTTACGAACGGCGGCACGATGGCGCATTCTGGACCCAACCCCGGCAGCAGCAGGAGACGCGCGCATGAGCAGCAACGGCAAGCACAATCCCAAGCGCAACAGCGTTCCACTGACCGAAGGCCCGAACCGCGCTGGCGCGCGCGCCATGCTGCACAGCGTCGGCTTCAGCCGCGAAGATCTCTCCAAGCCGATCATCGGGATTGCCAACACCTGGACGGAAATCGGTCCCTGCAATTTCCATCTCCGTATCCTTGCGGATGCGGTTAAGCAGGGTGTTCGCGATGCCGGCGGCACGCCCATGGAATTCAACACCGTCACCATCAACGATGGCATCACGATGGGTACCGAGGGCATGCGCGCCTCGCTGGTGAGCCGCGAAGTCATCGCCGACTCGATCGAGCTGGTCGCGCGCGGAAATATGTTCGACGGCCTGATTGCCATCGCCGGCTGCGATAAAAACATGCCGGCCGCGGTGATGGCACTGTCGCGACTCGACATCCCTTCGCTGATGCTCTACGGCGGCTCCATTGCTCCGGGACACTTCCACGGTCGTGACGTAACCGTGCAGGACGTCTACGAAGGCATCGGCGCCCACGCGCGCGGCACGCTTGACGATGCCGAACTTGCCGAACTTGAAGCCTCCGCCTGCCCCGGCGCCGGAGCCTGCGGCGGTCAGTTCACCGCGAACACCATGGCGATGGCCTGCGAATTTCTCGGCATCTCGCCGATGGGGCTTTCCGGTGTTCCCGCCCTGTCCCCCGATAAAACGAAGTCGGCTCGCGAAGCCGGGCGCATGGTGATGCAGCTGGCAAAGAACGATCTGCGGCCCAGCGCCATCATTACCCCGGCATCGCTCGCCAACGCGATTGCCAGTGTTGCTGCTTCCGGCGGTTCGACTAACGCCGTGCTGCACCTGCTGGCGATTGCGCATGAGGCCGGCCTGAAGCTCTCGATTGAGGACTTCGACCGCATCAGCGCGCAAACTCCCCTGCTGTGCGACCTGAAGCCGGGCGGCCGCTATGTCGCCACGGATTATCAGGCCGCGGGTGGAAGCCGTCTGCTAGCCCAGCGCCTGCTGGCCCTGGGGCGCATCGACGGCTCCACGCTGAATGTCTCCGGGCGCACGCTGGCCGAAGAGGCTGCAATGGCGGAAGAGAAGCCGGGACAGGATGTGATCCATTCCGCTGAAAAACCGATCAAACCGAACGGCGGCCTGGTCATCCTTAAGGGCAACATCGCACCCGAGGGCTGCGTGGTCAAGATTGCCGGGCACGAGCACCTGGAGCATCGCGGACCGGCGCGTGTCTTCGACAGCGAAGAAGCAGCATTCAAAGCCGTGCAGAGCGGTAGCCTGAAACCGAACGATGTTGTCGTGATTCGCAATGAAGGCCCGCGCGGCGGACCCGGCATGCGCGAAATGCTGGCTGTCACCGCGGCGATTGCAGGCACCGACCTCGGCAACACCGTGGCCTTGCTCACGGACGGACGCTTCTCCGGCGCGACTCGCGGGCTGATGGCCGGTCATGTCGCTCCGGAAGCGGCGCTGGGCGGGCCCATCGCGGCTCTGCGCGACGGCGATATCATCGTATTTAATGTTCCCAAGCGCGAATTGCGCGTGGAATTGAGCGATGCCGAACTCGCCGACCGCATGAAGAACTGGCAACCTCCGGCCCACCGCTACACCAGCGGAGTGTTCCGCAAATACGCAAATCACGTAACCTCCGCCTCGCGCGGCGCGGTTACCAATCTGTAGATCGCAATCACGCACAGAAAGGAAGATGCCGATGGAAAACTCGCACAAGAAAAATTCCAGCAGCCCGGAGTCTTCTCGCGTGATTAAAACCCAACCCACCCGTCTGACCGGCGCTGAAACCATCTGGGCCACCATGGTTGGCGAAGGCGTGTGCGATGTCTTCGGTTATCCGGGCGGCGCGATTCTTCCCGCGTATGACGCACTGCGGAAATTTCCCATTCGTCACATCCTGGTTCGTCATGAGCAGGGCGCGGCCCACATGGCCGACGGCTACGCGCGCGCTTCCGGGCGTGTAGGCGTTGCCATCGCCACCTCCGGCCCCGGCGCCACCAACCTGGTCACCGGCATCGCAAACGCGATGATGGATTCCGTCCCCATGGTCTGCGTTACCGGACAGGTCTCAAGCAAAGTTCTGGGCACGGATGCATTTCAGGAAGTCGACATCACCGGCATCACGCTTCCGGTAACGAAGCACAATTACCTGGTGAATCGTACGGAAGACGTCGCTCCCGCGTTGCGCGAAGCGTTCCTGATCGCGCGTTCCGGCCGCCCAGGGCCGGTGCTGGTCGACATCACAAAAGACGCGCAACAGAACTCCGCCATCTTCGATTTCGACGCCGCCGCTCCAGCGCCATACCGGCCGCATCCCATGCTGGGCGCGGATTCAGAGTCGATCCGCGGAGCGCTGGAACTGCTGCGCACCGCAGAGCGTCCGGTCATTCTCGCCGGGCACGGCATCCTGCATTCGAGCGCGCTGGAACAGGTTCGCACGCTGGCGGAACGGGCGCAGATTCCTGTCGCCTGCACTCTGCTGGGGCTGACTTCATTCCCCGCCTCGCATCCGTTGAGCCTCGGCATGATGGGCATGCATGGTGAAAGCTGGGTCAACCACGCTATCCAGCAGGCCGATCTGCTGATCGCCTGCGGTATGCGCTTTGACGATCGCGTCACCGGAACGCTCGCCACCTATGCGCCCAAGGCGAAAAAGATTCACATCGAGATCGATCCGGCGGAGATCAACAAAAACGTTCGCGTCGATGTAGCCCTGGTCGGCGATCTGAAACAGATTCTCGAAACGCTGCTCCCCTTGATGGCAGAGCGCGATGGGTCCGATTGGCTGCAGGCCATCTCCGTCATGAAGGGCAATGCCGCCGTCCGCGATATTCAGCAACTGCCCGATAATGGCCACCTCTACGCCGCGCACGTCATCAACGACCTATGGCGCGAGACCAAGGGAGATGCCATTGTCGTCACCGACGTGGGTCAGCACCAGATGTGGGAGGCGCAGTATTACAAGCACGATTGCCCGCGATCTCTCATCACCTCGGGCGGCCTCGGCACCATGGGCTTCGCGCTTCCGGCCGCCATCGGCGCCAAAGTCGCGTGCCCGGATAGAGAAGTATGGGTGGTCGCCGGCGACGGCGGCTTTCAGATGACCAGTCCAGAGCTGGCCACCATCGCGCAGGAGGATCTCGACATCAACATAGCCATCGTGAATAACGGCTATCTCGGGATGGTGCGACAGTGGCAGGAGTTTTTCTACGAGAAGAATTATCAGTCGACGCCGCTGCGCAGCCCCGATTTCGTCAAGCTCGCGGATGCGCACGGAATTCGCGGCGCGCATGTACGGCAGCGCGCGGAGGTCATCGACACAGTGGCCGCAGCGCGCCGCCACAAGAGCGCGTTCCTGATCGATTTCCACGTCGAGCAGGAAGACTCCGTTTATCCCATGATCCCGAGCGGCGCGGCGCTGCATGAAATGATCCGCCGTCCTTCGGACAACCCACTGGTCGAAACAGCGATGGAGCGGTAGGGGGTCCGAATGTTGCACACATTCGTCGTGCTGGTGGAGGACACCCCCGGAGTTCTTTCGCGCGTCACCTCTCTGTTTCGCCGCCTCAACATCAACATCACTTCGCTCACCGTCGGCAGCAGCGAAACGTCAGGCGTCTCGCGGATGACGATTGTCGCGGACTCGCTCGAGGACCGCGCGCATCGCATCATGGCCTCTCTTTACAAGCTGGAAAATGTTCTCGAGATCGACGATGTGGGCCGTCACTCCGCGGTGATCCGCGAGCTTGCGCTGTTGAAGATCGCCGCCGGGCCAGAGACGCGGTCCGATCTGTTTCAACTTGCCGAAGTCTTCCGCGCGCGGGTAGTGGACCTGGCCCCGGAATCGCTGATGCTCGAGATTACTGGCAGCGCCAGTAAAATTGAAGGACTGGTGCAGATTCTGCAGGAGAGCAATTATCAAATTCTTGAAATGGCGCGGACCGGCCGCATGGCCATGCGCCGCGGACACCACACCAGCCGCGTTATCGAAGCATTGAGCGACGCCGTCACGCCGACCGCGCAAAACGAGTCATTGCTTGCGAGCAAGCGGAAGAACGCGGCAGTCCCCGAGCGGTACCCTGCATAACCCAAGTTAAAAATTTTTATTCAAACGGAGAATACAAATGGCTAAGACTTACCACGATGAAGACGCAGACCTGGCACTGATCCGCAAGAAGAAGGTAGCCATTCTCGGCTACGGTTCCCAGGGCCATGCCCACGCGCTGAACCTGAAGGACTCCGGCGTTGAAGTCCGCATCGGTCTGCCAGCCGGCAGCAAATCGAAGCCCCGCGCCGAGCGCGTCGGCCTCCAGGTGATGACCACGGCCGAAGCCGCGCAGTGGGCCGACGTCATCATGCTCCTTGCGCCCGATCAGACCCAGGGAAAAATTTATGCCGACTCCATCGCGCCGCATCTCACCGCGGGTAAGACGATGATGTTCGCGCACGGCTTTAACATCCGCTACGGAACCATCCAGCCTCCGGCAAATGTTGACGTCAGCATGGTCGCCCCGAAAGCCCCCGGTCATCGCGTGCGCGAAATTTTTGAAGAGGGCGGCGGCACGCCCGGGCTGGTGGCCGTTCATCAGGACGCCAGTGGGCAGGCGCTTGCGCTGGCGCTTTCTTACGCCAAGGGCATCGGCTGCACCCGCGCCGGCGTGATTGAAACCACATTCAAGGAAGAGACGGAAACCGATCTGTTCGGCGAGCAGGCTGTCCTGTGCGGCGGCGTCAGCGCGTTGGTCAAAGCCGGCTTCGAAACCCTGATGGAAGCCGGTTACCAGCCGGAGGTCGCCTATTTCGAGTGCATGCACGAGCTGAAGCTGATCGTCGATCTGATGTATCGCGGCGGCCTTGCCTACATGCGCCATTCCATCTCCGATACCGCCGAGTATGGCGACTACATCGCCGGCCCTCGCATCGTGACAGATGAAACCCGCACCGCCATGCGCAAGCTGCTGGCCGAAATTCAGGACGGAAGCTTTGCCAAGCGATGGCTGGATGAAAATGCGACCGGCCGCCACTGGTTTGAGCAGAAGCGAATCGACGAAGCCAAGCACTCGATTGAACGCACCGGAGAACCACTGCGCGCAGCCATGCCGTTCCTGGATCCGGTTACGGTGAAAAACGGCGCCGTTGAGGCTGCAGAAAAACCGGCAGCCAGCTACTGTGGGTGCATAATTCGGTCGCTTCAGCAAAAGCAGCGTTGACGTAGTGGAGGAAAACGCAGGTCCCTCGACTACGTCATTGCTTTGCGAATGACTTCGCTCGGGATGACAGAGTTTTTCTCGTAGCGAAGTGGGTAGGCGGAGCTGGGGAAGAAGCAGAGGTCCTTCGCTTCGCTCAGGATGACGACGATTCCGAAATGCAGAGTTCCTTCGGCGTCGCTCAGAATAAACTCCCCCGCAGCAAAGCGAAGACCGCAGAAATATTCGCCCGTTCTACTTTTCAATCTCCACGCCTCGCCAGAAGGCGACATGATTTTTGATGGCCCGGGCTGCAGGTTTGGGATCGGGATAATACCAGGCCGCATCAGAATTTTCCTGCCCATCTACGAGGATGGTGTAGTAGCGCGCCTGTCCCTTCGCCGGGTCCGTCGAAATCGTCGAACTTGATCGGAAATACTCACGATCGATGGAATCGTGCGGGAAATAGATGTTTCCTTCTACCAGTTGTGTCTTGTCGCTCTCCGCGAGCACCTTGCCGTTCCAGACCGCTTTCGCCATAGATTCGCTTCGCCCCTCCCACATTTCACAATAGCAGATTGCGGCCTCCCTCTGTTTCGCAGGTCCTTCGAGAAGAACCCTCCTGAATGGAAAAGGGCGCACCCGGGGGCACGCCCTTAAACCATGCCATGAGCCTGACTTACATGCCGCCCGCAGAGCTGTGCGACATCACTTTGTCAATGTGAATCGAGTTATTGGCCGCATCGACGGTTGCCTTCACCTTCACCTTGTCTCCCTCGTAATTCGAGACGGCATCGGTGTTATCGATCGCCCAAACCTTTTTGTGGGAATCAACGAAAACAGCCTGTGCCCCACCGCTGATGCACTTCTTCACGCAGGCTGCATCGTGGTTTTTCGCGCCACATTTCGAGTCCCCGATGTATCCAGTCAGTCTGTGTGATTTTGCCGTCTGCGCGCCGGCCAATCCGCTCATGCCGGTCAAGCTACCGAGTGCTAATGCAAAACCCAGATACTTCATGTTTTTCATGTGTTTAATCTCCTTAGAGCGCGCCCGCAATGGCGGAATCGACGCAACCTAGTTCTACTCGCCCGCTCGAGATTTGGCAAGCTCTCCGATCCATAAAACCGCCGGATCAGGATGGAGTTGCCTGGACCGACTTCAACATGGCGTTAAACATGTCGCGGGCCGTCGGATACTTTTCGATCAACTGGGCCGTGTGCCGCATGAACGGTCTGCCGGTTTTCGCCTGCAGTTGCTCCCGAAAGGAGTAAAACTTGGCGTAGATGAACAATCCCTCGCCGTTCGAATCGAGAAACAGGTCGGCCTTCACCGCGCCATGCAGCACCAGGGAGGCAGCCATTTCCCAGTAGCTGATCACCTGCCGGTAATACGCATTTTCCTCAACGCCAGAACCACGGGCAATGGCCAGAAACTCCTCTGCCGTTTTCGGGTGAAATTCGAAGAGCAGCCAATGGCGCGCCTTGCGAAGAACCGCCTCGCGTCGCAAATCGTACAGCTTCAAAATCAGCGTGGCATCTTCAAACGTGGCAATCTGGCTTTCCATCTGCCTCATTTCCCTATCATCGCACCTGCCAATGACAGCCGGCCCCGCAGGGTCTGTTTTGGTTGCTATTCCGAGCGGAGTGCCGACGGTCGAGGAATCGGGCGGTCTGCCGGCGAGATCTAAACTGCGGCCCCGACCGGCTCTGGCTCTTTCGACTTCTCAGTTTCTACCGGGGCATCCCCAATGCGTTCCTGGTAGTGACAAACCACTCCATTCGCCGTTGCCGGAGCTGCCGCCGCAGCTTTCTTCCGCCCTTTCGACGGCTTCTCCTCCGCGCTCTGCTTCTCATTATTCGGACAGATGAGATACACGCCCGACTTCAACGTTTTTTCCAGCAGATATGGACTGCCACACTCCGGGCAGGACTGTGGAACCGGTTTCAGGTTCGAAGTGAAATTGCACTTGGGATAATTCGTGCATCCATAGAACAGATTTCCCCGGCGTGCCTTGCGTTCCGCGATATCTCCCTCGCCACAGGTCGGACACTTCACTCCCGTCAGGTTCTGCTTGATGTATTTGCACTTCGGATAGCCACTGCAGGAGACGAATTCCCCATATTGGCCGCTGCGCCGCACCAGTTGCATGCCGCATTTGGGGCAGTTTTCATCGAGCGGCACCGGCGGCTTCTGCTGCTGCTTATGCGTCAATTTGCGAATCGTTTTGCACGGCGGATCCTCGCTGTACCCGGGGCAGGCCATAAACTGGCCGAACGGCCCATTGCGCAGCACCATCACGCGGCCGCAGTTCTCGCAGAATTCTTCTTCCGCTTCGGCGCCCTGCGCCTCCGGCGTATTCAGGTTCGGCTTGGCTTCGAAATTTTCCCGCGTGAAGTTACAGCTTACCTGCTCGACCATCAGCTTCCGCTCCGGTCCGGCTACCTCCGCCAGCGCCTGCTGGAGTTCCTTCCTATCCTTTGCGGTGATTGCCGGCGGCGCAGGCCCGGCTCCTCCGGTCGTCTTCACCGTCATGGGGTACGACAGCTTCTCCTCAATTTTTTTAATTGCTTTTTTCGCGTCCTTCTCCCATGCGGAACTGGAAATCGTTACCGGTTTCTTCTTCTCATACGCGGTACATGCGTAAAAGGAGCCGAACTTGCCCCACTTCAGCACCAGCGGAGCGCCGCATTCCGGGCATACCTCTTTGGTCGGCTCCTCCATCCGCTTGATGTCTTCCATGTTCTTGTCGGCAACTTCCAGCTCCTTGCGAAAATAGCCGTAGAAGCCGCTCAGCAGATCGGTCCACTTCTCCGTGCCGTCTTCCACCGCGTCGAGCTCCACTTCCAGCTTCGCCGTGTAGGCCGGGTCGAAAATGTACGGGAAGTTCTTTACCAGGAGATCGTTCACCACCACGCCAATCTCGGTCGGATAAAACTTGCCCGAGCCTTTCGGTGGCACCTTGGCGACATATTCGCGGTCCTGAATCGTGTTGATAATCGACGCGTAGGTTGAAGGCCGCCCAATGCCGCGCTCCTCCAGTTCCTTTACCAAGGACGCCTCATTGAACCGCGGCGGCGGCTCGGTAAAATGCTGCTCTGGCTTTAGCTCATTCAGCGTCAATGGCTGACCATCCTGGAGTTCCGGCAGGCGATTGCTCAGGGCCTCATCATCGGCATCTCTGGCATCTTTCGCTTCCTCGTACACCTTCAGAAAGCCGTCGAACTTCAGCACCGATCCGGTCACGCGATAGTCATAGTTGCGATCCGCCTTGGCGACAATGTCCACGCTTGTCTGGTCGAAGATTGCCTGCACCATCTGCGAAGCCACGAATCTCTGCCAGATCAGCTTGTAAAGCTTATACTGCTCATCGCTCAGATACTTCCGAATATCATCCGGCGCGAGCGAGACATTGGTCGGCCGAATGGCTTCATGCGCGTCCTGCGCATCCTTCTTTCCCTTGAATACATTCGCGCTCGCCGGCAGATACTTCGTCCCCAGTTTGTCGCCGATGTACTTGCGCGCATCCTCGATCGCGTCGGGAGACACACGCGTGGAATCGGTCCTCATGTAGGTAATCAAACCCACCGTACCCTGGCTGCCGACGTCCACCCCTTCATACAACCGCTGCGCCACGCCCATCGTGCGCCGCACATTGAAGCCAAGTTTGCGCGAGGCGTCCTGCTGCAGTTTGCTGGTGGTGAACGGAGCCGTCGGGTTCTGCCGCCGCTCCTTCTTTTCGACAGACCGGACCTTCCACTCCGCCGTCTCCAATGCTCGCAGAATGGCATCGGTCTCGGCCTGATTCGGCAATGCCGGTGCGTTCACCGTCTCCACTACCGACCGTTTGCCGTCAATGCCGATGAAGCGTGCGGTAAATTCTCGCCGCTCTTTTTCGTTTCCGGTTTGCGGCATCAGCTGCGCGTCCAGAGTCCAATACTCCACCGGCTGGAAGGCTTTGATCACCCGCTCGCGTTCCACAATCAGCCGCACCGCAACCGTCTGCACACGCCCGGCCGACAATCCACGCCGGACTTTGTCCCACAACAGCGGTGAAATTTGATAGCCCACGATCCGATCCAGCACGCGCCGCGTGGTCTGCGCATCCACCAAGTGCTCATCCACTTTGCCCGCATGCTGGAAGGCAGCCTTCACCGCCTTCTGCGTGATCTCATTGAACGTGACTCGCTGAATGGTCGCGTCTCGCCGCAACTGTGGCTTCAGTTGCGTTTCCAGGTGCCACGCAATCGCCTCCCCTTCGCGATCGGGATCAGGCGCGAGATAGACCGCGCTGGCATTGCCGGCCAGCTTTTTCAGGCGGTCCACGACTTTCTCCTTGCCGGGCATTACCATCAGCTCCGGTTCAAAGGTGCCGTTCTCCAGGTCTACGCCAATTTTGCTTTTCGGCAGATCCATAATGTGGCCAATCGAGGCCTCCACGTTGAAATCGTTGCCGAGATATTTGTTGGATCGTCTTGGCCTTTGCCGGCGACTCGACGATAACCAGTGATTTTGCCATCGAAATACGCTTTCTTCTTTCGTAGAAAACTTGTGATTCGGATTCTGCGCCGCTCTGGGTTGGTATCCTAAAGACGCGCCGCGTGCCATTCGGTAATACGTGCGAAGCTACCACGCTTCCCGGTAAAGATGCCACCTGCCAGCCAAACTTTGGGATCGGAACAACAATCTTTTATGACGACCCTGCTGGAGTCGGCAACCAATTTCTAAAGAATTTGTCATCCGACCCCTTCGGCTTCGCTCAGGGTAAACTCCGCGCAGCGGAGTGGAGGGACCTGCAGTATCTTCAGTTCGCGCCCTCAGCCATCATTGACGTTCAAAAACAATCATCCCTGCGGTCAAAACACCCTCACGTAATTTTTTCCCGGCATCGCGCGCGCCCGGCCCGCCAATTCCAATTCGAACAGCGCCGTGAAAATCTCCGATGAAGTCAATGTGCCTTCCAGCTGCTCTACCAGCTCATCCAGCTGGATCGATTGGTCCGGACGAAGCGCATCGAACACCCGTGCCTGATCTTCGGGCAAATCGGGCTTGCTAAATAACGATGCAGCAGGCTCGCCCAAAGATGCAACTCCTGTCCGCTCCTCCACCTCCAGCCGGATATCCGTGGGAAGCTCCTCCCACACATCCTCCCAGGTGGCGACCAGCTTAGCGCCCTGTTTAATCAAGGTGTTAGGACCCCATGAGGTCTTCGATGTCACATTGCCGGGAACCGCGAATACCTCGCGATTTTGTTCGAGCGCGCAGCGCGCCGTGATCCGCGTGCCGCTGTTTTCGCTGGCCTCAATCACCAGCACACCCACGCTCATGCCGCTTAAGATTCGATTGCGTATCGGAAAATTTTGCGGCGCGGGAAATGTTCCCATCGGGTATTCGCTCAGCAGCGCTCCTCCGCATTCCAGAATCTGCTCAGCGAGCCGTTTGTTTTCCTTGGGGTAGATCACGTCGATCCCCGTGCCCCACACCGCCACTGTTTTGCCGGGAATCTGGTTGCAGCGCGCCGCGATGGCACCGCGATGCGCCGCCGTATCCACACCTCGGGCCATGCCGCTTAAAATCACCAGTCCCCGCGCCGCAAGATCGCGGGACAGCATCTCCGCTATTCCCGCGCCATACGGCGTCGGATGCCGCGTCCCGACCACCGCAATTCCCGGCTGCCTCAATAATGTCGCGTCCCCGCGAAGCCACAGCATCGTGGGTGGATCGAAAATCTCCCGCAGCCTTTCCGGATATGCGTCATCGACGGGAGGAATCAGCAACCCGCCGCTTTCCTCGACGCGCTTCCATTCCGTCTCCGCATCGGCGAGGGAGCGGCCGGACACGATGGATTGCGCCGAAGCTCGCAGGGATTCGCAAACTCTCCAATTGTGTCAGCGGCAGCCCCAGCACGCGCTCCGCGCTGCCCATGGCATTCACCGCGCGCCAGATCCGCGTCGGACCCAGCCCTTCGGTCATGGTGAGCGCCAGCCATGCCAGCCGCTCGTCTCTGGACGGAGCAGCCGATTCATTGCCTGCACTCTTTTTCAAACTATCGGATTGTTGCTCCGCCAAATTCATATTGAACTGACAGCCAGTTTCGGGACCGGCAATCGCAAGGCGAACTCCTCATTCAGAAAAAAGGCTTGATGTTGCGAGAGCCTATCTGGGGACGAATGGAATGTCAAATAATGTGGTGGCCGGGGAATCTGGAATTCGGTCAGGCTTTCATCAACTCATACAGTTGAAGCACAGTGTTCCAATTCCGTGCCGTGCTGGTTGTCGAGAGTTTTGAATCGAAGTAGGCATTTGTGAGTTTGGTGCGCGCCATACCGTTCGGAAGCTGCACGTAGATCTCCCGGCCGCGCACCAGAAACTTATCCGGCAGAGACCGGTTGGGATCCAATGCGGAAACTTGCTGTGCGCTGGGCACGCTAGCGAGAAAATAAACGTGAAGCGTCTTCTCCGCGGCTCCCATTGCGATAAATGGATTCGCCCGTATGGCGCTGCCCAGTTCTTCGGCCGTTCGCAGCACCACTGGAATCCGGTAGCCGGCGGTTTCTTCGATCCGTCTTGTAATCAGACTGGGAATTTTGCCGGCCACGCTATCAGGCGCGCGAAAGATGACGTTTCCACTCTGGATAAATGTACGAACATCCGAGCATCGCGCCTGGGTAAACAGCCCGGCCAAATCTTTCATCGACAGCTTGTTCTTGCCGCCAACATTGATCCCACGCAACAGCGCAAGATATACGGTCGATGCCTTCGATTCCGTCATTGGACTATTTTGTAATGCTCTGGTTTCGATGTCGTGGACATTCTAAAAGAGAATGCTCCATGATATCCGCCATCCGGAAGCATATCGGACGCAGATTGCTACACTTGTCTGTGACCGACCGCCTCCGCATTTCCGCCATTCGTTTTCTCAATCCCGCGCCGCTGATGTGGGACTTCGAGCATCCTCCGCAAATGGAACAACTCGCCCAGCGCTATCAGATTCACACCTCCATGCCATCCCAGTGCGCGGCGGAGCTGGCCAATGGAAGCGCGGATATTGGCCTGATTCCCATCGCTGCCTACGCCACTATTCCTGGGCTGGCGATCATCCCCGGCTGCACTGTCGCGTCGCTCGACCGCGTCCGCTCCATCCTGCTGGTGGTGAGGCATCCCGACGGAATGGGCGCCGTTGAAAGCGTCGCCGCCGATATTGACTCGCAGACGTCGAACGCTTACGCGCAGACCATCTTTCGCAAGTTCTACCACCGCGATCCGGAATTTGTTCCCCATGCGCCCCATCTCGAGTCCATGCTGGCGCACTGTGACGCGGCCGTGCTCATCGGCGACCCCGCCCTGCTGGCGCTTGAAGATCAGGCCGCGCGGCTCGAGCGTACAGGTGAGCCGCTCACGTATTTCGATCTTGCGCAGGAGTGGAAGCGGCATACCGGTGTTCCCTGGGTTTCGGCCTTCTGGGGTGTTCGTCCGGAAGCGGTCGCGGCATCGGGGATTACTCCCCGCCAGGTGAGCGACGACTTTATTCATTCGCGCGACCATGGCATGGCGCATGTGGAGGATCTTGTGCGTGAGTGGGCGCCACGCCTGCCGGTCCCCTCAGCCACCATTCGCGCTTATCTCTCCGGCAATATTCATTACGTATTGGACGAACCGTGCATCACAGGAATCGAACTTTTCTACCGCTACGCCGCCGAGTGCGGGGTGCTTCCCGTTGCGCCACCGTTACGTTGGCTGTAGGGTGGAATTGCAAATTTGCAAGCATAAGCCAGGGCAGCTATGCGGAGCGGAATGGTTGAAAAAGCAGGTCCGTCCACTTCGCTATGCTCCGGTCGGGATGACAGACTTATTTACCGGGCGCGTTCACTGCATCTTAGTGGATGTCTGAATCTCGAGGTCTGAACCATGAACTCAAGCCGACGTGAATTTCTGAAACAAGCCGCTTCCGCCGCCAGCCTGGCGGCGCTCACGACCGGACCGTTGATTGGAGAACCCCTTCGAAAGCCGCTGCAGTCGGAGTCGCCGCCCGCTCCCGGCAACCCGCAGTCTGGCAGCGGGAAAAAAGTTGGCTATTGCATCGTCGGGCTGGGCCGGATTTCCATGGGTGAGTTCATGCCGGGGGTGCGTCTTGCGAAGCAGTCGAAGATCGTCGCGCTGGTTAGCGGTCATCGGCCGAAAGCAGATCGCATCGCGCAGCAATATGGAGTTGCGGCGCACGCCATCTACAACTACGACAATTACGACTCGATTCGAAGCAATCCTGAAATCGACGCGGTGTACATCGCGCTGCCGAACAGCATGCATGCCGAGTACACCATCCGCGCCGCCCATGCCGGCAAGCACGTACTATGCGAGAAGCCGATGGCGAACTCCGTAAAGGAGTGCGAGCAGATGATCGACGCCTGCCGGCGTGCGAACCGCAAGCTGATGATTGCGTATCGCTGCCAGTATGAGCCGACAAACCTGAAAGCGATCGAACTGCTGCGCCAGGGCTATGCCGGGAATCTGGCGGTTGTAACCAGCTCCAACGGTTTCAACATCCACCCTGGCGAGTGGCGGCTCAATAAGAAAATGGCCGGCGGCGGACCGCTGGTGGATGTCGGGATCTATTCCATCCAGGCAACCCGTTACCTTACCGGCGAAGAACCTACGGAAGTTGAGGCCTTCTCCTCTGTGACCGATCACGACGGCCGGTTCAAGGAAGTGGAGGAAAATGTCGTCTGGAACTTCAGCTTTCCCAGCGGCGTGCTCGCGAATTGCTCCACCACCTATGGAAGCAACTTCATGGACGGCTGCGCGCGCGTGATGGGCTCGAAAGGAATGCTGGACCTGAACCCGGCATTTCCGTATCAAGGACAGCACCTGACTGGAAAGGCAGAAGGAAAGCAGCCCCTCGATATTTCGTTCGATAATCCATCGCCGCGGCAGTTTACGACCGAGGCCGATTATTTCTCCAACTGTGTTTTAGAGAATAAGGAACCGAAGACTGACGGGGAAGAAGGATTGCGCGACATACGCCTGATCGCGGCTATCTACCAGTCTTGTGCCGATAGAAGGCCTGTCAAGCTGAGCGTTTGAAAACCGGCCGGGCACCGGTCTGGCCGAGCTTTCGCGGCTACTTGGCCGGGCTCCTGCAAATTCAACTTCTTATGAATTGGTAGTGCCCAGCACTAGAACCAATGTGGCGTTGGCCTAGTAAAGAGAAACGCAGATCCCTCGACTACGTCATTGCTCTGCAATGACTTCGCTCGGGATGACAGTGCTTTTATGCAAAAGTACCAGGGAAAACGACGGTCCCGTTCGACTCACCCCTGATCACCGGGTTCGGGCAGGGCAGGCTCTCGACTGTGGCGTGACCATGGTATGATGACTATGGTGACCAGGTGTGAAAACAATGGCTGCGGGGAAATTTAAGGCCAACTGCCTAGCGGTGATGGACGAGGTGAACATGAAGCGGGAGCCTGTCCTGATTACGAAGCGGGGCAAGCCGGTAGCTATGCTGACGCCGGTGGAAGCGCCGAAAGACGACCCTATCTTCGGGCTCTGGCGGGATAAAGTAAGCATTGTGGGCGATATTGTCTCTCCTATCATTCCGCTTGAAGAGTGGGAAAGCCTGAAGTGATTTTGCTGGACACTCACATTGTGCTCTGGCTCACGTCTCAGCCCGAAAAATTGTCGCGGGATGCGATTTCTGCTCTGCAAGCAGCGCGGAATGACGGAGCCGGTCTCGCGATTTCGGCAGCCACCCTTTATGAGATTGCCCTGTTGGCATGGAAGAGACGGATCGATCTCCGAATATCCGCCGAATCTTTGCTCCAGGATGTCGAAGACAACTTCATCGTTCGTCCGATCACAGGCCGAATTTGCGCGGAAACGATGCGACTGCCGGATATTTATCCTAAAGACCCGATGGACCGAATCATTGGGGCGACAGCGGTTGTTGAGGGAATGACTCTGATAACGGCGGATGCGGCGATCCAGCAGTCGAAGGCGGTCGCGACGATCTGGTAGTTCGTGCGTGTGCCTGAAAATTTAGGCAGTAGTGCAGTTTGAGCCAGTTTCAAAAACAACCGCAGGTCCCCGTTCGACTCATCCGCAGAGGGCAGGCTCGCTCACGGCAGGCTTTCGACTTGGCAAGCCGAAAACACGGCCGTGCTTCGCTCGGGATGACAAATTTTTTATCAAACTGCACCACTATTTTGTATCAAGCTGCACCACTACCGAAAGTTAAGGCTATCCGCAGGCTCGATCGTCCCCAGTTTGCACCTCTCAGGTTTTCCGCACATCCAATTACTTATGGAATTTCGACAGCTTGGCCGCTCAGGATTGAAGGTGCCGGTGCTTTGCTTCGGCACCGCTACATTTGGTGGAAGCAATGAATTTTTCAAAGCCTGGGGAGAGACAGATGTGAAGGAGGCTACACGCCTGGTGGATATTTGTCTGGATGCGGGCGTGAACCTGTTCGATACGGCGAATATTTATTCCCAAGGCATGTCGGAGGAGATCCTTGGAAAGGCGATTGCGGGACGGCGCGACAAGGTGCTGGTGTCCACCAAGGGCACATTCCCCATGGGCGATGGGCCGAACGAGCTCGGTTCCTCGCGTCACCATCTGATACGAGCGTGCGAAGCTAGCCTGAAGCGTCTCGGCACCGATACCATCGACATCTATCATATGCATGGATTCGACGCACTCACGCCGGTCGAGGAGACTTTGGACACGCTGAATACTCTTGTGCGGAGCGGCAAAGTTCGATATATCGCGTGCTCCAATTTCTCCGGCTGGCATTTGATGAAATCCCTGGCCGTGTCGGAAAGATATGGCTGGCAACGCTACGTTGCCCACCAGGTCTATTACTCGTTAGTTGGGCGCGACTATGAGCATGAACTGATGCCGCTCGGTCTGGATCAGGGTGTCGGTGCGATTGTGTGGAGTCCGCTGGGGTGGGGGCGGTTGACGGGTAAGATTCGCCGCGGACAGCCGCTACCTGCAGGAAGCAGACTTCATAAGACAGTGGAACAGGGCCCTCCGATCGAGGATTCCTATTTGTACGCGGTGGTCGATGCGCTTGATGCAATCGCGCAGGAGACAGGAAAGTCGGTGCCGCAGATTGCATTGAACTGGCTACTCCAGCGGCCCACCGTTTCCACAGTGATTATGGGTGCTCGCAATGAGGAGCAGTTGCGGCAGAACCTGGCAGCGGCTGGCTGGAACCTTACTGCCGAGCAGGTTGCAAAACTGGACGCCGCCAGCACACCCGCGCTGCCGTACCCTTACTGGCACCAGCGTCAGTTTTTGCAGCGAAATCCGGCGCCGGTTCCGGTTTCCGATTAGGAGTCGGCACTGTTCGGCGGATATGGCGAGTCAGTGGCCGTTAAGGCACTTCCGGCGGTGGTGTAGCCGGGAGAAACGCAGGTCCCTCGACTACGTCATTGCACTGCAATGACTTCGCTCGGGATGACATTGTTTTTGGGGCTACAGTAATTTCGAAACCGGTTTAAATCTCCCAGCGCAGCAGGCACGTTCCGACGGTATATCCCGCGCCTACGGAGGCCAGCAGAACCAAATCTCCTTTACGCAGGCGGTTCTCCTCGCGCGCCGTTTCCATTGCCAGCGGAATGGTACCCGCGGTGGTATTGCCAAATCTGTCGATGTTGACGATGACGCGCTCGGACGGCATGCCGAGGCGCTCGGCTGTCGAGACGATGATGCGCTTATTCGCCTGATGAGGGATGAAGCAGTCCAGGTCGTTGCCGCGGACACCATTTCGTTCCAGCAATTTCTCCGTCGCCTCCGCCATTTTCCGGACGGCAAACTTGTACACAGCCTGCCCATCCTGATGGACGTAATGCATTTTTTTTGCGACCGTTTCAGCGCTGGGCGGGTTGAGGCTTCCGCCGCCGGGCATATAGAGCGAAGCTCCGCCGGAGCCGTCGATCTCGTGCAGATAATCGATCATGCCGATCTCGTCTTCCTCCGCCGGTTCGAGCAGCACGGCGCCGGCTCCGTCGCCGAAGATAATGCAGGTGGCGCGATCGGTGTAGTCGATGATGGAGGACATGACATCGGCGCCGATCACCAGGACTTTTTTCTGCGCGCCGGACTCCACCAACTTCGCGCCTACCTGCAGCGCATAGACGAACCCGCAACAGGCTGCCGAGAGATCGAATCCCCAGGCGCCAGGCGCGTCCAGTTTGTTCTGCACCAGGCATGCCGTGGCGGGAAACAACATGTCCGGGGTGACGGTGGCAACCAGAATGACTTCGACTTCGCCGGGCTCAATGCCGCGTTCGGCCAGGCAACGGCGCGCGGCTTCGACGGCCAGATCGCTGGTCGCCACGCCTTCATCCACAAGATGCCGCTGGCGGATGCCGGTCCGTTCCACAATCCACTCATCGCGTGTGTTGACCATCTTCTCAAGATCGGCGTTGGTCAGCAGGCGTGGGGGCACATACGTGCCGAGCGCGCTAATCTTAGCGCGGACCAGCGGCCGCGGACGAAGATCAAATTTCAATGGACAGTCCTTTGCGAAGAAGTGGAAATTCTATATTCCATTGGCAAATGAAGAGTATCGATGCAGCCTGCCTGATGGGGAAACGGCGCGGTCAGAATCTAAGCGCCGGGTGACCCACTGCACACGCATGAGCCCGTTGCCGTTGCTTCCTTCCGGACCTGGCGGGGTTGGCGGGATTGCGTCGCGTAGGACCCGGCACAGGTTGATGATATCACTCTGGAAGAGTTCCACTTACCGCGTGTACGCTGCTTCCATAGAGTCAAGATCTGCAAAGGAAAGACACCATGACCGAGACTCGCATCCGCGCGGCAACAACGCAAGATTTACCTCGCTTAACTGAAATTTACAACTACTACGTTCTTCACACTCCGATCACGTTTGATCTGGAACCATATACGGTGGAGAAGCGGGCAGCATGGTTGAACCAGTTCGCGCTTACGGGACGACACCGGCTGCTGATCGCGGAAGAGAACAACATTATCATCGGATACGCCGGGACCACGCGATTTCGAGACAAGGCGGCGTATGACACCACGGTGGAAGCGAGCATTTATTGCGCTCCCGAATCGGTTGGCAAAGGTATCGGTCGTATGTTATTTGCAGCCCTGTTTCAAGCCATTGAACAAGAAGACATTCATCGCATCATCGGCGGATACACGATGCCGAATGCCGGTTCAGCTTCCCTGCTTGAGAGATTTGGCTTTCTGCCGGTCGGTGTTTTCCACGAGACTGGACGAAAATTCGACCGGTACTGGGATGTCGCATTCATGGAGCGGCTTCTGCGGCTGCCAGATTCGAAGTGAGAGCGGTCTTAAGCTAAACAAATCCCGATCTCATGTGTCCCGATTGGTGTGTACCACATGCTGTTGTCAGCGCCCTGTTGGAATGGTTGGATACCAAGTGAACGCACTAAACTTTCCTTCCTTACCTAGCTTCACTCGACCGCCATCATACCGTGCATCGGTTCCAGGTTCGATGATAAGGGTACGTTTATCTTTCTCGACGATCGACGGATGCGCAGTCCACACGCCATCTTTCAAGACATAGACGATATAGCCATTCTTCGGAATCGCGAGTTTCGCCTCCTTCATAATCGGATCGAGTGCAATTAGCTCCACATCAATCCCCGGCGCGTTTTGTCCGCTGCTCAGTAATCCCCCCATTCCACCATGAGTCTCTCCACGCAAGCTCAAGGCAGCTAATTGACTCGAGATTCCTGTTCCTTCGTAGGACGCAGCAACAACCGGCTTGTCACCCGCGGTAACTCGTACTAAGTCGAATCGAACCTCCGGAACAGGTTTCCTCGGTAAGAATGGGAAAATGATCCAGCCTAAAAATAAAGCCGTGGCACAAGCCACGACCGATATTCTTATCCACAATGCAAAAGGCTGTTGCCGTGGCTGGATGAAGTACGGGAAAAGAAAAACTCCATAGAGTAAGCCGAGGACGAGCGCTGCGTCCGGGCCAATCTCAGCAAGTGCAAAATACCATCCACCTGCCATGACGGCTAAGCCGGACGCCAAAGCCGCGATTACACCACCTAGAAGACGATTCAGCCATCGAGGTGTGGACGCAACCCCAAGCACCAAGCTAAGAGCGAAAAGCCCTAAACCGAAAAACAGACAAAAATATACGAATGCTGGGGCAAATCCTATGTAGGTGACGAATTCCTTCCAGGAAGGCCAATGGACACGGCCCCACCATCCTGGACCCGGTCTGTCACTGTACGGCAAATATCCAACGCAACTCGACACAAGTAGAACCAAGCTTGTCCCAATACCAACAAAGGCGCTGAATAGCAGCACCGTTCCTGCAAACCCTCGTCCTAGAGATTTCAATAGCTGCATTCTCATCTAGCTTCTCGTTTTTGAATTTCTATCACAGCCTTGCGCACTGATTGCCAAAATTACTGTCAGACCCATGCGGTACACGCTCAGTGAGCGGCGGTTGATAGAATGAGAGATGTGAATCGTCTGGAATTATTGGAAGCGGGCGCGGCAGATGCCGAGAATACACCTGCGCCGAGGGTCGGCTTTATCAGCCTGGGATGCCCGAAAAACCTGGTCGACAGTGAAGTGATGATGGGGATTCTCGCGCAGGCGGGGGCGACCATCACCTCCGAAGCCGACTCCGCCGATGTGCTGGTGGTCAACACCTGTTCCTTCATTGACAAAGCAAAGCAGGAATCCGTCGATACCATCCTTGAAATGGCGCGGCATAAGATCGAGGGCAACGCGACGCGCCTGGTGGTCGCCGGGTGCATGGTCGAGCGCTATCGCGAGGAGATCAGGAAAAATATTCCGGAAGTGGATGCCGTGGTCGGAACCGGCGAGCTGGAGCAGATTCTCGCCGCGGCTGGAATTGCTGCGCCGCGCCCGAGCGAGACTGCCGCTTCGCCATTTCGGATTCTGACATCCGCTGAGGCCGCCATCTCGCACCGGGCGGAAGGCGATCGCCGCGAGCGCCAGGGCCGCTTTTCGCGCGAAGGCTGGGACGGCGCTCTGAGTGATCTGCCGAATTATCTTTATGACGAACACACGCCGCGGTTGCGGACGACGGCCCGCAGCTCCGCCTATGTAAAGATCGCGGAGGGCTGCGATCATCCCTGCGGGTTCTGCATCATTCCGCAGCTACGCGGCAAGTTCCGCTCGCGGCGGTTCGAATCGGTTGTCGCCGAAGTGGAGCGGCTGGTCGCCGAGGGCGTGCAGGAAGTGACGCTGATTGGTCAGGACACGACTTGCTATGGCGAAGACTTTGGCATGAAAGACGGCCTGGCCCATCTGCTGGATCGCCTGGCGCGTGTGGAAGGTTTGCGCTGGCTGCGTTTCCTGTATGCCTATCCGAACAAAATCACGCCGGCGCTGCTCGCCACCATGGCAGAGCACGAGAACATCTGCAAGTATCTGGATGTTCCGCTGCAGCACGCGGCGCCCAATGTATTAAAGCGGATGAAACGCGGCGGCGGGGCGGATATTTTTCTGAAGACAATCGAACGGGCGCGCGCGGCCATGCCGGAAATCACACTGCGGACTTCCTTCATCACCGGGTTCCCTGGCGAAACGGAGGCCGACTTCGATCTGTTGCAGGACTTTGTTCAGGAAGCACGATTCGACTGGTTGGGAGTTTTTGAATATTCCGACGAGGAAGGTTCGGCAGCGTACGCGCTCGACGGAAAACTTCCGAAGCGGACAATTGCGGCGCGGCAGCGCGGATTGATGCGAACCCAACGGAAAATCAGCAGGGCGGCACGAGCGGCGCAGGTGGGGCGCTGCTTCGATGTGCTGGTGGAAGGTGAAAGCGAGGAGACGCCGCTGCTATGGCAGGGGCGATCGGCGATGCACGCTCCGGAGATTGACGGCAAGATCCTGCTCAACGACTTCGGACCTTATGAGTCGCTTGAGCCCGGAACTTTTCATCGCTGTGAGATTACTGAAGCTCATGATTACGATCTCGTAGCGCGTGTCGTGAACTGAATAATGCGGATTTACAGTTGGTGTAGCGCAAACGAAATGCAGGTCCCTCGACTGCATCCTTGCTCTGCAAGGATTTCGCTCGGGATGACACATCTATTTTTATGCATACCAATTTCTAAAGAGCATTAGAGGTTCATCATGGCGAAAGAGAAAAACAACACAGCGCCGGCGCTTCGATGCCCTATCTGCGGCACTCTGGTGCTGCGGGACGATCCCGATCTGCCTTTTTGCAGCGACCGCTGCCGAGTAATCGATCTGGGCAAGTGGGCGAGCGGAGCCTATCGCATTTCCTCGCCGATTCTCGATCCGGAAGTGCTCGAAGGACTGGATGAGATGCATCGCGGCGGAGGAACCGGCGATGACGAATAGATGAGCGAGCCTCCAATAAGCGAGCCACAGGTAAGCGAGCCACGGATAAGCAAGCCACGGACGGGCTGGGCCTGGATGGTTGCGACGTTTTTCGGAACGGGCAATATGCGCCCGGGTCCGGGGACGTGGGGTTCCGCGGCTGGCCTGCTGATATGGCTGGCCATCGAGCACTGGGCGCATCCTGCGCGTGGGCATCTGGCGGCTGGAACGGCGATCGCAGCCCTGGTCGCGCTGCTGGCCGGGATTCCGGCATCGTCCATCGTGGCGCGGGAGGCCGGCACCGAAGATCCCAGTTTCGTTGTGCTCGATGAAGTTGCAGGCCAGTGGATTGCGTTGATTGCGGCAGGGTCTCGCGTCTGGACCTGGCTGCTGGCTTTTTTACTGTTTCGTTTTTTCGATATTCTGAAGCCGCCGCCGGCACGCCAGTTTGACAGGATGCATGGCGGGTTCGGCATCATGATGGATGATGTGGCTGCCGGAGTGTACGCGCTGATTCTGGTGTGGCTTGCCGGCAAATATCTGTAGATCCAATATCTGTAGATTAGGGAACAGGACGCGGGAGTTGACCCATGAAGTTCGGCATCCACTCGACAGATCATTCTCCACATATCGCCTCCATTGCGCCGGTCGCGGCTCTGCCCGGCGGCGAGGTGGAGGTTCACGGCGAAGCGCTGGCACCTGCCGGGTTCCGCCAGCCTGCGGCAACGATCGGCGATCGTCACGCGCCCGTGCTGATGAGCCGCCCTTCCAGAGTGCTGCTCCATGTACCGCCGGGAAGCATCTCCGGCAATGTGCAATTGCGGGTGGAAGGGCACGCCAGCAATGCGGTTCCGCTGTCAGTAGGAATCGCCATTGCCGAAGAGATGGACCCTGTAGCCAATCCGGTAGCGGACGCGGAGGGCAACATCTACGTGGCGTTTTCGGGTCCTCGCGGGCAAAATTCCGCGGTATCGGTTTTCCAGCTAGATACCGAGTACCAGGTGCGTTCTTTTGTCACCGGGATCATGAATGCGACCGGACTGGCGCTCGACGATGAGGGCAATCTTTATATTTCCTCCCGGCACGAGGGCACTGTTTACCGGGTGACGCCGAGCGGGGCGAAATCCATATTCGCCGAAGGCATGGGAATCGCTACCGGTCTGGCCTTCGACAACGAAGGATTTCTCTACGTCGGAGACCGCAGCGGGACCATCTTCAAGATCGCGCGAGATCGCAAGGTCTTCGTCTTCGCCACTCTGGAGCCGAGCGTGTCCGCCTATCATCTGGCGTTCAACGACAACGGCACCTTGATGGTGAGCGGGCCAACCACGTCGGCGAATGAGACCATCCACGCGATTGAGCCGGATGGGGGAATTTCGAATTTCTACACCGGCCTGGGACGCCCGCAGGGCATGGCGTTCGACGTGGATGGAAATCTGTATGTTGCCGCATCCCTGCACGGCCGCCGGGGAGTGGTGAAAATTACTCCGAAGCGGGAAGCATCGCTGGTGATCTCGGGATCGGGAATTGTGGGCCTGGCATTTCTGCCCGAAGGAGATGCGGTGCTGTGCACCAGAGACACCGTTTATCATGTTGGGTTGGACATTGCCGGCAGGCTGGTGCGCTAGAAGCTTCGCCCTGGAAGCATCCAATAGTTCTGCCGCAGTCGCTTTCGCTCGACCCACCTAACCATGCTCGCAGAAATCATCGCCATCGGCTCGGAGCTTCTCACCCCTTTCCGCCAGGACACGAACTCGCTTTTTGTGACCGAGCAGTTGGATGGTCTGGGCGTTACCGTCATCTTCAAAACAATCGTCGGCGACCGCCAGAAGCACCTGTTGCAGGCTGTTTCGCTGGCGGTTGCGCGGGCGGACATTATCTTCACCATAGGCGGGCTGGGGCCGACAGAGGATGACCTGACGAGAGAAGCCGTTGGCGCCGCGCTGGGCCTCCGCATCCGCCGCAACGGCGATCTGCTGGCCGCGCTCTACAAGCGATATGCCGAACGCCGCTCCACCATGCCTCCTAACAATGTGAAGCAGGCCGATTTGATCGATGGCGCGGAGATCCTGCCCAATCCGAACGGCACCGCCGTGGGCCAGTGGCTGGATATTGTGCGGGGAGAACATCGCAAGCTGGTGATCCTGCTGCCCGGACCGCCGGCGGAGTTGAAGGCGATGTTCCTTACAGAATGCCTGCCACGCCTGACGGAAGCGCTGCCGCAGCGCCACATTGCGCGGCGCGTGCTGAAGATGGCGATGTTGCCGGAGTCTGAAGTGGATGCGCGCCTGGCACCAATCTACACGCGCTTTACCGATGTGGAGACGACGATTCTGGCCAGACCGGGGGAGATCGAGCTGCACATGATGTGCTCGAAAGCGATACTTGAGGTGGCGCAAGGCCGCGTGAATGAGCTGACCAGCCGGGTGGAAGAGGAGATGGAGGAAGCCATCTTTTCCTCGCAAGGGGAGACGCTGGAACAGATCGTTCTCTACTATCTTGAAATGCGCGGCGCGACGGTGGCTGTCGCGGAAAGCTGCACGGGCGGCTTGATTGCACAGCGGATAACCAGCATCAGCGGGAGTTCGCGAACCTTTCTTGGCGGGGCGGTGGTATATACGGACGCGGCGAAGGCCCTGTTCGCGGATGTGCCGGAAGAGCTGATCGAGGAAAAGGGCGCGATCAGCAGAGAAGTTGCCGAATCGCTCGCGCACGGTATCCGCCGCCGCACGCAAGCTTCCATCGGAGTCGGTATTACCGGGATCGCGGGACCGACGGGCGGCACGGAGAGCAAGCCTGTTGGTCTTGTGTACATCGCCCTTGATGATGGCAAAGAGATCAGCGTTTGCGAGCGTCAGTTTCGCGGCGACCGGGAACGCGTGCGCTGGCTGGCGAGCCAGCAGGCGCTCGACATGCTGCGACGCAAATTTATGTAATTGAGTTTGCGTTGGCCTTTGCGGCTGCCGGCGCATTGATGAATTTCTGAGAAGCCATTCATTCATGGGCCCCAGGATGGAGCAGAACTCCATCTCCACCTTTCTTACCGCTGCTACACTCTTAGCGTAGCCATGACAGTGGATTGGATTGCAGCGGCGATTGCGTATTTGCTGGGCTCGATTCCCTTCGGCTATCTGCTGGTACTGCTTTTTCGCAAAGAGGATATCCGACAGACCGGCAGCGGCAACATTGGCGCTACCAACGTCATGCGTTCCGGCTCGCGCTGGCTGGGAATTTTTACTCTGCTGCTAGATCTGGGCAAGGGATTTGCCGCAGTTGAGATCGTACGGCATCTGGCCACCGGCCCACACGCCATTGACACCGCAGCGATCGGCGCAGTATTCGCGGTTGTCGGACATGTCTTTCCCATTTGGCTTCGAGGAAAGGGCGGCAAAGGAGTCGCAACCGCGCTGGGAGTATTTCTTGCGCTGGCCCCACTGGCAGCAGTCTCGGCGCTCGGTGTGTTTATTGTCATCGTATTTTTGACACGATATGTATCGCTCGCGTCCATTCTGGCCGCGGCTTCTTTCCCTGTTTTCGTCTGGATGATGGCACGCGTGTTCGGTATCCACTACGGCCAGGGGCCGATCTTCATCGCCAGCACGGTGCTGGTTCCGGCGGTGATTCTCGTCAAACATCAGAAGAACATCCAGCGGCTGCTGCGTGGAACGGAGTTCCGCTTCGGCAGCAAAGAAAGCAGCACCGCATGAGCCGCATCGCCGTGGTGGGCGCGGGATCGTGGGGAACGGCGCTAGCCATGGTGCTGGCGCGGCGCGGCGGGCACAGTATCACCATGTGGTCGCACACACCGGCGGTGGCGGACTGCATCCAGCAGACGCGCGAGAATCGTGTTTATTTGCCGGGGCTTCGGATCCCCGAAATTGTTGAGGTCACAACGAAACTGGAACACGCTGTCAATGGGGCCGGGATTCTGATCATCGCGGTTCCGTCGGAGCATTTCCGCGGGATTTGCACCGCCATGGCGCCCCTGACCGGGGACCATCAGCTCATCGTCAACGCGACCAAGGGGATCGAAGACGGCACGTATCTGCGGATGACGCAGATCATCCAGGATGTCCTGGCGGGAGACGACGGGCATCTGCGATGCGGTGTTCTCAGTGGACCTTCTTTTGCGCAGGAGGTGGGCGCGGGCAGCCCCACGGCGATTACGATTGCGTCCTCCGATCCAGCGGTGACAGCACGGGTGCAGGAGGAATTCGCCAGCCCGACGCTGCGTCTCTACACCAATGACGATGTGATCGGGGTGGAACTCGGGGGTGCGCTGAAAAACGTGATTGCCATCGCCGCCGGCGCAACCCATGGATTGGGGCTGGGGCACAACAGCGTGGCCGCCTTGGTGACACGTGGAATCGTCGAGATGACGCGCTTGGCGGTTGCCTGCGGCGGCCGCCGGGAGACCCTGGCCGGGCTTGCGGGACTGGGAGACCTGGTGCTGACCTGCACCGGAGCCCTGTCCCGCAATCGTCATGTGGGAATGGAGCTGGGAAGCGGACGGCGTCTTCCTGAAATACTCGCCGATATGCACGGCAAGGTGGCGGAGGGGGTGCGCACCACGAATGCGGCACTGGGGCTGGCGCGCCAGCGGAATGTAGAGATGCCGATTACGGAAAAGGTTTCCGCAGTCTTGAACGAGCAAATTTCGGCTAAGGAAGCGATGAAAGAGCTGATGTCCCGGCCGGGCCGCGACGAGTAACCTGTGGAAATCAAAGCTTGCATCCGATTCAGTGCAGAAATCGGGGGAGGGAACCCCTTTGTTAAACTTTTTTACTCCATTTAGTGCATCCCAAAGTAATATGTTTCACTACAGGATAGTACCGTATGGACATGTGACCAGGAACGGCTGTGGAAGATAGCCGAACGTAAAATCGTCGAATGCAGATCAAACGCAACCCGTGGCTACGCTCTC
This sequence comes from uncultured Acidobacteriota bacterium, assembly GCA_963823295.1. GTDB lineage: Bacteria > Acidobacteriota > Terriglobia > Terriglobales > Acidobacteriaceae > JAKAAZ01. Next base: position 179,590 of record CAWGLF010000018.1, read on the forward strand.
TCTATCTGACATTGCTTTTGCCAGTAGCCGCCGGGGTTACGTCTATTCTGCTGATTCGGCATGCCGTCGTCGATGAACATGCCTGGACCGATCGCATTATTGAAACCGTGCTGGCTCTCCTGGTGGGTGCGCTGGCGGTGAAATGCTGGGAAGTCACCCTGGAATTTGCGCGCGACATGCGCCGGTTTCTGGAGACAATGCAGGCGATGAAGCGGGGGGAATTCGTTCTGCATTCTGTCCGTACCGGGCTGCCGGAGATCGAGGACCTCGCCCGGGAACTGGGCAGCATGGATGAAAGCCCGGACACCTCGCTGGCGAAATGGATTCTACTTTCACGCGATCACCAGGCGATTTTCGTGCGGCTGGTAGAAGCAGTGTCGGCCTCTATGCAGACAAAAAGTTTTTACGCCCGTGGACATTCGGGGCGGGTGGCGGAATATTCTTCGCTGATATGTTGCGAGCTTGGATTGGCGCCGCATGAAAGCATGAGGATTCGTCTTTCCGCGCTTCTCCATGATATCGGCAAGATTGGGATGGATCAGAAGATCCTGACGAAACCCGGCGTACTGAATCCGAGTGAATTTGCCATTCTAAAGACGCATCCCACGCGTGGAGCGAACATGCTGCGGCCGGTACTCGAATTTGCCGATCTTCTCCCCGGACTGGAGCTTCATCATGAATCGCTCGATGGCACGGGATATCCTCATGGCCTGAAAGGGGATGAAATCCCCAGGATGGCGCGCATCATCGCGGTCGCGGACGCCTTTGATGCGATGACTCATAACCGCACCTATCAGGATGCTCTCGATGGCCCATATGCGCTGCGGATCATTCGCACCATGGCGGGCAAGAAGTTCGATGAGCAGGCTGTCGAGGCCTTTTGCCGCGCGTATGATGCTGGACTGATTGTGCTGCCGAAGCGTGACGAATCCAGCGAAGAAGAAGAAGAAGAAGGGATTCAGGTTACGCCTTTGCACGGCGAGCGCCCACCGCTCGAAGGGTTAGCGGCCGGCTCAAATGAACCATCTCCGCTGGTCGGCATGTCGAAGTGAAACTCTCCGCAATCTGAAACTGCCTGATTGATACACTGAAGGTGGAGTGCTTCCACATACTTGATACAGTCACTCTTCAATACTCCAGAACCAAAACCAGGCCTGCTCGACCGGATGAAACAGGCTGTCTCGCGCACCCGCGACAGCCTGCAGGAACGGATGGACGACCTGGTGACGCTGACTCGTCCAGTGGACGAAAGCGCGCTGGAGGAACTGGAAAGCACGCTCATCTCCTCCGATCTTGGGGTGGCCACTTCGCAGGAAATCATTGAACAACTGCGGGAGCAAAGTTCGCGCCAGCAGATTCGCGATGGTGTAGAGTTGCGCCGCCTGCTCAAATTTGAAATGCTCCGTATCCTGGACTCGGTACCGAAGCGATCAAGGATTTACAGTAGCAGACCGGAAGTCATCCTGATGGTCGGAGTGAACGGCACTGGAAAGACCACGACCACAGGAAAGCTGGCGGCCTATCTCCGCGAGCAGGGAAAATCGGTCCTGCTGTGCGCCGCGGACACATTTCGCGCTGCCGCTATCGAGCAGCTGCAGGTATGGAGCCAGCGCGCGGGTGTAGAGATGATCCGCACAAAGCAGGGCGGCGATCCTTCGGCAGCGCTGTACGATGCGCTCAAGTCGGCACAGGCCCACGGGGTCGATGTAGTGATCGTCGACACGGCAGGCAGACTGCACACGAAGAACAATCTGATGGCCGAACTGGACAAGATTCGGCGGACAGCACAACGCTTTATTCCGGATGCTCCTCACGAGACATTGCTGGTGATGGATGCGACGACAGGGCAGAACGGATTGCAGCAGGCCCGGTTGTTTACTGAGGCTGCCTCCGTTTCCGGTATTGTGCTGACAAAACTGGACGGTACAGCCAAGGGCGGCGTCGTGATTGCGATTGCGCGTGAACTGCAGCTGCCGGTGCGCTATGTGGGAACTGGAGAACAGATGGGAGATTTGATTCCTTTCGACAGCAACACCTTTATCGATTCCCTGCTGGAGGGCTGAGAAACAGCATGGGCTCCACATCTCGATTTTGAGATGTGAGTCTTTCAACATGGGAAAAATAGTCAACGTGATAATTGCGATGGCGATACCCTTATGAGCCGAACCACCTCGAACCCGGATGAACTCTGGATGGAGCGCGCACTCGCGCTGGCCGAGGAATCGGTCGGCCTGACCTCTCCGAACCCGGCGATCGGATGCGTGCTGGTAAAGAACAATACCGTGGTCGGCGAAGGCTTCCATGTTTATGAAGACAAGGACCACGCGGAAATTGTGGCGTTACAACAGGCCGGCGAGCAGGCGCGCGGCGCGACCGTGTACATCACTCTGGAACCCTGCAGCCATCACGGCCGGACTGGTCCCTGCGCGGACGCGTTGATTGCGGCGGGCGTAGCTCGGGTGGTGGCGGCGACGCGCGATCCCAACCCGCAGGTAAGCGGACGCGGTCTTGACCGGCTGCAGGCAGCAGGCGTCTCGCTGACCATCGGAGTGAAAGAAGCAGCGGCTCGTCGCATCAATGAGGCATTCGCAAAGTTTATCCGAACGCGGCGCCCTTTCGTCACCATGAAAGCCGGCCTGACGCTCGATGGCCGCATTGCTCCGCCGCGCAGCAAAAACCACATTCCCTCGGGCTCCACGCACTGGATTACCGGCGACCGATCGCGAGAGATGGTGCAGGTGCTGCGCCATGGCGCGGATGCGATCCTGACCGGGTATTGCGACCATCATCAACGACGATCCGCTGCTGACGGACCGCAGCGGCAGGCAGCGGCGGCGACCGTTTCTGCGCGTCGTGCTGGATTCCTCGCTGAAACTGTCTCTCGATTCGCAGCTGGTGCGCACCGCCAACCAGGATGTCCTCGTGTTCCATACGAAAGCGGCGCGAGAGCGGGAAAAGGCTCTGAAGGCACGGGGAGTGCAAGTGGAGCGCCTCGCGCCCGATCCGGTGACCGGCAGAGTTCCATTGCGGGCGGTGATTGACCGGCTGGCGGAGATGGAAATGATCAGCGTTATGCTCGAAGGCGGATCGCAGATCAACGCCTCGGCCCTTGCGGCGAACATCGTCGACAAGATGTTTCTGTTTTACGCGCCGGTGATGTATGGCGATGCCGCGGTTCCGGTCGTCAGGTCGCTGGAGGCGAACACCTATTTTTCGACTCGACTGGGAAGTTATCACCTGTATGAGCTGGGGGAAGATTTCGGCGTCGAAGGGTACATCCATAATCCATGGGAAAGCGCTTAGGAGCGCCTTCCAAATAGAATCGTTATTCCGAGCGGAGCGCAGCGGAGTCGAGGAATCCAAATAATGTTTACCGGCCTAATTGAGACCACGGGCACCATCCGCTCCCTGGACAATTCTCGCGGGGTGGCGCGGCTGTTGGTTGCAGGGCCTGCGTCGCTGATCAAGCGCCTGCAGATCGGCGATAGCGTATCGGTCAGCGGCGTGTGCCTGACAGCGGTCGATTTGATGCCCGACAGCAACATCTTCATCGCCGATCTTGCGGCTGAAACGATCGCGCGGACTTCCCTGTCGCGTCTGCATCCAGGCTCCATCGTAAATCTGGAATTGCCCACTCCGGCGGGCACGCCGCTGGGCGGACACGTTGTTCAGGGTCACGTGGACGGGGTGGGAACAGTACAGTCGCTGGAACCTCTGACAAGCAATCGAAGGACGAGCGACTGGTGGCTCCGGCTTACGATTCCGGAAGAGTGCGCACGCTATGTTGTCGAGAAGGGCTCGATAACGGTGGAAGGCATCAGCCTGACCGTGGCGAGGGTCGAAGGAATGGTGGTTACGATTGCGGTGATTCCTCATACCTATGCCGCGACAAATGTGCACACGCTGACCCGCGGCAGCCCGGTCAACATTGAAGTCGACGTGATGGCGAAATATGCTGAGCGGCGGGCTGCGGGTTCATCCCAGGCGGAAGAAAAGCAATTTGAATTGACCATTGAATATCTGATCGCGAACGGGTACTGAGGCGCTGCTGCGAGACACAGAACCCGGGTGCCCCAGATCGCTTTTTGAGACCTGGGGCAGAATCCGCGCGGAGATCAATACTCTATTGCGTCGCTGTCAAATTTTGCCCTGAGAGCCAGCTCGTCAGTTTCGGCTGCTGGTTGGCGCGCAGAACAGTGCAGTCATGAATGGCGTCGGTGGCGCGCTTAACCGCCCGTTCCGCTGCCATTACGGGATGCGCAGCGAAGAAGGACTGTATCTCCTGCGCTTTATCGGCAGTACAGAAGCTGCCGGTCGAGCCGACCAGAACTCCACCAACCAATGGCGTCAGCTGCGCATGGACTTTTTCCCAGTTTTTCTGCATATAGTCCCACGCAATCGGTCGCGTATCCCGGCTACGCAGAGCGATCACGAAAAAAAACGCCGAATCCTGGTTGCGCACCTGTCCGGAAGTGGCGTAGTCGAGCGCGCGACGCAGCAACGCGGGATCGTGGAAGTTGGCCAGCGAAAACAGGGCGGTCGTCTGCACGTCGGGATTGTTGGAGGTCTTACTGAGCTGCTGCAATTGATCAAACAGGTGACTATCACCGTTTGCGGTTGCGATCTCGAGCGCCGGACGCGCCAGGGACGGTTCAACGCTGCCCGGATTCGCCAGGTAATTTTGCGTCAGCCGCTGTGCCTCGGCAATGATCTGCGGATCGTGGCCAATTACCCCAAGCACCGCAAAAAGCGTGGCCCGCAACTCGCGTTTTTCGACGGTATCCGATGGTGAGATGTTTTTCACGCGATCGTACGCGGGACGAAACTGTTCGCGTACCCATTCGGCCAGCAGTTTACGGTCGGCCGGGGTGGCAATGCGCTCATCCACGGCACGGATAGCACCGGCCACATCGTCAATCACGCCACCATTCTGGTCGTTTCGCAAGGCCGCGGCCAAGTTCATGTAATCGGCGATGCTGCCGCGACCGGAACGCATGAGCGCCCATTCATTTCCGGCAAATCCGATGCGCTCCGGCGGAGTCAGATCGGTTTCGATGCCGCCCAGGATTTTGTTGTAATCCGCGGGCGCGTATTCGGTACGGTAGTAGCCTTTGTCATTGGCATTGGCGTAGAAGACTGGCGCCGAAGGAACTGCCAGGGTTTGTTGCGATGATGAAAGCAGTTCGCATTTCGGGGTTGGGTCCGAGCCAGCCGCGGTTTTGAAGCATACGGGGATGATCCATGTTTGAGCCTGCGTCGCCTGGATATCGGGGCTGAGATAGAAGCGCTGTTGGCTTGCCGTCGTGGAACCATTTTGCGGCGCCGTAAATTTCAGCAGCGGAACGCCAGGCTCGGCAATAAAGCTGTCCATGACTTTATCGATCGGCTTGCCGCTGGTTTCCGTCTGCGCATTCCAGAAATCCTGGGCAGTCGCGTTGCCGTACATATGCGCTTCAAGATATTTGTGGACTCCCCGGCGGAAGATCTCTTCCCCTACATAATTCTCGGTCATATCGAGCACCGCGCCGCCTTTCTGGTACGTGATGCCGTCGAACATTTCATTGATTTGCGACGGCGTCTCGGCCTTGGCGCGTATCGCCCGAGTCACTTTGCCGGCGTCGTAATTCAGAACACCGTCGGTCGCCAGCGCCACGTCTTGCGCAATGTTCCATTCCGGCTTCCACGCGCCGACCGCCTTGCTTTCCATCCAGGTGGCAAAGCCCTCATTCAGCCACAGATTGTTCCACCACTGCATGGTGACCATATCGCCGAACCACTGGTGGGCCATCTCATGGGCAACGTCGGTCGCAACGATCTTTTTCGAATCGATGGAGGCTGTTTTTTCGTCCACCAGCAAAGCCGTCTCGCGATAGGTAATAGCGCCGAAGTTCTCCATCGCTCCCGCTTCAAAATCCGGAATCGCAATCATGTCGAGCTTGGGCATGGGGTACTTGATGCCGAAGTAGTTATCGTAATAATGCAGAAAAAATTCCGCGCCTTGAAGAGCGTAGGAACCCAACTGCACCTTGTCGGGCGTGGCGCAAACCCGGATGGGAACTCCGTCGCTGGAACCTGAGAGACATTGGAAATCGCCTACCAGAAATGCGACAAGATACGTGGACATCTTCGGGGTGGTGGCGAAGCGGACCGTATGTTTATCGGGCGCCGGTCCCGGTGTGTCGGAGACGACGTTGGTGTTCGAAATGGCCATGTCGCCTTTATCCACGATGAGCGTGGTGGAAAAAGTTGCCTTCATGTCCGGCTCATCGAAAGAGGGAAAGGCACGGCGCGCGTCGGTCGGCTCAAACTGGGTGACGGCATAATTACGCCTGGCCGTTTTGGAAAGATAAAATCCTCGCAGCTCGCCATTCAAAATTCCTGTGTATTGGATCTTGATGGTTACCTGGCCGGCGGGAATTTCATTAGGGACCTGGAGGGTGACCTCCTGCTTGGCAGTATCCTCGCTCACTTTGGCGGTCTGCGTGTTTCCACCCGCTGCGATGGTGACATTCTGGAACGTGATCTGTGCCGCGTTCAACGTGATGCCAGTCGCCGGCTGCGCCAGGGTGACGTCAATCTGTTCCTGACCGGCGAAAGTCGCGGATTTCAGATCCGGCGTCAGCGTCAACGAATAATGCTGGGGCGTGACGTTGGTCGGCAGCCGCTGCGCGTGAAGAGAGTCAGGCGGCATCATGGCAAATAGCACAGCGGAAACTGCGGCAAGACTGAAGACGGAGTAATGATGAACAAGGCGCAATGGAAGTCTCCTCTGAATGACAATGTCTTTGATGGATCGGAACGGCGCTTGCATCCAGCACTCCATACGATACCCGCAACCGCTTGGTTCCGTCATTTCTTCGCCTGATCCGACGGTGCTCAGCCTTCCCGATAATTCAGCAGAATGAGGCCAATGAACATCAGGCAGAGAGGCCAGGTCCAGGTGGCGACCGACTTTGTGCTGGTCTGACTACTTGAAGGTGCGCGCAGCTCCAGCCAACGGGACCAGCCGGCGAAAACCGCGCAGAGCGCGATGGCAATGTGGCTCAGTTGGGAGAGGAGTTCCTCTTTTACGTTGCCCAGCGAATGGCTGTGGGTCAGCAATAATGCTCCGCCGATGGCACAGACAGCGGGGAAGACCAGCGCCGCCCTTCGCGACAGCAGACGATGTGTCTGCACACTCCACTCAAAGAAAACAAAAGCGACGATGAGCAGGATGTACAGCCGGTGCTCGAGATCTTCTGGATTGTAGAGGCTGGCCCAGAAGCCGCGCGGGCCGAGCGGCCATGCTTCGGGGTCGGCGCGGAAGAACAGGAAAACCGCCAACACAAGAAAGACCAAGGGCCAGTGTCTGGCCCATCGAGCGCGATTCCATCTTCCCAAAATGGCGAAAAGTCCGGCGGCAAAAACGATGATCCCGGCCCAGTGATGGTTATATTCCGACCAGGCCTGTTCGATTTTGTTGTTGGCGCTTTGGGGATCATCCGGCGACATCGCGTACTGCTCGACCGCTTGGCGGAAAGGCTGCACGGCAGGCATGGCGCTGATGGGCGGCGTTTTGAAACGCGGCGGCCGCGGAGTCATTCGCGCGGCGATTTCCGGCAGTGTCAAACGATTCTGGACCAGGTCCACTGCCGGCGGTTGCGCACTCAGCGAGGCAGCGGCCAGGATGATGGTGAAGCCGATGCCGATTTCCACTTCAGAGAATCGCGCAATGCGTAACAGCGACGGTGGCAAAGAAAGACGTCCGTTACGAATGAGCAGGAAATTGGCTGCTCCGAGCAGGAGCAACGCCACCAGTCAACGCGGATTTTGCGACCAGAACGACGCCATACGCGGTGCCGTAAACAGCGCTCCACGATTGTGTATAGAACCAGCCAAGACTGACGCCGGCCAGCACCAGCACGATCACACTGGTCACCGCAGTGGCGGAATAGCGGCGCACGGCGCGTTGCATTGCGGCATCCGCTGAGATGTTGCCCGCAGCAGCATCGGATTGCGAGCCCAGCAGCAGCCAGAGAAAAGGCATGCCGCCGATCCATAACGCAGCAGCCAACTGGTGCAGGCCTGTGAGGACCATCAGCGTTGCTCGATGCTCCAGGCGCGACGCCGAATGGCTGGTCCAGACCATCGCAAACAGCAGAGGGACGATGAAGAGCAGCCAGGCGGGCCTGGCGGGAAGGCCGAAGCGGGTCAAGAGCAGAAAGCAGGCGGCGCTTGCAATCAGCAGCGCGCCGGCGAGGAAATAGTTGGCTGTGTAAAGATCGGCGATGTGCATGCCGCCGGTGGTGAGCAGCATGGCGCTGTCGAGTAAAACAAAACATACCTGCGTGGCGGCAAGCCGACAGCGGCCATCCGCAAGAGATTCAGCGCGCGGGTGGCGAATGTGCCGTGGCGACTCGAATTTGAGAATGCCATGGGGAAGTACGACCGCACAGAAGAAAACTCCGCCGATGAGCAGGGCGGAGAATGCCAGCGTGGCGGCGCGAAGGAGGAGAGCCGCCAGAGGATAGTCGCGCAGGAACCAGAGCAATAGAGTTTTCTTCTGCTCTCAACTACTGAGTCGATCCAGCGATGCCGAACCGCGGCGGAATTCATTTCGCGGCGTGTTGCGCGTAAGTCGCTCCGACTAGCCGCCAGGGTTGCGAGCATATTTTCTGGAAGGCTATGGCGACTGCCGAAGATATTCCGGATCATTGTAGGAAATCCAGGCCCTGCCCGTTTTGCGTCCTCCCAGATCAGCAATTTCAGAGGAAGATCGATGGCGATACTGGAAGCGCGGCAAGCATCAGGGGCGTACCCGCTATGGGATTGCCGAAGATAGCAACATTGTGGGAGGCATCTTCAATGCCCACGGCTTTTTCGCTTCCCCACTGTGATCGATCAGATGCAAAAAGCTGGATGCTTCTTTCGTGAAGCGACGATTGCAGCCGCGAGACGGTCTTATTCACGGAATGATCGCTGGCAGGGTGACGATGCCGTTGTCGGAAATTTGCAGGTCATGAGATGGAAGCCTCCACGAGAAAATCATAGTCCCTTCAATGAGAAGGAAAAGGAATTCGAGGGTAGCGCTTCGATGCAGTGGAAAACGGGTCGTTTTAGAGACCGAGCCGCTTCACTTCTTCCTGGTAATACTTGCGGTAGAGGATCTCCCACTCCTGACTGCCTTCGGGAATATTTCTTTTGTGGGATTGCACTTTCAATCGTGCGGATTGATCGATCTTCAGTTCATCTGCGAACAGCTTTTCGAGCATCTTGCGCGATTCCTGGCGAATGGTATTGCGGTCTTCGCGAAACTCGCATTCGTCGGTTTCAGCCAGCGTGTCGGCGATCACATGGGCCAGCTTATTCAATTTGTCGTGGGAAATTCTCATAAGACCGCCTTGTACTTGCGGGCCAGTTCCTGCTTGATCCTTTTGAACATCTCCTGGTAGCTGGCGCCGGTGCGCCGCATCTCCTCCTGGTAGGCCTCCATGATCAGGCGGACCTCGTCGTTGATGCGGTCCTCCAACATCAATTCATCGATCAGCGCCGCCTGCACGCGGGAGTTCAGGACGTCGACGTGATCCGTGCGGATCATGTTCGCCTCAATCAGATGCTTGACCGTCCGCCGTCCCAGATATCCAACGTAATCTTTTGAAAAATTCATTGTTCCTCTCGGAATATAGCATAGCGTTTTTAGCCGCTGTTTCGAGTATTTCCAGCTTCAGCTCTTAACCGGCCGGTGCTCGCATGCGGGGGTGTGGATACATTCATCCGCCAGCATCAATCGCTCGACGGGCCGGCCTTCGATCAAATGCGACTGGACAATCTCGGCCACGTCCGCCGCGCCGACATGGCCATACCAGACCGCGTCGGGATACACGACAAGGTTCGGGCCATGCTCGCACTGGTCGAGGCAGCCGGATTGATTGACGCGGACGCGATCTTTCAGCCCCGCCGCGCCCACCGCCTGGTTGAACAATTTATGCAGCTCTGCTTTTCCATCGGCATTACAGCTGGGGCGGGCGCTTCCGGGTTCGCGCCGGTTGGTGCAGACAAAAAGGTGCCGCTCATATTTTGGCAAGGATATCGCTCCTGAAAATCTATCGCTTTCTATCATCATAAAGCGTCCGGTGGGGCTAGGATGAAAGGGATGAATTCCGATAATCTCAACACTCTCAAAGACGACATGGTCGCCTTCATCGTAGGCCACGGTATGCGCCATTTCCCAGCCCTTATAACAGAAGACACGCCGCGGGTCTGGTGGCACAATGCAGGTCCAATCGGGTCTCCGGGATACATGCACGAGAGTTCCAAAGAAGACTGGAAAGACTTTGTCGAGATGGCGAAAGCGGTCGGCGCACCGATGGTCCTGATCGGCGAAGACAGCGTGGACAAAGACACGCTGGACCTGTTGGCGACGGAGCTGGAAGAGGTTTCCAGTCCGGACGCATATGGCCAGGAGATGGAAAATCTCGATCGCCTGTTTCGCCAAGTCGGCAAACTGGGACACCTCGAACTGGCCTTCGCCCATCAGGGAATTCTCTTCGTCCACGAAACCGCGACCGAGTGGTACCGGAATTACCGCGAGATGGTCGACACTATCGAAGAGCTGCAGGACCTCCTCGAAAATGCCTATGGTAGTGGTGACGATGAGGAACAAGAGTGAGCGCGGATTTAGCTCCATTCCCAGATGCTTTGGAAGAGGGGAATTTCCCGGCGATCGAAACTTCTCCTGCGGCTGAAGCCACGAAGTGGGACGGCCGCTGGAGGGTGCAGTCCACTGTTTCTGAAGCCGAAGCGCTGGCGGGCGCCGCTTCCCTGCCATTGACAATCGCCGCGTTGCTGTATGCGCGCGGCGTTCGAAGCGCGAAGGAAGCGGAAGCGTTTCTGTCGCCGCGATTGGATGCGCTGCACGATCCCTACGCCATGTGTGGCATGCAGATGGCGGTAAATCGAATTCAGCAGGCGATCGCACGGAAAGAAACAGTTCTGATCTATGGAGATTACGACGTCGACGGAACCATTGCCGTCGTGCTTCTAAAAACCGCGATTGAAGCACTGGGAGGCATCTGCCGTTTTCACGTTCCGCATCGTCTTCGCGATGGATACGGAATGCAGGCGGCACAGCTTTCCCAGGCCGCAGCCGATGGCGTCGGGCTGGTGATCAGCGTGGATAATGGCATTCGCGCTTTTGCCGCCGCCGAGCAGGCGCAGCTTCTGGGGCTCGATCTGATCGTGACCGACCATCACCTGCCCGATGCTGCACGAGGCATTCCGGCCGCAATTGCGGTTTTGAATCCGAACCAGCCGGATTGCGCCTATCCCTGCAAGCATCTTTGCGGCGCGGGCGTCGCGTTCAAACTGGCTCAGGCGCTGCTTGAGGCTCAGGACCGGGAACGCGCGCGCACGAAACTGTTGCCGTCTTTTTTGAAACTGCTCGCGATTGCCACGGTCGCCGACGCGGTCCCGCTGCTGGGGGAAAATCGCATCTTTACCTCGCTGGGCATCGAGCAACTGGCGCGTCCGGTGCATCCCGGCCTGCGGGCGTTGATGGAACTGGCGGAGATTCAGCCGCATCCTCATCGGCTGAGCACGCGCGATATTGGCTTCCGTCTGGCTCCGCGGCTGAATGCCGCGGGGCGCATGGATATCGCCAGCGATGTCGTCGATCTGTTTACCACCCGAGATCCGACTCACGCACGTTTGCTGGCGGAGAAATTGCATAGGCTAAATACAGAGCGCCGCAATACGGAGCAGATTGCGCTGGATGGAATTGAACGGCAGCTGCGGGAAGATTCAGTGCATGCCGATGCTCACTGCCTGGTTCTCGACGGAGAAGGCTGGCATCGCGGCGTGATCGGGATTCTCGCTTCCCGCGTCGTTGATCGCACCGGAAAACCAGCGCTGGTGCTGACGCATGAAGATGGCGAGGCTTATGGCTCCGGCCGTTCAATCGCGGGATTTCATCTGCTTGACGCGATCTCGACCTGCGATGACCTTTTTACGCGCTTTGGCGGTCATGCCCATGCTGTCGGATTTTCTCTGCCCTCGGCGCGCGTGTCGGAATTGCGCGAACGCATGGAGAGCTATGCGGCCGAACAATTCCTGAGTGCTACAACGTACAACGAGCCATGCTGTGAAGCGGAGCTGCCGCTCAATGAACTGAGTACGCTCGAAAGCTGGTTGCGGCGGTTCGCGCCGTATGGAATGGAAAATAACGAACCTGTTTTCCTCGCCCGGAGCGTGCGCGTCGCCGCCACTCCGCGAATCATGAAAGAACGTCACATTCGCCTGCGCCTCGCGCAGGGCGGCAGTTCGTGGCCGGCCGTCGGCTGGAATCTCGCGGAGAAGCTGCAGGGGCACAGCGTTGCCGAGAATTCTCTGCTCGATATCATTTACAAGCTGCGCGACAACGAAGCTTCACAAAGTCCGGAACTCGAGATCGTGGATTTGCGCTGCGCAGCGCGTGACTGAACGATCCGCCTTTCTGAGCCCTTCGAACTCGCTCAGGGTAGACTCCGCGAACATCCAGAGGGTGATCGCAGCGATCATCACGCGAATATTCTCTGGATTCCTCACTCCGCTACGCTTCGTTCAGAATGCCTCCATTGTCGGCTATATCGATTATGAATCCACTCTATAAGAATTACTGTTGCGGATGCTTTGCCAGCGGCTGCAGTATCTGATCCAGCAAATCCGGCTTTCCGTTCACCCGTTGAAGATGCGGAAAACGCTCGCCGCCGTGATAATCGATCTTTACGGTGCGATAATAGCCGGTATTTTCAACGATCAGCTCGATCGGTGTCTGCGTAGTTTTTGAGTTGCGGATCGCGTCGTGCATCAGACTGTCGGTATACTCGCGCCCATTGACTGCGATGATCTTCATCGCCGGTCCCAGGCCAGCCTTGTATGCGGGTGAATAAAACAGCACATCGCGCAGAGTGCCATCGCTTGAAGTATGGAAGCCAAGGGAATACCAGGCATCCACGCCGCCTAAGTCCTGCCGCGCTTTCATGTCCGCGTTGGGTGTGTCGGTGTAGACAATCTGATATCCGCCGCGCTCGATTCCGCCGAGCGGCGCATGATCGACCTTGGTCGTCAGTTTTTCCGTCAGGTAGCCGGCCCAGTCATATGGCTGGACCGCGTTCAGGTTGCTGACGATATCGTTAAAGGTGTACGGGACAGTAATTGGGCCGGTATTGCCTCCCAAGCCCAGAAAGCGGGCACAGAAATCATTGAGCGATTTCCGTCCGTGGCTTTGCTGGCGAATCATGGTATCCACACCGAGCCAGACCAATTCGCCTTCGGGATAATAGTCGACGTTGCGGCGCCAGTTGTCCCATTGACGGTTGGCATCGTAAAGAGTCTGCGCTGCGGTGGCGGTATCCTGCAGATCGCGCCAGGTGCGGCCCGGGCGATGATCGAGGTCCGCCGCCGAGTCGGCCAGCGCGTCGCGATACTGCTCGTCCGTCCACAAGCCGCTGCGCGCGGTCAAAACGTCGCCGAGATATTCGGTGAGGCCCTCGTAGACCCATAGCAGATTGCCCTTCATCGGCGTCTGAAAGTCCGGCGAGAGCAGCCCGGCAGGACGGCGGTATTTTCCGTTCCAGGAATGTGTGAATTCGTGCGGCAGCAGGCCGGCTGCAAGCATGTCAATATTCGGGTCGAGGAAGGTCTTCTCCGGCACGCGGTCATCGTTGGATTGATGATGTTCGAGGCCGAAGTGCGCTACCTGATCGCTGAGCGTCATCAAAAAGTGATAGCTGTCGTAGTGGTGCGAGCGGTAAAGCGTGCCGGCTTCGCGTATCAGGTTGTTGAAACCGGCCAGCATCTGCGGCGGGACTTCGAGGTCTTCCGGGCCATCAGCGGCGAGATCGAGATAGTGTTTCGGCGAAATCTCCGGGGCAAGAGGAATCTCTCGAAACCAGCGCCCGGAGAGCACTGGCGAATCGACCAGTTCATTGAGCGGAACCGTGGCGAAATGGATTGTGTTCCCGTCGTGACCGGTTGAGGTGAGCGCGGTACCGTAGTGCCACCCTTCGGGCAGCGTGACCGTCGGCGTGACCTGAATCTGCTTCGCCGATGCAACCTGGGGCCACAGCATAAGTTCATTCCAGCTGATCATGGCCAGATTTTCACTGGTCGAGGCGCCGGAGGAAAATCCAACCGGGGCTGCCGTCGCGAGAAAATCATCATGCACGTCGAGCGACGTGACACCCTCCGGCACATGCACATGAAAGGCATACATATTCACGCTGTCGCGTACCCAAGGAAGCGTCTGTCCATTGGCCTTGATGATGATTCCGGCCAAGCTATCGATGGGGCCTGTCGGACCGTGCTCGCCGGGAATCCATTCTGCGTAGACCAGCGTCAGGTCGCCGGAATGCGCCGGTATGACCAGATCGGCGTGCAGCATCTTGCGCGGCGCGTCGGTTGCGTCCACGGTAATGGTGATGGGAGTGGAGCTGATTTGGGTCATCTCGCTGGATTGTGTTTGCGTGGATTGCGCGCGGCCGGCTAATGGAAGCACGGCAGTCAGGACAAGGCTGGCCAAGGCGAAGGAACATTTGCGCTGCATAGAACTCCTGTAAAGAGACGAAAGACAAGTTTAAACAATACCGATCGCCGGAGGGATAGGAATGCCGGATTGCGTGGGTTTAGCGGCTCAGTTTAGACAGCATGATCGCTGTTTGTGTCGGATCGGGTGTGTATCAGCATGGCGTATGTCCCTGGCACATGACTGCTATCTCTGGCTAGCTTCGCCGGCCCGAACCTGGCATTGAATTCCGCGGATTTTCCCTTCGGGACGCTAAGCGATTTCCATTGGCGGTGCTGGAAATGCTTGGCCAACAAAACGATCTGCCCACAATGATATGAATAATGCGCGATCTGCCGATTAATAGCCTGTATCACGGAGTGCGCCTCACCGCGGATAGTGACGGTGCGGCCTAATTCCGCGTCTGTTAAAGATTGGAGTGCCGTGAACAGGCAGGTCCATCCTTCTTCCCATATCCGCAAGAGGTCCGGTCGTGTTGCGGGAGGCTGTTCAAATTCACTATCGCGATTGCGCCATGGTTTTTCGCCGTCGGAAGTAAGGAAGTCAGTCCAGCGCGATTTCATGTTGGCCGCCATATGCTTCATCACAATGGCTATGGAGTTTGCGTCTTCGTCCAATAGCGTATAGATCTGTTCATCAGTCACTTGCGCCACTGCACGATCGGCGAGTGTTTTGTAATACCGAAACACGCCAATCGAGTCCTCAATATACGAAGTTGTGAATTGCAATGCCATTGAGTGATTTTCTCAAAAAATGTTCGATACATGGTAGCTAGTCGAAGCCC